>NZ_JBHSNM010000001.1:0-1553835 GCF_042655745.1 Lysobacter yangpyeongensis | reverse complement strand
GGCTGAGCGAGAACACCGGCTGCGAGGTCTCGATGTCGGTGCGCTTGATGCGCGAACCGGTGACCTCGATGCGCTCGAGGGTCGTGGCTTCCTTTTCCTGCGGCGCGGGTGCGGCGTCCTGCGCGAACGCAGAGCCGGTACCGGCAATGGTGCCCACGGCGATGGCGTAGGTAATCGCATCGCGGAGCTTGGTGGTCTTCAAAGTCATCTCTCTCTCCAAGTCGGTCTTGGTTTGTTTCCCATGGGAACCTCCCCGGCGGCGTCAAGGAAGACACCAAAACCGGCAAGGCCGTCCGGATAGTAGACCGGCCTACCGAAAAATTAAAGTGTCGTTAACAGACGCCGACGAATGGTCCGGAAGGCTCCAGACGCGCGGGGGAAGTGCGGATGGGAGGAGAGCGGGAAGCAGGCGCGCGATCGGGGCGCCTGAGACAGAGGACTTCAGAGGTCCTGTTCGTACCGGACGTAGGGGATGGTGCCCTCGTCCTTGTCCGTGTCGCTGGGCGCGAACGGGTTCTTGCCGCGGGTAACGACATTCTCGGCGCCCACGGTGAGCTGTCCGCTCCACGGGGTCCGCCAGGTCAGGCCAAGCCCGAGTCCGCCCCATTGACCCGGGGCTCCGGGCGTATCGACGACACGACCGATGATGTTGGCGCCGAAATTCCCTATGCCGGCGCCGATGCTGAAGGTCTTGGTGGTCCAGCGGTCCGCGACTTCGGAAGGGATGTCGTCGGCGGGGATCAGCCGTGCCCGGGCCAGCGTGCCGCCGATGGACACCGTCGCCTCACGGCCGATGTTCTTCTGGCCGTACAGCGTCAGGCTGTTCTGGTCGACCTTGCCGGCCTTGTTGTTCGGGGTGAGCCAGGCGGGCAGGGTGTCGCGGGCGTTGCCAAGGATCAGCCCGAGCCGGCTGCTGCCGCGAGTCAGGTTGACTCCCGCATTGAGCTGGCGATCGCTGCCGTCGCTGTCCAGGGTGGCCAGCATGCAGTGGTTGGCGAGATTGCCGATCGCCGACGCCAGGCCGCCCTTGCGATCACACACGAGTCCGAGCGTGTCGCCGGCGGCGACCCCGAACGCGGCATCCAGCGTGTTGCCGCCGGCGCGCCAGCGGGCGCCCGCAATGGGGGTGACGCTGGGCTCGAGCTGAAGCACGGCTTCGAGCTTGCCGTTGGTGTTCCAGACCGGAAGCAGGGTCGTGTCCGCCTTCGCGCCGGTCACCTGCGCATGCGCACCCGTCGTCGCGGCGAGCGCGAGCAGGAGGGCGAATGGCAAGTGGAGCAGGCGCGCTTTCATGGCGTGGTTACGACCGGATCCTGCCGGTGAAGTTCCCCGCTTTATGGGCCTGGGACTATAGCTACTTTATGCTTATTTAACAATCTGTGCAGCGGGTCTCAAGCCGGCTATTGCGTCCGTTCGGGGGCCGGCTGGACGTCGCCGCCGACGAAAAGTCCCTCGATCTGGTCGGGGCTGAACCGGTAGGACTGGCCGCAGAACTCACAACGGACCACCGCTTCCCCGTCGGCCAGCGCCGCCCGGGCCTCCTCCTGGCCCAGGGATTCCAGCATGGCCTCCACCCGCTCGCGCGAGCACGAGCAGGCGAAGGCGAGCGGGCGGCTGCCGAGCATGCGTGCGCCGTCCTCATGGAACAGACGGGTGACCAGTTGTTCTCCACTCCATTCCAGGAGTTCCCTTGGCGACAGCGTGTCGAACAGGGCTCCTGCGCGGGTCCAGCCGTCATCGTCGCCGGCATCCCCCGGTAGCTTCTGCAGCATCAGGCCCGCGGCCGCGATTTCGTCCGCGGCCAGCAGCAGGCGCGTGGGCAGCTGTTCCGAACGGCGGAAATAGTCTTCGAACGCGCCGGCCAACGAATCTGATTCCAGAGCGACCAGGCCCTGGTAACGCATCGGTTCACGGCCGTCGCGCGACGGATTCTCGATGGTGATGGCCAGCATGGCGTCCGGACCGAGCTCGCGAAGGTCGCGCGACACCGATTCCGGGCCCTCTTCGGCGAGTTGGGCGATCCCGCGCAGCGTGCCGGCTGCCGTGCATTCGGCGAACAGCGTGCGCAGTGCGCCGTGTCCCCGGAGCTGCACCGAAAGCCGGCCATCGACCTTGGCATGGCCGGTGAACAATGCCGCCGCGGCCGCGGCCTCGCCGAGCAGTTCGGCGGCCGCGGCGGGATATTCGGCACGCGAGCGGATCTGCTGCCAGGTGTCGTGCAAATGCACGCGAACACCGCGTACGCCGGCGCCTTCGATCAGGAAGCGGCTCAATTGGTCACGATCTGCGTTGGTCGTCATGGCTTCGTGCAGTAAGGCGTGCGGCATCCACGATAATGCGCGCATCGGTTGCGGGATGACCGCAGGATGGGGACGGGGGGCGCCGGGTGCAAGACACGATCCAGGGTGAAGCGGAGAGCATGGCCACGGCGAAAACGCGGCGCCGGCGTTGGCTCGGCTGGCTGTGGCGGCTGGCGCTGTGCTTCGTGGTCGCGACGGTCCTGCAGGTGCTGGTGCTGCGCTTCATCGATCCTCCGTTTACCGCGTTCATGGCAGCGAGGCAGTTCGAAGCGTTGGGAGAGGGCGATTTCGGCTTTCGCATCGCCTACGACTCGCGCGACCTGGAGGACATCTCGCCTTACGTGCCGCTCGCGGTGATCGCCTCCGAAGACCAGAACTTCGCCACGCACAACGGGTTCGACTTCAAGGCCATCGAGAAGGCGCGTGCCCACAACGAACGCGCCGAAGAACGCGCGCGCAAACGCAACCGTCCCGTCGCCCGTATCCGCGGCGCCAGCACCATCAGCCAGCAGCTGGCCAAGAACCTGTTCCTGTGGAAGGGGCAGGGGGTGACGCGCTGGGCGCGGAAGGGCCTGGAGGTCTGGTACACCGTGTTGATCGAGACACTGTGGCCGAAGCGTCGGATCATCGAGGTCTACGTCAATACCGTCGAGTTCGGCAACGGCGTGTACGGTGCACAGGCGGCCGCGCGGACCTACTTCCGCAAGGACGCGAAATCCCTTTCGGCAGCGGAAGCCGCGCGCATGGCGGCCGTGCTGCCCAATCCGCGCCGTTACAGCATCGCCCGCCCCGGACCGTACGTGCAGCGGCGGAGCAATGCGATCCAGCGGCAGATGCGTTACATGGGCGGCCCCGCCTTCCTGCAGCGGATCGATTGACCGAGGCAGCGCTTCCGCGCCGTGGCCGTTACCATGCCGGGATGACCCGCGACCTGCTCACCATCGTCGTTGCGGCCTTCAACGAGGCCCAGGCATTGCCATTGCTGCATCCGCGACTGCGGGCGGTGCTCGACACCATGCCCGACGTGGAGAGCCGCGTGCTCTATATCGACGATGGCAGTCGTGATGCCACCTGGGAGGTATTGCAGCACCTGGCAACCCAGGATCCCCGCGTGGCGCTGCTGCGGCTGTCGCGCAATTTCGGCAAGGAAGCGGCGCTGACCGCCGGACTGGACCATGTCGACGCCGGTGCCGCGCTGATCCTCGATGCCGATGGTCAGGATCCGCCCGAGCTCATTCCGCAGTTCGTCGCCCGATGGCGCGAGGGTTTCGACGATGTCCACGGCACGCGCATCGAACGGGAGGGCGAAGGCTGGCTCAAGCGCGGTACTGCCCACGTCTTCTATCGCGTGATCGGCCGGCTTTCCCACACTCCGATTCCCGCCGACACCGGCGACTTTCGCCTGCTGTCGCCGCGCTCGCTCGCGGCCCTGCGCCAATTGCGCGAACGCCATCGCTTCATGAAGGGGCTGTTCGGCTGGGTCGGGTTCAACAGCGTGGCGATTCCCTATCACCGCGAGGCGCGCAGCGCCGGCGCCAGCAAGTTCAACTTCTGGCGCCTGTGGAACTTCGCGCTCGAAGGTATCACCAGTTTTTCGACCGCGCCGCTGCGGCTGGCGACGTACCTCGGCCTGATCACGGCCGCCGTGGCCTTCGTCTACGCGTTGTGGATCGTGATCAAGGCGATGCTCTGGGGCGACCCGGTGGCGGGCTGGCCGACGATGATGGCGGTCATCCTGTTCCTGGGGGGCGTGCAGCTGATCGCCCTGGGGCTGATCGGCGAATACCTGGGGCGCCTGTATCTGGAAGCCAAGCAGCGCCCCTTGTACCTGGTCGACGCCTGGAAGCCGGCCGCAGGAGTATTCTCTTCTCGCCAGTCGCCAGTCGCCATCGAAGGAGAGAGCCATGCGCACCGTACGGCAGCTGCTCGAAGCGAAAGCCCCTGAGATCTACGCGATCGCACCGGACGCGCCGGTCATCGATGCGATCCGGCTGATGGCGGAAAAGCGGATCGGTGCGGTCCTGGTGATGGAAGGCACGCGCCTGGTCGGGATTCTTTCCGAGCGCGATTACGCGCGGAAGATCGTGCTGCAGGGGCGTTCCTCCAGCGACACGCCGGTCAGCACGATCATGACGACCGACGTGATCAGCGTACGCCTCGACGACACTGCGGAGCGTTGCATGCAGATCGTCACGCACGAGCGCATCCGTCATCTGCCGGTGCTTCACTCGGGCGAGGTGGTGGGGGTCGTGTCGATCGGCGATCTGGTCAAGGCGGTGATCGAGGACCAGCAGGTCGAACTCGACCAGTTGCAGCGCTACATCGCCAGCTAGCATTACTTCGCGTAGCGGCCGCCGCACGCGACGTCCTTGCCAGGCCCCAGTTCGAGCGTCGCCAGCAATGCGGCCGGTGGCGCGATGTTCCCAAGCGTGAGCGCCAGCGCACCGCGCAGGCCCAGACGGCCGTAGTCGGGGTGGAATTCCGGATCCTTGAACGTACCGTCGATCCACAACGGCGAGCGCAGCGCCAGCAGGCTGCGGTCCTTCGGCCGCGGGCGCAGTTTCAGGTGCAGGGTTTCGTCGCGCAGGTCGATCGTGCCTTCCCCGACGATGATGGTGTCGGTGGTGTCGAAGGCCAGCGAACGCGCGGTCATGACGCCATCGCGGACGTCGAAGTCGCCGAACGCGCAACGCACGGGCACCTTGCGATCGCCACGCACGAGAAACTTCAATGCCTCGGCCACGTCGATGCCGGCCAGTTCCATCAGCAGGTTGCTGATCTGGCCGCTGCCCATGCCGACGGCGACATCGCCGTTGCTGGTCCCCAGCATGGCGGCGATCGAGTTGCCCGTGCCGGTCAACGCGACGTTCCCGCCGATGCGCCCGATCGCATCCTGCGCGAGCTTCACATCGGGAACGAGTTGCTTCAGGTTCAAACCCTTCACATCGATCCGGGCACGCGTGCGGATCGGGCTGTCACGCGCGTCCATCCGTATCACGGTGCGCAGCTGGCCACCGGCGACGCCGAAATCCAGCGGCTCCAGTCGTAGCAGGCCGTTCTCCAGCAGCAGGTGCGTCTGCATGTCGTCCAGCGGCAGTCGCGGCGCGTTGATGCGATGCGCCCGGTAGCGCACGTCGGCGTCCATCGCGCGCAGCCGGTCGAGTTCGTAGGGTCGGTCGGGCAGCACGCGGGTGCGCGCGCGGTCTTCCGCTTCCCGGGCGGCCAGCATGGCGTTCGTCGATTCGCCTTTGCCGCCCTGCGGGGTCTTGTTGATGAAGCCGGCCAGGTCGTCGAAGTCCAGCCGTTTCGACACCAGGTTCGCGCGCAGGTAAGGCCGCGGCCCGCCCACCGCGACGCTGGCATCGCCGGCCAGATCGCTGTCGCCGACCACGCCGTGGAAATCTTCGTAATGCCAGACGCGGTGCTGCGCGTTCCGGATTTCGCGCGTCAGCCGGCCGTCGAGGCGGTACGGCGGCGTGTTCGGAGTAACGATGCCGAGCAGCGGATACAGGTCGGCCATGTCGTCGCCCGACAACGCCAGTTGCAGGTCGAAGTCGCGCAACAGCACCGGGTCGACGAGCGTGCCGCGTGCATGTGCGCGGGTCGCGCCGGCTGCACCGGTGAAATCGATCCGGTACGGACGCTGGCGATCGCGCAGTGCGAGCGGCGACTGCGCCATTCCCTTCGCGTGGAAGCGGTTGCCTTTCCAGTGCCCATGGCCCACCACCGCTACGGTGGAAGCGGCGTCGCCCCGGCCGGCGGCGCTGGTGATGGTCGCGGCGATGTCCGTGCGGTTGGCGACGTCGGCGAAAGTGAGCGTGCCCTTGTCGATCCACAGGCGCGAGAACTGCGCCCGCGTCTCGCCACCATCGCCGAACTTCCAGTTGCCGGTGCGCTGCGGCCCGACTTCCAGGTGCAGCACGGGATGCGTCAGCTTCAGTTCGGGCACGCGGACCTGCCGCCGCAGCAACGGCCAGAGGCGAATGGAAAATTCGACGCGATCGGCTGTGGCCATGAGCGGCTGCTTCGACCACGCCGCGTTGCCGAAGCGCAACCGATCCGCGCGAACGACCGGCGCGCGCCAGTCGAGGTCGACATCGAGATTTCCGGCAATTTCGAAGCGCCGTCCGGTGCGCGCTTCCACCTGTCGCTCGATCGGGCCCCTGAGCCAGTTCCAGTCCCAGACCAGCACCAGGATGACGAGCGCGACCACGAGCACTCCCAGCACCCCCCGCCAGGGATGCCGTCGCATGGCCTGGGCAGTGGCCACGGCAAGTTCACGGGGAAGATGCGGATCCATGGGAAGTCGAGGCACGGCCGGTCCGTGCTTCCACTCACCATCGGCAACCACCGGTCAAGCACCGGTGAATGTGTTGTGCGCGATTCAGTAAACGCGCGTCAGGCGGAAGGCACCACCTGCGCCATCACCGAGACGTAATGGCAGACGCTGCCGGCGATGACGAACATGTGCCAGATCGCGTGGGAATACGGCAGCGATGGTCGATGGTAGAAGGCCGTGCCCAGCGTGTAGCAGACGCCGCCTGCGAGCAGCCAGCCGAACGTCCAGCCGTCGAGGGCGCGGAACACGGGGACGATGGCCAGCAGCACCAGCCATCCCATCGCGATGTAAATGCCGGTGGACAGCAGCTTGAAGCGCCCGGTGAAAAACAGCTTGAACACGACTCCGGCGAGCGCGAGCGTCCAGATCGCTGTGAAGAGCCACAAGCCCAGGCCGCCCCGCAGGCCGACCAGCGTGAAGGGCGTATACGTACCCGCGATGAGCAGGTAGATCGCGCAGTGATCGAACACCTTCAGGCGCGCCTTGGCCACCGGGTGCTGGATCGCGTGGTAGAGCGTGGACGCGATGTACAGCAGCAGCATGCAGGCGCCGAACACGATGGCTCCGCCGAGCTGCCAGCCGTCGCCCTGAAGCGCCGCGAGCGCGATCATCACGGCTCCGCCCGCGAGCGCCGCAGTGGCACCCAGCCCGTGGGTGAGGGCGTTGGCGAGTTCCTCGCGGATCGACACGGGCATCGGGGACGGGGTCATGGGTCCGAGGATCGGCTGGCGGGCTGGAGCAAATGCTCTCGGCCGCGCGAGGGGGTGGAGGCACCTTATCATTCGGCTTCCGAGGCCAGTCGTATCCGGATGATCATTTCCCACCAGCACCGCTTCGTCTTCGCGGCCATTCCGAAAACAGGTACCCATTCGGTACGACACGCGCTGCGTGAGCACATGAGCGCGGATGACCTGGAGCAGGTTGGGCTTTTCGTCAACAAGCGCTTCCCGTACGAGGAGCTGGCGCGCATCCGGCACGGCCACATCAGCCTGGACCAGGTCCGTCCCTTTCTGGGCGAAGAGGCGTTCGCGCAGTATTTCAAGTTCGCTTTCGTGCGCAATCCGTTCGATCGCTTCGTGTCCTACTGCGCATTCATGACCCGCGAGAATGGCGCATTCCAGCAGAATCCCCGGCAGGTCATGCGCCGGATGCTGTACGAATTGCGCCCGATGCACCATGTGCTGTTCCAGCCGCAGCATGGTTTCGTCACCGACGGCGAAGGGCGAGTGCTGGCCGATTACATCGGCCGCGTCGAGGACATGCAGGCGTCCTACGATGAAATCTGCGCGCGGATCGGCATTCCCAGCGCGACACTGGGGCAGGTGAACAGCTCCCAGCGTGGGCGTTACCGCGACTACTATGACCAGGAGCTGATCGACGGCGTCACCGAGCTGTATGCGCGCGATCTGGAGTTGTTCGGCTACACGTTCTGAAGCGCGGATGAAGCCGGTGAACTGGAAGCCCGACGCCCGGCGGACGCCGGGCATTTGCATCGCGTCGTGCGGCGGTTTCAGTCCACCGCCACCGCATGCGCATGTTCGCGCGTGGCAAGGAACTGCACGTCCGGCGCGCGCTCCTGGGCCAGCTGCAGGTTGACGCGCGTCGGGGCCAGATAGACCAGCTCGCCGGCGGCATCGAACGCGAGGTTCATCGCGTTCCTGTCGCGGAATTCCTCGAGCTTCTTCGCGTCGGCGCAGCGGATCCAGCGCGCGGTCGCCACGTTGACCTGCTCGAAGCTGGCGTCCACGCCGTATTCGTCCTTGAGCCGGTAGGCGACGACGTCGAACTGCAGCATGCCGACCGCGCCGAGGATCAGGTCGTTCGACATCAGGGGGCGGAAGAACTGCGTGGCGCCTTCTTCCGAAAGCTGGGCCAGGCCCTTCTGCAGCTGCTTGAGCTTGAGCGGATCGCGCAGGCGCGCGCGGCGGAACAGTTCCGGGGCGAAGTTCGGAATGCCGGTGAAGCTCAGCATCTCGCCTTCGCTGAAGCTGTCGCCGATGGAAATCGTGCCGTGGTTGTGGATGCCGATCACGTCGCCCGGCCAGGCGCTTTCGGCGATCTCGCGATCGGAGGCCATGAAAGTCAGCGCATTGGCGAGCTTCACTTCCTTGCCGCTGCGCGGATGGAAGGCCTTCATGCCGGCGGTGAACTTGCCCGAGCAGATGCGCATGAACGCGACGCGGTCGCGGTGCTGCGGATCCATGTTCGCCTGGATCTTGAACACGAAGCCGGACAGGTGCGTTTCGTAGGGCGCCACCTCGCGCGAGGTCGTCGCGCGCGGCTTCGGCGAGGGGGCGTGCTCGACGAAGAAATCGAGCAGCAGCTGCACGCCGAAGTTGTTGACCGCCGAACCGAAGAACACCGGCGTCTGCTTGCCGGCGAGGTATGCCGCCGGATCGAAGGGATGCGAGGCGCCCTGCACGAGTTCCAGCTCGTCGCGCAGTTCGGCGAGCATGTCCGCGCCGATGCGTTCTTCCAGCGCCGGATCGTCGATGGAAGCGAAGATCGTGGAGTCCTGCCGGCTGAAGTTGCGTCCGGCTTCGTACAGGTGCACTTCGCCGGTGACAAGGTGCACCACGCCCTTGAGGCGCTGGCCCATGCCGATCGGCCATGTGACCGGCGCGCACTGGATGCCCAGCACGCTCTCGACTTCGTCCAGCAGTTCGATCGGCGGCTTGCCCTCGCGGTCGAGCTTGTTGATGAAGGTCATGATCGGCGTGTCGCGCAGGCGGCACACCTCCATCAGCTTGATCGTGCGTTCCTCGACGCCCTTGGCGACGTCGATGACCATCAGCGCGGAGTCCACCGCGGTCAGCACGCGGTAGGTGTCCTCGCCGAAGTCGGCGTGGCCGGGCGTGTCGAGCAGGTTGACGATGCGGCCTTCGTACGGGAACTGCATCACCGACGAGGTCACCGAGATGCCGCGTTCCTTTTCCAGCGCCATCCAGTCGGAAGTCGCGTGGCGCGCGGCCTTGCGGCCCTTGACCGAACCCGCCATCTGGATCGCGCCGCCGAACAGCAACAGCTTTTCGGTCAGAGTGGTCTTGCCGGCGTCGGGATGCGAAATGATCGCGAACGTGCGGCGGCGCAGGGCTTCGAGGGAAACGTCGGACATGGCATCGGCGCGCCGCAGGGCGCGTCGGGAAGCGGGGAAGGGCGCGAATTATAGCGGTACGGCGGCCTGGCCCGGCGTCCGGGCGGTACGGCCGTCAGTTGCCGGCGCCGCCGGCGATGCGCAGCGGCCCGGCCGGCCCGCGCATGCGGAATGGCAGCGATTCCAGCTTCATCCCGCGATTCACCTGGACCGCGAAATGCAGATGGGGGCCGGTGGTGAAGCCGGTGTTCCCCGAAATCCCGATCTGCTGTCCGGCGCGCACGCGCTGGCCGACGCGGACCAGCGCGCCTTCCTCACGCAGGTGGGCGTACAGCGCCATCGTGCCGTCGTCGTGCAGGATGCGGATGAAATTGGCGCGGCCGCCGTACCTCTCGCGATTGAGGCCGGCCTTGGCGAAGTCGTTTTCGACCTGCATGACCACGCCGTCGCGCGCGGCGAGCACCGGCGTGCCGATGTCGGCGGCGAAATCGACTGCGTAGCGGTTCTGCGGATCGTTGTGGCTGAAGCTGCCGCCGAAGCCCTGGTCGATGCGCAGGGCGGTCTGTCGCAGCGGCAGCACGTACTCGAAATCGCGCGGACGCGCGCCGGGATCGCCCGGCAGGCTGTCCATCAACAGCTCGCCGCCACGGCTCGCGTCCAGCACCGCGACCAGCGTGCTGCCGCGCGCCGGCACGGTGGCGCGGGCGGGCAACGGCGGATCGCTGTCGACGCCGCCACCGCGCGCCTGCAGCAGCACTTCGATCGGTCCGGCGAGGTTGTTGTCGGCGAACGCGAGATAACGGCCGTTGCTGGATTCCACGCGCAGGCGCGCAACGGCGCGCGGTTCGACGGTGACCGGAATGACCTTGAGCGTGCCGCTTTTCACCGCCGGACTGGTGCTGTCCGGCGCACTGTCGCCGTAGTGGGTGACGCCGTTCCGGTCGGTCCACTTGTAGATCTTGGCCGCGTGGGCGCCGGCCGCCGCGCCGATGGCCAGCGTGGCGGCAAGGAGCGCGGCGGTGGAACGGGTGACGGCCATTGCGCTGGGATTACTCGGTGCAGCCCTGCTTCAGGCCGAGCGAGCTTGCCACATCGCGCAGGTCGAAGGCGGTGACGGCCTTGTCGTCGCTCTGGGCAAAGAGCGCGCCACCGGGGAAGCCGGCCATCGCCGCCGCGTGCAGCGCGACGCCGTCGGTCCGCGCGGTTTTCGCGCCCTGGAAGCTGCCGACCGGCTTGAGCGTCACGCGATCGAAGAGGTGGAAGATCGTCAGCGGCGCGAGCTGGTCGACCGCGATCCAGTAACCGCTGCCATCGGGGCAGGTCCACAGCACGACGCCTTCGGCTTCGGCGCCGAACGCGTCCTGCGGCAGGCTGCGGCCGGTGAACTTGCCGCTGAAGGTGTATTCGCGCAGCGTCGACAGATGGCGCCGGTCCTCGTCGGCGATCAGCATGCGGTCGTTCTCGGGATCGCCCGCGATCGATTCGACCATGCGCAGCGCGGTGTCCTCGTGCGTATCGCCGAACGATCCGGCGTACTGCGCACGCAGCGCGCCGTCCTGGTCGAATGCCACGCGGAAGCGGCGCACGCGCTGGTTCAGTTCCCCGAACGGCGGCACCACGTCGTACTTCTTGCCGTACATGAAGCTGTCGGTGACGTAGACGTCGAATTCGCCGGGTTCCTTCTCCGTCAGCCAGATCCCGTACGGGCTGCGCAGTACCTGGTCGCCGAACGTTCCGATCGTGCGGAAGTCCGGCAGCGTCAGCACCTGCACGCGGTGGTTGTCGCGTTCGACCACGAACAGGTAGTCGCCCTGCACGGCGAGGCCGTTGGGCCGCTTGAACTGGCCGGGCCCCGCGCCTTCCTCGCCGAAGGTGCGCAGTTCCTCGCCGGTGTCCGCGTCGAACACCACCAGCCGATGGCTCGACTTGCCCGTCGCGATCAGCCAGGTGTTGCCGTCCTCGGTGGGCCAGGTGGCCAGCGAATCGAGCTCTTCGGCCGGCACGTCGGCCGAGATGTACGCCTCGGGGACGGTGACCGGCGTCGGCGCAGCCGTGGGCGTGGCGGGGAGGGTGTCGCGTGGAGCGGAGGCGCAGGCGCCGAGCAGGCCGGCAAGGCCGGCCGCGATCAGGAGGCGTGGATTCATTCGGGGAGTCTACGGAACGCGGCTGATGCAATGGGCCGATTGTGTCGAAACAGGCGTGGATCGAAAACGGGGGGCTGGCGAAGTCGAGGGGCGTCATGACCAATTGGAATATATATCGCTTTATCACGATGAAGAGATTGACGTTATCGGTGGCCGGCTGGCAGGATGCGGCCCTCCATCGAGACCGGCTGAGGGACAGGCCCTTTGACGCCGGGGCAACCTACCGCGAGGTGAGCGGGAAGGTGCCAACTCCTGCGGCCCGCACGCGGTGCCGGAAGATGGTTGTTCGTCCGCCTGTCGCAGGCGGCGTGCAACGACGCTCGATGGCTCCTTCCCGCATGGAACCGCCGCATGAGCCTCGCCACCCGCATCGCCCCACCGCTTTCCGCCCCCGCACACGCCGGTGCGGCGCCCGCGCCGGCCGGCGCCGATCCGGTAGCCGCCGAGCGCGGCGAGCTCGCGCTGCCCCTGACCCTGCGGCACTCCGGCGCGCACGTGTTCGGCCTGCGCTACGAGCTGCTCGGCGAGGCCGGGCTTCCCGTCGTGTTCGTCGCCGGTGGTATTTCCGCGCATCGCCACGCCGGTAGCAGCGAGGCCTTCGCCGAGCCGGGCTGGTGGGACGTGCAGGTGGGGCCCGGGCGGGCGCTCGATCCGACGCGCCATCGCCTCCTGGCAATCGACTGGATCGGCGCCGACGGCCGCGTCGATGCCGTGATCGATCCGGCCGACCAGGCCGACGCGATCGCGGCGGTGCTGGACGCATTGCGCATCGAAAGCCTGGCCGCCTTCGTCGGCTGTTCGTACGGGGCGATGGTCGGGCTGCAGTTCGCCTCGCGTCACGGCGCGCGGCTGCAACGCCTGGTCGCGATCAGCGGCGCGCATCGCGCCCATCCCTATTCGAGCGCGTGGCGCGCGCTGCAACGCCGCGCGGTGGCGCTGGGTGCCTTGCAGTGCGATGAAAGCCACGGCCTCGCGCTGGCCCGGCAGCTCGCGATCCTCAGCTACCGCACGCCGGAAGAATTCGACGAGCGCTTCGGTGCCGCACAGGTCGTCGATGGCGGCGTGCGCGTGGCCGCCGAGGGCTACCTCGACCACTGCGGCGCGCAGTACGTCGCGCGGACCTCGCCGGTCGCCTTCCAGCGCCTGTCCGAATCCATCGACCTGCAGTGCGTGGATCCCGCCACGATCCACGTGCCGGTGCTGGTCGTCGCCGTCGAGGAGGACCGGCTGGTGCCGCTCGCCGACAGCATCGAACTGGCGCAGCGCCTGGGCGGCGAATCGCGCATCGAAACCCTCTCTTCGCGCTACGGCCACGACGCCTTCCTCAAGGAGGAAGCGGACATCGCCGCGCTGCTGTCCGGGGCGTTGCGCGACGTTGCCGCAACGACGTCTTCCATCGCCATCGAGGCCGCCGCATGACCACGCCCTTCCGCACCGCCGCTTCCCGCCAGCTCTGTACCACCGCCGTGCGCGCCGGCATCGATCGCGATGCGGCCTTCGGCGCGGTGACACCGCCGCTCGTGCTGTCGTCCAACTTCAGCTTCGCCGGTTTCGACCAAAAGCGGCAGTACGACTACACGCGCAGCGGCAATCCCACGCGCGATCTGCTGGGCGAGGCGCTGGCCGAACTCGAGGGCGGTGCCGGCGGCGTGGTCACCGCCACCGGCATGGGCGCGATCACGCTGCTGCTCAATGCACTGCTGGTGCCCGGCGATCGCCTGGTGGTGCCGCACGACTGCTACGGCGGCAGCTGGCGCCTGTTCAACGCGCTGGCGAAGAAGGGCGCGTTCGAACTGGTGACGGCCGACCTGACCGATCCGCGCGCGCTGGCCGAAGCACTGCGCGATCCGCCGCGGCTGGTCTGGATCGAAACCCCGTCGAATCCGCTGCTGCGCATCACCGACCTGCGCTTCGTCATCGAAGCGGCGCACAAGGCGGGCGCGCTGGCGGTGGTCGACAACACCTTCCTGTCGCCGGCGCTGCAGCAGCCGATCGCGTTTGGCGCCGACTTCGTGTTGCATTCGACGACGAAGTACATCAACGGCCACAGCGACGTGGTCGGCGGCGCGGTCGTGGCGAAGGATGCCGGGCAGCACCAGCAGCTCACGTGGTGGGCCAACGCGCTCGGCCTGACCGGTTCGCCGTTCGACAGCTTCCTCACCCTGCGCGGCCTGCGCACGCTCGACGCGCGCCTGCGCGTGCACCAGGAGAACACGCAGGCGCTGGTCGCGATGTTCGATGGCCATCCGGCGGTCGCGGCCGTGCACTATCCCGGGCTGGAACGCCACGTCGGGCATTCGGTCGCGGCGAAGCAGCAACACGGTTTCGGCGCGATGCTGAGCGTCGAACTGGCCGGCGGCACCGACGCGGTGCGCGCGTTCCTCGATGGCCTGCAATGCTTCACTCTGGCCGAATCGCTCGGCGGCGTGGAAAGCCTGATCGCGCACCCGGCGACGATGACTCATGCGGCGATGGCGCCCGAAGCACGTGCCGCGGCGGGGATCGGCGACGGCCTGCTGCGTCTGTCCGTCGGGATCGAACATGCGGACGATCTCGCCAGCGACATCGCCGCGGCGCTGGAGCGTGCTGCGACGGCCACTGGCAGCGCACGACGCGTGGCGAAATGAACGCGGCTATCGACGTGCCCGATGCCCGCCGCAGTGTGCACACGAATGCGGACGCGCGTCCGTGCGCGCGCGTGGCGCTGCTCGGGACCGGCACGGTCGGTCGCGCGGTTCTCGCGCGGTTGGCGATGTGGTCCGGCGGCCCGTTCGTCGATCGCCTGCAACTGGTGCATGCGGCGAATTCGCGCATGGCGCTCGCCGATCCGGCGGGCGTGTGTCCGCAGATGGCGGGCGCGCTGCTCGGTGCGCCGCGGCAGGTGGATGCGGCGTGCACGCATGGCACGGCGATGCCTGCTACGGCGCGTTCATCGCTCGATGCAGTTGCCGCCTCGCTCGGGCGCGCGGGTACGCGCATCGTGATCGACGCCACCGCGAGCGAGGCCGTGGCCGCGCGCCATGCGGCGTGGCTCGCGCAGGGCGTCCACGTCGTCACCGCGTGCAAGCTGGGGCAGGGCACGTCATTGCAGCGCTGGCGCGAGATCCGCAGCGCCTGCCGCGAGGGCGGCACCCGCTACGGCGACAGCGCCACCGTCGGCGCCGGTTTGCCGCTGTTGCGTTCGCTGCGCGAACTGCAGGAAGGAGGCGACCGCATCCACGCCATCGCCGGCGTGTTGTCGGGGTCGCTGGCGTGGCTGTTCAACCATTACGACGGCATGCGGCCATTCTCCGCACTGGTGCGGCAGGCCCGCGATGCGGGCTACACCGAGCCGGACCCGCGCGACGATCTGTCCGGCGAGGACGTGCGCCGCAAGCTGGTGATCCTCGCGCGCGCGGCCGGCGTCGAGCTGGAGCCGCACGAGGTCGAGGTGGCCTCGCTCGTTCCGCCGGAACTGGCGACGGCGGGTCCGGATGCGGTCGATGCCGCGTTGCCCGCGCTGGACGCCGCACTGCGGCAGCGCTTCGCCGCCGCGTACAGGAGCGGCGCGAAACTGCGCTTCATCGCACGCCTGGAAAGCGACGCAAACGGATCGCCGCGCGCGCGGGTCGGACTGGAGGCGCTGCCGGAAGACCACGCGCTCGCCGGCGGTGCGGGCACCGACAACAAGGTCGCGATCTGGTCGGATCGCTACCGCGGCCAGCCGCTGGTGATCCAGGGCCCCGGCGCGGGTGCGGAAGTCACGGCCGCCGGCCTGCTCGACGACGCGTTGCGGATCGTTCGCGGGAGTTGAGCGGCTCGTGCGGGATCACGACGCGCCGGACCCCGGTGCCGTTGGATCAGGCCACCGCCGGCGCGGCGAAGAACGTCTCGATCGACTGCGGCCGACCGAACAGGTAGCCCTGCGCGTAGTCCACCTGCATTTCCTGCAGGAGGCGATGCTCGGCTTCGGTCTCGACCTGCTCGGCGATAGTGCTCTTGCCGATCACGTGCGCGATGTCGCCGATCGAGCGCACCACCGCCTGCGAGAGCTGCGAACCCTCCAGGCCGCGGATGAAGCTGCCGTCGATCTTGATGTAGTCCACGTCGAGATCGCTGAGGTAACCGAACGAGCAGAAGCCGGTGCCGAAGTCGTCCAGGGCGAAGCGGCAGCCCAGGTCGCGCATCTGGCCGATGAAGCGCTGCGCGCGCTGGCGATCGCGCACGACGCTCGTTTCGGTGATTTCCAGACACAGGTTTTCGGCCGGAAAACTGCTGCGGCGCAGGCGTGCGGCCAGGTAGTCGGCGAAGTGCTCGTCGGTGAGCGTGGCCCCACTGAGGTTGATGCCGCAGCTGGCGACGCGCTTGGCGGCCTGCGGGTTGCGTTCGAGCCAGCGCAGGGCCGCGTCGATGACATAGCGGTCGATGCGCGGGCCCATGCGGAAGCGTTCCGCGGCGGAAATGAATTCGGCGGGCACGTGGATGCGGCCGCCGGGTTCCTGCCACCGCAGCAGGACCTCGAAATGGACGCCTTCGCCATTGGCCTGGTGCGTCGGCACGATCGGCTGGACGTAAAGCAGGAACTGCTCGCGCTCGAGCACTTCGCGGATGCGCAGCGCCGAGCGCATCACCGCGCTGTGCGCCTGGGCCTCGTCGCTGCTCGGATAGGAGACATGGAAGCGGTTGCCGCCGAGTTCCTTGGCCGCGAAGCATGCGGCGTCGGCGTGCGAGAACAGCGTGTCGTAGTCGCGCCCGTCGACCTGCGGCGTCGCCGACACCAGGCCGATGCTCGCGGTGGTGGTCAGCACCTGGTCGCCCCAGGGCACGCGCATCGCCTCGATCTCGTTGAGCAGGCGCCGCGCTTCCACGATCGCACCGGCTTCCGCACGCGGCAGCAGGATCGCGAACTCGTCGCCGCCGGTGCGCGACACCAGCGCTTCGTCGCCGACGGCCGCCGCGATCGCGCCGCCGATCGCGTGGATCATGTCGTCACCGGCGACGTGACTGGTGCTGTCGTTGATGATCTTGAGGTTGTCCAGATCGAGGTACAGCAGCGTCGCAGGGACCTCGGTGGTCGCCAGGCGCTTGCGCGCTTCCTCCTCGAAGGCGGTGCGGTTGAGCAGGCCGGTGAGGGTGTCGCGGGTGGCGCGCTGGTACAGGGCGTACGACGTCGTGCGCTGCTCGAGTCCGGCCAGGGCCATCATCACCGGGATCACGGCGACCAGGCACAGGAGCAGCAGCAGGACAGCGGTTTCCAGCAGCGTGCGCGGCGCGGTGAAGCCGCCCAGGCCCATGCCCGTGGCGGCGCCGAGGTAGATCACGGTGATGCCGGTCGACGCCGCGGTCCACACCGGCGAGAAGCGCAGGGCCGACCACAGCAGCAGCACCAGCGGCAGGCTGATCAGGCCCAGCACGTAGATGCCGCGGCCGCCGAGCGAGTGGATGGCGATGAAGCTGGTCGCCAGCAGTGCGATCCAGAAGATGCGCTCGCGCAGCGTCGCGGGCTCGTGGAACGGCGACAGCTTGTGCACCGGGTTGCGCGTCGTGGTGCACAACAGGATGGTGGGAGCCGCCACGGCGATGCCGAGCATGTCGCCGAGCGTCCAGCGCACGAAGGCTTCGGGAATCTGGGCCGCATCCAGGCGTCCGGTCTGCTGCAGGGCGAAGATGCCGAACGCGGCGCTCAGCAAGCTTTGCAGCACGCCGCCGCCGAGCAGGCGCATGCCGTCCTCGATACGCAGGTGCAGGGCGCGGCCACGCAGGACGTACCACGCCGCGATCGCGGTCGCCGCGGTCTTGCCGGCGACGGCCAGCACCATGTAGAGCGCACTCGGCGCGCTGAGTGCGGTGAACAGCAGGGAGGAGACCAGGACCACGGCGGTCCAGCGCAGGCCATAACGCACGGCGACGGCGAAGCCGATGCCAGCGCTCGGCCACAGCATGGAGGTGCCGCCGGGACCGCTCAGGTAACGCGATGCGAGCACCGCGCTGGCGAAACAGAGCGCAGTCCATAGCAGGAAGCGTTGAATGTCCCGGGCCTTACCTTGCATGGCTCCAGTCTACAGGGCATTGCCGGACGCGTGGCCCGGCCGGTCCGATGCCGCGTCCGTTCCTCGGCCGCGCGCGCAGCGGCCGGCGGGCATGGATTCCATGGCTCAGCACTCGATGACGTTGACGGCCAGCCCGCCGCGCGAGGTTTCCTTGTACTTGTCCTGCATGTCGCGACCGGTGTCGCGCATGGTCTTGATGACCTTGTCGAGCGACACCTTGTGCTTGCCGTCGCCGCGCATGGCCATGCGCGAGGCGTTGATCGCCTTCACCGAGCCCATCGCGTTGCGCTCGATGCAGGGGATCTGCACCAGGCCGCCGATGGGATCGCAGGTGAGGCCGAGGTTGTGCTCCATGCCGATCTCGGCCGCGTTCTCGATCTGGCCGGGCGTGCCGCCGATTGCGGCGGTCAGGCCGGCCGCGGCCATCGAGCAGGCCACGCCGACTTCGCCCTGGCAGCCGACTTCGGCGCCGCTGATCGACGCGTTTTCCTTGTAGAGGATGCCGACCGCCGCCGCGGTGAGCAGGAAATCGAAGATGCCCTGCTCGTTGGCGCCGGGGCAGAAGCGATCGTAGTAGTGCAGCACCGCCGGGATGATGCCAGCTGCGCCATTGGTCGGCGCGGTGACGACGCGCCCGCCGGCGGCGTTCTCCTCGTTGACGGCCAGCGCGTAGAGGTTGACCCAGTCGAGCACGGTGAGCGGATCGCGCATCGCCGCCTCGGGTCGCGCCGACAGTTCGTTGTGCAGCGACGGCGCGCGCCGCGCGACGTGCAGGCCGCCCGGCAGCGTGCCTTCCTCGCGGATGCCGCGCGTCACGCAGTTCTGCATCGCCTGCCAGATCTCGCGCAGGCCGTCGCGGATCTCCGTTCCCGAGCGCCAGGCGTGTTCGTTGGCGAACATCAGCTGGGCGATGGTCAGGCCGTGCGTCTCGCATTGCCGCAGCAGCTCGGCGCCGCTGTGGAACGGGTAGGGCAACTCGGTGGTGTCGGCGACGATGCGGTCCTCCGCTGCCTCGTCCTGGTTGACGACGAAGCCACCGCCGACGGAGTAGTAATCGCGGGTCGCCAGCACTTCGCCGCCGGCGTCGTACGCGGTGAAGCGCATGCCGTTGGTGTGGAAGGGCAGCTTCTGCCGCTTGTTCATGATCAGATCGTTCTTCTCGTCGAAGGCGATCTCGTGCCGGCCCAGCAGCCGGATCTTCCTTTCGCCGCGGATCCGTGCCAGCGCGTCCGGAATGACGTCCGGATCGATCAGGTTGGGCATGTGCCCTTCCAGGCCCATCAGTACGGCCTTGTCGGTGCCGTGCCCGCGACCGGTGAGCGCGAGCGAGCCGAACACTTCCGCGCGTACGCGCGCCGTGCGTTCGAGGTTGCCGTTTTCCGCGAGCCACTTCTGCGCGAAGCGGCAGGCGGCGCGCATGGGACCGACGGTGTGCGAGGAACTCGGACCCACGCCGATCTTGAAGAGGTCGAAGGTGCTGACGGCCATGGGGATTCCGGATCGGGAGGGACGCGCCGGACGGCTGCGTGAATGGCCCTATTCTATGCCTCCTGCGCAAGTGCGCCCCTTGCGCATTCACACAATCCGCTGCCGTATCGAAAGCCCATGACGCCGCTCGTCCTGTTCCAGCGCGATGACTGCCATCTGTGCGACCTCGCCCTGGAGGTGCTGGCGCAGGCGCGCACGCCCGAATTCGACAGCGTGTTCATCGATGGCGACGAGGCGCTGGAAGCGCGTTACGGCACGCGCGTGCCGGTGCTGTGCGATGCGGCCACCGGCAACGAACTGGAGTGGCCCTTCGATGCGGAACAGCTGCGGGCGTGGCTCGCGGCGGGTTCCCGGAGCGATGCGCGCTCCGGGGCCTAGCGTGCGGATATCGGCGGGCGCCGTTACTTGCGGGCAGCGGTGGCCGCCTTCGGCACGAAGAACACCTTGGTGCTGACCGCGATCTCGTTGGGGATCAGCGAGGTATCGGCCCAGTCGCCTTCGCCCACGCCGAAGTCCAGGCGCTTCACCGTCGCCTTGCCGGCGAGCACCGGCTTCGCGCCCGGTGTCCAGGTGAAAGTCAGCGTGACCGGCCGGCTGACCCCGTGCAGGCTCAGCGTGCCGTCGGCCGCGTAGGAGTTGCCGCCGAGCGCGCGGAACCTCGTCGCGGTGTAGCGCGCCTGCGGGAACTTCGCCGAGTCGAAGAAGGAGCTGCCGCGCATCTCGCCGTCGTAGTCGCTGTTGCCGGTGCTGGCGGTGGCAAGCGGAATGGTGACGTCGAGCTTCGCTGCGGACAGTTGCGCCGGGTCGAAGGAGAAGCTCGTGACGAAACCGGGGAAGCGGCCGGTGAACGCTTCGCCCTGGTAGGTGCCCGCGAACGCGAGGACGGACCCGGGGGCCTGCGCGTAATCGGCGGCGGCGGCAACGACGGGCGCCGCAAGCAGGGCGGCGAGCAGCAGGGATTTAGACGACATCGCGATGTTCCTCGGCGACAGGGGGAAGGGGGGAGGCAGGCGTAGCGGACGTCGCGCCGGGTGCGCGCAGCCAGCCGCGCGGCAGCATCCGGGCCAGCGTGGCGTCGTGCTGGAAGAGGTGGTGGTAGAGCGCGGCCGCGGCATGCATCAGGGCGAGCGCGATCAGCGTCCAGAACAGGAATTCGTGCACCTGCACGGCGGTGTCGTGCAGCGATTCGCTCTTGGCCGCGATCGACGGCAGGTTGAACAGGTTGAACCAGCGCAGCGGGAAACCCGCCGCCGAATTGAGCAGCCAGCCGCTGAGCGGCATGGCGAACACCAGCACGTACAGGGCCGCATGGGTCAGCGATGCGATGCGCTCCTGCCAGTGCGGCGTGCCCTCCACGGGCCGCGGCGCGCCGGCATAGAGGCGCCATAGCAGGCGCAGCGTCATCAGCGCCAGCACGGTGAGGCCGAACGATTTGTGCAGCAGGTAGACCTGGATCTTGTCCGGGCTGTTGCGCATTTCGGTCATGACCAGGCCGACCGTGCCCAGGCCCAGGATCATCAGCACGATCAGCCAGTGCAGCAGCTGGCTCACGGCGCCCCAGCGGTCGGTGGTGTTCTTCCAGAGCATGTCGGGTCTCGTCGGTGGTCGGGCGATTACTGAGAGGGCGGCGGAGGCAGTTCGGATTCGCGCTCCGGCGGAATTTCTTCTTCGGCCGGTTCGGCAGGGAGAGGCGCGTCCTCGGCCGGCGTCGCGTCGGCTTCGGGCAGTTCCTCCGCTCTCGTCGCATCCGGCGGGGTATCGGCGGCCGGTTCTTCGCGCCCCCGGCTGCGCACCGCCTCGGCTTCGATCAGCAACCGGACCTCGTCGCCGATCACGCCGGGCCAGGCGGTGATCCCGAAGGCCTTGCGGCTCAGCGTGGCCGTCGCGGAAAACCCCGCGGTGCGGTGGAACGGCGGCAGCGGATGCCGCTTGAGCGCATTGAACGCGACATCCAGGCACACCGGTCCGGTCACGCCGCGCAACGTCAGGTCGCCGCAGACCCGCGCATGGTCGCCGTCCACGCCCTCCACCTGGCGGGAAACGAAGCGGGCTTCGGGATGATGCTTGCCGTCGAGCAGGTTCGAGGCCAGCACGGCCGTGTTCCACTTCGCATCGCCCAGGTCCAGGCGGGTGACCGGGACGGTAACGTCGAGCTGTGCGGTGCGCCAGTCGTCGCGGTCGAAACGGAGCGTGCCGGTACTGCCCGAGATCGCACCCATCGCATGCGAAAAGCCGGCGTGGCTGACCAGGAAGACGACGCGGGTGTGGACCGGGTCGATCGCGTAGTTGTCCGGTCCCGCGGCCCTCACCGCGCCCGCGGACAGGGCCGTGGTGAGCAGTGCGGTGCCGGCCAGCAAACGACGGAAGCGATGCGCCATGGTGTTCTCGCTGAATGCGCGGTCCCGGGACCATCGATTCTAGGGCCGTCCATACCAACGGGTGCCTAACCCGCCGGAGCGCTTGCAGTCCGCCGTGGCTTGGTCGAGCCTAGCGGCGGGGAATCCTGGGGGGAGACTCGCATGGCAAGAGCCAGGAAGGCGCTGGCGGCGCTCGCGAACGCGTGCCGTTCGCGCTGCGTCCGATCTGCAGGGATGTGGTGTGTGGCCGTGCTTGCGGCGTGCTTCGCGACGATGGCGCAGGCGGGTTTTCCGGAAACACCGCGATTGCGCCAGTTCACCGTCGTCGATGGCCTGCCGTCCAACCACATCAACGGCATGGCCGAAGACCGTTCGGGCTACCTGTGGATCGCCACCAGCGACGGCCTGGTGCGCTACGACGGCGTCGACTTCCGCACCTGGCGCGTCGAACAGGGGCTGCACGACAACTTCGTCTGGTCCGTGCATGTCGATGCGCGCAATCGCGTGTGGTTCGGCACGCACCAGGGCGGCCTGGGCGTGATCGATCCGCAGCGGCGCGGATTCCGCTATTACGACCGCCGCAACACGCCGGCGATGGCGAGCGACGACGTGTGGGCGGTGACATCGACGCCGGACGGCGCGGTCTGGTTCGGCACCGCGGATGCCGGGCTGTACCGCATCGACGCGGACGGCAGCCAGGTCGCGCGTTTCATGCCGCGGGCGAACGATCCGCGCAGCCTGCCGCACGTGAGCGTCGTGCGGCTCGTCGTCGCCCCGGACGGCACGCTGTGGGTCGGTACGCAGGGCGGTGTCGCGCGCTGGACCGGCCGGGATTTCGAGCGCGTGCCGGCCGAGGCGCTGAATTCGCCCGTGGTCAGCGGACTGACGATGGAGCGCGACGGCACGCTGTGGATCGGCACGCCCGAAGGCGTCAGCGTGCGTCGCCGGGACGGCACGTATGCGAAGTCGCCGTGGTCGCAGCGCGCCGGCGAGGGCAAGGTACTGCACGTGCTCGCGCACGATCGCAGCGGGCTGTCGTGGCTGGACGTGCCGGCCGGCCTCGGCATGAACGGCAACGGCCGCATCGAATCCGTGCCGCTGTACAGCACCACGGCCAACGGCCCGGTGCGACCGTCGTGGGTCGGCGCGCACGAGGACCGCGAGGGCGGTCTGTGGTTCCTCAGCTACAACAACGGCCTGTGGTACCTGCCGGCGAACTGGCGGCGCTTCCCGGTGTTGTCGCGCCGCGCCGATGCGACCGATTCGATCGCCAACGCGCATGTGCGCGGCATCGCAGCGTCCGCCGACGGCAGCATGTGGCTGGTGGGAAGCGGCGGCGCCCTCGACCGGCTCGATCCGGAGACCGGCGCCGTGGTCCACGTCGCGCGCGACGCCGGCAACGGCTACGTGCTCGCCGGCGTGCTGGAGGACCGGAAGGGTCGCGTGTGGACGAGTTCGCAACTCGGCATCGCGCGCATCGATCCGCGCACCGGCGAGACCGTGCGCTGGAACAGCAGCGATGCCGTCGATGCCGCGCTGTTCGGCGAAGCGCGTTTCGCGCAGACCGACGACGGCACCGTGTGGATCGCCACCGACCGCGACGTGCAACTGCGCGACGAGGACGGCCACGTGCAGCAGTCGCTGCGTGCGGGCCAGGGCGGCCTGCCGGCCGACGTCTACATCGAACAGATCGGTCGCGGCCCGGATGGCGCGGTGTGGCTGGCCACGTCCGGCGGTCTGCTGATGTGGAACGCGGGCGCGCGGCGTTTCGAACCCGTGCCGGGTGCGGAGCGCCGGCACGTCTACGGATTTGCGATCGGCGAAGGCGAACGCGTGTGGCTCGCGCGCTTCGGTGGCGTCGAGGCGCAACACTGGGACGGCGCCGCGTTGCGTCTCGAAACTACCGTCGACACCCGCAACGGCTTTCCCGCGCTCGAACCCGCCGGCCTGGTCGTGGATCTCACCGGGCGCATCTGGCTGACAAGCGCGCGCGGCCTGATCCGCGTCGATCCCGCCGATCGCTTGGTGCGCATCTTCGGCGTGCGCGACGGTCTGCCCGGGCAGGAATTCGAGGAAGCGCCGGTGGTGCGTCCCGGCGATGGACGCATCCTCGCCGGTCTCAGCGAAGGTCTGGTCATCTTCGATCCGGCGGTGGTCAAGGGCCGCGGTCCGACGCCCACGCTGGTCGTCGAATCCGTCGATGTCGTGCGCGGGGACCGGCGGATGTCGCTGGAACCCGACGGCGTGCGGATTGCGCACGACGACCGCGACGTGCGCTTCGTCGCGCGGCTGCTCTCGTTCAACGACGCGCGCAACCACGTCTACCGGTTCCGGCTGGATGGCTACGACACGGACTGGGTGGAGACCGGCAGTTCCGGCGAGCGCGTCTTCTCGCGCCTGAAGCCGGGCCGTTACCGCCTGGAAGTGCAGGCCCGCGCCGCGGACAACCTGTGGTCGCCGGTGCAGGCGATCCATTTCGAGGTATTGCCGCCGTGGTGGCGCAGCGCCTGGGCAACCGCGCTGTTCTGTCTCGCAGGCGCTGCGCTGACCTGGCTGGTGGCGGCGCTGTACCGGCAGAAACTCAGGCGTCGCCACTCCTGGCAGCTCGCACAGCAGAAGCGCGAGCTAGCCGAGCAGGCCTCCCACGCCAAGACGCGGTTCCTCGCCACGCTCGGCCACGAAGTGCGCACGCCGATGACCGGCGTGCTGGGCATGAGCGAACTGTTGCTGGGCACCTCACTGAACCCGCAGCAGCGCGGTTACGTCGGCGCGATCCGTGGTGCGGGCGAACACCTGCTGCGGCTGGTGAACGATGCGCTGGACCTGGCGCGCATCGAATCGGGCAAGCTGGAACTGGCCGACGAGGCCTTCGACCTGCACGCGCTGATGGAGGAACTCGCGGCCCTGGTGGCACCGCTGGCGAAGCAGCGCGGCCTCGCGTTCGCGATGTCGATCGCGCCGGACACGCCGCGGCACCTGCGCGGCGACGTGGCGCGCGTGCGCCAGATCCTGCTCAACCTGCTCGGCAATGCGGTGAAATTCACCGAGCACGGTCGCGTCACGCTGGGCGTGTCGAAGCAGGCACCGGACGGAATGTGCTTCGAAGTCGCCGATACCGGCCCCGGCCTCAACGCTGAGCAGAAATCGCGCCTGTTCCGCCGCTTCGAACAGGCCGAAGGCGCACGCACCAGCGCGCGCTACGGTGGCAGCGGACTGGGGCTGGCGATCAGCCAGGAACTTGCCGCGGCGATGGGCGGCCGCATCGACATCGACAGCGCGCCCGGCGAAGGCACGCGCTTCAGCGTGCGCCTGCCGCTGCCGGCGGCGGTGTTGCCGGCGATCATCCGCGAGGAGGAGAGCGCCCAGCCCTCGTCGCCCGGCAGCCTGTCGTTGCTGCTGGTCGAGGACGATCCCACGGTCGCCGACGTGCTGGTCGGGATGCTGCGCCTGCTGGGCCATCACGTCGTGCACGTGCCGCACGGACTGTCGGCGCTGGCCGCCGTCGCCACCACACCATTCGATGCGGCCCTGCTCGACCTCGACCTGCCCGGCATGGACGGTCTGGCGCTGGCGCGGCAGTTGCGCATCCAGGGCTTCGCGGCGCCGCTGGCCGCAGTGACCGCGCGCGCCGATGTCGGGGCCGAGCCGGAAGCCGTGGACGCCGGCTTCGACCGCTTCATCCGCAAACCGATGACGCTGAAGATGCTCGCGGCGCTGCTGCAGGAGCTGGTCCCGCCGGGATCGCGTGGCGCAGCCTATGGCGATGCGGAGGCGCGCATCATCGACGAAGCCGGCGCCTGAGGCCGCGGTGGCATCGCGCCACCGCGGCGGGGTCGCACCGGCTCAGCGCTTGCTGAGGGTGTGCACGGCTTCGACGAGCGAGGCGACATGCTCGGGCTGCATGTCCGGCGACAACCCGTGGCCGAGGTTGAAGACGTGGCCCTCGCGCGAGCCGTTGCCGTCGCGGTAGCTGTCGAGGGCGCGACCGACTTCGCGGCGGATTGCGTCGGGCTGCGCGTACAGCGTGACCGGATCGAGATTGCCCTGCAGCGCGACCTTGCCGCCGGCGCGGCGCGCGGCGTCGCCCAGTTCGATCGTCCAGTCCACGCCCACGGCTTCGGCGCCGCTGGCCGCGAGTTCTTCGACGTAGGGCGCGTTGCCCTTGCCGAACAGGATCAGCGGTGCACGCTCGATGCCTTGCCCGCGCGGCAGTTCCCGCGCGATGCGCTGCAGGTAGCGCAGCGAGAACTCGCGGTACATCGACGGCGACAGCACGCCGCCCCAGGTGTCGAACACCTGCAGCGCCTGCGCGCCGGCCTGGTGCTGTGCGGAGAGGTAGGCGATCACCGCGTCGGTGGCGACGTCGAGCAGTTTGTGCATCGCCGCCGGATCGTTGAGCGCGAGCGACTTCACCTTCGAATAGTTGTCGCTGCCGCCGCCTTCGACCATGTAGCAGGCGAGCGTCCACGGCGAACCGGAGAAGCCGATCAGCGGCACCGAACCATCGAGCTCGCGACGGATCGTGCGCACCGCGTCCATCACGTAGCGCAGGTCGGTTTCCATGTCCGGCACACCCAGACGCGCGATGTCGGCGGTCGAGCGGATCGGGCGTTCGAACTTCGGACCTTCGCCTTCCGCGAAGTACAGGCCCAGGCCCATCGCGTCGGGCACGGTGAGGATGTCGGAGAACAGGATCGCCGCGTCGAGCGGGAAGCGGCGCAGCGGTTGCAGCGTGACTTCGCATGCGAGGTCGGGGTTCTTCGCCATCGCCAGGAAACTACCGGCCTGCGCGCGCGTGACGCGGTATTCGGGCAGGTAGCGGCCGGCCTGGCGCATCAGCCAGACGGGCGTGCAGTCGACGGGTTCGCGGCGAAGGGCGCGGAGGAAGCGGTCGTTCTTGAGGGGGGAGGACAAGTTCGGATTCCTTGCGGGTGGTTTTTCGAGCCGTTCGTCCTGCGTAGTGCCGCAGGCGCGGAGTCGAAGGAAATGCAGCGCGTGACGTCGCGAGAGTCCTTCGACTTCGGCGCTGCGCGCCTACGCTTCCTTCGACTTCGGCGCTTCGCGCCTACGCTCAGGACGAACGGTTGTCGGGTCGGCGGCGTTCACTTCGGCGCTTCCACGCCTTGCGCGAACATCAACTGGAAGCCGCGCTTGAGCTGCTGGTCGCGCGCATGCTCGAGCGCCGCCAACGCGGCCGCCTGGTCGAGGAAGACTTCGCGACGCACCGTGCTGCGGCCGCCGATCTGCCCGGTCTCGCGCAGCAGTTCCCAGCCGCCGAGCAGGTCGGGTTGCAGCATCAGCTGCACGAAGCGTGGCGCTTCGTGGCCCTGGGGACGTTGTTGCAGGAGCAGGCGCATGGGACGCGCATTGTACCGGCACGCATGGCCCGCCCGGCGCCGGGTACGCTGGCGTCAGGCGCCGGCCGCGGCGTCGAACACGGCACGGACCGCTTCCTCGCCGACGCCCGACACGACGTGCGCCGACCCGGGTCGCTCCCACAGGACGAAGCGCAGGCCGTGGGCATCGGCCTTCTTGTCCAGGCGCATCCGGGCGATCAGCGCGCGCGCATCGAGACCGCCCGGCAGCCGGGTCGGCAGGCCGAAGCGCAGCAACAGGTCCTGCAGCCGGTCGCCGTGATCGGCCGGCGCCAGGTCCAGCAGCGTCGACAGCCGAGCGGCCAGCACCATGCCGATCGCGACGGCCTCGCCGTGGTTGAGCGCATCGCGGCCCACGCCCGCATAGCCCTGCTCGGCCTCGATCGCATGGCCGAAGGTGTGACCGAAATTGAGCAGGGCGCGCTGCCCGTGCTCGTAGGGATCGCGCGCGACCACGTCCGCCTTGAATTCGCAGCAACGGGCGATGGCCTCGGCCAGCGCGGCGTCGTCGCGCGCGAGCAGGGCATCGGCGTGCGCTTCCAGCCATACCAGGAAATGCGCATCGAAGAGGGCGCCGTACTTCACCACCTCGGCCAGGCCCGCGCGCAGTTCGCGATCGGGCAGGGTGCGCAGCACCGTGGTGTCGGCGATCACTGCGCGCGGCGGGTGGAAGGCGCCCACCAGGTTCTTGCCCTGCGGCAGGTCGACCGCGGTCTTGCCGCCGACCGAGGAGTCGACCATCGCCAGGAGTGTCGTCGGCACCTGCACGCAGTCTATGCCGCGCATCCAGCAGGCCGCTGCGAATCCGGCCAGGTCGCCCACGACGCCGCCGCCCAGCGCGAGCACCGTGGCGTCGCGCGTGGCGCCGAGCGCCGCCAGCGCATCGAGACATTCGGCGAAGCGGGCGAGGGTCTTCTCCTGTTCCCCTGCCGGCATCACCCAGCGGGACAACGTCAGTTGCGGCTTGGCGGCATGCAGGAGCGCGGCTGCGCGTTCCGCGTACAGCGGCGCGACATGGCTGTCGCTGACGATGAGCGCGTGGCGGCCGCGCAGCACCGTGGCGAGTCGCTTCACGTTGTCCGGATGGGCCGCGTCGAGCAGGCCCGGGCCGATGGTGATGGCGTACGGCACGTCGCCGGCGACGTCGACGGTGCGGTGCGTCGGGTGATGCAGGAGGTTCATGCGGCGGCTCCGGTGCGCTGCCAGTGCTGCGCCAGCCGTGCGGCCAGTTGCAGCGCAGCGGCCTGTGCGTCCAGATCGCCGGGGGCGTAGGTCAGGTCGGCGACTTCGGCGTACAGCGGCGTGCGGGCGTCGGCGAGTTCGCGCAGCACGCGCTCGCGGTCCGGGCGCGCCAGCAGCGGGCGCGACCGGTCGCCGGCCAGGCGGCGCAGTTGCTGGTCGACCTCCGCCTGCAGGTGCACGACGAAGCCGCGCTGGCGCAGCAGCGCGCGGTTGCCGGCATCGAGCACGCAGCCGCCCCCGGTCGCCAGGACCAGGCCGTCGCGGCGCAGCAGGGCGGCGAGCATCGCGCGCTCGCGGGCACGGAAGCCGGCTTCGCCTTCGCGCTCGAACAGTTGCGCGACCGTCGCCCCGGCGTCGCGTTCGATCTCGTGGTCGGCGTCCACCAGCGGCAGGCCGAGCAATCCGGCCAGGTGGCGGCCGACCGAAGTCTTTCCGGCTCCCATCGGGCCCACGAGGATCAGGTTGCTGGCGGGGTTCATCCCGGGATTCTAGCCGTCGGCTTAACAGGCCGCGGCGTAGCGTCGCGCTTTCGTCATTGCCGCTTCGCATTTGCTCGCCGGCCCGACCGGCCTAATCGGAGAAGTCGCCATGTCCGTCGCCAAGATCATCGAGCTCAATGCCGCCTCCAAGACCAGCATGGAGGACGCGGTGAGGGCCGGGCTGAAGAAGTGCGCCGAGTCGGTAAAGAACATCAAGGGCGCGTGGGTCAACGAGATCAAGGTCGTCACCGACGACAACGGCACCGTGGTCGAATGGCGCGTCAACCTGCGGGTGACCTTCGTGGTGGAGTGAGCGGAGCGCGCGCACGCGGGTGACAGCCCCGGCAGCGCCCGCGACAATGGCCGCATGACTGCCCATCCCCTGTACGCGGAAGCCCTCGCCACCTTCGACCAGCTCTTCGACGAGGCCCTGGCGGCGGGCGAGCCCGATCGCACCGCCATGATCGTGGCGACAGCCGGACTAGACGCCCGGCCGTCGGCGCGCACCGTGTTGCTGAAAGCCCACGATGCGCGCGGCTTCGTGTTCTACACGCACCTGGACGGGCGCAAGGGCCGCGAGCTGCAGGCCAATCCGCATGCCGCGCTGCTGTTCCACTGGCCGCGGGTGCGCAACGGCGTGCAGGTGCGCATCGAGGGTGGCGTGGAAATCGTCGCCGACGCGGAAGCGGACGCGTACTTCGCCACGCGTCCGCGCGGCAGCCAGCTCGGTGCCTGGGCGTCGAAGCAGTCGGAGACACTGGACTCCCGCGAGACGTTCGAACAGCGCCTGGCCAAGGCAGAAGCCGAGTTCGAAGGTCGCGACGTGCCGCGCCCGCCGCGCTGGGGCGGTTTGCGAATCAAGCCGGAGAAGGTCGAATTCTGGTTCGGCGCCGACTTCCGCCTGCACGAGCGCTGGCTGTACGAACGCAACCGCGCCGGCGACTGGACCAAGCGGATGCTGTATCCGTGAGCCGCGGTCCGCAGCGCATCGTCTGCCTCACCGAGGAACCCACCGAAGTCCTGTACGCGCTCGGCGAGCAGCAACGCATCGTCGGCATCAGCGGCTTCACGGTGCGCCCGGCCACCGCGCGCCGCGAGAAGCCCAAGGTCAGCGCGTTCACCTCGGCGAAGATCGGCGAAATCCTGAAACTGCGGCCCGACTTCGTCATCGGCTTCTCCGACATCCAGGCCGACATCGCCGCCGAACTGATCCGGCACGGCGTGGAGGTGTGGATCAGCAATCACCGCAGCGTCGACGGCATCCTCGACTACGTGCGCCGCCTGGGCGCGCTGGTCGGTGCCGGCGATCGCGCCCAGGCGTATGCGGACACGCTGCAGCAGGGACTGGCCGCGATCGAACGCGAAGCCGCGCGGTTGCCGCGTCGCCCGCGGGTGTATTTCGAGGAGTGGGACGAACCCTTGATCACCGGCATCCGCTGGGTGGCAGAACTCGTCCGCATCGCCGGCGGCGACGACATCTTTCCCGAGCGCGCCGCGGAACCGCTGGCGAAGCAGCGCATCCTCGAGGATCCGCATGAGGTCGTGCGTCGCGCGCCGGACATCATCTTCGGTTCGTGGTGCGGCAAGCGGTTCCGGCCGGAAAAGGTCGCGGCGCGCGAAGGGTGGGCCTCGATCCCCGCGGTCCGCGACGGCGAACTGCACGAGATCAAGTCGCCCGTCATCCTCCAGCCCGGTCCCGCGGCACTGACCGATGGCATGCGCGAGATGGCCGAACGCATTCGCCGATGGGCGGAGAAGGCGTAATCCGGCTGGACATCCTCCGTGATCGCGCTGTCCCCGACGGCGGCTATTGCCGGTAGAACTCGCGGCTGAACTGCAGCGGCGTGGCCGTCCCGCCTTCGGGGACAACCATCAGCTCGAAGCGCAGCGTATCGGGCAGGTCGGTGTCCAGGGTGCCGATGTAGTCGAGCAGCTCTGCGCCGGAACCCGACGTCGGATCGCCGCTGCGCAGTTCGCGCAGGGCGATCGCCTGGCGCTGCCCGCTCAGGTTGGTGGCCGTGGCGGTGATCTTCGCCGGCACGGCGACTTCCTGCCCGGCCTCGCCCCGGCGCACGCCGACCAGCAGCAGGACGGTCCTGTCGCCGCGGGCGATGCCGTAGCGATCGGCCACCGCGGCGGCGAGCGTCGAAGTCGGCACGGCGGTCGCACGGATGGTGAGGTCGCCGCTGCGGGCGACGGCCTCTTCGGGCGCGGCGGTCGCGGGCCGCGGTGCATTCCCGCCGCCGCAGGCGGACAGGGCCAGGGCGAGCAACAGCACGAAGGCAAGGCGGCGCATGGCGCTACTCCCGTCAGTCGTTGGCGGCGGACAGCTGGCGTCCGCGTTCGGTCGCGGCGCGGATCGCGCGCGAAACCAGTTCGCGGAATCCGCCGGCTTCGAACGTCTCGATCGCCGCCTGGGTGGTGCCGCCGGGCGAGGTCACGCGGCGGCGCAGTTCGGACGGCATTTCGTCGTTCTCGAGCAGCATGCGCGCCGCACCGAGGATGGTCTGCTGGACCAGCGTGCGCGCGGCCTCGCCCGACAGGCCCTCGGCCTCGCCGGCGGCCTGCATGGCCTCCGCCAGCAGGAACACGTAGGCCGGCCCGCTGCCCGACACGGCGGTCACCGCGTCCATCAGGGCTTCGTCCTCGATCCACACGTTCCGGCCCGCGGCTTCCAGCAGATCCGCGGCGCGCGTGCGCTGTGCCGCGTCCACCCGGTCGTTGGCGAACAGGCCGGTCACGCCTGCGCCCAGGAGCGAGGGCGTATTGGGCATTGCCCGCACCACGGCGATGTCGCCGCCGAGCCAGCGCTCGAGCTGGGCGGCGGTGATGCCGGCGGCGATCGACACCACCAGCGGCCGCGTCGCCCGGGCCACAGGCGCGAGGGCCTCGCACACTTCGCGCATCACCTGCGGTTTCACCGCAAGGACCCACGTAGTCGCATCGGCCGTTGCCGTCGCGTTGTCGGTGAAGCTGTGGATGCCGAAATCGCGGGCCAGTGCATCGCGCAACCCGGCGACCGGCTCCGCAACGCGAATGGCCGAGGCGGAGACGCCACGGGCGACCAGCCCGCCGATCAGGCTGCGGGCCATGTTGCCGCCGCCGATGAAGGCAACCGTGCCGGAGGCGAAGGAGTGCGATGGAGTCGACACGGGTGAACCGTTCAGTGGAGGGCGTGGCATCGTAGCCCGGGCGCCGTGGCGCGCGAAGTCCGCGCATTGCCGGAGCGGATGAATCGCGGCTTCAACCCTTGTGCGGTCGCGCCCCGAACAGGGCCGTGCCCACCCGCACCATCGTCGCGCCTTCGGCGATGGCGACTTCGAGATCGTCGCTCATGCCCATCGACAGGGTATCGATCTCGCGATGGCGCGCGGCGAGCGTGTCGAACAGTTGCCGCGCGCTGCGGAACGCCGGCCGGCGCGCCTCGACGTCGTCATGCGGGGTCGGAATCACCATCAGGCCGCGCAGGCGCAGGCGGGGCAACGCGACGATCGCGTCGGCGAGCGCCGCGACCTGGTCGGGACGGCAGCCATGCTTGCTGGCCTCGTCATCGATGTTCACCTGCACGAGGGCATCGAGTGGCGCCTGTTCAGGCGGGCGGTGCCGGTCCAGCGCCCGCGCAAGACGTTCGGAGTCGACGGTCTGGATCCAGTCGAAGGTCCGGGCGGCTTCCCTGGCCTTGTTCGACTGCAGGTGGCCGATCAGGTGCCACTCCAGCCCCAGCGGCTGCAACGCGGCGTGCTTGAGCATGGCTTCCTGTACGTAGTTCTCGCCGAAGGCGCGCTGGCCCTGGCCTGCCAGTTCGGCAATCGCATCGGCCGGCTGGGTTTTGCCGACTGCCAGCAGTCGCGGCACTGGCCGTCCGGCGGCGCGGGCCGCGTTTTCTATCCGGTGTAGGGTGTCGTGCAGGGCGTGCGTGAGCACGTTCGCAGTTCTCGCTCGGGGCCCGAAAAGGGGCTGGTTTTACGGCAGGGGGAGGGGGCTATACTGCCTCGCGGGGTATAACCGTTCCAGCATTCCGCCGGTACGTTGCAACAACCCATTCCGTTGGCTGTGCAGGGGAGCACGCATGGATATCGCCGAACTACTGGCGTTCTCGGTCAAGAACAAGGCTTCCGACCTGCACCTGTCGGCCGGCCTCCCGCCGATGATCCGCGTGGACGGCGACGTCCGCCGCATCAACATTCCCGCGCTGGACCACAAGCAGGTCCACGCGCTCGTCTACGACATCATGTCGGACAAGCAGCGGCGCGATTACGAAGAATTCCTCGAGGTCGACTTCTCGTTCGAGATCCCGGGCCTGGCGCGCTTCCGCGTCAATGCGTTCAACCAGAACCGCGGCGCCGGTGCGGTGTTCCGTACCATTCCGTCCGAAGTCCTGACGCTGGACGACCTGGGCTGCCCGCGCATCTTCCGCGAACTGATCGACCAGCCGCAGGGCCTGATCCTGGTGACCGGCCCGACCGGTTCGGGCAAGTCGACCACGCTGGCGGCGATGCTCGACCACATCAACAAGAACGAATACGCGCACATCCTCTCGGTCGAGGACCCGATCGAATTCGTCCACACCTCGCAGAAGTGCCTGATCAACCAGCGCGAGGTGCACCGCGACACGCACGGCTTCAACGAAGCGCTGCGCTCGGCGCTGCGCGAAGACCCCGACTACATCCTGGTCGGCGAATTGCGCGACCTGGAAACCATCCGCCTGGCGCTGACTGCCGCGGAAACCGGCCACCTGGTGTTCGCCACGCTGCACACCTCGTCCGCCGCCAAGACGGTCGACCGCATCATCGACGTGTTCCCGGCCGGCGAAAAGCCGATGGTCCGCTCGATGCTGTCCGAGTCGCTGCGCGCGGTGATCTCGCAGGCGCTGCTGAAGAAGGTCGGCGGCGGCCGTACCGCGGCCTGGGAAATCATGGTGGGCATCCCCGCCATCCGTAACCTGATCCGCGAGGACAAGGTCGCGCAGATGTACTCGGCGATCCAGACCGGCCAGCAGTACGGAATGATGACCCTCGACCAGCACCTGCAGGACCTGGTCAAGCGCGGCCTGATCCTGAAGCCGCAGGCGCGCATGTATGCGAAGGACAAGCGGTTGTTCGATTAAGGCCGGGAATCGGGAATCGGGAATCGGGAATCGGCAATAGTTAACAGCAGGAGAGCCGGAAGTCGGAAATATCGCGAATCGGAATCCGTTAGCCCCAGAGCTCGTGCTTTGCTCCTAACGATTCCCGATTGCCGAATCCCGATTCCCGGGCTCCGCAGGAGCCCAAACATGAGCACCATCGACTTCACCTCCTTCCTCAAGCTGATGGCGCACCAGAAGGCGTCGGACCTGTTCATCACGGCCGGCATGCCGCCTTCGATGAAAGTCCACGGCAAGATCTCGCCCATCACGCAGAACCCGCTCACGCCGCAGCAGAGCCGCGACCTCGTCCTCAACGTGATGACGCCGCAGCAGCGCGAGGAGTTCGAAAAGACCCACGAGTGCAACTTCGCGATCGGCGTGACCGGCGTGGGCCGCTTCCGTGTCTCGTGCTTCTACCAGCGCAACCAGGTCGGCATGGTGCTGCGCCGCATCGAGACCAAGATCCCGACCGTCGAAGAGCTGAACCTGCCGGCGATCATCAAGACACTGGCGATGACCAAGCGCGGCATCATCATCTTCGTCGGCGCGACCGGTACCGGTAAGTCGACCTCGCTTGCGGCGATGATCGGCTACCGCAACATGAATTCGACCGGCCACATCATCACCATCGAGGACCCGATCGAATTCGTGCACAAGCACGAAGGCTGCATCGTCACCCAGCGCGAGGTCGGCATCGACACCGACAGCTGGGATGCGGCGCTGAAGAACACCCTGCGCCAGGCGCCCGACGTGATCATGATCGGCGAGGTGCGCACCCGCGAAGGCATGGACCACGCGATCGCTTTCGCGGAAACCGGCCACCTGGTGCTGTGCACCCTGCACGCGAACAACGCCAACCAGGCGATGGATCGCATCATCAACTTCTTCCCGGAAGACCGTCGCCAGCAACTGCTGATGGACCTCTCGCTCAACCTCAAGGGCGTGGTCGCGCAGCAGCTGATCCCGACGCCGGACGGCAAGGGCCGCCGCGTGGCGATGGAAATCCTGCTCGGCACCCCGCTGGTGCAGGACTACATCCGCGACGGCGAGATCCACAAGCTCAAGGAAGTGATGAAGGAATCCGTGCAGCTGGGCATGAAGACCTTCGATCAGAGCCTGTTCGAGCTGTACCAGGCCGGCGAGATCTCGTACGAGGACGCGCTGCGCTACGCCGACTCGCAGAACGAAGTGCGCCTGCGCATCAAGCTCGCGCAGGGCGGCGACGCCAAGACCCTCTCCCAGGGACTGGACGGCGTCGAAGTGGCGGAAGTGCGCTAGGCGATCGACGACGCCGGAAGGAACGGAAAGCCGGGCCCCGCCCGGCTTTTTGTTGCCTGCAACTTGTCGCCGGGAGCGAGGTAAGGCCCACCCATCCGGAGCCTCGAGCCATCGCGCGATGTAGCAACTGCCGCTGCCAAGCGCTCAGGTCGTCGGCCGTCCGGGCGGCTCGGACAGGAGCCCCCGTTCCCGCAGGATGGCATTGATGCGATTGACGACATATTCGTCGTCGTCCGCGCCGGTCACCGACAGGATCGTGTCGGCGTAGCCGTTGCAGTAGGCGACCAGTTCGTCGAATCGTGTGAGCAGGTCCTGTTCGAAGCCGTCGATCAGGGCATCGAGCTCATCGCGTCGCTTGAAAGCGAATTTCCCCGCGCTGGAAACGCCCATGTGCACCTCCCTGTATCGCGGCTGCCCTGAATCCTCCCGGAAAGTCGCGCCGCCTGCGTTAAGAGAACGTCACGGCGCCTCCGGCACCACCAGACGCGCCTCGTCGGCCAGGACCGCCGCCAGATCCCGTGCGTCGAAGGGGGCATGCACCTTGGCGTCGTTGTCGAAATAGCAGTAGACGTCGCGAAACCCCCGCCTGCGCGGCTGCAGATCGCTGGCCTTGCGCGCGTCCCGCGGTTCGCCGCCCGCGGACCAGGCGCGGACCCGACCCGCCCACTTTTCCAGCGCCGCGGACGTGTATCCGCTGACGTACAGTTCCCTGTCGCCGTGCAGTCGGATGTAGACGAAATCGGCGGTGACGTCTTCGAGCAGCGGCCAGCGGCCGGCGGTGTCGGCAATGACCAGGGCGATGCGGTGGCGACGCAGCAGCCGGATGAAGGCCGGATCGCGGAAGCTCTCATGGCGTATTTCGACGGCGTGACGCAGGTGGCGATTGCGCTGCCGCGGCAGGGCGGTGCGTCCGCGCATGCGCGAGCGTTCCCGGCGTCGCGCCAATGCAAGCGCCGCATCCGTGTCCTTCGGCAGGGCGGCGAAGAACGGCTCCAGGCGTTCCTCGTCGAAGCGGAAGTTGGGTGGAAACTGCCACAGGATCGGTCCCAGTTTCGCGCCCAGCGACAGCACGCCGGACGCCAGGAAGTTGGCGAGCGCCGGCTCGAACCCGCGCAACCGCAGCAGGTGCGTGATGTAGCGCGGTCCCTTGACCGCGAACACGAAGTCGTCGGGCGTCTGCTCGCGCCATGTCCGCCAGCTGTCGGGCGATTGCAGCGAATAGAACGAGCCGTTGATTTCAATGCTGGGAAATGCACGCGACGCGTATTCCAGCTCGCGGCGCTGGGCCAGCCCGCGGGGATAGAACACGCCGCGCCACGGCGCGTAGCGCCAGCCGGAAATGCCGATGCGGATGGCCACGCGGAATGGTCGGCGGCGGGTCAGTGGCGCTTGAAGTACTGCACTTCGCGCTCGTGCTTCTCGGCGGCTGCGCGCGTCTGGAACGTGCCGAGGTTGCGGCGCTTGCCGGTCCTGGGATCCTTTTTGCGCGAGTAGAGGCGATAGCCGCCGGACGGGAGCTTGCGGATCACGATGCGTCTCCGGACGGGAAGACCATCAACGCACGCGTACGGTGACCGCCGCGTGCAAGCCGCCTGCTCAGCCGGCGCGTGCGCGCCGCCAGGGCGGATCCAGTGCGGCGATCACGGCGAACACCGGGCAATCCGGACGATGCGTGCCGGCGAGATATCCCAGGCTCATCAGGAATTCGTTGGTGATTTCGCCGCCGGTGAAACGGAAGGTCTTCCTGAAGAGCTTCACCCAATCCGCCTTGTCGCGCACGGCCGCACCATCGGCGACGTGCGCATCGAGCCACGCGGCGAAGCTGCCGTGCGACGCACGCAGTTGCTGGATCACCCGCGCGTTGTGGATGGCCGCGTCGATCTTCAGACGGTTGCGGATGATGCCGGCATCGGCCAGCAGCCGCTCGCGATCGCGCTCGCCGTAGGCGGCGACCTTGTCGACGTCGAAGCCGTCGTAGGCGCGGCGGAATCCGTCGCGCTTGCGCAGCATCGTCTCCCAGCTCAGTCCCGCCTGATTGATCTCGAGGATCAGGCGCTCGAACAGCACCGCTTCGTCGCGGCTCGGGAAGCCGTATTCGGTGTCGTGGTAGGGGCCATGCAGCGGATGGCCCCGCGCGAAGTCGCAGTAACCCGACATCAGCGGGTCGCGGGCGTGGCGTACTGCGTCAGGCCGAGCACGTCCAAGCCCTGTTCGAAGCGGATGTCCACGGGGATCTTCGCTTCCTTCAGCTTCGCCAGGTCGGCGGCGAGCTCCGGCTTGATCACGCCCAGCGTATCGGTCATGCGCTTGGCCTCGGCATAGTCGCCGTCGCCCTGCACCGTGAGGAGTTTGCCGCTGAGCGAATTCATCGCGGCGCGCATCTTGTCGAAGTCGACGCGGTAGCGGCCATTCGCATCGCGGCTGAAGGCGCCCGCGTCGGCGAAATAGTTGAAGCGCAGCATGTTGGCCTTGCCGTGCGCGTCGGCGGCGCCGAAGCGCACCGAACGCAGGATGCCGGCGAGGAAGGTGACGTAGTTGTCCATCAGCTTCGCCTTGTCCAGTTCGCCCTTTTCGGCGAGCGCGTCGATCATGTACAGGCCGAGGATGTCCGCCTTGCCTTCCTCGAAGCTGGATGCGTAATCCTTCAGCGCCTCGTCGACCGTGCCCTTGCCGTCGATCGTCTTCTTGATCCCCAGGCCATGGGCCACTTCATGGAACATCACGTCCTCGAAGAAGGCGTCAAAGGTGACGTGCGGGAGCTGGTCTTCGGCGATCAGCTGCTTCGCGATCGGCACGAGGATGGCGTCGAACTTCGCCCGCATGACGTTTTCCAGTTGCAGGCGTCGCGTGCCCTTGGCCAGCTGCACCTCCTCGTCATTGGGAAGGTTGATGGCGATCGTCTTCGCACCGACGTTGGCGTCGCCGGCGTAGTACACGGCCTCGTACGCGTTCAGATCGGCCTTCGCGCCGGGCTTTTCCGCCTTGTATTTCGCATCGACCGGCAGTCCGCGCTGCAGTGCGGGCAGGTAGCCGGCGTAGCGGGCGAGCTTCTTGCTCCATTCGGCGTCCTTGATGAGCACCAGGCCTTCGTATGCGGCCTTGTAACCGAACAACTGGTCCTCGTAGGTCTCGATCGGACCGATCACGATGTCGACCGGATTGGTCTTCATGTCCATCCAGGCCATGTCGCTCGGGCGGAAGTCGTCGCTCAACAGGGCGTCGGCGCGCATGCGCAGGTAGTCGGCGAAGCTCTGATCGCCGCTGAGCTCGGCCGCTTCGCGCAGCAGCGCTGCGGTGCGTTCCAGTTCGGCCTTGTATTCGACGTGGTACGGCACCGTGACCAGCTTGCCCGTCGCGTCGCGGCGCAGCAGCGTGTAGTTGGAGGTCTTGTCGGGCAATGCGGCGGCCTCGAATTCCTCCTTGGTCATGCCGACCGGATAGAAGGCGGCGCCCGGCGGACGCGGCTTGATGCCGGGGATGAGGGGCGTGTCTTCGTTCAGGCGATCCCAGGGGCCGAAATTGAGGGTCACCAGTTCGCGCGTGGCTTCGTCCGGCGCCTGGGCGAGCAGGGCGGCGCGGTCGCCGCCCCAGTTCTGCTTCCAGGCGAGCTCGTTCATGAGGTCCGCCGCCTGGATCAGTTTGGCGACCATGCGCTGCGTGCGTTCGTCGAGATGCGAGAGATCGGCCTTGAGCGGCACCGTCGCATAATCGCCGGCATGGGCCTGCGCATACGATCCGGTGGCCGGCGCGGCGGGCGCGGACGGTTCCTGCGGCGCTGAAGGCTTGCAGGCGGACAAGGCCAGTGCGGCGAGGCAGCCGAGGACGAGCGGGCGGAGATCCGGTGCGGTCATGGCGATGTCATTCGAAGGGAAAGCCGCCATCGTACGCCCTGCGCGGTCCCGCCCGTCAGCTGGCACGCAGGGGCCCGCGCGCTAGAATGCGGGCATGCCCGTGATGCCCGAGCCCCTGACGAACCAGTTGCTGATCGCATTGCCGGCGCTGGCGGAAACGAATTTCTCGCGCAGCGTTGCGCTGATCTGCCAGCACGACGACGACGGCGCGATGGGGATCGTGGTCAACCGGCGTTCCGAATACACGCTGGGCGAAGTGCTCGGCCAGATGGGCGTCGAGGGCGGTACCGAATCGCTGCGCTCGCAGCCTGTGCTCGCCGGCGGCCCGGTGCATCCCGAGCGGGGCTTCGTGCTGCACGATGGCGGCCCGCGTTGGGATTCCACACTGGCGATCACCGACAGCCTGTTCCTGACGACCTCGCGCGACATCCTCGAAGCGATGGCGCGCGGCGACGGGCCCGACAACGCGATCGTTGCGCTGGGCTGTGCGGGATGGGGATCGGGCCAGCTCGAGCACGAACTCACCGAGAACGACTGGCTGACCGCGCCCGCCGATGCCGAACTGCTGTTCGCGCTGCCGCTGGAAGCGCGCTGGGAAGCCGCGGCCGGCCGCATCGGCGTCGACTTCGCGCATCTCGCCGATTATTCCGGGCACGCATGAGCATCCGCAGCGATGGCACCGTGCTCGGCTTCGACGTCGGTGCACGTCGGATCGGTGTCGCCGTGGGCAGCGCCTTCGGCTCGGGCGCGCGTGCGCTGGCCGTGATCGACGTGCACGCGCATGGCCCGGACTGGCCGTCGATCGAGCGCCTGTGCCGCGAGTGGCGGCCGGACGGCTTCATCGTCGGCGATCCGATGACGCTCGAAGGCGGCGATCAGCCGGCGCGCGTGCGCGCGCACCGTTTCGCCCGCGAACTGGTGGCGCGCTTCAAGCTGCCGGTCCTGCTCGTCGACGAGCGCGCCAGTTCGATCGAGGCGGCGCAGCGTTTCGCCAGCGAGCGGGCCGAAGGCCGCAAGCGACGTCGCGATGCCGAAGCGCTCGATGCGGTCGCGGCGGCGGTCATTGTCGAACGCTGGCTGGCCGCGCCGCAGGACGCGACGGAAATTTCCGCTGGTTGATCCGCCATTCCCGACTTCCCCATTACACCAAGCACCGATGAAGCATCTGCTCACGCTGGACAAGCTGCCGCGCGCCGACCTGGAAACCCTGCTCGATCGCGCGCAGGCCTTCGCCGACGGCGCGCAGGCGCCGCAGGCGCTGTCCGGCATCGCGGTGTGCACGCTGTTCTTCGAGCCCTCGACGCGCACGCGCTTGAGCTTCCAGCTGGCAGCGCAGCGCCTGGGGGCGCACGTGCTCGGCTTCGACGCGTCGACGTCGTCGGCGACCAAGGGCGAGACCGACCTCGACACGTTCAGGACGATCGAAGCCATGGGCGTGCGCGGCTTCGTGGTGCGCCACAAGGTCGACGGCGCGGTGGAGGCGCTGGCGGAAGCGGCAAAGCCCGGCGTCGCCTTGCTCAATGCCGGCGATGGCCGCAGTGCGCATCCCACCCAGGGATTGTTGGACATGCTGACGCTGCGTCAGGCCAAGGGGCGTGACTTCTCGAAGCTGAAAGTGCTGATCGTCGGCGACGTGAAGCATTCGCGTGTCGCGCGTTCCGACCTGCATGCATTGCGTACGCTCGGTGCGGGTGAGATCCGGGTGTGCGGACCGCAGTCGCTGCTACCGGACGACGGCACGTTGCAGGGCTGCACGGTGACGCAGGACTTCGATGCGGCGCTGGACGGCGTCGACGCGGTGATGATGCTGCGCATCCAGCGCGAGCGGATGGAGGACGGCCTGATCGCCTCGCTCGACGAGTATCACCGCGATTACGGTCTCACCGCTGCGCGCCTGCGTCGTGCCGCCCCCGATGCCGTGGTCATGCATCCGGGGCCGATGAACCGCGGCGTGGAAATCACCGACGAAGTCGCCGACGGACCGCAGTCGCTGGTGCTGCGCCAGGTCGCCAATGGCGTGAGCGTGCGCATGGCGGCACTCGAGGCCTTGCTGGCACGTTAGGCGAGCAAGGCTGCACGGCCAAATGCAGCAGCGGATCTGTCGGTTGGGCTACGGCACTGCGCCGCGCTGCGGGCGGCGCTGCGCAAACAGCCAGGGCCACAACTCCGGCGTCGCATACGCCGGGTCCCAGGCGTTGTGGTTCGCGTCGGGAAACTCGGTGTAGCGCACGTCGGCTCCGGCGGCTTTCAGCGCGGCGTAGGTGCGACGGTCGTCGTCGGGCGGCACGAGGTCGTCCTTCGCGCCGTGGAAGATCCAGACCGGAACGTGCCGAAGGTTTTTCGCCAACGTCGCGTAAGGATCGGCCGAGCCCGCCAGCGGCGTGACGAACAACTGGCGTTCGTCGCGCGGCGGCACCAGTCCGCCGCAGATCGGCACGAGCGCCGCGAAACGATGCGGCTGCAGCATGGCCAGTTCCCAGGTGCCGTAGCCGCCCATCGACAGACCGGTCAGGTAGGTGCGGTCGCGGTCGCCGTGGAATTCCTCGGTCGCCTGATCGAGTGCGGCCAGCGCCAGTGCGGCGGCGTCGCCGTTCCAGTCGTGATCGTCCGGCGCCTGCGGAAACACCACGATCGCCGGGAAGTCGGCGCGGTGCGCGAGTACGTGCGGTCCCAGCCCGACGCGGACCGGCTTTTCGCCGTCGCTGCCGCGTTCGCCGGTGCCGTGCAGGAAGAGGATGACCGGCGGCGAGGGACCGGCGGCGGAAGGCGCTGGAACGAACACCTGGTAGCGGTGCGTCGCGCCTTCGACGACGAGTTCGCGCTGGACGAATGTACCCATGGCCGGTTCCGTCACTGGTGTCGCGCAGGCGCCTGCCAGCAGGGCGGTGCAGGCCAGGAACATCCGCAGAACGCGCATGGGAAGGCCTCCTTCAGCGCAACAGGATCAACGTCGCCAGACCGAGGAAGCTCAGGAAGCCCATCACGTCGGTCACCGTGGTCAGGATCACACCGCCGGCCAGCGCCGGATCGAAGCCCATGCGCTTGAGCGTGACCGGCACGAGTACGCCCGCCAATGCGGCCATGAGCAGATTGATCGTCAGTGCGCTCGCGATCACCACGGCCAGCGGCCACTCGCGGAACCATAGAAAGACGATCGCACCGAGAATCAGCCCCAGCGCGAGGCCGTTGAGCAGCGCGACGCGGATTTCCTTCCAGATCAGCACCTGCACGTTGGTCGCGCCGAGTTGACCCAGCGCAAGGCCGCGCACGCACAGCGCTAGCACCTGCGTGCCGGCATTGCCGCCCATGCCCGCAACGATGGGCATCAACACGGCCAGCGCGACGATGTGCGCGATGGTGCCCTGGAACAGGCCCACCACCGACGCCGCGAGGAAGGCCGTGCCCAGGTTGATGCCCAGCCATACCAGGCGGCGCTTGGTGGCGCGCGGCACCGGCGAGAACAGGTCCTCGTCCTCGTTCAGGCCCGCAGCGCCGAGGGCCTGGTGCTCGGCCTGCTCGCGGATGATGTCGACGACGTCGTCGATGGTGATGCGGCCGAGCAGGATGTTGTTGTCGTCGACGACCGGCGCGGAGATCCAGTCGTGGTCGGAGAACTGGCGCGCGACTTCGTCGGCGGATTCCTCCACGCCGATCGCGGGTTGCTCGTCGTCGATCAGCTGGTTGATCGGCGTGTTCGGCTCGTGCGTGAGCAGTGCCTGCAACGCGATGCGGCCGAGGTACTGGTGGCGACGGCTGACGACGTACAGGTGGTCGGTGTGCTCGGGGAGCTCGCCGCGCAGGCGCAGATAGCGCAGCACGACGTCGACGGTGGTGTCGGCACGCACCGTCACCACGTCCGGGTTCATCAGGCGGCCGGCGGTGTCCTCGTCGTAGGACAGCACCTGTTCCAGGCGCTCGCGGTTCTCGCGGTCCATCGACTTGAGCACTTCGTCGATGACCGTGTCGGGCAGGTCTTCGACGAGATCCGCGAGATCGTCGATGTCGAGGTCCTCGACCGCGGCGACGATTTCCTCAGGATCCATTTCGGCCAGGAGGCTCTCGCGCACGTCCTCGCCGACGTGGACCAGCACCTCGCCGTCGTCTTCGGCATCGACCAAGCCCCAGACCACGGTGCGCTTGGCCGGCGGCAGCGATTCGAGGAGGTTGCCGATCTCGGCCGGCGAGAGCGTGTTGACCAGCCGGCGCACCGGGCCGAGGCGGCCGGAATCGAGTGCGTCCGAAAGCAGGCGCAGCTGGCGCGCGGTCTTGTCGTGGCGGACGGCTTCGGCCATGCGTACTTCCAATGGCGAGGTCGGGCCACGAGGGCGCGACGCAGTGTGCTGATCAGAGCGGGGCGTTCATGTGCGCATTATGACGGCGCCGGCCGGTGCTGCCCACCCCGGGCCGCATCGTCCGGTGGGCGACGGCTCAGGCGGTCGCGTGCGATGCCACCCAGGCTTCGATCCCGGCCCGGTCGCGCGCGCGCATCAGCAGCGGCAGGCGCTTGCGCAGCGCACCCAGGTCGCAACCGCGGATGACGCGCCGCAGTTCCAGCAGCGTGTTCGGATGCAGGCTGAATTCGGTGAGACCCAGCGCCAGCAGCAACGGCGCATACAACGGGTCGCCGGCCATTTCGCCGCAGACCGCGACCGGCTTCTGTCGCATGCGCGACAGCCGGATCACGTCGCGCAGCAGCCGCAGCACGGCCGGGTGCAAGGGGGTGTACAGGTCGGCCAGCGCTTCGTTGTTGCGATCGACGGCCAGCAGGTACTGCACCAGGTCGTTGGTGCCGATCGAAAGGAAATCGATGCTGCCGATGAAGCCGGGCAGGGCCAGTGCGGCCGCGGGCACTTCGATCATCGCGCCCAGCGGCACGTGATCGGCGATCTCGTGTCCCTGCGTGCGCAGGTCGCGGGCGATACGCTTGAGCTGAGCGCGGATTTCGCGGACCTCCTCGCGCGAACTCACCATCGGGATGAGGATGCGCAACGGCCCGTAGCCCGACGCGCGCAGCAACGCGCGCAGTTGCGTTTCCAGCAGCGAGGTGCGGGCCAGCGAGAGGCGCACCCCACGCAGGCCCAGCGCCGGGTTGGGTTCGTCGCGCAGGGCCAGGCCCGTGCGGTCGGCCTTGTCGGCGCCGAGGTCCAGCGTGCGGATGGTGACCGGTCGCCCGCTCATCCCCAGCACCACGTCGCGATAGGCGCGGAATTGTTCTTCCTCGTCGGGCAGTTCGTGGCGCTGCAGGAACAGGAACTCGGTGCGGTACAGGCCGATGCCCGTGGCGCCCAGCGCGTGCGCTTCGGCCACGTCTTCGCGCGATTCCGCGTTGGCGTAAAGATTGATGTCCACGCCGTCGAGCGTCCGGGTTGGCTCACGCCGCAGCCGGTGCAGTTCCTTGCGTTCGCGGATGTATTCGCGCTCGCGCGCGCGGTGCGCACGCAGGTCCTGCGGGCCGGGTTCGACCACCACCTGGCCGCTGCCGCCGTCCACGACCAGCGCATCGCCGTCGTTGATCTTGAGCAGGGCGCCGGGCACGCCGACCACGAGCGGCAGGTGCAGGCTGCGCGCGAGGATGGCGCTGTGCGACAGCGAGCTGCCTGCGGCGGTGACGATCGCGACGACGCCCTGTGCCTGCAGCTGCGCCAGTTCGGCCGGTGCGACGTTGTCGGTGATCAGGATCTCGCCGGCCACGCCTTCGGTGCCGTTCTCGCGGCTGTGCAGCGCGGCATGGATGCGGCCGACGACCTGGTCGATGTCGTCGATGCGGCTGCGCAGGTACGGATCGTCCATGCCGGCGAACACCGACGCGATGCGGTCGCGTTGCAGTCGCAGTGCGTAGTCGGCGGTGTAGCGGCCGGTGCGGATCAGGGAATCCAGACCCTGCAGCAGTTCCGGATCGTCGAGCAGCAGCGCATGCAGGTCGAGGAATTCGCCGATCTCGTGCGCGAGCGCACCGTGCAGGCGCTGGCGCAGGAGGTGCATTTCGGCGCGGACCGAGTCGATCGCGCGCTGCAGGCGCGAGCGCTCCGCCTCGACCTGCGATTCGGGGATGTGCTCCTCGGCGACCTCCAGCGCGTGTGGCAGACGCACGCGGGCACGGCCCAGCGCGCTGCCGCGCGATGCGCCCAGGCCCTTGAATTCCTGCCGCATGCCGCGCCGATCCTCAGGCGTCTTCGTCGAAGCGGCGTTCGAACAGCGCGCACACGGCGTCGGCCGTAGCGGCTTCGTCATCGCCCTCGCAGCGCAACCTGACCTGGGTGCCTTGCCCTGCGGCGAGCAGCATCACGCCCATGATGCTCTTGGCGTTCACCTCGCGCCCCTTGGCCATGAGCGTGGTGGTGCTCCGGTAACCCGACAGCAACTGCACGAGCTTGGCGGTGGCGCGTGCGTGCAGGCCCAGGCGATTGCTGACGGTGAGTTCGCGTTCGATCATCGTCTCAGGCCCTATCCCATGTTTCGTCTTTCATTCCCGCTTGCGCGTCCTTCCCGCCGGTCCGTGTTCCGTCATGCCTCGTCGATGATCACGCCGTTGCGCGCGCCGGCAGCGGCCACGGCGGGAAGCTCGTCCAGATCCTGTTCGGCGTAGTTCATCACCCGCAGCAGCATCGGCAGGCTCAGGGCGGACACGCGGTGCACGGGTGTTCCGAGCCTGGCGACCTTGGCCGCGAGGTTGCTGGGCGTTGCGCCGTACAGGTCGGTCAGCACCAGTACGCCTTGCCCTCCGTCAACGCGCCGTAGTGCGGCGCTGGCGAGGGGCAGCAGCGCATCCGGGTCCCCGTCGAACGGCACCTCCAGCACCTCGGTGGCGAGGGGCAGGGTGCGCAACAGGCGCGTCGCCACGGCCAGGACGGCCGAGCCGATGCCTTCGTGAGTGATGAGCAGGACGCCGACGGACATGCCCTGCAACTTAACAGAGCCGGGTTACGGTCAGGAAGCGCCCGGATGGACGGCAGCGTCCCGGGGACGGAGCGACCGTCAGTCGAGTTCGCGGTGGTGCACGGCGACTTCCTCCCAGCCCTGCTGCCGCGCATGCTCGGCCAGCCGTTCGGCCAGGTAGACGGAACGATGCCGGCCGCCGGTGCAGCCGAAGGCGACCGTGACATAGCTGCGCGTGCCTTCCGACTTGAGCTTGGGCAACCAGGTGTCCAGAAAGGCGGATACCTGCGCGACGAACAGCGCGACGTCCGGATCCGCTTCCAGGTACTCGCGCACGCCCGCGTCGCGGCCGGACAGCGGACGCAGGCTGGGATCCCAATGCGGATTCGGCAACGCGCGCGCATCGAGGACGAAGTCGGCATCGCTCGGCACGCCGCGGCGATACGCGAACGACTCGAACAGCAGCGAAACCGTTGCGTCGCCACCGATGCCGAATTCGGTGATCACGTGACGACGCAGCTTGTGCACGTTCATGTCGCTGGTGTCGACGATCACGTCCGCGACCTGGCGCAGCGGACGCAGTGCCTGGCGCTCAAGTGCGATGGCATCGACCAGCGGCAATCCCAGCGTGCTCAGGGGATGCCGGCGGCGCGTGTCGGCGTAGCGCTTCAGCAGCACCTCGTCGCTCGCGTCGAAGAACACGAGCTTGGGATCCAGCCCCAGTGCGCCCACGGCCGAGAGCCATTCGGGCAGGCTGGAGAGGTCGCGCCGGTTGCGCACGTCGATGCCGACGGCGAGCTTGCCCGGCGAGCTGACGTCGCCGGTGACGCTCCTCACGAACTGCGGCAGCAGTTCGGCCGGCAGGTTGTCCACGCAGTAGAAATCCAGGTCCTCGAACGTGTTCAGCGCCACCGACTTGCCCGAACCGGACATGCCGCTGACGATGATGAGGGTGGGTGTGGTCGGGGTGTTCACGGCGGCTCGTCGCGGTTTTCTGGGTTTCGGCGCGCTTATTCGGCGCGTTCCAGGAAGTGGCTGTGGCGCGCCATGAAGGCGGCCGCCGGGTCGACGCCTTTCGCGCGCAGGATGTGCGTGCGGGTGGCGGCTTCGGTCAGTACGGCGAGGTTGCGGCCGGGCATGACGGGCAGCGTGATGATGGGCACGTCGAGATCGAGCACGCGGCGCGAGCCCAGGTCGCCGGTGAGGCGCTCGAGGCCGCCGGGCTGCGGTTCCAGCGCCGGTTTGGTGAGATGCACGATCAGGCGCAGGTACTTGTTCTTCTTCACCGACGTGTCGCCGAACATCTGGCGCACGTTGAGCACGCCCAGGCCGCGGACTTCCAGCAGGTCCTGCAGCAGGTCGGGACAGGTGCCGTCGAGCACGTCCGGTGCGATCTGGGTGAATTCAGGCGCGTCGTCGGCGACCAGGCGATGGCCGCGCGTGACCAGTTCGAGCGCGAGCTCGCTCTTGCCTGCGCCCGACTCGCCGGTGATCAGCACGCCAATGGAATAGATCTCCATGAACACGCCGTGCAGCGTCACGCGCGGCGCGAGCTTGCGCGCGAGGTGGTACTGCAGGTGGTTGAGCAGTTCGTGCCCGCGCCGCGGCGATACCCACAGCGGGGTGTCGCTTTCCTCGGCAAGGCGACGCAGGTCTTCCGGGCAGGTCTGGTTCTTGCTGATGACCAGCGCCAGCGGCTTGAAGTCGATCATCTTGACGATCGTGTCCCAGCGCTGGCGCGAATCGAGGGCGTCGAGCCAGGCGAGTTCCTCGCTGCCGAGGATCTGCACCTTGTTCGGATAGATCGTGTTGAGGTAGCCGGCCAGCGACGGGCGGCGCGCCACGGTGTCGACGGCTTCGAGCACGCGCTGGCCGCCGACGCGTTCGCCCGCGAGCCAGCGCAGGCCCAGTTTCTCGCGTTGTTGTTCGAAAAGCTGCGCTGCGCTGATGCTCAGGTTCATGCCGCCGCTCCGCGTCTCCCCGGCCAATGGTAACTGGCTGGGGCGATCGATGCGGAAGCCGCAAAACAGACGGGGGACGGTTTGCTCCGTCCCCCGTACTCGATGCTGGCGAAAACGACCGGCGCGTCCCTGGGGACGTTTCGCCCGATCGGTTACGCGAAGTCGCCGTTCCTGGCGAGGCTTTCGCCACGATGGTGATCGACGATCTTTTCCTTGTGCTTCATCAGCAGGCGATCGAGCTTGTCGGCAAGCAGGTCGATCGCCGCGTACATGTCGATCGCGGCAGCGTCCGCATGCAGCACGCGGCCGGAGAACGTAACCGTCGCCTCGGCCTTGTGATCGGGCTTGTCCAGGCTGAGCTGGGTGCGTACGTCGAACGGCTGGTCGAAGTGCCGCTTCAGTCGCGACAGCTTGGTTTCGACGTAATCCCGCAGCGCATTGGTGACCTCGATCTGCTGGCCATAGGTTTCGATACGCATTCTTGACCTCCTTACGTCACTGGCTACGGGTGACCCCATTCAACGCCTCTTTCGCGCCGATGGCAATGCAACGTAAGGGTGGGAAAAAGAAGGTCGAAGGATTCCGTTAGCCCGCCAAAATAGGCATGCCCGGACGCGTGTTCAAGCTTGTCGTTGCCGGGCCGACCGGCGGCGGGACGAATCGTGAAACCGGTCCCGGATCGCGCGCGTGCCGCCTAGATGCGGACGCGATCCTGCGAGGACGGGATGCTCATGGCTTCGCGGTACTTGGCGACCGTTCGTCGGGCGACCGGGACGCCGGTGGCCTTGAGTGTCTCGGCCAGGCGGGCATCGGAAAGCGGCTTGCGCGGATTTTCCGCTTCGATCAGCTGGCGGATCATGGCCTGGATCGCGGTGCTGGACGCCTCGCCACCGGTCCCCGTCTCGATGCCGGAGGCGAAGAACGAACGCAGCGGAATGGTGCCGCGCGGCGTGCGCGCGTACTTGCGCGCGACGGCACGCGAGACGGTGGATTCGTGCAGACCGATTTCGGCGGCCACTTCGCGCAGGGTCAACGGACGCAGGGCGCTGTCGCCGAATTCCAGGAACGCGGCCTGCTGCCGCAGCAGGCAACGCATCACCTTCAGCAGGGTTTCGCCGCGCGCTTCCAGGCTCTTGAGCAGCCAGCGGGCTTCCTGCAGGTGGCCGCGCAGGTAGTGCGCGTCGGATGCGCTGGCCCGGCGGATCATGCTTTCGTAGCCGCGATGGATGTTGATCCGCGGACGCATGCTGTCGGCGAGCGACACGCGCCACAGCCCGTGCTGTCGCCAGATCACCACGTCGGGTGCGACGTAGGTATCGCTGGTGATGCCGCCGACCTGCAGGCCCGGCTTGGGATCCAGCGAGCGCAGCAACTGCACCGCGGTTTCGACTTCGCCGACTTCCAGCTTGAGTTCGGCGGCGATGCCGGCGGCGCCGACCTTGGGCAGCCGCTCCAGTGGACCGTTGGCAAGCTGATGGGCCAGGGCTTTGCCCGGCGTGTCGTCGGGCAGGGTCGACAGCTGCAGGCGCAGGCATTCGCCCAGCGTGCGCGCGCCAACGCCAACCGGATCGAACCGCTGCACCTGGTGCAGGACGGTGAGGATCTCGTCCTGTTGCGCGTGGAACTCGGAGCCCAGGGTTTCCGCGATCGAGTCCAGGGATTCGCGCAGGTACCCGTCGTCTTCGATCGCCTCGATGAGGGTCACCGCGATGATGCGATCGCGCGGCGACAGCGGGCTCAGGTGAAGCTGCCAGAGCAGGTGGTCCTGCAACGTTTCGGCCTCGGCGACCTGTTCCGCGCCGGGCGCATCGTCGTCGGCGTCGGCCGGTCCCGTGCGTTCGTACCAGGCTTCGCCGTCGCCCGGGCCCCAATCCATTTCGCCGGGCGCGAGGGTTTCGGTTTCGTAGCTTTCCTCGGTCGCCGATCCGTCGTGGACGCCATCGGCGTGGTCGCCGCCATCGCCCGCAGCGACGGCCGATTCCGTCCAGTCGAGCAGCGGATTGCTTTCCACTGCCTCGGCAATTTCCACCTCGAGTTCGGCCGCCGACAACTGCAGCAGGCGGATGGCCTGCCGCAATTGCGGGGTCATCACCAGCTGCTGTCCGAGTGTTGCCTGAAGGCGGGGCTTCATAAGGTATTCAAACGGGATCTGACGGGACCGACGGCCGGTCCGTCAGGAAGCCACGTCATCATGCACATGACGGGGGAGGGCGTCGATCCTGCCTGTTCAGCGCTGCGGCGTGGGGCACTGCATTTCCGGAACCGCTGTCACACGCGGACCGGTTACAGGCGGAACGTGTCGCCCAGGTAGACGCGGCGGACGTCCGGATTCGACAGCAATGCGTCGGGCGATCCCTGGGCGAGGACCGCGCCTTCGTTGAGGATGTAGGCGCGGTCGCAAATGCCGAGGGTTTCGCGGACGTTGTGGTCGGTGATCAGCACGCCGATGCCGCGGTTCTTGAGGTGGCGGACGATGCGCTGGATCTCGCCGACCGAAATCGGATCCACGCCGGCGAAGGGTTCGTCGAGCAGCATCAGGCGCGGCTTGGCCGCCAGGGCCCGGGCGATCTCCACGCGGCGACGTTCGCCGCCGGACAGGCTGGCGCCGATCTGGTCGGCGACATGGGCGATCTGCAACTCGTCCATCAGGCTGGCGAGTTCCTTCTCTATGCCGGCCTTGTCGAGGTCTTCGCGCAGTTCGAGCACCAGCCGGATGTTGTCGGCCACGCTGAGCTTGCGGAACACCGAGGGCTCCTGCGGCAGATAGCCGACGCCGTGCTTGGCGCGCGCGTACATCGGATCGCCGGTGATGTCCTTGCCGTCCAGGACGATCTGTCCTGCGTCGGCGGGAACCAGGCCGACGATCATGTAGAAGCAGGTGGTCTTGCCCGCGCCGTTGGGCCCGAGCAGGCCCACGACTTCACCGGCATCCAGGGTGAGGGCGAAATCGCGGACGACTTCCCGGGAGCGATAGGCCTTGCGCAGGCCCTTGGCCGCCAGCATCAGTTGGTCCCCTTCTTGGGAGCCGGCTTGGTCGGCGCCGGATCCGGTGCGGACTGGCGCGGCTGGATGGTCATCCTGACGCGGCCGCTGCCGTCCGAGCTGCTGTTCACCATCCCGGTCTTCATGTTGTAGACCACCCGCGGACCCGACAGGCTGCCGCGCGGCTGCTGGATGTTGACCTTGTCGGTGAAGACCACGACTTCGCTGGTGAGGTCGTAATCGACCTTGCCCGCCGTGGCACTCATCGGGGTGCCGTCGTCGAGCTGCTGGCGGAGCTTCACCGGGCTGCCGGTAAGCACGGCGCGCACCGGCTCGCCGCCGCGCGTGGTGATCGTGGCCGACGCGGCTTCGATTTCCAGCGAGCCCTGGGTAATGGTCACGCCGTTGGACAGCACCGTCGGGTGGCGGTCGTCGAGCGCGCCGCTGGTGTTGCCGGCTTCGATGTTCATCAGCTGGGCGCGATCGGCCGTCCTGGCCCACGACGCAGGCGATACCAGTCCAGCGGCCAGGACGGCCGCCACGAGGACGGGCTGGAACGGCTTAGCGTGCGGTGCGGGCATATTGGTAATGAACCTCGGACTTGAACGAGTACCGCTTGCTGGCCAGATCCAGCTCCAGACCGCGGCCGCTGAGTATAGAACCCGGGCGATTGATCACGACCCGCGATGGCGAGCGGGCGCGCCGGGCATCCGGGTAAACATTCAGTTGGTTGGTGACCAGCGTCGTCGGTGGGCCGGTCTCGCCGGAACTGATGCCCTTCACATCGCCACGCAGGCGCAACTCGTTGCCATCGGCACTCACCCAGCCGTTCTGCGCGCGGACTTCCCAGGCATCGTTGCCCGCGCCCTCGCCGGGTGGAATGAGAAACAGCGGCGTGGCCACATCCATCGTCTTCTGCCGGGGGTCGCGGGCCAGCCGCGGCGCGCGCAGGGTGAACGACTCCTTGCCCTGCGCGTTCAGCGCGGTCAGTTCGAAACCGATCAGGACGTAATCCGATCGCGCGGTGGGGCCGGTGGCGGCGAGTTCGCGGCTGCGCTGGTTCCAGACCGACCAGCCGCTCACGAGGGCACCGATCAGCAGCAGCGTGGTGACGATCGCGCGCCAGTTCATGCCTTGCCCTCGATGCGCTCGCCTTCGAGTCGGGTGACTTCCTCGAGCAGGGTTTCGGCGCGGCCCTGGGCCGCCAGCAACAGGTCGCAGAATTCGCGTGCCGCGCCATGCCCGGCGCGCGCGGTGGTGCGCCAGTGCACGCGTTCGCGCACCCACGCGTGCGCATTCGCCGGCGCGACCGAAAATCCGACCTGCGACATCACGCGCAGGTCGGGCAGGTCGTCGCCCATGAACGCGACTTCGTCCAATCCGACGCCGATGCGCGACGCGATGCCGCGCACGCACGCAAGCTTGTCCTGCACGCCGGTATGCGCCTCCAGCCCGAGTTCGGCGGCGCGCTGTTCGGCGATCGCACTGGGGCGGGCGGTGACGAAGGCGACCGCGATGCCCGACTTGCGCAGCAGCACCAGGCCCTGGCCGTCGTGCACGTGGAACGCCTTGAGTTCGACGCCCTCGCTGTCGAAGAACAGCCGGCCGTCGGTGAGCGTGCCGTCGACGTCGAAGCACGCCAGCCGCACGCGCGCCGCGCGGTTGCGGATATCGGCAGGGTAGTCGTTGAGATGGCTGTAAGGCATGGCGCCCGGTCGGAGGGTCGAGGACAACGGCAGGTTGGGGACAGCGGCAGTGCGTTGGCCGCGGCGTGGCGCGGCGCGATCCGTCGGCTCTTAGACCACCCGGGCCCGCAACAGGTCATGAATGTTGAGGGCGCCGACCACGCGGCGATTGGCATCGATCACCAGCAGGCCGCCGATCTTGTGGGTTTCCATCAGCTGCGCGGCTTCGACGGCGAGCGCGTCCGAGCCGATGGTCTTGGGCGAGCGGGTCATCACGTCGGCGATGCGCGTGGTGCGCACGTCCACGCGGTGGTCGTCCAGCGCGCGACGCAGGTCGCCGTCGGTGAACAGCCCCAGCAATCGGCCGCCGGCGTCGACGATCGCGGTCATGCCCAGGCGCTTGCGGCTCATCTCGACCAGCGCCTCGCTCAGTGTGGCGTCGGCATCCACGCGCGGCACGTCGTCGCCGGCGTGCATCACGTCGGCGATGTGCAGCAGCAGACGGCGGCCGAGCGCGCCGGCGGGATGCGAGCGGGCGAAGTCGTCCGCGGTGAAGCCGCGCGCCTCCAGCAAGGCCACCGCCAGCGCATCGCCCATGGCCAGCGAGGCGGTGGTGCTCGATGTCGGCGCCAGGTCGAGCGGGCAGGCTTCGGCCGGCACGCTGACGTCGAGGTGGACGTCGGCTTCGCGCGCGAGCGAGGAGTTCGCGCGGCCCGTCATCGCGATCAGCCGGTTGCCCTGGCGACGCAGGACCGGGAGCAGCAGCAGGATTTCGTCGCTTTCGCCGGAATAGGAGAGGGCCAGGACGACATCGGCGTCGGTGATCATGCCCAGGTCGCCATGCGCGGCTTCGCCCGGGTGCACGTAGAAGGCCGGGGTTCCGGTCGAGGCCAGCGTGGCCGCGATCTTGCGTGCGATATGGCCGGACTTGCCCATGCCGGTGCACACCACTCGGCCGCGGGTTTCCAGCATCAGCCGGCAGGCGGCGCTGAAGTCGCCGTCCAGGCGTGCGGCGACGGCCGTCAGGGCGTCGGCTTCGATGGCGAACACCCGGCGGCCGCTGTCGGCAAGGGCCGGGGCGGACGGATCGGGCGCGGGGGAGGTGGGCGAGGTCGCCATTTCGGACATTGCCATTTAAGGCCGGGGGGCTTTCCGCTAGGCTAATCCGTTCATTTTATGCGCAAAGCGCCGCGCGATGCCCGCCGGCCCGCCGCGTGCCTCCGGAACCCACCGACTTGAACGCAGACACCATCCGCCAACTGATCGAACAGGGCCTCCCCGGCGCCCGCGCCGACGTGCGCGGCGACGACGGCGTCCACTTCGAGGCCACCGTCGTCGCCGAAGCCTTTCGCGGCAAGCTCCCGCTGGCGCGCCATCGCATGGTCTACGCGACGCTGGGCGACCGCATGGGCGGCGAGATCCACGCCCTCGCGCTGAAGACCGTCACACCGGACGAGGCGGCCTGAGATGGACAAGATCGTGGTCGAAGGCGGCCTGCCGCTGAACGGCGAGGTCCGGATTTCCGGCGCCAAGAACGCCGTGTTGCCGATCCTGTGCGCCACGCTGCTCGCCGACGAGCCGGTCGAGATCAGCAATGTCCCGCATCTGCACGACGTGGTGACCACGGCCAAGCTGCTTGCCGGGCTGGGCGCGGGCATCACCATCGACCAGGGCACCATCGGACGCGGCAGCGAGAGCGGCGTGATCGTCGATCCGCGCAGCGTCAACAGCCATGTCGCCCCGTACGAACTGGTGAAGACGATGCGTGCCTCGGTGCTCGTGCTGGGTCCGCTGCTGGCGCGCTACGGCCATGCCGAGGTTTCGCTGCCGGGCGGCTGCGCGATCGGCTCGCGCCCGGTCGACCTGCACATCAAGGGCCTGCAGGCACTGGGTGCCGAGATCAGCGTCGATCACGGCTTCATCAAGGCGAGTGCACAGCGGCTCAAGGGCGCTCGCCACGTGTTCGAAATGGTCAGCGTCGGCGCCACCGAGAACGTGCTGATGGCCGCGGCGCTCGCGCAGGGCACGACGGTGCTCGAGAACGCGGCGATGGAACCGGAGATCGTCGACCTGGCCGAGTGCCTCAAGGCCATGGGCGCGAAGATCGAAGGCGCCGGCACCGGCCGCATCGTCATCGAGGGCGTGGAGCGGTTGCATGGCGGCAAGCATTCGGTGGTCGCCGACCGCATCGAAACCGGAACCTTCCTCGTCGCCGCGGCGATGACCGGCGGGCGCGTGACCGCACGCCGGGCGCGCCCCGACACGCTCGACGCCGTGCTCGACAAGCTGACCGAGGCCGGCGCGGACATCGTCGTCGATGGCGACCGGATCACCCTGGACATGCACGGCCGGCGCCCCAAGGCGGTGAACATCACCACGGCGCCGCATCCGGCGTTCCCGACCGACATGCAGGCGCAGTTCATGGCGATGAACTGCATCGCCGACGGCGTCGGTGTGATCAACGAAACGATCTTCGAAAACCGCTTCATGCACGTCAACGAACTGCTGCGCCTCGGCGCCGACATCCGCGTCGACGGCCATACCGCCGTGGTGCGCGGCGTGCAGCAGCTGAGCGGCGCGCCGGTGATGGCGACCGACCTGCGCGCGTCGGCATCGCTGATCCTGGCGGGACTGGTCGCGGACGGGGAAACCGTCATCGACCGCATCTACCACCTCGACCGCGGCTACGAAAACATCGAGGAGAAGCTGTCGGGGCTGGGCGCGAAGATCCGCCGCACCAGCTGACGCGGCAGCCGTGCCGGCGATGTCAGGCAACAAAAAAAGCCCCGCATCGCGGGGCTTTTCCGTTGCGCCATCCGGCGTCAGTGCAGCGTCTGCAGGCGCAGGTCCATTTCGTCCTGCCCGTCCTTGCGACGCAGGATGCGTGCCGGCACCGGCATGCCATCGACGATCCACAGCACTTCCTGCTTGTCGCCGTCCACGCGCGTGACCCTGGTGGCCTGGCGCGGTTTGCCGGCGACGGTGATCGTTTCCTTGCCGGCCACCTGGTAGTTCAACTGCTTGACGCGGCCGTCGTCGACCATCCGGTAATGCAAGGGCTTGCCCGCGGCGACGTCGCGCGCGATGGCGAGATTGATCAGCATCGCGTCGAGGTCGCCGTTCTGCAGCTTCACCGGACCGGCGCGCTCGGGCTTCACGTCGCCGCTCCAGCGCGCTTCGCCGCGCGACCAGTCGTAGGTGGCATTCTTCTGCCTGCGCTTCACCAGCAGCTCGGAACTGTCGCTGTTCGAGATCGGACGCCACTGGCCGTTGCTGTCCTCGAACACGGTGGTCTGGTTGAGGTTGGCCATCGACCCGCCGATGTTCAGGCTGTAGCGCCAGCGGTTGCCGCCGGCCTGCGCCAGTTCCATGCGGCCCACGCCCTGGATGCCCATGTAGTTCGCGAGGTAGTCCGCGCTGAAGGGCTTCATTTCGCCCGCGTACGCGGCCGCACTGGCCAGCAGCAACGCGGCTGCGGCCAGCAGGGGTTTGAACGACAGGGTGTTCATCGACTTCATCATTGGGCTCCCTTGTACTCCACCAGGCGCAGGTCGTATTTGTCCTTGCCGTCCTCGCGCTGCAGGATCCGGACCGGCGTGGGCACGCCGTCGACGACCCAGATCACGGTTTCCTCGTTGCCGCCCTGGGCGCGCGCCACTCGCATGGCGGTGTAGTCCAGTTCGCCGATTTTCACGTCTTCGAGGTTGGTGGAAACGTCGTAGCGATGGTCGCGGACGCGACCGTCGTCGACGAAGCGGTAATGCAGCGACGTGCCGGGTTGCGCGTCGCGGATCACCGCGAGGTTGATCAGCAGCCCGCTCTGGTCGCCATCCTGCAGTGCGACCGGTGCGCGCCGGGTTTCCTTCACGTCGCCCGTCCAGCGTGCGACGTGCGAGCGCCAATCGTAGACGCCCACGGTCTGCTTCTTCGTGAACGCGCTCCTGCGCACCGTGCTCTGTGCCAGCGGTCGGTACCGGCTGCCTGCGACATCGAAAACGGTGCTCTGTTCCGCGGCGATGCCCGCCAGCCCGATCAGGCCGCGCGTTCCGCGGATGTTGAGATCGACGCGCCAGCGGCGGCCGTCGTTCTTCACCACCTGCATGACGGCGTCGCCGAGCACGTCGCCGTCCTTGAACACCTGGTACTGGGCGATGAACGGCTCCAGGGGGCGGGGCGCGCCGGTCGCGACGGCGGGCGTCGCGTCGCCGGCCATCGCCGGCAGGGCCAGCAGTGCGGCCAGGGCGGCCAGGCCGCGGAAAAACATCATGCGAAGGATTCCTCTACGAGACGGTTGTCCGCGGTCAACTGCAGCGGCGCGGCGAGCGCGCGGCCATTGAAATGGACGCGATGGTCGATCAGTGCCACCCGTCCGGCCGCCAGTTCCCGCAGCGTGGCCACGAGCAGGGGATGCTCGCGCTGCAGTACCCGCGCGGCGAGCTGCGCGGCGTCGTCATCGGCTTCGACGGGGACGCGCGCCTGCGCGATCACCGGCCCGCCATCCAGTTCCGCGGTGACGAAATGGACGCTGGCGCCGTGCCGGCGCGCACCCGCGTCCAGCGCCTGCTGGTGCGTATGCAGGCCCTTGAAGTCGGGCAGCAGCGAAGGATGGATGTTGATCATGCGACCGGTCCGTGCAGCGACGGCGCTGTCGCTGATCAGGCGCATGTATCCGGCACAGACGATGAGATCGGGCTGAACTGCATCGACCAGGCTGAACAGGCGTTCATCGAATTCCGCGCGCGAAGCAAAATCGCGCGGCGATACGTGACGGGCTTCGATGCCGCAGTTGCGCGCATGCGCCAGCGCCGGTGCCTGCGCCTTGTCCGAAAACACGCCGACGACCTGCGCAGCGAGTTCGCCGCGCGCAATGGCGTCGAGGATCGCCAGCAGATTGCTGCCGCGGCCCGAGGCGAGTACGGCAACGCGCATCGCGGTGTTCAGGAGATGCGCAGGCGCTCGCCGTCGCCAGCTGCCGTGACCTGGCCGATCTGCCAATGCGCGAGCCCCAGCCGGTCGAGGTCCGCGTTGATCGCGGCGACCGCGTCGGGCGCGACCATCAGCACGAAGCCCACGCCGCAGTTGAAGGTGCGCCACATCTCTTCGCGCGGCACGTTGCCCTCGCGCTGCAGCCAATCGAAGACCGCCGGCAGCGGCCACGCGGAGGTGTCGATTTCCAGGCCGAGCGGCTTGGGCACGACGCGGATGATCTTCTCGACCAGCGCGCCGCCGGTGACGTGCGCCATCGCGCGGATGTCGTGCTTCTGCAGCAGCTCCAGCACCGGCTTGACGTAGATCCGCGTGGGTTCCATCAGCGCATCGGCCAGCTTCACGCCGCCGACGTCGAGGTCCAACGGGTTGCCGGCACGCGCCAGCACCTTGCGGATCAGCGAATAGCCGTTGGAATGCGGCCCGCTCGACGCGATGCCGATCAGCACGTCGCCGCGCTGCACGCGGCTGCCGTCGATCAGCTTCGCCTTTTCGACCGCGCCGACGGTGAAGCCGGCCAGGTCGTATTCGCCCGGCGGGTACATGTCGGGCATTTCCGCGGTTTCGCCGCCGATCAGCGCGCAACCGGCGATCTCGCAGCCCCTGGCGATGCCGCCGACCACGTCCACGGTGGTCGCGACGTCGAGCTTGCCGGTGGCGAAATAGTCGAGGAAGAACAGCGGCTCGGCGCCCTGCACGAGCACGTCGTTGACGCACATCGCGACCAGGTCGATGCCGATGGTGTCGTGGCGGTTGAGCTGCTTGGCGAGGATCAGCTTGGTGCCCACGCCGTCGGTGCCGGAGACCATGACCGGCTCGCGGTACTTGCCCGACAGGTCGAACAGGCCACCGAAGCCGCCGATGCCGCCACCCAGCACTTCCGGGCGCAACGTCCGCCGGATCGCGGGCTTGATGCGTTCGACGACCTCATTGCCCGCGTCGATGTCGACGCCGGCGTCACGATAGGTGAGCGGGGTGGGCTTGTTCACGGAAGGTGGGGTCACGAGGGCATCGCGGGGCGGAAGAACGGCGATTTTACCAGCCGTGACCGGTCCGAATGGACGTCTTGGGGTCCGTGCGGCACCATTTCCACGGATTCTGGCGACCAGGGACAGCGATGGTGCGTGCATTTCGAGGGTTCTGGCTGGCCGCGCTGCTGCTGGCGAGCTTCGGCGCCGTGGCGCAGCGCGTCGAAGGCGATCGCGCGGGCGCACAGGGCCCTTACGAGACCGAAGTCAGCGTCAACGGGCAGGGCGAGACCGAGCGCAACACCGGTTTCGCGCGCGCGCTGTCGGCGGTGCTGGCCCGGTTGTCGGGCATTCGCGCGGTCGCCGCGCAGCCGGGCGTCGGCCAGGAGCTGCGCCGGGCCAAGGACTATGTGAAGAGCTACGACTACCGGCAGGACGAAGGCGTCGGCCCGACCGGCGCGCCGACCTTCGGCACCACGCTGATCGTCCGCTTCGACCAGGAACAGGTCGACGAGCTCATCGAAACCGTCGGACTGCCCGTGTGGCCGATGCCCCGTCCCAAGCCGGTGCTGTGGCTCGGCATCGACGACGGCAAGGGGCCGCGGCTGGTCGGACTGTCGCAGTCGAACGTCGCGCGGACGATCCTGAACCGGGCGAAGGAGCGCGGTTACGCGCTCGGCCTGCCGACGGGCAATGCCGCCGAACAGGCGACGGTCGGTGCCATCTGGCGCGGCGACAGCGCCGCCGTCGCGCGCGCCTCGTTGCGCTATTCGCCGCCGATGCAGCTGATCGGCAAGGTCTACCGCAGCGAGGGCGGCTGGAAGGCCGACTGGACCTTCGTCGACAACGGCAAGGTGCTCGCCAGCTGGAGCGCCACCGACAGCGATGCCCGCCGCCTCATCGCCACTGGTGCCGACGGCGCCGCCGACGCACTGACCAAGCGTTACGCCAGGCGCAGTCCGGTCGGCCCGCCGGGCAGCTATCCCGTCACCTTCGCCGGCATCCGCAGCAGCAACGACTACATGCGCCTTGCGGGGTATCTCGACAACCTCGCGATCGTCCGCAAGATCACCCCGCTGCGCGCGACGCCGGACAGCGTCACGTTCACGCTCGACCTCGCATCGGGGCTGGAAGGCTTCCGGCGCATGGCCGATCGCGACGACGTGATCGTGTCGACCGAAGACGACTCCTCGCTGTACCGGCTGCGCTGATGGATTCGCACACCCCCCTGTTCGAGATCGCGCGCTTCCTCAAGCGCCTGCAATGGACCGCGCTGGCGCTGGGCGCGCTGTGGCTGCTGTGGTTGCTGGCGCCGGTGCTGACGCCTTTCGTGCTCGCCGCGATGCTGGGCTGGCTGGGCGATCCCCTGGTCGACCGGCTCGAACGCACCGGCCGCTCGCGCAACGCCTCGGTCACGCTGGTATTCACTGCGATGGCGCTGGTGATGCTCATCGTGCTGGTGCTGCTGGTGCCGCTGATCGAGCGCCAGATCGCCACGCTGATCGCGTCCATGCCGCATTACCGCGACTGGCTGCTGCAGACGGCGGTTCCCTGGCTGGAGGCACGCACGCGGATGGACATCTCCGCGTGGCTGGACTTCAACCGCCTCGCCGAACTCATCCGCACCAACTGGGAACGCGCCGGCGGCGTCGCGACGACGCTGCTCGGTTACCTGTCGCGCTCGGGCTTCGCGATCCTCGGCCTGGTCGCAAACATCGTGCTGCTACCGGTGCTGACGTTCTTTTTCCTGCGCGACTGGGACCTGATGGTGGCGCGCGTGCAGTCGCTGATTCCGCGCGCGCACCTGGCGACGGTCTCGAAGCTGGCGCGCGAGTCCAGCGACGTGCTCGGCGCATTCCTGCGCGGGCAGTTCCTGGTGATGATCATCCTCGGCGTGATGTACGGCCTGGGACTGTGGGGCGTCGGGCTCGACCTCGGCATCCTGATCGGCATCATCGCCGGCCTGCTCACGTTCGTGCCGTACCTGGGACCCGCGAGCGGCATCATCCTCGGCTGCATCGCGGCGCTGGTGCAGTACGGCGACTGGGAGCACGTCGCCGGTGTGCTGGTGGTATTCGGCATCGGCCAGGTGATCGAGAGCTACTGGCTCACGCCCAAGCTGGTCGGCGACCGCATCGGCCTGCATCCGGCGGCGGTGATCTTCGCGGTGCTGGCGGGCGGGCAGTTGTTCGGCTTCCTCGGCATGCTGCTCGCGCTGCCGGTGGCCGCCGTGGCGAACGTGCTGCTGCGCTACGCGGAAGAGCGCTACACGCACAGCCGCCTGTATGCCGGCGAACAACCGCTGCCGGCGACGGTTGCTGCGGCGGACCAGCCGGCGCCGTCGCAAGCGGCTGTGCCGGAACCTGCGGAGCACGAATCGAAGTGAGTGGCGGCGTGCACGGAATACCGCAGCTGCCGCTGGCGTTGCGCTATCCGCCCGACCAGCGTCTGGAGGCGTTCGTGCGTGCGCCGTCGGGCGCGATCGAGTTGCTGCGCACGCTGGCGGGCGAGGGCGCGCGGGCGTCCGTGAGTCGCGATGCCACGTATCTCGCCGGCCCGGCCGGCGTGGGCAAGACCCATCTGCTGCTGGCGACCTGCGCCGCGGCCGAAGCCGCGGGTCAACGCGCGGCTTATCTGCCTCTGGCGGCCGCAGCCGGACGCGTGCGCGATGCGCTGCAGGCGCTGGAAGGCAACGACCTCATCGCGCTGGATGGCCTCGACGCCATCGCCAGCAATCGCGAGGACGAGATCGCCCTGTTCGATGCCCACAACCGCGCGCGCGCGGCCGGCGTCGCGTTGCTGTATGCCGCGCGCGACATTCCCGACGCCATCGGCCTGTCCCTGCCGGACCTGCGTTCGCGCCTGGGCCAGTGCACGCGCATCACGCTGTCGCCGCTCGACGACGACGGCCGCCGCGAAGTCCTGCAGCAACGCGCGCAACGGCGCGGACTGGTGCTGGAAGAGGCCGCGCTCGAATGGCTGCTCAAGCGCGTGGGCCGCGACCTCGGCGGCCTGACGTCGTTGCTCGACCAACTCGATCGCGCATCGCTCGCGGCGCAGCGGCGCCTCACCGTGCCGTTCCTGCGGCAGACGCTGGATCTGTAGAACGGGTCAGCGCACCAGCGATGCGAGTTCCGCATCCAGCTGCGCCAGACGCTGCGGCGTGCCGACGTCGGTCCAGCGACCACGGTGGTGCTCGCCGGTCACGCGCGCCTGCGCCATCGCCGCGCGCAGCAACGGCGCGAGCTTGAAGCGCGGCGGTCTCGCGTCGGCGCCGGGTGCATCGCCGATGATCTCGCGCCAATGCGCGAACAGCGCCGGGCGATAGACGCCGATGCCGGAGAACGTCAGCCGTTGCGCGCCGTCGCCGTGCACGCCGCCCTCGCCGGCCAGCGCGAAGTCGCCCTGCGGATGCTGCGGCGGGTTGTCGACCAGGACCAGGTGCGCGTCGCCGTCGGGATCGCGCGGCAGGCGGCCAAAGTCGTAATCGCTCCAGATGTCGCCGTTGACCGCGAGGAACGGCTCGTCGGCGCCCGACAGCAACCGCAGTGCATTCCACATGCCGCCGCCGGTCTCCAGCGGCGTCGGGCCTTCGTAGGAGAAATGCAGGCGCAAACCCCAGCGTTCGCCATCACCGAGCGCGGCGGGAAACTGCTCCGCGAGCCAGCTGGTGTTGATGACGACTTCACGCACGCCGCTGGCCGCCAACTTTTCCAGGTGCCAGACGATCAGCGGCTTTCCGCCCGCGGACAGCAACGGCTTGGGCGTGTGGTCGGTCAGCGGCCGCATGCGTTCGCCGAGGCCGGCGGCGAAGATCAGCGCCTTCATGCGGTCACCCGCGACATCGCCGGACGAATGCGCTGGTCGAGCAGATCGCGCAACGGGGCCAGTTCCGGATAACGCGACAGCACTTCGTCCAGATACACGATGAAGCGCGGCAGGTCGGCGATGTACTTCGACTTGCCGTCGCGGTAATGCAGGCGGCAGAAGATCCCGAGAATCTTCAGGTGGCGCTGCACGCCCAGCCAGTCGGCATCGCGCAGGAAGCCCTCGCGCGGCGGCACCGGCAACCCGGCTTCGAGCGCACGTGCGTGGTAGTGCGCGAGCCAGCCGTCGACGCGCGCCAGCGGCCAGCCCAGGAACGCATCCTTGAACAGGCTGACCGGATCGTAGGCGATCGGACCGATCACGCAATCCTGGAAGTCGAGGACCGCGGGCCCATCGGCGACCGGCATCAGGTTGCGCGGCATGAAGTCGCGATGGGTAAGCACGCGCGGTTGGGCAAGTGCGTTGTCCATCAGGCGGCGTTGCACCAGTTGCAATTGCTCGGCTCCGGCGCAGTCGAGATCGATGCCGAGGTGGCGACGCAGGAACCATTCCTCGAACAGGCCGGCGTCGCGTTGCAGCAGCGCCTCGCCGAATTCGCCCATGCCCGCGGGCGGCGTGATTGCCTGCAGTTTCAGCAGTTGTCCGATGGCGCTGTCGAAATGCGCATCCGCGTTGTCGGCATCGAGGATCTGCGCGAGCGTGGGGCCCCCAAGATCTTCCATCAGCAGGAAGCCCGCCTCGATGTCCTGCACCAGCACCTGCGGTACGCGCACGCCACCGCCTTCGAGCAGTTCGCGGATGCGCAGCCACGGACGCACGTCCTCGAGGTCGGGCGGCGAATCCATCACGATGCAGCTGCCGTCGCGCGTTTGCGCGCGCCAGTAACTGCGGAACCCGGCGTCGACCGACGCGCGTTCCAGCTGCAGATCGGCGTCGCCGGTGGCGGCGCGTGCCCAGGCGAGGCGGGTGATGTCGCGATCGGAGATTGCAGTGATGCCCATGCGGTGCGTCTTCAGGTCCGACGCAAAGAGTAACCGCAGGGCCACCGGCTTGCTGCTTTCCCTCTCTCCGCTTGCGGGGAGAGGGTCGAAGCGGCGTCGGCCTGCCGAGGGCAGGGCGGGTGAGGGGGAGCGAGTGTAGCGAGCTGCTTTTGCCTTTGCCCCGTGCTTGCGAGGAAAGCAAGGCAACTCGCTGCGCTCGCTCCCCCTCATCTGCCCCCCGATTAAAGCATTCGGGGGCAGGCTCTCCGGGCATCTTCTCCCCGCAGGCGGGGAGAAGGGTGGGTTACAGCATCCGTATCGCCGGTGCCGTCAGGCAGCGACCGGAGCCTTTTCCAGCGACGCCAGCCATTCGTCGTCGGAACCCTCGTTCACGCCTTCGAACAGGAACGTCGACAGATAACGCTCGCCGGTATCCGGCAGCATCGCCAGCAGCACCGAACCTTCCGGCGCGCGCTCGGCGACCTGCAGCGCCGCGGCGATGGTCGCCCCGGCGGAGATGCCGACGAACACGCCTTCCTCGACGGCGAGACGGCGCGCGGTGTCGCGGGCCACGACTTCGTCGACCGGCAGGATCTCGTCGGCGATCGTGCGGCTCAGCACCGCGGGCAGGAAATCCGGCGTCCAGCCCTGGATCTTGTGCGGGGCCCATTCCTTGCCCGACAGCAGCGCGGCGCCCGCCGGCTCGCTGGCGATCACCTTGAGGCCCGGGCGCGCGAGCTTGAGCACTTCGCCGGCGCCGGTGATCGTGCCGCCGGTGCCCCAGCCGCTGACGAAATAGTCCAGGCGCTGGCCGGCGAAATCGCGCAGGATTTCCGGGCCCGTCGTGTTGCGGTGATACGCAGGATTGGCTTCGTTCTCGAACTGCCGCGCGAGGAACCAGCCATGCCGCTCCGCAAGCTCCTGCGCGCGCCGCACCATGCCGCTGCCGCGTTCCGCCGCAGGGGTGAGGATCACCTTCGCGCCGTACGCGCGCATCAGTTTGCGACGTTCGATCGAGAACGAGTCCGACATTACCGCCACGAAGGGATAGCCGCGTGCGGCCGCCACCATCGCCAGCGCGACGCCGGTGTTGCCCGATGTCGCTTCGATGATCGTCTGGCCCGGTTTCAGAAGGCCCTTCTGTTCCGCGTCGAGCACGATGGCGAGGGCGAGACGGTCCTTCACCGATCCGCCGGGATTGAAGGCTTCGTTCTTCGCGTAGAGCGTGACGTGCTTCGGCGCGATGCGATGCAGTTTGACGATGGGCGTGGAGCCGATGGTGTCGAGGATGCTGTTGTAAATAGTCATGTTGGGGGATGTGCTCAGAAGGGACGGAATTACGCGGCCTGCGCGAATGTGGCGAGCGGACCGCATCCTGCGCCCGCTGCTGTTAAGGGTTCGCTACCGAACCAGTGCAGGTCCGCGGCGAGCGCGGCGACTTCGCCGATGAACAGCAAGGCCGGCGCGCCCACGCAGTGGAAACGCGCTAGTTCGGGCAGAGCGGCCAGTGTTCCCGTGACGACCCGCTGTTCAGGTCGCGTGCCGTTCTCGACGATCGCGAAAGGCGTGGTTGCGGCGCGGCCGTGCGCGACCAGCCGGTCGCGGATTCCTTCGAGTGCCGACACGCCCATGTAGAAGGCGAGCGTCTGCTTTTCCTGCGCGAGGGCGGCCCAGTCGAGCGTCTCGTCTTCGTCCTTCGTGTGCGCGGTGACGAAGCGAACCGACTGCGCGAGCTCGCGGTGCGTGAGCGGGATGCCCGCATACGCACCGCATGCGATCGCCGCGGTGATGCCGGGCACCACTTCGAAGGCGATGCCGTGCTCGCGCAACACTTGCAGTTCTTCGCCGCCGCGACCGAACACGAACGGATCGCCGCCCTTGAGCCGCACCACGCGTTTGCCCAGCCGCGCGTGCTCGATCATGAGCGCGTGGATGCGCGCCTGCGTGGCGTGGTGGTCGCCGCCGACCTGCTTGCCGACTTCGATGAATTCTGCGTCGCGGCGCGCCAGCGCGAGCACCTCGCCGCTGACCAGGCGGTCGTGCAGGATCACGTCGGCTTCGTTGAGCACGCGCAGGGCGCGCAGCGTGAGCAGGCCGGGATCGCCGGGGCCGGCGCCGACGAGCGCCACGCTGCCGGTTTGCACGGCTTGCGGTTGTTCCAGCGTCGCAGTGAATTCGCGGCGCGCGCCGGCGACATCGCCCTTGCGCAAAAGCCCCGGAATCGGCCCGCGCAGGACGCGCTCGAAGAAGCGACGCCGCGCCGGCAGATCGGGCAGGCGATCGCGGATGCGTTGCCGCGCCTGCGTCAGCAGTTCGGCCAGCGCGCCCAGCGATTCGTCCAGTTGCCGTTCCAGCTGCTCGCGCAGGTGCCGCGCCAGCATCGGCGCGCCGCCACCGCTGGAGATGGCGATCTGCACGGAGCCGCGTTCGACCCGCGCCGGCAGGTGCACGCTCGACAGTTCGGCATCGTCGACCACGTTGGCCCAGATCCGGCGGGCTTCCGCGGCTTCGGCGACGGCCCGGTTGACGGCGGGATCGTCGGTGGCGGCCACCACGAGCCAGATCTCGTCCAGCCATTCGGGCTCAAAGGCACCGCGGATCGCTTCGATCCGTCCCTGCGCGGTCCACTCGGCCATTTCCGGCTCCAGCTCCGGTGCCCCGACCCGCACCCGCGCCCCGGTCGCCAGCAACGCCAGCACCTTGCGCCGCGCCACGGCGCCACCGCCGACGACCAGCACGCCGCGACCGGCGAGCTGGGCGAAGAACGGGAAGAGGGGAGGCGCGGACATGGGCGGGCAGGGCGATCGGGGACGTTTCCGCAACCTAGCGTTGCCAGCCGGGGGGGCGGAAATGACCCCCTGCTGTGGCTTCATGCCTTTCCGGCATGAGCGGCGCTGGACACGGCCCCGCTCATGACGTTATGGTCTATCCGTTCATCCGCATAAAGAGATGCAATCATGAAATGTCATCCGATGTCCGCCTGGCGCCGCTCGCACACCTGCACCGCAGCCACCTCCGCCGCTCCCGCCCCGCAACCCGATCGACCCCAGACGCCGCCATGACCCTGACGCAACTCCGTTATTTCGTCGCGATCGCCGATTCCGGCCTCAACATCACCCTCGCCGCCGAACGCGTGCACGCCACGCAGCCCGGCCTCTCCAAGCAACTCAAGCAACTCGAGGAAGAACTCGGTTTCCTGCTGTTCGCACGCAAGGGCCGCAGCCTCGAAAGCATCACCCCCGCCGGTACCCAGGTGCTTGCCCACGCGCGCCGCCTGCTCACCGAAGCGGCCAACATCCGCTCCTACGCCGCCAACCAGCGCCGCGATGGCCAGGGTCGCCTCGTGCTCGCCACCACGCACACGCAGGCCCGCTTCGTCCTGCCGCCGGCCGTGGCGCAACTGCGCAAGACCTATCCGCGCGTCAGCGTGCACCTGCTGCCCAGTTCCGAAGGCGACGTGCTCGACCTGCTGGCGCGCGGCGAATCCGATTTCGCCCTGATCAGCAGCGCCGGCGAAGCGCCCGCGGGCGGCATCGCCGTGCCCTTGTTCCGATGGAAGCGCGTAGTGCTCGTGCAGCGCTCGCATCCGCTGGCGCGCCATGGCAATGGCCCGACGCTCGCGCAGCTGGCCGCGCAGCCGCTGGTGAGTTACGAATCCTCGACGCGCCCGGAGTCCTCGCTGCGCCGTGCCTTCGCCACCGCCGGCCTGGAGCCGCAATTGTCGATGACCGCGCGCGACGCCGACTTGATCAAGACCTACGTGCGTTCGGGTCTCGGCGTCGGCCTGCTCGCCGAGATGGCGGTGGATGTGCGCGAGGACACCGATCTCGTCGCGCTGCCCGCACCGGCGGCGATACCCGAATGCATCGCATGGGCCGTGCTGCCGCGCGAACGCGTGCTGCGCGACTACACGCTCGAACTGCTGCACGCGCTCGCGCCGCAGATCGACCCGCGCGATCTGCAGCGCGTCCTCGCCGGCAATCAGGAAGCCGACTGGCCGGAGCCGCCGAACTGGTCCGAACTGAGCGAGACGCTCAGCCAGGCGGCTTGAGCGGAGCCAGGAAATAGCCCGGTTCGCCGGGCTTTTCCTTGGTGGCACCGGAAGACAAGCGACCGGATTCCAGAGGCGGCCGACCGGACTTCGGATACAGCCGGCTGCATCCGGGCGTGCAGTTGACTGGACACGACGGTGTAGTCGACTGGACTTCGAGGGGAGTCGACTGGACCCGATGGTGTAGTCGACCGGACTTCGAGCGGAGTCGACTGGACGCGGTGGTGTAGTCGACTGGACTTCGAGGGGAGTCGACTGGACGCGATGGTGTAGTCGACTGGACTTCGAGCGGAGTCGACTGGACGCGAAGGTGTAGTCGACTGGACTTTGAGCGGAGTCGACTGGACCCGGCGGTGTACTCGACTGGACTTCGAACGGAGTCGACTGGACCTGGTGGTGTAGTCGACTGGACGTAGCCCGGGTAAGGCCGCAGGCCGCACCCGGGTTGACCACGGCATGCGGAGGGCCCGGGTGGGGCTGCGCTGGCTGACAGCTTCCGGCCAGGTGTCGCCACTCACTCCAGCACAGTCGCAGTCGTAGGCGCATTAGCCGAAGGGTAATGCGCCGGAATCCACGCCGCTGGAACTCGGCGCAATTTCATTGCGCCTAGGGTCTGGCCAAGCGCTTCGAAGGCCAAGGCCGCCGCAACCAACCCGAACTCGGCACGGCCTGGCGCGCCGACGCGACCAGATACTTCCGATGCGCAACAAGAGAAAACCCGCAGATGGGGGGTTCTTTTTCACGAGGATGTTGGCCGCTAACGACCACCCGAAGCATTTGCGGAACTGGGTCCCAGTGCGAGCAACTGATGCAGCATGTTTTCCTCGCCCTTCTGCGTTCGCGGAACACAGTCGAAGCCGCCGCCTTCTGTTTCCCCCATTTCCGTGTCCAGCGTTTGCACGCGACCATATGGCATGTTGGAATCGACCTCAGGCGCGCGGTCCCAGCATGACCGGTAGCGGTGCCAGAAGGATCAGGCTTCATGCAGACATCGTCGTATGACGCTGTGTGCTTCGGTGGAGGAGGGATGACCCCGATGAGCAACGCACGGAATGTCCTGCTGGTAGAAGACGACAACATCGATGCCCAGCTCATTGAAGTGCATTTGAGCAAGGCTGCTCCGGTTCGCGAACAAACTTTCCAAATAGACAGGGTGGCCAGCTTTACGGCCGCAATGAGGCGGCTTGCCGAACCTGACCGCCACTACGATGTTGTGCTGCTGGATCGTGGGTTGCCCGACACCGACCGCGCCAGCGCCATCGAAACCTTGCGGGAGCGTTTTCCGGCGCTGCCTATCGTGGTGCTCACCGGCTTGGACGATGCGGCAACCGCAATGGAAGCGGTAGAGCACGGCGCCCAGGACTATCTCGTCAAAGGACGCGTTACAGCCGAGTCGCTATCCCGCGTGCTCCACTATGCGATCACTCGCCAGAAGATGGAGCAACAGCTGCGCGAGCGTGAGGCGGAGCACCGTGCCCTGTTCGACCAGAATCCTGTGCCGATCTGGGTCTACGACCTCGAAACGCTGCAGATCCTGGAGGCCAACGGGGCCGCGGAGCGTAACTACGGCTGGACGCGTGAGGAATTCCGCGCCATGCGCATCACCGACCTGGGTATGCCGGCCGGCGCAGATGCCGAGTCCGGAGACATGGTCCTCGACGGCGTGGTGCAACGCCATCGCACCCGGCACGGCGACGAGATCCTGGCGGACGTCAGCGTGCACACCATGGAATTCCGCGGCCGGAACGCTTGCCTGGTACTGGCCCTGGACGTGACCGAAACACAGCGCTTGGTCGAAGAGCAGGCCTTCACGGTGAAGGCGCTTACCACCAGCGAACAGCGCTATCGCGAACTGTTCGAACACGGCCTGGGCCTGATCTGCGAACACAGCCTTGACGGCACGGTATTGGCCGCCAATCCGGCTGCGGCCCAGGCATTAGGGTACGAATCTCATGAGCTGGCCGGGATATCGCTTGCCGAGTTGGTGCCCGAGCGCTTCCGCGACCAAGTGCGTCTCTATCTGGAGACGGTCGCTCGTCAAGGCAGCTTTACCGGAATGATGACCGTGCAGCGGCGCGATGGCCAATGGCGCGCTTGGCGCTTCCACAACCGGCTGTACGCGGATGGCAATGCGACGCCCGTGGTGATCGGGCATGCGCAAGACCTGACCGACGAAATTCGGCGCCAGCAAGAGGTGGAGGATGCCAGCCTGACCGACCCGCTCACCGGTGCCCGCAACCGTCGCTACCTCGACTACCTGCAGCGGGGCGGGGAACTGAAGCATTGGGGATGCGTGTTGGTGGATTTGGACCACTTCAAACAGATCAATGACACCTACGGCCACGAACGCGGCGACGAGGTGCTGGTCGGTGTCGTCGTGTTCCTCAAGTCGCAAACGCGTTCGGATGACGTTGTAGTGCGTATGGGTGGCGACGAGTTCATGGTGTTGCTGTTCAACGAGGCAGCTGCCAATGCACCAGCGCTGGTGGAGCGCATCACGGAAGCGGCCGCGCAAGGAAAGTCTCCGTGCGGGCTCTCGCTCGGTTGGGCCATTCGGGCGGACAGCGAGACGCTGGACCGCACCATGGCACGGGCAGACCAGCAGCTGTATGAAAAGCGCCGGCATCGACGCGGCGAGCACGCTGAATAACGGAAGACGCTCATTCGCGATAGGCCCCACAGCATGATCAGCGCGTGGGCGTGGTTGAAACCTCGCGCTGCCGTGGCGTGCTGCCACTCCGGAGTGGCAGCCAACTGACCGCGGACTGGCGGTGTTCGCCCCTAAGCGGACATGGGACATACGACCCAGAGTGATAGTCGTTCCGATGCGAAGGGCAGCTCTGCCAATGGAGCGGTCACTCCAAGCTCAATATGCGTCACAGCGTCGGGTGGCGGCGATGGATGCACTGGCGAGACAGCGCGAGAGCGCAATCAGCGTTACGCGGGCTATAGAGCTTACAAGTTTGATCAGGAAATCAGGCTGACCCCTGAGCAAGAGGCAGCGGTGAAGGGGAGTCGAAGCTACGTTTCAGGCACCAACGAAAACCTGGTTTCACTCATGCCGTCAGGAGAGATAGCGCAGCCGGAGGTGGAGAAGAGTACTGAGCACTGCGTATCGATTCGAATGCCGCAAGGGGGACAAGCCACAATACATGGCCATCTCCTCATTGAAGGCGAAGTTGCAGAAAAAATGAATCAGCAGGGCTGGGATGTCCCATTAACAAATCTGGCAAGGGAGTTCCCGGGTCCAGGGGATCTCCAAGTATTGGTTCAGCAGAAAATTCCGAGTGTGATATGGACCCCGACCGGCGCTCAAACGGTAATCGAGGTGATAAGGGTTGGAGATCGTTACGAGCCCCGGTATCGAGTCTTGCAGCAGGGAACATTCGGCGGAGAGCGAAACATGAAGATTTACGAATCATGGCGCCAGCGATGGACAGACTCATCAAATGCGACAGCCGGAAGGAGGTTCCGCAATGAAGATTAGTTGTGTACTCCTGGTTGGTTTTTTCTTGACAGGTTGTGTCTCGGTTACGAGAAATGACGTTCAACTAACAGGCCGGCTCTATGTAGAGAATGCTCAAGCCGAGCTGCTTCACGGTGGTGCAACGGTGGAGTTGAGTAGCCCCGTCAATGCGATAAGGGAAGTTCGCTTAGTTGACGCCCCGAAGTACATCTATGCTCAGTTTGAAGAATTCGATGGTGCTACTGTCGAGGTAACTGGCGACTTCATAGATTCAGAACTCGATGGGCCAAAGCCTTTTAGGGTCAACAAATGGCGGGTGATCACGCCAGCTCCTAACGATTGGTCCCGCCGTCTTCTTAATGAAGACGGGGACATCTTAGTTACGAAATACTCGAGTGAGATCACAGGGTTCCTAACTACGCTTCGTGAGCATGTTGCCAACGATGCTGTGAATACCCTGCTTTGTAAGAATAATGAAGGAGAGTTGTCTCAAGCTTCAGGCCTCATGCGCGAGCGAACTCAATGGCTTCTCATTACTGGTCGCAATTCACTGAGGAGCAAGATAGCTGTTAATGGGGATGTCGCTGTATTCCAGCGGCGAGACTCAGTCGATGCGTATTTACAAGAATACGTAATATGCATGGGCGCTGGAGCTGGCGCGCTAAACAATGAAAGCCCCCTTTTTCCTCTTGCTGCTCCAGAAAAATATGGCTGCTTCGTCGTTTGGAAAGAAAAGGACAGAGTCTGCCCGGTACTCTGAAATCCTTTCTTCTGGCGGGAAGGAGTCGAAGCGAAGTCGCCGCCCCCGGGATCCGCGGGAGTGGCCGGTAGATTCGCTTCGATGAGTGGCGAGAAATGGCCGCAGCAAGACCCGGAGAAAAGCCACTGGATTCCCGCTTTCGCGGGAATGACGAGCAAGAGTGAGGGCGCTCCGGCGAGTGGCAAGAACTGGCCGATAGTGGGCAATGCTTCTTTCACCGTACAACAGGACTATCTATGAGTGGCGACGAGCGACGCGAAAGGGAGGAGCAACTCGCGCGATGCGCGGCCGAAGATCCTCGTCCGCTTTATCAGATGATCTACGACCTCGCCGCGACCTTTGCGGATATTGGTGCTGGTGCTGTGCAGTCGATTGTCCAAAAGCAGAACGGAGATTTTTTCGTCCCGGCCGCGGTCAATACAGCATTCGCTGTCGAGTTGCTGCTGAAATTTTTCATCGTGGCAGCCAATCCGGATCTGACCTACGCCGAACTGAAGGCTGCTGGGCTACACCCTCATGGGCACAAGTACTCACAGCTCTGGGCCGGCCTGCACCCAAAGTTTCGGGCGGCCATCCTCGCGGAATATTCGATGCTCACTCAAGCCGGATCGGTTCTTCCTGACATTCCAGCCGTGCTCGCGGAACTGGGAGACGCACCATTCATAGATTGGCGATATCCGTTCGAGGACACCGCTTACCGCGAACTTGATTACGGAAAGCTGGAGCACGTTGCCGGGGCGATGCTTAGGGTGGGGCGAGGCGCCTGCCGTCGTCTAGCCAAAGGCGAACGACAACATATTGTCTAGGACGAAGCTGCTAAATCTCTGGCCCCTTTCGCCCGGAAGCTGCCAGTAGAAAGGAGCCCCGTGCTCGCGGAGCCTTCTATTGATTTGAGCCAGCGCCGAAGCCCACTCACGCCGCCTGGTCACTACCCCACTCCTCATGCAACCCGCACTCCCGCTTCAGGCCAAAGAAGCGTGTGTCTTCCTCGTTCATGCCCGCTTCGAGGCGGCGCGTGGTGTGCACGTCGCCGATCGACACGTAGCCCTGGTGCCACAGCGGGTGGTAGGGCAGGTCGTGCTTCTGCAGGTACAGCCACACGTCGCGGTCGCTCCAGTCGGCGAGCGGGTGCAGCTTCCAGCGGCCGTCGTGCAGCTGCAGGAACGGGGTGCTGGCACGGCTGCGCGACTGCGTGCGGCGGATGCCGGAGATCCAGGTGCGCGCGCCGAGTTCGCGCAGCGCGCGCTGCATCGGTTCGACCTTGCGCAGGCGGTTGTAGCGCTCGATGCCGTCGACGCCCTGTTCCCACAGCTTGCCGAGGCGGGCTTCCATCCACGCGACGCCGATCTGCGGGCGATACACCTTGAGGTTCAGGGCGAGGCGTTCGCTGAGTTCGTCGACGAAGCGGTAGGTTTCCGGGAACAGGTACCCGGTGTCGACCAGGACCACCGGGATGTCCGGCTTCTGCCGCGTGACCATGTGCAGCGACACTGCCGCCTGCGCGCCGAAGCTGGACGACAGCGCGTGTTCGCCGGCGAGGTTCGCCAGGCCCCAGGCGACGCGCTGCTCGGCCGACTGTGTCGCCAGCCATTGGTTGAGTTCGTCCAGCGAGCGCGGGGACTCGGCGGCGGTGACGGGATCGGGCGGGCTCATGCGACCAGTTCCAGTGGCAATGCCTTGGTGGCGACGATGCCCGTGCGGACGAGGCCGCTCCTGACCAGGAAATCGCCGAAGTATTCGCCGCTTGCGCGGCCGGCGGCGTACTGCGCGAACAGCGGATCGAGCGCTTTGATGATCTCGGGCTCGTCGATGTTTTCGCGGTACAGAGTGTTGAGGCGTTCGCCCTTGTGCGACGCGCCGAGCATCAGGTTGTAGCGGCCGGGCGCCTTGCCCACGAGCGCGATCTCGCCCAGGTACGGCCGCGAGCAGCCGTTGGGGCAGCCGCTGATGCGGATGTTGATCGGCTGCTCGCGCAGGCCGTGCCTGTCGAGCAGCGTTTCGATGTGGGTGAGGAAGTCGGGCAGGTAGCGCTCCGCCTCGGCCATCGCCAGGCCGCAGGTCGGCAGCGCCACGCAGGCGATCGCGTTGCGGCGCACCGGCGAGGCATGCGCGTGTTCTCCCAGGCCGTGCGAAGCGACGAGTGCATCGATCCGCGCGCGGAGTGCGGCCGGGACGTTGGCGATCACGAGGTTCTGGTTCGCCGTCATCCGGAACTCGGGCGGGCGCGTTGCATCGCCCGCATCCAGCAACGCCTGCGCGATCGCGCGCAGCCCGGTGAGGTGCGGCTGCGAGCGATCCTGGATGCGGCCGGCGACGATGCGCAGGGTCAGGTGCCAGAGGCCGTCGTCGCCTCCGCTGTCATCGGATTCGATCCAGCCGAAGCGGTCGCCGTTGTGCACGAAATCGAAGCGCCGCGCCGGGGGGAGGGGGAATCCGGCGCGACGCTCGACTTCCTGCGTGAACGCGTCGAGTCCACGATCGTCGATGGTGTACTTCAGCCGCGCGCGCTTGCGCAGCACGCGGTTGCCCCAGTCGCGCTGGGTGGTGATGACGGCCTCGGCGATCGCCGTGACCTGGTCGGGCGTGATGAAGCCGATGACGTCGGCGAGGCGCGGATACGTTTCCGGATCGCCGTGCGTCGCGCCCATGCCGCCGCCGACGCTGACGTTGTAGCCGGCGACGACGCCGTCTTCAACGATCGCGATGAAGCCGAGATCCTGCGCGAACACGTCGACGTCGTTGTACGGCGGGATCGCGAAGCCGATCTTGAACTTGCGCGGCAGGTAGGCCGCGCCGTAAATGCGCTCTTCTTCCTCGCCGCTGCCGGCGACGCGTTCCTCGTCGAGCCAGATTTCGTAGTACGCGCGGGTGTTCGGCAGCAGGTGCGCGGACAGCGCCGCCGCCTGCGCGTGCACGAAGGCGTGCGCGGCGGACTCGTGCGGATTGGCCGCGACCGCGATGTTGCGGTTGACGTCGCCGCAGGCGGCGAGGGTGTCGATCAGCGCGGCGTTGATGGCCTGCATCGTCGCCTTGAGTTCACGCTTGATCACGCCGTGGAACTGGAACGCCTGGCGGGTGGTGATGCGCAGGCCGCGTTCGGCGTAGGTCGTGGCGATGCGGTCCAGCTTCAGCCACTGCTCCGGCGTGACCACGCCGCCGGGCGTGCGCGTGCGGATCATGAACTGGTACGCCGGCTCCAGCTTCTGCCGGCGGCGCTCCTCGCGCAGGTCGCGGTCGTCCTGCTGGTAGCTGCCGTGGTACTTGATCAGCGTCTGGTCGTCCTCGGCCAATGCACCGGTGATCGGGTTGGCGAGCGACTCCAGCAGCGTACCGCGCAGGCGGGCGCTGGATTTCTTGATGTCTTCGACGGAGTGGGTGGTCATGGGGGCATCGATCCTGCGTGGCTCTTGCGCTCGTCATTCCCGCGAGGCGCTTCATCGCAGCCGAAGGCTGGTCAAGCGGGAATCCAGCGACTTTGCTTTTCCGGTGCAACAGGCCCGTAGCCCGGGTAAGCGCAGCGCACCCGGGGGGGCGAGGCGGTGCGTTATCCCGGGTGCGGCCTGCGGTTTTACCCGGGCTACGCAGGATTTTTTGCTCGTCATTCCCGCGGAAGCGGGAATCCAGTGTCTTGGCTATTGGCACAGCGCATTGAGAAAGCAAAGTCGCTGGATTCCCGCTTCCGCGGGAATGACGAGCAAAGGCATAGGCAAAGGCACCCGCACCCGCACCCGCAAAGGCAACCGCAAAGTCGGGAGCAATGGCCATCAGTACACATCCCGCGCGTAGCGGCCCTGGGCCTGCAGCTCGTTGAGGTAATCGGCCGCGTCCTCGGAGGACTTGCCGCCATGCGTGGCGATGATGTCCAGCAGCGTGGCGTGAACATCGCGCGCCATCCGCGTCGCGTCGCCGCAGACGTACAGGTGCGCGCCGCCTTCGAGCCAGGCGAAGACTTCGGCGCCGTGCTCGCGCAGGCGGTCCTGCACGTACACCTTGTGCGCCTGGTCGCGCGAGAAGGCGAGGTCGAGGCGATGCAGCACGCCGCGCTTCAGCGCGTCCTGCCATTCCAGCTGGTAGAGGAAATCGCTGCGCGCATGCGGATTGCCAAAAAACAGCCAGTTGCGGCCGCTCGCGCTGATCGCCGCACGCTCCTGCACGAAACCACGGAACGGCGCGATGCCCGTGCCCGGACCGACCAGGATGACGTCGCGCGTTCCGTCCTTCGGCAGGCGGAAGCGTTCGTTGCGTTCGATGAACACCGGCAGCTTCTCGCCCTCGCTGGCGCGTGCGAGAAAATTGGAGGCGGCGCCCCAACGCAGGCGGTCTTCCGAGTGATCGCCGGCCGCCGCGTATTCGATATGCGCGATGGTGAGATGGACTTCTTCGCCCACGGCCTTGGTGCTGGAGGCGATCGAGTACAGACGCGGAGCCAGCGGGCGCAATGCGGCGACCAGTTCTTCGGCGGTCCAGGCGGCGGGATACGTCTGGAGGAGGTCGATGATCTGTTGCTCCGCCAGCAGGCGGGCGAAGTCGGCGGCGCGATCGGGGGCGAGGAGCGCATCGAGCCCCGCATCCCCGGCGCGCGCCGCGTGCGCCGCGACGAACGGGCGCGACAGGCGTGTCAGTTCGCGCCGCTGCGACAGCCAGTCGCGCAGGGGCAGGGTCTGGTCGCCGTGGGTTACGGCGTGCCCGCCGTCGAGTTCGAGCGTGCGCAGCACGGCTTCGACCAGGCGCGGCGGATTGACCGGCCACACGCCGAGCGCGTCGCCGGCTTCGTACTGCAGACCCGAGCCTTCCAGCGACAGTTCGAAGTGGCGGATGTCCTTGTCGCTGCCGCGCCCGGTGATGCGCTGGTTGACCAGCAACTCGGCAGGGAAGGGGTTGTCGCGCGTGTACGCGCTCACCGCAGCGGCGAGCGGACGCAGTGGCGTGACCGTCGCCAGCGGCAACGGTGTTTGCGGCTTAAACGCCTCCTTCGCCGCGGCGAGGGCGTTCGCCAGCCAGGGCGTGGCGACGGTGTCGATGTCGAGGTCGGCTTCGCCACGGGCGAACCAGCGTTTCGCACCGAGCTCGCTCAAGCGTTCATCGAGGCGTCGACCGATCGCGCAGAACTGCGGATAGCTGGAATCGCCGAGCGCAAGCACGGCGTAATGCAGTTCCGGCAACTGCGGCGCGCGCTTGCCGGTGATGAAGTCGAACAAGCCGCGCGCATCGTCCGGCGGATCGCCGTCGCCCTGCGTGCTGATGACGATGGCGAGGTGGCGCTCGTTCTTCAGCTCGCGCGTCGCATACGCGTCGGCGCGCACCAGGCGTGCGGGCAGTCCCGCCGCTTCAATCTGTTGCGCGAGCCTTTCGGCCACGCGCTTCGCGTTGCCGGTCTGGCTGCCGTAGACAATGGTCAGCCGCGTCGCGGGCTGCGGTTCCGTGGCGGGCACCGCGGCCGGCCGCACCACGGGCACGGCCTGGGAACGCGCCAGTCCGGCGGCATAGCCGGATAGCCACCACAGGCCCGAACCGTCGAGGGTCCCGGTCAGCTGCTCCAGCAGCGTCGCCTGCTCGGGCGAGAACAGCGGCGGCGCGATTGCGGCCGGCGTGCCGTTCGGCATGCTGCCTGGACCGGTGACGGTAGCGGGCGAGGCGGACATCCTGCGGCTCGACAAAGAGGTGATGCGGCGAGGCTAGTGATGCGCCGGCGCGGGGAGAAAGGACTTCGCGCTATGCGCTTATGCCCAGCCCGCATCTCGCGCGCCGCCGGGCGGGCGATACTGCCCCCCCCAAGCCCGACCGGGCGTTCCAGCCCGATTTGCGTCACGATTGGGCCTCGCAAGCGCCTGCTTTCGCCGCCCCGTTTTTCGTTGACAGCCTGCCGATGTCCCTGCCTTCACCGAACCCCTCCGTTCTGAACGCTCCCTCCCTGAGCCCGCTCGCCGACAGCAGGGCCACTCTCAGCCATCTCGATCGCCTGGAGGCCGAGAGCATCCACGTCCTGCGCGAAGTCGCGGCCAGCTTCCGCAATCCGGTGATGCTGTATTCGATCGGCAAGGACAGTTCGGTGCTGCTGCACCTGCTGGGCAAGGCCTTCGCGCCTGGCAAGCCGCCGATTCCGCTGCTGCACGTCGATACCGGCTGGAAGTTCCGCGAGATGATCGCGTTCCGCGATCGCCGCGCCGCGGAAATGGGCATCACGCTGCACGTGCACACCAACCCCGAGGGCATCGCCCAGGGCATCGGCCCGATCACCCACGGTGCGACCGTGCACACCGACGTGATGAAGACGCAGGGGCTGAAGCAGGCGCTGGACCGGTTCGGCTTCGATGCGGCGATCGGCGGCGCGCGTCGCGACGAGGAGAAGTCGCGCGCCAAGGAGCGCATCTTTTCGTTCCGTACCGCGCAGCATCGCTGGGATCCCAAGCACCAGCGCCCGGAGCTGTGGCAGCTCTACAACACCCGCATCCACAAGGGCGAGTCGGTCCGCGTGTTCCCGATCTCGAACTGGACCGAGCTCGACGTGTGGCTCTACATCTACCGCGAGAAGATCCCGGTGCCGTCGCTGTATTTCGCCGCGCCGCGCCCGGTGGTCGAGCGCGACGGCGCGCTGATCATGGTCGACGACGAACGCCTGCCGCTGCGCGAAGGCGAACGGCCGGCGCTGAAGCAGGTGCGCTTCCGCACGCTGGGCTGCTATCCGCTGACGGGCGCGATCGAATCCGATGCGGACACGCTGGAGAAGATCATCGCCGAGATGCTGGTGGCGACCACGTCCGAGCGCCAGGGTCGCGTGATCGACCACGATCCGTCCGCGTCGATGGAGAAGAAGAAGCAGGAGGGGTATTTCTGATGAGGCCGGCAGCCTGCATGCATTTCAGCTTTTGTTTTTGCCCGTCATTCCCGCGGCTTTTCACGGACGAATGTCTGGTCAAGCAGGAATCCGGTGTCTTTCGTTCCGCGCCGGGTGACGCAAAAGCAAAGTCATTGGATTCCCGCTTACGCGGGAATGACGGGCAACAAGCATGACCGCCGTGAACGACACCGCCGCCGCGGCCGTCGCCGCGTACCTGCACCAGCACGAAACCAAGGGCCTGCTGCGCTTCATCACCTGCGGCAGCGTCGACGACGGCAAGAGCACGCTGATCGGCCGCCTGCTGCACGACACCCGCGGGCTGTTCGACGACCAGCTCGCGGCGCTCGATCGCGACAGCCGGCGCCACGGCACGCAGGGCGCTGACATCGACTACGCGCTGCTGCTCGACGGCCTGGCCGCCGAGCGCGAGCAGGGCATCACCATCGACGTCGCCTACCGCTTCTTCAGCACGGAGAAGCGCAAGTTCATCGTCGCCGATTGTCCCGGTCACGAGCAGTACACACGCAACATGGCCACCGGCGCCTCCACCGCGGACGTCGCCGTGGTGCTGGTGGATGCGCGCAAGGGGTTGCTGGCGCAGACGCGACGCCACAGCTACATCGTCTCGCTGCTGGGCATCCGCGATGTCGTGCTGGCGGTGAACAAGATGGACCTGGTCGGCTACGACCAGGCCGTGTTCGACGACATCGTGGCCGGTTACCGCGAACTCGCCGCGCAGCTGGGCATCGACCGCGTCACCGCGATCCCGCTGTCGGCGCTCAAGGGCGACAACCTGCTGGCGCCGTCCGCGAATACGCCGTGGTACCGCGGCGAGAGCCTGCTGCAGTACCTGGAAACCGTCGTGCCGGCAGGACGCGGCGCCGACATCGGCTTCCGCCTGCCGGTGCAGTGGGTGAATCGTCCCAACCAGGATTTCCGCGGGTTCGCCGGCACGATCGCGGCCGGAGCGGTGCAGCCCGGCGACGAAGTCGTCGCGCTGCCCTCGGGACGCCGTTCGCGCATCGCGCGCGTGATCGCCCCGCACGGCGATGTCGAAATCGCCGTCGCCGGGCAGGCCGTCACGCTCACGCTCGCCGACGAACTCGACATCAGCCGCGGCGACGTGATCGCCGCCGCGCAACAGCCGCCGCAGGTCGCCGACCAGTTCGCCGCGCACGTGCTGTGGATGGACGAGCAGCGCCTGCTGCCGGGGCGGCCGTACTGGCTCAAGATCGGCACGCGCACGGTCAGTGCCAGCGTCACCGAGATCAAGCACAAGGTCGACGTCAACACGCAGGAGCAGCTCGCCGCCAAGCACCTGGAGCTCAACGAGGTCGGCTACTGCAACCTCTACCTGGACCATGCGATCGCGTTCGAGTCGTATGCCGACAACCGCGAGCTCGGCGGCTTCATCCTCATCGATCGCCAGACCAACGCCACGGTGGCGGCCGGCGCCATCGACTTCGCGCTGCGCCGCGCCGGCAACATCCACTGGCAGCACGTCGACGTCGACAAGGCCGCGCGCGCGCGCAGCAAGGCGCAGATGCCGCGCTGCGTGTGGTTCACCGGCCTGTCCGGCTCGGGCAAGTCGACGGTCGCCAACCTGGTGGAGAAGCGCCTGCACGCGATGGGCCACCACTGCTACATCCTCGACGGCGACAACGTGCGCCACGGACTCAACAAGGACCTGGGCTTCACCGACGAGGACCGCGTGGAGAACATCCGCCGCGTGGCCGAAGTGGCGAAACTGATGGTGGACGCGGGCCTGATCGTGCTGGTGAGCTTCATCTCGCCGTTCCGCGCGGAGCGGCGCATGGCGCGCGAGCTGTTCGAGCCGGGCGAGTTCGTGGAAGTCTTCGTCGACACGCCGCTGGCGGTCGCCGAATCGCGCGACGTCAAGGGTCTGTATGCGAAGGCGCGCGCGGGCAAGATCCCGAACTTCACCGGCATCGATTCGCCTTACGAAGCTCCCGAACACGCCGAACTGGTGCTCGATACCCTGGGCGAATCGCCCGAGGCGCTCGCGCAGCAGGTGATCGCGCGCCTGCTCGACTGAACTGCGGCAGGAACGTCCAACAAAAAACCCCGGCGATCGCCGGGGTTTTTCGTTCCGATCCGCGTCGTCAGGCGGTCTTGACCGTCTTCTTGCGGATGGCTTCGTAGATGAAGAGCAGGATGATCGCGGCAACGATCGCGCAGACCCAGACCATGACCGGGCCGGTCAGGTTGAGCATGGCCGCAAGGCGGCTGCCCACCAGAGCGCCGGCGATGCCGAGCAGGATGGTGAGGATCCAGCCCATCGGGTCGGCGCCGGGCTTGAAGAAACGGGCCAGGATGCCGATGACCGCGCCGCCGATGATGTAACCAATGACGCCTTCGAACATGGAGGTGCTCCTGTTGAAATCGCTGGTTGGTGTGGGGCGCGGCCATCCTATTCAGCGGCCGGGGGCGCGGCACGCTGCGGTGCAACGCGGCTGCGCACGCGCCCCGGAACGAAAAAGCCCGGCCGGAGCCGGGCTTTTTCGCGATGCACGCGGTCGATCAGCAGCAACCGTGGTCGCCGTGGTGTTCGCCGCCGGCCACGGCCGCCACGCCGCGGGTCTCGCCGCGCTGGCTCGCCAGGTGGTGTTCGGCGATGACGCGCGACACGCACGATGTGACGCGCTTGCCCATCGGGATGTGCAGGAACTCGTTCGGGCCATGCGCGTTCGAGTGCGGGCCGAGCACGCCGGTGATCATGAACTGCGCGCCGGGGAACTTCTCGCCGAGCATGCCCATGAAGGGAATCGTGCCGCCTTCGCCCATGTACATCGCGGGCTGGCCGAAGAACTCGCGGCTCGCGGTGTCGATGGCATTCGACAGCCAGGATGACATCGCCGGCGCATTCCAGCCGGTGCTGGCCTTTTCCAGTTCGAGCGTGACCGTCGCGCCGTTGGGCGGGTTGGCTTCCAGCGCCTGCTTCAGCAGCTCGCCGGCCTTCTTGCCGTCGAGCGTGGGCGGCAGGCGCAGCGACAGCTTCACCGAGGTGAAAGGACGCAGCACGTTGCCGGCCGACGACAACGGCGGCATGCCGTCCACGCCGGTCACCGACAGCGCCGGGCGCCAGGTGCGGTTGAGCACCAGCTCGTTCAACTCGTCCGCCATCGGCTTCAGGCCAGGCAGCAGCGGGAACTTGTCGAACACCGCGGTATCGAGCACGCGCGCGGCTTCCTTTGCCTGCTCCAGGCGTTCGGCCGGGATTTCCACGTGCAGGCCGTCGAGAGTGATGCGGCCGGTCTTCTCGTCTTCGATGCGCGAGAGCAGCTGGCGCAGCAGGCGGAAGCTCGACGGCACGATGCCCGAGGCATCGCCCGAATGCACGCCTTCCTCCAGCACCTTCACGGTGAAGTTGCCGCCGGCGAGGCCGCGCAGCGAGGTGGTGCACCACAGTTGTTCGTAATTGCCGCAACCCGAGTCCAGGCACACGACCAGCGACGGCTTGCCGATGCGGTCGGCGAGATGATCGACGTAGGCGGGCAGGTCGTAGCTGCCGGATTCCTCGCAGGCTTCGATCAGCACCACGCAGCGCGAGTGCGGCACGCCCTGCTGCTGCAGCGCCATGATCGCGGCGAGCGAGCCGAAGATCGCGTAACCGTCGTCGGCGCCGCCGCGACCGTACAGGCGGTCGCCCTTGATCACCGGCTTCCAGGGGCCCAGGTCCTCGTCCCAGCCCGTCATCTCGGGCTGCTTGTCGAGGTGGCCGTACAGGATCACGCAGTCCTCGTCGCTGCCGCCGTTCGCGGCGGGAATCTCGATGAAGATCAGCGGCGTGCGGCCTTCCAGGCGCACGACCTCGAGCACCATGCCGGGGATGTCCTGCGCGCGGGCCCACTTCTCCATCAGCGCGACCGCGGCGTCCATGTAGCCGTTCTTCACCCAGTCGGCGTCGAACATCGGCGACTTGTTGGGGATGCGGATGTATTCGACGAGTTGCGGAACGATTTCATCGTCCCACTTGGCGGACACGAACTGCTCGATCTTGCGGATATCCATCGGGGCTTTCCGGCTTGCGGACCTTTCGCGGGAAAAGCCCGGGTGGGTTTGGAGGGGCGGGCAGTTTAGCGCAGGTGGGATTTTTCCCACTTACACGGCGGGATTTCCCTACCGCCGGCCGCGTTTTGCGCCGATAGGCCGGGGCCGGGTCGATCGGGAGACTGTGCCCACCGGTCGCCACCGGCCGGATCACGGATTGCCCAACACGGACCGCACACACCAAAGGAGCACCACATGAGCAAGTTCGTCACCCTGCTGCAGGCCCTCGTCCTCTCGCTGCTGCTGGCCGGCAGCGCCTACGCCGCCGAGAAGGTCAACATCAACACCGCCGATGCCGCCACCATCGACCGCGTGCTGCTCAACATCGGCAAGAGCAAGGCCGAGGCGATCGTGGCCTACCGCAAGGCCAACGGGGCCTTCCGGAGCGCCGAGCAGCTGACCCTGGTCAAGGGCATCGGCCTGAAGACCGTGGAAAAGAACCGCGATCGCATCGTCATCACCGGCGGCGCACCGGCACCCGCGCGCAAGCCCGCCACGCCGGCCGCCCGCCCCGCGACGGCGAAGCGCTGAAGCCCCCGAGACTGGGCAGGGAACGCCCCGAGGACGTCAGACCCGCTCTGGACATGGATGTGTCGCCCGGCCACGAACGGAATCGTGGCCGGGCGAATTCCGCTCACGTCGGCTTGCCGCCGCGCATCGCTCGCGAAGGCCGCGTGGCCGACAGGCCGGATCACGACCGTTAGACTGGGGCATGGTCGAGTCCGCCCTTATCCGCCGCTCCTGGGTCATCCCCGCGAACGAATACCGCCGCGAACGCTGGCGCAACCAGATGGGCTGGACGCGCGAGATCTACAAGGCGCCCGAAGAGGGCGAATGGGACTGGCGGCTGTCGATCGCCGAGATCGAACGCGATTCGGCGTTCTCGTCGTTCCCGGGCATCGACCGGGAACTGGTGCTGCTGTCGGGCAATGGCCTGCGCCTGCGCTTCGACGAGGGCGAAGTCCATGAGCTGGCGCCGCCGCATTCCCGCCTGCGCTTTGCCGGCGAACGCGCCGTGACCGGGGAACTGGTCGACGGGCCGACGCACGATTTCAACCTGATGTGGCGGCGCGATCGCGTCCAGGCCGAACTCTGGCACCGCCCGCTGGTGGGGCCGATGGTGCTGTTCGCCGAAGCCGGCCATACCTGGGCCGCGCACCTGCTGGCCGGGCGCGCGCGTTTCGCCGACGACTCCGGGCTGCCCGCGCTGGAGGCGGGCGATACCGCGATCCTGCAGGCCGGCGCCGAGCGCCTGCGCCATGTGATCGAAGGCGGTGGGGAGTTGTTGCTGGTCCGCGTCAATCCGCTGGTACCCGCCGCGCAGTAACGTGCCGCATCGGGTTACAGAGGCGGCGACAGATGCGACGGAATGCAGTCGCGTCGTTTACAGCAGTGCCGGCCCCAGCACGAGCGCGAGCACGGCCACCGAGACGCCGAGCACGCTGACCAGCATCTGTCGCGGCGTGCGGCCGCGCGCCCACATCCAGACGCCCGACAGGCCCAGCAGCAGCATGCCGATGGCGAAACTGTCGGCCAGCACGCTCCAGGCCCAGCCGCCGCCGACGCCCTTGTGCAGCCGGTTGACCGCCGCGAGCAGCGTATGCGAACTGCGCTTGAGTTCCGCGGTCTCGCTGCCCGGGGTGTACTCGAGCGACCACGATTCGCTGGCGGTGCCGCCGCTCAGATTCCACCTGGGCTGCTGCCCTTCCTTGCCCGCCTTGCCTTCCTTGCCGCCGGGAGATCCCTTGCGGATCACCTGCGCATCGAGACCCCGCGACTGGCGCAGCCACAGCGACAGTTCTTCCGGCGAGCGACGCGCCGTTGCGGGAATCTGCAGCGATGCGCGACCGGCTTCCCTGCTGTCGCCCTGGTGCCAGGCGCTGTCGCCGAAGCGGTGGTTCATCACCAGTCCGGAGAAGCCGTAGAGGATCGCGGCCAGTGCGCCCCAGGCGCCGATCCACAGGTGGATCTGGCGCACGAAGCGATAGGTCACATTGCTGCGGCGGCGCGCGGCGACGTCGTTGAGGGTGGTGGTGTTCATGTGTCCGGAGGTGCTCAGGTATCGGCCCAACGCCGCAGGAGGTTGTGATAGACGCCGGTGAGTTGCACGGCGGCCGGGGAGTCCGGCAGGTCGCGGTGGACCTGCTGCACGGCGCGATCGAGGTCGTAGAGCAGGGTGCGCTGTCCGTCATCGCGGACCATGCTCTGGATCCAGAAGAACGATGCCACGCGCGCACCGCGCGTCACCGGCCGCACCAGGTGCAGGCTCGAGGCCGGATAGAGCACGAGGTGACCCGCGGGCAACTTGACCTGGTGCAGGCCGTAGGTGTCCTCGATCACCAGTTCGCCGCCGTCGTATTCGTCCGGCGCGCTGAGGAACAACGTCGCCGAAAGATCCGTGCGGATCCGGTGCGGCGTGCCGCGCACGTGGCGGATCGCGTTGTCGACATGGCTGCCGAACGATTCGCCGCCTTCGTAGCGGTTGAACAGCGGCGGAAACACCTTGAGTGGCAGCGCCGCCGAAACGAACAACGGACTGCGCTGCAGCGCCGCCAGGATCATCTCGCCCAGTTGCTGCGCCACCGGCGAATCTTCCGGCAACTGCTGGTTGTGTTTGGCCTGCGCGGACTGGTAGCCGGCGGTGATGCGCCCGTCCGCCCAGTCCGCCCGGTCCAGCGCCTGGCGGAACTGCGACACCTGTTCGGCGCTGAGGACATCGGGTACTTGCAGCAGCATGGAACCTCCAGAAAGACGGGCAGCCCGGCGTTGCGCGGACTGCCCGAGACGTTCAAGGCTTCGCTCAGAAGCTGAAGTCGGCGCTGAGCATGAAGGTGCGTTCGGCGCCCGGCAGGTAATGGCCGCCGCCGACGCGGTCGACGTATTCCCTGTTGGCCAGGTTGTAGCCGTTCAACCGCAGCGCGAGCATGTTGTTGACGCGGTAGCCGATCATCGCATCGACCGTGGTGTAGCCGTCGGCCTTGCGCTCCTCGCGGTTGTTGGTCCAGCGCTCGCCGACGTACTGCACGCCGAGTCCGGCTTCCAGCGCTTCGGTGAAGGCATAGGTCGTCCACAGGCTCGCGCTGTGGCGCGGCGTGTTGCCCAGCTCGTTGCCCGGCGCTTCGCGGCTGTCGCTGGTTTTCACCAGTTCGCCGTCGAGCCACGCGTAGCCGCCGGTCACCGTCCATTTCCGGGTAATGCGGCCGGCAAAGCCGACCTCGAAACCGTCGACGCGCTGCTCGCCGGTCAGCGTCATCACATCCGGATTGTCCGGATCCGGCGTGCGCGCATTGGTCTTCTCGGTGCGGAAGACGGCGGAGGTCAGGGTGAGGTGGTTGTCGAAGAGGTTCCACTTGGTGCCCAGTTCGAGGGTGCGGCTCTTCTCGGGCTCGAGATCGACCAGCGCGGCACTGAGGCTCAGGCCTTCGGCAGACGGATTGAACGAGGTGCCGTAAGCGGCATAGACGCTGCCGTTCTCGACCGGCTTGAACACGGCGCCGATGCGGCCGCTAAGCACTTCGTCGGTGCGCGAACGCGTCACCCAGGCGGCGGTGTCGTCGTCGTAGTCGAGCGCGTCCACCGCAAAACGATCCCAGCGCAGCCCGCCCGAGAGTTCCCAGTGGTCGCCGAGCGTCAGCGTGTCGAACACATAGGCCGCGGCCGAATCGGCCTCGGTCATGACCGTGCCCAGCGGATCGCGGATCAGGAGCACGAACGTGCCGTGCGGATCGGGATCGAACAGATCGGCCGGCGACGTGGGAGTCACGGCCGCGATCGCCGGATCTTCGATGCGCGCGTGGTTCTTCGACTTCTCGTGGCTCAGCTCCACGCCGGCCACGAGGTCATGCTTCACCGCGCCCGTGGTGAAGCCGGCCGTCAGGTTGGTCGCGTTGGCGAGGATGCTGTCGCGGCTGTCGCGGGTCTTCGGAGCGGAGCGATTGATGCTGGTGCCGTCGTTGCTCGCGAAGCGCGGCGCGGTGATGACCGAGTCGCGCGTGGCGACGCCCCAGCGGGTGGTGTTCTGCAGCTTCAGCGAATCGCTGAAGGCATGCTCGATCGACACCGTGGCCATATCGGTGCGGGTTTTCTCGTAGTCGCGCTCGAGGATGCCGTACCAGTTGCCGCGATCCACGGGCGCCACGTCGTTGCGACTGTCCGGCAACGCGTTGTTGGTGCCGGGCACCCACGGCTGGCCGTAGTCGGGCACGTTGTCCTGCTCGAGGTGGAACAGGCTGAAGTTGACGACGGTGTCGGTGCCCAGGCCGTAGGCGAGCGTGGGCGCGATGCCCCAGCGCTGGTTCTCGACGTGGTCGCGTCCGTTGACGTCGCTGTCGTGGCCCATCAGGTTGACGCGGAAGGCGCTCGTTTCGCCGAGTGCATGGTTGAAGTCGCCGGTGACGCGGCTCAGGCTGTCGTCGCCGACGCTCACGCCGACGTTGTTGAAGCTGTCCAGGCGCGCGGTCTTGCTCGCCAGGTTGATCGAACCGCCGGTGGAGCCGCGACCGGTCTGCGTGGAAGCGGGCCCCTTCACCACTTCGATCTGCTCGAGGTTGAACGGATCGCGCGAGTAGCCACCGAAGTCGCGGATGCCGTCGACGAACAGATCGGTGCGTGCGCTGAAGCCGCGCAGGCTCAGGTTGTCGCCGGCGGGAACGCCGCCTTCGCCCGCCTGCATGCTGATGCCGGGCACGTTGCGGAGCGCGTCACGCAGCGTGGCGACGCCCTGTTCCTGCATCAGCTCGGCCGGAACGATGGTCACCGTCTGCGGAGTGTCGAGCAGCGGTTGGGTGAACTTGGGGGAGGAGGGTTTCTGGGTGCGTTCGCCCCGGACGTGCACGGCGTCCAGGTCAGTGGCGCCCGCGGAAGCCTCGTAAGCCTGCGCGGGCTGCGCGACGGCGAGGGCAAGGGCGGCGGCCAGCGGAGCGGTGGCCGGAATCTTCCTGTTGATCATGGTTCTCGCAGATGGGCGTGCGGCATCGCGCCGCGGCGGCACGCATCTTAGTGAGAACGGCTCGCAAATGCAAATGATTCGCGTTTGGAGGATGACTCAGTCGCGGTCGTCGCGCGTCCAGATGCCGGTTTCGTCGACCCGCACCGGGAACTTCACCACCGGCTCGTAGGCCGGTGCGCACAGCGGTCGCCCGTCGCGCACGTCGAACTTGGCGCCGTGCAGGGCGCATTCGATCGTGGCTTCCTCGCCATCGAAATGGCCCGCCGACAGTTCGAAGTCCTCGTGCGAGCACTTGTCTTCCATGGCGTAGAAGTCGCCGTCGTAGTTCACCACCAGGATTGCGGTGTCGCCGTCCCAGGCCACCGTGGTTTCCCCGGGCAGCAGTTGCGAAGTCGCGCAGACGAAAACCCAGTCACCCATGTCAGAGCGCCTTTTCCAGGACTTCGAAGCGCAGGTCGTCGCGCTTGGGAATGCCGAAGCGCTCGTCGCCATAGGGAAATGCCTTCTTGATCCCGGTGCGGCGATAGCCGCGGCGCTCGTAGAAGGCGATCAGCTCGTCGCGGATGTCGATCACGGTCATGCGCATGGCCGGCACCTTCCATTCGTCGCGTGCGACGCGCTCGGCCTCGGCGAGCACGGCCTTGCCGATGCCCGCACCCTGCAGGTTGGGACGCACCGAGAACATGCCGAAGTAGCCGGCGCCGTCTTCCACGGCCACGTGGGCGCAGGCGAGCAGTTCGACCGGGCCATTCTCTGACGCGCGCTCGGCGACCAGGATCCGGCTCTCCGGACGGGCGATGCAGGCCTGGATGTCGTCGGCGCCGGTGCGGCGGCCGTCGAGCATGTCGGCTTCCGTGGTCCAGCCCTGCTTGCTGGCATCGCCGCGATAGGCGGATTCGACCAGCGCGATCAGCGCGTCGGTGTCGGCGTGGGTGGCGCTGCGGAATTTCAATGCGGTCTCGTGGTTCATGCGAACAGTCGGGAGAAGTAGGGGAGCAGCATCAGCACCAGCAGCAGGCACATCAGCGGGATGGCGATCAGGAGGATGAACCGTACCGCCTTGCCTGCGCGTCCCTGCAGGGCTTCGGCGCGGTCATTGATGCGCTCGATGCGGCCCAGCTGTTGCTGGTACATCGCCTGGTATTCCCGCTGCAGCGCGATGGCTTCGCGCTGGTTGTCGCGGATCTCGCGCAGGAGGGCGAGCAGTTCGGATTCGTCGGCCATGTCGCGGTGCGGGGCTGGTTGGGTGAAGCAAGCGTAGGGCGGGCCCCGGCCCGCCACAATGGCCGCCACCAGACCACGGCCGCATCGCCGCGACGATCGCCGCCGCAACAATGGGCCATGGCCCACCCTACGCCAGCAGCTTGCGCACCTTGCGCAACGCCGCGACGAAGGCTTCGACTTCCTCGTGCGTGTTGTAGAACGCGAACGAGGCCCGGCAGGTGGCCGGAACGCCCAGGTGATGCATCAACGGATGGGCGCAATGGTGGCCGGAGCGGATCGCGACGCCTTCCAGATCGAGCAACGTGGCCAGGTCATGCGCATGCGCGCCTTCGACCAGGAAGCTGATCACCGCCGCCTTCTCCTTCGCGCGGCCGAAGATGCGCAGGCCCTCGACCTTGTCCAGTTCCTCGGTCGCATGGCGCAGCAGTTCCTGCTCGCGCGCCTCCACGTGGGCCATGCCCAGCGACGACAGGTAGTCGACCGCGGCGCCGAGTCCGATGAAGCCGGCGATGTTGGGCGTGCCGGCCTCGAACTTGTGTGGCGCATCGTTGAACACGGTGCCCTCGAAGCGCACCTCCTTGATCATCTCGCCGCCGCCGATGAAGGGCGGCATCGCGACCAGGTGCTCGCGGCGCGCCCACAACGCGCCGGTGCCGGTCGGTCCGCACATCTTGTGGCCGGTGAAGGCGTAGAAGTCGCAGCCGATCGCCGCGATGTCGACCGGACGGTGCGGCGCGGCCTGCGAGCCGTCGACCGCGGTGACGATGCCGCGCCGGCGCGCCTCGCGGCAGATCTCACGCACCGGATTGACCGTGCCGAGCACGTTGGACACGTGCGCCAGCGAGAGGATCTTCACGTCGGGCGTGAGTTGCGCGTACAGCGATTCCAGGTCGAGTTCGCCGGCCGCATCGATGTCGGCGACCTTGATCCTCGCACCCGTGCGCTCGGCGACCAGCTGCCACGGCACGATGTTGGCGTGGTGTTCCATGCGGGTGAGCAGGATCGCATCGCCGGGTTGCAGGCGCGGCAGCGCCCACGAATACGCGACCAGGTTCAGCGCGAAGGTGGTACCGCTGCACAACACCAGTTCGTCTGCGCGCACGTTGAAGAACGATGCCAGTTTGCGACGCGCCCCTTCGTAGGCATCGGTGGCCTCGGTGCCCAGCGTGTGCACGGCGCGGCTGACGTTGGCGTTGTGGTGGCGGTAGAAGTCGTCGACCGAGTCGATCACGCTCGCCGGCTTCTGCCCGGTATTGGCCGAGTCGAGGTAGACCAGCGGCTTGCCGTGCACTTCGCGCGTGAGCAGCGGGAAGTCGGCGCGGACGCGGGCCCAGTCGAGGGTGGATTGCGGCGATGCGTTCATGCGGCCTCCAGGCCGGCCAGTGCGGCATCGAGCCGCGCGGTGAGCGATGCCCGCAGCGGCGCGTCTTCGATCAGATCGAGCGTCTCGCGGCAGAACGCCGCCGTCAGCAGCGCGCGCGCCTGCGCTTCGGGAATGCCGCGGCTGCGCAGATAGAACAGCGCGGTCGCGTCGAGCTGGCCGACCGCGGCGCCGTGCGCGGCCTGCACCTCGTCGGCGTGGATCTCCAGCACGGGTTGCGTGTCGATTTCCGCGCCCGCCGACAGCAGCAGGTTCTTGTTCGACAGCGAGGCGATGCTGCCGTCGGCACCTTCGCGGATGGTGATGCCGCCGTGGAAGGCGGCCTTCGCACGTCCGGCGCCCAGGCCGCGCCACAGCAGTTCGCAACGCGTGTCGCGGGCGACGTGGTCGATGCCCAGGCGCGTGTCGAGATGGCGCTTGCCGTCGGCGAGCAGCACGCCGTTGGCGAGCACCTGCGCGCCTTCGCCCTGCAATTCGGCGTTGAGTTCATGGCGCGACAGCGCACCGCCGAGTTCGAGGTCGAGCCGCCGGTAGGCCGCGCTGCGTGCCAGCACGGCATCGGTGCGCGCGACCAGCGAGGCGCCCGCCGCTTCGTCCTGGACGCGCACATGCGTCAGTCGCGAACGCCTGGCCAGGTGCACGTGCGTGAAGTGGTTGGCGAAGTGCGTGTTGGCGTCGGCGGCGAGGTGGTGCTCGACCACTGTCAGTTCCGCATCGCCGCGCAGTTCGATCAGGTGGCGCGAATGCGAAGCCAGGTCGCGTTCGGCGGCCGCACCGACGAAGACCAGATGGATGGGCAGCGGCGCCGCCGCGCCTTCCTGCGCGCGCAGGATCACGCCGTCGTCGGCCAGCGCGGCATTGAGGCGGGCGAAGACTTCGTCGGCGCGATCGAAACGGCGCGCCAGGAAGTTCACTTCGCGCACGGTGCCGGTCAGCAGCGCCTGCGACAACGGTTGCAGGGTCACGCCGGTCGGGAGACCGGCCAGGTCGCTGTGTGCGGCGTCGAAGCGGCCGTTGACGAACACGATCCGCGGCGCGGGGATGCCGGCCAGCAGCGTCGGATCCAGCACCGCCGGCACCGCGGCGGCCGGCGTGAAGCTGCGACGCTCGAACGCGCGCAGCGGGGTGTACTTCCAGCGCTCGCTGCGCGGCCCGGGCAGGCCGTCCTGCAACGCGGCGGCGAGGGCATCGCGGCGGGCATCGCCGAGGCCTGCGGCATCGCGCGCCGGCAGCGCGTCGAAGGCGGAGGCGAAGGAGTCGAGAAGGGCGCTCATGGCTGCCCTCCGTGCTGCTCCAGCCCCCGCATCGGCCCGTGTTGCTTGAGCCCCCACATCGTCATCCCCGCGAAAGCGGGGATCCAGCGCCTTTGCTGTTGTGTTCGGAGGTGGAAGCGCAACGTCACTGGGTTCCCGCTTTCGCGGGAACGACGAGCAAAAGCGACGGGCGCCGCGCTCCCGCCTTCGCGGGAACGAAGAGCAAAAGCGAAAGGCGCCGCGCTCCCGCCTTCGCGGGAACGAAAGGCAAGGGCGGAAGGCACGCCCCGGGGTGGCATCAGCCCCCGCGTCGTCATCCCCGCGAAAGCGGGGATCCAGCGCCTTTGCTGTTGTGTTCGCGGGCGGAAGAACAAAGTCACTGGGTTCCCGCTTTCGCGGGAACGACGAGCAAAAGCGACGGGCGCCGCGCTCGCGCCTTCGCGGGAAGGACGAGCAAAGGCGAAAGGCGCCGCGCTCCCGCCTTCGCGGGAACGAAGAGCAAAGGCGAAAGGCGCCGCGCTCCCGCCTTCGCGGGAACGAAAGGCAAGGGCGGAAGGCACGCCCCGGGGTGGCATCAGCCCCCGCGTCGTCATCCCCGCGAAAGCGGGGATCCAGCGCCTTTGCTGTTGTGTTCGCGGGCGGAAGAACAAAGTCACTGGGTTCCCGCTTTCGCGGGCGCGGGAACGACGAGCAAAGCCGACGGGCGCCGCGCTCCCGCCTTCGCGGGAACGACGGCCAAAAGCCGTGCGTGCGCTGGCCATCACGCCGACGCCTCCGGCGCGATCCGCTCCCGGATCCACGCATAGCCATGCTCTTCCAGCTGCAGCGCCAGTTCCGGTCCACCCGTCTCGACGATGCGGCCGTCAGCGAGCACATGCACCACGTCCGGCTTGATGTAGTCGAGCAGGCGCTGGTAGTGGGTGACCACGAGGAACGCGCGTTCGGCCGAACGCAGCGCGTTGACGCCTTCGGCGACGTTCTTCAGCGCGTCGATGTCGAGGCCGCTGTCGGTCTCGTCGAGGATCGCGAGCCTGGGTTCGAGCAGGGCCAGCTGGAAGATCTCGTTGCGCTTCTTCTCGCCGCCGCTGAAGCCCTCGTTGACCGCGCGCTGCAGCAGATCGTCCTTGAGGTGCAGCACCGCCAGCTTCTCGCGCACCTTCTTCAGGAACTGCATCGAGTCCAGCTCGCTTTCGCCGCGCGCCTTGCGCTGCGCGTTGAGCGCGGCGCGCAGGAAGTAGGTGTTGTTCACGCCGGGGATCTCGACCGGGTACTGGAAGGCGAGGAACACGCCGGTGACGGCGCGTTCTTCCGGCTCGAGCGCCAGGAGGTCCTTGCCTTCGAAGGTCACCGAGCCTTCGGTCACCTCGTAACCCTCGCGACCGGCGAGCACGTTGCCCAGCGTGGACTTGCCCGCACCGTTGGGACCCATGATCGCGTGCACTTCGCCCGCGCGGACTTCGAGCGAGAGGCCCTTGAGGATGTCCTTGCCGGCGACGCGGACGTGGAGGTTTTCGATCTTCAGCATGTGGGTTCTCTGTGAAATTCTGTTGCCGTCCATGGCGGGACATATGGGCTTCGGAGAGCCCGGCCCGGCCATCCATTGGCCGGGCGTTCGCAGGCGCAGCCGATGCCGATAGGGCATCGGCCAAGCGCGCCTGCTCACCCGACGGATCCTTCCAGGCTCACTTCCAGCAACTTCTTCGCTTCCACCGCGAACTCCATCGGCAGCTCGCGGAACACGCTCTTGCAGAAGCCGTCGACGATCATCGACACCGCGTCTTCCTCGCTGATGCCGCGCGAGCGGCAATAGAACAGCTGGTCGTCGCTGATCTTCGACGTGGTCGCCTCGTGCTCCACCGTTGCCGTCGGGTGCTTCACCTCGATGTACGGGAAGGTGTGCGCGCCGCACTTCTTGCCGATCAGCAGCGAGTCGCACTGGGTGTGGTTGCGCGCGCCCTCGGCGTTCTTCTCCACGCGCACCAGGCCGCGATACGAGTTCTGCCCGCGGCCGGCGCTGATGCCCTTGCTGACGATCTTCGACTTGGTGCGCTTGCCGATGTGGATCATCTTGGTGCCGGTGTCGGCCTGCTGGCGGTGGTGGGTCAGCGCGACGGAGTGGAATTCGCCCACCGAGTCGTCGCCCAGCAGCACGCAGGACGGGTATTTCCAGGTGATCGCCGAACCCGTTTCCACCTGCGTCCAGGTGATCTTTGAGCGCGCGCCGCGGCACTCGCCGCGCTTGGTCACGAAGTTGTAGATGCCGCCGACGCCGTTCTCGTCGCCCGGATACCAGTTCTGCACCGTCGAATACTTGATCTCGGCGTCTTCCAGCGCGACCAGCTCGACCACCGCCGCGTGCAGCTGGTTCTCGTCGCGCATCGGCGCGGTGCAGCCTTCCAGGTAGGAGACGTAGGCCTTCTCCTCGCACACGATCAGGGTGCGCTCGAACTGGCCGGTCTCGCTGGCGTTGATGCGGAAGTAGGTGCTCAGCTCCATCGGGCAGCGCACGCCCTTGGGGATGAACACGAACGAACCGTCGGAGAACACCGCCGAATTCAGCGCGGCGAAGTAGTTGTCGCCGGTCGGCACGACGCTGCCGAGGTACTTCTGCACGAGCTCGGGATACTCGCGGATCGCTTCCGACATCGAGCAGAAGATCACGCCCTTCTCGGCCAGTTCCTTGCGGAAGGTGGTGCCGACCGAAACGGAGTCGAACACCGCGTCCACCGCGACGCCGGCCAGCTTGGCGCGCTCGTGCAGCGGCACGCCGAGTTTTTCGTAGGTGTCGAGCAGTTCCTTGGGCACTTCGTCCAGCGACTTGTACTTCGGGCCCTTCGGCGCGGAGTAGTAGCTGATCGCCTGGAAGTCGATCGGCGCGATGTCGAGCTTCGCCCAGTGCGGCGGGGTCATGGTCAGCCAGTGGCGATAGGCCTTCAGGCGCCAGTCCGTCATCCACTCGGGCTCGTTCTTGCGCGCGGAAATGGCGCGGATCACGTCCTCGTCGAGGCCCGGCGGCAACGATTCGGATTCGATCGCGGTGACGAAGCCGGCTTCGTACTTGCGGCCGAGCTGCTCGCGGATTTCGCGATTGGCTTCTTCGGTCGGGACGGCCTGGTTGTCGATGAGTTCGGTGGCCATGGGGGCTGCCTGGTTGGAGCGAGGAGTGAGTGGGAAGGAGTGAGAAAAGAGGGGTTGGCCCTAACTCGTTTCTCGCTCCTCTTCACTCTCCACTGCCGTCAGGCGCAGGTCGATGCGCCTGGCGGGATTGGGGGAGGGCGGGGGCGGAGCCAGCATCTGCGCGAGGGTGATGCCGCGCAGGGCGTCGATGACCACGTCGTTGATGCGGTTCCAGTTGGCGCGCACGCCGCAGGACTGCTCGATGCCGCAGTTGCCGGCGTGGACGCTGCACTCGGTCATGCCCAGCGGACCTTCCAGGGCTTCCACGATTTCGATCAGGCCGATCGCCTCGGCCGCCCGGGCCAGCCGGTAGCCACCGTTGGCGCCCCGGGTGGCGGCGACCAGTCCGGCCTGGGCCAGCGGCTTGAGCACCTTGGCGACGGTTGGCGTCTCCAGTCCCGCCCGTTCAGCCAGCTCCGACGCGCTCAGCACGGCCTCGGACGCGCCCCTCTGGTGGGCGGCGAGCACGGTCATGACCACGGTGGCGTAGTCGGTGAGCTTGGCGACGCGGAGCATGCGGGGGATACGGGTGAATTCGTACTGGAATTGTACGGATTTGCGCCCCTCGGGTCGAGCGGCGGCAGGGAAGGCGTGGGGCGGGCTCAAGCCCGCCACCCATCGCCCGGATCCCGCCCCCAGCCCATCGGGTCACGACGACCGCCGGAATCCCGATCCGAAACCACCGCCGACCCGGCCGCGAGCCCCCGCGGGCCGACCGCGCTACGCCCACGACCCGACAGCGGTCCCCGCAAGGCCGACCGCGAAGCACCTACGACCCGACTGCGAGACACCGCAGACCCGACTGCGAGACACCGCAGACCCGACCGCGGTACACGCGAAGCCGACCGCGACCCACCGCAGGCCGACCGCAGTACCCCGAAGCCCCGACCGCGCGGCACCAGCAGGCCGACTGCAGTACCTGCAGCACCCGACCGAGGTACACCCGGCCCCCGACCGCGGTACCCCGCAAGCCGATCGCGAGGCACCGCGGGCCGACTGCGGTACACCGCAGCCCCTACTGCGCAGCACCAAAGCCCCAACCGCGAAAGACCGCAGCCCCACCGCGAAACACCACCGCCTGCGCCGCGGGCGCCACATTCCGGTCGCAAGAATTGGCCCGGCGCGCGCGTCCGATCTTCGCGCGCCCATGCCAACCATGACGGCATCCTCGCTTTTCGCGCACAATCGCCGCCTTTCGCCATTCCCTTCGCACCGGACCCTGCATGCCACGCAAGATCGCCACCCGCCGTTCCACCATCCACGGCAACGGCATGTTCGCCGTCGCTCCGATCAAGAAGGGCGAACGCCTCATCGAATACAAGGGCCTGCGCCGCACCCACCAGGAGGTGGACGAAGGCGACACCGGCGACGTGGAGTCGGGCCACACCTTCCTGTTCACGCTCAACGACGACTACGTGATCGACGCGAATTACGAGGGCAACTCGGCGCGCTGGATCAACCACAGCTGCGATCCCAACTGCGAAGCGGTGCTGGAGGAGTACGAAGGCGACGACCGCCGCAAGGATCGCGTGTTCATCGAGGCGATCCGCAACATCAAGCCGGGCGAGGAGCTGTCGTACAACTACGGCATCCGCCTGGACGAACCGCACACCGCCAAGCTGAAGAAGATCTGGGAATGCCGCTGCGGCTCGCCCAAGTGCACGGGCACCATGCTCCAGCCAAAGAACGACAAGTCGGAAAAGAAGCAGAAAAACGACAAGAAGAAAAAGAAGAGCACGGCGAAGAAGGGCTGATCGCGCCCTTCACCTGCCGGCGCCGGGTTCGCCCCGGCGCTTCTTTTTTGCGGCTTTTGCGCGCCCGGGCCGCTTTCCGCCGTCGTCGTCAGGTGGGCGCGCGCATTCAATCGCCGCGCGTGAACGACGCGCCGATGCGCGACATAGGCAATTGGTTGGCATGACTTCCGTCAGTCGGTAACGACCGGGGGCGGCCATACCCTGCCGGCCAGCCGGGCACGATCCGGCCCCGCGGCCGCCGAATGCGCCCGTGCCTCCCCACACCGGATCCCCCATGCGTGCAACGCTGACCACCGCCATCCTGGCCGCGCTCGCCGCGCCTCCCGCTTTCGCCGCCGTCGAGATCGACGGCCGCATCGACCCCGCCGAATGGCAGGGCGCGCAACACGTCACCGACTTCCGCCTGACCCAGCCGCTCTCGCGCGCGCCGGCGCCGCAGCCGACCGAGGCCTGGATCCTCGCTACCGAGAAGGGCCTGGCGATCGCCTTCCGCAACACGCAGGCCCCCGGCATCCCGCGCACACGCCAGCGCGCGCAGCGCGACCAGGGCGCGCAGGCCGACCGCGTCAATCTCTACGTCGACTTCGATGGCGATGGCCGCACCGGCTACAACTTCACCGTGCTGCTGTCGAACAGCATCATCGACACGACCATCACCAACGAGAACCAGTTCAACCCCGACTGGGACGGCGACTGGCGCCACGCGACCAGCGAGGACGAAGCCGGCTGGTCGGTGGAGATGCTGATTCCGTGGCATATCGCGCCGATGCGCGATGTCGACAACGGCACGCGCACGCTGGGCATCCAGCTCGATCGCGTGATCGGCGCGACCGGTGAGCGCGCCTCGTGGCCGGCGATAAGTTTCCAGGACACGCGCTTCCTCACCGCGCTCAACCGGGTGCAGGTGCCGGCGTACAGCCAGTCGCTGCTGGCGATCACGCCCTACGTCTCGGGCGTGTTCGACAACGTCGCCGGCAAGAGCGACTTCGACACCGGCGCGGACATCTTCTGGAAGCCCAACGGCAAGTTCCAGCTCAGTGCCACGCTCAATCCCGACTTCGGCCAGGTCGAGAGCGACCAGCTGGTGGTGAACTTCAGCGCGCAGGAGAGCTTCTTCAGCGACAAGCGGCCGTTCTTCACCGAGAACCAGAACTACTTCGACGTGCCGTTCGGCTCGACCAACAACAACAACCGCCTGATCTACACGCGCCGTGTCGGCGCGAACGCCGACGACGGCAGCGGCGCGGGCGACGTGACCGCGGCGGTGAAGGTCAACGGCAGCATGGGGCCGATGAACTACGGCGTGTTCGCTGCGACGGAGGCCGACGAGGCCGGTCGCGACTTCTACGCCGTGCGTACCTCGCACGATGCGGCGACGCACGGCATCGGCGCGATGGTCACGCGCGTGGACCGGCCCTGCTACGCGCAGGACGACCTCGGCGCGTGCCTGGAACGGCAGGCGAACGTGTACGAAGTCGACCATCGCTGGACGCCCACGCCGCAGTGGTCGATCCGCACCACGCTGGTGGGATCGGACGTAGACGGCATCGGCACCGACGCGTTCGGCCGCCCGGATGCGAACGAGTCCGGCAGCGACATGGGCGGACAGATGCGCATCGACTGGGACATGGGCGAAGGCTGGCGCCAGCAGCTGTACCTGCTGCACCTGGGCGACAAGCTGCAGCTCAACGACTTCGGCTTCCTCGAGCGCAACAACTTCAACTACGCGCGTTACGACCTGGGCAAGCGTTTCACCAACCTGCCCGAGACCTCGCAGTACAACGCGGCCGACTGGCACTGGGCGGTGTCGCGCCGCGTCAACGACCACGGCCTGCACATCGCCGATGCGTGGGCGGTCAACCGCAACGGCCAGCTGCGCGACGGCGGCAACGATTTCGGCGAGGTCGCGATGTGGACCTCGGGCCATGACGACCGCATCCTGCGCGGCAACGGCGTGGTCAACCTGCCGGCCAAGTACTTCCTGTTCTACGAGCGCAACCGTCCGCGCCAGGGCGACGGCCACTGGGAGTTCTACGGCAACGCGCGCTGGACCTCCGAAGGCCTGGACACGCCGGCCAAGAGCCAGCTGCAGCTCGACCTGGAGCCGACCTACCACGTCAACGACCGGCTGCGGTTCTTCACCGCGTGGTACTTCGAGCACAACCAGGACTGGCTGCTGTGGCGCGGCGGCAACCTGCTGGGCAGCTACGAAGAGAACATGATCCTGCTCAACGCCGGCAGCGTGTTCCTGATCAACGACAAACAGGAACTGCGCGTGCGCCTGGAAGCGATCGGCCTGGACGCGAAGCAGGGCCGGGCGTATCGCGTGGCCGCCAATGGCGAACCGGTGCCGTCCGCCGAAGCCATTCCCGACGTCGGCCTGCGCAACCTCGGTTTCCAGGTGCGTTACCGCTACGAACTGGCGCCACTGTCGTATCTCTACATCGCTTACGTGCGCGGCGGTTCGTTCTTCGAGGAACTCGAAGGCGGAGGCTTCCGCGCCCGCGACGAATTCACCGATGCCTTCAGCCTGCGCGACAGCGAGCAGTTGCTGGTGAAGCTGTCCTACCGCTTCGAGCTGTGATCACGCGCTGGCGGATCGGGCCGCCAGCCAGGCTTCGGGGGGCAGAATTTCGAACAACCCGTCGCGACGCGTGCGCCGCGCCAGCGACAGCAGGTGCGCGTCGCGGCTGAGCAGCCAGCGCGCACCGGCGCGCAGGGCGAGGTCAAGGAACTTCTGGTCGTCGGGATCGCGGCAACGCGGTGCCTGCAGCGCGTTGGCGGGCAGTTCTGCATCGGGCGCGAGCCGCTGCAGCACCGCGTCGTAACGCGCCAGCGCGGCGGCGCGTGCGGCTTCGTCCAGCCGCAGCACCGGATACGGCAGCACGCGGCGCCATTCCTCGCGACACGCGTCGTCGGTGACGGCGATGACTGCGCCGTCGCGCAGCGCCATGTGCAGCGATGTGCAGCGTGGATCGTCGAAGACGAACAGATCGAGGCAGACGTTGGTATCCAGCACGAGCCGCGGCGGCCCGGGCAACGGAACTTCGCCGGGGTCGGACACGGGCGCGGTCACAGATCGTCTTCGCCCGGGAAGCTCACCCACAGTTCGCCGACCGCGAGCGTCTCGCCCTGTCGCGGCCAGCGCGGGTCGTCGCTGCGGAAGCTCCCGTCGCCGATCGGGTAGTCGTCGTCTGCGCTCGCGGCCTCGGGATCGCGCGGGACCAGGCGCCAGCTGCGCATCACCGGCCCTTCGCGTTGCGCGGCCAGCGCGCCGCCGTGCAGGTCCTGCACGATGCCGCCGTAATCCCAGCCCAGTCCGCTGAAGGTGATCGGTTGTCCGTTGCGCCGGACCAGTTCCGCGAGCGGGGTGCCGATCGCGATGCCGTCGTCCATGCGCCACTGCGACGTCGTTTCCGCGATGCGCACCTGGGCCAGGCCGCGCAACGCGCTGGCGTCCTGGAAGTACAGGTAGGCGCGCCGCTCCGGATCGTCGGGGAAGAGGATCACGCCGCGCGCGGTTTCGCCCTCGGCGCCGGGGACCTCGCCGATCTGCACGTTGGCATCGCCGAATTGCCGGCGCAGCGTGTCGGGCGTGCTGTCGGGCGCGAAGACGCCGGGCAGGATCAGGGCAGCGGAGGGCGCGGCGGTTCTGTCCGCGGGCGCGGGTGTAGTGGTCGGTGCCGGGCCTGATTGCGGCGCCGACGATGCCACCGGGGCCGGCGACGGAGACGCCGGCGCCGCCGTGCGCTCGCGATTGCAGCCCGCCAGCAGCAGGCAGGCGATTAGCACGGTGGCGATGGGCCTGCCGGCAACCGGCATGAAGTGGCGTGCGATGCGACTGCGCACGCGTGGCAGGGGACGCAGCGATCCCGATGCCGTCGCCGCACTCACGGCGTGACTTCGCGCAGGTCCGCCGAGCCGATGCGCCACTGGCGCTGCTCGGGCGTGGCGCCGTCGACCACGGCGCGGCGCAGGGTGTAGCGGCCGCTGAAACGCTGCTGGCTGCCGTCGCGATGCGTAGCCGTAATCGTCACCGGGATATCGAGGTAGCGCGAACCCGCGGCGGCGCCGATGGTTCCGGGTGCCTGCATTTCCACCGACACGCCGGTGGTATCGGCGAAGCCGGCTGCGAACTGCTGCGGCGTCTGCCCGCTGGCGCGGCCGCCGTCCGACCACAGCGCATACGCGCGGGCGAAATCGCCGCTGTTGATCGCCGCGTAGTAGTCGCGCACCACGGCGATGGCGTCTTCGACGCCGGGTTCGCCGGCGACCGCGGTACTGGCGTCAGGCGTTTCCGGCAGCAGCGGATTGCCGTCTTCGTCCACCGGCACCTCCGGCGCTGCGGTCTCGGGCGGCCCGACGGGACCCGGGCCCGGCCGGTCCGGCATGCCGGTCACGCCACCGCTCGTGCCCGCGGGCGCGGGGAGCTGTTCGACCTGGCCCTGGTCGGTGGCCGCGTGCCGGGCTTCCTTGTCGCCGCAGGCGCCGAGCAGGAGGGTGGAGAGCAGCAGCGTGGCGGTGAGGAGCTTGCGCATGGATGGCCTGTCAGTTGTCGCCGAGGTGCACCACGACCTGGCCGTCCTCGATGTCGGTGCGGCCGATGCGGCGCGCGCCCAGGCGGTCGAGGAGGCTGTTGTCGAAGCGGTAGATGGGTTCGTCGCGCGCGTAATCCGCCAGCCAGAGGTTGAGCAGGCCGCGCGCCGAGGTGTTCATCATGCCGCCGAGCGCGGGCACGTTCACCTGTTCGATCGCCGGATCCTGCAGGTGCAGGCCGCGCGTGGTCGGGTCGTAGCGCACCGCGCTGGTCAGCGCGAAGTGGCCATTGGGCCGGCTGCTGTCGCTGCCGAGCGCGCCCAGACCGAGATCGAAGTCCAGGCGCAGGCGGTTGCTGCCCGATGGGATCGACAGGCGCGGATTGATCAGCGTCATCGACACCAGTCCGCCGAGCCGGTCGTAGTGCTTCGGAAAATTGCGGTCCAGCGCGTGCTGCAGTTGCGGCTGGGTGAAGTTCAGCTGGTTGCCGAGCAGGGCGCTGACGGCGCCGAGCGTCGAGCAGCCGGCGAGGGCGAAAGTCGTGCCGAGCAGGAAGGCGGCAGCGAGGAAGCGGCGGCGCGGGTTCATCGTTCGTATCCGTGTGTTGCGGTCGATGGCCGGACGATACCCGCGCCGCTTTGCATTGCGGGTGAACTGCGCGGCGTCAGGCCCGACGCGGATTGAGGTATGCCACCAGCACGCCGAGCAGGATCATGCGCACGCTGTCGAACAGCAGCTGCTTGTGCACGATGGCGGCGGGCATGTTGGTGACGACCCAGTAGATGAGGAACTGCGGGATAACCGTGAGGAAGGCGACGGCGATGCCGAAGCGGATGCCCTGTGCGAGAGTCGCGCCGGTGCCGATGCCCTGGCGGTAGATCCAGGTCATCGCGAAGCCGGTGCAGACGTCGGCCACCAGCATCCAGTGCATCATGCCGTTGGCTTCTTCCTGCGATCGCATGACCGAGCCGACCAGCGTGTTGTAGTCGTCGGCCAGCAGCAGGCCGTGGACGAAGAAGCCGAGCAGCGCGGTGGCGATGGTCATCACCACGCCGGAAATCCAGAAACGCTTGTCCATGACTGACCCCCTTGGGTGTGCGGACGGTTCGTGACGAAGTTCGGGAGGAACCGGGTCGGCAGGTGGGGGCTGGCGACGGCGGGATGCTAGCGCGATGGGGTGGGGAAAGGAGCAGCTCGCTGCGCTCGCCCCCTCATCCGCCTTCGGCACCTTCTCCCCGCGGGGCGGGGAGAAGGGGGCGTAGCGCGATTGCGTTTGTGGCCGCGGGAGCAGCAGCCGCTCTTCTCCCCGCTTGCGGGGAGAAGATGCCCGCAGGGCAGATGAGGGGGAGCGAGCGCAGCGAGCTGCCGTTGCTCTTGTCCTTTCGCGACCAAAAGCGAGAAGCAGCTCGCTCCGCTCGCCCCCTCATCCGCCTTCGGCACATGCATCCCGCCCGCAGCGAATCCGGAAATCACCCGCGCTGCTGCAGCGCCAGACGCAGACCCAGGCCGATGAAGAACGTACCCAGCGCGCGCTGGCGCCACAGGGCGAAACGACCGCCGCCGCGCAGTCGGCGGCCGAAGCGGCCGATCATGACGCTCAGGAACGCGCTGTTGCTGAAGCCGATCACCGACAGCAGCGCGCCCAGGACGAGGAACTGCAGCCACACCAGGCCGCGTTCGGGATGCACGAACTGCGGCAGGAAGGCGAGGAAGAACAGCGCGACTTTCGGATTGAGCACGCCGGTCACCACCGAGCGCCAGTACACGGGCTCGTTCGCGGCCGATGCCGGTGCGGGCGCGGGATGCAGTTCGTCGCCGGGCGATGCGCTGCCGCTGCGCCAGGCCTTGATGCCCAGCCAGACCAGGTAGAAGGCGCCGGCGTACTTGAGCACCTCGAAGGCCAGCGCCGATGTCGCCAGCACCGCCGAGAGCCCCAGTCCGGCCGCGAGTGCATGGATCAGCGTCGCGGTCTCCAGCCCCAGTCCCGCCCGCAATCCGCGCGCGGTACCGCCGGCCACGGTCTGCGCCACGATCCAGGCCGTACCCGGGCCCGGAATGATCACCAGCACCACCGCGGCGGCGAGGTAGGCAAGCAGGGTCGGAAGGTCGAAGAGGTGCATGCGCGGATTATCGGTCCGCGATGCGGTGACGGTGCCAAGTGCGGTCCGGAACGGTGCGTGCGCCGGCCGGAACGGCGTGGCCGGTGGGGCGAACTACGTACCCGCGCCGGTCGGGCGGCGCGGGTACTCCCCGTGGACAGTGGCGCGAAGGTTCTGGGGCGGGGCCTTACCCGAGCAGGCCCAGGCTGTTGCCCATCACCGCCCAGACGACCGCCGCGAGCAGGGCGGCGCCGAGCATGCTGCGCGCCAGGCGTTCGGCGCGATCGTTGGAGCGGGTTGGCTTTCCGGCGTTCATCGAGATAACCCCCCTGTGGGCGGGGCGATGAAACGCCTGTCGTGCAGTGGCTTCTGCGATCCGGATCACAGGCCCGCGCGGGCCGCCCGGCGACTTTCGTGCTTGGTGGAAGCCGTCGCACTTTCACGGCTTGCCTTGTCGCAGTCAGCAAGGCAGGACGCGCGCGGGCGGGTCGCGGAACGGCATCCGGACCTGTGACGCAGGCCCGGATGCGCGCGGCTGTTCGGTCCCCTTCAGTCCTCTTCGGGCCTGGGCTTGTAGGCCTCGACCAGCTTCTGCTGCACCTGCGGCGGGACCGGCTCGTAATGGCTGAAGTCCAGCGAATAACGGCCACGGCCCGCCGTCACCGACTTCAGTTCCGCCGCGTAACCCTCCAGTTCCGACAGCGGCACCTGCGCTTTCACCACGATCTCGTTGCCGCGCAGCGAGTCGGTGCCGTTGATGCGTGCGCGCTTGCTGGCCAGCCCGCCGCTGATGTCGCCCATGTGCTGCTCGGGCGCGCTGACTTCGAGGTCGACGATGGGTTCGAGCACCTGCGGCCGCGCCTTGCTGATCGCATCGAGGAAGGCCTTCTTGCCCGCCGCGACGAACGCGACTTCCTTGCTGTCGACGCTGTGGTGCTTGCCGTCATAGACGATCACGCGCACGTCCTGCATCGGATAACCCGCCACCGCGCCGTGGCTGAGCACCTGGCGCACGCCTTTCTCCACCGCGGGCATGAACTGCCCCGGGATCGTGCCGCCCTTCACCTCGTCGACGAACTCGAAGCCGCCGCCGCGCGGCAGGGGTTCGATGCGCAGGAACACCTCGCCGAACTGGCCCGCGCCGCCGGTCTGTTTCTTGTGGCGGTGGTGGCCTTCGGCCTTGCCGCTGACCGTCTCGCGGTAGGCGATGCGCGGCGGGCGCGATTTCACTTCCACGCCGTGCTTTTCCTTGAGGCGATCGAGGTTGACGCGCAGGTGCAGGTCGGAGAGCCCGCGGATCACGGTCTCGTTGGTTTCGGCCTCGTGCTCGACGGTGAAGCAGGGATCTTCCTCGGCGAGCTTGTGCAACGCGGTCGACAGTTTCTGCTCCTGGCCCTTGTGCGCGGCTTCCACCGCGAGGCCGAACATCGGCCTGGGGAATTCCAGCGGTTCCAGATGGATCTGGTCCTCGTCGTGGCTGTCGTGCAGCACCGCATCGAAATGCAGTTCTTCGACCTTGGCGACCGCGGCGATGTCGCCCGGCACGGCCTGGTCGATCTCGATGTGGTCCTTGCCCTTGAGCTTGAACAGGTGGCCGACCTTGAACGGCTTCTTGCCGTCGTCGACGAACAGCTGCGTGTCCTTCTTCACCGTGCCCTGGTAGACGCGGAAGATGCCGAGCTTGCCGACGAAGGGATCGTTGACGACCTTGAAGACGTCGGCGATGACGTGTTTGCCGGGATCCGGCGCGGCCTCGATCGGTTCCGCGCCGTGGCCGTTGAGCTTGTGGAACGGCGGCGGGTTCGCCTCGGCCGGATTGGGGAACAGGCGCTCGGCGATGTCGAGCAGCTCGGTGATGCCCACGCCGCTGCGCGCGGAGCAGAACAGCACGGGGACGAGGTGGCCTTCGCGCAGGCATTGCTCGAAGGCGTCGTGCAGCTCCTGCCCGGACAGTCCGCCTTCGCCGAGGTCGAGGTAGTGCTCCATCACCGTCTCGTTGATCTCGACCACCTGGTCGATGATCTTCTGGTGCCAGTCGGCGACGGGTCCGAGGTCGCTGTCGCCGCTCGTGCTGGTGAAGCAGTCGATGACCGCCTTGCCGCCGTCGGTGGGCAGGTTCAGCGGCAGGCATTCGTTGCCGAAGGTGTCGCGCAGTTCCTCGAGCACGCGCGCGCTGTCCGCGTCGGCGTGGTCGATCTTGTTGACGACGAGCACGCGGCACAGGTTGCGCGTCCTGGCGTACTCCATCATCCGGCGCGTGCCGTATTCGACGCCGCTGTCGGCGTCCACGACTATCGCGACGGTTTCCACGGCCGCGAGCGCGGACAGCGCAGGGCCGCGGAAGTCGGGGTAACCGGGGGTGTCGATCAGGTTGACGTGGATGCCCCCGTGATCCGTGCTGGCGATGCCGACGTCGAGGGAATGGCCGCGTTGCTTTTCGATGGGGTCGAAGTCGGAGACGGTGCTGCCGCGTTCGACGGTGCCTGCTGTCTGGATGGCGCCGCCGGCGTGCAGCAGGGCTTCGAAAAGCGTCGTCTTGCCGGCGGCGGGGTGGCCTGCCAGGGCCACGTTGCGGATGTCATGTGTGCTGTAGGACATGAGGCCGTTTCTCCCAGTCTCGGGTTGGGCGTGTTGCCCAATAGAAAGGCCGTCATGGCTGTCCGCGTCGGAAGCGCAGCCTTCCGAGCGAGCGCTCGGCGGGGGCGGTCATGGCGGGGTGCCGGCGGAAGCCGGGAGGCAACCTTCCCGCCGTTTGGGGGGGCGGGTCAAGCGGTGGGGTGTGAGGGAATGTCTTGTTCTTGATTCTCCCCGGGGCGGACCAGGTTCCGTGCAGTGCAGAACTCACATGCGTCGGGGCTTTTGCTGTTGCTCTTGTTTTTTTGCGGGGCCCCGTTGCGTAGCGGCAGGCGGGACGGATCAGACCCCGCAGGGGCGCGCGACAGGACGTCGCGCGCTTTTCGACACGACAGGGATGTCGTGTCGAAAAGTCCCGGCCCGCCTGCGGACCCGTTGCGCGCAGCGCGACGGGCGCGTAGCTCCGGGGTGCCCTTTCTTTTGGTTAGCTTTTCTTTGGGCAAGCAAAGAAAAGTAACTCGCCCCGCAGGGGCGAAAGCCTTTGCTCTTCTTGCTGTTGCTGTTGCTTTGTTCGCTCCTGTCGAAGCCAGATCCAAAGCCCAAAACAGCCAGGGCCAGGAGCAAAGGCTTCCGCCCTTGCGGGCGGGTCACTTTCTCTTGCTTGCCCAAGAGAAAGTAACCAAAGAGAAGGGCACCCGGGGCTCCGCGCCCGTCGCGCTCCGCGCGCCGGGTCCGTGGACGGGCCGGGGTTTTTCGACAGGACATCCCTGTCCTGTCGAAAAACGCGCGGCATCCATGCCGCGCGCCCTGCGGGCCTGATCCGTCCCGTCCACCGCTGCGCCACGGGACCCGGAACGGCAACAGCAACGTCAACAGCAACGTCAACAGCAACGTCAACAGCAACGGCAAACACAACGGAAACGGAAACGGAAACGGCAACGGCAACGGCAACGGCAACGGCCAGAGCCGATGCCACCAGAAACCTAACGCCCCCGGCGCTACCCTGTCCGCCCCTCACGACGGAGCAACGGACATGGCCTTCAAGCGCTACGCGGATGCGGTCTGGCAAGGCGACCTGCAAGCCGGCAAGGGCAGCATGAGCACGCCGCAGAGCGGTCTGTTCGCCAACCAGAACTACTCGTTCAAGACCCGCTTCGGCGACGAGAAGGGCACCAATCCCGAAGAACTGCTCGCCGCGGCCCACGCCGGCTGCTTCTCGATGGCGCTGTCGTCCGTGCTCGGCAAGTCCGGCTTCACTCCGGAAAAGATCGAAACCCGCGCCGAAGTGACGATGGATCCCGGCATGGATCCGGGACCCACGGTCACCGGCGTCAACCTCATCGTCAATGCGAAGGTGCCCGGCATCAGTGCGGAACAGTTCCAGCAGATCGCCGATGCGGCGAAAGCCGGGTGCGTGATCTCGCGTGCGCTGGCCGTGCCGGTGACGCTGTCGGCGACGCTGCAGGGCTGAGCGACGCGTGCCGGTGCGGATTCGGCACGCGCTCCTGCTGCATGGCGCAGGAGGCGGCGGCTGGGAATGGAACCTCTGGCGCGAAGTGCTGCAGGCCGCCGGCATTGGCGTCACGGCACCGGACCTGGCGCCGTGCAACGCCGGACTGGCGACCACCACGCTGGCGGATTATCAGCAGCAGGCACGCGCGGCGTTGCTCGCGCTGCCACGACCGCGAGTCCTCATCGGCGCAAGTCTCGGTGGCCTGCTCGCGATGCGCTGCGCCGACGACGCAGATGCGCTGGTGCTGGTGAATCCGCTGCCGCCGCTGCCCTGGGCGGCGCAACTCGCCGCGCGTGAATGGCCGCCGGTGGTGCCCTGGCATCGCGATGCGCGGCTGGCCTCGACGCGGCGCGCCTTGCCGGATGCGGATGACGCGACCGCCTGGTTCGCCTTCGCGCGCTGGCGCGACGAATCCGGCGAAGTGCTGCGCGCCGCGCACGCGGGCATCGAAGTGACGCGGCCGGCGTGCCCGGTGCTGTGCATCGTGTCGCGGGAGGACGAAGACGTGCCGCCCGAACTCACACAGGCGCTCGCCGCCGACTGGCGCGTCGACCTGTTGCATGCCGATACGCCCAGTCACGTCGGCCCCTTGCTGGGACGCGGCGCGGCGGCGCTGGCGGAACGGGTCGCGGCCTGGCTGTCGGCCAGGTAAACCGTCGCGTCGGAGACGGCTGGATTCAGGCTGTATTGCCGGCGCCGTACCCACGATCCGCCACGCCATTCCGGCGTTGCGGAGTCCCGACCATGAAGCGTCTGTTCGTTTCCACCCTGGCCCTGTGCATGGCGGCCACGTCCGGGTTCGCCTCCGCGCAGACGTACCGCAACTCGCCGGACTACAACGGTGACCACCGCCCGTACTACGGCCAGGACGCGAACGTGCGCTACGACTATGCGCGCGTGGTTCGCGTCGATCCGGTGTTCGACTCGCGGTATGGCTCGTCGTATCCGACCTCGCAGTCGCAGCGCTGCTACCAGCGCGACACCTACGTGCGCGGCGACGACTACAACAACGACGGCTACCGCGACGACGGCTATTACCGCAACGATCGCGACGGCTACTACGACCAGTACGGCAACTACCACCGCCGCAGCGGCGGCACGCAGGCCGGTGCGACGGTCGCGACCGTGGTGGGCGGCATCATCGGCGCGGCCGTCGGCAGCCAGGTCGGCGGCGGCAGCGCGCGCTACGCCACGTCCGCCATCGGTTCGATGGTCGGCGGCATGGCCGGCCGGCAGGTCTACGAACAGAACCAGCGCCAGCGCGACCGCGTCGGCCGCGTGACCGTATGCGATCCGGTGCCGGCGAACGGCGGCTACTACAGCAGCGATCGTTACGACGACCGCTCCGTGAACGCGTACGACGTGACCTACGAATACGCCGGTCACCAGTACACCACGCGCACGAACTATCACCCCGGCGACCGCATCCGCGTGCGGGTGGATGTGCGGGCGGAGTGATCGGACAGGGGGTTGGGAAGGGGCCTTCGGGCCCCTTCTTTTTTCCCTCGCCCCGCTAGCCGGGGAGAGGGACCGCGTCGCGAAGCGACGCAGGGTGAGGGGACGTGTCGCGAAAGCAGCGGCAAAGCCAAAAGACGCCCCTCATCTGCCCCCCGATTAAAGCATTCGGGGGCAGGCTCTTCGGGCATCTTCTCCCCGCAAGCGGGGAGAAGAGGAGATCAACGGGTTCCGTGCAGGGCGAAGAAAAAGCCCGGAACGACGTCGCGCGCTCGAAGCGATCAATTGACCTTCAACCGCCGAGCAAACGCCGTATACCAGCGCAACGGCAGGAAGCGCTTGAACAGCACCGCGACGCGCTCGATCCCGGCGATGGTCACCTCGTAGCGATCGGCTTCCACCGCGCGCCAGATCTTCTCCGCGCACACCATCGGATCCATGCCGCCGTCGATGTCGTGGTCCGACTTGCCGTAGGGCCGGCCATCGGGACCCAGCGCGTTCACCGACACGTTGGTGCGGACGAAGCCCGGGCAGGCGAGGGTGAACTTCACGCCCCGGTGGCCCAGTTCGATGCGCGCGCTGTCGAAGAAGCCATGCAGCGCATGCTTCGCCGCGGCATAGCCGGTGCGCCGCGCCATCGCGATGGTGCCGAACACCGAGCTCACCACCACGACGTGGCCGCTGCCGCGCTCCACCCACGCCGGCGCCAGCGCCTTGGTCAGCGCGATCGGTGCGAACAGGTCGATCTCCATCAGCTGACGGTAGGCCGCCATGCCCGTATCCAGCATCGAAGTGCGCTGGGAAATGCCGGCGTTGTTGACCAGCACGTCGATGGGGCCGAAGAACGCCGCCGCCTGTGCGGCCAGCGCGTCGGCATCGCCGAAGTCGGAGAGGTCCACGGGCAGGATGGCGACGTCCTGCGGGCGCGGGCAGGCCTGGCGCACGCGTTCGAGTTCGGCTTCGCGCCGGGAGGACAGCACCAGCCGGGCGCCGCGACGGGCGGCGAGTTTCGCCAGCGCTTCGCCGATGCCGCTGGAGGCGCCGGTGATCCAGACGACTTTCCGGGCGAGGTGGGTCATGGAGGATGTCGCTCTGAAAGCATCGTTGTTTGCCATCGTCGGCCGCTGATGCGGCAAGGAGCGCGCGGCTGCTTCCTGTTATTCGCGGGCGGACCAGTCGATCTCGCCCTTCACCACGTCGCACACGCGACCGCCGGACCAGACCTCGCCGTCGGCATCGACATGCAGGTCGATGATCGCGTCGTGGCCGACCTCGCGGCCCTGGCTGATGCGGTAGCGGCCGTCGCGGCTAGGCAGGGCATCGCGCGACGCGAGCCAGGCGGCCAGCGTCGCGTTGGCGGCGCCCGAAGCGGCGTCCTCGAACCGCGCCGGCGCACCGACGAAGGCGCGCACGGCGTAGTAGTAGACGGGGTCGGCGCTGCGTGCATACACGAACAGCCCCATCGTCTCGGTCGCCTGGGCCAGGGCCTCGATCGCGTCCCAGCGGGGCGTGGCGGCGCGCAGCGCGGCTTCGTCGGCGACTTCGGCCAGCCACCAGCGGCGGCCGCCGTCCATCAGCACGGGCGGCAGTGCGCCCAGGGGGAGGCCCTGCAGGGCAGGCGCCAGCCGGGGATCCTCGGCCGACGCCACTTCCACGACCCGCGCCCGCGGCGTGCGGACGGCGATCGTGCGCTTGCGGCCTTCGCCGACGACCTGCAGCGGCAGCACGCCGGCAATGCCCTCCTGGTAGAGGAAACCGTCCCGCGGCGTGGCCAGGCCGGCTTCCAGCACGGCGTGCGCGGTGCCGACGCTGGGGTGGCCGGCGAAGGGCACTTCGCGGCGCGGGCTGAACATGCGGATGCGATAGCTGGCGCCCGGCTGCGTGGGCGGGAAGACGAAGGTCGTTTCCGGCAGGCGCGTCCATCTGGCGATCGCCTGCATGTCGGCGTCGTCCAGGCCGTCGGCATCGAGTACCACCGCCAACGGGTTGCCGTCGCCGGGATGGCCGGCGAAGACGTCGAGCTGCAGATAACGACGTTTCATTTGTGGGATTTTTCGCTGGATCGGGCGGGGGAGGGGCGGGTCGCTTCGACTAGAATTGCGCCTTCCGTGCGCGCGCTTCCGGTTTGCGACCAGCCCCTGGATTCTAGTGGGCCGCGGCGTGGCGCGGACATTTCCCTTCCTCATCACCTCGTTCGAAGGACACACATCAGTGACAGCGGGAGCGCATCCCTGGGTAGTACTCAAGTTCGGCGGAACCTCCGTGTCGCGCCGCAACCGTTGGGACACCATCGGACGCCTCGCTTCCAAACGCATGGCCGAGGACGGCGCGCGCGTGCTGGTGGTGGTCTCCGCGCTGTCGGGGGTGACCAACGAGCTGCAGGCGATCGCGAATGGTGACGATGTCGTCGCGCGCATCGCCGCCCTGGTCGAGCGTCATCGTGCTTTCTGCGCCGAACTCGATCTCGACGCCGACGCCGTGCTCGGCGAACGCCTCGCGACGCTGCAGGCGCTGGGCACCGATCCGCGCGCGGCGCAGCGCACGCTGGACTGGCAGGCCGACGTGCTTGCGCAGGGCGAACTGCTGTCGTCGACGCTGGGCGCGGCTTACCTGCGCACGCAGGGCCACGACTTCGGCTGGTGCGATGCGCGGCAGTGGCTCGATGCGGTGTCGCTGCCGAACGCCAGCGCGTGGGCGCAGCGGCTGTCGGTGAACTGCCGCCACAACGGCGATACGGGTTTCGCCGAGCGCTTCGCGCAGCAGGCCGCGCCGATGCTGCTGACGCAGGGGTTCATCGCGCGCCACGGCGACGGCGGCACGGCGATCCTCGGCCGCGGCGGTTCCGATACTTCGGCCGCCTACTTCGGCGCGCTGCTCAAGGCGAAGCGGGTCGAGATCTGGACCGACGTGCCCGGCATGTTCACCGCGAACCCGCGCGACGTGCCAGACGCGCGCCTGCTGACGCGCCTGGATTACGCCGAGGCGCAGGAAATCGCCACGACGGGCGCGAAGGTGTTGCATCCGCGTTCCATTGCGCCGTGCCGCGATGCGGGCGTGCCGATGGCCATCCTCGACACCGAGCGCTTCGACCTGCCCGGCACGCGCATCGACGCGTCGGCGGCGACGGTGCCGGGCGTGAAGGCGATCAGCCGCCGCAACGGCATCGTCCTGGTGTCGATGGAAAGCATCGGCATGTGGCAGCAGGTGGGCTTCCTCGCCGACGTGTTCGAGCGCTTCAAGCGCCACGGTCTGTCGGTCGACCTGATCGGTTCGTCGGAGACCAACGTCACGGTGTCGCTGGATCCCAGCGAGAACCTGGTGAATTCCAACGTGCTCGAAGCGCTGAGCGCGGACCTGGCGGAAGTGTGCCGGGTGAAGGTGATCGCGCCGTGTGCGGCCATCACCCTGGTCGGGCGCGGCATGCGCTCGCTGCTGCACAAGCTGTCGGACATCTGGGCGACCTTCGGCCGCGAACGCGTGCACCTGATTTCGCAGTCGTCGAACGATCTCAACCTCACCTTCGTCATCGACGAAGCCGATGCCGACGGCATGCTGCCGCAATTGCACGCGGAGCTGATCCGCAGCGGTGCCATGCCGGTACTCGATGCGGCGGTGTTCGGCCCGAGCTGGCGCGAGATCGCACACGGCAAGGCGGTGCGCGCGACGCAGTGGTGGGAAGGCGCGCGCGATGTCTTGCTGCAGTACGCGCAGGCGGGCACGCCGCGCTACGTATACGATCTGGCTACCGTGCGCGACCGCGCGCGCAACCTGCTGGCGGTGCCGGCGATCGACCGCTGCTTCTACGCGATCAAGGCGAACCCGCATCCGGCGATCCTGCGCACGCTCGTGCAGGAAGGCCTCGGCTTGGAATGCGTGTCGCAGGCCGAGCTCGACCACGTCTTCGCCACGCTGCCGGAGCTGTCGCCGCAGCGCGTGCTGTTCACGCCCAGCTTCGCGCCGCGCCGCGAGTACGAGGCGGCGTTCGCGCGCGGCGTCACCGTCACGCTGGACAACGTGGAGGCGCTGCAGCGCTGGCCGGAGACGTTCCGCGGCCGCACGCTGTGGCTGCGCCTGGATCTCGGCCACGGCGAAGGTCACCACGAGAAGGTGAAGACCGGCGGTGTCGCGGCGAAGTTCGGCCTGCCGATCGCGCGCTTCGATGCCTTCGTCGACGAGGCGCGCAGGCTCGATGTCCGCATCAGCGGCCTGCATGCGCACCTGGGCAGCGGCATCGAGGATCCGCGCCACTGGCGCGGCGTGTACGCGGAACTGGCCGGGCTCGCCGACAACGTCGGCACCATCGAGACCATCGATATCGGCGGTGGCTTGCCGATTCCGTACACGCCCGATGCGCAGGACTTCGATCTGGCGGCCTGGCGCACGGGGCTGGACGAGATCAAGTCGGCCTATCCGCGCTACGGGCTGGTGATCGAGCCGGGCCGCTATCTCGTCGCCGAGGCCGGCGTGCTGCTGCTTGCCGTCACCCAGGTGGTGGAAAAGGACGGCGTGCGCCGCATCGGTTGCGACGCCGGCATGAACGCACTGGTGCGCCCGGCGATGTACGAGGCGTACCACGGCATCCACAACCTCACGCGCTTCGGCGACGGCGCGACGGCCGCGTTCGATGTGGTGGGCCCGATCTGCGAAAGCGGCGACGTGCTCGGACGCAGCCGCCTGCTGCCGGAGGCGACGGGCGAGGGCGACGTGCTCCTGGTGGCCGATGCCGGCGCCTACGGCATGGCGATGGCGAATACGTACAACCTGCGGGCGTTGCCTGCGGAAGCAGTCATCGCGTAGGGCGGGTCTCGACCCGCCGTGACGCAACCGGAATAACGAAATGGCGGAGAGACCCGCCCTACGGATTCAAAAATGAGTGAGTGGAAATTCCAACGCGACGCCATCAATGCCTTCCGCTTCGTGCGCTGCACGTTCGATGCGGATACCGGCGTCGCGCAGCTGGTGTATGCCTTCGACGACGGTCCCGAGCTGATCGAGACGATCACGGTGCCGGGTGCGCCGTTCGTGCTCGAAGGCGAGCGCGCGGGCGCCGCGCAGCAGGCCCTGCGCCTGCTGCACCTGATCGCCGGCGTGAGTTACTACAAGGCCGCGGTGCCCCCGGAAATCCGCATCGATTCGTACGCGATCGACGCGGATACCGCCGCGATGCTGGAAACGATCTACGTCAACGGCCTGGGCGAGTTCGCCTACCGCAACGGGCTGAACCTGCACGGCAGGATTCGCTTCCCGCACGAAGCCGTGAACCGTCCCGCCGCGCCGGCGCTGGGCCTGCGCGAGCACGCGCTGGTCGCCATCGGCGGCGGCAAGGATTCGCTGGTCAGCATCGAGGCGCTGCGCGCGGCCGGCATAGGGCAGACGGTCACCTGGATCGGCGGTTCGCAGCTGATCCGCGCCTGCGCCGAGCGCACCGACCTGCCGACGCTGAACCTCGGCCGCGCGCTGGCGCCGCAGCTGTTCGACTTCAACCGGGAAGGCGCCTGGAACGGCCACATCCCGGTGACCGTGCTCAATTCCGCGATCATGGTGTTCGCGGCGGTGCTGCTGGGCGTGGACCAGGTGGTGTTCTCCAACGAGCGTTCGGCCAGCTACGGCAGCTTCATCGAGGGCACCGGCGAGGTGAACCACCAGTGGTCGAAGGGCTGGGAGTGCGAGCGGCTGTTCGGCGACTACGTGCAGCGCGAGATCGCCGCCGACCTGCATTACTACTCACTGCTGCGTCCGTTGAGCGAACTGGCCGTCGCGCGGCAGTTCGCGAAGACCGATCGCTACGACGCGCACTTCTCCAGCTGCAACCGCAACTTCCACATCCTCGGCGAGCGTCCGGCCAACCGCTGGTGCGGCGTGTGCCCGAAGTGCCACTTCGTGTTCCTCGCGCTGGCGCCGTTCATGCCCAAGCCGCGGCTGGTCGGCATCTTCGGCCGCAACCTGCTCGACGATCCGGGGCAGACCGCCGGTTACGACGCGTTGCTCGAATACCAGGACCACAAGCCGTTCGAATGCGTCGGCGAAGGCCGCGAATCGCGCGCGGCGATGGCGGCGCTGGGCGACCGGCCGGAGTGGCGCGAGGACGCGCTGGTCGAACGCTTCGCGCGCGAGATCCGTCCGCAACTGGACGAGGCGGAACTGCGCATCGAGCCGCTGCTGGTGATCGACGACGAGCACCGCATTCCGGCCGGACTCTGGGAGCGCCTGCGTGCCCGGTTCGCGGCTTGATATCGCGCGCCTGCAGGGCCGCCGTGTCGCGCTCTGGGGCTGGGGCCGCGAAGGCCGCGCGGCCTATCGCGCGATCCGCGAACACCTGCCGCACCTGCCGCTGACGCTGTTCTGCAGCGACGGCGAAGCCGCGGAGGTGCGGGCGGCGGGCGATCCCTTGCTCGAGGTGGAAACCGCGGCCGACGCCGTGCGCCTGGGCGCCTTCGATGTCGTGGTGAAGTCGCCGGGCATCAGTCCGTACAAGCCCGAAGCGATGGCGGCCGCGCGGCAGGGCACGCGTTTCGTCGGCGGCACGGCGTTGTGGTTCGCGGCGCACGCCGATGCGGCGGGCGTTGCCGGCAACGTGGTGTGCGTGACCGGCACCAAGGGCAAGAGCACGACGACGTCGTTGCTTGCGCATCTGTTGCGCGCGGGCGGGCACGCGACGGCGCTGGCCGGCAACATCGGCCTGCCGCTGCTGGAAGTGCTCGATCCGCAACCCGCGCCCGAGTACTGGGCCATCGAACTGTCGAGCTACCAGACCGGCGACGTCGCCGCGAGCGGGGTGCGACCGCAGGTCGCCGTCGCGCTGAACGTGTTTCCCGAGCACCTGGACTGGCACGGCTCGCACGAACGTTACGTCGCCGACAAGCTGCGCCTGCTGGGCGAAGGCCGGCCGCGCATCGCCGTGCTCAATGCCAACGATCCGATCCTGTCCGCGCTGCACCTGCCCGAGAGCGAGGTGCGCTGGTTTGGCGGCCGCGACGGCTGGCACCTGCGCGAGGACGCGCTGTACCGCGGCGACCGTTTCGTGATGGACACCCTGGCCCTGCCGCTGCCCGGCAGGCACAACCGCGGCAACCTGTGCGCGGTGCTCACGGCAATCGAAGCGCTCGGTCTCGACGCGGCCGCGCTGGCGCCGCATGCCGCCACGTTCCGGCCGCTGCCCAATCGCCTGCAGACCCTCGGCGCGCGCGGCGGCCTCACCTACGTCAACGATTCGATCAGCACGACACCGCACGCGAGCCTCGCGGCGCTGGACGTGTTCCGCGGGCGCCGCGTGGCGCTGCTCGTGGGCGGACATGATCGCGGCCTGCCGTGGGACGAGTTCGCCGCCGCGATGCGCACCTGCGCGCCGCTGGCGATCATCACCATGGGCCAGAACGGCCCGTGCATCCACGCGCTGCTCGCGCCGCTCGCCGCCGAATGCGGCTTCGTGCTGGGCGCCGCGGCCGATCTTGCCGACGCGATGCGGCAGGCGTCGGACGCGCTGGCCGGCGACGGCGTGGTGCTGCTTTCGCCCGGGGCGCCGAGCTTCGGCGCGTACCGCGATTACGTCGCGCGGGGACGCCACTTCGCCGAACTCGCCGGCTTCGATCCCGACAGCATCAGCGCCATTCCGGGGCTCGGCGTCGGCTGATCGCGGGATCGCGTGGCCCGGGTAAGCGCGGCGCGCTCCGGGGCGCTTCTCCGATCCCGCATCGCCGGAAATCGCATCGCATCGCGCCAACGTTCGTCATGGGGGGAGTGGCCTGCGGTGGCACCATCGCGGCTTCACGCCGCAGCAACCCGTGCGGCCTACGCTTTCGCGACACTCCGGAGAAAACGCCATGCGCCGTCTCGCCGCTGCAGCCGTGTTGATGCTGTCCGCCATGCCCGCATTCGCCGCCATGCAGGCCAAGCCGGTGGAATGGAAGATCGGCACGCAGGCCTTCGCCGGCTACGTCGTCTACGACGATGCGGCGAAGGCGAAGTTGCCGGGGCTGGTGATGGTCCCCAACTGGATGGGCGTCAATGCCGGAGCCATCGCAAAGGCCAAGCGCATCGCCGGCAGCAAGTACGTGATCCTGCTGACGGACGTGTACGGAAAGGGCGTCAACCCGAAGGACCACCAGGAGGCGATGAAGGCGCTGCAATCCGCGTATGCCGCGCCGGAAGGCCTGGCTGCGCGCGTCGCCAGGGCGGTGGAGGTGCTGAAACAGCAGGACAAGGTGCCGCTGGATACGGGACGGATCGGCGCGATCGGCTTCTGCTTCGGCGGCGGCGCGGTGCTCGATCTCGCGCGCAGCGGCGCGGACGTGGCCGGCGTGGTCAGCTTCCACGGCAGCCTCAAGGCGTCGGCGAAGCCGGGGCCCGAGGGCATCCGGGCCAGCGTGCTCGTCCTCAACGGTGCCGACGACGCCAACGTGTCAGCGGACGATCGCAGCAACTTCGTGAAGCAGATGAACGAGGCGAAGGCGGACTGGCAGTTCGTCGACTTCGGCGGCACGGTGCACTGCTTCACCGAGCCGGAAGAAGCCAGCGACAACTGCCGCTACAACGAACGCTCGGCGACGCGCGCGTTCCGCATGATGGATGACTTCTTTGCGGAGAGGTTCGCGGCGGAGTAGTCGTCGTCATCGCGACACGTCCCCTCACCCTGCGTCGCTGTCGCGACGCTGTTCCCACTCGCTCTGCCCCCGGCCCTTGCGCACGGCGCAAGGGCGTTCAGTCGGACATGCGCCAGTGGCGCATAGGCGTCCGCCTTCACCCCGCAAGCGGGGCGAGGGAGGTGCGCCGAGCTCCTGGGTTCTCTTCTCCCCGCTTGCGGGGAGAAGAGGCCCGGAGGGCAGATGAGGGGCGGCGAGCGCAAGCGAGTTGCTTTAGCTTTCCTGGCAATCAGGGGTAAAAGCACCGCCAGCTTCTCTGGTGGCACTGTCCTTCCCATAACGGCCTGTCGGCCTGCTTTGACCTCTTCCCAAAACGGAAAGAGGCGGCTCAGTGATCCCGACTGACCGCGTACCGCGCCAGCCCGCGCAATGCGGCGGTGTAGTCGTTGTCGGCAAGTCCGTCGAGCGCGCGCTCGGCGGCGTCCGCGTAATCGAAGGCGCGACGGCGGCTGTATTCCAGGCCACCGGTGTTGTGGATCGCCTGCAGCACGTCGGGCAACGCATCGGTATCGCCGTGCTCGATCGCATGACGCAAACGCCCGCGCGTATCCGCATCGCCGTGCAGCATCGCGTGGATCAGCGGCAGTGTCGCCTTGCCTTCGGCGAGGTCGTCGCCAAGGTTCTTGCCCAGCGTTTCCGCGTCGGAGGCGTAATCGAGTACGTCGTCGGCGATCTGGAAGGCGTAGCCCAGGTTCATGCCGTAGTCGTGCAGCGCGTCGCAGGTCGCGGCGTCGGCGCCCGCCAGCAACGCGCCCAGGCGCGTTGCCGCCGCGAACAGCACCGCGGTCTTGCGCTCGATCACGCGCAGGTAGGCCGCTTCGTCCGTGTCCGGGTTGCGCACGTGCAGCAGTTGCAGCACTTCGCCCTCGGCGATGCGGTTGGTGGTGTCGGCGAGGATGCGCATGACTTCCATGCGGTCGAGTTCGACCATCAGCTGGAAGCTGCGCGAATACAGGAAGTCGCCGACCAGCACGCTGGCGGCGTTGCCCCACACCGCATTGGCGGTCCTGCGGCCACGGCGCAGATCGGATTCGTCGACGACGTCGTCGTGGAGCAGGGTGGCGGTGTGGATGAACTCGACCACCGCGGCGAGCTGGTGCGCATCGGCGCCACGATGTCCAAGCGCACCCGCGGCGAGCAGCAGCAGCATCGGCCGCAGACGCTTGCCGCCGGCGCCGACGATGTACTCGGCGACCTGGTTGATCAGCACCACGTCGGACGCGAGGCGGCGGCGTATCAGCGCATCGACCGCCGCCATGTCCTCGCGGGCGAGGGCCTGGATGGTGGCGAGGTCGGGAAGCGGCAGGGGGGCGGGGCGCGGGGCGGAATCGGCGTGCATAGCCGGCGATTATACGGGCCGCTCCACGGGCCGCTGCCGCGCGGCCGCCGCGGATTCAGCGCCAGCGCCGCGCGTTGACGAGCTTGAGCACGGTTTCGACGTAGTTGGGGCCGATCGCGTAGTCGGCACCGGAGGCCAGCGTCAGCGACAGCCCCTTCGGGCCGCGCCGATGCAGGCTCGCGACCTGGCGCAGGTTGACGATGGTCGAACGGTGCACGCGCAGGTGCACGGCGGGATCCAGGCGCGCCGCCAGCGAGCTGATGGTTTCCTTGAGCAGGTGCGACTTGCCGCCGGCGTGCAGCAGCACGTAATCGCCTTCGGCGGTGATCGCCTCGATGTTCTCCGCGGCGATGCGGACGATGCCGTCGCGCGTGCGCACCCAGAACTCGCGTTCGTACACCAGCCCGCTCTCGGGCGTGCCGGAGGCGCGCAGGCTCGCGATCAGCTGCTGCAGTTCGGCGAAGCGGACTTCGGCAGCGCGCGCTTCCAGCCGGCTGCGCGCCAGGCGCACCGCTTCGCGGAAGCGCTCGAACGACACCGGCTTGAGCAGGTAGTCCACCGCATGCACTTCGAACGCGCGCACCGCGTGCTCCTGGTAGGCGGTGACGAAGATGATCTCGGGCAGGTGCTCGCCGGGCTTGAGCTCGGCGATCGCGGCGAAGCCGTCCTTGACCGGCATCTGGATGTCGAGCACCGCGATGTCGGGCTTGAGTTCGCGGATGAGCGCCAGTGCTTCCTTGCCGTTGCGCGCCTTGGCGACGAGTTCCGCGTCGGGAATGCCCGCAACGGCGAGTTCGAGGCGATCCAGCGCGATGGGCTCGTCGTCGGCGAGGAGGATCCGGATCACGCAGCGGGTTCCAGCACCATGTCTTCCTGCCACGGCACGCGGATCACGCTGCGCCAGCCGTGCTCGAGCGGAGCGCTCTCGAGCCGCCCTTCGTCGCCGTACAGCGCGGCCAGCCGCTGGCGTGCATTGGACAGGCCGATGCCGAGTCCGCTCCCGGCGCTGCCGTGTGCGCTGCCACCGTCGTCCTCCACGCTCAACACCAGCTGGCCGTGTTCCTCGCGCGCGGCGATCGCGATCTCGACGGGGCGATCGGAGCCACCCAGCCCGTATTTCAGCGCGTTCTCGACCAGCGGCAGCAGGATCAGGCTCGGGACCATCGCCTGCATGCACGACGACGGCACGTCCCAGGTGACCTTCAGCCGGTCGGAGAAGCGCGCGGCTTCGATCTCCAGGTACTGCCGCAGCATGCCGATCTCGTCGGCGAGCGTGGTCAGCTGCGAGGGCGTGCGCGAGAGCGTGTAACGCAGGAAGCGCGACAGGCTCAGCACCATCTTCTCGGACTCGCTGGTGCGGCCGAGGACGATCAGGCCGGCCAGCGTGTTGAGCGTGTTGAACAGGAAATGCGGATTGACCTGCAGCCGCAGCGCGAGCAGCTGCGCCTGCTGCGCGGCGTTGGTCGCGGCAGCGAGCTGCTGGTCGCGCCGGCGCACTTCGGCGTTGTTGCGCGCGGCGGCGTACAGCGCGCACCAGGCGAAGAAGTTCCACTGGTAGGCCTTGTAGGTCTCGCCCAGTTCCATGCCCGACATCCAGCGATCCGGGTACATCGCGTAGTAGTCGGTGAAGTAGCGGAACACGTATTCCCCCGACCAGGTGAGCAGCAGGGATGCGGGGAAGCTCAATGCGAGCGCATAGCCCAGCAGGCGCCACGGATGGTTGCTGCCGGCCTTCTTCAGCACCACGTGGATCGCGAGGCACAGGACGATGCCGATCGTGCTGGCGACCGTGCGCGCGACCAGGCTGCCCGGCTCGATCCAGGTATCGCCCGGCATCAGGCTGAGGAAGGTGCGCATGGCGTAGTGCATCGCCCAGACCGCCAGGGTCAGCGCGAACATCGTGCGGTCGAGCGGATCGAGCCGGCGCAACACGGGGACCGCCTGCAGGAAGTTGCGTGAACTGGTCATTGCGGCCGATGTGCTCCGCGATCGCGTCGTTGCGATCGTGTCGGGCGTGTGGTGTACCCGTCGCGGACGCGCGATGCAAGCGGGGCGGCGGCCGTCGCAGCGGCAGTGGTGGTGCAGCGGGCATGGCCCGCGCGGCAGGTCTCCGCGCGGTGCCGGCTGCGGACAGGCGCCCGGTCGGAGGACGCCGGCCATTTCGTCGCCGCAAAAGGCGGTTTCGTCGATTTTTTCGCGGCTCGTCGCCACTGCCGGGCAACTGGACGAATACCTCGCGCATCCGGATCGGAGTGGCGCTACAACGAACCTCGCCAGTCCCGTCCATGCGTATCGCCAGCGATCGTCAGGTCCGCCCGCCCCAGGAGCTCGCCATGCCCGACACCTTCGTCACCATGCACGACGCCCCCCGACTCTCCCCCTACGCGACGGGGCTCGTGACCTTGCCGGTGCGCTACGCGGCCGTCTGCCGCTCCGAGCGGGTGCGCGCGCCCGCGCCGATGCTGTCGTTCTGGTTGCAGGTGCGCGGCACGGCCCAGGTCAATGCCGCCGAAGGCGCCTTCACCCTCCGCCCGGGCGAGTGGATCGCACTGGAACGCGGCTCGATGCCCGAGGTGCAGGCGGACGAGCACGGGCTCACGCTCGGCGTGATGCTGACCGCGGACGTGATGCACGGCGCGCTCGATCCGACCGATCGCGGTTTGCTGGTCGGGCGCGGCTGCGTGTCCCCGCATGACCGCCGCATCGCCCTGCGGCTGTGGCGGCAGGGCGCGTCGGTGCCGCAGGACGCCGGAGCGGGGGCGACGATGCGCGCGCTGAAGCCGTTGCTGAAGCACTGGCAGGCGGCGCAGGACTCGCTTGCCGAAATGATCGAGCGCTGCCCGGGGCGGTCGTTCCACCGCAAGACGCGGATCTTCTCGCGCGTGCAGAAGGCGCGGCTGTGCCTGGAAGGCAACCCGCAACGCATGCTCCGGATCGAGGACCTGATGGAGCTCACCCGCTTCTCCAGCTGGTGGCTGTCCAAGACCTTCCATGCGGTCTATCAGGAAACGCTGCAGAAGGCCTCGATGCGGCTGCGGATGCAGCGGGCCAGGCAGTTGCTGCAGGACAGCCAGCTGTCGATCACGGAACTGGCGGAGGCCTGCGGCTTCCACGATCCGTGCAGCTTCGCCCGCCAGTTCAAGGCCTGGCATGGCGAGACCGCCTCGTCCTGGCGGGCCCGCCACCAGCCGGGCGCGATGGCGACGGAGTCCGGCGACTCCGGGCCGATGAGCGCGGCCCGCTAGGGCCTGCCGACCCTCGAATTTCGCGGTGATCCGCTGCCGGCCCCTGCGGCCGGCGGCCCGGTTGCGCGTGCCGGTTCAGGCAAAGTCTGACCGACGGGAGCGCCGTGCCCTGATGGTTCCGGGGCCGCGGATATACTGTGATCGCATCTGTCGCCGCGACGGCCGTCCGGCCGGGCGATCGACCCGTCTTCCTCCCGCCGGGCCTCCGCGCGGGATTCCCATTTCAAAAAGGACCACACACTCCATGGCTCGTGGCATCAACAAGGTCATCCTGGTCGGCAACCTGGGCAACGACCCCGAAACCAAGTACACCCAGGGTGGCATGGCCATCACCACGCTGAGCCTGGCGACCACCTCGGTCCGCAAGGACCGCGACGGCAACACGCAGGAAAAGACCGAATGGCACCGCGTCAAGCTGTTCGGCAAGCTGGGCGAGATCGCCGGCGAATACCTGCGCAAGGGCCGGCAGGTCTACATCGAAGGCCGCATCGAATACGGCTCGTACGAGAAGGACGGGGTCAAGCACTACACCACCGACATCGTTGCCGACGACATGCAGATGCTGGGCGGCGGCGGTGCCGAAGGCGGCGCCCCGCGTCGTGAATTCGGGGGCGAATCCCAGCGCTCGCAGCGGCCCTCGCAATCCCAGGGCGGCGCGCCGCGGCGCGAACCGGCGCCGGCCAAGTCGAACGATTTCGGCGCCGACTTCGCGGACGACGACATCCCGTTCTGACGGCCCGGTGCCGCGGGCACCCGGCCGAACCTGATGGCGGAAGAGAGAAGGCGGTTTCGCGTGGCAACCTGGCTTGTGACCGGTGGCGCCGGTTTCATCGGCGGCAATTTCGTGCTCGACGCGGTGCGGCGCGGGATTCGCGTCGTCAATCTCGACGCGCTGACCTACGCCGGCAATCCGGACACGCTCGCGGCGCTGCGCGGCCATCCCGACCATGTCTTCGTGCACGGCGACATCGGCGATGCTGCGCTGGTCGAACGCGTGCTGCGCGAGCATCGTCCTGAGGCGGTGCTCAACTTCGCCGCCGAAAGCCACGTCGACCGTTCCATCGACGGACCGGCGGCGTTCGTGCAGACCAACGTCGTGGGCACGCTCAACCTGCTCGAACGCACGCGCGACTACTGGCAATCCCTGGATGCGCCGGCGCGGACGGCGTTCCGTTTCCTGCACGTTTCCACCGACGAGGTCTACGGCTCGCTGGGCGAAACCGGCCGGTTCACCGAAGCCACGCCGTATGCGCCGAATTCGCCCTATTCGGCCTCGAAGGCGGCGTCCGACCACCTCGTGCGCGCCTTCCACCACACCTACGGCCTTCCCGTCCTCACCACGAACTGCTCGAACAACTACGGTCCGTACCAGTTCCCGGAGAAGCTCATCCCGCTGGTCATCGCCCGTGCCCTCGCCGGCGTATCCTTGCCGGTCTACGGCGACGGCGCGAACGTGCGCGACTGGCTGTACGTGGGCGATCACTGTGCTGCGATCCGGCGCGTGCTGGAAGCGGGGCGGGTCGGCGAGTGCTACAACGTCGGCGGCGACGCCGAGCGCCGGAACATCGACGTGGTGAAGGCGATCTGCGCATTGCTCGACCAGCGCCGGCCGCTTGCGGATGGACGTGCGCACGAGTCGCTGATCACCTACGTCGCGGATCGCCCGGGTCACGACCGTCGTTACGCGATCGATGCCGGCAAGCTGCGTGGCGAACTGGGTTGGGCGCCCGCGGTGACCTTCGAACAGGGCCTGGAACGCACGGTGCAGTGGTACCTCGACAACCAGCCCTGGGTGCAGCGGGTGCTGGATGGCAGTTATCGTCTCGAACGCATCGGGGCCGCGGCCTGATGCCGGCAGCCCCACGCAGGACGCGATCCTCCAGGTGAATTCCATGACCCGACGCAAAGGCATCATCCTCGCCGGTGGCACCGGATCGCGCCTCCATCCGGTGACGCTGGCGGTGAGCAAACAGCTGCTGCCGGTCTACGACAAGCCGATGATCTATTACCCGCTGAGCGTGCTGATGCTCGCGGGCATCCGTGAAGTGCTGATCATCAACACGCCGCACGAGCAGGCGCTGTTCCGCAACCTGCTGGGCGACGGTTCGCAATGGGGGATGAAGATCGAGTACGCGGTGCAGCCCAGCCCCGACGGACTCGCGCAGGCGCTGCTGATCGGGCGCGAATTCCTCGCCGGCGCGCCCAGCTGCCTCGTCCTGGGCGACAACATCTTCTACGGGCACGGTTTCACCGACCTGCTGCGCAATGCCAACGCCCGCGAACGCGGCGCCACCGTGTTCGGCTACTGGGTCAAGGATCCCCAGCGATACGGCGTCGCCGAGTTCGACGCCGGCGGCGCTGTCGTCGGCATCGAGGAAAAGCCGCTCAAGCCGAAGTCCAGCTACGCGATCACCGGCCTGTACTTCTACGACGGACGTGCTCCGGATTTCGCGTCGGGACTCAAGCCCTCCGAGCGCGGTGAGCTCGAGATCACCGACCTCAACCGCTGTTACCTGCAGGATGGATCGCTGCAGCTCGAGTTGATGGGGCGGGGCTATGCCTGGCTGGACACCGGCACGCACGAGTCCCTGGTCGAGGCCTCCCTGTACGTCGAAACGATCGAGAAGCGACAGGGGCTGCGGATGTGCTGTCCGGAAGAGATCGCCTACCTCAACGGCTGGATCGATGCGGCGCAGCTGGGCGAACTCGCGCGGCCGCTGGCGCGCAGCGGTTACGGCCAGTACCTGCTGGGCCTGCTGGAAAATCGCCCCCTCGCATGAAGATCATCGAGACCGGACTTCAGGGCTGCGTCGTCGTCGAGCCGAAAGTGTTCGACGACGCGCGCGGCTTCTTCTACGAATCGTTCAACCGGGACAGGCTTGCCGCGCGCGGCCTGGAAATCGCGGTCGCCCAGGCCAACGTCTCGTCGTCGGCGCGCGGCGTGCTGCGCGGGCTGCATTACCAGTGGCCCGATCCGCAGGGGAAATACCTGTCCGTCGTCGATGGCGAAGTGTGGGATGTCGCCGTGGATATCCGCCGCGGCTCTCCGACGTTCGCACGCTGGACCGCCGTGGTGCTGTCTTCGGAGAACCGGCGGCATTTCTGGATACCGGAAGGCTTCGCCCACGGCTTCGTGGCCCTGAGCGAACGGGCGGTGCTGTCCTACCTGTGCACGGCCACCTACGACGCCACCGCCGATGCCGCGATCCGCTGGGACGATCCGGACCTGGCGATCGACTGGCCCGTAGCCAGCCCGCAGCTGTCGGAAAAGGACGCGCGCGCGCCGTTCCTGGCGGACATTGCCGCGGAGCGATTGCCGGTCTATCGCGGGTGAGCGCATGAGGATCCTGCTGCTCGGAGCCAATGGCCAGGTGGGGCACGAATTGCGTCGCAGCCTGGCGCCGCTGGGCGAAGTGGTGGCAACCACCCGCACTGGCCTGCTGGCCGATGGCGGTCAATGCGAAGCGTTGGACGTGGGTGCACCGGAAACGTTCGCCACCCTGTTCGATCGCGTGGCGCCGGATGTCGTGGTGAATGCCACGGCGTACACGTCGGTGGATCGCGCCGAAGCGGAACCGGAACTGGCCTGGCGCATCAACGCCGAAGCTCCGGCCGAGCTGGCCCGGCACTGCGCGGCGCGCGGCGCGCGGCTCGTGCATTACTCCACCGATTACGTCTTCGACGGAAACTCCAGCGTGCCTTACCGCGAGGACGATCCGGCGTGCCCGATCAACGTGTACGGCGCCAGCAAACTGGAGGGCGAACGTCGCATCCAGGCCTGCGGCGCCTCGAGCCTGATCCTGCGGATCGCCTGGGTCTACGCCACGCGCGGCCACAACTTTCTGCGCACGATGCTCGGCCTGGCCCGGGATCACGACGAAGTGCGGGTCGTCGCCGATCATTGCGGCTGCCCGACCCCGGCCTGGCTGGTGGCGGATGTCACTGCGCGGATCCTCTCGCTAGGAGACGCGGCCTCGGGCTTGCAACATCTGGTAGCCGGTGGTGCGACCAGCTGGCACGGATTCGCCGAACGCATTTTCGCCATCGCGAGGGCACAGGGACTGGTCGAGCACGTACCCCGGGTGGTTCCGATCGCCGCGAAAGATTATCCGGCGCGCGCCCGGCGGCCGCACTATTCGGTGCTGGACACCGCGCGCCTGCGAACGACGTACGACCTGTCACTGCCGGGGTGGGACGACGCGCTGGCGACGACCTTGCAGCATGCGCGCGCGGCCGCCGGACGGGACGCCTCGCGACGCGGATGCTAGGCTTGCCGCGGGGATGCCGGCGCGACGCGCCCGCACGTTGATCGCAATCAGGGAAGCAAGACATGAAGCACTTGGCGCTGTTTCTGGCCCTCGTGGCCGGCGGGCTGGCCGCTCCTGCGAAGGCGGCCGTCGATGTCGACGCATATGTCAGGAAGGACCGGTTCGAGGACATCAAGCTCTCGCCGACCGGCGAGTACTACGCCGCCACCGTCCCGCTAGAGGACCGCACGGTTCTGGTCGTCCTGCGACGCGCGGACAACAAGATCACCGCAAACGTTTCCGGCGGCCGCAACACGGCCATCGCCGACTTCGACTGGGTCAGTCCCGATCGCGTGATCGTGAGCCTGGCCGAAAAGTTCGGCGCCCTGGACCGACCGCAGTTGACCGGCGAACTGTACGGTGTCGACGCGGAGACAGGCTCGGGCGAGATGCTCGTCGGGCAGCGCATGATGGGCAACGGACTGGGCACCAAGATCCAGCCCAGGAAGGTGGAACAGGTCGCCGCCTTCCTGTCCGACGACCTGCCGGGCGACGACAAGAACGTCATCATCGCGGTCATGCCGTTCTCGGGCGATCCCTTCACCCGCGCGGAACGCATGGATGCCTACACCGGTCGCCGCCATCGCGTCGCCAGCTCCCCGGTGCGCAATGCCAGCTTCGCCACCGACAACAACGGCGTGGTGCGCTTCGCGTCCGGCTACGGCACCGACAACGTACGTAAGGTCTATTACCGCAAGGGCGAAGGCGCGGAGTGGGAACTGGTCTCGGAAGAGGGCGCTACGCAGCGGATCGAATCACCGATCGGCTTCTCCGCGGACAACCAGACCGCCTACCTGCAGTCGGAGCAGCCCGAGGGACCCGATGCGATCGTTGCACTCGACCTCGCGACGATGACGCGCAAGATCGTGTTGCGGGACGACGATACCGATCCCTATCGCATCATCTATCGCAATGGCACGCAGATTCCGGTCGGCGCGTTCTTCATGGATCCGAAGCCACGCACGCTGTTCTTCGACAGCAAGACGCCCGAGGCCGTGCTGTATCGCAGCCTGGAAGCCGCGTTCGGCGGTGATGCGGTGCGCATCACGTCGCAGACCAGCGATGGTCGCCTGGCGCTGGTGCAGGTCTGGAGCGACCGCAATCCGGGCGACTTCTACGTGTTCGATACGGTCGGCAAGAAGGCCTCGCATCTGCTGAGCCGCAGCGACTGGTTCGACCCCGACCAGATGGCCACCATGCAGCCGATGCAGGTGAAAGCCCGCGACGGAATGGTCCTGCACGGTTACCTGACCGTTCCAAAGGGCGCCAGCGGCAAGAAGATGCCGTTGATCGTCATGCCGCATGGCGGTCCGTTCGGGATCCAGGATGTCTGGGGCTTCGATTCCGAAGTGCAGATGCTCGCAGCTGCCGGTTATGCGGTGATGCAGGTGAACTATCGCGGTTCGGCCGGCTACGGCGCCGCATTCACCCACGCCGGTGCCCGCGAGTGGGGCCTGAAGATGCAGGACGATCTGACCGATGCCACGCACTGGGCCATTTCCGAAGGAATTGCCGAGTCAGGCCGCATCTGCATTTACGGCGGCAGCTATGGCGGCTATGCGTCGCTGATGGGCGTCGCCAAGGAGCCGTCGCTCTACAAGTGCGCGGTCGGCTACGTCGGCGTCTACGATCTGCCCACGATGCACACCGAAGGCGACATCCAGCGTCGCGGTTCCGGCGAAACCTATGTCCGCGAATGGATTGGCGAAAAGGATGCGCTCGCGGCGACGTCCCCGAACCGGCTTGCCCAGTCCATCAAGGTTCCCGTGTTCCTCGCGGCCGGTGGCGAGGACGAACGCGCCCCGATCAAGCACAGCGAGATGATGGAGAAGGCGCTGCGCGCCAACGGCGTCCCCGTGGAAACCCTGTATTACCCGACCGAGGGGCACGGGTTCTACACCGATGCGCATCGCCATGAGTACTACACGCGCCTGCTGGCGTTCCTGGGCAGGCATCTCGGGGGAGCCCTCGCGGCCACTTCAGGTGCCGCCTCCACGACGGGCGCGCAGGCCAAATAGGTCGGGCTTCGTGCCTTGGGTCTGTGGAAACGGCGCCGAACGGCGCCGTTTCCGTTTCTGTCCGGACATGCCCGCGCCGCCTGCGTCCGCCATGAGCTACCCTTGGCCCGGGCCGAGCAAAACACATCAATCTCCAGGGGATAGTGCAATGATCAAGTTGTACGGGGCCGTCCTGGCCCTGCTGTTGCCGGGGGCGGCGACGGCAGCCGCGCCGACCATCCAGGACTTCGTCAAACATCCGACCTACAGCGGCGTGAAGATCTCGCCGACCGGCGAATACCTCGCCATGACCGTCGATCGCGGCGAGCAGGACGTCCTGACCGTGCTGCGCACCAAGGACCTGGGCCTGGTCAAGGTGAACCAGCTGCCCGACGACAAGAGCGTCGGCGAATTCTACTGGGTCAGCCCGCAGCGCCTGCTGTTCAACTCGATCAAGAAGGTCGGGCGATTCGCCAGGCCCTTCGGCACAGGCGAGTGGTACGGCGTGAACGCCGACGGCAGCCAGCCGCGCCCGCTGGTGTATTACGGTCAGCGCGACGCCACGCAGCGCGGCAAGCAGGTCGGCAACGAAGTGTTCTCGCTGCTCGATACGCTGCGCGACGATGACACCAACGTCATCATGTCGGTCAACTATCCGCGTTCGAGCGAAGGCGCCGGCACCGAGATCGTGCTGTTCGATACCCTCAACGGCCGCAGGAAGTCGCTCGCGCGCGCACCGCGGGAAAACTGCGAGATCGCACTGGATGCTGCAAAGGCACCGCGTTACGCGATCTGCTACGACGATGAGAACGCGCAGGGAGAGTTCGATTCGCAGAACGAGCTCTACCGCCGGGACGACGACGGCAAGTGGACCCTGGTCAACAGTTCCAAGACCTCCGGCAAGCATCTTTCGGTCATCGGCACTTCGGGCGACGGCCGCGTCTACGCCACGCAGAGCGACGGCAAGGCGCCGGCCGCATTCGGAACCATCGACACCGCGAGCGGCGAGTTCAAGGAACTGTTCCACGATCCGGTGTCGGATCCCGCCGATTACATCATGTCGGCCGACCAGGACACTATCATCGGCGTCGTGACCGAGGCGGGCGCGCCGCGCGTGAAGCTCGTCGACGAAACGCATCCCGATGCGGAGGTCTATGCATCGCTGGCCAGCGCGTTCCCGGGACAGTTCGTCGACTTCTCCAGTGCGACGAAGGACGGCAAGAAGATCGTGGTGTCGGTACGCAGCGACAGCAATCCCGGCGAGCTCTACCTGTACGACCGCGATACCGGCAAGGCGCGCTTCCTGATGCAGGGACGGCAATGGCTGGATGCCAGGCAGATGGCGCACGTGAAGCCGTTTTCGTTCACTTCGCGCGACGGGCTCAAGCTGCATGGCTACCTGACGATTCCGAACGGTTCGGACGGCAAGGACCTGCCGATGATCGTCAACGTACACGGCGGCCCCATGGGCCCCCGCGACAACTGGGGCTTCAACTGGGAAACCCAGCTGCTGGCCAGCCGCGGCTACCTGGTGATGCAGGTGAACTATCGCGGTTCCGGCGGCTTCGGCAAAGCCTTCGAGGACATGGCCTATGGCCAGTGGGCCGACGGCATCATGAACGACATCATCGATGCCACGAAGTGGACCATCGCGCAGGGCTACGCGAATCCCGACAAGGTGTGCATCTACGGCGGCAGCTTCGGCGGCTATGCCGCAATGATGGCGCCGGCGCGAGACCAGACGCTGTTCAAGTGCGCCTTCGGCTACGTCGGAGCCTACGACGCCGAGGTGCAGATGACTATGAGCGACACCAGCGACCGCGAATCGGGCATCAAGTACCTCAAGCGCGCGCTGGGCGATACCAAGGCCGAGCGTAACGAGACCATGCCGATCAACCACGTCGACAAGATCAAGATCCCGGTCTACCTCGCCGCCGGCGCACGTGATCCGCGCTGCCCGCCCGAAAACACAGAGCGCATGTACAAGGCGCTGTCTGACGCGGGCAATCCGCCGGAGGGGATGATCATCCAGTCCGGCGAGATGCACGGCTTCTACAAGGAAGAGAGCAACCTCAAGCTGTACACCGAAATGCTCGGGTTCTTCGCCCGGCACATCGGCGGCAACGTCACAGTTGGCGAACCTTCTCGTACCAACTGAGCGATAGCGCCTGATCCAGTATCGATGGCCGCCTCCGGGCGGCCATCGTCCTTAGCAGCATGTACAAGTGCACGCCGGCGCAGCTCACTGGCTCTGGCGGCGCGGGCGAGGCACCGCGCCCGCTGGGTCTCACTTCACCCCGTGCATCATCCGCCGCAGCAGCGGCGACGCGAGCATTGCGACGACCGCGCAGCCCACGCCCAGCCACATGAGGAAGGTGAACAGGTCGGCGTACTTCGCGGCGGCGTCGACGATGTTCATGGTCTCGCCCTCGGGGACATCGATGGCGGCGAGCTTGCCGAACAGCGCGGCCAGCGTTTCGGAGAACGCGGTGGCCAGGAACCACGTGCCCATCATCAGGCTCACCACGCGCGGCACCGACAGTTGCGTCACCGCGGACAGGCCGACCGGATACAGGCACATCTCGCCGATTTCGAGCAGCAGGTAGGCGAGCACCAGCCACCACACGCTGGCCATCGCACTGGTCGCGCCCGCGTGTTGCGCCGCCCACACCAGCGGCAGGAAGCTCAGGCCACCGAACAGCAGGCCCAGCGCCGACTTGGTCGGCTTGGACGGATCCAGGCCGCGCCGGTCGAGCCAGGCCCAGATCACCGCGAACAAGGGCGCCAGCAGCACGATGAACAGCGCGCCCAGATACGTGAGCGAGCCGGCCGTCTGCGGCAGCACGACGGCATCGCGCAACAGCGCGACGAGCATGGCCGCCACGGTCGTGCCGAACAGCAGGCGGGGCAGGGAGGAGGCCGGGTTGCGATCGGATACCGAGGCCGCGACGACGAACGAGACCGGCCCGAGCACCAGGGTGTAGGTCGACCACGGCGCGGATGCCAGGAACAGGCTCACGTTGTGGACCCAGTCGGAGGTCCATTGCAGCGCGGGCTGCGCCTGCACCAGCGAGGGCGCGACGTCCTTGGTCAACAGGCGGTCGGTGAAGGTCACCCACGAGCCGTAGGTCTGTTCGTACAGCGTGTAGAACACCAGCGCGGCGAAGATCAGCACCATCATCGCGCCCATGCGCTGCGCCTCGATCCTGCTGCAGCCGCGCGTGACGAAGCCCACGTACCAGAAGCCGAACACCAGGAACACCACCGACATCAGGATCAGCGCGAGGGTGGACTCCTCGATGAAGAAGTCGAGCACGCCGTAGCGCGCGGACAACCAGATCACCGCCAGTCCCAGCAGCGCGAATGCCGCCATGGAAGGTGCGTGCGCGCGCAGCGGCGCGGGCGCGGCATCGTCGCGTCGCCACGAATGCCACATCGACCACAGGATGCCGGCCAGCGCCATGACCACGATCCCGTAGGTCCAGCGCACTACATCGGCGCCCAGCTCGATCGACGTCACCGCGTGCATCAGCCACGCGACCGGCAACAGGCCGACGATGGCCGCGGCATAGAGGCTCCACTCGCGTCGGCGCGTCAGCGGCGCGGGCGGCTCGCCGATGCCGCGCAGGTACCTGCGCCCCCACACGAACTGCGCGAGACCGAGCAGCATGCCGATGCCCGCCGCGCCGAAGCCGTAGCGCCAGCCCAGCGTCTGCCCGAGGTAACCGCACACGATCGAGGCGAACAGCGCCCCGAGGTTGATGCCGGCGACGAACAGCGAAAAGCCCGAATCGCGGCGCGGGTCGTTCTCTTCGTAAAGCTGCCCGACGATCGTCGACACGTTCGGTTTGAGGAAGCCGACGCCCATGATGATCAGCGACAGCGACAGGTAGAAGATCCGCAACGCGTTTTCGTCGCGTACGAGCACACCATTCACGATCGTCGCCGCCTGGCCCTCGAAGGCCATGCCCGCGTGTCCGGCCACCAGCAGCAGGCCGCCGAAGATCACGGCCTTGCGCATGCCCAGGTAACGGTCGGCGATCAGGCCGCCGATGACCGGCACGCAGTAGACCAGCCCGCCGTAGGCGCCCAGCACGTCGAGCCCCGCGCGATCGCCGAAGCGGTGGTGCTGCAGCAGATACAGCAGCAGCAGGGCCTTCATCCCGTAAAAGGAGAAGCGCTCCCACATCTCGGTGAAGAAGCAGACGTACACGCCCTTGGGATGGCCAAGGAACTCGTCCGTGGCGACGACGGTGGCCGGACGGCCGGCGGCGGAAAGAACGGACAAATGGAACCCCCTGTTTTGGGCGCGTCCCTGCGCAACCCGGCCGAGTATAGCCACGCACCGCCAACCCCCATCGACCCCGAATCGCGACCGGTCTGCGATACTGGGGTGTCCATCCTTGGGGGAACTCCAGCAGTGAACCGACCAGACTCCCTGGCCACGCCTCGCACCGAGCTGACCGTCCGCGGCCTGATCCTCGGCGTGATCATCACCGTGGCGTTCACCGCGGCGAACGTGTTTTTCGGCCTGAAGGCCGGCCTCACCTTCGCCACGTCGATCCCGGCGGCCGTCATCTCGATGGCGCTGCTGCGCAACTTCCGCAATTCGACCGTGCAGGAAAACAACATCGTGCAGACCGTGGCCTCGGCCGCGGGCACGCTGTCGTCGGTGATCTTCGTCCTGCCCGGCCTGATCATCATCGGCTGGTGGACGGGCTTCCCCTACTGGGTGTCGTTCGCGATCTGCGCGCTCGGCGGCATCCTCGGCGTGATGTATTCGATCCCGCTGCGTCGCGCGCTGGTGACCAATTCCGAACTGCCGTATCCCGAAGGCGTGGCCTGCGCGGAAGTGCTCAAGGTCGGCAGCCCGGGCGCCGAAGGCACCGCGCATGGCGCCGAGGAAAGCCGCGCCGGCCTGCTCGCCGTGATCTGGGGCGCGATCGTCGCCGGCGTATTCGCCGTCGTCGTCGCCACGCGCGTGTTCGCCAGCGACGTGAAGTCCTATTTCAAGGTCGGCGACGGCGTCAGCGGTTTTGATTTCGCGCTGTCCATGGCCTTGTTCGCGGTCGGCCATCTCGTCGGCCTGTGGGTCGGCATCGCCATGCTGCTCGGCGCGCTGATCGGCTGGGTCTGGGGCGTGCCGCACTTCTCCGCGCTCGCGGGCGCGATGACCGGCGGCCCCGAGGACATCGCAGGCGCCATCTGGAGCCAGCGGGTGCGTTTCGTCGGCGCCGGCACGATCGGCGTGGCTGCGATCTGGACGCTGGGCAAACTGGTCAAGCCGGTGATCTCCGGCCTGGCGTCGGCGATGGCCGCGGCCAGGGTCCGCGCGGCCGGCAATCTCGCCTCGCTGCCGCGCACCGAGCACGACATTCCGATCGGCGTCGTCGGCATGGTGATGGTGGCGTGCTTCATCCCGCTCGCCTTCCTGCTGGTGCAGTTCAGCAACGAAACCGGACTGGGCGCGCACACCACGTCGCTGGTGATCGGTGGCCTGATCTACATCGTGGTGATGAGCTTCCTCGTCTCGACGGTGTGCGGCTACATGGCCGGCCTGATCGGCTCGTCCAACAGCCCGCTGTCGGGTATCGGCATCCTGGTGGTGATCGGCGCCGCATTGCTGCTCGTGTTCGGCATCAAGTCCGCGATGGAGCCCGGGCATGAAAAGGGCCTGGTCGCCTTCGCGCTGATGGTCACCGCGGTGGTCTTCACCGTCGCGGCGATCGCCAACAACAACCTGCAGGATCTGAAGACCGGCCAGCTGGTCGACGCCACGCCGTCGAAGCAGCAGTGGGCGCTGGTGATCGGCGTCATCGCCGGCGCGGCGATCATTCCGGTGATCCTCGACATCGTGAACAAGGCCTACGGCTTCACCGGTGCGCCCGGCGTGGATCCCAAGGTCGCGCTGGCCGCGCCGCAGGCCGGCCTGATCTCGGCGCTCGCCCAGGGCGTGATCGAGAACAACATCGACTGGAGCCTGATCCAGATCGGCGCGGGCATCGGTGTCGTGCTGATCATCCTCGACGAAGTCCTGCGTCGCACGACCAAGAGCGCGCATCTGTCGCCGCTCGCGGTCGGCCTCGGCATCTACCTGCCGACCTCGGCGACGCTGATGGTGGTGGTGGGGGCGGTCGTCGGCTGGATCTACGACAAGCGCGCCGAGCGCACCGCGAATCCGGAGTCGGCCAAGCAACTCGGCGTGCTGCTCGCCTCCGGCATGATCGTCGGCGAGGGCCTGATCGGCGTGGTGATCGCGGGCATCGTCGCGTTCAGCCTGTTCCCGCTGGCGCTGGTCGGCGACGATTTCGCCGAACCGGCAAAGTGGATCGGCGGCGTCGCGTTCGTGATCGCCATCCTGGCGCTGTACCGCTGGATCGAGGGCGTCTCGCGCCGCAACGCGGCCGCCTGACGACTTTGCCGCTCCGGGCCCGTGACCGCCGACCTTTGCGGCGGACCGGGCCCGGCGCCTACCATCGGGACCTTCGTTCGTCCGCACCGGAGTCCCGATGAACCTGCGTCACGCTGTCCTGCCGCTGCTGCTCGCGGCGGCCCTGCCTTCGTTCGATGCCGCCGCCGCGCGCGGTTTCGAGGTCCGCGACCTCGCCACGCTCGATCGCGTATCCGCACCGACGCTGTCGCCCAATGGCCGCCAGCTGGTCTTCGCCAAGCGCGTTGTCGATTTCGCCGCGAACAAGTCGTCCACCTCGCTATGGATCGAGGATCTGTTCGCGCGTGACGCCGCGCCGCCGAAGCGCCTGACGCCGGAAGGCTGGAGCGTGAACTCGCCGTCGTTCTCGAACGATGGCAGTCAGGTGTATTTCCTCAGCGCGAAGTCGGGTTCGATGCAGCTGTATGCGATCCCCGCGCGCGGCGGCGAGCCGGTGCGCCTGACCGACTTCCCCAGCGATATCGGCAGCTACAAGCTCTCGCCCGACGGCAAGCGCCTGGCCTTCAGCGCCGAGGCCTTCGTCGATTGCGGCAGCGATCTCGCCTGCAGCCCGAAGCGGATGGAAGAGCGCGGCAGGCAGAAGAACACCGGCGTGCTCTTCGACCACGTCTTCATCCGTCACTGGGATGCCTGGAACGACGGTCGCCTGAACCGCGTGTTCGTCACGGACCTCGGGTCCGCCAAGGCCATGGTGAAGACCGCGACCCTGGTGGGCGCGGATGTCATCGGCGATGTGCCTTCCCGGCCGTTCGGCGACGAAAGCGAATACGAGTGGTCGCCGGACGGCAGTCAGCTCGTGCTCAGTGCGCGCAAGGCCGATCGCCAGGAGCCGTGGTCGACCAACTTCGACCTCTATCTCGTGACTGCCGATGGCAGTGGCAACGCGAAGAATCTCACCGTAAGCAATCCCGCCTGGGACACGACGCCGGTGTTCAGCGCCGACGGCAAGACGCTCTACTACCGCGCGATGAAGCGTCCCGGTTTCGAAGCCGATCGTTTCGCGCTGATGGCGATGGATCTGGCTTCGGGCAAGTCGCGCGAGATCGCCTCGCGCTGGGATGCTTCGGCGAACGGTATCACCCTGTCCGCCGACGGCAAGAGCATCTACACCACCGCGCAGGAGCTGGGCCAGGATCCGCTGTTCGCCGTGTCGATCGCGAACGGTGAAGTGACCAACGTGTCGGGCCCGCAGGGCTCGGTATCTTCTTTCGTGTTGGCGGGGCCGATCCTGGCCTTCACGCGCAACTCGTTGCAGAGCGGCGACCAGATCTTCGTCACCAGCCCCGACGGCAAGGCGCCGCAGCGCGCGATCACGCCCAGCGCGGGCGACATGCTGCCCGACGTGCGCTTCGGCGAAGCGCAGCAGTTCCGGTTTGCCGGCTGGAACAACGAAGTCGTGCACGGTTACGTGGTCAAGCCGTGGAACTACGAGGAAGGCAGGAAGTATCCGGTCGCATTCCTGATCCACGGCGGTCCGCAGGGCAGCTTCGGTAACGGCTGGAGCTATCGCTGGAATCCGCAGACGTACGCGGGGCAGGGCTATGCCGTGGTGATGATCGACTTCCACGGCTCCACCGGTTATGGCCAGAAGTTCACCGATGCGATCAGCCAGCACTGGGGCGATCGCCCGCTGGAAGACCTGCAGAAGGGCTGGGCCGCGGCGCAGCAGCAGTTCGCGTTCCTCGACGGCGACAAGGCCTGCGCGCTGGGCGCGAGCTACGGCGGCTTCATGGTCAACTGGATCGCCGGCAACTGGAACCAGCCGTGGAAGTGCCTGGTGAGCCACGACGGGGTGTTCGAGAACCAGGCCATGGGTTATGCCACCGAAGAACTGTGGTTCAGCGAATGGGAAAACGGCGGCACGCCGTTCCAGAATCCGCAGGGCTACCAGAAGTTCAACCCGGCCAACCACGTCGACAATTTCCGCGTGCCGATGCTGGTAGTCCACGGGCAGCAGGATTTCCGCATTCCGGTGGAGCAGGGCATCGCGCTGTTCACCGCCTTGCAGCGCAAGGGCGTGGAATCGAAGTTCCTCTACTTCCCCGACGAGAACCACTGGGTGCTCAAGCCGCAGAATTCCGTGCAGTGGCACGACACGGTCAACGGCTGGCTCAGGCAGTACATCGGGCAGTAAGGCCGGTTGCAGGAAGAGAAAGGCGGAGTCGCGCGACTCCGCCTTTTTTCATGCCGGTTCGCGGCGGCGTTACGGCGCGCGCGCGAGCGGACAGCCCAGGTTGTTGATCGAGTCGAAGTAGGTGGCGCGCGTCAGGATCGTCGGCCGGTACTGCGTCTCGATGCGGCTGATCGTGGTGTCGACGACATGGCCCACGCTGACCGGGAAGCTCACGTCCGGCGACGAAGCGTTCAGCAGGGCGGCGACGGCCGCGCGCAGCAGGATCTGCGTCGCACCGCTGACGCCGGGGCCACCCGTATAGTTGAGCGCTTCGAGCAGCGTGTCGTCGGGGATCAGTTCGACGGGCGAGGTGACGAAGACGTCGCGCAGGTTGGTGTCCGGGGTGTAGGGCGGCGTCCAGTTGCCGAAGTGCTGGCTCTGTTTCCAGTAGCCGGGCGTGCAGCCTTCCTTGCAGGTGTCGGTTTCGCCGGCGAATGCGGTGCCGGCTGCCAGGCACAAGGCCAGGGCCATCAGCAGCTTGAATTTCATTGGGGGCTCTCCGGATCGGGGTTGCAACTCCATGGACGCCGCCGTGGAGTTGTGTTCCCTACAACGCGGCGGTTCTGGGGGCGCGGCCAGCGAATTCGTCGTTTCGACGGTTTTTCCCCCGTCCGGGGGAGGAAGGTGCCGCTGCTTTAACGCGGATCGCATTGAAAGCGAGGTCCGCGTTCACTGTTGCACTCAGGGCGTCAGCACGCTGCGTCGATCGCTCGGCAAGGGTTGCGCGATCGAGCCGATGCGCTCCGGCGCCTGGAGCGTGCTCGCAGCGCTTGCGGCCAGCGAACTCTCTTCGAACGAGCGGGCGGCGGCCTGCTGCCCGTTGACGCTGGCGATGCGGTGGCTGGCATTCTGCAGCGGTCCCTCCACGGCGAACAGCGCGCCGTTCGCGCCGACGACCACGTGGTCGATCCGCTTCAGCCCGGCCTCGCGGGCACTGGCGACGAGGCTGCCGGCGGCATTGTGGTACTGGTCTTCGTTCTTATAGCCCAGTGCTTCCGGCCTGAGGCCATGCAGGCCGTCGAGCGCGGCCTGGTACATGGCGTGGGCCGGATGGGCCGGGTCGGCCATCGAGTGCTGCGCCTGTTGCTCGGCACGCAGCACCGAATCCATGCCATGCATCTCGATGCCGTGCCTGAGCCCGCTGCCGGGAATCAGCCTTCGCCACCCATGCAGCGGCTCCGGGTCCGGCAGTTCGATGCGGTGGCCGATGGCATCGGGCAGCAGGCCGCGCGTCAGAAGGTTTTCTTCCTGCAGTGTGGTGAGGATTTCGTGGTCGACGGTGTAGCGGCGGATGAGGCCGTTGCTTGCAATGGCGCGTCTTGTCTCTTCTGGAGAGAAGTCGAGCCGCTGCATGGAGTTATCGTGAAGTCCGGCGGAGTTGAAGGTGACAGCGGGCGCACCTGTGGCGAGCGCACCCACGCTGGCCAACCCTCCTCCGAGCGAGTGACCGGTCAGTACAAGATTGTCCCCAAAAGCGAGTCGCGCCGTTCGGGACAGATCTATGGCGCGATCATATTGGGCGTCCTCCAATCCGACGCCCTGTCGGAAATTGTGCTTCCAGTCCCTCGCCTGGTTGGTGCCGCAGAACGCAAGCACATAGTGTCCTTCGCCGTCGGTGTAAACGCGGGCTCGGAAGCCTGCGTGCGAGTTCTTCAGATCCGAGGGGCGAATGTTGGCGCCTGCCAGTTCTGCGGCAGGAGCGGGATACCACCGCCCTACGCGTGTGCCCAATGGTTCATAGACATCCGCATTTATGCGCGCCAACTCCAGGTCGATCGGCTGCGCATTGGTGCTACGGACTTGATCTGCGAATGTTGGGTGGGAAGCTTCCATGCTTTCGTCCATGTCTCGATCCATGAGCTGGTTGCGTGGTTACCGATGCGTATCGGTTACGGGTACCCCGTGTTGCGTGAGCCAAGCCCGTATCGCGTCCCGGTTTCGCCGGGCCTTTTCAGTCAGAAATTGGGGGTCGGACATGAACAGAAAGTCCTGAAATGTCGCCTTCTGCGCATTCATCGCTCTGGGGTCAGCACCAGCCTCCAGCAGGAAGCGCACACGTTCGAAGTCATTCACGAGCGCAGCTTGGTGCAAAGGAGTATTCCCACCGTTGTCGGCGACGTTAATGCTCGCTCCTGCCGCCAGCAATGCGTGGAACTGCTGATCGCGTCGGGTGGCGATAGCAGTGAATAGAGGGGTTTGCCTGTCGCCGTTGAGAACGTTGGCAGAAACTCCGCGCTTCAGGAGTAAGTCCAGGTACCGCGGGTCCTTCACCATTGCCGCGGTATGTACCACCGTATAGCCATCCATTCCCAAATGTGCGGGGTCCGCCCCAGCGTGTATCAATGCATCCAGGGCGGGGAGGCTTTCATTCAAAACCGCCCATTGCATGAGTGTGACGTTGTCGTTTCCGGTGGCCTCGATGTTTGTGGCAGCTGCGAGGCGCCGTACCTCTGCTTCATCGCCGTCCGCTATGGCGGAAGCCAACTCGGCAACATGGCTATCGACAAAAACTTCGTGCACATCGACCTTGTGCATCAGGGCCTCCTTGGCGCATCCAGGGCCGGTGAGTCCGGCGAGTATGACGAGCAACATCTGGCGCAATGCAGGTGTTCGCATAAGTGTCGTCCGATGACAGCGTGCCGCCCAGACTACCCGAGCAGCGGATCGAAGCAAACCCGGCAGCGGCCCGGCTTTGGGCGTATGCTCCGCCCCGGGGTGAATCGAGGGGAGCGAGATGACCGACGATTTCCGCAAGCCGCCGGAGCCGTACAAGGGCCCGGAGCGCCGCAAGGGCGGCGATCGCCGGCAGGGGCATGACCGGCGCGAGATGATCCGGTTCGAGCCGGACAAGGACGACCGCCGCAGCGGCAAGGACCGCCGCAAGCGCTCCGGTTGGGACACCGTCCGCTAGCAGTCTCCGCGGCGCTTCAGCAGCAGCGCGACCGGCCCTTTCCGTAGCGGGCGGACATGCGCTCGCGGAAGAATGTGTTTCTGTCCATGGGTTCGTGCAGCGGGTGGTGCTCGCGCATGTGCGTGACGTAGGCCTCGTAATCGGGGACGCCGATCGCCAGCCGGGCGGCCTGCGTGGCGTTCGACCACACGTGGCGCAATAGCGCGAGCAGCCCTTGCGTCATGGCCGCGAACCTGCGATCAGGCTGTCCAGCGCCACGTATTCGCTTTCCCGCGCACTCGAGGTTTCGCTGCGTCGCGCCGCCGTCGCGGCGCGCAGGCCGAAGACCACGGTGGACAGCACGACCACGATAAAGAGCGCACACAGCACCGCGTCCACGTGGTAGTTGAACACCAGACGCCGCATTTCGCCGAGCGATTTCGCCGGTGCGATGAGCTCGCCGCGCGCCGCGGCTTCACTGAACCTGCGCGCCGCAGCGAGGAAGCCGATCTTCGCGTCGTCGTGGAAGATTTTCTGCGCGCTGGCGGTCAGTGTGCACAGCAGCAGCCACGCGGTCGGCAGCAGCGGGATCCACAGGTACTTCTCGCGCTTCATCTTCACCATCACCACGCAGCAGAAGACCAGCGCGATCCCCGCAAGCATCTGGTTGGCGATACCGAACAATGGCCACAGCGTGTTGATGCCGCCGAGCGGATCGACCACGCCCTGGTACAGAAACCAGCCCCAGCCCCCGACCGCGAGGCTCGTGCACAGCACGTTGGCGAGCCAGTTTTCCGTATGTGCCAGCGAGGGATGGGCCATGCCGAGCATGTCCTGGATCATGAAGCGCGCCACGCGTGTGCCGGCATCCAGCGTGGTGAGGATGAAGAGCGCCTCGAACAGGATCGCGTAGTGATACCAGAACGCCATCATCCCGCCGCCGCCGGCGATGCCATGGAGAATCTGCGCCATGCCCACCGCGAGCGTCGGCGCGCCGCCGGTGCGTGACAGCAGGGTTTCCTCGCCGATCTCCTTCGCCGTCGCTGCCAGCACGTCCGGCGTGACGACGAAGCCCCAGTTCGAGATGGCCGCCGCGGCGGAATCGACCGTGGAGCCGATCAGCGCGGCCGGTGCGTTCATCGCGAAATACACGCCGGGCTGGAGCACGCAGGCCGCGACCAGCGCCATCACCGCGACGAAGGCTTCCATCAGCATGCCGCCGTAGCCGATGGGGCGGATATGGGACTCGCTGGCCAGCATCTTGGGCGTGGTGCCCGAACTGATCAGCGCATGGAAACCCGACACCGCGCCGCAGGCGATGGTGATGAAGAGGAACGGGAACAGCTTGCCGGCGAACACCGGCCCGGTGCCATCGACGAAGCGCGAAATCGCCGGCATCTGCAGGTCGGGCATGGCGACGAAGATCGCAACGGCCAGCAGCAGAACCGTGCCGATCTTGAGGAAGGTACTGAGGTAGTCGCGCGGCGCGAGCAAAAGCCACACGGGCAGCACGGAAGCGACGAAACCGTAGCCGATCAGGAGCCACGCCAGCGTGGTCGCTTCGAGGCGGAACACCGACGACCAGTGCGGATCGACGGCGACCTTGCCGCCGAGCCAGATGGTGAGCAGCAGCAGGGCGAGGCCGACGAGGGAGACTTCGAGGATGCGGCCCGGCCGGACGAAACGCAGGTAAAGCCCCATCAGCACTGCGATGGGAATCGTCATCGCCACGGTGAACGTTCCCCACGGACTCTGCGCGAGCGCCTTCACCACCACCAGCGCCAGCACCGCCAGCAGGATGACCATGATGAAGAGGATGCCGACCATCGCGGTGACGCCGGCCGCGCTGTCCATCTCGCCGCGGATCATCTCGCCGAGCGAACGGCCGTCGCGACGCGTGGAGAAGAACAGCACCAGCATGTCCTGCACCGCACCGGCGAACACCACGCCGGCGAGGATCCACAAGGTGCTGGGCAGGTAACCCATCTGCGCGGCCAGCACCGGTCCCACCAGCGGACCGGCCCCCGCGATCGCGGCGAAGTGGTGGCCGAACAGGACCGTGCGTTCGGTCGGCACGTAGTCGAGGCCGTCGTTGCGGCGCCAGGCGGGCGTCGCCCGTGTCGCGTCCACGCCCAAGGCGGTCTCCGCGATGTAGCGCGAGTAGAAGCGGTAGGCGATGGCGAACACCGAGATCGCCGCGGCGACGAGCCACATCGCGCTGATGGTTTCGCCGCGGTGCAGGGCGAGCGTGCCGAGGCTCGCGACCGCGACCACGGTCAGGGCCAGCCAGATGATCCAGGAAAAGCGCTGCATGACGTCCCTCCGGAGGAGGCCGAAGCGTCGCGCGCGGGACCGCCCCAGGTCAATCCGCGCTGCAACCAGCGCGCACGCCCATGCGTATCGGGGGATTCAGCGGCTCACAGCCAGCGGGCGCGCTTGAACATGCCGTACAGCACGCCGCAGATCACGACCATGGCGCCGATCAGGATCCCGTAGCTGTAGCGGCCGGCCAGTTCCGGCATGTGGGTGAAGTTCATGCCGTACCAGCTCGCGATCAGGGTCGGCGCCGCCAGCAGGGCCGCCCAGGCGCCCAGGCGCTTGACCGTTTCGCCCTGCTGCACGGTGACCAGCGACAGGTTCACGGTCATCGCCGCGGTCAGCATTTCGCGCAGCGTGTCGGTGCTCTCGTTGAGGCGCACGGTGTGGTCGTGCACGTCGCGGAAATACAGCTGGATTTCCTCGTCGATCAGCGGCGTGCGCGCGCGCGCCAGCTGGCCGAGGATGTCCTGCAATGGCGAGACGGCCAGGCGCAGGCGGGTGAGTTCGCGCTTGAGGTCGTACAGCTTGTGCACCGTGCCCTTGCTGAAGTCCTCGGCGAAGATGTCCTGCTCCAGTTCGTTCAGTTCCTGGCTGAACTCGTCGACGATGGGCATGTAGTTGTCGACCACCATGTCCAGCACCGAATACAGCGCGGCGCCCGGGCCGTGCGCCAGCATCTCGGGCTCGCGTTCCATGCGGGCGCGCGCCGGCGCGTAGCTGCTGGAGGCGCCATGCCGCACGGTCACCAGGTAGCGCGGGCCTACGAAGAGGTGCGTCTCGCCGAAACGGATGTGGCTGTCGACCGATTGCGCCGTGTGGATCGCGACGAACAGCGAGTTGCCGTACGTCTCGAGCTTCGGCCGCTGGTGCGCGTTGTGCGCGTCCTCCACGGCCAGGTCGTGCAGGCAGAACTCTTCCTGCAGCTTGTCGAGGATGTCTTCGGCCGGCTCGTACAGGCCCACCCAGACGAAGGAACCGTCGTCGTTCGCCAGGACGTCGCTGATCGCATCGAGGCTGATGTCGGTGCGTTTTCCCTCGCGGCTGTAGGCAGCGCAGTTGACGACGCAGTGGGGCAGGGTCTGATCTTTCATGCGCGGCATCGTGCGCCCGGATCGCGATGCCGCGCAACACGCCTTGCGCGTGCGCTACGCCCGGTTTCGTGCGGCGAATGCCCACGCGATGGCGGCATGCACCGGCAGCAGCAGTGCGATCCAGTGCAGGTTCGCCTGCGGCTGGGCGCTGACCCAGCGCAGCAGCAGTCCCAGACCGGCGCACGCCGCGATGGCCTGCGTGACCAGCACCGTCCAGCGACCCGGTGCGCGACCGCGCAGCATCCGCACTGCGCCCGGCAGTGCCAGCCAGGCCAGCGGGTTGAGCAGGAACAGGTTGTGGTTGGCCCAGCCCATCACGTGCGCGGTGCCAAACCACAGGAACAGCAGCACGGCGCCGATCGCGCCCGACAGTATCCAGAACACCAGCGTCATCGCGCCGAGCGCGCGTGGCTGGCGCCTGCCCAGCCAGCCGATCGCGATGGCGAAGGCAATGCCGGACAGCCCCCAGAGCCACCAGCGCAGACGCTGCGCGTCCGGCTCGGGCGCGATGCGACGCGGCAGGATGTCCTGGCGCGAGAGCACCAGCGGCCGGCCTTCGTTGTCTTTCGCCTCCACGAGGATGTCCGCCAGCCGGCGTGGCACGAATGCCTGCTCCCAGAGCGTCATCGGCTGGTCCGCCGCCGGCCCGAGACCGAGATCGAAGCCCAGCCACATCCAGGGGGCCGGCGATGCCAGCCGCAATGCTTCATCGCGCCAGGTCAGGCCCTGCGAACGGCCCTGCACCTGCTTGAGCAGGCGGCCCTGCAGCGCGCGATCGATCACGTCGCGCACGCGCGTGGAGCAGTTGTCCCTGAAGTAGTCGTAGCGGTAGTAGGCGTTTTCGGGGCGCGCGTTTTCCGCCAGTGCGGCAGCGATTTCGCGCGCCTGCGTCGCGTCGAGATCGAGCCACAGTACCTCGACGCCGCGGCCTTCCTCGCGGTACAGGACGAGGTCGTCCGCATACGGCACGGCCGCCAGCCGGTAACGCATGTCGCCGCGCACGAAGCGGGCGATGAAGTCGGGTTCGCCCGGATCGAAGAAACCGAAGTTGTACGAAATCGTCTCGCCGGTCGCGGGATCGGCCACCAGCACCGAGTCGTGGCCGAAACGTTCCCAGAAAATCTCGCCCGGCTGCATCACCATGATGCCGATGCGCGGCGCGTCAACGCCTGCCCGCGACGACTCGCCCGTCGGAGTTGCGGGGGCGAGGGCAGTCTGCGCGAACGCGCACAGCGGCAGCAGCCACGCGAGCACGAAGGCCAGCCAACGACTTTTGCGACCCGCCCTTCCGCGCGCGACCGGGAAGGGGATGGCGGCTTCACGCATCGCTGAGCACGTCGACGTGGAAAGCGTGCACGCGGCGCACGTCCGCCGAAGCGACGCGGAACACGAAGCGGCCCAGCGACAGTTCCTCGCCGGCTTCCGGCAGATGGCCGATCGCGGCGGTGACCAGGCCGCCGATGGTGTCGTATTCGTCGTCGTCGAAATCCGCGTCGAAGCGTTCGTTGAAATCGGAGATCGGGGTCAGCGCATCGACCACGAACAGGCCATCGGCCTGCGCGCGCATCAGCGCCTGCGGGTCTTCCGCTTCGTCGTGCTCGTCGTCGATGTCGCCGACGATCTGTTCGAGCACGTCCTCGATGGTGACCAGCCCGGCGACGCCGCCGTGCTCGTCGATCACGATCGCCATGTGGTTGCGCGACTGGCGGAACTCGCGCAGCAGCACGTTCAGGCGCTTGGATTCGGGGATCAGCACCGCCGGACGCAGCAGCGCGTGGATGCTGCCCGGGCCGTTGTCGGCGACCACGCCGCGCAGCAGATCCTTGGCCAGCAGGATGCCGAGGATCTCGTCGCTGTCCTCGCCATGCACCGGGAAGCGCGAGTGGCCGGATTCGACCACCTGCTTCATCAGCTCGAGCAGCGAGGCCTCGGCGGGCAGCGCGACCATCTGCGCGCGGGGAATCATCACGTCGCCCACGGTGAGGTCGGAGACGGCGATTGCGCCTTCCATCATCCGCAGCGTGTCGGCGGCAATCAGGCCATCGGCCTGGGCATCGCGGAGCAGCTCGACCAGGTCTTCCCGGGTGCTGGGCTCGCCGGACAGCATCGTGCTGATGCGTTCCAGCCAGCCGCGACGTCGTTCCTGGTGTTCCAGCTGGGTACTACTGTCGTCCTCGGACATGGGGTTTCGGCAACGCCCGGGGGGTGGGCGGACCCGGAAAGTCTAGCGCGGAAGCGGGGAAGGGCGCTGGCGGCACGGCCGGTGGTTCACGGCGACGTGGCGGGCGGGCTTCGATAATCGGACTTCGGCAATTGAGGCCGGCCCACGCGGAGGAGTGCGAAATGCCTGAGAAAAGCACCATCAGGAAGGCCCGCCAGGACAAGCGCGAAGGCAAGTCGGCCAGCACACAGGCCGGCGAGTTCGTCCACGAGGAAATCGAGCACATCCGGGAAGGCAAGCACGGGGCGCGCTCGACCAGGCAGGCGATCGCCATCGGTCTGTCGAAGGCCCGCCGCGCGGGCGTGGACCTGGCGCCGCCCAAGGCGGGCGAAGCGTCCGAAGAGACGCGACGCAAGGCCCGGCGCGACAACGAGGCGGGAGCCCGTCGCACGCGCAAGACCGCCGCAAAGAAGTCGGCCCGCAAGGCCACTGCCGGCGCCTCGGCACGGAAAGCGGCATCGAAGCGGACAACGACCGGCAGCAAGTCGGCAGCCACCAGGCGGGCAACGTCGCCCACCCGCTCGCGCGCGACCAAAAAGGCGCTCAAGCGCGAAGGTCATGCGGCCGCAAGCACCACGGCGCTGAAGCGCCAGGCCAAATCTGCCGCCCGCAAACGCACGGCGAGCGAGCGTTCGGCTGCGGCGGAGAAGGCGGCGCGCACCAAGGGCGCGGAAGGGCGTTCGCAAGCGGCGAAGAAGGCGGCACGGACGCGCGCGCGCCACGAAGGCGACCGGCGCCGGCACAACGGCGCGAGCGCGCACGCCTGACGATAGCGTTCGAAACGATGCGGCCAAAACGATGCGGCCAAAACGATGCGGCCAAAACGATGCGGCGCCTGCCGATGAGGTCAGGCGCCGCGCAGATTCAATCGATGATGCGCATCGTCGTCAGGCGATGACGTACGGGTCCTCGATGCCCATCCCGGCCAGGATCTCGCGTTCCAGCTGCTCCATGCAGATCGCGTCGGCCTCGTTTTCGTGGTCCCAGCCGAGCAGGTGCAGGGCGCCGTGCACGGTCAGGTGCGCGTAGTGCTCGACCAGCCGCTTCTTCTGTTCCTTGGCCTCGCGTGCGACCACCGGCGCGCAGATCACCAGGTCGCCGAGCAGGGGCAGCTTCACCCCCTTGGGCAGGCCGTCGGGCAATTCGGCGGGAAAACTGAGCACGTTGGTCGCGTAGTCCTTGCCGCGGAAGTGGCGGTTGAGCGAACGCGCCTCCTTGGTGCCGACGATGCGGATGGCGAGGTCGGCTTCGCGGATGCGGTTTTCCAGGGCCGCCGCAACCCATTTGCGGAAACTCACGGCGGAAGGAACACCATTGCGGGGAACGGCGTAGCTGACGCTGACATCGAGACGAACCGGGCCGATGGTCATGCGTGGTAGTCCTGGTCGGGGTGGAAGGGAGTGAACCGTTGGCTCAGGGAGCCGGCCCGGTCTGCGCGTCCGCTGCGTCGCGCGCGTCGTAGGCATTGACGATGCGCGCGACCAGCGGGTGGCGGACCACGTCGCGCGATTCGAAGAAGGTGAAGCTGATTCCGTTGACGTTGCGCAGGACTTCCAGGGCGTCCTTGAGTCCGGACTTCTGGTGCTTGGGCAGGTCGATCTGGGTCATGTCGCCGGTCACCACCGCGGTGCTGCCGAAGCCGATGCGGGTCAGGAACATCTTCATCTGCTCGATCGTGGTGTTCTGCGCCTCGTCGAGAATCACATACGCGTCGTTAAGCGTGCGTCCGCGCATGTACGCCAGCGGGGCGATCTCGATGACGTTCTTTTCCAGCAGCTTGACCACCTTCTCCACGCCGAGCATTTCGTACAGCGCGTCGTAGAGCGGGCGCAGGTAGGGGTCCACCTTCTGGGTCAGGTCGCCCGGCAGGAAGCCGAGCTTCTCGCCGGCTTCGACCGCGGGCCGCACCAGGATCAGGCGCTGCACCCGCGCCTCGTTGAGCGCTTCCACGGCCATCGCCACCGCCAGGAAGGTCTTGCCGGTGCCCGCCGGACCGATGCCGAAGTTGATGTCGTGGGTCGCGATCGCATGCAGGTATTTGGCCTGGTTGGCGCCGCGCGCGCGCAGGGTGCCGCGCTTGACCCGGATGACGACTTCCTGCGGTTCGATGTCGCTGGCGACGGTTTCGTCGGCTTCGTATTCGGTGAGGTGGAGGTGGATGTCGGGCTCGCTGAGCGTGCTGTCGCCGGCCTCGTCCCACAGCTCGCGCAGCAGCTTTTCGGTCTTGTGCACCGATGCTTCCGGGCCATCGACGCGGAACACGTTGCCGCGGTTGGCGATCTCCACGCCCAGGCGCAGTTCGATCATCCGCAGATGGCTGTCGAAGGGGCCGGTGAGGTTGGCCAGGCGCTCGGCTTCGGCCGGGTCCAGGGCAAATTCGGAAACGGTGCGTGAAGGCATCAGGGAGTGCTTCGTGGTGGGGGCGCCCTGGAAGGGAAGAAAGCTTGCGCCTGTACAGGCGTTTTGCAAAGCCGCGCACAGGCAGCGGCGCTGCGTGCCGGCCCGCGTCGGTGACTACGCTGACAGTCGTCGCGCTGGCGTGGAGTGAACGAAGACGGCAGTCGATGTGCAGCGTGCGGGCCGGTAGTGGGCGCGGCTTCCTGCTACGGCAATACCGGCTGTGAACCGTCTCGCGGACGCTGATGTCGTCGGGGTCGCATGGCCCAGCCGGGCCGAGCCGGGCGACCGTTCGTCGGCCCGCACTGGAAATAATTTATCAATCAATTAATTTAGCGGACATGGAAACGCCGAGCCACAAATCCAGGCCCCCCGCCAAGGCCGTCGCCGGCCGTAAGGACCGCCAGCGCACCCCCGGCCGGCCTTCCGGCGATGCCCCGGACCTGCGCGCGCGCGTCCTCGATGCCGCGATCGACTGCTTCGTCCGCCAGGGCGTCGCGGCGACCTCGCTGCGCGCCATTGCCACCGAGGCGCACGTCACTCCGGCCTTGCTCCACTACTACTTCGGCGACAAGGAGCAGCTGGTGGCCGCGCTGGTCGAGGAGCGGGTGATGCCGGCCTTCGCCGTGGTGCGCGGCGCCATTCTCGGCAGCGACGACGATGTGGCCGGACTGATCGCGGGCTTCGTCCGCGACATGGCCGAAGCCGTGTCGCAGCATCCCTGGCTGCCCGCGCTGTGGGTGCGCGAAGTGCTGTGCGAGGGCGGGGCGTTGCGTGAAGTGGTCTTCGCCCAGTTGGCTCCGATGCCGCAACTGCTCGCGCAGAAGTTCGCCGCCGCGCAGGCGCAGGGGCAGCTCAACGCCGAGCTCGATCCGCGCCTGCTGGTCATCTCGCTGGTCGGGCTCACCCTGTTTCCCGCGGCCGGCGCGCCGATCTGGCGCCGCATCTTCGATGCGAACGATATCGACGCCCACGCCTTGCGTGACCACACCATCGCGCTGCTCGACCGCGGTCTCGCCATTCCCGATCCGACCACCAAGGATTCCCCATGATCCGCACACGACTCCTGCTGCCGGCGATCCTCGCGGCCGCCCTGGCCGCCTGCGGCACCGATGCGCCGCAGGCGCTGGGCACGCTCGAATACGACCGCATCACCTTGCCCGCGCCCGCGGCCGAACGCATCGTCGAGATCAGCGTGCGCGAAGGCCAGTCGGTGCGTGCGGGACAGTCGCTGCTCAAGCTGGAGAACACGCGGATCGATGCCACGACGAAGGTCGCGCAGCAGGAAGCGCAGCGGCAACGCGACGCATTACGCGAACTCGAAGCCGGCGCGCGCAGCGAAACCATCGCCCAGGCGCGCGCGCAACTGGCGGCGGTGCAGGCGCAGGCGCGCGATGCGGCCGCGTACTACGAACGCGTGCGGCCACTGGGAGCGCGACAGCTGATCGCCGCCTCCGAAGTGGATCGCGCGCGCGCCGCCGCCGGCAATGCCAACGCGCAGGTCCGCGCGGCGCAGGCGGCCCTGCTCGAACTGGAAAACGGTACGCGGCGCGAACGCATCGCCCAGGGCGAGGCCGCGGTGCGTGCGGCCGAAGCGCAGGCTGCGGCGCAGGAAGTCACGCTCGACAAGTTGAACGTCGTCGCGCCGCGCGCCGGACGCGTGGACAGCCTGCCGTACCGGCTGGGCGACCAGGCGCCGGTCGGCGCGCCGCTCGCAATCCTGCTGGCGGGTAACGCGCCCTACGCGCGCGTGTACGTGCCCGAGCCGATCCGCGCGAACGTGAAGGTCGGGCAGAAGGTGAGCGTCTTCGTCGACGGCCGCGACGGCGCCATTCCCGGCACGGTGCGCATGATCCGCAGCGAGGCCAGCTTCACCCCGTACTACGCGCTGATCGGCGAAGACGCGGCACGGCTGAGCTATCTCGCGGAAATCCGGCTCGGCGATGCCGGCGCCGACCTGCCGGCGGGGCTGCCGGTCCGGGTGGAATTCGCGCCATGAACGCGGCGAACGACATCGCGATCCGCGCCCGCGGCCTGACGAAGAAGTTCGGCAGTCTCACCGCCGTCGACCACGTCGATCTCACTGTCGCGAAGGCGCACGTCTACGGCTTCCTCGGCCCCAACGGTTCGGGCAAGACAACCACCATCCGCATGCTGTGCGGCCTGCTCGCGCCCACGGCGGGCGACATCGAGGTGCTGGGCCTGCGCATTCCGGACCAGTCCGAGGCGCTGCTGCGGCGCATCGGCTACATGACGCAGAAGTTCTCCCTGTTCGAGGACCTGAGCGTGCGCGAGAACCTCGAGTTCCTCGCCGCCGTGCAGGACATGCCGAAGGCGAAGGCCGCGCAACGCATCGACGAACTCGTGCAGCGCTACCACTTCGAGGACCGGCAGAAGCAGCTCGCCGGCACCATGAGCGGCGGCCAGAAGCAGCGCCTCGCCCTGGCCGGCGCGGTGATCCACGAACCGGAGCTGTTGTTCCTCGACGAACCGACGAGCGCGGTCGATCCCGAGTCGCGCCGCGACTTCTGGGAAAAGCTGTTCGAACTCGCCGACGCAGGCACGACGATCCTCGTTTCGACCCACTACATGGACGAAGCGGAGCGCTGCCATCGCCTCGCGATCCTCGACCGCGGCACGCTGGTGGCCGACGGCACGCCGGCCGAACTGACCGGCGAACTCGCTGGCCGCACGCTGCTGGTCAGTGCGCCGCAACCGCGCCTCGCGCAGGCGCTGCTGCTGCAGCAACCCGGCGTGATCAGCGTGGCGCAGATCGGCAACACCCTGCGCGTGCTTACCTCCGCGAACGGCGACGCCGCGCCGCGGCTGCGGGCCGCGCTCGCGTCCGCGGACGTGCAGGGCGAAGTCGAACCGGTGCACGCCAACCTCGAGGACGTCTTCGTCGCCGCCACGCGCGGCCGCGAAGCCGCGGAGGATCGTGCCGCATGAACTGGCGCAGGCTCGGGGCGATCATGCTCAAGGAGTTGCGGCAGATGCGCCGCGACCGCATCACGCTGGCGATGATCATCGGCATCCCGGTGATGCAGCTGGTGCTGTTCGGCTACGCGATCAACCTCAACCTGCGCGGCCTCGACGCCGTGATCGTCGACCAGGCGGGGACCAGCGGCTCGCGCGCGCTGGTGATGGACATGCTCGCCACCGGCGTGATCCGCCCTACGCAGCAGGCTGCGACGCCGCAGGAGGCGATGGAGCTGCTGCGGCGCGGGCGCATCAGCGTCGGGGTGGTGGTGCCGTCGGATTTCGAGCGTCGCCGCGTGGACGGCCGCGAAGCCGTGCAGGTGCTCGTCGACGGCAGCGACACGGTGGTGCAGAGCGCCGCCATCCAGCTCGCGCAGATGCCGCTGGACAGTTCCACCTACGTTTCGCAGTTGACCGGCGCGCGCGAAGTCACGCCGCGGCAGATCGGCGTCGTCAGCTTCTACAACCCCGAGCGGCGCTCCGCGGTGAACATCGTGCCCGGCCTGATCGGCGTGATCCTCACCATGACGATGGTGCTGTTCACAGGCGTCGCCATCGTGCGCGAACGCGAACGCGGCAACATGGAGCTGCTCATCGCCACGCCGCTGAGTCGCAGCGAACTGATGGTCGGCAAGGTGCTGCCTTACGCGGTGATCGGCCTGGTCCAGACCACGGTGGTGCTGGCGCTGGGGCTGACGCTGTTCCGGGTGCCCATCCGCGGCAGCGTGCTCGACGTGTATCTCGCCGCGGTGCTGTTGATCTTCGCGAACCTCACGCTGGGCCTGCTGATCTCGACCAAGGCGAAGTCGCAGTTCCAGGCGATGCAGATGACGTTCTTCGTGTTCCTGCCGTCGATCCTGCTGTCGGGTTTCATGTTCCCGTTCGCGGGCATGCCCAAGCTCGTGCAATGGCTGGCGGAAGTTCTGCCGCTGACGCATTTCCTGCGTCTGATCCGCGGCGTGATGCTGCGCGGCGCCGGCCTGGTGGAGCTGTGGCCGGATGTGCTCGCGCTGTTGGCTTTCACCGTGGTGATGATGACGCTGGCGATCAGCCGGTTCCGCAAGCGCCTGGACTGATCCGGAGCGTACGCGCCCGGATCACTTGCGCGTTCGCGCTTCCGTGGCCAAAGTCGCCGCTTTCGGACACGGAGGCGGGGCATGGGCACGATCCAGCGGGCAGTGGCGTCGGTATTGCTGGGAATGCTGGTAGCCGCACCCGCGGCGGCGGAAGTCACGGTGCTGACGGCAGCGCGCATCCACACGATGGATGCGGCACGGCCGCGCGCCACGGCAATGGCCTTCGACGATACCGGCCGCATTCTCGCGCTCGGCGACACCGCGGAGTTGCGGCAACGCTATCCCGATGCGCGCCGGCTCGATGTGGGCGACGCGACGGTGATCCCCGGCCTGATCGACGCGCATGGGCATGTTTCCGGCCTCGGCATGACCCATCTCACCGCCGATCTCGTCGGCACGCGAAGCAAGGAGGCGGTGCTGCAGCGACTGCGCGAGTTCGCCGCCAGCCTTCCAGACGATGCGTGGCTGGTCGGTCGTGGCTGGGACCAGAACGACTGGCCCGAGAAGCGCTTTCCGGCCGCGGCCGACCTCGATGCGGCTTTTCCCGATCGACCGGTCTGGCTCGAACGCGTCGACGGCCACGCCGGCTGGGCCAACAGCGCGGCGCTGCGCGCGGTGAAGCGCGACCTCGCGGGCGACTGGCAGCCCGACGGCGGACGCATCGAGCGCGATGCGAAAGGGCAGCCGACCGGAATACTCGTCGACGCGGCGATGGCGCTGGTCGAGGACGCGCGCCCGCCGCTGGACGCAGCGACCGCCGAACGCGCGCTCGCGCTGGGCATGGGCGACGCGGTGAAACACGGCCTGACCGGCGTCCACGACGCGGGCATTCCGTTCGCCGAACTGGAGCGCTATCGCCGGCTCGCCGATCGCGGCGAGATGCCGCTGCGCGTGACCGCGATGGCAGCCGGCGACGGCGACGCGCTGGCGAAGCTGTGCCGCGACGGCTTGTACCGGCACCCGTCCGGACGCCTGCAGATGCGCACGGTGAAGCTCTACGCGGACGGCGCGCTGGGCAGCCGCGGCGCGGCGCTGCTGGCGGACTACAGCGACGATCACGGCAACCGCGGCCTGATGCTGACCTCGCCGGCCGACCTGCTGCGCATCGCCGTCAAGGCCAAGGGCTGCGGCGTGCAGGTCGCCACGCATGCGATCGGCGACCGCGGCAACCACGAGGTGCTGCAGGCCTACGCGAAGGCGTTGGGCGCCGACGCCTCGGGCGATCATCGCTGGCGCATCGAACACGCGCAGGTGCTCGCCGCGGACGATCTGCCCCGCCTGGCGCAACTGCACGTGATCGCGTCGATGCAGCCGACCCACGCCACCAGCGACATGCCATGGGCGGAAGAGCGCATCGGTCCGCGGCGCATCGTCGGCGCCTACGCGTGGCGGCAATTGCGCGACAGCGGCGCGCGCCTGGCGTTCGGCTCGGACTTCCCGGTCGAATCCGTCGACCCACGCCTGGGGCTGTACGCGGCCGCGACCCGCACCGACGTCGAAGGCAAGCCGGTCGGCGGCTGGATGCCGCAGGAGAAACTGACCACCTTCGAAGCCCTGCGCGCATTCACCCTCGACGCCGCGTACGCCGGTTTCGCCGAGAACGAAGTGGGTAGCCTCGCGGCCGGCAAGCGCGCGGATTTCGTCGTCGTCGCCGGGGACCCGCTGGCGCTCGATCCGTCGACGCTGGCTTCGCTCACCGTGCAGGCGACGTACGTCGACGGCAAGGCGGTGTATCGCGAGGATTAGCCGGCACCGGCTTGCTGGCCGCCTGCTTTTGCTGTTGCTCGTCATTCCCGCTAAAGCGGGAAGCGATTTGCCACGGCGAAGCCGGCAACCCGGTGCCCTTGGCCGTTGCTGTTGCCTTTGATCGTCATTCCCGCGAAAGCGGGAATCCAGTGTCTTTTGCTGTGGTTCGGCACTGGTGTCAGGAACAAGACGGGATGCGCTTTACAACAACGAAGCCGTCACATGGAACCCTTGAATCGCCGCGCAGTGGAACGATAGGCAGCGCCACCGCCGCCCGGCTTCACGCCACCGCTTCCTCCGCCACCACCACGCGCCCGCGCAGCGAATTGCTCATCGCCTCGGTGATGACGATGTCGACGAACTGCCCGACCAGGCGCGGATGCCCCGGAAAGTTCACCGAACGCATATTCTCGGTCTTGCCGGTGAGCTCGTTCGGATTCTTCTTCGAAGGCCCTTCGACGAGCACCTTCTGCACGCTGCCGACCATGGCCTCGCTGATCTCGCGCGCCTTGGCGTTGATGGTCGCCTGCAGGCGCGAAAGGCGTGCGTGCTTCTCCTCGCTCGACACCGTGTCTTCGAGGTCCGCCGCGGGCGTGCCGGGACGGCGCGAGTAGATGAAGGAGAAGGACTGGTCGAAGCCGACATCCTCGATCAGCTTCATCGTCTTCTCGAAATCCGCATCGGTTTCGCCCGGAAAGCCGACGATGAAGTCCGACGAGATCGAGATGTCCGGACGCACCGCCCGCAGCTTGCGGATCTTCTGCTTGAACTCGAGCGCGGTGTAACCGCGCTTCATCGCGGCGAGCACGCGGTCGCTGCCGGCCTGCACGGGCAGGTGCAGAAAGTTGGCGAGCTTGGGCACGTCGCGATAGGCCTCGACCAGCGAGTCGGAGAACTCCAGCGGATGCGAGGTGGTGAAGCGGATGCGGCCGATGCCTTCGATTTCGGCGATGGCGCGGATCAGCAGGCCCAGGTCGGCAACGAGCGGTTCGCTCGGGCCGAGGCCCTCGCACGCGCCGCTGGGCTGGTCGTCCTCGCCTGCGCCTTCGACCGGCGCGATCGGGCCGCGGTAGGCGTTGACGTTCTGGCCGAGGAGGGTGACTTCGCGCACGCCCTGCGCGGCGAGGTCGGCGACTTCGACCAGCACGTCCTCGAACGGGCGGCTGATCTCCTCGCCGCGGGTGTAGGGCACCACGCAGAACGAGCAGTACTTGCTGCAGCCTTCCATGATCGAGACGAAAGCGGACGGCCCCTCGGCGCGTGGCTCGGGCAGGCGGTCGAACTTCTCGATCTCGGGGAAGCTGATGTCGACCTGCGGCTGGCCGGTTTCGCGCCTGGACTGGATCAGCTCCGGCAGGCGGTGCAGGGTCTGCGGGCCGAAGACCAGGTCGACGAAGGGCGCGCGCTTGATGATCGCCTCGCCTTCCTGCGAGGCCACGCAGCCGCCGACGCCGATCACGACGGGCTTGCCCCCCTGCTTGAGTTGCTTCCAGCGGCCGAGCTGGCTGAAGACCTTCTCCTGCGCCTTCTCGCGGATCGAGCAGGTGTTGATCAGGATGACGTCGGCTTCCTCGACGTTCGTGGTCAGTTCGAGGCCATCGCTGGCGGCGAGGACGTCGGCCATCTTGGCCGAGTCGTACTCGTTCATCTGGCAGCCGTGGGTCTCGATGAAGAGCTTGCCCCTGGCTGGCAGGCGCGGGTCGGGGGTGTTCGCCTCGGGGGCGATGGTCGTGTCATTCATATGTTCGGGAGCCGGGAGGGCGGCGGTTACTCCGCACCGGGGCGCGCATTGTAGCCGCCCCGCCACGCCGGTCGCTCCGATGCCCCTGACCGAAACGCGATCACCGTCGCGTTCATACAAATCAAAGACTTGTAAAGCATTCCGAATCCGGGGATAGTCCGCCGCATGAAGGGGGCATGGGGAATTCTGGCCGTATTGGGTGCGCTGGCTTCGACGCCTGCGTGGGCCGGCAGCCTTTACCGCTGCGACGCTCCCGACGGCACCCGCGCCTATGTCAGCAAGCGCGTTGCCGGTGCGAAGTGCACCGTAATCAGTTATCGGGCCGACCAGCCCCGGCCGGCACCGGCACCGGCGCCCCCCAAGGCCGCCGTGGGCAATGCGACGCCGGCGATGGCCGTGTCCGGATCGCCGGCGACGCTCGGCGCCGCCCCGGGCAGCGAGACCGGGATGAAGGCGCGGTTCCTGCGCATGGGCTCCACCGTCACCTACTCGTATATCGACGGCAACGGCGTCCGCAACTACAGCAATCGGCGTCCCCGAGGGGTCGCCAATGTCAAGGTGACACGGGTCGAGTTCCCGATATTCCAGATCGAGAACTGCTACGCCTGCGGGGCGCTGCCAGGCGTCAACTTCGGGCGGATCCGCCTCAATACCGACGCCTACCGATCGGAAATCGCCAGCGCTGCGGCGCAGTTCGGCGTCGAGGAAGCGATCGTGCGGGCGATCATCCACGCCGAGTCGTCCTATAACCCGGGCGCGCTGTCGCGCGTCGGAGCGCAGGGCCTGATGCAGCTGATGCCGGCCACTGCACGCCGCTTCGGCGTCAGCAATGCCTTCGATCCCGCGCAGAACATCCGCGGCGGCGTCCAGTACCTGGGCTGGCTGCTCAAACGCTTCAACGGCGATCTCAAGCTGGCGGCCGCGGGATACAACGCGGGCGAAGGCGCGGTCGACAAGTACAAGGGCGTCCCGCCGTACGCGGAAACCCAGCGCTATGTCCAGCGTGTGGCGCTGCTGGCCGACCGTTACCGCAGCGCCGGCGCACCGGTGGCCGCGGGCGGAGCGGGCACGGGCTCGCGCTGAGCGACGCAAAGCCCCGCGGCGGTTCACATTCCGCCGGATTGTCGGGTCATTCACCCTTCCGTTACACTTCGCCGTCTTTTTTCAGCCGCGAGCCGTCGCCAGTGGCGGCGGCCGTGTGAACTTCGTTTTTCAGAAGCTTTGCGGAGTGCCGGATGGCCAACCAAGGGGACAGCCCCGTCAATCAGGGCCGCCGCCGTTTCCTGACCGCGACCACCACCGTGGTCGGCGCAGTCGGGGCGGGATTTGCGGCGGTACCGTTCATCAAGTCCTGGAGCCCGAGCGAACGTGCCAAACAGGCCGGCGCACCGGTGTCCATGGACATCACGGCGTTGCAGGAGGGACAGCAACTCACGCTTGCGTGGCGCGGCCAGCCGGTATTCGTGTCGCGGCGCTCCAGAAAAATGCTCGACGTGCTGCCGTCGCTCGACGGCCTGCTGCTCGATCCCAAGTCGGATAACAGCGACCAGCAGCCCAAGTACGCGCAGAACGGCACCCGTTCGATCCGTCCGGACATCGGCGTGCTGATCGGCGTGTGCACCCACCTGGGTTGCGCGCCGGAGTTCAAGCCGGAGATCAAGCCGGAGCCGTTCGATCCGGAGTGGAAGGGCGGTTATTTCTGCCCGTGCCACAAGTCGCGCTACGACGCGGCGGGCCGCGTGTTCAAGAACATGCCCGCCCCGGCCAACCTGCCGGTACCGCCGTACCACTTCGAGGGCGACAACACGCTGGTGATCGGCGTGGATCCGTCCAATGCAGGAGCCGCGTGAGCCCATGAGCAACGTGATTACGCGCACCGCCAACACCGTCGCCAACTGGGTCAATGATCGGGCACCGGCGCTCATGCCGATGTACCGCAAGCACATGACCGAGTACTACGCGCCGAAGAATTTCAACTTCTGGTACTACTTCGGTTCGCTCGCACTGCTGGTGCTGGTCAACCAGATCGTCACCGGCATCTTCCTGACGATGCACTTCAAGCCGAGCGCCGCCGAAGCGTTCTCCTCGGTCGAGTACATCATGCGCGATGTGTCGTGGGGCTGGCTGATCCGCTACATGCACAGCACCGGCGCCTCGCTGTTCTTCATCGTCGTCTACCTGCACATGTTCCGCGGCCTGATGTACGGCTCGTACAAGAAGCCGCGCGAACTGGTGTGGATCCTGGGCATGCTCATCTACCTCGTGCTGATGGCCGAAGCCTTCATGGGCTACGTGCTGCCGTGGGGCCAGATGTCGTTCTGGGGTGCGAAGGTGATCATTTCGCTGTTCGGCGCCATTCCCTACATCGGAACGGGCCTGACCGAGTGGATCATGGGCGACTACATCCCCTCGGATGCGACCCTCAACCGCTTCTTCGCGCTGCACGTGATCGCGATGCCGCTGGTGCTGCTGCTGCTGGTCGTGCTGCACCTGGGCGCGCTGCATGAAGTCGGGTCGAACAACCCCGACGGCGTCGACATCAAGAAGGGCCCGAAGGGCAACCGCTGGGATGCGAACAAGGCGGCCGACGGCATCCCCTTCCATCCGTACTACACGGTGAAGGACCTGTTCGGCGCCGGTTTCTTCCTGATCATCGCGGCGTTCATCATCTTCTTCGCGCCGACCTTCGGCGGCTGGTTCCTCGAGCACGACAACTTCACCGCGGCCAACCCGCTGGTCACGCCCGAGCACATCAAGCCGGTGTGGTACTTCACCCCCTACTACGCGATGTTGCGCGTGGTGCCGTCCTTCTTCGGCATCAAGCTGTGGGGCGTGCTGGTGATGTTCGGCGCCATCGTGCTGCTGTTCCTGGCGCCGTGGCTCGACCGCGCTCCGGTGAAGTCGTTCCGTTACCGCGGCAAGCTCTCGTGGGCGATGCTGGCGATCTTCGTCATCTCGTTCCTGTGGTTGATGAAGATCGGCGCCGGCCCGGGCACGGACCCGGTCGAGACCATCATCGGTCGCGTGCTGACTTTCCTGTACTACGCCTTCTTCATCACCATGCCGGTGTGGACGAAGATCGATTCCACCAAGCCTGTGCCGGAACGGGTGACGACGCATGACTAAGATGAATTTCGTCCGCACTCTTACTGTCTTCGCTGCCGGCCTCCTGGTTTCCGCCACGGCGGCGGCGAGCGAGGGTGGCAACCTGCTGCACTCGGGTACGGACCTGGGCGACCGTGCGTCGCTGCAGCGTGGCGCCCAGTTGTTCATGAACTACTGCTCGGGCTGCCATTCGCTCAAGTATCTGCGTTACTCCCGCATGGGCGAAGACCTGGGGCTGACCCCGGACCAGGTGATGCAGAACCTCAACTTCACCGGCGGCAAGATCGGTGACCAGGTGCAGGTGACGCTGACCGAGGACGACGCCAAGCAGTGGTTCGGCAAGATGCCGCCGGATCTCAGCCTGATTGCGCGCGTGCGCGGCAGCGACTGGATCTACACCTACCTGAAGTCGTTTTACCTGGACGAGTCGCGCCCGCTGGGCTGGAACAACACGCTGTTCCCGAATGCCTCGATGCCCAACCCGCTGTGGCAGATGCAGGGCCTGCAGCACGCCGAGTACGGCGAGCCGGACAAGGCGACGGGCGAGCGTCCGGTGCATGGGCTCAAGATCACCACGCCGGGCACGCAGACGCCGGAGCAGTTCGACCAGTCGGTCCGCGACATCACGACCTTCCTCGAATACGCCGGCGAGCCGGCAGCGCTCAAGCGCGAGAAGGTGGGGGTGTGGGCGGTGCTGTTCCTGGCGTTCTTCACCTTCATGGCGTACCTGCTCAAGCACGAGTACTGGAAGGACGTGCATCACTAAGCGCTTCGCCAACGACGCCCGGCCCTGTGCCGGGCGTTTCGTTTGAGGGCTGCGGGGGGCGACTTTTTCCGGCAGTAACGCTAGTCTCGGGAACCCGGGCGACCGACCGCAGGGGGCGGGCGGCGCCAAGACCGGTGCATGGAACCGGTCGAACCGACTGCAGGAGCAATCGATGATGGCGGCTAGTCCACGTATGCGTAATGCCCTGACCCTGTTCTCGTCCACCGACTGCGTGTTGTGCCACCGGGTACGGCTGGTGCTGGCGGCCAAGGGCGTCACGTACGACCTGATTCCGGTCGACCCGCAGAATCCGCCCGAAGACCTGGTCGACCTCAACCCGTACCACTCCGTGCCGACCCTGGTCGAACGCGATCTCGTCCTGTATGCGGCGAGCGTGGTCAGCGAATACCTCGACGAGCGTTATCCGCATCCGCCGCTGATGCCGGTCGACCCGCTCTCGCGCGCCCGCCTGCGCCTGGCGATGCTTCGTCTCGAACACGACTGGGTGCCGCAGGTCCAGGCGATCCAGCTGGGCAACAAGGTGCAGGCCGAAGCAGGGCGCAAGCGCCTGAAGGAACTCCTGACGGCCTCGGTGCCGCTGTTCAAGGCCAGCAAGTTCTTCCTCAATCCGGAGATGAGCCTGGCCGACTGCGCGATGGCCCCGATCATCTGGCGCCTGCCGGCCCTGGGCGTGCCGCTGCCGAAGGACGGCAAGGTGATCGAGGACTACGGCAACCGGATTTTCCGGAACCCCGGGTTCACCCGCAGCCTCACGGACGCCGAGCGCAAGCTGCGCGACATCCCGGCCTGACGGCACCGTTGCCGGCCGGAAAGGAGCCGTGCCCCCGTCTTCCGCCGCCGGCGCTCGGCGCTACACTGCCGGCATGAGTGAAGACAGCAACACCATGACGAGCCACCGCCCGTATCTGCTGCGGGCGTTGTACGAGTGGATCGCCGACAACGGCATGACCCCCCACCTGCTGGTGGATGCCACGCGCCCGCACGTCCAGGTGCCGGCCCATGCGGTCAAGGACGGTCGCATCGTCCTCAACGTCGCCGAGCGCGCCGTGGCCGGCCTGCAGATGACCAATGATGTCATCCGCTTCAGCGCGCGCTTCGGCGGAGTCAGTCACGCCGTATCGGTGCCGATCTCGGCCGTGCTCGCCATCTATGCCAGGGAAACGGGGCAGGGCATGGCACTACCGGAGGAATCCCTGGCGGGCGACCCGGCCGAAGAGGCGGAGATGGAGGTCGAGGCCGGCGACGAGGAGGCCGCGCATTCGCCCCTCAGCATCGTGCCCGACGACGGTGCCCCCGACGATGGCGACGAGCCGCCGACGCCCACCCCGCGCCGCAGCGGCCATCTGCGCATCGTCAAGTGATGCCCCCTCGCGTGCGCCGCGTTGCTCGGCCGTATTGCGTGCGCTGAGTGTGCGCTCTGGCCCGCTTAGTGCTGCGGCCTCATCGGAACCGGCGAAGGCATTACCGGGCCACTGAACGCCACCAGCCGATCGCCACGCAACACCAGGCGTCCGCTGTGGCGATCGTCGCCGTTGTGCGAGTAGTCGAAGCGGAACGTGCGTTCGAAGCCGAGCCACCCGTTTTCCTGCCGGCATACGCGCAGTCCGGTGGCGTGCACGCTGTGGTCGAGCCATTGCACGCCGGCATTGCGACAGGCGTCACGTCCGAGCGTTTCGGCGCGTTCGGCGGCGGCGCGGCTGGCGTTCCAGAACGCGAACGCCATCGCAGACACGATCATCAGGATGATTAGAGTCGGCATCGGTTCAAGGTAGTGGCGCAGAATGCGCGCCACAAGTTTACGTTCGCCGGGGAGGGGCGGCGTGTCGATGAAACTGGTATTTCCGGGTGGGGAACACCCACAGGTCCTGCTGGGGCAGGGTGTCAACCGGGTCGGCTCCGATCCTCGCTCGAACATCGTCCTGGATACGCCAGGCGTGCTCCCGCAGCATTGCCAGCTGCATGTGAGCGCTACCGGCGTGATGCTGGAAGTGCCTTCCGGAACCACCGTCAGCGTCAACGGTCGCCATGTCGATGGGCTGATCGCGTTGCGACCCGGCGACAGCGTCACTTTCGATCACGTGCTCGCGCGGCTGGCCGCGGTCGATACGATCGCGGTCCGTGGCTCCGACGAAGCCAATGGCATCGGCTATCCGCACGCGGCGAACGACGATCCGGGCGTGACCGCCGTGCGCCAGGTGGTGCCGATGTACGTCCTTCGCGGCCTCACCGGCGGAGTGTTCGGGCGCAGCTATCCGCTGCATGGCCCCGTCACCATCGGTCGGTCGCCGGAGTGCGACATCCATATCAACGATCTGGGATTGTCGCGCGTCCACGCACGCCTCGTGCCCGGCGAAAATGGCGTCCACATCGAGGATCTGAACTCCACGAACGGCACCTTCCTCAACGACCGTCGGGTCATGAAGGACACCGCGCGCAAGGGCGACGAAGTCGGTTTCGACAAGCTGCGTTTCCGCCTTTCCGGCGCGGCGGGCCAGGAGCCGGTGCACATCGTCGCCACCCGGGCGACACAATCCCCGTCCCGCGGCGGGAACTGGTTGTGGATCGGCCTGATCGTGGCGGTGGCCGCGGCGGTGATCACGATCGTGGTGGGCTGAACTTCCGCCTTGCCATCGCACGAAAGCGGGCCGGTCGGCCCGCTTTTTGTTGCGGGAAGTTCGCCCGTCAAGCCGCCGGTGGCGGCCCCAGCTTCAGCGACAGATCGATCGCGTGGACGTGCTTGGTCAGACCGCCGATCGAAATGCAGTCGACGCCGTCCTCGGCGATCGCGCGCAGCGTGGTCATGTCGACGCCTCCGGACACCTCCAGCGGGATGCGGCCCTCATACGGCGCCGCATGCGCGATACGAACCGCCTCGCGGCGCATGTCCGCGTCGAAATCGTCGATGAGGATGCGGTCGCAGCCTTCGCGCAGGGCTTCTTGCAGTTGCGCCAGCGATTCGACTTCGACGATCAGGGGCAGGGCCGCGTGCATCGCACGCGCCGCGCGGATCGCTGCCGTCAGCGAACCGGCGGCACGCACGTGGTTTTCCTTGAGCATCACCGCGTCGTAAAGGCCCATGCGGTGGTTGACGCCGCCGCCTACCCGCACGGCGTACTTCTGCGCCAGCCGCAGGCCGGGGAGGGTCTTGCGCGTGTCCAGGATGCGCGCGCCGGTGCCGCGCACGGCGTCGACATGGGCCGCGGTGACGGTCGCCGTTCCGGACAGCGTCTGCAGGAAGTTGAGCGAGGCCCGTTCGGCCGTCACCAGCGCGCGTGCGCGGCCCTGCAGCGTCGCGAGCACGGTGCCCTTGCGGACCCGGTCGCCTTCGCGCACGCGCCAGTCGATCCGCACCTCCGGATCGAGCGCGCGATGGCAGGCGTCGAACCAGGGGCGGCCACAGAAGACGCTGTCTTCCTTGCACAGCAGGTAGGCAGTGTCGGCGGCATCCGGCAACAGCGCCGCGGTCACGTCGCCGCCGCCGATGTCTTCGGCCAGCGCGCGGGCGACGTCGGCCTCGATCGCCTCGGCCGGCGGAAGCAGGATCTCTTCGCGCAGCTCCGTGCCGCTCATGCCGCAGGGAATCCCGCGACCTGGTTCGTCGCCAGCGCCTCCTCGGCCAGCAGCACCGGGATCCCGTCGTCGACGCGATAGACCGTCTTGCGGTCGCGGGTCACCAGGGCTTCGCGCAGCGCCTCGGTCTGGGGACTGCCGTCGCCACGCACCAGGCCGCCAGCGGCGATCGCGGCGTTCAGGGCCTGCAGGCTGCGGTTATCCAGCAGTGCCAGGGGCTGGCGGGTGGTGGGACAGACGAGCAGATCCAGCAGTTTGCGGTCCATGGCGATGAAGGCGCGGCGGAAGGCCGGTAGAATACCGTTTTGACGATTGGAACCGTCATGGCAGCAACCGAAGAACGCCCGTTGGTCGGCATCGTCATGGGCTCCCGCTCCGACTGGGAGACGATGCAACACGCCGCCGCGCGGCTCGAGGCACTGGGCGTTCCCCACGAAGTACGCGTCGTCTCCGCGCACCGGACTCCGGACGTGCTCTTTGCCTATGCGGAAACGGCGGCCGGGCGCGGCCTGCGGGCGATCATCGCCGGCGCGGGAGGCGCAGCCCATCTGCCCGGCATGCTCGCGTCGAAGACGGCCGTGCCGGTCCTGGGCGTCCCCGTGCAGAGCAAGGCGCTGAACGGCATGGACTCGCTGCTGTCGATCGTGCAGATGCCGGCGGGGGTGCCGGTCGCGACGTTCGCGATCGGCAATGCAGGTGCCGCGAACGCCGGCCTGTTCGCGGCGGCGATGCTCGCCAGCGAGTTCCCCGCGATCGGGTCTGCGCTCGAAGCGTTCCGCGCCAAGCAGACCGACGACGTGATCGCCAACGACGATCCGCGCAAGTGACGCCATGACGACGGTCGGAATCCTGGGCGGCGGACAGCTCGCCCGCATGATGGCCCTCGCAGGCGCACCACTCGGCCTGCGCTTCCTGGTGATGGATACGGTCGCCGATGCCTGTGCGGGACAGTTCGCCCCGTTGATCGTCGGCGACTGGCGCGACGAAAGAGCGCTCGGCGAATTCGCGTCGCGCATCGACGTCGCCACGTTCGATTTCGAGAACGTGCCGGCCGAATCCGCGCAGTGGCTGGCCGAGCGCGTTCCGGTCTTCCCGCAGCCGCGCGCGCTGGCCGTGGCGCAGGACCGCCTCGCCGAGAAGACGCTGTTCCGCGAACTCGACATTCCGGTGCCCGAATTCGCAGCGGTCGCTACGCGCGAAGAGCTCGATGACGCCATCGCGAAACTCGGCACGCCCTGCATCCTCAAGACACGTCGCCTCGGCTACGACGGCAAGGGTCAGTTCCGCATCAGGACGTCCGCCGATGCCGCAGCCGCCTGGGATGCGCTCGGCGCCCAGGCCGGCACCGTGGGCCTGATCCTGGAAGGCTTCGTCGCGTTCGAACGCGAACTCAGCGTGGTCGCCGTGCGCGGCCGCGACGGCGAATTCCGCACCTGGCCCCTGACCGAAAACTGGCATGTCGATGGCGTGCTGTCGGCCAGTCTCGCGCCCGCGGAGGTGGATGCGGCGATGGCGCAGACCGCCTTCGCGCATGCGAAGAAGCTGGCCGAAGCCCTCGACTACGTCGGCGTCTTCGCGCTGGAACTGTTCTGCCGCGACGGCGTGCTGCTGGCCAACGAACTGGCGCCACGCGTGCACAACTCCGGCCATTGGACGATCGAGGGCAGCGAGACCTCGCAGTTCCAGAACCATCTGCGCGCGGTGCTCGGCCTGCCGCTGGGCGATACGCGCATGGTGGGCACGGCCTGCATGCTCAACTGGATCGGGCAGATGCCCGACGCGAACGCAGTCCTGCGCGAAGCGGGTGGACACTGGCACGACTACGGCAAGGAAGCGCGCGCGGGCCGGAAGGTCGGCCATGCGACGCTGCGCGCGGACTCGGCGACCGACCTTGCTGCGACGCTGCAGCGGGTGGGGGCTGCGCTGGGTCGTGAGGCGCAGGTCGCGGCGGTGATTGCTTCCCTTCAGGCGTAAGGCGCAATACAGACGACCCAGCCGCCCCTTTCGCTCACGCGATCGACGAATCGGGAACCAGCCGGCGCATGCGCAGCGCCAGCGCGATCGAATAGGTCAGGTAGTAGCCGATCAGCGCGGCCGCGAAGGCCAGCGTGAGGGGACTCGCGCCCCCGGGCTGTGCCTGGACGAAGCCGCCGTGCATGAGGCGCCAGGCCAGGCGCCCGACCAGCAGCAGCGACAGTGCACCGCCAATCCACGGATTGGGCAGGTAACTGCGCTGCCCATCGACCAGCTCGATGCGGGTCTGCGAAATGCCGTACATGCCGAGCGCCGCACCCAGGGCCAGAGCCGTCGCGACAGCCAGTGCCGCTCCCGGCACGAAGATCCCGGCAAGCACCAGGGAAGCCAGGACCAGCGCCAGCAACGCGATCCGCACCATCGTGCGCCTGGGTTGCCACGGCTGCCGGCCGAACTGGCGGCGGATGCGGCGGTAATACATCAGGCCGATGCCGGCGGTCATCGCGTAGGGAAGCAGGGCAGGGAGCGCGGGTGCGGCCATGGTCGGTCCTCGGGAAGTTGCGGCAGGGTAGCCGCTCCCTGGCAGCGCGCTAGGTGCCAAAGGTCAGATCCGGCAAAGAAAAACGGCCGGGTCGCCCCGGCCGTCGGTTTCCGCGCGTGCTGGATCAGCGCAGGTTGGATGCCACGAAATCCCAGTTGACCAGGTTCCAGAACGCCTCGACGTACTTCGGGCGCGCATTGCGGTAGTCGATGTAGTACGCGTGTTCCCACACGTCGCAGGTCAGCAGCGGCTTGTCTTCGCCGGTGAGCGGCGTGCCCGCGTTGGAGGTGCTGACGAGAGCCAGCGAACCGTCCGGACGCTGCACCAGCCAGCCCCAGCCCGAGCCGAAGGTGCCGACCGATACCTTGGTGAATTCGTCCTTGAACTTGGCGAAGTCGCCGAAGGCCTTGTTGATCGCCTCGGCCAGCTTGCCTGTGGGTTCGCCGCCGCCGTTGGGCTTCAGGCAGTTCCAGTAGAACGTGTGGTTCCACACCTGCGCCGCGTTGTTGAACATGCCGCCCTGCGACTTGCGGATGATGTCCTCGAGCGACATGTCGGCGAACTCGGTGCCCGCGATCATGTTGTTGAGGTTGGTCACGTAGGCCTGGTGGTGCTTGCCGTAGTGGTATTCGAGCGTTTCGGCCGAAATGTGCGGCTCGAGCGCGTTGCGGTCGTACGGAAGCGGGGGCAGTTCGATGGCCATGGCTGGCTCCTTGCTGGCGTGTGGGAATGGGGGCGCCCGTGCCAGACCGGCGGACGGGAGCGGGGCGAAAGCTTTTACAATGCGCATTGTATCCCCACGTTCAGCGGCCCGGCCTCACACGCCGGGGACGCGCCATTCCAGCGGCGTCCATCGCAGCCATCCAGCAGGAGCAGTCCATGTCTGTCATTGAGCGGATCCAGGCCGAAGTCGAAGGCCATCCGATCGTCCTTTTCATGAAGGGCACCGCGCAGTTCCCCATGTGCGGCTTTTCCAGTCGCGCCGTGCAGGCGCTGAAGGCGGCCGGCGCCAGCCAGCTGCACACCATCAACGTGCTCGAGGATCCGGAAGTGCGCGCCAACCTGCCGCGCTATTCCAACTGGCCGACGTTCCCGCAGCTCTTCATCAATGGCGAGCTGATCGGTGGCTGCGACATCACCATCGAGCTGTTCGAATCGGGCGAGCTCGCCCGCATGATCAGCGAAGCGCAGCAACAGTGAGCGCCGCATCGGAGGCCGCTTCGCCGCAGGCCCTGAAGGATCGCGTCGTCCTGGTCTCCGGCGCGCATGGCGGGCTGGGCTCCGTCGCGAGCGTTGCCTGCGCGCGTGAGGGCGCCACGGTCGTGCTGCTCGGTCGCAAGGTCCCGCGTTTGAATCGCGTCTACGATGCCGTCGCCGCGGTCGGCGCCGAGCCGTTGCTGTATCCGCTCGACCTCGAGGGCGCTTCCGCCGACGATTACGCCGAGATGGCCGAGCGCATCGGCTCCGGGCTCGGCCGGCTCGACGGCGTGCTCCATTGCGCCGCCAACTTCGCCGGCCTGACGCCGTTGTCGCAGACCGATCCCGCAGCGTTCGCGCGCGCCATCCATGTGAATCTGACGGCGCGGTGGTGGCTCACCCAGGCCTGCCTGCCGCTGCTTCAGAAGGCCGACGATGCTGCCGTGGTTTTCGCACTGGATGATCTTTCGCGCGTGGGGCAGGCCTACTGGGGCGGTTACGGACTGGCGCAGCACGCGCTCGCGGGCCTGGTCGGCATGCTGCAGGCGGAGCTGGCCAGTTCGAATGTCCGCATCAGCGGGCTGCAACCCGGGCCCATGCGCACGCCACTGCGCGCCAGGGCGTTCCTGGAGGAAAGCGATCGGGTGGCACGCGACCCCGAGGCCTATGCGGCCGCCTGCATTACCCTGCTGTCCGCCACAGGCGATGCCCATCGCGGCGCGATCTGGGCCCCCGACGCCTGAGCGACGCACCGATGACCATCGCTTCCGCCGCCCTGCTGCTGTTCCTGATCCTGGATCCGCTGGGCAACATCCCGGTCTTCCTCAGCCTGCTGCGGGGCCTGCCAGCTCGGCGGCAGCGGGTCGTGCTGGCGCGCGAGCTGACGATCGCGCTCGGGGTGCTGATGGTGTTCCTGTGGGGCGGCAAGTACGCGCTGGAGCTGATGCACCTGCGCCAGGAGTCGGTCTCGATCGCCGGCGGCATCGTGCTGTTCCTCATCGGCATCCGGATGATCTTTCCGCCGCCGGAAGGGCTGATGGGCGAGTTGCCCGATGGCGAGCCCTTCATCGTCCCCATGGCCATCCCGCTGGTGGCAGGCCCCTCGGGCATGGCCGCGGTGATGCTGATGGGCAGCAACGACCCGGGCAGGCTGGCCGACTGGAGCCTGGCGCTCCTGTTGGCCTGGGGCGCGACCGCCGCGATCCTTTTCAGCGCCACCTACCTCTACCGGTGGCTGGGCACCCGGGTCCTTACGGCCGTCGAGCGCCTGATGGGCATGCTGCTGGTTGCCATCTCGGTCCAGATGTTCCTCGACGGGCTGGGGACCTACCTCCAGATCGCGCCGGCGCCCTGATCCGGCTCATCAGGCCGAGAGACACGTGGCAACGGTCAAGGAATTGACATCGGTTCGCCACAGTATGGGTTAAACTGGCGTTAACCCGGCCAGGCTTGGCGGGTCAGGGGTTCATAAGTTTTCGCCATGAGGCCGGCACGGATGCGGCCTGTCGCCGCTTGCTACCGATTTTTTCAATTCCGAACTTTCGAGGCATCCAGACAATGACTCATTCGAACCGCGTCCGCATGTCGAAGCTCACGCTCGGCCTGCTCGCCGTCCTCGCCACCGCGCCGGCCTTCGCGCAGAGCACCGCTGCCGGTATCGGCGGCCGTGTCGTCGGCGCAGACGGCAAGCCCGTCGCTGGCGCAGAAGTCACCATCACGCACACCGAGTCCGGCACCGTCAGCCGTGCCGTGACCGATGCCGATGGCCGCTACAACGCCCGCGGCCTGCGCGTCGGTGGCCCGTACACGGTCAGCGTGAACAAGGCCGGCGAAGGCTCGAGCAGCCAGGACGGCATCTACCTCAACCTCGACAAGGTCAACCAGGTCGACGCGGCGCTCAATGCCGAAGTCACGACGCTCGAGGCCGTCCAGGCGGTCGCCGGCGCCGGCTCGGAGCTGTTCAGCGCCAACAAGATGGGCGCCGGTTCGAACATCACCCGCGAGCAGCTCGCGACGATGCCGACCATCAACCGCAACCTGCAGGATTTCGTGCGCCTCGATCCGCGCGTGGCGCAGACCGACAAGGCGCGCAACGAGATCTCCGTGGGCGGCCAGAACCCGCGCTTCAACGTCGTCCGCGTCGACGGTATCAGCACCAACGACTCGTTCGGCCTGGAATCCAACAGTCTGCCGACCCCGCGTCAGCCCTTCTCGATGGATACCATCGACGAAGTCGCGATCGACGTCGCCAACTACGACGTGACCATTTCCGGCGGCACCGGCGGCGTGATCAACGCCGTCACGAAGTCGGGTACCAACGAATTCCACGGCTCGGTCTACGGCATCTACCGCGACAACGACTGGTCGGGCAAGAACGACAACGACATCCGTCCCAAGCTGTTCGAGAGCGAAACCACCTACGGCGCCACCTTCGGCGGTCCGCTGGTCAAGGACAAGCTGTTCTTCTTCGCCAACTACGAGAACTACAAGGGCAAGGGCCTGTTCACCGGCAACTCCGGCTTCGGTCCGATCGGCTCGGGCGAAAGCAACATCGTCAACATCGATCCGGCCGACATCGCCGAGATCATCGACATCTCGCGCAACGTCTACGGCTTCGACCCCGGCACGCTGACCAAGCCGGCGCTCGACACCGAGAGTGAGGAGTACGGCCTCAAGATCGACTGGAACATCAGCGACGCCCACCGCGCCAGCTTCCGCTACGGCAAGACCGAGCAGAACACCCCGTTCCTGCAGGGCTTCGGCAACTCGTCGCTGGCGTTGAACACGTACCACTACGTCCGTGACTTCTCGCTCGAGACCTACACTGCCCAGCTCTTCAGCGACTGGACCGACACGTTCTCGACCGAAGCCAAGGTGTCCTACCGCGACTACTCGGCCGTGCGCAATCCGCTGGCCGACCTGCCGGCCGTCGCCATCCGCCTGGGCGGTCAGACGCTGAACTTCGGCACCGAAGAAAACACCCACGCCAACGTCCTCGAGACGCAGACCTGGAACGGCTTCTTCGCCGGCAACCTGTTCCTCGGCGATCACACGGTGAAGTTCGGCGCCGACTACGAGTCGAACGAGGTCTACAACCTGTTCGGCCGTCGAGTGAACGGTGTCTACACGTTCAACAGCATCGACGACTACGCCAACGGCATCTCCAGCCGCTACCAGCTGTTCTATCCGCAGGGCGGCAACCTGGACAACATGGCCGCCGTGTTCACCCAGCGCAACCTGGGCCTGTTCCTGCAGGACAGCTGGGCGATCAACTACAACCTGACGCTGAACTACGGCCTGCGTTACGACCGTTCGATCGTCGACGACAAGCCGGCCTTCAACGCCGCCGCGTCGCAGACCTTCGGCGTCCGCAACGACAACACCATCGACGGCACCGAGCTGTGGTCGCCGCGCGTGGGCTTCAACTACACCTTCGACGATGAAGCCCGCACGCAGCTGCGCGGTGGCTTCGGCCTGTTCAAGGGCGCCGCGGCGACGGTGTGGCTGGCCAACCCGTACGCCAACAACGGCATCTCGTACACGGACTACATCTTCAACAACGGCATCACGCAGTTCTCCCCGGATCCGTCGGAGCAGATCAACCTGTTCACGCCGGGCGCCGGTGCGACGCAGTCGGTCGACTTCATCGACGACGACCTGGCCCAGCCCTCGGTGTGGAAGGCCAACCTGGCGTTCGACAAGGAGCTGCCGTGGTGGGGCCTGGTCGGTTCGGCTGAAGTGGTGTGGACGTCGGTCAAGGACGGCATCTACTACCAGCAGCTCAACCTGGGCGCCGCGAGCGCGGTGGGCCAGGACGGTCGGCTGATCTACTGGAACCCGAATGGACTTGATCCGACCCGCTGGAATCAGCAGGGCACCGGTTCGGGCGTAACTGCGCGCGGCAACCGCAACACGGCGTACAACGACGCCATCATCGCCAAGCAGACCAGCAAGGGCGGCAGCGAGCAGCTGACGCTGTCGCTCAACAAGCCGTTCAACGACGGCGACTGGAGCTGGACGCTGGCCTATACCTACACCAACGCGAACGAAGTCAGCCCGCTGACCAGCTCGACCTCGAGCTCGCAGCTCGGCAACGTGGCGGTGTTCCAGTCCAACGAGGAAGTCAACGCAACGTCCAGCTACGAGATCAAGAACCGTTTCACCGCGGCCCTGACCTGGAAGCACGCGTTCTTCGGCGACAACAACACCACCGTGTCGATGTTCTACGAAGGCCGCACCGGCCGTCCGTACAGCTACACCTTCGACAACGACGCCAACGGCGATGGCCGCCTCAACGACCTGCTGTACATCCCGACGGCGCCGGGCGACGTGCTGTTCGGTTCGCCGACCGAGGAAGCCGCGTTCTGGGACTTCGTTTACAACAACGAATACCTGAACTCGCACCGCGGCCAGGTGGCCGAGCGCAACGCGGCGCATAGCCCGTGGGTCAACCAGTTCGACATGCGCATCGCACAGGAGCTCCCGGGCTTCTGGAAGGGCCACAAGGCCGAGCTGGCGATCGACATCCTCAACGTCGGCAACCTCCTGAACAAGGATTGGGGGCAGGTCGAGGAAGTGGCGTTCCCGGCCATGCGCGGCGTGGTCGAGTACGGCGGCATCGATCCGGCGACGGGCAAGTACGTGTACCGCTTCAACACGCCCGACAGCCTGAACATCTATGACGACAAGGGCATCTCGCGCTGGGCCGCGCAGGTGAGCTTCCGTTACAAGTTCTGATCGCGCCTGCAGTCTGCTTCGAAGAACGGCCGGGGAAACCCGGCCGTTTTTTTGTGGGCGCCGCTGCGCTAGAGTCCCCCGGAACCGAGAAGAAAAGAACGCGAAGAAGCGAAATGAAAGCCAGCATCGAATCGATCGACACCCGTCTCCCGACGGTGAACACCCACATCTATCCGCGAGGCGGCCTGGACGTATTGTCGCGGACCGAAGTTGCGCGCCTGCGCGATGCATCCGCCGGGGGCATGCACGACCTGCTGCGCCGTTGCGCACTGGCGGTGCTCACGAGCGGCAGCGCTTCTGACGATCCGCGTGCGGCGCGCGAGCTGTATCCCGACTTCGATATCGAAGTCCAGCAGCAGGATCGCGGCGTCCGTATCGATCTGCGCAACGCACCGGCCATGGCGTTCGTCGACGGGGAGATCATCCATGGCGTCGCCGAACTGCTGTTTGCCGCCGTTCGCGACCTGGCGTACATCGCGATCGAGCTTGGCGAAGATGCAGGCAGGGATCTGGAATCGAGCGAAGGCATCACCGATTCGGTGTTCGGTCTGCTGCGCAACGCGCGTCTGCTCAGACCGGCGGATCCCAACCTGGTGGTGTGCTGGGGCGGGCACTCGATTTCGCGCGAGGAATACGTCTATACCAAGCAGGTCGGGTACGAGTTGGGACTGCGCGGCCTGGACATCTGCACGGGCTGCGGTCCGGGTGCGATGAAGGGTCCGATGAAGGGCGCGACGATCGCGCATGCCAAGCAGCGTCGTCGCAACACGCGCTACATCGGCATCACCGAGCCGGGCATCATCGCCGCCGAATCGCCGAACCCGATCGTCAACCACCTGGTGATCATGCCGGATATCGAAAAGCGCCTCGAGGCGTTCGTACGGCTTGGCCACGGCATCATCGTCTTCCCGGGTGGCGTGGGCACTGCGGAGGAGATCCTCTATCTGCTCGGGATCCTGCTGCGCGAGGAGAACGCCGAGCTACCGTTTCCGCTCGTCTTTACCGGCCCGGGCACGTCGGCGCCGTATTTCGAACAGATCGATCGCTTCATCCGTCTGACGCTGGGCGACGAAGCGACGCGTCGTTACCAGATCATCACCGGCGACAGCGCGGAAGTGGCCAGGCGCATGACGACGGGAATACGAAAGGTGCGCGAGCACCGCATCGCCCAGAAGGACTCGTTCTTCTTCAACTGGTCGGTCGAGATCCCCGAGGCGTTCCAGCGTCCGTTCGTTCCCACCCACGAAGCGATGGCGGCGCTCGATCTTCACCATGGCCGGAAGGCCCACGAACTCGCCGCGGACCTGCGTCGCGCGTTCTCCGGCATCGTCGCGGGCAACGTCAAGGAAGACGGGATGCGGCGTATCGAGGAGCGCGGGCCGTTCGAGATCCACGGCGATGCCGACATCATGCAATCGCTGGACGCGCTGCTACGCGCCTTCGTCGAGCAGCGCAGGATGAAGATCGCGGGTGAATACAAGCCCTGCTACAGGGTCGTCGCCTGACCCGGCTGCAATCGCCTGCTGACAGCGCAACTGCAGCCGGTGATGGCTGCAGTCAGTTGCAGCTGGCCGTTGCCCACTGCGGCTTTGCGGACAGATCGCCCGCGAAGGTGTAGGTCAACGTTCCGCAACGGTCGTCGGCCTGCGCGCCCGCTCTGGTAGCGGTCACGGTGTAGCCGGTCGCCGATTGCCCCGACAGCGCAAACGTGTAATACGAGCTCGTGGGTACTGCGGGGTACGAGGCCGAAGGAACGGCGCTATTGGCGTACGACGGATTGTCAGCACGCCAGCGCTCCATCGCGAGTTGCATGCGGCCCATGGCGCTTACGGCTTCGGAGCGGCGGCTCTTCTGCACATATTCCTTGTAGGAAGGCAGCGCGATCATCGCGAGGATTGCGATCGCAGCCACGACAATCATGAGTTCGATCAAGGTAAAACCGCTCGACATTCTGCGCATGGCGCCCTTCCCCCAGGTGTCCGGCTCCGAGTGTATATCGTAGGGAGCCCCCGGGCCTGCCCGCAGCCGCTTATCCAAGATGACGGCCCGGTCATCGGTCCCGGGGCCAATTGCCCGCCGAAGATGGCTAGGATGCAGCCTGCAAAAGGGGAGAAGCGCTGTGCAAAAGTCGCAAGGCTTCACGCTGATTGAGCTCATGGTCACAGTTGCGGTGCTGGCCGTCCTGCTGACGTTGGCGTCGCCTTCTTTTTCGGATTTCTTCCAGCGGTACCGGCTGCGCGGCGCCGCCGACAAGGTCGTCAACACGCTGGCGAGCGCCCGGGCCGAGGCGGTCATGCGCAATCGTGACGTGTCGATCGACTTCAAGGGCAGTGCCGGTTCCTGGTGCATGGGCGCCAACGCCGCGCCAGATCCGGCGACGCTCGGCGAGCTGGTCGGTTCGGCTGACGCGTGCGACTGCACGGTCGCCAACAGCTGCAAGGTGGCCGATGGCCGTGAGCTTGTAGTCACGACTTCGCAGGTCGAGGGGGTGACCCTGTCGGCCAATCCGGGCGCGCTGCTGTTCAGCAGCCGCACCGGGGCTACGTCTCCGGTGGGCACCACTGCCACCACGACGCTGGCGTCTCCGAACGGGAAATTCAAACTACGGCTGGATGTGTCGGCGTTGGGCAGGGCAACCCTCTGCGTGCCCTCCGGCGAGCCGGCCATGGCGGGGTTCAAGTCATGCTGAAACGGGTCCATGCGAAGCACCAGGCAGGCGTCACCCTGGTCGAGCTGATGATCGGCCTGACGCTCGGGCTGATCGTGTCCGGCGCCGCGATCTCGCTCGTGGCATCGATTTCCCAGTCGAACGGCGAAACCATCCGCGCCACGCGCCTGACCCAGGAGCTGCGATCGCTCTCCGACATCGTCACGCTGGAGGCGCGCCGCGCGCATGGAGTGACCGATCCGCTCGCCAACGTCGGCATGGGCGACGATGCCCCGGTGTCGGCCTGCGATATCGCGCCGGTCGCCAGCGCCAGCTGCCTGAAGATCGGATACGACTGCGACACGGCTGCGGGCACCGGCAAGTTCCGCACGTTCTCGTACGCGAATGGTCAGATGCTGCTCGCGACGGCCACCGATGCGGCACCGGCCTGCGGTACGGGTTCGGTGCTCAACAGCTCCGAGCTGGCACTGGATGCCGTAAGCATTTCCGCCGTGGCGGATGGCTCGATCAATCTGGTGCTGACCGGACACCTCACGTCCGACGCCACCTCCACCTCCCGCACGCTGAAACGGACGATCTGGCCGCGCTCGGCCCTGGTCGCCCCCTAAGTCTCAGAAGGACATGGCCATGTCGAATCGAAACCCACAAACCGGCAACGTGCTGCTGGTGGTCGTCCTGCTGCTGTTGCTGGTCAGCGTGATGACCCTGTTCGCACTCAATGTCGGCCTGTTCGAACAGCGCAGCTCGGGCAACGACCTGAGGGCCAAGCTGGTCACCGAAGTGGCGGAGGCCGGCCTTGCCGAGGGCATGGAGTACCTGCACCAGAACGCGAACTTCATCACCGACGAAAGCAAGTGGACGGCCTGCGACGATGCCGACACCACGTTCCCCTGCGGCGCGATCCAGCCGAATTCGCAGGTGCAGACGGTGGATGCCGGCGGCAACAAGATCACCGTGACGGTGACGCGCCGCTCCACCATGCGCTACTGGAACGGTGGTGGGTACGATTTCGACGGCAGCGGCGCCGTTTCCGGCTGGGAAGCCAAGATGCTGCCGTTCAACCATGCCATCGCCACCACGGGCAACGGTTTCCCGGCGCGGTATGGCGTGGGTCCCGTGTTGTGCCGCGTGGCGTACAAGGAAAAGGAAACGGATCCCACGGTGTGCACCGACGATCCGGCGAAGATGTCGCCCACCAGCGTGCTCACCTTTGTCAGCGTAGGCAGCCTGCCGGATGAGGGCGCCCGGTCCACGCTCGTGCAGATCGTGGGCAGCTACAACATCCTCAACAATCCGCCGGGCAAGCCGCCCGTCGTGGCATCGGGTAGCGTCGACGTGACCGGCGGCCTCCAGATCGTGACCAACCCGAATGCGGCCGGCCCGGGCGTCCCCGTGTCCGTCTGGACGCGCAAGGACATGACCAAGACGGGTACGCCGAATACCTGCTACTACGACGAGTTCACCCGCTTCACCAAGGGCAGTGTCACGCCGACCATCGAAGACGGCATCGTCGTGTGCGACGACTGCCAGTGCCAGGAAGAGCACTCGATTTCCTACGACAAGTCCGGCAACACGCAGGACGAGGACATCGACATCCTCGATATCGATGGAAACAGTGGCGTCAACCTGGATGTGCGGCCGCAGGACTTTCCCTGCGATCTGTTCGAGTTCGTTTTCGGGGTCAGGTCCTGGGAAGACACGGACGGCGATTATTTCTGCGAAACCAAGCTCATGACGCAGTACAAGAACCCGAATACCGGGGCCATGGTGACCATGGGCACGGACGAGGCGTTCCTGTTCAAGAATGCAACCCACGTCATTCCTTCTGCCGCGACTACCGCAGCGAACCTGCTGTCGCCCGGCCAGGGCACGACCTCGGCCTATCTCAACTCGAATGCATCGGGTCTGATCTGGTGCCAGACAGCCTGCGATGTCGGTTCCAATGTGCAGGTCGGTACGCCGTCGCACCCGGTGCTGCTCGTGATCGATGGCTCCGCCAGGATCCAGGGGCGGGTCTTCGGCCTGATCCTGCTCCGCTCGCTGGCCGGTGGCGCCACGCTGACGCCGTCCACGGGTTACAAGATGTCGGCCACCGAAGTCCAGAACGGTGGTAACGCCACGCTGGACATGAATGCAGGCGCCGCGGTGTATGGATCGATCGTCGTGCAGGGCAAGATCGACAAGGCCAACGGCACCGCGGCGGTCATCTACAACTCCGACGTCCTCGTCAATCTCGCCAACGATCCGAGCAACCAGAAGTTCTCTGGCGTGCCGGGTGGCTGGGCGGACGATCGCGTCAGCTACTGACCGGAGCAAGGACATGGTGAATCACAACAATCGTTTGATCCGGAACGGTCGGGGCTTCTCGCTGATCGAGGTCATGATCGCGGTGGTGGTCCTCTCCACCGGCCTGCTGGCGCTGGCGGCCCTGCAGGCCAACCTGGTGCGTACTGCGGCGGATAGCAAGGCGCGCTCGCGTGTCGCCGCCTTGGTCAGCAGCCACATGGATGCCATGCGTGCCGGTGGATACGACGGTGCGCAGAGCATGGCGGCGACCGGTTGTGCCAGCGGCAATGATGTCTGCCAGGCTCAGACCGAAGGTGCGGTGGGCGGCCTCACGATCGCCCACGAAGTCAACGAGGTCGCACTCAACGCCACGGCGCACTACAAGACGGTGCGCATGGTCGCCCAATGGACCGATGCCGGTGGCCAGGCCCGCAGCCTGTCGATGAACACCGTGCTGAGCCCGACGGCGCTCGACGCCTCGGCCACCCTGGTGGACAAGGACCTCTCGGGCGACAGTTCCAAGCAGCCCATCGTGCGCACGACCAATCCGGCGACGCCGGGCATGATTCCGATTGCCGTAAGCGCGACGGATTCGACCGCGGCGACCAACCCGCGTCCGGAACTGCTATCGAAGGGAAACAATTCGATCGTCGGTACCAAGTTCGACGTGCTGACGTATACCAACGAAACCGGCGGCAACGTCCAGATCCAGCGCCGCGTGGAAACCACGGTTGTCGCCTGCACCTGCCAGTACGGTGCTGGCGGTACCAACCTGCCGGAGATCTACCGGGAGGCCCAGTGGCCGGCGATCTGGACCGGCGAGCGCTACGACATCTACAAGCCGGATTCCTCGACGCTGAAGCCACCGGGCGCCACCGCGCTGACGGGCCCCGCCTCTGGTGTCGAGCAGAGTCCGTTGTGCACCGAATGCTGCCGCGACCACCACGATTCGGATCGTACGGACGTGGCCAAGTTCGATCCGGAGCGCGTGCTGCAACAAGGCGAGGCGGTGGACTCGCATTACACGCGGGACAAGAACGGCACCCTCGTCCTGGCCGATGCGGCCAACAAGGGCACGTATGAAGAATCGTGCCGCATGATCCGCGTGGACGGCCTCTGGCGCACCGCGGCGGACATGTACAGCCGTTACACGGCATTGATCCCCACGGGCGTTGCCAGCGGCAAGACCGCCCCAGCCACGACCGGCGTTCCCGATGCTACGGCTGCGGACAACTACGGCGGGAGCCCGAGCAAGGGCATCAGCGGGTTCGTGAAGGATTACCTGGCGGAGTTGATGCAGACGGCTTCCTCCTCTGTCGGCGCCGACAAGCTGTACGACGATTACGGACTCAACAATCCCGCCGAACTCGCCATCCAGCGGCCCACCGGCAGCACGACCGACGAGCGTTACCTGCATCTGCGCGGGCTGTACGTCGACCATCTCGAGGAAAAGGCGAAGGAGCGCATCAAGACCGCACTGCTGCCGACCAACTGTCCCGGCAACAAGACGGAATGCGTCCTGCCTTACGTGCCCTTCACTACGGTCAATCTCACCGAGCTTGCCTACTGGAAATCGCAGGTGCTCAAGAGCGGATCTTTCATCGATGACAGCTCGATCCTGAAGGTCGAAACCGCCAGTTCGCTCACTTACAACGCTACGGAGCCGTACCGTGGCCGCACCAATGCGTTGACCAATGCGAACAACACGGACGCCGCTTATGCCACGGCGACGATCACCCGATCCAATTCGGGTGTTGCAGTCATGCAGCAGGGCGTGGACCCCGATGACGACACCGTTGCAAGCGAGTTGCCGGACCGCCAGTTGTTCACGGTCAGCGCAAGCGGTAGTGGCTCCAATGGCGCCAAGTTCACCGTGAACCTTGCAGGCTTGCCGCAGACGAGCGACAACCTGACGACGAACGATCCCAGCGTCGACTGGCTGGTTTCGAGCAACACGGGCTCCTGTGGCGGCACTCTCAGCAGCAAGCAGGATGACGATCCGAACGACTATTCATGCAACAACGTCACTGCCCTGGACGTGGCGGGCAGCGTGATTGTCAGCAACTACTACCGCGAGCATGACTCGACTTCGACCAAGTCGTTTACCTTCACATGCAGTTCGAGCGCCGGAGACGTCTCCGTTACCGGCAATCTCACTTATCCGCAGTTCGACAACTACAAGGTCCTGTCGGCTGTCGTTGGCACCACCAAGGCAACAGGCGTCGCGGGAGTCCCGCAATCGCCGAGCAACGACAAGAAGAAGACCGAAAAGACCCAGATCGATTTCACGAACATTCCCGCCAATTCCACGGTCTGGGTCGACTTCGCCAAGGAGGAGACCATCGATGCGACGATCCTGTCGTGCACGGCGACGCGGCAGAACGCCAACAAGCCGTGGGTGTTCGGCAACGTGACATGGAACCGGCCTTGGGAGTGATGGTGTAGCTCTGGCCGGACCGTTGACTTGGGCAGAGGACCGCAGGCATCATATGCGGCCTCGCCCGAATAGCTCAGCCGGTTAGAGCACTTGACTGTTAATCAGGGGGTCGTTGGTTCGAGTCCAACTTCGGGCGCCAGATTCAAGAAGCAGAACCCGCCGCAAGGCGGGTTTTGTTTTTTCCGGCCCCATGCAGGCCACGCTAACCCCCGTAGACACAGTCCCACGCCGCACTGGTCGTCGGCTGGCCGCTGCGGAGGTTGCCTTCGTTCGACAGCACCAGGGTGGTGGCGCTTTTGGGACCCCGGGAATCGCACAGGGTGAAGGTGACGTTGGAGCCGGCGTTGCCGCCGTTGGGCTGGAAAACCAGCCGCGTCCTGCCGGCGGTGCTGCGCAGGTGGACCTGGCGCGGGAGCGCCGTATGACCGGCCAGCCGGGTTTCGTTCGCATCGGGTACCCGGTTGCCGTTGATGTCCGCGAAGGCCATCCAGCCCTGGTCCCAGTTGGCCGAGCGACTGCACTGTCCCGGCGCTGAGACTGGACAGACCACCACTTCGCTGCCCGTGATGGCGGAGTGCCGCACTGCGTCCAGCACGGTGACTGCGAGGTCGGCTCGGACGGAGCCCAAGTTGGCCGCCGCCATCGCATGGGAGCACGCCGGCACGGCGATGGCGAGCAGGATGGCGGCGACCGCCACGGCAACCAGGGCTTCGACGAGGGTGAATCCATTCACGACGCGGCGCATTGCGGGACTCCAGTCACGGACTGGCGGCATCCTCGCTGACCCGTTCACGTACGCCAGTCGGTGAGTGCATGCCGTGCGGGTAGGAAAAGTCCGCGACTGCCCTCATGACCCGTACTGGCTACACTCAGCGATTGCCTTGTCTCCCCCGCAGGCCATGAACGAACTGATCCATCCCGCAGGCTTCCAGCTGGTATCGCCCTACCAGCCGTCCGGCGACCAGCCGCAGGCGATCGAGAAACTGGTGGCCGGATTCGAGAACGGCCTTGCCCACCAGACGCTGCTGGGCGTCACCGGTTCGGGCAAGACGTTCACGATCGCCAACGTCGTGCAGCAGGTGCAGAAGCCGACGATCGTGATGGCGCCCAACAAGACGCTCGCCGCGCAGCTTTACGGCGAATTCAAGGCGTTCTTCCCGCACAACGCGGTCGAGTACTTCGTCAGCTACTACGACTACTACCAGCCCGAGGCCTACGTCCCGTCCTCCGATACCTACATCGAGAAGGACAGCTCGGTGAACGAGCATATCGAGCAGATGCGCCTGTCCGCGACCAAGGCACTGCTCGAACGCAAGGACGCCCTGATCGTCTGCACGGTATCGGCGATCTACGGCCTGGGCGATCCGAACGAGTACTTCAAGATGGTGCTGCACATGGTGCGTGGCGAACGCATCGAGCAGCGCGAGCTGATCCGACGCCTCACCGAGATGCAGTACACCCGCAACGACACCGAACTGCGCCGCGCGACCTACCGCGTGCGCGGCGAGGTGATCGACGTGCATCCGGCTGAAAGCGATGCCGAGGCGCTGCGCATCGAACTGTTCGACGGCGAGATCGAGAACCTCACCATGTTCGATCCGCTCACCGGCGAGACGCTGCGCAAGCTGCCGCGCTACACGATCTATCCCGGGTCGCACTACGTGACCTCGCGGCGCACCGTGCTGGACGCGATCACCGCGATCAAGGAGGAACTGCGCGAACGGCTGGAGCAGCTCTACGCGCAGAACAAGCTGGTGGAGGCCCAGCGTCTCGCGCAACGCACGCAGTTCGACCTGGAGATGCTCGCCGAGGTCGGCTACTGCAATGGCATCGAGAACTACAGCCGTCATCTCACCGGCCACATGCCGGGCGAACCGCCGCCGTGCCTGTTCGATTACCTCCCGCCCGACGCGCTGCTGGTGGTCGACGAATCGCACGTCACCGTTCCGCAAGTCGGCGCGATGTACAAGGGAGACCGTTCGCGCAAGGAGACGCTGGTCGAATTCGGCTTCCGCCTGCCCTCGGCGCTGGACAACCGGCCGCTCAAGTTCGAGGAGTGGGAGGGTCGTTCGCCGCGCGCGATCTTCGTCTCCGCCACACCGGGGCCGTACGAATTGCGTCATTCGGAAGGGCAGATCACCGAGCTGGTCGTGCGTCCCACCGGCCTGGTCGATCCGGAAGTGGAAATCCGTCCGGTGGCCACCCAGGTCGACGATGTGCTCGGCGAGATCAACGCGCGCGTCGCCATGGGCGACCGCGTGCTGATCACCACGCTGACCAAGCGCATGGCGGAAAACCTCACCGAGTACCTGGGCGAGCACGGCATCCGCGTACGCTACCTGCACTCGGACGTGGACACCGTGGAGCGCGTGGAGATCATCCGCGACCTGCGTCTGGGCAAGTTCGACGTCCTGGTCGGCATCAACCTGCTGCGCGAGGGCCTGGACATGCCCGAAGTGTCGCTGGTGGCGATCCTGGATGCGGACAAGGAAGGCTTCCTGCGTTCCACCGGCTCCCTGATCCAGACCATCGGCCGCGCCGCGCGCAATCTGCGCGGCAAGGCGATCCTGTACGCGGACAGCGTGACGAAGTCGATGAAGGCGGCGATCGAGGAAACCGACCGTCGTCGCCAGAAGCAGGTCGAGTACAACGCCGCGCACGGGATCACGCCGAAGTCGGTGGCCAAGCCCATCGTCGACATCATGGAAGGCGCGCGCGTCGATCCGGATGCGCTCAAGGCCAGGGGCAGGGCGCGCAAGGTGGCCGAGGAAGCCGCCGAATACGCGGCGCTCAGCCCGGCCCAGTTCGCGGCCCGGGTCAAGGCGCTCGAGCAGAAGATGTACAAGCACGCCCGTGACCTCGAATTCGAGGAAGCGGCGGCAGTGCGCGACCAGTTGCGGCGGCTGCGCGAGGCCGGGTTCGCCGCCTGATTCCGCCGCGCGGGAGCGCGGCATGAGCGCGAACCCGGGGCCTGTCGAGACGGTCACGCCCCGATGACGGGTTCGACAAAGGTGATCGCGCCCGTGGGGCGCTCCTACGTGCGCATCGCAGGCGGACGCGCGCGAAACGGCGATCATCGAACGCTTGCCGCGCGGGGCGCTGACGGGCTACACTGCGCGCCCCTCGCAGCAGGGTTTCCGGCTGCAATGGGCGGTTAGCTCAGCGGTAGAGCACTACCTTGACATGGTAGGGGTCACAGGTTCGAACCCTGTACCGCCCACCAATTAAATCAACGGCTTAGGCCGTTTTTAATTGCCTTCCCCTGATGTGGAAGGAGTATGGAAAAACGCCCCTGATCGGGGCGTTTTTCGTTTGCGGCGAAGGTCAATCGACGTACCCGCCGTGTCGTCAGGGCGGCGTCGAAGCCTTTTCCGGAAGGACGTCCCGCCTTTCGCTCAGGGGCGCCTCCTGTGTGCCTTCGCCGACGCCGCCCCGCCGGGCGACCACGCTCGTCGCCGTGAGGTCGGCCGTGACGTTGCCGACGGTCGCGAACACATCCGGGATCGTATCCAGCGCCAGCAGCACGCCCAGCGGTTCTACCGGCAGGCCCAGGGCCTGGGTGACGGGCATGTTGGTGGCCATGAAGCTCACCTGGCCGGGCAATCCGACCGACCCCATGCTGATGACGACCGCGAGCGCGGCGCCGGCGACCAGCTGCATCGCACTCAGGTCGACGCCGTTGGCCCAGGCGATGAAAGCCGCCACGCCCACGTACTGCATCGGACTGGTGATGCGGAACAGCGATACCGCCATCGGCAGCACCAGCGAGGTGACAGGCAGGGGATAGCCGAGTCGCGCGCCGGCGCTTTCGATCATCGCCGGTAGCGAGGCGAGCGAGGACTGCGTGCTGGCCGCGATCGTCTGCGCGGGCAGGATGGCCGAAGCGAAGCGACTGACGCGTTCGCCCCCCGCGAGTGCCGCGACCGGGTACATCAGCAGGATCACCGCGCCGTACAGCGCGACCTGCAGGCCGATGTAGGTGCCGAACACGCCGAGCATGCCGCCGCCGACGCGCGCGCACACCGCCAGCACCAGCGCGAACACGCCCAGCGGCGCGGCCCACAGCACCCAGCGCACGATCACGATCATCACGTCGACGATGGCCTGCACGAGTTCGAGCAGCTGCTGGCGACGCGCGGGTTCGATGCGCGCGACGGCGAAACCGAAGAACAGCGCGAACACCACCAGCGGCAGCATCGCGCTCTGCGCGGCCGCGGCCAGCGCATTGCTCGGAATGATCGCGGTGAACCATTCGCCCAGCGACGAAGGCACGCTCAGGCCCGCCGCGCCGGCGTCGCCCGCGCGCAGCGATTCGGCCAGCCCCTCCGGTCGCGGCAGCAGCGACAGCAGTGCCGGTGCGCCGATGGCGGCCAGCGCGGCGCCGACCGAGAGCAGGACGAGGAAGCAGACGATCGCCTGGCGCGCGATGCGTCCGGACGCCGCCGCGTCGCGGGCGGTGTTCACACCCAGGATCACCAATGCCGCGACCAGCGGCACCACCGTCATCTGCAGTGCGTTGAGCCACAGGCGGCCGATCGGTTGCAGTGCATCCGCGGCCTGCACGGCGATGCCCGGGTTCCACCAGGCCAGCAACAGGCCGATGGCGGCGCCAAGGAGAAGTCCGAGCAGTACGCGGGCGGTGGTGGACATGGTTGTCTCTGTTGGGTGGGGGTGGATCAGGTGAGGCGAAGGAGGCGCGAGTTTCTGTCGTTCCCGCGGCTTTCAATGGACGCATGTCCGGTCAGGCGGGAGCCGCTTCCGCGATGAATGTCCGCTCGTTCAGGGCCTTTCGCTCTGTCTTGGAGGCCCTCCATCTCGGCCGTCCGTTCGTTGACGCGAACAGCAAAGACACTGGATTCCCGCTTTCGCGGGAATGACGAGCAACAGCGACGGCAACGGCAAAGCAACAGCAACAACAACGGCAACAGCAACAACGGCAACAACGGCAACAACGGCAACAACAGCAACAACAGCAACAACAGCAACAACAGCAACAACAGCAACAACAGCAACAACAGCAACAACAGCAACAACAGCAACAACAGCAACAACAGCAACAACAGCAACAACAGCAACAACAGCAACAAAGCAACAACGGCAACAACAGCAACAACAAACATCAGACGCAGGTGGCGCTACCGGGGCGGCGCAGGCAACTGCCACTGCAAAGCCACTCGTCGGTACTCTGCCTCCGGCAGCAGCACGAACACCGGTGCGCTTCGCGGATCCAGCCACTCCAGCAACTGCTGCATCACGCCATCGGCCATCGCCGTGCATCCCGCGGTCGGCTGGCCCGGCGCCTTCCACAGGTGCGCGAAGATGCAACTGCCGGCACCCGGTTGCGCGCCGGGGTTGTGTTCGATGACGAAGCCCAGGCGGTAGCGCGTGTCGCCGTTGGCATGCAGGTCGCGGCGCATCGGTTCGGTGGAACCGGCGACGGCCTGCTCACCGACATCCGCTGCGCTGACGATGGCGTTGTAGTGCGGTGAGCCGACCACGTCGATGCAATAGTCGGTCGCGTCCATGCCCCGATACGGCCACGCCGTCGCGGCGCTATCCGCGTAGCCGAACGCCGTGCCGAGGGCGAAGACGCCGGCGGGGGCGCGGCCGTCGCCCTCGCGTTTCTGCGGCCCGGTGGATTGCGCAGGATGCAGGCCGATGCCCCAGGCACTGCCGTTGCGGCCGACCATCACCGGCGCGGCGACACCGACTTCGCGCCAGTGCGCGGTCTGGCCTGCGTCAGTCGTCTTCTCGAAACGGCGCAGCTGTCCGCTGTCGGCATTCCAGTCGGCCGTAGTCACCAGGATCAGTTGCCGCGCATCCGACCAGGGCAGCGCGGTGCGTGGCGCGCTCGCGCAGGCGCTCAGTGTCAGCAGCAAGGCGGCGAGCGCGAGGCGAGGCAACCGGCGTAGCGGATTCGATCGGGACATGGTCGATGGGTCCGGATTCAGCTGTCGAGCAGATCCTGCATGTGTTCGAGGTTCTGATCGAGCAATCCGCGGCGCGCCTCGCTGGATTCGCACAGCAGCACGAAGATCAGGTCGAGCAGGTGCGACAGCGCGGACTGGTAGAGCAGCGGTTCGATATAGCGGCGGTCGTCGTGCGCCGACACCAGCAGCGCGAGTTCGGCGTGTGCGCGCAGCGGGTTCGGCGTGTGTCGCGTCACCGAGACCACGTGTCCGCCGCGTTCGCGCGCGCGGTGGCTGATCTGGCACAACGTGGGCTGGCGGCCGTGTTCCGAGAACACGAACAGGACATCGTCGGCCGATGTGGTCGACACGCCCGCGTGCATCAGTGCGGCGTCGACGTAATGCACCGTCAGCACGCCCAGCATCGACAGGCGTGTCGCGAAGGCACGCGCATGGATGCCGTCCTCCCCCAGTCCGATGATGTAGACCTTGCCGGCATCCTGGATCAGCCGCGCCACCGCATCGATCTGCTCGGGCGGGTTGATCAGGCGCGTCGCTGCCTCGGCCTGCGCCTTCAGCTGCCACAGCGCATCGGCCAGGGCGCTGTGCGGGTGCCCGACCGCGGGTATGGAAGTAGCGGCAACCTCTTCCTTGCCGTCGCCGCGCGCCATCGCCTGGACGATGGAGTACTTGAGGTCGGGATAGCCCTTGAAGCCGAATTTCTGGCTGAATTTCACCACGCTGGACTGGCTGATCCCCAGCGCGTTGGCGAGTTGCTGCGAGGAGTAGTCGCGCAGCAGATGCGCATTCTCCAGCAGGAAGTCGGCGATGCGGCGTTCGATCGCGGACATCTGGTCGCGCTCGGCGCGGATTTTCAGCAGGGGCGACATGGAACGCATTCCGACATTTGCGACCAATCCGTGTGAGGTCTTCGTTCGTCCCGAGCGTAGCGGACGTGGTCCGCGGAGTCGAAGGGCGTGGCTTTGAGGGGTGCGGGCACGAGGTCCTTCGACTTCATGCCTGCGGCGCTACGCTCAGGACGAACGGGAAGCGGAACGGTGTGTCGAGCCGACGAAGCCGCGGCTTGAGGCGGGCCCTTCGACTTCGGTGCTTCGCACCTACGCTCAGGGCGAACGGGCGGGTGAGGTGACTTCATACCCATTGCCTACGCCGCAATCGGCTCCATTCCCTGGATGCTACGGATGCCCAGTCCCGGCGCATCCGTGATCGAAATCTCCGACTCGTTGAAGAGCACGCCGCCGTCCACCGGGTTGTAGGCGCACAGCGAGGGGCCGTCGAGGTCGACCTTGGTGATCGCGTGCGACTTGGCCACCGCCAGGTGCACCGCGGCGGCGACGCTGATGCTGGATTCGAGCATGCAGCCGATCATGCATTCCACGCCGTACAGCGCGGCGATGTCGGCGATGCGGATCGCGTTGGACAGGCCGCCGGTCTTCATCAGCTTGATGTTGATGATGTCCGCGGCACGCATGCGGATCAGGTCGATGACTTCGGTCGGGCCGAACACGCTTTCGTCGGCCATGATCGGCGTGTGCACGCGCGAGGTGACGTAGCGCATGCCTTCCAGGTCCTGCGCCTTGACCGGCTGCTCGACCAGTTCCAGGTGGACGCCGGCTTCCTCGAGCATGGTGATCGCATAGACCGCCTGCTTCGCGGTCCAGCCCTGGTTGGCGTCCAGGCGCAACAGCGCGCGGCCTTCGACCGCGGCGTAGATCGCCTTGACCCGCTCGATGTCGACGCCGATGTCCTTGCCGACCTTGATCTTCAGCGATTCGAAGCCGCGGTCCACCGCGCTGATCGAATCGGCCACCATCTTGTCGATGTAGTCGACGCTGATGGTGATGTCGGTGGTGATCACCGGATCGCCACCTCCCAGCATCCTGTACAGCGGCACGCCGTAGAGCTGGCCGAACAGGTCGTATACCGCGATTTCCACCGCGGCCTTGGCACTGGTGTTCTTCTCCAGCGCGCCCTGGATCAGCTGGGTGATCCGGTTGAGGTTGGCGACGTCCTGGCCGATCACGCGCGGCGCGATGAACTTGCGGATCGCCTCGAGGATCGAGCCGTGCGTGTCGCCGGTGATCACCGCCGTCGCCGGCGCTTCGCCGTAGCCGATGTGGCCGGTATCGGTATGCAGTTCGACGACGATGTCCTCGACCGCCTCGACCGTGCGCAGCGCGGTCTTGAACGGAGTCTTCAGCGGGACCTTCAGCAGGCCGAAGCGGATGTCGGTGATTTTCATGGGTGGATTGAGCGGGGAAGTAGAAGCGGGAACGGGGAACCGGGAAGCGGGAATGAGGGAGCGCCGTGGCCCCTGCGATGCGGTGGCGATGAGCATGGGGCGGGAGTACGCACCTGGAGCGGACGCGGGATCGCCAACTTGCGCTTCCCCGTTCCCTGTTCCCCGTTCCCGCTCTTCATTCCCCCGCCCTCACTTCCGGATGCGCTGGATGTTGGTGATGCGATCCACGTAGCTGTGCTCGCGGCTCGCCATCAGCGGCGTCAGCGGCGAGACGGTCACGCCATTGGTTTTGGCGCGATGCGCGGTGCCGTCGCGGTCGTACCAGGTGAGCCCGGTCGTGTCGTGGATGACGTAGGGCTCGCCGTCGATCTGGCCGATCACCATCATCACGTGGCCCGGGATGTAGACGAGGTCGCCGACCTGCAGATCTCGCACGAGCGCCATGCGGCGGGCGCGGTCGTCCTTCGCGGTCAGTTCGATGCGGTTGAGCGCCGGACTCACCGCCTGGTCGCGCGTGTTGCGCGGCAGCTGCACGCCCAGGCTGCGGTAGACCTCCGAGACGAAGCCGCTGCAGTCGCGGGCGTCGTAGCCGTGGCCCCAGCCGTAGCGTTCGCCGAGGAAGCGGAAGGCCTGGCGGATGATGTTCGCCTTGGTCAGCGGCAGGTAGTCGGCGCTGCTGGGCTCGCGGCGCGGCAGCAGGGCGGGCGCGAAGCGCAGCGAGCCGTCGTCGTTGCGTACCGGCAGTTCGATCACGTGCGCGGTGTAGCCGTGCTGGCCGTTGACCGGATCCGACGTCGGCCAGTCGGCCAGCACCGGTACGCGCACGCCCATGTCGAGCTGCAGTTCGGACACTTCGGGCGCTTCCGGCGTGAACACCGTATGCACTTCGCCGTCGGTGACGATGCGGTAGGGCGTCTTGCGGCCATAGCCGAGCACCGCATCCTTCGCGCCGAGGGCGACGAAGCGCTTCTCGATCCACGCCGCGTAGCGCGGGCTGACCACGAACCACCAGGCGCCGTCGCGACTCTCGTGCGCGATCGCGACCGGATCGCCCGGGAACAGCGCGCTTTCCTGGAAGCGGTCGATATCGTGATCGTCGGCCGAGCTGAAGATGCGCTGCATCGTCGGGAAGGCGCGCAGCGGCGCGCGCTGCACGACCAGGCCGAAGCGGGTTTCGCGCGTGGCGGGCACGCCGGCGACGTTCGCGTTGTCGACGATTGCCTCGATGGTCGCGTGCGGCACCGATTGCCCGTGTTCGTCGAACAGCGGCTTGTCGGGCGGCGTCGACAGCGACTCCACCCACTGCTGCACCGTGGCACGAGGCAGCGCGGCGGGCAGGGCACCGAGGTCATGGATGCTCTTGTCGAGCGCGAGCAGGCGCTCGTTCTGACGTGCAATCGCGTCCGTATCGAGCACTACGCGGTCGGCATCCGGCAGACGATCGATCCAGTACTGCGGCTCCAGTTGCGCGGTGTCGACGCCGATCACGCCGGTATCCGCCGGCACCGGCCATTCGCGGGCGTGCAACGGGACGGCGGCGAACAGGAATCCGGCGAGGAAGCAGGTGAGCAGACGCATGGTTCAGATTCCCGATGTATGCAACGCGGGCGAAAGCGAAGACAGCAGTCCGGCCATCGACAGGCCCACGCCGGTGCCGAGTACGAGGCCGAGAGTCGCCAGCAGCACTGCCGCCGGCACCAGGGCGCGCGAATAGGTCGCCGCCAGCACTGGCGCGGTGGCGACGCCCCCGATCTGCGCCAGCGAGGCGATGCCGCACGAATACAGGTCGAAGCGGAACAGGCGCGCGAGCAGGGCGAGCAGGGCGATATGCAGCAGCAGCACGCAGAAGCCGACCACGACGAACAGCGGTGCCGTGGCGAGTCCGGCGAAGTTGCTCTGCGAGGCGAGCACGGCAACGAGCAAGGCCAGCATCGCACTCGCCAGCGGCGCGGGGACCGGCGAGCGGGCGGCGCTGGTGCGCGCGATGACCAGCCCCACCACGGTCGCGATCAACACCGTCCACGCCGTCGTCGTGAGCAGACCGTTGACGGGAAGCCGCGCCGCGATCGCGCTCGACACGTTGCCCACGACCAGCGCCATGCCGATCCACAGCAGGACGTTGCCCGCGCCCGCGTTGCCGGAGGCCTGCAGTTCGACGTCCGGCAGCGGCGGCCGCGTATCCGCGCGCGTCCAGCGATCGAACGTCGGCGCGAACCGTCCGGCCGAAAACAGCACCACCACCCACACCGAGTAGCACAGCGCATCGGCGAGCAGCACCGAGGGCAGCAGGTTGTCGGGCAGGCCGATCGACTGCTTCACCGCGACCAGGTTGGCCGAACCGCCGGTCCAGGTCGCGCTCAGTGCGGACAGCATCATCCAGCCTTCGCGCGGCAGGGCGTGGCGGAAGAAGAGATAGACGATCGCGATCGCGGCCAGGATGCTCGTCATCGCGCAGGCGAACACCGCGAGCATGCGCGGCCCGAGTTTCAGGATCGCGCGCAGGTCGCAACCGATCATCAGCAGGAACAGCAGCGCGGGCAGCAGCTGCGCGGTCAGCGTGCGCTGCGTCGCGGCGATCTCGTCCGTGGCGTGCCACGCGCCGCCGACCGCGAGTGCGGTGACGAACAGATACGTCAGGACGATCGGCGGCAGGATCGAGAACAGCCGCCAGCCGAACCGGCGCTCCAGGGTGGGGAAGAGGCCGGCCGCCAACAGCAGGACCGCGACGTAGGGCCAAACCGTTTCGATCATCAGGTTGCAGCTTCCCCGGGACGCGCCGTCCGACTCGAGAATAAAAACTTCTTAATTTCGGATAGTCAAGAATAAATTATTGACCAGCCCATCCGGCCATGTTACACAGCGGCTACTTGCCCTATCCGGTGCGCCCGCATCGTGGATCGTTTTTCGCTTCCCGCGGCATCGACGACACCCGTCCAGCGCGCTGCCCACGCCGGCTGGCGCTGGTATCTGGCGACGGCGGTGTCCGGCGCGATCCTGTTTTCCTGGGCCGCGGGCGCCAGCGAACACGTCGGGGAAGTCACCGCGCGCATCGACGCCGGCCAGTTCCGTGCGGCCGAAACGCGCATAGATGCCGCTCTGCGGCAACCGGGCCTGGCGCCGGAGACGCGCCACGATCTGGAATTCCAGCGCGAGCGCATGCGCCGCATCCGCCTCGACTTCCCCATGACCGAGGCGCAGGTGAAGCAGCGTCTGCGCGAACGCATTCCCGATCTGCGCGACGACGAATTCGCGCAGTGGAAGGCGTCGAACCAGCTCGAGCACTACGACATCGACGGCGAGCCGTTCTACTTCACGCGCTCGGTTTCCAACCTCTTCCTGCTGAATCCGCAGGCCGCCGCCCGCCGCACGCCGCCGGTGAAGCCGCCCGCCTACGGTCCGATGGAGCGGCCCAATGCCTACCACTTAAAAGCGCTGCGCGAAGCGCATGCGACCGGCAAGCACAGCGTCGCGCCGCGGCGCGTGCGCGTGACCCAATCCCTGATCGTCAATGCCGATGCGGTGCCGGCCGGTGAAACGCTGCGCGCGTGGATCCCTCTCCCACGCGCGTTGCCGGGCCAGCAGGAGGGCCTCCGTGTCCTGGCCTCGCAACCGGCCGCGCACCGCATCGCACCCGAATCCACGCTGCAGCGCACGGTCTATCTGGAGCAGCCCGCGAAGGCCGGCACGCCGACGAAATTCTCGATCAGCTACGAAGTCACCGTCTTCGGCCAGGCCTACCTGCCGGATCCGGCAAAGGTCGAGCCGCTGCGCGGCGAAGCGCTGGTCGCGAAGCATCCGGAACTCGCCGCGCACCTGGGCGAACGCCCGCCGCACATCGTCTTCAGCGACGACATTCGCGCGTTTTCCAGACAGGTCGTCGGCGACGAAATCAATCCGTACACCATCGCGCGCAAGCTGTTCGAAGCCGTCGACCGCATTCCCTGGGCCGGCGCGCGCGAGTACTCCACGATCACCAACATCAGCGACTACGCGCTGCATGCCGGGCACGCGGACTGCGGTCAGCAGACCTTGTTGCTGATGACGCTGCTGCGCCTCAACGGCATTCCCGCGCGCTGGCAGTCGGGAATGGTTTTCTCGGATGGCGACTACGACAACCTGCACGACTGGGGCTGGTTCTACCTCGCCCCGTACGGCTGGATGCCGATGGACGTCACCACCGGCCGGCTCACGGACGCCGGCGACATCACCGGGAAGGATCCTGGCGTCGAGTGGTTCTACTTCGGCGGGCTCGACGCCTATCGCCTTGCCTTCAACGACGACTACGGAACGCAGTTCGTTCCGCCGAAACAGCATTTCCGATCGGAAACCGTGGATTCCCAGCGCGGCGAAGTGGAGTGGAAAGGGGGAAATCTCTATTTCGACCAGTGGGATTACACGTTCGAGGCTCACGTATTGCCGGAGTCGAAGGCCAGCAACTGACGCTCGCGACGGACGGCTCACACATCACGGGGTGGAGGGGACATGAAAGCCAAGCGGTTGGTGTCGAAGCGGTTGAGGAAGTCGGCGTTGTGCGCCGCCATGGGGCTGTGCCTTTCGTCGGGCCTGTTGTGGCAGCCGGCGTTCGCGGCGAATACGGATGGCTCGCTGGTGGGGCGCACGACGCCCGGCGCGACAGTGACGGTGCGCAGTCCGGACACGGGTTTCACCCGTACGGTCACGGCTGACGCCGAAGGCAACTATCGCTTTCCGTTCCTGCCGGTGGGCAACTATCAGGTCGAAGCGACGCGTGACGGCCAGCAGGTGACGCAGCCGTTGCAGACCAGTATCAGCCTGGGCAACGCGACCGTGCTCAACATGGGCGGCGGCGATGGTGCTACCAACCTTGCCGCGGTGCAGGTCACCGGCTCGCGGGTCATCACTCCTGTCGATGTCACTTCCACCGAGTCGGCCACCAACATTCGTCGCGAAGAGATCGAGCGCTTGCCGGTGCAGCGCGACATTACCGACGTGGCCACACTGGCTCCCGGAGTCAATCGTGGCGAGTTCGGCGGCATTTCCTTCGGCGGCTCCTCGGTGGCCGAGAACACCGTCTACATCAACGGCCTGAACGTCACCGACTTCTACAACCGCGTCGGCTTCTCGTCGCTGCCGTTCTCGTTCCTCGACGAATTCCAGATCAAGACTGGCGGCTACTCGGTCGAATATGGACGCAGCACCGGTGGCGTGATCAATGCCGTGACGCGTCGTGGTACCAACGAGTTCCAGGGCGGTGTCGACCTCGTAGTCGACGGCTTATGGCAGGCGGAAGGCGAAAACCACCCGAACCTGTTCCGGCGCTGGGACGAGTCCCGCCAGAATGACTACGCGGCCTGGGGCTCGGGCGCGCTGATCCAGGATCGCCTGTTCTTCTTCGGCATCTACGAGAAGCGCGACCTCGACTCGCAGAACACCGACGACGGCGGCGAGAACTTCTTCGACAACCGGGGCGACAACGATTTCTGGGGCGCGAAGCTCGACTGGCAGATCAACGACGCCAATCTGCTGGAACTGTTCGGTTTCTCGGACAAGAGCAAGACGGTCAGCGACAACTACGAATTCGACACAACCACCGGCAGGCGGGGGCAACTGCGCAACACTGTCACCAGCGAGAACGGCGGCGACAACTGGGCGGCGACCTACACCGGCTACTTCACCGACAACTTCTCGATGAAGGCGATGTACGGCGAGAACGAACGCTCGGCGTCGGCGCTGGGGGCCAACGACGATCGCTGCAGCCTGGTCCAGGACCGGCGCATGAGCGACTCGTTCCTCGGCTGCACCAGCAATACCTCCGTGATCGACCGCAACGACACGCGCGAGGCGACGCGCCTGGACTTCGAGTGGAACATCGGCGACCACCTGCTGCGCTTCGGTGCGGACCACGAGACCAACACGTCCGACTACAACAGCCACTATCCGGGCGACGGGCTGCGTTACGAAGTCAACAACGCCGGCGCGCGCGTCAACGGCGTCGACGTGCCCGCGGGGACCGTGTACGTGCGAACGCGTCAGGTCGCCAACCAGGGCACGTTCGAAACCGAGAACGCGGCCTACTACATCGAGGACAACTGGAACGTCACGTCCAACCTGCTGCTGAACCTGGGCGTGCGCGTGGAAAGTTTCGACAACAAGGACGCGGCCGGGCACAGCTACATCAAGCTGGACAACATGGTTGCGCCGCGCTTCGGCTTCTCCTGGGACATGAACGGCGACGGCCGCTCCAAGCTGTTCGGCAATGCCGGACGCTATTACCTGCCGGTTGCCAACGTGATCAACATCAAACAGGCTGGGCCGTTCCTGGATGCGCGCCGGTTCTACTTCTGGGACGGCACCTTCGCGCCGGGCGACAATCCGATTCCGGGTCTCGGGCCCGAAATCGGCACGGTCGACGATTCCCAGGGCGACGGCAGCGTCGCCGACTTGCGCGGCGAAGTCGACAAGGACATGGACCCGGTCTACCAGGACGAGTACATCCTCGGATTCCAGCAGGTTCTGGGCGAGAAGTGGTCGTGGGGCGTAAGCGGGACCTACCGCAAGATGCACAACGCCATCGACGACATGGAAGTGGTCAACGCATGCGGCGACAGCGGATTCGTGATGGGCAACCCCGGCCAGGACCTGACCTATTTCACCGACACCGACTGCGATGGCGAAAGCGACGGCTTTGTCACCATCGATACGTCCAAGACCGGTTGGGAACTGCGTGACGGGACCATGATCGGTTGGGTCAAGCCCGAGCGCACATACAAGGCCGTCGAACTCCAGCTTGATCGTGCCTGGGACGACAAGTGGTCGTTCAATGCCACCTACGTGTGGTCGCAGAGCAAGGGCAACTACGAGGGGCCGGTGAACTCGGACACCGACTTCTCCGATTCCGGCCGCACCGAGGCCTTCGACAACCCGTTCGTGGAAATCGGAGGCTATGGCTACCTGCCCAACGACCATCGCCACCAGATCAAGCTGCGCGGCAACTACGCGATCACCGACCACTGGATCGTCGGTGCAAGCCTGGATGCCAAGTCCGGGCGGCCGATGAGCGAATACGGCGCGGGCAACCCGTTCGACGACAACGAGTTCCTGACCCACTACATCTGCGAAAGCGAACCGAGCCTGTGCTACACGCCAGACGGCCAGTGGCGGCTCGCGCAGCGCGGTACCTACGACACGCTGCCGTGGACGTACAACCTCGGTGCGAGCCTCGCCTACAACGCGACGTTCGGCCGGGTGAAGCTCAACGCCAAGTTCGCGGTCTACAACCTGCTCAACGATCAGCGCGTTATCGAGCGCAACGAAACTCGGCAGGAAGAAGAGGGCGTGGGTCTGATGAATCCGTTCTTCGGCCAGGGCACGGCGTACCAGTCGCCACGCAGCGCCCAGTTCATCCTGTCGCTCGTGTTCTGACGCTCGACCGGACGGCTCGCATTGCGGGCCGTCCGGCATGCAGCGGCGCGGAGCATCATGCGCTTCGCAAGAGGTCTTTCCGTTGACGATCTATCAGTCCTTCCTGCCCGCAGCCGGCACGCTCGATGGCGTTGACCTACCGACACTCGCAGCCCACCTGCCCACGCCCTTCTACGCCTACTCCGCGAGCGCGATCCGCAATCGCGTCACGCAGCTGCAGCAGGCGCTGAAGGGCCTGGACGCACGCCTGTGCTTCGCGGTAAAGGCGAATTCCAACATCGGCGTGCTGAACCTGATGGCGGGGCTCGGCGTCGGCGCGGACATCGTGTCGCTGGGCGAACTGCGGCGTGCGCAACGCGCCGGCATCGCGGCTTCGCGCATCGTGTTCTCCGGCGTCGGCAAGACCGAGGAGGAGATCGCGGCGGCGCTGGTCGCCGGCGTGTGGCGGTTCAATCTGGAATCCGCCGACGAACTGGCGTTGCTGCAGGCGGTGGCAAGACGTCAGGGCGTGATCGCGCGCGCAGCGGTGCGCGTCAATCCGGACGTCGATGCGCGCACCCACGCGAAGATCTCCACCGGCAAGGCGGAGAACAAGTTCGGCGTCGGTTTCGACGAGGCGCGGATCTGGTTCGACGATGCGGCGCGCTATCCCAATGTCCGGCTCGATGGCCTGCATGCACACATCGGCTCGCAGATCCTGGAACTCGCGCCGTTCGAGGAAGCGCTTGGCCGGCTGGCCACCTTCTGGCGTGAACTCCGGGACGACGGGCACATCATCGAGAGCATCGACGTTGGCGGTGGCCTGGGCGTGTGCTATCGCGCCGGTACGGACAGGCCGCTGGCCGTGGCGGACTATGTCGCGGCGATCCGCCGCGGACTCGAGGGTTATCGCGGCCGCATCGTGCTGGAGCCGGGTCGCCATCTCGTCGCCGAAGCCGGCGTGCTGGTCACGCGCGTGATCCGGGTCAAGCATGGCCAGGAGCGCGACTTCCTCGTGCTCGATGCGGCGATGAACGACCTGATGCGTCCCGCGCTGTACGACGCCTGGCACGACATGCATCCGCTGCACGCCGAACCGCGCCCGCTGCAACGCTACGACGTGGTCGGCCCGGTGTGCGAGACCGGTGACACCTTCGCCCGGGACCGGCAACTGCCGCGCTGCGAGGCGGGCGACCTGTTGCTGATTGCCGGCGCCGGTGCCTATGGTGCGTCCATGGGTTCGAACTACAACTCGCGGCCCTTGCCCGCCGAGGTGCTGCTGGATGGCGGCCGCTACGCGGTGGTGCGTCGCCGCCAGAGCTTCGAGCAGATGCTCGCCGGCGAACAGTTGCCGCAGGCATGGCACGCGGCATGAAGATGCTCTGGTTGCTGCTGCTGGGATGGCTGCTTTCGCCCGCCGCGATGGCGGCCGACGCCGCGTTCGACGCCGCCTTCGACGACGTCATGGCGCGCTATGCGTTGCCGGGCCTCGCCGTTGGCGTCGTCGAGAACGGCGAAGTCGTCTACACGCGTACCGCGGGCGAACTCGTCGCCGGCGAAGGACGCAAGGTCGATGCGCAGACGCTGTTCAAGATCGCCTCGAACACCAAGGCGATGACCACCGCCACGCTGGCGCGACTGGTCGATGCCGGCAAGCTGCGGTGGGACGATCCGGTGACGAAGTATCTGCCGCAGTTCCGCATGCACGATCCGTGGGTCACGGCGAACATGCAGGTACGCGACCTGCTGATCCACAACAGCGGCCTGCGCGCCGGTGCGGGCGACCTGATGCTGTGGCCGGAACCGAACACGTTCACGCGTGCCGACATCATCCACGGGCTTGGGTACCTGCAGCCGCAACACAGCTTCCGTTCGCGCTACGACTACGACAACCTGCTGTACATCGTCGCCGGCGAGGTCGCCGCGGCCGCCGGCGGCGCGCCGTACGAGACGCTGGTCCGGCGCGAGGTCTTCGCGCCGCTCGGCATGGAACGTTGCCGGGTCGGCGAGTGGCACGTCGATGAAGTCGGCAACGTCGCACAACCGCACATGCACCGGGACGGGCGCAACGTGCCGGTGCGCAGCGATGGCGACGTCATCCATGCGACCACGATGGAGGCGGCCGGCGGCATCCGCTGCAGCCTCGACGACATGCTGACCTGGGTGCGCGCGTGGCTGGCGCCGCAGGGCAGCGCGAAGGCGTGGCTGTCGCCGGCGCAACGCCAGACCGTGTGGACGCCGCAGATGACGATGCCGGTGTCGCAGCGCATGCGCGAGTGGGACGGCAGCCATTTCTCGGCCTACGGCTATGGCTGGCGGCTGGCCGATGTCGACGGCGACTTCAAGGTGTCGCACACCGGCACGCTGATGGGGATGTATTCGGCGGTGACGATGCTGCCCGAGCGCGGCGTGGGTTTCGTGATCCTCATCAACGGCGAGGGCGACGAGGCGCGCACGGTGCTGACGGAAGTGCTGGTGAAGCACTACACACGGCGCGATCCGTCGCTGACGGTCGCGCATTACGCCGGGCTGATCGCGGCGGAAGAGGGCGCGCGTCCGGTCGCCGAAAAGGCTCCGGACACTTCGGACCGTCGTCAGGCCACGGCGAGCGAATTGCGGGCCCGTTTGGGCATCTACCGCGATCCGTGGTTCGGCGAAGTCTCATTGTGTCGCGATGGCGACGCGGTGCGTCTGCGCGCCACGAAGTCGTCGCTGCTCGACGGCATCGTGCAGCGCGTCGGCGACCGTTGGCTGGTCGACTGGGATGATCCCAGCGTCGATGCGGAGGCGTGGCTGCAGTTTGCGGATCGAAGCGACGTGCCGGCCCTGCGCCTGGGCAAGGTCGATCCGCAGGCCGACTTCAGCTACGACTACGAGGATCTCGCGTTCGCGCGCGTGCGCGAGTGCCCATGAACCGCCGTCGCGCGTGGCATGCGATCGCGGTCGTCGTCGCCATCGCGCTGCTGGCCGCCTGCGCCACCGGAGGAAGGAGCTTGGATCGCGAAATCGACACGCTGATGCGCGATTACACCGGCGATGTCCCGGGTGCCGCGGTGCTGGTGCTCCGCGACGGCGCGCCGCTCGTGCGCCGCGGGTACGGCCTGGCCGATCTCGAAGCCGGCACGCCGGCGACGCCGCAGACGAACTACCGCCTGGCGTCGGTGAGCAAGCAGTTCACCGCCGCCGCGATCCTCCTGCTGGCGCAGGACGGCCGCCTGCGCCTGGACGACAAGGTGCGCCGCTGGCTGCCGGACCTGCCGCCCGCGGCGGCCGACATCACCATCGAGCACCTGCTAACGCACACCTCGGGCCTGGTCGATTACGAAGACCTGATGGATCCCGCCGACACCCGCCAGGTCCACGATGCCGATGTGCTGAGCCTGCTCGCAGCGCAGGACCGCACCTATTTCCCTCCGGGCAGCGGTTATCGCTACAGCAACAGCGGTTATGCCCTGCTGGCGCTGATCGTCGAGCGCGCCTCGGGCCTGCGTTACGCCGATTTCCTGCGCGAGCGGATCTTCCGGCCGCTGGGCATGGACGCCACCGTCGCGTATGAATCGGGCATCTCGGAGGTCGCGCATCGCGCCTACGGCTACAGCTTCGAAAACGGTGCCTGGCGGCGCACCGACCAGAGCACCACCAGCGCCGTGCTGGGCGATGGCGGCAACTATTCGTCGCTCGACGACCTGGCGAAGTGGGATGCCGCGCTCTACGACGAGCGCCTGCTCAAGGCGTCGTCGCTGCAGGCAGCCTTCGCGCCGCACACCGCCACCGACGACCCGCAGGTGCGCTACGGCTACGGCTGGCGCATCACCGGCGAGACCCTGTGGCATTCGGGCGAGACGATCGGATTCCGCAACGTCATCGTGCGTTACCCGCGCCGGCACCTGACCGTCGTGGTGCTCACCAATCGCAACGATCCGGAACCCTACGCCCTGGCCAAGAAAATCGCGGAATCGGTATTGCGCCCATGAGCGGTGCGTCGTCCGCGTAGCCGGCGCGCTGCATTCGGCTCGACACGCCAACGGCGCGATCCTCCCGGACCGCGCCGTTGGCCTTTTGCGCGTCAGACCAGCGCTTCCTCTTCGGACGGCTCCTCCGCGGCCGCCGGCGCGGGGCTGAGCTTCTTCTTCGCCTTGCCCCCGGCCGTCGCCAGCGCCTGTTCCTGCTGGCGCTTGAAGATCGGGCAGAGCTCTTCCATGTAGTTCGCGTCGAAGTTCAGGCGTTCGACCAGGAAGTCCACGAACGCGCGCACCTTCGGCGATTGCGTCATGCCGCGCGGGAACACCGCGTTGAATTCGTACTCCGGTCCGGTCCAGCCCGCCAGCACGCGCTGCACGAAACCGTGCTCGGCGAGCGGCTTCATCATCACGTCGGCGGCGAGCATCAGGCCTTCGCCGCAGAGCAGGGCGCCCTTGATCGCGCCGTAGTCGTTGGCGACGAAGATCGGATCGATGCGGTAGTCGTTGGTGCGCTCGCCGTCGCTGAGCGACCACACGAAACCGTTGCCGTTGCGCCGCGCCTTGTGCATCGCCAGCGTCGCGTGATGCACGAGATCGTCGGGGTGCAGCGGCTCGCCGTGGCGCTCGATGTACTGCGGACTGGCGAAGACCTGGGTGCGGAACACGGCGAGGCGGCGCGCGACGAGGTTCGAATCGGGCAGGTGGCCCACGCGCAGCGCGACGTCGATTTCCTTGTCGATCAGGTCGAGCGGTTCGTTGCTCAGCAGCATCTCCACGCGCACCTCGGGATGGCGCGAGCGGAATTCGCCCAGCAGCGGCGCGATCTTGTCGATGCCCAGCGAGTAGGGCGCGGTGAAGCGCAGCCAGCCGCGCGGGCCGCTCTGCAACTGGCCGACGGCGCTTTCGGCTTCGTCGAGTTCGCGCGCGATGCGCTGGCAGTGCTCGAAGTACACGTTGCCGGCTTCGGTGAGACCGAGCTTGCGCGTCGTCCGGTGCAGCAGTTGCGCGCCCAGGCGCGTTTCGAGTTCCTGCACCTTGCGGCTGACGGTGGTCTTGGGAAGGCGCAACGAACGCGCCGCGGAAATGAAGCTGCCGTGTTCGACGACCTTGACGAAGATCAGGGTGTCGTTGAGATCGCGGGTCATGGAGAGGGCCTGATAAGGCCTTGAATGGGCGGTTGCCGCGGATCGGACCGCGGCGGGTGCGTCCATGGAAGGCGGGTGGGGAAGGGGGAACGCCTTGAACTGCAATTGGACCGATTCCGGGACAATTATTCCCTTAATCGACGGCTAATCAAGTGCCACCTGCGGGACTAATCTGCGCGCCATTCCATCCGGTGTTGCAGTCATGTTGTCCTCGCCCCGCGCCCGTCTCGCTTACCTGCTGACCATGCTGCTGGCCTTCGCTGGCATCCTCGGGTTGGCCGTAATCGCGTTGGAACAAGCCATTTCGGCGGGTCCGGCCGAGGCGTGGATGATGGCAGGCGTGCTGGCCGTGGTCGTCGCGCTGCCCCTGGCCCTGGTCCTGCTGCCGGTGGCCGGCTGGCTGCAGCGGCGGGCCCGCAAGGTGGTGATCGTCCCGAATGCGGGCCAAAATGTCCCGAGGGCGGGACGATGAAGTCCTCGATCCTGATCCTGGATGCGACCGGGCCCGTCGGCCTGGGCGCGGTCAAGGCGACGGTCGAGGCCGGTTGGCCGGTGGTCGCCGTGGCGTCGGACCCGCAGGCGCTCGAGGCGCTGCGCCGGCGCTATCCCGAAGCCCGCCTGCAGACGGTCGTCGGTTCGGTCGCCGACGAAGCGGCTGCGGCGGCGCTGATCACCGAGCTGCGCCGCTTCGGCCAGCCGTTCCTGGGCGTCATCGCCGCGCTGGGCGTGGGCGACGCCCGCGGCCGCTTGCTCGACCAGTCCTCCGAACTGTTGCGCCGCAGCTTCGACGAAACCGTGCTGCCGCACCTGATCGCCGCGCGTCATCTGCTGCCGTGGCTGGCCGAGTCGGGCCGCAACTGCGGTTATGTCGTCATCGGCGGTCCCGGTGGTCGCAATCCGTGGGCCGGTTACGGTCACCGTTCGATCGCGGCGGCGGCGATCCGCATGCTTTCGCGTGTGCTGCACGGCGAAGCGCAGGCCTACGCCGTACGGCTGCAGCTGCTCGAAGTCGAATCGCCGCTGCGCACCGATGCCAACGAGAAATACGCGTGCCAGCAATGGCCGTGCGCCGACCACATCGGCCGCAAGGCGCTGGCGCTGCTCAGGCACCGCAACGACGCGAGCTGCAACGACGCGATCGTCGATTACCGCCACTGCAGCGGCCATGACACCGCGGAGGACGATGCCGCCTCGGACAGCGACGATGTCGAAGCGCCGCCGCCCCGTTCGTCGCTCACGCAGGACCGCGGGTTGACCTTCCCATCGGGGCAGGCTTCATCGTCCGCCTCCGCCGATCCACCGCAAGAAATGGATAGCGACGCATCCCTGCTGCCAGCACGATGTCTGCAGGACGTGCACAAGCTGCTCGAACACTTTTCCCCCCGCCGATCCTCCCCCAGGAAGAAGAATCAGGAGCGTACGAAATGAGCCGCAGGAACCTCTCCCGCTCAGGACTGTTCCGGCCCCACGCCGGTTTGTCGTGGCTGGCCGTCGCGGCCGGCATCACCCTGCTGCTCGCGCTGTCGGGCTGCAGCAGCGAAGCGGCGCCGAACGCCGGCATGCCGCCGCCGCCCGAAGTCAGCGTCGCCAACGTGCTGGCGAAGAACGTGCACCAGTGGGACGAATTCACCGGCCGCGTCGCGGCGGTGGAAACCGTCGAGCTGCGCCCGCGCGTGAGCGGCTACGTGCAGAACGTCGTCTACAAGGAAGGCCAGGAAGTCCACAAGGGCGACCTGCTGTTCGTGATCGACCAGCGGCCGTACCTTGCCGCCCTCGATCGCGCCCGCGCCGAGCTCGAACGCGCACGCGCCGAAGCCCGTCTCGCCCAGGCGCAGGACGCGCGCGCGCAGACGCTGATCGAAGCCAAGGCGATCTCGCGCGAGGAGTTCGAACAGCGCAAGGCCAACACCTCCGGCACGAATGCGGCCGTGCGTGCGGCCGAAGCTGCCGTCACTGCCGCGCAGCTCGATCTGCAGTTCACCCAGGTGCGCTCGCCGATCGACGGTCGTGCGGGCAGGGCGCTGGTGACCGAGGGCAACCTCGCCCAGGCCGACAGCACGCTGCTGACCACGGTCGTGTCGCAGGATCCGGTGTACGTCTACTTCGAAAGCGACGAACAGAGCTTCCTGCGCTACACCGAACTCGCGCGCAAGGGCGAGCGGGCCGCGACGAAGAATCCGGTTCGCGTCGGTCTGGCCACCGAGACGGGCTACCCGCACGAAGGCACGGTCGATTTCGTCGACAACCAGGTCGATCCACGTACCGGCACCATCCGCGCTCGCGCGGTGCTGAAGAACCCGGACCGCCTGTTCACGCCGGGCCTGTTCGCGCGCGTGCAGTTGCAGGGCAGCGGCGAGTTCAAGGCGCTGCTGATCGACGACAAGGCCGTGCTCACCGACCAGGATCGCAAGTACGTCTACGTGCTCGGGCCGAAGAACGCGGCAGTGCGCAAGGACGTCGTGCTCGGTCGCAGCATCGATGGCCTGCGCGTGGTCGAGTCGGGCCTGACGCCGGAGGACAAGGTGATCGTCCACGGCGTGCAGAAGGTCTTCTTCCCGGGCATGCCGGTGTCGCCCAAGCAGATCGCCATGGGTGCGCCGCCGCCGAAGCTGGTCGCGACCGCCGCCGGTTCCAGGTAACGCGTACCGCGCTTCAACCGGATCGATCGTCGCAGGTTTCGATCGTTCCGGACGTTTGCAGGCCGCCGATCCTCCTCGCTCTCCCTCCCCCTCCCGCGGGGAGGGTCGGCCGGTCTTTTCCTTCCGCACGCGCAGGGCGGGCCCCGGTCCGCCGGTGCCAAGGCCCGCCGTCACCAGGAATTTCCCCATGGATTTCTCCAAATTCTTCATCGACCGGCCGATCTTCGCCGCGGTGCTGTCGATCGTGATCTTCGCCGCCGGCCTGATCTCGATCCCGCTGCTGCCGATCGGCGAATACCCGGAAGTAGTGCCGCCTTCGGTGATGGTGCGCACGGTGTATCCGGGCGCGAATCCCAAGGTCATCGCCGAAACCGTCGCCACGCCGCTGGAGGAATCCATCCGCGGCGTCGAAGGCATGATGTACATGAAGTCGGTGGCGAGCTCGGACGGCTCGCTGCAGACCACGGTGACCTTCAATCCCGAGGTCGACGCCGACGAGGCGACCGTGCGCGTGCAGAACCGCGTGAGCCAGGCGCTCGCGCGACTGCCCGAGGACGTGCGCCGGCAGGGCGTGACGACGCAGAAGCAGTCGCCGGTGTTCCTGATGGTGGTGCACCTGACTTCGCCCAACGGCAAGTACGACACGCTGTACCTGCGCAACTACCTGCGCCTGCACGTGAAGGATCAGCTGGCGAGCATTCCCGGCGTCGGCGATGCGCAGGCTTTCGGCGGCGGCGACTACGCGATGCGCGTGTGGCTGGATCCCGACAGGATCGCCTCGCGTGGCCTGACCGCCGGTGATGTCGTCAACGCGATCCGCGAGCAGAACATCCAGGTGTCCGCCGGCCAGCTCGGTGCCGAGCCGATGCCCAACGGCAGCGACTTCCTCACCCTGATCAACGCGAAGGGGCGCCTGGAGTCCACGCAGGAATTCGGCAACGTCGTGATCAAGTCCGGTGCCGACGGCGAAGTCGTGCGCCTGTCCGACGTGGCCCGCATCGAACTCGCCGCCGGCGACTACAGCATGCGCGCCCGCCTCGACGGCGAGAACGCCGCCGCGATCGGCATCTTCCAGGCCCCGGGCGCCAATGCGCTGCAGATCCGCGACGAAGTCATCCGCCGCATGGACGAGCTGTCCAAGAGCTTCCCGCCGGGCATGGAATACAAGTCGATCTACGACACCACGATCTTCGTGCGCGACTCGATCAAGGCCGTGGTGACCACGCTGCTGGAAGCGACGCTGCTGGTGGTGCTGGTCGTCATCCTGTTCCTGCAGACCTGGCGCGCCTCGGTTATCCCGCTGATCGCGGTGCCGGTGTCGGTGGTCGGTACCTTCGCCGCGCTGTACCTGCTCGGTTTCTCGATCAATACGCTGACCCTGTTCGGCCTCGTGCTCGCCATCGGCATCGTGGTGGACGACGCGATCGTGGTGGTGGAAAACGTCGAACGCCATATCGAGGAAGGCGCCACGCCGCTGCAGGCCGCTCACCTGGCGATGCGCGAAGTGTCCGGCCCGATCATCGCGATCGCGCTGGTGCTGTGCGCGGTGTTCGTGCCGATGGCCTTCCTGTCGGGCGTGACCGGCCAGTTCTACAAGCAGTTCGCGGTGACGATTGCCATTTCGACGGTGATCTCGGCGGTCAACTCGCTGACCCTGTCGCCGGCGCTGGCCGCGCGCCTGCTCAAGCCGCATGGCGCGGCCAAGGACGCGCCGACGCGCCTGATCGACCGTCTGTTCGGCTGGGTGTTCCGTCCGTTCAACCGCTTCTTCGCCGTCAACGCCGAGCGTTACCAGCGCGGCGTGTCGAAGGCGCTGGGTCGCCGCGGTGCGGTGTTCGCGGTCTATGCGGGGCTGCTGCTGGCGACGGGCCTGATGTTCCAGATCGTGCCGAAGGGCTTCATTCCGGTGCAGGACAAGTCGTACATCATCGCCGGCATCAAGATGCCCGAAGGCTCCTCGATCGAGCGCACCGACGCGGCGCTGAAGAAGATCGGCCAGATCGCGATGTCGATCGAAGGCACGCAGAACGATGTCGCCTTCCCGGGCTTCAACCCGCTGCAGTTCATCAACACGCCCAACTACGGCGTGACCTTCATCAACCTCAAGCCGTTCGGCCAGCGCCATCGCACCGCGAAGGAGATCAGCGACGAACTCAACATGAAGATCCAGGGCATCCAGGAAGGCTTCGCCTTCGCGCTGATGCCGCCGCCGATCCAGGGTCTCGGCAATGGTTCGGGCTACTCATTCTTCATCGAGGATCGCGGCAACCTGGGCTACGGCGCGTTGCAGAGCGCGGTGCAGGGCTTCCAGGGTGCGGGTTCACAGACGCCGGGCCTGGGGTTCCCCAACAGCAGCTACCAGGCCAACGTGCCGCAGCTGGACGCGGAAGTGGATCGCGTGAAGGCGAAGGCGCAGGGCGTGCCGCTGACCGAGCTGTTCAGCACGCTGCAGACCTACCTGGGTTCGGCCTACGTCAACGACTTCAACATGTTCGGCCGCACCTGGCAGGTGATCGCACAGGCCGACGGCCAGTACCGCGACAGCGTCGAGGACATCGCCAACCTGCGCACCCGCAACGTCAACGGCGAGATGGTGCCGATCGGCAGCATGGTGAAGGTGAGCCGGACCTACGGTCCCGATCCGGTGATCCGCTACAACGGCTATCCGGCCGCCGACATCCTCGGTGAAGCCGATCCGCGCGTGCTGTCGTCGGCGCAGGCGATGGAAACCCTCGAAGGACTGGCGCAGAAGGTGCTGCCCAATGGCATGGGCATCGAATGGACCGACCTGAGCTACCAGCAGGCGACGCAGGGCAAGGCCGCGCTGGTGGTATTCCCGCTCGCGGTGCTGCTGGTGTTCCTGGTGCTGGCCGCGCTGTACGAGAGCTGGACGCTGCCGCTGGCGGTGATCCTGATCGTGCCGATCGTGATGCTGTCCGCGCTGCTGGGCGTGTGGCTGACGGGCGACAACAACGTGTTCGTGCAGGTGGGTCTGGTGGTGCTGATGGGCCTGGCGTGCAAGAACGCGATCCTGATCGTCGAGTTCGCCCGCGAGCTGGAGATGCAGGGCAAGGGCATCGTGGAATCCGCGCTGGAAGCCTGCCGCCTACGCCTGCGTCCGATCGTGATGACCTCGATCGCGTTCATCGCCGGCACCGTGCCGCTGGTGCTGTCGCACGGGGCAGGTGCGGAAGTGCGCTCGGTCACCGGCATCACGGTGTTCTCGGGAATGCTCGGCGTGACCCTGTTCGGCCTGTTCCTCACCCCTGTGTTCTACGTCGCGCTGCGGAAGCTCGCCGGCAAGCCGCTGGTGCGTCACGACGAGGGCAAGTCGCTGGCGGCGCATTCGATCACGGCTTCGTCGGTGCTTTGACCTGAAATCGCATCCACCGTAGGGCGGGTTCAAGCCCGCCTTGCGGATCCTCCCAGTCGCGGCGGGCCCGGGCCCGCCCTACACAAATGACGGTGGGCCAGGACCCACCCTACGGAGATCCCCCATGTCCGCTTCGAACAACAACAAGATCGCCCTCGTCACCGGTGCCACGCGCGGCATCGGTTTCGAGACCGTGCGTCAGCTCGCGAACAGCGGCGTCCATGTGCTGCTCGCCGGGCGCGACCGCAGCAAGGCGGTGGAAGCTTCGCTGAAGCTGCAGTCGGAAGGCCTGTCGGTCGAGGCGATCGCCCTCGACGTGACCAAGCCCGACACCATCGCCGCTGCGGCGGAAGAAGTCGCGCGCAAGCACGGCAGGCTCGACATCCTCGTCAACAATGCCGGCGTGTTCCGCGATGACATGCAGCGCAAGCCGTCGGAGCAGTCGCTGGAGACCTGGCGCGAGACCTTCGACACCAACGTCTTCGGCGTCGTCGCCACCACGCAGGCTTTCCTGCCGCTGCTGAAGCTGGCGCCGGCCGCGCGCATCGTCAACGTGTCGAGCATCCTGGGCTCGGTCGCGGCGAATGCCGATCCGGCTTCGCCAATCTTCGACTTCAAGGTGCCGGCCTACAACGTGTCCAAGAGCGCGGTGAACGCGTGGACGGTGCAACTGGCGCACGAACTGCGCGACACGAAGATCAAGGTCAACGCGGTGCATCCCGGTTCGGTGAAGACCGACATGAATGCGCACGGTGAAATCGAAGTCGCCGACGGCGCGAAGACCAGCGTGCGCATGGCCCTGCTCGACGAGGCGGGGCAGAGCGGTGGCTTCGTCTACTTCGAGGACACGCTGCCATGGTGATCAACACCTTCAACATCCGGACGCTCACGCTCGGCATCGCTGCGGCGCTGCTGGCGGCGTGCGCGGTCGGGCCGGACTACGTGCGTCCGGACATGCCGGTGCCGGAGCACTTCGCGCAGGCTTCCACCGATGCGTCGGTGGAGACGCAGGCTGCTTCGACCGGGGCGCCGGACGCGAACGCATCGCTCGTCACGGACAGCGAATTCTGGCGCGGCTTCAACGACCCGCTGCTGACGCGGCTGGTCGAGGACGCGCTGTCGGCCAACCACGACCTGCGCATCGCGCTCGCCAACTACGATCGCGCGAATGCCTTGTTGCGCGGGGCGAAGTTCGACTACTTCCCGACGATTACCGCACACGGCGAAGCTTCCGACGGCCGGGCCAGCGCCGACCAGGCGCCGGGCGTGTCGCGCGCCGACCGCGATGCGGAGAGCTACAGCGCGCAAGCGCAGGTGTCGTGGGAACTCGACCTGTGGGGCCGCGTGCGTCGCGGTGTGGAAGCGCAACGCGCCGGCGCGCAGGCCTCGGCCGCGGACCTGCAGGCGATGCAGGTCGCGATCGTGGGCGAGGTCGCGCGCAGCTATGTGGACCTGCGCGGACTGCAGGAGCGGCTGCGCGTGGCGCGCGAGAACGCCGACAACCAGGCGCAGACGCTGAAGCTGGTCGAGGCACGCTTCAACGCGGGCCGCGGCACCGAGTTCGACACGTCGCGCGCGCGGGCGCAGCTGGAAGCCACGCGCTCGCGCGTGCCGGCGCTGGAAGCGCAGGTGGCGGTGACCATGCATCGCATTGCGGTGCTCACCGGCCGCACGCCCGACGCGCTGATCGCCGAACTCTCGCCGCAGCAGGCGTTGCCATCGCTGCCGGCGCGCATCGATCCCGCGACGCCGGGCGACCTGCTGCGCAACCGCCCCGACGTCGCGGCCGCGGAGCAGCGACTGCACGCATCGACCGCGCGCATCGGCGTGGCGACGGCGGATTTGTTCCCGCGCTTCACCCTGGGCGGCCTGATCGGCTCGCAGGCGGTCGACAGCAGCGCGCTGTTCGAACGCGACAGCGAGACGCGGCTGGTCGCCCTGGGCATCGACTGGTCCTTCCTGGACATCGGCCGCGTGCGCGCGCGCATCAAGGCCGCCGACGCGGATGCGGAAGGCGAGCTGGCGCAGTACGAGAAGACCGTGCTGCTGGCGCTGGAGGACACCGAGAACGCGCTGGTGCGGCATGCACGTGCGCGTGTCGAGGACCAGCACCTGGAACAGGCGGCGCTGGACAGCGCGAAGGCGGCGCAACTGGCGCGCGTGCGGTTCGAAGCGGGCGCGGCGGACCTGTTCGAAGTGCTGGATGCCGAGCGCACGCAGCTGCAGGCCCAGGACGCCTTCGCCGACGGCCGCACGCGCAGCGTCAACAGCGCGGTGGCACTGTACAAGGCATTGGCGGGCGGGTGGCCGGAGCGGATGCCGGAGCGGAAGAAGCTGGCGGGGAATTAGGCTCGAGGTTCGGGTCTGGCCTTCCCCCGCATAGCGCGCGGGCAAGGTGACTTCTCTTCTCCCCGCCTCGCGGGGAGAAGATGTCCGAAGGGCAGATGAGGGGCGCTTTTGCCTTCGTTTCTTGCTTAGCTTTGCCGGGTCACGACCCCACATCCAAGGAGCGCAACATGCACACCGGAAGCTGCCTCTGCGGCAGCGTGCGTTACGAGATCCGCGGCGACATCGGCCCCGGCTTCTATTGCCACTGCACCCGCTGCCGCAAGGCGAGCGGCACCGCGTTCGCATCGAACGCCCTCGTGGCCGCGGACGACTTCGTCATCACCGCGGGCCGCGAGGCCCTCAAGACCTTCATCGCCGAGAGCGGCCTGCACCGCTCGTTCTGCGGCAACTGCGGCTCGCCGATCATCAGCCAGCGCGCCGGCGTCCCCCAGGTGCGCGTGCGCCTGGGCACCCTCGATACGCCGCTGGGGCACGGCCCGCAGGCACATATCTATGTGGACTCGAAGGCAGAGTGGTGGGACATCCACGACGACCTGACGCAGTACCCGGAAGCGCCGCCGCGGCCGGGGAAGTAGCGGCGGGTGCGGTGGAGCAGGCCCGGCGTGCCGGGCAACAAGGCGAGGCGTCGCCCAAGAAGGACGAGGGTCCGAGCAAAAGCCAGGAAGGCTGCGCCACGGCCTGAATGGCCCGAACGCAGAGTCGCGGCGACCCGTGCGGCCCCGGCAACCGGAGCAGAAGCGCGGAGTGCCAGGCTCAAGTCACGTAGGCGCAGCCACCAGGCACCAGTGCACCGACGCCGCCACCCGCGCAAACCCGAGTTGACTTGGCTGCGGCGGTCCCCAACCATTGCCACCTGCCGCGGCGTCCGCCGCGACTTCACGACACAGGATCAGGTGGCCCGCGGGAACCCGCCGGCCGAGCGTGCGACATGAGCACTACCACCGCCCATTGCTGAAACGCTCCGAGGTCCCGTGCAACGGCGCCTCGCGGCGCCGTTTTCGTTTCCGGGGTTCGCCGCGCCGCGACGCCGGCCTTCCGAATCCCGAATCCCCAATCCCGAATCCACGCTCTCAAATGATCGCCATCACGCTCCCCGACGGCAGCCGCCGCGAATTCGACAACCCCGTGACCGTTGGCGACGTCGCCGCGTCCATCGGCGCCGGCCTGGCCAAGGCCGCGCTCGCCGGCAAGGTCGACGGCAAACTGGTCGACACCAGCTTCCGCATCGACCACGACGCCTCGCTCGAGATCGTCACCGACAAGCACCCCGACGCCCTCGAAGTGCTGCGCCATTCCACCGCGCACCTGCTCGCGCAGGCCGTGCAGCGCCTGTATCCCGGCGCGCAGGTCACGATCGGCCCGGTGATCGACAACGGCTTCTATTACGACTTCGCCTACGAGCGCCCCTTCACGCCGGAAGACCTGCCGGCGATCGAGGCGGAGATGCAGAAGATCGTCAAGGAAGCGCTGCCGGTCTCGCGCAGCGTGAAGTCGCGCGACGAGGCGGTCGCCTTCTTCAAGGGCATGGGCGAGAACTACAAGGCCGAGATCATCGAGTCGATCCCGGCCAACGAGGACCTCTCGCTGTACACGCAGGGCGAATTCACTGACCTGTGCCGCGGCCCGCACGTGCCGGGCACGGACAAGCTGCGCGCCTTCAAGCTGATGAAGGTCGCGGGCGCCTACTGGCGTGGCGATTCCAACAACCAGATGCTCAGCCGCATCTACGGTACGGCCTGGTTGAACGACAAGGACCTCAAGGCCTATCTGCACCAGCTGGAAGAGGCCGAGAAGCGCGACCACCGCAAGATCGCCAGGCAGCAGGACCTCTTCCACCTGCAGGAAGAAGCGCCTGGCCTGATCTTCTGGCACCCGAAGGGCTGGTCGGTGTGGCAGGTCGTGGAGCAATACATGCGCCGCGTCTACCGCGAGACCGGCTATGGCGAGGTGCGCTGCCCGCAGATCCTCGACGTGTCGCTGTGGAAGGCCTCGGGCCACTGGGACAACTACCAGAACAACATGTTCTTCACCGAGTCGGAGAAGCGCACCTACGCGGTCAAGCCGATGAACTGCCCGGGCCACGTCCAGGTGTTCAAGCAGGGCCTGCACAGCTACCGCGACCTGCCGATCCGCTACGGCGAGTTCGGCGCCTGCCACCGCAACGAACCGTCGGGCGCGCTGCACGGCATCCTGCGCGTGCGCGGCTTCACCCAGGACGACGGCCACATCTTCTGCACCGAGGACCAGATCGAGTCCGAAGTGACGGCCTTCCACCAGCAGGCGATGAAGGTGTACTCGGATTTCGGTTTCAGCGACGTGCAGCTGAAGATCGCCCTGCGCCCGGAACCCCGCCTGGGCGACGACGCCACCTGGGACAAGGCCGAGAATGCCCTGCGCTCGGCCTTGCGCGCCGCCGGCGTGGAATGGGAGGAGCTGCCGGGCGAGGGTGCCTTCTACGGCCCCAAGATCGAATACCACCTCAAGGACGCCATCGGCCGGACCTGGCAGCTGGGCACGATGCAGGTCGATTTCATGATGCCGGGCCGCCTCGGCGCCGAATACGTGGACGAACACAGCCAGAAGCGGCACCCGGTGATGCTGCACCGGGCCATCGTGGGCTCGATGGAGCGCTTCATCGGCATCCTGATCGAGCACCACGCCGGCCATTTCCCGGCCTGGCTGGCCCCGGTCCAGGCGGTCGTGGCCAATATCACCGACGCCCAGGCCGACTGGGTGGAGGAGGTCCGGAAAACCCTTACGAATCAAGGCTTCCGGGTCCAATCCGATTTGCGGAACGAAAAGATCGGCTATAAGATTCGCGAGCACACGCTGCAGCGCGTGCCGTACCTGCTGGTGGTCGGAGACCGCGAAAAGGAAAACGGCATGGTCGCTGTGCGTACGCGGGGAGGGGAAGATCTCGGCACCATGTCCGTCGCCGATTTCGCCTCGCGTTTGCGCAGTGAGAGCGCGTAGGACGGGATAAGCGCAAGCGCATCCCGCCATGTGGACGGCTCGCAGCTGCTGGCCGTCCATGCAACGAAAGGCCCGGTCACACTCGGATGACCGGCACAGTTTCTCCTTGGAGATTGCAACATCAGCACCCCCGAAAAGCCGAATCGAAAGAACAACGAAATCCGCGTCCCGCGCGTCCGTGTGATCGGCAGCGACGGCGAGATGATCGGCGTGCTTTCGCGCGACGAAGCCCTGCGCATGGCCGAGGACGAAGACCTCGACCTGGTCGAGATCCAGCCCAATGCGGATCCGCCGGTCTGCAAGATCATGGATTTCGGCAAGTTCAAGTTCGAGATGCAGAAGAAGGCGAACGAGGCCAAGAAGAAGCAGAAGCAGGTCGAGATCAAGGAACTCAAGTTCCGGCCGGTCACGGATGAAGGCGACTATCAGATCAAGATGCGCAACATCCGCCGCTTCCTCGAGGAAGGCGACAAGGTCAAGATCAACATCCGCTTCCGTGGCCGCGAGATGAGCCACCAGGAGCTGGGTCGCGCGATGGCCGAACGCATCGAGGCGGACCTGGGCGACGAGATCGTGATCGAGTCGCGCCCGCGCCTGGAAGGGCGGCAGATGGTGATGATGATCGCGCCCAAGAAGAAATAATCGGCCGCAGGCCGATGCCAACCGTTCCCCTCGCCCCGCTTGCGGGGAGAGGGCAAAGGGTGAGGGGAGGGCGCCGCAAGGCGCCCTTCGCTTTTTGAAATCGGCCGCAGGCCGATGCCAACCGCTCCCCTCGCCCCGCTTGCGGGGAGAGGGTTAAGGGTGAGGGGGAGGGCGCCGCAAGGCGCCCTTCGCTTTTGTAAAGCAAAAGCCCCCTCATCCGCCCTTCGGGCACCTTCTCCCCGCCAGGGCGGGGAGAAGGGCGAGGCGCCCCGCTTAGGGTGAGGGACGCTTATGCGCCACTGGCGCATGTCCGACTGGACGCTCTTGCGCCACGCGCAAGGGCCGGGGGCAGAGCGAGGGACAACGTTGCGCCAGTCGCGAAGCGGGCAGGGTGAGGGGACGCCTGCTCGAGCCAGGTTGCCCCTAACCCCCGGAATTGCAAGGAAAACCATCTCCCGGCATAATGCGCGGCCCGGTTCGCCGGGTTTCGCAGTACGCAACACCACGGAACCTGTCGGGATCCCTTCGGGATCAACGACTTACAAGCCGGCAAGGGCAGGACGGAAAGACCGGAACCTCGGGTTCAACCCAGGTCGAGGCGCCCAGGCCAGTCATAGATTTCGCAAGGACACCCCAATGCCCAAGATCAAGACCAATCGGGCGGCGGCCAAGCGCTTCCGGAAGACGGCTTCCGGCAAGTACAAGTGCGGCCACGCCAACAAGAGCCACATCCTCACCAAGAAGGCGACCAAGCGGAAGCGCAACCTGCGGCAGACGAACCATGTTCGTGCCGAGGACGCGGGCCGCCTGGACCGCATGCTTCCGTATCTCTGAGGAGGGCTTAGAAAATGGCACGAGTTAAGCGTGGTGTGACGGCACGAGCCCGCCACAAGAAAATCCTGAAGCAGGCCAAGGGCTACTACAACGCCCGTCGCAAGGTCTTCCGCGTCGCCAAGCAGGCGGTGACGAAGGCCCTGCAGTACGCCTACATCGGTCGCAAGCAGAAGAAGCGCAACTTCCGTTCGCTGTGGATCACCCGCATCAACGCGGCGGCCCGCATCAACGGCATGAGCTACAGCCGATTTATCAACGGCCTGCTGAAGGCCGGCATCACCCTCGACCGCAAGGTGCTGGCGGACATCGCCGTGCACGACGCGAAGGGTTTTGCGGCGCTGGCAGAGAAGGCGAAGAGCGCACTCGCAGCGTAAGTTGATCGGCGGCAATCCCTCGCGGAATTGCCCGCACGCACAACGCAGTACACGCATGGGGAAGGGCGCGAGTCCTTCCCCATGTTTCGTTTTGGAGCTTTGCTTTTCGCTCGTCATTCCAGCGAAGGCTGGAATCCATTTCGCTTCTCGCGCTCCGACGCGGGCAGGCAACGACAAAATGGATCCCGGCTTGCGCCGGGATGCCGATCCGATAATTCCCGGGTTCTGGACATGAGTGGAATCGAATCACTGACCCAGCAGGCACTGAGCGACATCGCGTCGGCCGAAACGCCCGACGCGATCGAAGCCTTGCGCGTCGCCCTGCTCGGCAAGAGCGGCAGCGTCACCGCGCAGTTGAAGCAGCTCGGCACCTTGCCTGCCGACCAGCGCAAGAGCGCCGGCGAAGCGATCAACCGGGCGCGCGACGCGCTGACCACCGCGCTGCACGAGCGCAAGATCGTGCTCGAGGACGCCGCGCTCGACGCGCGTCTGGCCTCCGAATCCATCGATGTCACGCTGCCCGGCATCGATGCCGGTCGCGGCGGCCTGCATCCGGTCAGCCGCACGATGGAACGCATCGCCGACATCTTCGGCCGCCTCGGCTTCGAGTTGAGCAACGGTCCGGAGATCGAGGACGACTGGCACAACTTCGAGGCGCTGAACTTCCCGCCGCACCATCCGGCGCGCGCGATGCACGACACCTTCTATTTCGGCGACGGCCGCCTGCTGCGCACGCACACCTCCGGCGTGCAGGTGCGCTACATGCTGGGCAACAAGCCGCCGCTGCGCATGATCGCGCTCGGCAAGGTGTACCGCAGCGACAGCGACCAGACCCACACGCCGATGTTCCACCAGTGCGAAGGCCTGCTGGTCGACGAGCATTCGAGCTTCGCCGACCTCAAGGGCACGCTGGCCGAATTCGTGCGCGCGTTCTTCGAGCGCGACTTCGAGATGCGCTTCCGCCCGAGCTACTTCCCCTTCACCGAGCCGTCGGCCGAAGTCGACATCGCCTGGCAGCAGCCGGACGGTTCGACGCGCTGGCTGGAAGTGCTCGGCTGCGGCATGGTCCATCCGAACGTGCTGCGCAACGTCGGCATCGATCCCGAGAAGTACACCGGCTACGCCTTCGGCCTGGGCGTGGAGCGCTTCGCGATGCTGCGTTACGGCGTCGATGACCTGCGCAGCTTCTTCGAGAACGATGTGCGGTTTTTGAGGCAGTTCTCTTGATTCTGAAAGGCGGGAACGGGGAACGGGGAACGGGGAAGCAGAAGCGCTTCGAACCGTTGCCGTTGCTTTCCTGTTCCCCGTTCCCTGTTCCCGGATTTTCACCATGAAATTCTCCGAAAACTGGCTCCGCCACCACGTCCCCACGAACGCCTCGCGCGACGAACTCGCCGCGACGCTCACTGCGATCGGGCTGGAAGTGGAAGACATGACCGTGCTGGGCGAGTCGCTCGACGGCGTGGTGGTCGCGCAGATCGTCAGCGCGGAAAAGCATCCGGAAGCCGACCGCCTGCAGGTCTGCCAGGTCGATACCGGCAACGGCATCGTGCAGATCGTGTGCGGCGCGCCGAATGCGCGCGCGGGCCTGAAGGCGCCGCTCGCCACCGTCGGCGCGAACCTGCCCGGCGGCATCGCGATCAAGGCCGCGAAGCTGCGCGGCGTCGAGTCGCAGGGCATGTTGTGCTCGGCAAAGGAATTGGGCGTGGATCCCGATGCCTCCGGCCTGCTCGAATTGCCCGGCGATGCGCCGGTCGGCGCGAAGCTCGCCGACTACCTGGGCCTGCCCGATGCCACGATTGAACTGAAGCTCACGCCCAACCGCGCCGACTGCTTCAGCGTGCGCGGCATCGCCTTCGATGTCGCCGCTGCGCTCGGCAGCGAAGTGAAGGCGCTGGATGCCGCCGCCGTGCCGGCGCGCAGCGATTCCACGATGGCTGTCGAACTCGACGCCGGCGCCCGGGTGCCGCGCTTCGCCGGTCGCGTGATCGCAGGCATCGATCCAGCCATCGCCACGCCGTCATGGATGGCCGAGCGTCTGCGCCGCAGCGGCGTGCGTCCGATCAGTTTCCTCGTCGACGTGACGCAGTACGTGATGCTGGAACTTGGCCAGCCCATGCATGCCTTCGACCAGGACACGCTGGACGGACCGGTTGTCGTGCGCGCGGGACGCGCAGGCGAAACTCTCAAGCTGCTCGACGGCCGCACCATCGCGCTGGACGACGACTTCCTCGTCGTCTCCGACAGTCAGGGCGGCCGCGGCGCGCGCGCAGTCGCGCTCGGCGGAATCATGGGCGGTTACGACACGCGCGTTACCGATGCGACCCGCAACGTCTTCCTCGAAGCCGCGCACTGGATTCCGTCGGCCATCATCGGCCGCAGCCGCCGGCTGGGCATGCACACCGACGCCGGCCATCGCTTCGAGCGTGGCGTCGATCCCGAACTGCCGCCGATCGCGATCGAATACGCGACGCGACTGATCGTGGACATCGCCGGCGGTACGCCGGGGGCGCTGATCGACGTGGTACGCGAAATGGACATGCCCCGGCCGCAGGTCATCGCGCTGCGTCGCGAACGGCTGGCGCGCGTGCTTGGCGTCCGCGTCGCCGATACCGAGGTCGAGCGCATCCTGCGTGCGCTGGGACTGGGCGTCGAGACCACCGGCGACGGCTGGCGAGTGACTGCGCCGACGCGCCGCTTCGATCTGGCGATCGAGGAAGACCTGATCGAGGAAGTGGCCCGCATCCATGGCTACGACCGGATTCCCACCACGCTGCCGGCCGGTGCCTCGCGCCTGGTCGCGCCGTCGGAGACGCGCGTCGACGAAGGCACCGCGCGCCGTCACCTGGCATCGCGCGATTGCCTGGAAGCGGTGAATTACGCCTTCGTCGACGAGAGCCTGCTGGCGAAGTGGCACGCCACTGACGGTGCGGTGCCGCTGGCGAATCCGCTCAGCGCCGAACTCGGCGTCATGCGCACTTCGCTGCTGCCGGGCCTGGTGTCCGCACTGGCGCGCAACGTCGCGCGGCAGCAGTCGCGCGTGCGCCTGTTCGAGCTGGGCAATGTGTTCGCCGCCAACGAAGGCGGCGCGCCGCTGGAGACCCAGCGCATCGCCGCCGCGGCTTGCGGCAACGTGCACGGCGAGCAGTGGTCGGGGAAGTCGCAACCGGTCGGATTCCATGACCTCAAGGGCGACCTGGAGAGTCTGGCGGCCGTGGCTGGCGCCGCACTCGAGTTCCGCGCCGCGCAACCGGCCTGGGCCCACCCCGGCCGCTCGGCCGATGTCTTCCGCGATGGCGTGAAGCTCGGCTGGATCGGGCAATTGCACCCGCGCCTGCAACGCGCGCTGGATCTGGACAGCGACGTGATCGCCTTCGAGCTGGACCTGGGCGGGCTGCTGGCCCGTGCCGTGCCCAAGGCCGGCCACCTCTCGCGCTTCCCGTCCGTCCGCCGGGATCTCGCGTTCGTCCTGCCCGAAAGCGTCACCTGGGCGGCCGTCTCGGCGACCGTGAGACAGGCCGCGGGCCCGTCCCTGCGGGACCTCGTGCTGTTCGACCGCTACGCCGGCAAGGGCGTGGAAACGGGATTCAAGAGTCTGGCTATGGGCTTGATTCTGCAGGAAGAATCCCGCACGCTCGCCGAGCCCGATGTGGATGCGGCGGTGGCGGCGGTGATCGCCGCGCTGCAGCAGCAACATGGTGCGGTGATACGCGGCTGAAGCGAGTCGAGGGTAGAAGCGATGGCACTGACCAAGGCAGAAATGGCCGAACGCCTGTTCGACGAAGTCGGACTGAACAAGCGCGAGGCCAAGGAATTCGTCGACGCGTTCTTCGACGCGTTGCGCGAGGCCCTGGAGCAGGGCCGCCAGGTCAAGCTGTCCGGCTTCGGCAACTTCGACCTGCGCCGCAAGAACCAGCGCCCGGGCCGCAATCCCAAGACCGGCGAGGAGATCCCGATCTCCGCGCGCACGGTGGTGACCTTCCGCACCGGCCAGAAGCTGAAGGAACGCGTCGAGGCCTACACCGGAGCCGAGAATGCTTGACCCCGGCAGCAATCGCGAACTCCCGCCGATTCCGGCCAAGCGCTACTTCACCATCGGCGAAGTCAGCGAACTGTGCGATGTGAAGCCGCACGTGCTGCGCTACTGGGAAACCGAATTCCCGATGCTCAGCCCGGTCAAGCGTCGCGGCAACCGCCGCTACTACCAGCGCCATGAGGTGCTGATGGTCCGGCAGATCCGCGGCCTGCTGTACGAACAGGGCTACACCATCGGCGGCGCCCGCCTGCGCCTGGAAGGCGAGAACGCGAAGGAAGAGTCCGCGTTGAGCTCGCAGATCATCCGGCAGGTCCGGATGGAGCTGGAAGAAGTCCTGCAGTTGCTGAAGCGGTAAAAGCCGTCGTTGCCGGCGTCACGGCGCGCTGCGGTTCGGCATCCTCGCGTTGGCAATGTCGCCGGGGCGCGGCCAGCGACGATGCCTGTGGCGGCGAAGCTCGCGACGCGGCTATACTTGCCGCCCCGCGCGAAAGTGCGGATGCGCAAGACCTCGGGGTATAGCGCAGCCTGGTAGCGCACCAGTCTGGGGGACTGGTGGTCGTCGGTTCGAATCCGGCTACCCCGACCAATTCGATGTACCGCAGTGCCCGGCCTGTGCCGGGCATTGTCGTTTCTGGTCTCCCGTCGGCGCTTTGCCATTAGCGGCCATGGGGCCGCTCCTGCAGGTCCGTGTGCGCAGGAGCGCCCCATGGGCGCGGTGGGTGATGTGCCACCGGGGATCGGTGCGCAAGGTGAACTCGGCGGCCATCGGGATGTCTGTGTTTCCTCCCCCATGAGCGAAGGAGTGCAACGGATGCGTGTGCTGATGCTGGGAAGTCTGTTGGCCGTGCTCGCTTTGGTCGCGGTTGCGGCGCAGGAAGCGGGCGCGACGTCATCGCCGCCGATCCGCGACGAGGCACCGGTGGTGGTGTCCGGTGCCTTGCCGGGTCCGGGCATGTGGAAGGTGTCGCGCAATGGGCATGTGATGTACGTGCTGGGCACGGTGTCGCCTTTGCCCAAGGGCATGGAGTGGATTTCGCGCGACGTTGAGCAGGTGTTGTCGCAGACGAGCGAGGTCGTCACCCGTCCGAGCTACCAGGTCGATGCCGACGTCGGCTTCTTCGGCAAGCTGGCGCTGATGCCGTCGCTGATCGGGGTGCGCAAGAACCCTGACGACAAGAAGCTCCAGGACGTCGTTCCCGCCGAATCCTACGCCCGCTGGTTGACGCTCAAGCAGCGTTACATCGGTCGCGACGGAGGCGTGGAGAAGATGCGGCCCATCTTCGCGGCGAACGAGCTTTATCAGGCGGCGATCGACGATGCCGGTTTGCGCAGCAAGGGCATCGTCTGGCCGGTGGTGGAGCGCGCGATCGACGCCCACGACATCAGGCTCACCGAGCCGAGCGTGAAAGTGATGATCAAGGATCCGAAAGCCGCGCTGAAGGAATTCCGCAACGCGCCGGTCAGCGATCTGGCGTGCTTCGACAAGATGCTCGTCAATCTCGAAAGCGACATTGCGCGCATGACCGAGCGGGCGAACGCGTGGGCCGTGGGCGATATCGCCGCATTGCGCGCGCTGCCGCTGGGCGATCAGTACCAGGCCTGCCAGGACGCGCTCATGCAGACGACGGTCGCGCAGAAGCGGGGCATCGGCAATGCCGAAGCCGAAGTGCGCCAGGCGTGGCTGACCGCCGCCGAATCGGCGATCGCCAACAACGCCGTCAGCTTCTCGGTCCTGCCGATGGCGGAGCTATTGAAGGCCGACGGCTATCTCGCTGCGTTGCAGGCGAAGGGATACGCGGTGGAAAGTCCGGAGGAAACCGGCAGCGAGTGACGCGTGACCAGAACGCTCAGGCCGCGATGATCTGCAGCTGGATGCCCAGTCCGGCCATGTCTTCCGGTTCGCCGTAGAGATCCGCCTTGACCAGCGGGCGCGCTTCCAGCCAGCGCCTGGAGACCGTCAGCGTGAGCTGGTTGCCGTCGGCCTGCAGGTCCAGGCGCGGAATTTCGCCGTTTTCGTGCGAGCGGTGCAACAGCACGGCCAGGCGCAGCAACGCGGAACTACGGCGGGCCACGGCGAGCAGGCGATCGGGCAGGGCATCGAAGGCCGACTTGGGGATGCTGCGGCGGTGCGTGCGGATCAGCGCGGCGAGGAAGCGCTGCTGCTGTTGCGAGAAGCCGGCGATGTCCGAATTCTCCACGACGTACGAACCGTGCACGTGGTACTGGCTGTGTGCGATCACCAGGCCGAGTTCGTGCAGGCGCGCGGCGCGCGCGAGCATCAGGCGATCGTCCGCGTCCATCGACCATGCCTTCTCGACCTGGTCGAACAGGCGCATGAGCGATCCTTCCACGCGCGCGGCCTGCTTCTGGTCGATCGCGTAGCGCACCATCAGGGCCTCGACCGCTGCATCGCGTGGATCGTGTTCGCCGCCGCGACCGATCATGTCGTAGAGGATGCCTTCGCGCATCGCGGCCTTGCTGACCGCCATCCGCTGCAGGTTGAGGGCGGCGAACGCGGCTTCCAGCACGAGCACGCCGCCGGCAATGACCGGACGGCGCTCGGCGGACAGGCCCGGCAGGTCGATGCCGTCGATGTGGTCGGCCTGCAGGATCCGGTCGCGCACCTGCGGCAGGGCTTCGGCCGTGACCGCGCCCTTGGTGAGCTTCATCGCGGCGCAGATGTCGCCGATCGCCTTGTTGGTGCCGGACGAGCCGATGACCTCGTGCCAGCCCAGCGCCCGGTACGTGCCGGTGAATTGCTGGAACTCGGCGCTGGCTTCCGTCAGGCCGTCGCGCCACTTCTTCTTCGACAGCTTGCCGCTCGGGAAGAACCGGCGCGTGCTGGCGACGCAGCCGAGCTGCAGGCTTTCGCGTTCGATCGCCTCGAAGCCGGAGCCGATGATGCATTCGGTCGAGCCACCGCCGATGTCGATCACCAGGCGCAGTTCGCCCGGTCGCGATGGTTGCGCATGCGCCACGCCCAGGTACACCAGGCGTGCTTCCTCTCGACCGGAAACGACTTCGACCGCATGTCCCAGCGCGGCTTCCGCCGGCACCAGGAACGACTGCGGCTGCGCGAGGCTGCGCACGGTGTTCGTGGCGATGGCGCGGATGCGTTGCGGCGCGAGGTCCTGCACGCGCTGGCCGAAGCGGGACAGGCAGTCGATGGCGCGCTGGCGCACGGCCGGGTCGAGTCCACCCTTGCCGTCGAGGCCCTCGGCGAGGCGCACGGTTTCGCGCAGGCGGTCGACGATGCGCAACTGGCCTAACAGGTAGCGCGCCACCACCATGTGGAAACTGTTGGAGCCCAGGTCGACGGCCGCGAGCATGTCGCCGTCTTCCAGGGGAAGGCGGGTGCTCGGGTAGAGGTCATTCATGCGCGAATGATCCCACGTTCATGAGCGGCAGGTCCCTGGCGCGCCCCTTGGGCTCGCAGCACATGGGCGCGGAATCGCGCACGGCGGCTGGGTAATGGACGTGCATGCGCCGGATGCCTGCTTCAGGCGCAGATCTTCGCCAGCAACGTGCCCTGCGCCGAATGCGGCGGCTCGCCGTCGTGCGGTTCGCGACGTTCGTAGCTGCCGTCGGCGCGCAGCTCCCATGCGCTCATGTTGTCGGCCAGGTAGTTGGACAGCGCCTCGTCGAACACGCGCCTGGACAGGTCCGGGTCGATCACCGGAAAGGCGGTCTCGACCCGGCGCAACAGATTGCGTTCGAGCCAGTCCGCGCTGGAGCAGAACAGGTCCGGCGCGCCGTCGTTGGCGAACCAGTAGACGCGATGGTGTTCCAGGAAGCGGCCGACGATCGAGCGCACCCGGATGTTGTCGGAGATGCCGGGCACGCCCGGCCGCAGCGTGCAGGCGCCGCGCACCACCAGGTCGATCTGCACGCCGGCCTGCGAAGCCTGGTAAAGCGCGCGGATGACCTGCGGTTCGTTGAGGGCATTCATCTTGGCGACGATGCGCGCGGGTTTGCCCGCTCGCGCGTGCCGCGCTTCGCGATCGATCCGCTGGAGCACGCCGGCATGCAGCGTGAAGGGGGACTGCAGCAGGCGCTTGAGCTTGATCGCGGGGGCGAGGCCGGAGATCTGCTGGAAGATCTGGTGGACGTCGCTGCCGATGTCGGGATCGGCGGTGATCAGGCCGAAGTCCGTGTACACCCGTGCCGTGCCGCTGTGGTAATTGCCCGTGCCCAGATGCACGTAGCGACGCAGCCTGCGGCCCTCTCGGCGCACGATCAGCAGCATCTTCGCGTGCGTCTTGTAGTTCACCACGCCGTACACGACCTGCACGCCGGCGTCCTGCAGACGGTCGGCCAGGCCGAGGTTCGCTTCCTCGTCGAAGCGCGCGCGCAGTTCCACCACGACGGTGACGTCCTTGCCATTGCGTGCAGCCTGCACGAGATGGTCGACGATCGGCGAATCCTTGCCGGTGCGGTACAGCGTCTGCTTGATGGCGAGGACGTTCGGGTCCTCCGCCGCCTGTTTGATCAGCTCGAGCACCGGCGCGAACGACTCGAACGGATGGTGCAGCAGCACGTCGCGTTCGCCGACGATGTCGAACATTCCCTCGAGCCCCGGCATCACCCGCGACTGGAACGGCGGGAACTTCAGGTCCGGCCGCTGCACCAGGTCGTAGACCTGGATCACGCGGTTGAGGTTGACCGGGCCGTTGATGCGGTAGACCGCGGTCTCGGGCAAGTCGAAGTTTTCCAGCAGCGTGCGCACGATGGGCTTGGGGCACTGCTCGGCGATCTCCAGCCGGACCGCGCGCAGGTAGCCGCGCCCGGCGAGCTCGTCGCGCAGCGCCAGTGCGATGTTGTCGACTTCCTCCTCGTCGACGACCAGTTCGGAATTGCGGGTGACGCGGAACTGGTAGGCGCCCTCGACCTTCATGCCGGGGAACAATTCGTCGACGAAACTCGACAGCACGGCCGACAGGAACACGAAGTCCGTCGGCCCGCCGGACACGTCTTCCGGCAACTGGATGATGCGCGGCAGCGAACGCGGCGCGCGCACGATCGCCAGGTGTCCGGCGCGGCCGAAGGCATCGCGACCCTTGAGCACGACGACGATGTTCAGCGACTTGTTGAGGATCTTCGGGAACGGATGCGCCGGATCCAGTCCGAGCGGCGACAGCACCGGCATGATTTCCTCGCGGAAATACGTGCGCAGCCACTCGGTCTGGCGATCGGTCCAGTTGTCGCGATGGAGCACGCGCACGCCGGCTTCGGACAGGGCCGGCCGCAGCACGCTGTTCCAGCATTCGTACTGGTCCTTCACCAGATCCGCCGCGCGATCGTGGATGCGGGCCAGCACCGCGGCCGGCGCGAGGCCGTCGGGGCCCGGTGCCAGACCCAGATCCTGTGCATGGCGCAGCGTGCCGGCGCGGATCTCGAAGAACTCGTCCAGGTTCGTGCACGAGATGCACAGGTAGCGCAGTCGCTCCAGCAGCGGCATGTTCGCGTCCTGCGCCTGGGCCAGCACGCGGAAATTGAAATCCAGCTGCGACAACTCGCGATTGAAGTAGAGCGCCGGATCGCGCAGCCGGTCGGATTCGCTGCCGCCTTCGTAGCTGCTGGTGTTCGCGGCGGTGGCGATGACGTCGGCGGCGGGCTTCATGGCAGGGCGATGTCCAGGGATTCGCGCGGGCGAACGCGCTCGGCGCCGAAATGGCAGGAAAACGTGCTGCCGCGTCCGACCTCGCTGGCGATTTCCAGCCGGGCCTGGTGCAGGTTCAGCACGTGCTTGACGATCGACAGTCCCAGGCCGGTGCCGCCGCTTTCGCGCGAGCGGCTGGTGGAGACGCGGTAGAAGCGTTCGGTGATGCGCGGCAGGTGCGTCGCGGGAATCCCGTAGCCGGTGTCGGCGACCTCGAGCACCACCCCGGTCCTGCCTGCGAGCACGCCGCTGGCGAGGCGCTCGGGCCGGTCCTTGCGGAACCGCACCGTGACCTGGCCGCCGGCCGGTGTGTAACGGATCGCATTGGCGACGAGGTTCGAGAACGCGCTGTGCAATTCCTTGTGGGAGCCGAACAGGTCGACGCCGGCGCTGTCTTCCACGCGGATGTCGTGCCGGTTCTGGCTCAACGCGAGTGCTTCGCGGCGCAGGGTGTCGAGCAGCGCCGGCATCGCGATCGTTTCCTCGTTCGCAAGGTGATCGGCGGATTCCAGCCGCGACAGCGTCAGCAGGTCTTCGACCAGCTGGGTCATGCGCTGCGATTGGCGCTGCATCTCGGCCAGCATCGGCGCCCAGTCCGGATGTTCGGTGGGATCGAGCATATCGAGGTAGCCGTGCACCACTGTCAACGGGGTGCGCAGTTCGTGCGAGACGTTGGCGACGAAGTCGCGGCGCATCCGCTCGAGCTGGAGCAGGCGGGTGACGTCGCGCGCCACCAGCAGCCAGAGATTCTCCGAATAAGGGATCAGGCGCAGGCTGAGGGTGACCGGGGGATTCCAGGGCGAAGCCACTTCCAGCGGCTCGGCATTGCGCCCCGCGGCCAGCCAGTGCGAAAGCTGCAGGGGCTGCAGGCGCTTCGCGATCGGCGCGCCCAGATCCTGCGGGTAACCCAGCTGGAGCAGATTCCGCGCGGCTTCGTTGAACCACTGGATCCGCTGGCTGTTGCGTTCGACCACGACGATGGCATCGGGCAGTGCGGCCGCCGCGGCGCGGTAGGCGCGCAGCATCTCGATCAGGCGTCGCTTGCGTCCGCGCATCTCCTGTTGTCCGCGGAAGAGGAGGCGGTCGAGTTCGTCCCACATGCCTCCGCCCCGCGGCGGCGTGTGCCGCCGGCGCGCGGTCAGGCGCATCAGCAGCCTGCGCAGGCGCCAGTAGTGCCAGGCGACGATGCCCAGGGCCGCGGTCGTGACCACCTGCCACGGATAACCGCTCAGGACACCCGCCAGCGCGGCAGCCGCCAGCACCAGGCCCAGCTGACCCAGGGTACGGAACCAGGCGGAGCGGGTTCGTGGCGGCATGCGTGTGGGAATCCGTTCGTCAGGGCCTGATGGATGTAAAGAGCGCGCGCAGCGGCTGGCGCGATCGCATTCTGCCCCCGTTCGCCGCGCCGCGGTTCGGGCGGCGGCGCAATGGCCTCACGCTTCCAGGGCAGCGGAGAAGCGGTAGCCTGCGCCGCGCACGGTCTGGACCATGCCATCGAGCCGGTGCGGTTCGAGCGTCTTGCGCAGCCGGCGGATATGCACGTCGACGGTCCGTTCCTCCACGTACACGCTTCCTCCCCACACGTGGTCGAGCAGCTGGGTGCGCGAATAGACGCGTTCGGGATGGGTCATGAAGAAGTGCAGCAGGCGGTATTCGGTCGGGCCGATCTGCACCGCCTGTTCGGCACCGTTGGTGTCGGCGAAGACGCGGTGCGCGGCGCCGTCGATGCGCAGCGGGCCGATGCCGACGCTGCCGTCCTCGTCGTCCTCGCGCGAGCGCCGCAGCACGGCACGGATGCGGGCGAGGAGTTCGCGGGCCGAGAACGGCTTGACCACGTAGTCGTCGACCCCCGCTTCCAGACCGCCCACGCGATCGTTCTCCTCGCCGCGGGCGGTCAGCATGATGATCGGGATTTCGCGGGTGAGCTGTTCCTTGCGCCAGCGGCGGGCGAGTTCGAGGCCACTGGTGCCGGGCAGCATCCAGTCGAGCAGGATCAGGTCCGGGACGCGGTCGGCGATGGCCGCCTGGGCTTCGCGGGCGTCGCCGGCATGGACGGGATCGTATTCTCCCTTGCGCAGGGCAAAGGACACCATGTCGCGGATCGCGGGTTCGTCTTCGACGATGAGGATGCGCTTCTGCACGGATCACCGGTGGGGAAGGGCAGCGGAACCGCGCCAGTACACTACCGTTTTGTGACCGGACGATGACACCGCACGCGGCCGCAGAAGCGGCTACGCGACGGTCAGCGGCGCTTGAGGTCCGGATCCTCGATGCCCTGCCGCTTCAGCTCCAGCACGGTGGGCGTGATGGCGGCAATGCGTGCGTCGATGCGCGCCCGGGCGTAGTAGTCGAGATCGGAGCGCCGCTTGAGGTTGTTGAGCTGCACCAGTGCCGCCTCGGCGCGACCGTTCAGATAGGCGGCTTCCGCGTACGCCTCGCCCGCGCGGACCGGATCTCCGGCGATTTCGCTGGCGCGGCCGAACGCCTGCTGGAACTCTGGATCCTCCGCCGACTGTCCCAGCAACGGCCGCAGGATGGCCTGGGCACGCTTGCCCGCGGCGACCGTGTTGCGCTCGGAAAGGACGCGGGCGTAGGTCAGGGCGGCCGGACGGTTGTGCGGCATGCTCCGCAGCACGGCTTCGAAGCGGGCATCGGCTTCCTCGGTCTTGCCGGCCCGGGCTTCCGCTTCGCCCAGCGCCAGTGTGAGCCAGAGGTCGCCGGGATGCTTGTCGAGCAGCCCGGCCAGGATCGTTGCGGCCGCGGCGCCCTGGTTGGCACGCAGCTTCGCGATGGCCAGGCCGTAATTCTGCGCATCGTCCAGCGGCTTCGCCCTGGCCATGCGGTCGTATTCGCGGATGGCGTCGGTCGGCGATTCGGCACTCAGCACGCGCAGGCGTTCGCGCGCGTAGTCGAACTGCCCGGTGCCGCCGCCGGGCGTCGCCGCTCCGAGTTTCAGTCCGCTGGGGAGCAGGGGATTGTCGCTGGCGATGTCCGCAGTGAAGGGTGCGGGTGCGCGCGCCATCTTGGCGGCGAGGTCCTTGGCTTCGCTGATGCGCGTCGTCGTCACCGGATGCGTCATCAGGTAGCTGGGCGTCTCGCCGTAATAGCCCGCGCGGTTCGCGCGCGAGCGCGCATTGAGCGTGCCGAAGAAGCCGGCCATGGCGCCGGTGTCGTAATGGCTGCGCGACAGCGTCTGGATGCCGATGCGATCGGCTTCGGCTTCGTTCGAACGCGTGTAGTCGATCTGGCGTTGCTGCATCAGTCCCTGCGCCGACACCACCGCAGCCTGGATGGCGTCGTCGGAGGAATTGCCGCCCGCCGCCTGCGCCGCGACCACGGCACCCAGCATGGCGAGCAGGATCGGGATGCTGTCGCGCTGGGCGCGCTCCGCGCCACGCAGGACGTGCTGCTGGGTGACGTGGGCGATTTCGTGCGACAGCACGGCAGCGACCTCGTCTTCGCGTTCGGCAGCCAGCACGAGGCCCGAATTGACGCCGATGTAGCCACCGAGTGTCGCGAAGGCGTTGATCTGCCGCTCGCGGAGCATGAAGAACGTGAAGGGCTGTCGCGGCTTGTCGCTGTTGGCTGCCAGGCGAGTGCCGAGCGTATCCAGCCAGCTGGCGATCAACGGATCTTCAAGCGTGTAGTCGTAATGGCGCAGCTGCGCCAGCATCATCGATCCGTATTCCTGCTGCTTGCGCGGCGTGAGCAGTTCACCCGCGGACGAACCGATGTCGGGCAGGCGCGACTCCTGCGCACCGGCGCAAACCGACCCCAGGGCGAAAATGAGCGCGGACGAGAGCAGGGTGAGGCGACGCAAGCGGGAAATCCTCGGAATTGCCGGCCCGGGCAGGATGCAGGTCGAGCGGCCCGGCCATGTGAATCATGAGTTAATCAGGGCGGATGCGGGTTCGTGCCCCGCACGCAAGTCATTGTTCCGCGGGCAGGGTGGAAAACGGGAAACGCCGGGCCCATATTTTCGACCGGAAGAAATTTCGCAAGTTTCCCAGGAGACGGTCTTGAGCGGCGCCCCTCGCATTCTCATCTACAGCACGGCGGTCTGCCCCTATTGCGTGGCAGCCAAGAATTTCCTCAAGAGCAAGGGTCTGGAGTGGACGGAAATCCGGGTGGATACCGATCCGGCCGAGCGCGAGAAGATGGTCGCCCTGACCCGGCGCACGAGCGTGCCGCAGATCTTCGTCGGCGATACCCACCTGGGCGGATACGACGACATGATGGCCCTGCATCGCGCCGGCGGTTTCGAGCCGCTCCTGGCGGGTGCCGCATGAGCGGCGCAGACGAGAAGGATCGCGTCGCCGAGTTCACCGCCTTCCGCAAGCGGATGAACGAACGCATCCTCGCCGAGCCCAACCAGGTGGTCCGGCGCTTCTTCGCGCTGGACACGCAGACCTACCAGCCCGGCGCGCTGGACGTGAAGACCAAGGAACTGCTGGGACTGGTCGCGTCGCTGGTCCTGCGCTGCGACGATTGCATCAGCTACCACGTCGCCCAGTGCAGGGAGGCGGGGGTCAACCGGGACGAGATGTTCGAGGCGTTCTCGGTGGGCCTGGTGGTCGGCGGTTCGATCGTGATCCCGCACTTGCGCCGGGCCGTCGATTTCCTCGACCGCCTGGAGGGCGGGAACGCGGAATCCCCGACTGTGCACGATCACGCGTAAAGGTTCGCCGGCGTACGGGACGACGCCGCATCTGTCATAATTCCGGGCTCCAAAAGCCTTCGACGGCGCCACGCTTCGAGCGTGGCGCCGGCCTGTCTGGAATATCAAATGACGACGACAATCACGGTGATCCGCGGCGACGGCATCGGCCCGGAAATCATGGACGCCACCCTGCACGTGCTGGATTCGATGAATCTCGGCCTGCAGTACGAATTCGCCGACGCCGGCATGGTCGCGCTGGAAAAGCACGGCGAGCTGCTGCCGGCGGCGACCATGGATTCGATCCGCAAGAACCGCATCGCCCTGAAATCGCCGCTGACCACGCCGGTGGGCGAGGGCTTTTCCTCGATCAACGTCGAGCTGCGCAAGCGCTTCGACCTGTACGCCAACGTGCGTCCGGCCAAGTCGTTCCCGAATACGAAGTCGCGCTTCCCCTCGGGCGTGGACCTGATCACGGTCCGCGAGAACACCGAAGGCGCCTACATCGGCGAAGGCCAGCAGCTCAGTGAAGACGGCGAAACGGCCGTGCTGACGCAGAAGGTGACCCGTCGCGGCTCCGAACGCATCGTCCGCTATGCGTTCGAACTGGCGCGCAAGACCGGCCGCAGGAAGGTGACGGTCGTGCACAAGGCCAACATCCTCAAGTCGACGTCGGGCCTGTTCCTGAAGACGGCGCGTGCAGTGGCCGCGGAATACCCGGACATCCAGTGCAACGAGATGATCGTCGACAACACCTGCATGCAGCTGGTGATGAAGCCCGAGCAGTTCGACATCATCGTCACCACCAATCTGTTCGGCGACATAATTTCCGACCTGTGCGCGGGGCTGGTGGGCGGTCTCGGCCTGGCGCCCGGCGCCAACATCGGTACCGATGCCGCGATTTTCGAAGCCGTGCACGGTTCCGCACCTGATATTGCCGGCAAGGGCATCGCCAATCCCTGCGCCCTCCTGCTGGGCGCGGCGCAGATGCTCGATCACCTGGGCATGAGCGAAAAGGCCGAGCGGCTGCGCGCCGCCATCATCGCGACGCTGGAGGCCAAGGACACGCTGACGCCGGATCTGGGTGGCGAAGGCACGACCATGAGCTTCGCCAAGGCGATCGCCAGTCGTCTCTGAGCTGTCAGGCCGGTCCGGACCGTCGCGGGGCGCCTTTGGGCGCCCCGTTTCGTTTGCTTCGCTCGGGGCGGTGTCGCCGCTATCGTTTGCCGCAGCGTCCACTACGCCTGGCTGCTCGGCGCTATCGCAATTGGCTTCCTGCTCTGGCCATCACCACGCGCGGAGCTGCCCGGGGCCGCCTGAAGGGGAGTTCATTCGGATGCCCTGCAGCGCCGAACGTCGTGCATACATTGACAGTGCGCGCGCCTGCCACGAAAATGTCCGGCCTTTCGCGGCGTAAGTGCGCAAGGTACCGGCTTCGGGGTATAGCTCAGCCTGGTAGAGCGCCAGCTTTGGGAGCTGGATGTCGTGGGTTCGAATCCCTCTGCCCCGACCATCCTTTCCTGCTGGTTGAAATCGCGGTCAGCTAAGATTCGAATCTGGCGCCCGTAGCTCAACCGGATAGAGCACCGGCCTTCTAAGCCGGTGGTTGTGGGTTCGAGTCCCGCCGGGCGCGCCAGATTTGCAGTGAAAACAGTTTTACGGTGGCTGTAGCTCAGTTGGTTAGAGTACTGGATTGTGATTCCAGTTGTCGGGGGTTCGAGTCCCCTCAGCCACCCCAGTTTGCGAAGTTGGGTTTGCTAATCCGAAACGGTTTGCTTACAATTTCGCTCCCGTTGTTCGGGGCCGTTAGCTCAGTTGGTAGAGCAGTTGACTCTTAATCAATAGGTCCAAGGTTCGAATCCTTGACGGCCCACCAAACACCGAAACGCCCGGCTCTGCCGGGCGTTTCGTTTTTGTGTCCCAGCCAGTCGCGGCATGGGCGCGGGTGCCTGCCACGGCGATGGCGCCCGATCTGCGTCCGGGGCGCACCATCCGGATGGCAGGGGAAAGACGGCTAGAATGCGGCGCTCGCGAAAGTGGCGGAATTGGTAGACGCACTGGATTTAGGTTCCAGCGGGTAACCCCGTGAGGGTTCGAGTCCCTCCTTTCGCACCACGTTGCCGCCCCGGTCGGCGGCCGGCCCGGTGGCCGTCATGGCAGGGCCGCGAAATTCGCTGCGGCTTCAAACGGACAGGCATCCGGTCTGGCTGGCAACCAGCCCCGCAATCGGCGAAACTAGCAAGTTCGCCGGGCCCCGGTTTCCGAACCGCTCCGCCGGCAGCGAACCGTCAACCAGCCTTCAATACCGCCCGCGGGAGCTCCGCGGCAGCAGGAGTCTTCAGCAATGCAAGCTTCGGTCGAAACCCTGGGCAATCTCGAACGCCGCGTCACTTTCACGCTTCCGGCGGATCGCCTGGAGAGCGTGGTGGACGGCCGCCTGCGCGAGATCGCGCGCGGCGCCAAGATCAAGGGCTTCCGCCCGGGCAAGGTGCCGGCCAAGGTGATCGAGCAGCGTTTCGGCCAGCAGGTCCGCGCCGAGGCCCTCGACGCGCTGCTGCGCGAAGGCTTCGGCAATGCCGTGCGCGAGCATTCGCTGCACATCGCCGGCAGCCCGCGCATCGAACCCAAGGGCGGCGAAGACCTCGCCTATGTCGCGACGTTCGAAGTGGTGCCCGATTTCGGTGATATCGATGTCGCCAAGCTCAACGTGACCCGGCATACCGCGGAAGTGCTGGATGCCGACATCGACGCGATGATCGACAACCTTCGCCTGCAGCGCCGCACCTGGAACCCGGTGGAGCGCGCCGCCCAGGACGGCGATGCCGTCGAGATCGAGACGTGGTCGCAGGCGGGTGACGAACGCGTGCCCGCCGAAGGCGTGGAACGCGGCGCCACCGTGCTCGGTTCCGGCAACATGTTTGCCGCGATCGAGTCCGCGCTCGTCGGCATGAAGGCCGGCGAAGAGAAGACCCTCGACGTCGATTTCCCCGCCGACTGGCGCGTCCCGCAATTCGCGGGCCGGACGGTGAAGGTGAACGTGAAGGCCACCCGCGTGTCCGAGCCGGTGCTGCCCGAAGTGGACGCCGCGTTCATCAAGAGCTTCGGCATCAGGAGCGGCGACATGGACCAGTTCCGCGCCGACATCCGCAGCAACCTCGAGCGCGAACTGAAGGGCGCGCTGATGAACCGCCTGCGCCGCGAAGTCGGCGAGCAGCTGATCGCGGCCTACTCGCACGTCGAAATGCCTCCGCGCCTGGTCGAGGCCGAAGCGCGCAACATGGCGCAGCAGGCGGTCGAACAGGCCCGCCGCCAGGCACAGTATGTTCCGGAGGTTCCGCAAGACGCCTACTTGGGCTTCATGGAACCCGCCCGCAAGCGTGTCCTGGTCGGTCTGATCGTCGGCGAGATCTCCCGCCGCAACGAACTGCGCCTGGATCCGCGTCGCGTGACCGAAACCCTCAAGCTGATCGCCTCGACCTACGAGGAGCCCCAGCAGGTCATCGAGCTGTACCGGAACGATGCGCAGCTGATGGCCGGCCTGCAGGCGCGGGTGATGGAAGAGCAGGTGATCGACTGGATCGCCGAGCGCGCCCAGCACACCGAGCAGCCGCTCTCCTTCAGCGAAGCCATCCGCCAGTAAGGCGGGCGCGACCGATCCGCACGGACGGCAATCTCGGGCGCGGCTCCGGCCGCGCCCGAATCGTTTGAAGGCCTGGAGCGTCGCACTTGCGCTGGCGCACCATTGGCCCCAACTTGCAGGCATCCCAGACCACCAGGTGCATTTCCAGATGGACAACCGAACCCGAGCCCTGAACCTCGTCCCCATGGTGGTCGAGCAGACCAGCCGCGGCGAGCGCGCGTACGACATCTATTCGCGCCTGCTGAAGGAGCGGGTCATCTTCCTCGTGGGCGGCATCGATGACCATGTGGCCAACGTGATCGTGGCGCAGATGCTCTTCCTCGAGGCCGAAAATCCCGAGAAGGACATCAGCCTCTACATCAACTCCCCCGGCGGCATCGTGACCGCGGGCATGGCGATCTACGACACCATGCAGTACATCAAGCCGGACGTGAGCACGATCTGCGTGGGCCAGGCCGCCTCGATGGGGGCCCTGCTGCTGGCCGCGGGTGCCAAGGGCAAGCGTTATGCGCTGCCGAATTCACGGGTCATGATCCACCAGCCGCTCGGCGGCTTCCAGGGCCAGGCCACGGACATCGACATCCATGCCCGCGAGATCCTGACCCTGCGCCAGAGGCTGAACGAGGTCCTGTCCAAGCACACCGGCCAGGCGCTCGAAACCATCGCCCGGGACACCGAGCGCGACAACTTCAAGAGCGCGGAGGCCGCACGCGAGTACGGTCTCGTGGACCAGGTGCTGGAGCGGCGCCCCGAAGAGTCGATCCAGGCCGGTTGATTCCGGATGGCCGGCTTTCCAAATTATTGATTTCTAACACAATTCAGCATGAAATCCGGGCTGCAGGCAGCCCGGAACGCTGTGGTATTCTCGGGCCGCCGGCCAATCGGCGGCCAGCAACACGCAAGGCAGGGGCATGAGCGACGAACGACAAGGCCGCGGCGACAGCAACAAGATTCTCTATTGCTCGTTCTGCGGCAAAAGCCAGCACGAAGTACGCAAGCTGATCGCAGGCCCCAGTGTCTTCATCTGCGACGAGTGCGTCGAGCTGTGCAACGACATCATCCGCGAGGAACTCGAGGAGAAGGCGCAGTCGGCCCGTAGCCACCTGCCCAAGCCGCGCGAGATCCTGGAAGTGCTCGATCAGTACGTGATCGGCCAGCAGCGCGCCAAGAAGACGCTCGCCGTGGCTGTGTACAACCACTACAAGCGTATCGAGAGCCGGCAGAAGAACGACGACGTCGAACTGGCGAAGTCGAACATCCTTCTGGTCGGTCCGACCGGTTCGGGCAAGACGCTGCTGGCCGAAACGCTGGCACGCCTGCTCAACGTGCCCTTCACCATGGCCGACGCCACCACGCTGACCGAAGCCGGCTATGTCGGCGAGGACGTGGAGAACATCATCCAGAAGCTGCTGCAGAAGTGCGACTACGACGTCGAGAAGGCGCAGCAGGGCATCGTCTACATCGACGAAATCGACAAGATTTCGCGCAAGTCCGACAACCCGTCGATCACGCGCGACGTGTCGGGCGAGGGCGTGCAGCAGGCGCTGCTGAAGCTGATCGAGGGCACGGTCGCGAGCGTCCCGCCGCAGGGCGGGCGCAAGCATCCGCAGCAGGAATTCCTGCAGGTCGACACGCGCAACATCCTGTTCATCGTCGGCGGCGCTTTTGCCGGTCTGGACAAGATCATCCAGCAGCGTTCGACCGAAGCGGGCGGCATCGGCTTCGGCGCCAAGGTCAAGAGCTCGGCTCGCAAGGCCGACACGAGCAAGGTCCTGGCCGACGTCGAGCCGGAAGACCTGATCAAGTTTGGCCTGATCCCCGAATTCGTCGGCCGCCTGCCGGTGGTCGCAACGCTGGAGGAACTGGACGAGTCCGCGCTGGTGACCATCCTCACCGAGCCGAAGAACGCCATTACCAAGCAGTTCAAGCGACTGTTCGACATGGAGGGCGTGGAGCTCGAGTTCCGCCCCGACGCGCTCACCGCGATCGCGCGCAAGGCGCTCAAGCGCAAGACCGGCGCACGCGGCCTGCGCACCATCGTCGAGAGCGTCCTGCTCGACACCATGTACGACCTGCCGTCGCTGGAAAATGTCAGCAAGGTGGTGGTCGACGAGTCGGTGGTCGAGCACAAGTCCGACCCCTACCTGATCTACCAGACCCCGCCGGCGGCTCCCAAGCTCGCCTCGGCAGAATGAAGAAGGGCGGCTACGGCCGCCCTTCTTTTTTGCCCGAAGCCGCCACCGATCCGCCCGGTGGCCCGGCCGTCGGAGGCGGGTCGGAATTGGGGAATGCCCGCAGCGCGGGAGGCCTGAAGCCGGCGGCGCCAGCCGCTCGGTTTTCACCCCCAAGTCACTGATTTGGCCGGGCTTTCCTGGCAAAAAGACAATCGGTGAACACCATCGCTTGCATCCTGTGGCGGACAGCCCCATAACCGTCCGGAGCGCGGCGCGTTTGCTGAATCGCGGCCGCGCCACGTATCCGCCTGATTCCTGGAGTTGCCATGACCGTCCCCTCCGACCGAGAAACGATGAACCTGCCGGTATTGCCGCTGCGGGACGTCGTGGTCTTCCCGCACATGGTGATTCCGCTCTTCGTCGGCCGCGACAAGTCCATCCGCGCCCTCGACCTGGCGATGGAATCCGACAAGCGCATCCTGCTGGTGGCCCAGCGTTCGGCCGAGACCGACGACCCCTCCGGCAAGGACCTGTACGAAACCGGCACGCTCGCGCAGGTGCTGCAGTTGCTGAAGCTGCCCGATGGCACGATCAAGGTGCTGGTCGAGGGCGTTTCGCGCGTCGTTGTCGACCAGGTCGGCGAAAGCAATGGTGCGCTTGCCGGACGCGCGCAGGTGGTCGATCCGGTCATCGATCGCGACGAGCGTGAACTCGATGCCATCACGCGCTCGCTGATGGGCCTGTTCGAGCAATACGTGAAGACCAACCGCAAGCTGCCGCCGGAACTGATGCAGACGCTCGCGGGCATCGACGAAGCGGGGCGCCTGGCCGATACGATTGCCGCGCACCTGGGCGTGCGCCTGAGCGACAAGCAGAAGCTGCTGGAAACCCACGCCGTCGGTGCCCGGCTGGAGCAGCTGGTCGGACTGGTGGACGGCGAGATCGACGTGCAGCAGCTGGAAAAGCGCATCCGCGGCCGCGTGAAGTCGCAGATGGAGAAGAGCCAGCGCGAGTACTACCTCAACGAGCAGATGAAGGCGATCCAGAAGGAGCTCGGCGAAATCGACGACGCACCGAACGACGTCGACGAGCTGGCCCGCAAGATCGCCGAAGCCGGCATGCCCAAGCCGGTCGAGACCAAGGCGCGCAACGAGCTCAACAAGCTCAAGCAGATGTCGCCGATGTCCGCCGAAGCGGCGGTCGTGCGCAATTACCTCGAATGGGTGCTCGGCGTGCCGTGGAAGAAGCGCACCAAAATCCGCAAGGACCTCAAGGCCGCGCAGGACGTGCTCGATGCCGACCACTTCGGCCTGGAGAAGGTGAAGGAACGCATCCTCGAATACCTCGCAGTGCAGTCGCGCGTGGCGAAGATGAAAGGCGCGATCCTGTGCCTGGTCGGTCCGCCGGGTGTTGGCAAGACCTCGCTGGGGCAGTCCATCGCCAAGGCTACCAATCGCAAATTCGTGCGCATGTCGCTGGGTGGCGTGCGCGACGAGGCCGAGATCCGCGGTCATCGCCGCACCTATGTCGGCTCCATGCCGGGCCGCATCGTGCAGAACCTCAACAAGGTCGGCAGCAAGAATCCGCTGTTCGTGCTCGACGAGATCGACAAGATGTCGATGGACTTCCGCGGCGACCCGTCTTCGGCGCTGCTGGAAGTCCTCGATCCGGAGCAGAACACCGCCTTCAACGACCACTACCTGGAGGTCGATCTCGACCTGTCCGAAGTGATGTTCGTCGCGACTTCGAACTCGCTGAACATCCCCGGACCGTTGCTGGATCGCATGGAAGTGATCCGCATCCCGGGCTATACCGAGGAAGAGAAGCTCAACATCGCCACGCGCTACCTGCTGCCGAAGCAGATCAAGGCGAATGGCCTCAAGCCCGAGGAGATCAGGATCTCCGAAGACGCGGTGCAGGACATCGTCCGGTATTACACGCGCGAATCGGGCGTGCGCAATCTCGAACGCGAGATTTCCAAGATCTGCCGCAAGGTCGTCAAGGAGATCGCGCTCGCTGGGCCCGAAAAGACGAAGAAGGGCGGCAAGTCGAAAGCTGTCAGTGTCACGTCGAAGAACCTCGACAAGTACCTGGGCGTGCGTCGTTACGACTTCGGCCGGGCCGAGGAGCAGAACGAAATCGGCTTGGTCACGGGACTTGCGTGGACCGAGGTTGGCGGCGATCTCCTGCAGGTCGAGTCGACGCTCGTGCCCGGCAAGGGGCAGCTGCTGCTGACCGGCCAGCTGGGCGACGTGATGAAGGAATCCGCCTCCGCGGCGCTTTCCGTCGTGCGTGCACGAACCGATCGCCTGGGTATCGATCTCGATTTCCTGCAGAAGCACGACATCCACGTGCATGTTCCCGAAGGCGCGACGCCGAAGGACGGTCCGAGCGCAGGCATCGCCATGGCAACTGCGCTCGTGTCGATGCTGACGAAGAACCCGGTCAAGGCGGACGTTGCCATGACCGGCGAGATCACGCTGCGTGGCAAGGTGCTGGCGATCGGTGGATTGAAGGAGAAGCTGCTCGCGGCACTGCGTGGCGGCATTCGCACCGTGATCATCCCCGACGAGAACAAGAAGGATCTCGCCGATCTTCCCAAGGCGGTGACGCAGGGCATGAAGATCGTGACCGCGAAGTGGATCGACGAGGTGCTCGACGTGGCGCTCGAGCGTCCGCTGACGCCTACGCCGGCCATTCCGCCGGATGAATTGCCTGTACCCGACGGCGTGCAATCCGCGGCTTCTCAGGTCGATGTCAAGCACTGAGCGTTCGTCGCGCGTTTTTGCCGATCGAATGGAAAACACCTGGAAGCCGCGTCATTGCTGGCTTTCAGGGTTGCGGCGCCAGTAATGCCGCTGGTATAACGACGCCAGCCGCATCGCCGCTGTCCAGCGCATCAAGCGGTCCACTCGACCGGGGAGTCGCTGCAAGCCAGGCTTCCCGGTTATCTGCATACCCGCGGCGTTCTGCCGCACATGGAGTCCATACGAATGAACAAGGGCGAATTTGTAAACGCCGTCGCCGACGCTGCCGAACTTTCCAAGGCCGACGCCGCCAAGGCGGTCGATGCCGCCATCAGCGTGATCACCAAGGCGCTGAAGAAGGGCGATGCCGTTACCCTGGTGGGCTTCGGTACGTTCCAGGTGCGCGAGCGCGCCGCGCGCGAAGGTCGCAACCCGAAGACCGGCGAAACCATCAAGATCGCCAAGTCGAAGAACCCGTCGTTCAAGGCCGGCAAGGCGCTGAAGGATGCGGTCAACTGACCCACGCACCATGCGTGGTCCAAGAGCCCGGCGGAAGCCGGGCTTTTTGTTTGCGCGCGTCCCCCGACGAAGCGCTTCCCGGAAAATCCGTCGGGCGGATCATGTCGGCCTGCGCTATGATTCGCGCCCCCGGGTGCTTAGCTCAGCGGTAGAGCGTCTCCCTTACAAGGAGAGGGTCGGGGGTTCGAAACCCTCAGCACCCACCAGTTCGAAAAATCCGGATCGGGTGTTGCACATGTGGATTCCGATCTGTATTATTTTCGGCTCAGCGCGGAGTGGTAGTTCAGTCGGTTAGAATGCTGGCCTGTCACGCCGGAGGTCGCGGGTTCGAGTCCCGTCCACTCCGCCACTTTTTCGAAACGCCCGCAGCGATGCGGGCGTTTCTTTTTTGCGCCGGTCGAAGGCTCGACGGCGGGTCGAGACCCGCCCTACACTGCGCGGCTACGTCGTCACAAGACCGCTCCCCATGTTGCAAGCCATCCGCGAAAAGACTTCTGGCTGGATCGCCACGGTGATCCTGGGTTTCCTCGCACTGTTGCTGGTGCCGTTCGGTATCAGCCAGTACGAGGTCCAGCGCACGGAGGACTATGCCGCCCGCATCGACGCACCGCCGTCCTGGTGGCCGTCCGCGCCGTCCTGGTGGCCGTTGTCGGCGCTCTGGGAACACGAGGAAGTGACACGCGATGAATTCCGCATGGCGTTCGAGCGCGCGCGTCAGCAGCAGCGCGCCCAGCAGGGCGATGCGTTCGACGCGAAGGGTTTCGAAAGCGCCGAGACCAAGCTCCGCATCCTCGACCAGCTGGTCAATCAGCGCGTGCAGAAGCTTTCCGCGCGCGCGGCCGGCGTCAGCGTGAGCGATGCGATGGTGCGCAAGGAGATCATGGATATCCCGGCGTTCCAGGTCGACGGCAAGTTCAACTATGAGCGCTATCGCCTCGCCCTGTCGTCGCAGGTGCCGCAGCAGACGGAGAAGCAGTTCGAAGCGCTGGTTCGCCAGGGACTCGAGGGTTCGTTGATCAACGTCGCAATCGGCGAGAGCAGCTTCTACACGCCCGCCGAAACGGATCGCCTGCTCAAGCTGATGTACGAGACCCGCGACGCCAGCGTGGTGATGCTGCCGCCCCCGGCCGCCGATACCGCGCCGGTCAGCGAGGCCGAGATCAAGAAGTGGTACGACACGCACGCGTCCGCCTACCGCGCGCCAGAGACCGTGTCGCTCGAGTATGTCGAGATCAACGCGGCTGATCTGGATGTTCCTCCGCCGGACGAAGCGGCCCTGATGGCCCGTTTCGAGCAGGAGAAGAAGCAGTTCGTACAGCAGGAGCAGCGACTCGCGTCGCACATCCTGATCCAGGTTGCCGCCGACGCCGATGCGGCGACCAAAAAGGCGGCCGAAGCCAAGGCCCGGCAGATCTATGCCCAGGCCAAGGCGCCGGGTGCCGATTTCGCCGCGCTCGCACGCGCCAACAGCGACGACCCGGGTTCCAAGGCCGCCGGCGGCGACCTCGGCTGGAACACGAAGGGCGTGATGGTTCCCGAGTTCGACAAGGTGCTGTTCGCGCTGAAGCCCGGCGAGATCAGCGAACCGGTGAAGACGGAATTCGGCTGGCACATCATCCAGCTCCGCGAAGTGAAGAGCGCGCAGCAGCAGGATTTCGCTGCCGTGAGGGAAAAGCTCCTGCGTGAGGAAAGCGAGGCGGCGCGCGAGCGCGCCTTCAACGACCTGAGCGGAAAGCTCGTCGACGCGATCCTCAAGAACCCCGCGTCGCTGCAGGCCGCTGCGAGCGAATTGAAGCTGCCCGTCCGGACCCTGGGTCCAGTGGCGCGCAACGCGAACGAAGGCATCCTCGCCACCGCGGCGGTGAAGCGCCAGGCCTTCGACGAGGCACGCATCCAGGACGGCACGGTCAGTGATCCGATCGAGATCGGTCCCAACCACAGCGTCCTGTTGCGCGTGACGGCGCATACGCCGGAACGCGCGCTGCCGCTGGCCACCGTGCGCGACCAGGTGATTGCGGCCGTGCATGCGCAACGCACGCAGGCTGCGGCCGAGAAGGACGCGGATGCATTGCTGGCGCGACTGCGTGCGGGCGAAACGCTGGCGCAGGTGGCCGCCTCCAGGAACCTGCCCCCGCCGAACGTGCTTCCGGGCGTGCAGCGCGGGATGCCGGTGCCCAGCCCGGAGGTATCCGATGCCATCTTCGCCGCGCCGGTACCGGCCGCGGGCAAGAGCAGCCCGGGCAAGGCGACCATGCCGGGTGGCACGGTCGCGCTGTTCACGGTGGACAAGGTGACGCCGGGTGATCTCGCGAGCATGCCCCAGGCGCAGCGCGACCGCATGCGCGATCAGCTGGCGAATATTGCCGCCGATGAGGAACTGAAGACCCTGGTCACGTCGTTGCGGAAGGGAATGAAGGTCAAGATCGTCGAGCGGAATCTCTGAGCGACCGCTCGCGCGCTCCTGTGACATGCATGAAAGGCCCGGCGAATGCCGGGCCTTTGCTTTTGTCGATCACGCGCCGCGAATTGGACTGCCGTCCGCGTCAGCGAGTGGCCCGTGATCCGCACAACGCGCGGCCTATCGTCGTGATGGGAATGGTCCCGCGCCACAGGAGCAACACGATGAACGCGCATTCGATCCGAGGACTGCGATGGCTGCTTGCGATCCTGTCCGTGGCGGCTGCGCCATCCGCGTTCGCCGAAGATGCGGCCGGATGCGCCCGGCAGTTCGAGACGGCGCAGCGGATGGACATGGAATCCTTCCGCGATTTCGACGAGGAAACCTGGCTGGCGGGGCACGACCCGCGTGCCGTGACCGTGTTCGCCAGCGGCGCGAAGCGCATCGGCCTCGATGCCATCGAACAGACGATGGCATCGCATTTCGCCAATCGGGAAGCCGTATGGAGCTGGACCGAGCTTTACCGCGTGGTGGACGGGTGTCGTTCCGCGGTCATCCTGTATGACACCGTGTACGAGATACCCCGGCTCGGTTTTCGCCAGCACGCCCTGACGAGCGTCACCTATGCCCACGAGGGCAACAAGTGGCTGTCGATCGCCGATCAGGGCACGTTGCCGCCGCCGTAGCGGCGTGTGAATTCGATCTTCGCTGCGGCGTCATCGCGGGGCCTGCGCGCCGCAGGCCCCGTTGCAGGCATCACTCGGCCGTATCGAGGCCGGTCATGCCCAGGATGTTGTAGCCGGAGTCGACATAGGTGACTTCGCCGGTCACGCCGGAAGCGAGGTCGGAGCAGAGGAACGCCGCAACGTTGCCGACCTGCTCGATGGTCACCGTGCGGCGCAGCGGCGCGTTCTCCTCGACGTGGCCGAGGATCTTGCGGAAACCGGCGATGCCGGCGGCCGCGAGTGTCTTGATCGGACCGGCCGAGATCGCGTTGACGCGGGTGCCTTCCGGGCCGAGGTTGTAGGCGAGGTAGCGCACGGTCGCCTCCAGACTCGCCTTGGCCACGCCCATCACGTTGTAGCCCGCCAGTGCGCGTTCGGCGCCGAGATAGCTCAGCGTGAGGATGGAGCCATTGCGACCCTGCATCTGCGGACGCGCCGCCTTGGCCATCGCGGCCAGCGAGTAAGCGGAGATGTCGTGGGCGATCGCGAAGTTCTCCCGCGTGAGGCCGTCGAGGAACTGGCCTGCGATGGCTTCGCGCGGTGCATAGGCGATCGCATGGACGAGGATGTCGAAGCCGTCGGTCCAGTGCTTGCCGAGCTCGTCGAAGCAGGCGGCGATCTGTTCGTCGCTGGCGACGTCGAGCGGGATGACGATGTTGCTGCCGAATTCCTCGGCGGCCTTTTCCACGCGCGACTTGAGCTTCTCGGTCTGGTAGGTGAACGCGAGTTGCGCGCCTTCGCGATGCATGGCTTCGGCGATGCCGCTGGCGATGGAGCGGTCGCTGGCGATGCCGGTGATCAGTGCGCGCTTGCCTTGCAGGAAACCCATGACTCGTCCTCTTCGATGGCCGCATGCGCGGCCGAGCAAAGGCTCTAGTGTAGCGGACGCACGGAGCCCGCCCGCGATGCGTGGCCGGGCTCCCGCGTGGCCTCAGGGCGTGGCGGCCGCGGCGGCCGGCACTTCACCCGGCGCCGCGACGGCATCGATCAACAGCACCTTGCCCGGTCGCAGCACGCTGTCCGCCCGCAGGCCGTTGCGTTCGAGCAAGTCCCTGACCCGCACCCCGTAGCGCGCCGCGATCTTCGTGGGGTTGTCGCCGCGAACGACGGTGTGCCTGCGACCTTCGGCGATTGCGACGGGCATTTCGGGAGCGGGCGGTGAATCCGGCGCGCTGCCGGTAGCAGGCGCAGGTGTTTCGAGTGTGGCGACGGATGCCACGACGCCGTCATCCAGCGCACCAGCGGCCGGCGAAGGCGGCGCGGGCAGGGCTGCCAGCAACCGCGCCGGCTTACCATTCGCGCGCGAGATGCGGCCATGGACGAAGACCGGATTGAGGCGCTGAACCCGGGCCGGATCCTGTCCGTTGCGGCGGGCCCAGGTCGCCAGGTCGGTGATGTCTTGGGGGATCGCCACGGCGGCGAGCAGTGGTACCGGCCGGTCCAGTGCGCGCAGCCATTCCTCGCGGTCGTCCGCCCGTTCCAGCAAGCACGACAGTGCATGGAGTTTGCGGACGTAGGCGTGGGTGATGGGCGACAGGCCGGGAAGAGCTTCCGGCCGGGCAGCGCGGGCGGTCTGGCCCGCGCGCCGCAACGCACCCAGCACCCGGTATTCGCCCGCGTTGTAGGCCATCACCGCCAGCCGCCAGTCGCCGGCGAACATGCCGTACAGCGTCTTGAGATAACGCACCGCCGCGGTCGTCGAATCGATGGGCGAGAGGCGGCCGTCGTAACCCGCCCGCATCGGCACCTTATGGTTGCGCGCCGTGATCGCGATCATCTGCCAGAGACCGGTCGGACCCTGGGCGCTGCGCGCCGCCGGCCGGTAGCCGCTCTCGACGAAGGGGATCAGGGCGAACTCGGTCGGCAGGCCGGCGGCCCGCACCGCGTCCACCACGTAGCCGAACAACGGCAGCACGTCCTCGTCGCGCGACACCAGCCGGGTAGGCGCATGAGCGAAGTGCGCCTGCCAGCGCGCGCTCGCATCGGCTTTGCACGCGGGGTCGGCGAGGCCTTCGCGGAACTGCCGGTAGATCTCCTGTCCGTTTCGGGTGTTGGCCGGCGCCAGTACGGCTTCCGGACCCGGTTCGGCGGCGCCGGCCGGCAGCGCGCACGCCAGCCACGCGATCAGGGCGAGGCCCGCCCGCCGCGCGCTCATGAGCTGAACCCGTCTTTCCAGCGCCGAAGTTCGGCGAACGCTTCCACGGCATCGGCCGGTTCGCGGCCGAGCCGCTCGCGCAGGCTGCACCGGACCTCTGGTGCGTCCACACGGAGGAAGGGGTTGGCGGCGAGCTCGTCGGCGAGCGTGCTGGGCAGGGTCGGCAGTCCGCGTTCGCGCATGGTCCGGGCCTCCTCGATGCGACGCCGCAGCGCCGGGTTGCCGGGTTCTACCACGCAGGCGAAGCGGCCGTTGTTAACGGTGTACTCATGTCCGCAACAGACCCGGGTTTCCGGGGGTAACGCGGCCAGTTTTGTGAGGGACGCCCGCATCTGCGCCGGGCTGCCCTCGAACAGCCGCCCGCAGCCCAGGCTGAACAGGGTGTCGCCGCAGAACAGCAGGCCGTGGCCGTGGAAGGCCACATGGCTGAGGGTGTGTCCGGGGATCTCCAGCACTTCGAACCGCCAGCCCGCGACGGCCACCGTGTCGCCCTCGGCGACGACGTCCGTCTGGTAGGGAATGCGCTCGTCTTGCGGGCCGATGACCGGCAATTGCGGCCATTTTCGCAACAGATCTCGCACGCCGCCGATGTGGTCGGGATGGTGGTGGGTGAGCAGCACCGCGGCCGGCCGCAGTCCGTCGCGGGCGGCGTCGAAGACCGGGGCCGCGTCGCCAGGATCCACGATCAGGGCCGCACCGCTTTCGTCCGCCAGCGTCCAGATGTAGTTGTCGGCGAAGGCGGGCAGCGGGTGCAGGCGCATGACGGGCGTTCTCCATTCGCGGCGGCGATCCCGCACAATCCGACCATGTCCCCGGCCACCGTCAGCCGTCAATCCGAAGGGCCGCTGGCCTGGTTCGCGAGCGTGCCCGGCCAGGGCCTGCTCGCGGTCGAAACCGCGGCCATCTCGCGTGTGCTGGCCGGGATCCCGGCCTTGCCCTGGTGCTGGCTCGGGGTGCCCGGCACGGTGCCGCCCGCCGGTTCGGGCGGGCGCGGAGTGCTCCTGCGACGCGAGGGCGGGCGCATCGCGAACCTGCAGTTCGGCGGCGCCGTCCGCTGCGGTCTGCCGTTGCCGCTGGCGAACGAGAGTTTCGGTGCCGTCCTGCTCCAGCACGCGCTCGACGACGGCGCCGATCGAAATGCGCTGCTGGGCGAATGCGAACGCATCCTCGCCCCCGGCGGCACGCTGTGGCTGGCGGCGCTGAATCCGTGGAGTCCGTACCGCGCGCGCTGGCTGCGGACCGGGCTGCATGCGCATGTCACCGGTGCGTGGCAGGCGTCGTTGCGGCGGGCCGGCTTCGCCCTCGATTCGGTGAACCTGCAATGGCTGGGGCCGCGCTGGCGCATGGACCAGGGCGACGTGGGCGTCGGCATGAACGACTGGCTGCGCGCCGGCATCGTCCTGAGCGTCAACAAACGCGTGCATGCGCTGGTGCCGCCCGCGCGCAAGCACAGCTTCCGCCTGCAGGGCGCGGCGCACTCGCGCGTGTCCTGGCGTTTCGAGGCGCTGCGCGAAGAGCAACTGCGACGCCAGGCCGCGGCCCTCGACAGGCGATAATCCGCGGATGACACAAGCAAAACGAAAGGCGGTCGAGGTCCACACCGATGGCGCCTGCCTCGGCAATCCCGGACCCGGCGGCTGGGCCGCGCTGTTGCGCTATGGCCGCCACGAACGCGAACTGGTCGGCGGCGAAGCGGCCACGACCAACAACCGGATGGAACTGATGGCGGCGATTTCGGGACTCGAAGCGCTGACCGAAGCTTGCGAGGTGATCCTCTTCACCGACTCGCAGTACGTCCGCCAGGGCATTACCGAATGGATGCCCGGCTGGATCCGGCGCGGCTGGAAGACTGCCGGCGGCGATCCGGTCAAGAACCGGGAACTGTGGGAACGCCTGCACGCCGCCGCGCAACGGCACCGCATCGACTGGCGGTGGGTCAAGGGCCATTCGGGCGATCCCGACAACGAACGCGTCGACACGCTGGCGCGCAACGAGGCGGTGCGCTTCAAGCAGGTCGCGGCGGTGTCCTGACCATTGCCGATGCCGCGGCCGCCCGAAGGCCGTAAGCTTCTCCCGCCCCGTACCGGATTCCGCATGCGCCAGATCATCCTCGATACCGAAACCACCGGCCTGAGCTGGGCGAGCGGCAACCGCGTGGTGGAAATCGGCTGCGTCGAGATGGTGGAGCGTCGTCCCACCGGCCGCACCTTCCACTGCTACCTCAATCCGGAACGCGAATTCGAGGCCGGGGCGCAGGAAGTCACCGGACTGACCCTGGAATTCCTCGCCGACAAGCCGCTGTTCGCGGCGATCGCCGACGAGTTCCTCGCCTTCATCGACGGCGCCGAACTGGTGATCCACAACGCGGCGTTCGACGTCGGCTTCCTCGACCACGAGCTGAGCCGGCTGGGGCCGCATTACGGCACGATCGCCGATCGCTGCAGCATCGAAGACACCCTGCTGCTGGCCCGCCAGCGGTTTCCGGGGCAGCGCAACTCACTCGATGCGCTCTGCCGGCGCTTCGGCGTCGACAACACGCACCGTCAGTTGCACGGCGCACTGCTCGACGCCCAGCTGCTGGCCGAGGTCTACATCGGGCTGACCTCGGGGCAGGGCGAAATCGGCTTCGAAGCCGGCGTCGAGGCGGCGGATGCGTCGGCGGTCACGTTCGAAGTCGACCTGCAGGCGCCGCGGCCGCGCGTCACGGTCGCCAGCGACGAGTGGGAAGCCCACGAAGCGCGACTGGCCCAGCTGCGCAAGAAGGCCGGCAAGGCCCTGTGGGATGCATGGACGGAGGCGGAAGCCGCAGTCGCGGCTCCCCTGGAAGCACTGCCGGCGTAAGTTCCGCGCCGGACCCGCGGTCCGCTCAGTGGTTGCGGACCAGCACGACCGTGACGTTGTCCGAACCGCCGCCGTCGAGCGCGGCCGCGACCAGCTCGTCGACGCACTCCTGCGCGCTGCAGTCGTTGTGCGACAGCACCCGGGCGATGTTGCGGTCGTCTACTTCCTCGGTCAGGCCGTCGCTGCACAGCAGCAGCTGCATGCCGGGGCGCAATTCTCCGGTCATGGTCTCGACGTTGAGATTGCGCGGGTCGGTCACCCCCAGCGCCTGCGTCACCACGTTGCGGTGCGGGTGGCTGCGCGCCTGCTCATGGGTGATCGCGCCGTTGGCGATCAGTTCCTGCACGTAACTGTGGTCCTGGGACAGCTGGACCAGTTGGTTGTCGCGCCACAGGTAAACGCGGCTGTCGCCGACCCAGGCCACTTCGAAGCGGTTGCCGTTGACGCGCGCGGCGACCACGGTCGTGCCCATCGGCAGGGCATCGTTGCGGCGGCGGGAGATGCGGATGATCTCCTCGTCGGCGATGCGGATCGCCGTCGCCAGCGGAGTGCCGTCGCGGATCTCGCGGACGATGGTTTCGCGGGCCAGGGCGCTGGCGACTTCGCCGTATTCATGGCCGCCCATGCCGTCGGCGACCAGCCAGAGCCCGAGCTCGCTGTCCCCGTAGTACGTGTCCTCGTTGAGTTCCCGACGCAGTCCGACGTGCGTCAGGTGTCCGAATTCGATCATCTGGGAGGATACCGCGGGCGGGAAGGGGGCTTTCGGCAGGGTGAACGGGATAATCGATGCCGACCGGCCGGGATGGCAAGCGACGCCGTCGCGTTGCGGAACCGCAGAAAAGCAGAACGCCCCGGTCAGGGGCGTTCTGCTTTGCATCTGGCGGAGAGGGAGGGATTCGAACCCTCGGTGCGCTATAAACGCACGCCTGATTTCGAGTCAGGTACATTCAACCGCTCTGCCACCTCTCCGGAAGTGGGCCGCGAATCATACGTGGCCGGGCCACCCGGGAGCAAGTTGCCGGGCAGGGCACTACACTGTCGCCCTTCCACGGGCCGGCAATTGCCCGGCCATCCCGGCCGCGGCGGACCCGGCCCCCAAAGCGGCTCCGTCATGTCCGAAATCCTCGTCCCCGTCTCCTTCGGCGAACTGCTCGACAAGATCGCCATCCTGCAGATCAAGTCGGAACGCATGAGCGACGAGGCCAAGCTGGCCAATGTCCGCAATGAACTGTCGGCGCTGGAGAAGACGTGGATGGCGCACCCCGCCGCCGGCAAGGACATCGTCGAGCTGCGTGCCGCGCTCAAGGCCGTCAACGAACGCCTGTGGGTGATCGAGGACGACATCCGCATCAAGGAGAAGGCGCAGGAATTCGATGCCGAATTCATCCGCCTGGCGCGCAGCGTCTACTTCGAGAACGACGAGCGCGCGCGCATCAAGAAGGACATCAACCTCGCCCTGGGCTCGGCCTACGTCGAGGAAAAGTCCTATCAGGACTACCGGACCGGCGCCACGCCGTAACGGTCAGCCGTCCGTTTCCAGCTGCAGGTTGCCGTCGACGTATTTCAGGTTGAAGCGGAACAGGACGATGCACCACGCGCCGTCCATGCGCTGCAGTTGCAGGTCGTAGCTGCCCACGAAGCTGCGCACGTCATCGCCGCTCGCGGTCGGTCGGTAATGCGTCGCGGTGCCGTAGCAGAAGGCCTGCGCCGAATCGCCGTCGACCGCGATGCGCAGGTTGCCGATCTGGTGATGCACGGCCTGGATCGGGCGAAGGCCGGTCTCCCACATCGTCGCCAGTTCGGTGCCGTCGATGTCCGACGGCGCGATGCCGGTCAGCGAGCTCATGTCCACGCGCAGGCGCGGTGCCAGTGCCGCGCGCACGGCGTCCCAGTCGCGCTGGTCGGTGGCCACGAACAGCTGGTGGACGACGTCCGCGATGGCGTCCTTGTCGAGCAGGGTTTCCAGATTCACTGCGATGCCCTCATTCCGAATGATCGGCGACGTAGCGTTCGAATGCCGCGATGGCATCGTCCACGGTCACCAGGTCCATGACGCTCTCGTGCTCGATCTTGGTGCCCCATCGCAGTTCCGCCGCCGGCTTCCCCAGGTACTTGCGCGCCGCGTCGTCGTAACGGTCCGCGCAATAGCGGCGATCCGAATAGGGGCCGCTGCGCGCCGGATTGCTGGCCGCATGCAGGCCCAGCACCTTGACGCCCATGGCGTTGGCGATGTGCATGGGGCCGGAGTCGGGCGTCATCACCAGGTCCGCGCGTTCCAGCAGCGCAGGCAATTGCTTGAGCGTGTCCTTGCCGACGAGGTCCAGCGCGGGCGCCTTCATCGCGCCGAGGATGGCATTGGTGGTGTCGCGCTCGAGCTGGCTGCGGCCTCCGCACAGCACGATGCGCCAGCCGCGCGCCGCGGCATGGTCGGCGACGGCCGCATAGCGGTCGGCGCGCCAGTTGCGCAGGGCATGGCTGGAACACGGCGAAATCAGCAGCGTCGGGCGCCCGTCTTCGATCCATTGCGCATCCGCCCATTCGCGTGCGGCATCCGGCACGGGCAGGTCCCAGCGCACCTGCGTCTGCTTCAGGCCGAGCGGCTCGCAGAAGCTTCCGATCGCATCGAGGACGTGGATCCCCGGCCGGTCGGGGATACGTTCGTTGACGAAGAGACCGTGCAGATCCTTCGAGCGCGAGCGGTCGTAGCCGATCCGCCGCGTTGCGGGAACGAAGGCCGACAGCAGGTTCGCGCGCGCGGCCACCTGCAGCTGCAGCAGCGCATCGAACCGTCCGCCGTCCACGCGTTCGAGCAGTTGTGCGCGCAGCGCACGCATCCCGGCAAAGCCGCTCTTCTTGTCGTATTCGACGAATGCGACGCCGGGCAGGCCCTCCAGCAGGCGGTGCTCGCCCCGGCCGATCACCCACGTCAACGCCACGTCGGGCCAGGCCTCCTGCAGAGTCCTCACCAGAGGTACGACGTGGGTCACATCGCCCAGTGCGGACAGCCGCAGCAGGCAGATCGACAGGGGTGTTTGCGGCATGGGTCTTGCTAGACTCGCTGGATGACCGGCTATGACGCTGCCGAAGGATTGATGCCGTTCCGCGACGAACGCGGGTACGGCGCGATTCTGTTCGACAACACGCGCGTGCGACAAGCCAAGGCCGAATGGTTCTCGCCTGCTTCCTGGGGCGAACACGCGCGGCCCGTCGCCAGCGGCGGACGTGGCGGTGCGTGGTACGTCGATGCGCCCTTCGGCGCCTGCGTGCTGCGTCGCTACCTGCGCGGCGGCCTCGCGGCGAGTTTCAGCCGGGATCACTACTGGTGGCGCGGCGCCAACCGCACGCGCAGCTTTGCCGAATTCCGCCTCACGCGTGAAATGGCCGCCAAGGGCGTGCCGGTACCCAGGCCCATCGCCGCGTATTACCGGCGCGAAGGCTATTTCTACAGCGCGGCCATCCTCATCGAGCGCATCGACGACGTGCGCACCCTGGCCGATCGCGCGGCGGTTGCCGGCGACGGCGCACCCTGGGAAGAAGCGGGCCGGTTGATCGCGCGCATCCATCGTGCGGGCCTCGACCACGCCGACCTCAATGCCCACAACCTCCTGTTCGATCCCACCGGCCGGGGCTGGGTGATCGACCTGGATCGCGGCGAACAACGCATCCCCGCCACCGGCTGGCGCGAGGGCAATCTGGCGCGGCTGAAGCGCTCGCTGTTGAAAGTGCGCGGAAATCGCCCCATCGAAGACGTGGAACGGGATTTCGCCCGTTTGCGCGCGGCATACGACCGCGTCTGGGCACGAGGCACCTGATGAGCTGGGCGCTGCGACTGCAGGGCGTGGGCAACGCATCGGCGGTCCAACTGGGATCCGCGATGGCCACCATCGAACGCGACGGCAGGCCGTGGCTGACGATCGATTGCGGCAACGAAGGCCTGACCCACTATCTCGATCAGTATGGCCAGGCGCCTTCCGCGCTGTTCATCACCCACACGCACCTGGACCATGTCGCTGGATTCGAGCGTCTGTTCGTATCGAGTTATTTCGATGCGGAACGGCGCGGCTCGGTGCGGCTGTACGTGCCGGCCGCGCTCGTGCCGCTGCTGCATCAGCGCGTGGGCGACTATCCGAATCCGCTGGCGGAAGGCGGAGCGAATTTCTGGGACGCGTTCCGCGTGATCCCGGTCGGCGCCGCTTTCTGGCACGACGGCGTGCGCCTGGATGTCTTCCCGACGCGCCACCATTGGCCCGAGACGGCGTTCGGTCTGCGGTTGCAGGGCAGCGTGGTGTGGACCGGCGATACGCGGCCGATTCCCGAGCAACTGGCGAAGCACGCCGGCGACGGCGAACTCGTCGCCCACGACTGCGCCCTGCACGGCAATCCGTCGCACAGCGGGATCGAGGACCTCGAACGCGAATACCCGGCCGAATTGCTGTCGCGATGCGTGCTCTACCACTACGCGAGCCGCGAGGAAGGCGATGCGCTGACCGCGCGCGGCTACCGCGTGGCGAAGCCCGGCGACGTGCTGGCACTGGCCGAACCGACGGCAGCGCGGGCGCAGCCATGAGTGCCATGTTCGAAGCGGCGCGGGGAGTGCCGACCGATGTCCGTGATCGGCTGGGCAGACCGCTGCGCGACCTGCGCCTGTCGGTGATCGAAGCCTGCAACTTCCGCTGCCCGTACTGCATGCCCGCCGATCGCGTGCCCGACGACCACGGCTTCGGTTCGGCGCAGCGCCTGTCGTTCGACGAGATCGAGACGCTGGTGCGCGGCTTCGTGCGCGCCGGCGTGACCAAGCTGCGGCTGACCGGTGGCGAGCCCTTGCTGCGCAAGCAGCTCCCGGAACTCATCGCCCGTCTGGCACGCATCGCCGGCCTGGAGGACATCGCGCTCACCACCAACGGTTCCCTGCTCGCCGCGCAGGCGTCCGCGTTGCGCGAGGCCGGTCTGCACCGGATCACCGTCAGCCTGGATGCACTGGATCCGGCGCTGTTCCATGCGCTGTCCGGAGGACGGGGCAGGGTGGCGGACGTGCTGTCCGGCATCGAGGCCGCCAGGGCTGCCGGCTTTGCCCCGATCAAGCTCAACTGCGTGGTGGAGCGCGGCGTCAACGAGCAGGAAGTGCTGCCGCTGGTGGAATTCGCCCGCGCGCACGGCCATGTCCTGCGCTTCATCGAATTCATGGACGTGGGCACCTGCAACGGCTGGCAGCGCGAACGCGTGGTGCCGTCCGCCGAACTGCGCGACCGCATCCACGCGCGCTGGCCGTTGCGGCCGCTCGAAGCCAACTATCGCGGCGAGGTCGCATCGCGTTACGGCTTCGTCGACGGGCAGGGCGAAGTCGGCTTCGTCAGTTCCGTCAGCGAGCCGTTCTGCGGCGACTGCCATCGCGCGCGCGTGTCGGCCGATGGCCGCCTCTACACTTGCCTGTTCGCCGCCGAAGGACGCGACCTGCGGCCGATCCTGGCGGAAGGCGACGCAGCGCTCGCATCGCTGCTGGCCGCGCACTGGTCGCGTCGCGGCGATCGCTACAGCGAGCTGCGTGGCAGTGCCACGGCGCCGCGCCGGCATGTCGAGATGTATCTGGTCGGCGGCTGACGTCCGCGATTCCGCCCCACTGGCAATCGATGCAGAATCCGCACGTGAAAAAGCCCGTCCGCAAGCAGTTGACGCATATCGATCCCGCCGGCCGGCCGGCCATGGTCGACGTTTCCGCCAAACCGGCGACGGCACGCGAAGCGGTTGCGACGTGCCAGGTGCGTTTTCCCGGCGAAGTGGCCACGCAGCTGCGCGCAAACGGCCTGCGGAGTGCGAAGGGCGGCATCGTCGAGACCGCGATCATCGCCGGCACCATGGCCGTGAAGCGCACGCACGAGCTGATCCCGTTCTGCCACCCGCTGCCGATCGACGGCTGCCGCATCGGCATCGAGTGGAACGGCGAGCGCGACCTGCGCATCGAATGCGCCGTCAGGACCACGCATCGCACCGGCGTGGAGATGGAAGCGTTGACCGGCGCGAGCGTTGCCGCGCTCACCGTCTACGACATGTGCAAGGCGCTGTCGCATCGCATCGTCATCGGTCCGGCCAGGCTGCTGTCCAAGCGCGGCGGTCGCAGCGACTTCGGAGCCGCATGATGGGTACGAGGATCACCGTGCTGTATTTCGCGTCGCTGCGCGACGCCGCGGGCCGCGCCGCGGAACCGGTGGAAACGGACGCGGCGGATCTGCGCGGGCTCTATGCCGAAGTGCAGGCGCGTCATGCGCTGCCGTTTCCGGCGCGCCAGCTGCGCGTGGCGGTGGATGGCGAATTCTCGCGCTGGGACGATGCCCCGCGCGACGGGAGCGAAGTCGCCTTCATCCCGCCGGTGAGCGGTGGCTGACATGACCAGGCGCTTTTCCCTGTCGGAAACACCTGTCGATACGGCCGTGCTGCGTGCCGGCCTGCTGGACGATCGCGTCGGCGGTTACGCCAGCTTCGAAGGCTGGGTGCGCAACCACAACGCCGATCGCGTCGTGCGCGGCCTGCGTTACGAGGCCTATGCGGCACTGGCCGAAAGCGAGGGCGAGAAGATCATTGCCGAGGCGCTGCAGAAGTTCGCGCTCATCGACGCGCGCTGCGTGCATCGCGTGGGCGACCTGGCCATCGGCGAGCTGGCGGTCTGGGTCGGTGTCAGCGCCGCCCATCGCGACGCGGCATTCGCCGCGTGCCGCTACATCATCGACGAAGTGAAGCAGCGCGTGCCGATCTGGAAGCACGAGCAATACCTGGAAGGCGACGCCGGCTGGCTGCATCCGCAGCCGTAAGCCGCAAAAGCGAAGCGGGCTTTCGCCCGCCTCGCATGCTTCCGCCGGAGCGTGGTTCGCCTACGGTGCGTACAGCGGATACAGATTCCCTTCCTCGCGCTCGATCCGCATCACCAGCAGCTTCCCGACTTCGTCGTATTCGCGCATGAAGTCGCCGGCGTTGGCGGCCGTCACGCGCGTCTGCTGGTAGCGGCGCACGAACTCGACGACGCCCCGCGCAATGCCGTTCATTTCGCGGCGGAAGTCGCGGATGATCGCCATGTTCTCGCTGTCGTGGGTCAGCGCCTGCTCGAGGTAGACGTAGAAGCGCACGTTTTCGATGAGCAGGTGCGCTTCCAGGCGGGTCTTGAAGGCCAGCAGCCCGTTCGGGATGCGCTGGTAATGGCCGTCGCGCACGTCCTGCCCCAGTTGGCCGTACATGGCCACCAGTTCGGAGTGATCGTCCTTCAGGCTTGCGACCAGGCCCGGGTCGTAGCGGATCGACCGCTCCGGTGGCTTCACGTATTCCAGCGTGCTTGCGGCGGGTCGCGTGTCTTGCGGCTGCGGTTTTCCCTTGAACCAGTTGCCAAACAATCCCATGTGGCGCTCCTTGCGTAAGCCGGTCCCCCATGACCGGCAATCCCGCCCGACTGTGGGACGTCGGCCGGGGATTCGCAAGCGAAATCCGCGGGAACTGCGGCCTGCTTCAAATCGCCGGACGAGCGGTGATGGCTGACCGGCACAGGAGGCAACAAAAGGCCTTCGCGCAATCGACCGCGATCAAACTGCCGTCAGGCGTGCCCGGAACCTTCAGGAGCAAAGCCCCCTTAGTAAGGGGGCGCCCCGACAGGGGCGGGGATTGGGGGCGCATAGCCGGGGCCCAAAGTTTGCGTCAGCAAACTTTGGGATTTCATGCGGAGCATGAAATGGCGATGACCCCGCCGGCTGGCCTCGGCGCCCGCGTCGATCGATACCGTTGCTGCCTTCCGGCCCTGGCGGGGTTTTCGACCTAGCGTCGCGAGGGGCCGACGGGGCCACCATGGAGACTTGCTGGTATTGCGGTTCGCGCGTTGCACGCGATTTGCGACGCTGCGGCTGGCGGAGAGAGGGGGATTCGAACCCCCGAAGCGCGGTTTAGACGCTTACACACTTTCCAGGCGTGCTCCTTCAACCACTCGGACACCTCTCCGCACCTGGTACCGCAGGCCTGAATGCGGCGTCCGGCCGACTTCAGGGGCGTGGATTCTAGCTTTTGGGCGGGAACCGGACAAGCTAGCGGATGCCGGCGGCCAAGCCCATGCGCGCGGCGGCGTGCTCCGGCCGCCGGGCGGGCAAAGTTTTTCGCGCCACGGCAGAATGGCGGCATGTCCTATCTCGTCCTCGCCCGGAAGTGGCGTCCCAAGCGTTTCGCCGAACTGGTCGGGCAGGAGCACGTGGTCCGTGCGCTCACCAATGCGCTGGACTCAGGGCGCGTGCACCACGCCTTCCTGTTCACCGGTACCCGCGGCGTCGGCAAGACCACGATTGCGCGCATCTTCGCCAAGTCGCTCAACTGCGAGCGCGGCACGTCGGCCGATCCCTGCGGCGAATGCGAGACCTGTCGCGCGATCGATGCCGGCCGCTACATCGACCTGCTGGAAATCGACGCGGCCAGCAACACCGGCGTCGACAACGTCCGTGAGCTGATCGAGAACGCGCAATACCTGCCGTCGCGCGGCCGCTACAAGGTCTACCTGATCGACGAAGTGCACATGCTGTCGAAGGCGGCGTTCAACGCGCTGCTGAAGACGCTCGAGGAGCCGCCGGAACACGTGAAGTTCCTCTTCGCGACCACCGACCCGGAGAAGCTGCTGGTGACGGTGCTGTCGCGCTGCCTGCAGTTCAATCTCAAGCGCCTGGACGAACAGCAGATCACCGGGCAGATCACGCGCATCCTCGAGGCCGAAGGCATTCCCGCGGAGCCGGGCGCGATCCGTCTGCTCGCACGGGCCGCGGACGGCAGCCTGCGCGACGGCCTTTCGCTACTGGACCAGGCCATCGCGTATACCGGCGGCAAGCTGGAAGACGCGACCGTGGCCGCGATGCTGGGCACCGTGGACCGCACGCGCGTCGGCGCGCTGCTGGAGGCGCTGTCGCGCGGCGATGGTGCAGGCCTGCTCGCCGAAGTCGGCGTGCTGGCGGAATTCTCGCCGGACTGGAACGGGGTGCTCGATGCGCTGGCGGACGCGCTGCATCGTGTGCAGGTGCGGCAGCTGGTGCCGGAAGCGCCGGTGGAAGGCGAGGGCGTCGACATCGATGCGCTCGCATCCGCTCTGCGCCCCGAGGTCGTCCAGCTCTGGTACCAGATGGCGCTCAATGGTCGCCGCGATCTGCAGTACGCCCCGAGCCCGCGCGCCGGTTTCGAGATGAGCGTGCTGCGCATGCTGGCGTTCCGTCCGGCGGAAGGCGAAGGCATGCGTGCGCCGGCTGTGGCTTCGCGCACGGAAACACCCACGCGCGCAGCGTCGGCAACGGCACCGGCGAGCCTGTCGGCCGCCAGCGCCGCGCGTGCCGAATTGGAACGCGACGCCATGGTTCCGGAACCCCGGCGTGCGCCGCCGGCGATGCCCGAGCCCGCGCCCGCTGCGCGCCCCACGCCCATTGCGAGCGCGCCCGTGGCCATTCAGAACACGCCCGTCGCCGCCGCTCCGGAAGCGCACTCTGCAGCGGGCGCGTCAACCGCCATCGCCGATGCGAGTGCGTGGCATGCACTGGTCGCGGGCAGCGCCCTGCGCGGTCCGGCACGGCTGCTCGCCGAGCATTCGATCTTCGTCGGCTACGACGGCACGACCCTGCGCCTGGCGCTGCCGGCAACGGATGAGCACCTGAAGTCCAGCGCGTTGATCGCGATGATGGCCAATGCGCTGGAACCCATCCTCGGCAGCGCGCCGCAGATCCGCTTCGAGAACGCGCCGGCCGAAGGCGAGTCGCTGCGCGAGCGCAAGGAGCGGGCGCGCGACGAACGGCAGAGCGCTGCCGAAGCCGCCTTCCTCAACGATGTCGACGTGCAGCGGCTCATCACCCAGCACGGCGCGAAACTGGTGCCGGACTCGATCCGGCCGTTCGACGAGAACTAGCTTCCACCCCCGCGTCGCCTTCGCGAGCGGCGCCTATCCCAGAGAGCAAGACTATGCGTGGCAACATCGCCCAAATGATGCAGCAGGCCCAGCGCATGCAGGAAAACCTGCAGCGCGCCCAGGAAGAAATCGCCAAGATCGAAGCCACCGGCTCGGCCGGCGGCGGCATGGTGACGGTGACCCTGACCGGTCGCAAGGAGTGCCGCAAGGTGCGTATCGATCCGAGCGTGCTGTCCGACCAGGAAATGGTCGAGGACCTGATCGCGGCTGCCTTCAACGACGCGTCCAACAAGATCGACGCCGAATCTCAGGCGAAGATGTCGGCCGCCACCGCCGGCATGCCGCTGCCGCCCGGAATGAAGCTGCCGTTCTGACCACTGCCGCAGCGTGAGCGCGTTACTCGAACAACTGATCGAAGCGCTGCGTGTGTTGCCGGGCGTCGGACCGAAATCGGCGCAGCGCATGGCCTACCACGTGCTGGAGCGCGATCGCGACGGCGGCCGGCGCCTTGCGGATGCATTGGCGACGGCGGTCGAGCGCATCGGCCATTGCGCGCGCTGCCGCGATTTCAGCGAGACCGAAATCTGCGCCACCTGCGCGAGCGCGTCACGCGATGCCTACCTGCTGTGCGCAGTGGAATCGCCCGCCGACCGGCTGGCGATCGAGCAGGCGACCGGTTATCGCGGGCTGTACTTCGTGCTGCAGGGTCGGCTGTCGCCGTTGGACGGCATCGGTCCGCGCGAGCTCGGACTGGACCGGCTGGCCGCGCGCCTGGCCGAAGGCGAAGTGCAGGAACTCATCATCGCGACCAATCCCACCGTGGAGGGCGAAGCCACGGCGCACTACCTGGGCCAGCTGGCGCGCCAGCACAAGGTGCGACCGAGCCGCCTCGCGCACGGCGTACCGCTCGGCGGCGAACTGGAATACGTGGATCGCGGCACGCTGTCGCATGCGTTCGGCAGCCGCAGCGAAATGCCTTGAACACAGAGGGAACGACGATGTCCGACACCATCTTCCACAAGATCATCCGACGCGAGATCCCGGCCACGATCGTGTACGAGGACGAGCACCTCATCGCGTTCCGCGACATCGCGCCGCAGGCGCCGGTGCACGTGCTGTTCGTGCCCAAGGTGGACATCGCCACCCTCAACGACGTGGCGCCCTCGCAGGCGGAGATCATCGGTCGCCTGCACATCGCCGCGGCCAGCTACGCCAAGGAGCAGGGCTTCGCCGAGGACGGTTACCGCGTCGTCATGAACTGCAACGGCAACGGCGGGCAGACCGTGTTCCAGGTGCACCTGCACCTGCTGGCCGGCGCGCAACTGGGGCGCTTCGGCACGCCGGTGTGACGCGCGCGCGCCGGACGTATCGGCGGACGTCCTTGTGCGAAAGCAAAACGCCCGGCTGGACCGGGCGTTTTCGCGTGCGGATGCCGCTTACCACCAGCCCCACCACGGCCACGGCGCCGGGCGGGTCACCACGTCGACGCGTTCGCGCACGGGCCACAGGTAGATCACGTCGGCTTCGACGCGCGGGAAGCGATAGTCGTATTCGCCGATGCGGCGGCTTTCGTATCCGTCGATGCGGCCGGTGAAGGTGACCTCGCGGTTCTTCTCGAACAGGGCCGGATCGTAGAAGCCGGTCTTGCAGGCGATGAAGCGGCCGCCGACGTCATCGGTCGCCCAGTAGGGACGGCCGTATTGCGAAAGTCGGGTGGAAATCATCTGGAAACAGGTGCGGTTGCTCTGCGGTTCGACTTCGACGATGCGCCCGCCCCAGCGCACGGTTGCGCCGGTCGATTCCGAAGCGGCGGCCTGTTGCGGCGTGATCTCGGTGAACGTGCCCTGCAGCGGGCGGGGTTGCGATGCGCACGCCGCGAGCAGGGTCGCGGCGATGACGGGGATTACGATTCGGGCCTTCATTTTCCTTGCCTCCATTGGGCGGATCCGTCGCGGGGTTCCCGTTCGTCCGTGCGCGGGTCAGGTTCGAAACTTCGGTCGATGGCGACGCAGTGCCCGGATCAGCTCCGAGGCGGCACGGGTACCACGCGTCCCGGGTCGGGGGTCAGCGTAGCGCCAATTGACGAAACGGTGGCTGAGTTCCTGCAGGTCGGGAGCCAGGTCCGGACGCGTTGCCGCAACGCGCGTCACCCAATCGCCCGCCGCTTCGTGCGGTACGCGCTCGAGTCCGAGCCTGCGGTAGCGCAGGCCCAACCGGTGCCAGGCACGCAGCACCGGGTCCGGTTCGCGTCGCCCGCGCGCGCTCAGCCACACCATCCACAGCAAAGCGAGTGCGGCGCACGTGGCGAAAACCACGCCGAGCTGGCTGGCGCTGACTTTTCCAAAGCCGAGGGGCTCGAACAGCCGCGACTGGCGGGTGGCGTCGAAGCCGAGCACCAGGTCGTTCCAGTTGCGACGCAGCCAGTCGCGCACGTTCCACAGCGGCATGCCGAAGTCGCCCAGCAGGTTGCCGGTGCCGGGCAGGCGGTCGGCGACGGTGTCGTAGATGCGCTCGGGCGCGACCGCCGCCGTCGGGTCGACGCGCACCCAGCCGCGTGCCGGAAGCCACACTTCCGCCCATGCATGCGCATCGGAGCGGCGCACGATCCAGTACCCGCCGATGGGATTGCGATAGCCGCCCGCATAGCCCGTCACCACGCGCGCGGGAATGCCGGCGCCACGCATGAGCACGACGAAGGACGAACTGAAGTGCTGGCAAAACCCGGCCCTGGTATCGAACAGGAATTCGTCGACGGCGTTGCGCCCCCACGGCGGCGTTGCCAGCGTGTAGGCGAAATCGTGCCGGATCCACTGCAGGGCGCGATCCACGATCGCGGCATCGTCGTTGCCTGCCTCGCGTCGCCACTGTCGCGCGAGTGCGAGCGTCCTGGGATTGAATCCGGCGGGCAGTTCCAGCGCCGCGGCGCGCAAGGCTGGGGCCAGCACGCCCTTCTGCTGCAGTGGCATGGCGGATTGCAGGCGCCAGCGCGTCAGCGAGGTGAGCGGCGCCGTCGTGCGCAGCGACCAGTCACTGATCAACCGGGTGCCGGAGGGCGGCTGTACCGGCAGGTCGAGTGCGGGCAACTGGCGGCGGTCCGTCGGCTCCACTTCCAGTTCGTAGTCCCAGCGAGGCCCGAATACCGGCAGCTCTTGCGGTGCCATATCGCGCATCCAGCGCGGTGAGGTCCACTCCTCGCCGTCGAACTGCCACAGCGTGAGGTGGCGCCAGTACATCTCGTCGCGGCGGGGCGTGGCGCCGAAAAAGCGCACCCGCAGAGTGGGCGTGTCGTCGCCCATCATGTCCACCCAGTCGCTCGGCCGCATCGTTTCGGACAGGCCGGGTCGCGCGAGCGCGCGGTCCGGCACGCCCCACATCGGCGAGGCCAGGCGCGGGAACAGCCAGAACGTGACCAGCGCCAGCGGCATGCCGATGAGCAGCAGGTGCAGGACGCTGCGCACGCGGTGTTGCCAGGGCATGTTGAAGCCGGTGTCGCCGGACTCGAAATCGGCGAGCCGTTGCAGCGCCGCGAGCGCGCCGGTCGCGGCACTGAGGCCGAGCACCAGCGACAACGGGCCTTCATCGAGCAGGAAAGTTGCGAACGGCGCGAACAACGCAAACCCGATCAGGCTGCGCGCATCGCGCAGGCGCGCCGTTTCGGCGGGCTTGATCGCGAGCATCGCCGCCAGCAGCGCGCAGCCGGTGTCGCGACCGAAGCGGATGCCGGACACGCCGAGTACCGCCATCACCACCAGCAAGGTCAGCACCACGCGGATCGCGGTAGGCAGCGGGTTGCGCCAGGCCAGCGCGGTCGTCGCCGCGCCTGCCGCCGCGATCGGCCACGCGAGCGAAGCCGGCAATTGCAGAAGCAGAGGCACCACGCAGCCGACCGCGGCGAGCAAGGCCCAGTGGCGACCATTGCGGTCGAGCGCCAGGGGATCAGCGACGACGCTCATCCCGTTGCCACTGCGGATTGCGGAAGCAGCGCCAGCGCACGCTGGCAGGCGTGGCGATGCAGGGGGCCGCGATCCGGCCCGATATCGGGATGACCGGGCAGCCGCAGGCAGTAGCGGCGACCGTCGCGTTCGGCCTCATCGACCCAGCGCGCGAGCCGGGAAATGCGCTGCTCGTAGCCGAGATCTCCGAGGCGGTGCCAGTCCAGCATCACGTCGGCCCCCAGCGGTTGCTCGTATTCGCGGACGAGCAGGACGTCGCGGCGCGCCGACGGTTTCCACGCGATCGCACGTCGCGCATCGCCCGCGCGGTAGCTGCGCAGGTGATGCACGTCGTCGCCCGCCGGATGCAGGCGGGTCTGTGCCTGTTCGCCCGAACCGAGCGGCAACGGCGGGCCGTCCTGCTCGGGCGCGGCATACACCAGCAGCGGCGCATTGCTCCAGACGTAGGTCCACGCGCGCGCCAGTCCCAGCGGCCGCGTGGTGTACAACCGCAGCCGGTCCGTTTCGAGCCAGCCGCGCCGGTGCGTGGGCACGGAGATTTCGGCTTCGCCATGCCCCTGTTCCAGGTTCAGCAACGACGCTTGCGTCGTGTCTTCGCCATCCAGGCGCAGTCCGCGGCGCACGCGCGACGGGTCGGCCTGCGCGTGCAGGCGCACTCGCATCGCACGACCGGCGGCCACCGGTTCGGCATCCAGCGCCGTCACGCTCATGCCGGTGAGCTGCATCTGCGCGGCGATCAGGCTGGCGAGCCCGGCGCCGCCCAGCAGCAGACACAGCAGCAGCGCGGGATTGTTGTTGTAGTTCAGCGCGCCGCCCGCCATGCCGACGATCAGGCCGACATAGAACAGGCCGAACCGGGTCGGCAATACGTAGACGCGACGGGCGTCGATGGTGACCGGCAGGGCTTCGGGAGCGCGCGGGCGCGCCAGCCGGGCGGCAAATGCACGAAACCTGCGCCAGGGCATCGCGGCGGATCCGATGGTCAGTCCACGGGTACCGAGTGGAGGATGGCCTTCGCGAGCGATGCATCGCTGCCGGCTTCGGCATCGGCCACCAGCCGGTGCGCGGCGACCGCGCCGAACAACGCCTGCACGTCCTCCGGAAGCACATGCGACCGTCCCAGCAGCAGCGCATAGGCGCGCGCGGCGCGCAGCAGCGCAAGGCCCGCGCGCGGGGACAGGCCCACGCGCACGCCGGGATGCTTGCGGCTGCGCGCGAGCAGCGCCTGCACATACGCGATCAGCGCTTCGCTCGCATGCACGTTCTGGACCGCGCGCTTCGCGCCGATCACGTCCTCGGCGCCGAGCAGCGGCATGGTCTGCGCGATCAGGTCGCGGCGATCGACACCGGCAAGCAGGTCGCGCTCCGCGGCTTCGCCGGGATAGCCCAGCGCCAGGCGCAGCAGGAAGCGGTCGAGCTGCGAATCGGGTAGCGGGTAGGTGCCTGCCAGGTCCACCGGATTCTGGGTGGCGATGACGAAGAAGGGATCGGGCAGCGCGTGCGTGGTCCCGTCGACGGTCACCTGGTGCTCGGCCATCGCCTCGAGCAACGCACTCTGCGTGCGCGGCGGTGCGCGGTTGATTTCGTCGGCGAGCAGTACCTGCGCGAACACCGGCCCCGGATGGAACTGGAAGCCGCGCGTCTGCGGATCGAACACGGAAACGCCCACCACGTCGGCCGGCAGGAGGTCGGAAGTGAACTGCACGCGCTGGAAGTCGAGACCGAGCGTGGTGGCCATCGCCCGCGCCAGCGTCGTCTTGCCCAGGCCCGGCAGGTCCTCGATGAGGAGGTGGCCGCCCGCCAGCAGTGCCACGAAGGCGAGCCGCACTTCCTGCACCTTGCCCAGCACCAGCGAATTGACCTGTGCCTGGGCGCGTTCAAGGGTCAGGCGCAGGGCATCGGGTAGCATGTCCGCCGCGGTCGGGGATGCCGCCATTCGAGTTCTCCTTCCAGTGCGTTCAGTGTAACGGGGTTGCTCTTCTTCAATGCGCGATGAAGCAATGCATGCCGGGCAGGCGCCCGGTCCGGCACGACGCGGCTTCTGGCTGTTGTGGGCCGCGGTCCTGCTGGCGAAGCTGATGGTCGCCGCACGCCTGCCGTTGTTCGTGGACGAGGCGTTCTACTGGCAGGAAGGCCACCACCTGGCCGCGGCCTATTCCGATCTGCCCGGATTGACGGCCTGGCTGGCCCGGCTCGGCGTGGCCATGGGCGGAGAACACGCCTTCGCGCTTCGCGCGCCCTTCCTTTTCATCGCGGCGCTGGTGCCGCTGTTGGTCGTGCGGATCACCACGCGCGAATTCGGCGAACGCGCGGGTTGGCAGGCGGGCTGCTTCGCGCTGCTGCTGCCTCTGGCCGGCACGCTGGGCCTGCTGGCGCTGCCCGACGCGATGATGGCGCTGGCGACCTTGCTGTGCGCCGACGCCGGTGCGCGACTGCTGCGTGAAGTCGACGCCGCCGACGCGCTGGAACTCGCCATCGGCCTGGTGCTCGGTGCGCTGAGCCACTATCGCTTCGTCGCCGTGATCGGCGTCGGTTTCATCGCCTTGCTGCTCCTGCCGGATGGTCGCCGCGCCCTGCGCGACGTGCGCGTGTGGACCGCGATCGCGCTTGGCGCCTCGGCCTGGGTGCCGCTGCTGGCCTGGAACCTGGACAACGCGGACGCGGGCCTGCGCTTCCAGCTGGTGGACCGGCATCCCTGGGCCTTCCATGCCGACGGCATCCTGTTCCTCGGCATCCAGGCGTTGATGGCGACGCCGCTGCTGTTCGCCGCGCTGGCGTGGGCCGCCTGGCGCGGGCGCCATGGCACGCTGCCGGCCACGCGCTACTTCGCCTATCTCGGCGGGCTGGTGGTGCTCGGGTTCTTCGTGCTCGGCTTTTTCGCCGATACGGAGCGGGTGAGTTTCCATTGGCCGCTGCCGGGATACCTGGCCTTGCTGCCGCTGCTGCCGGCGGTGCTGGCGCGATGGCCGCGCTGGTTGCGCGTCGCGACCTGGGGCGTGGCCGGCGCCGGTCTGGCCGTGATGCTGACGTTCTACGCGGCCGTGTCGGTGCCGCACCTGCGTGCGCTCAGCGCCGCGACCAAATTCTATCCGTCGAACTTCGCCGGATGGGACGTGCTGGCCGATGCCACGGGGCGCCGGCTCGGGCAGATGCCGCCCGGCACCACGCTGCTGGCCGACAGCTTCAAGGTCGGCGCGGAACTCGGTTTCGCGCTCGGAAAGCCGGATATCCCGGTGCTCGACCATCCGCTCAACCGCAAGCACGGACGCGCGCCGCAGTTGCGCCTGTGGGGGCTGCAATCGGCGGGCGGCCACGAATGGGCGCGCCATCCGGCGTTGCTGGTGGTCGGCATCACCGAAGTGCCGTACAAGGACCTGCTGCATCGCTACCACGCCCTGTGCGACATGGTGGGCCCGCTGCCGCCGCCGCAGGTGCTGAACATCGACCACGGTCGCCAGCGCTTCGCCTTGTTCGCGCTTGATTCGCAGCGGACGGGTGCGTGCACGACGCCGGCGATGGCGTGGATCGACACGCCGGAAGCCGACGCGTCGGTCGAACGTGTGTTCGACCTGCGCGGTTGGGCATTCAAGGATGGCGTCGGTCTGGCCCGCGTGGACGTGCTGCTGGATGGACGACTCGTAGCCGAGGCCCGCTACGGCGAGCGCTACGAAGGCCTGCGCAACAACTGGCCGGAAACCAACGATCCGCGGCATCCCGATGTCGGTTTCAGCGCGCGCGTCGATCTGCGCGGAACAACCGCCGTGACGCCGGGGCGCCATTGGCTGGGGCTGCGCCTGCACGGCCGCGACGGTAGCGTCGAGGAATGGGCCGAGCAGCCGATCCGCATCCGCTGAAGCCCGCGCTGCGCGCTAGGGCAGGGTGAAGCCCGCTTCGCGCAGCAGGCGCGCCGTCGCAATCAACGGCAGCCCGATCAGGGCGGTGGGATCGCTCGAATCGATCGCTTCGAACAGGGCGATGCCGAGTCCTTCGGATTTGAAGCTGCCGGCGCAGTCCAGCGGTTGTTCCGCATCCACATAGCGCTCGATCTCGGCGAGCGACAGCGAGCGGAAACGCACGGTCGTCGTGTCCATGGCGATGCGCGGCGCGTCGCCCTGCCGCTGCACGCACACCGCGGTGCGAAAGCGCACTTCGCGGCCGGACATGGCACCCAGTTGCGCGATCGCACCGTCGCGGCTTCCGGGCTTGCCCAGCGGCTGTTCGCCGAGTTCGGCCACCTGGTCGGAACCGATCACGAAGGCACGGGGCTCGCGTTCGGCGATCACGCGCGCCTTGGCGATCGCCAGCCGCTCGGCGAGATAGGTTGGCGTTTCTCCCGGCAGCGGCCGCTCGTCGACTTCCGGGCGGGCCACGTCGAAGGGCAGGCGGAGCCGGGCGAGCAGCTCGCGCCGGTAGGCCGAAGTGGAGGCCAGGATCAGGCGCGTCATGCCGGTCAGCTCTGCGGTGCGCGGGCGCGCGCGATCCGGGCGAGCTGGGTGTCGATGCGGGTGCGGGCCGCGTCGATCGACACCCGCACCTCCGCCAGCTGTTCCAGGCTGGCCTCGCGGCCGTGGTCGCGCAGCCAGAGCCGCTGGCGGAGCATCTCCCGCATGGCTTCGCCCACCGGGTCCGGACCCTGTTCGCCGGCGACGGCCTCGATCTCGGCCCGGGCCATGCGCAGGCGCGATTCCAGGGCATCCGCAGCATCCAGGAGCTCGCGGACCGCACGGGCGCGGCGGCGCGGGCTCCGCTGCCGCAGCAGGGCCGCAACGACGATCACGACGCCGGCCGCGACCACGATCCAGATCAGCACAGGCAGGGTCACGGCACCGGCTTTCAGCGAGGGGGCTGCAGTCTGAACCGCCGGGCCCCGTTTACACAAATCGCCCGGGGCGACGACAAAACCCTCGTAGTCACAAGGACTTGCGGTTTGACACGGGGCGTGGCGAGGCTCTAACATCCCGCGTCTTATGTCAGCCGGCACGCCATCCGAACGGGTTCCCGAAGTTCTGGACGCCTGGCGGATGGTGGCGGCGCGGCGGGGAGTCGAAGGACGCCTGCCGCTGTCCACGCTGACGCGGCTGGAGAGCAGTCTGCTCGATACCGAAGGCGATGTCCGGTTCGCGCTCGATTTCGATCGCGATTCGCTGCAGGTGCCTTACGTCGAGTTGCGGATCGAAGCCGAGCTGCCGCTGGAATGCCAGCGCAGCCTGGAGCGGTTCCTCCTGCCGGTGAAGATCGTGCAGCGGCTCGGGCTCATTCGCGACGAAGCGGAAGAGGCTGCGCTGCCGCCGGGTTACGAACCGCTGTTGGTGCCCGAAAACGGCGAACTGCGGACGACCGAGCTGGTGGAGGATGAACTCATCCTCGCCGTGCCGGTGGTCCCGGTGAGTCCCGGCAGCGAGGCGGTGGAGCGCGACTGGCCCGTCACGCAGACGGAACAGGACGAGCTCAGCAAGAGCAGCGCAAATCCGTTCGCCGCCTTGTCGGCACTGAAGTCGAAACCGAACAAATAACCAGCTTTAATTTTTCCGGAGCAAGACCATGGCAGTTCAGAAGTCCCGCGTCACCCCGTCCAAGCGTGGCATGCGCCGTTCGCACGACGCGCTGTCGGCCAAGCAGCTGGCGACCGACCCGACCACCGGCGAGACCCATCTGCGCCATCACGTGACCGCCGACGGCTACTACCGCGGCAAGAAGGTCATCGACACCAAGTCGAAGGTCGCCGACGAAGAGTGAGTTGTTCCCGCGCCTGCGGCGCGGAATGACTGCCGTCGTCGGGGCGCCGCGTAGCGGCCGTACGACGCCGGAACGGGACGGGCGCGCAAGGCGCCCGTTCGCGTTTGCGTGATGGAAATTGCGGTTATTCCCGCTGTGCGCGAGCGGGAGGATATCGGGCGCCCTGTGCGCCCGTTTGCGTTTGTGCATTGCGCCAACGGCCGCCCAAGCGAGTAGCATTCAGCCTTTGCCGTCCGGGCTTCCGGGCGCCCAGACTTCCGTCGGCCGTCACGGGCAGCTTTGCGTCCGTCGCCGCTCCATGATGAGAAAAGCATGACCCAGCAAGTGTTCGCGCGCATCGCAGGTACCGGCAGCTACCTCCCGGAAAAGGTGCTCACCAACGACGACCTGTCGAAGATCGTCGACACCAGCGACGAATGGATCGCCGCACGCACCGGCATCCGCCAGCGTCATGTCGCCGCCGAAGGCCAGACCACCGGCGACCTGGGTTACAACGCAGCCGTGCGCGCGCTCGAAGCCGCCGGCGTCGATGCGAAGGATCTCGAGCTCATCGTGGTCGGCACCACCACGCCCGACCTGATCTTCCCGTCCACCGCCTGCCTGATCCAGCACCGCCTCGGCGCCGATGGCTGCCCGGCGTTCGACGTCAACGCGGCCTGCTCGGGTTTTGTCTATGCGCTGACGGTGGCCGACAAGTTCATCCGTTCCGGCGCGGTGAAGACCGCGCTGGTGATCGGTGCCGAAACGCTCACCCGCATGGTCGACTGGAGCGACCGCACCACCTGTGTGCTGTTCGGCGACGGCGCCGGCGCGGTCGTGCTCAAGGCCGATACCGAAACCGGCATCCTCAGCACACACATGCACGCCGACGGCGGCAAGAAGGAATTGCTGTGGAACCCGGTGGGCGTGTCGGTCGGCTTCAAGCCCGGCGAGGACAACGCCGGCGTGCGTATCCACATGAGCGGCAACGAGGTCTTCAAGCACGCAGTGAAGGCGCTCGACTCGGTCGTCGAGGAAACGCTCGAAGCCAACGGCCTGGATCGCCACGAGATCGACTGGCTGATCCCGCACCAGGCGAACCTGCGCATCATCGAGGCGACCGCGAAGCGCCTGGACATGCCGATGGACCGCGTCGTGGTCACCGTCGACAAGCATGGCAATACCTCGTCGGGCTCGGTGCCGCTGGCACTGGACCACGCGGTGCGCTCGGGCAAGGTGCAGCGCGGCCAGCTGGTGCTGCTGGAGGCCTTCGGCGGCGGCTTCACCTGGGGCTCGGCGCTGCTGCGTTACTGAGGATCACGGGCGCGGAGTAGACTTCCGCGTCCTCTCGCTGCATACGCACTGGTACAGACGGATGATCGGCTTCGCCCGTATCATGCCGCCTCTTTTTTGAAGGGAACCGCCGTGACGGAGCCTTCCGTGCAACTTGCATTCGTGTTTCCGGGGCAGGGCTCGCAATCCCTGGGCATGCTCGGTGAACTTGCCGGCGCGCACGCCGTGGTCCGCGAAGCCTTCGCCGAAGCCAGCGAAGGGGCAGGCGTCGACCTGTGGTCGCTTTCGCAGGAAGGCCCCGAAGAGCAGCTCAACCGCACCGAGTTCACGCAGCCGGCCCTGCTGGCCGCGGGCGTCGCGGCATGGCGCGCCTGGCAACAACAGGGCGGCGCGCAGCCGTCCGTGCTGGCCGGCCATAGCCTGGGCGAGTACACGGCGCTGGTCGCCGCCGGCGCGCTGTCGCTGCGCGACGGCGCGAAGCTCGTGCGCCTGCGCGGGCAGCTGATGCAGGACGCCGCGCCTGCCGGCACCGGCGCGATGGCCGCCGTGCTCGGCGCCGAGGACGAACTCGTGCTCGAGGTCTGCAAGGCGGCTTCCGGCGACGAAATCGTCGTGCCGGCCAACTTCAATTCGCCGGGCCAGATCGTGATCGGCGGACACGCCGCCGCAGTCGACCGCGCGCTGGCGATGCTCGGCGAACGCGGCGTGCGCAAGGCCGTGAAGCTCGCCGTCAGCGTGCCGTCGCACACGCCGCTGATGCGCGAAGCCGCGAACCGTCTTGCCGAAGCCATGAACGATCTCGCCTGGCATGCGCCGCAGTTGCCGATCGTGCAGAACGTCGACGCCGAAGTGCACGACGGCATCGACTCGATCCGCGGCGCGCTGGTCCGCCAGCTTTACCTGCCGGTGCAGTGGACCGGCTGCGTGCAGGCGCTGGCCGCGCGCGGCATCACCCGCATCGCGGAGTGCGGTCCGGGCAAGGTGCTTGCCGGCCTCGCCAAGCGCATCGACAAGTCTCTCGAGGCGCGCGCCCTGGGCACGCCCGCCGAATTCGAATCCGCACTCACGGAGTGGAAAGCATGAGCAACCTCCCGCTCACGGGTGAAATCGCGCTGGTCACCGGCGCGAGCCGCGGCATCGGCGCCGCGATCGCCGACGAGCTCGCCGCGCAGGGCGCCACGGTCATCGGCACTGCGACTTCCGAAGCGGGCGCGAAGGCGATCGCCGACCGCCTGGCGGCCAACGGCGGCCACGGCCGCGTGCTCGACGTCAGCAACGGCGAATCGATCGATGCGGTGATCGAAGGCATCGCCAAGGACATCGGGCCGGTTTCCATCCTCGTGAACAACGCCGGCATCACCCGCGACAACCTGCTGATGCGCATGAAGGACGAGGACTGGCAGGCCATCCTCGACACCAACCTCACCAGCGTCTATCGCACGTCGAAGGCGGTCATGCGCTCGATGATGAAGGCGCGCAAGGGCCGCATCATCAACATCGCCTCGGTCGTCGGCGTCACCGGCAATGCAGGTCAGACCAACTACGCCGCGGCCAAGGCCGGCATCATCGCCTTCAGCAAGTCGCTGGCGAAGGAAATCGGTTCGCGCGGCGTCACCGTCAATGTCGTCGCGCCCGGCTACATCGCGACCGACATGACCAGGGATCTGCCCGAAGACGCCAAGCAGGCGCTGATGAACCAGATCGCCCTGGGTCGCCTCGGTGAACCCGCGGACATCGCCCGTGCGGTAGCCTTCCTCGCAGGTCCCGCGGCCGCCTACATCACCGGCGAGACCCTGCACGTGAACGGCGGCATGTACATGCCTTGAGATTGGCTTCGACCGGTTGCCCATGCATCCGTAACCGGTTGAAGCGAAAGGGTTTTCGCGACCTTCGCGAACGCCCGCGATTCATTTAGACTATTCCATCGAATTCCCGATCCCGGGAGGAGTGAGACCCAATGAGCAGCATCGAAGAGCGCGTCAAGAAGATCGTCGTCGAACAACTCGGCGTGAAGGAAGAGGAAGTCACCAACAACGCTTCGTTCGTCGACGACCTCGGCGCGGACTCGCTCGACACCGTCGAGCTGGTGATGGCCCTCGAAGAAGAGTTCGAGTGCGAAATCCCGGACGAGGAAGCCGAGAAGATCACCTCGGTGCAGCAGGCCATCGACTACATCAAGGCGCACGTCAAGGCCTGATGCTGTCGCGGAGACCGGCCTTGCCGGCTCCGGTGGTTGGCCATCCGATCCGTCGCTGATGGCGAACCGCAAAACCAGACCGGGGCCGCGTTCTGCGGCCCCGCGTTTTTGAGCCACAGGCACCGTACTGTGGCGTTCAATCGCAATTCCAGCCGGCAAGGCCGGCGCAGCGTTCGGAGTGTTTCATGTCGAAAAGGCGCGTAGTGATCACCGGCATGGGTACCGTGTCGCCGCTGGGCAACGATCTGGCAACGACCTGGGACGGCATCGTCAACGGCCGCTCCGGCATCGGCCCCATCACCCACTTCGATCCGTCCGTGTTCACCACCCGCATCGGCGGCATGGTGAAGGACTTCGACGTCACCAAGTGGGTCAATCCGAAGGACGCCAGGAAGATGGATGAGTTCATCCATTACGGCGTCGCCGCCTCGCTTATGGCGCTGGAAGACGCGGGCCTGGAGATCGACGATTCCAATGCCGAGCGCATCGGTGCGCTGATCGGCTCGGGCATCGGCGGACTGCTCGGCATCGAGGAGCAGACCGTCAAGTTCCACGAGGGCGGCGCACGCAAGATCTCGCCGTTCTACGTACCCAGCACCATCATCAACATGCTGCCCGGCCAGGTGTCGTTGCTCACCGGCGCCAAGGGCCCGAATTTCTCCGCCGTTTCCGCCTGCGCCACCTCGAACCACTCGATCGGCATGGCGATGCGCATGATCCAGTACGGCGATGCCGACGTGATGATCGCCGGCGGCGCCGAGCGCGGCTCCTCGCCGACGTCGGTCGGTGGTTTCTGCGCGATGAAGGCGATGTCCACGCGCAATGACGAGCCGACCAAGGCCTCGCGCCCGTGGGATCGCGATCGCGACGGCTTCGTCCTCGGCGACGGCGCCGGCATCCTGATCCTGGAAGAGTACGAACGCGCCAAGGCGCGCGGTGCGCGCATCTATTGCGAACTCTCGGGTTTCGGCGCGTCCTCGGATGCGTTCCATATGACCGCGCCCAGCGAAAACGGCGAAGGCCCGGCCCGCTGCATGGTCGCGGCAATGAAGGACGCGGGCGTGAATCCGGAGCAGATCGGTTATCTCAACGCGCACGGCACCTCGACGCCGCTGGGCGACCTGGCCGAAACGCTGTCGATCAAGCGCGCGCTTGGCGACTACGCCTACAAGACCATGGTGTCTTCGACCAAGTCGATGACCGGCCATCTGCTCGGTGCCGCGGGCGGCGTCGAAGCGATCTTCACCGTGATGGCGATGCATACGGGTGTCATCCCGCCGACCATCAACCTCGACAATCCGGGCGAGGGTTGCGACCTCGATTACGTGCCGCACACCGCACGCGAAGCGAAGGTCGATGTCGCGGTGTCCAACGGCTTCGGTTTCGGCGGCACCAACGGCACGCTGGTGTTCAAGCGGATCTGACGCTGGCGCCAACTGCAGATGCATCCGGTCCCCGCTTCGGCGGGGATCTTTTTTGGAAGTCGGCTCCGGATCGGCGCTGCCCGCTCGGTGGGGGATAGCTCCGCCCACCCGACGACATCCTGTCTTTAGGGTGGGTCGCAGCCCATCCATGGGCTGCTCTCCGCTATCCCCCACCGGGCGGGCAGCGCGTCGCGAGGGTGAAGTCCGCGCTTCGTTTTGGCTTTTTTCTTCGAGCACCCGTGATCCCCGGACGCCGGTGGCCTCTGCGCGTGCGTGACGTGCGCGGCATGGCTGCCGCGCCCGAGTCCCCATGGATGGGTTCACGGCGTGTCGCGCAAGCCAGGGGCCGCCGGCGTCGCCACGAGGACCTGTCGGCACGCTTTTGCAGTTTCGACAACCGACCACGACAACCCAAACGCGGTCTAATACACACCATGCTGTTGACCCGACCCATCGCCCACCCCGTCGACCTGCTCGCGCTGCATCGCTTCGCGCCGTTGCGCTATCCGTTGCTGCTGGAGTCCAGCGCGCATGGCACTGCGCAGGGGCGCTGGGACATGCTGCTGGCGGCGGATGGCGATTCGTTGCGGCTCGATCGCGACGGCACGGTTCGCGATGGCGACGACCGCAGGATGGAAGGCGACTTTTTTTCCGCCCTCGATGCCGCATGGCGAACACAACGCATCCCGCGGGACGAACCGCGCTGGCCGTTCCGTGGCGGCTGGGCTCTGTTGCTGGGCTATGAACTCGCCGCACAGGTCGAGCCGGTCCTTCGCCTGCCTCCGGCGCCGGGCGGCTTGCCGATGGCGTTGGCATTGCGCTGTCCCGCGGCGGTGCTGCGCGATCATGCGACCGGCGAATGCGTCGTGGTGGCCGAAACGACCCATGCGGATCTGCTCGACGCGATCGCCCGGGATGTCGAAGGCGCGCGCGCCATGGAGCCGCTGCCGGCATGGCAATCGCCGTCGACCGTCGGGGAGGACGAACCGGCCCGTTACACCGATGGCGTGCAACGCGTCCTCGATTACCTCGCCGCCGGCGACGTGTTCCAGGTGAACCTCTCGCGCGGCTGGCAGGCCCGTTTCGACCACGCGCTCGATCCTGCCGCGCTGTTCCAGCGCCTGCGCGAGAACAACCCGGCGCCGTTCGCCGGGGTGTTCGCGCAGCAGGGCTGGGCGGTGGTGAGTTCCTCGCCGGAACGCCTGGTGTCCGTGCGCGGCGATCTCGTCGAAACGCGGCCGATCGCCGGCACGCGCGCGCGTTTCGCCGGCGACGACGACGCCGAGCGTATCCGCGAGCTGGTCGGCCATCCGAAGGAACGCGCCGAACACGTGATGCTGATCGACCTGGAACGCAACGATCTGGGACGCGTGTGCGTGCCGGGCAGCGTCGAAGTCGACGAACTGATGACGGTGGAGAGCTATACGCACGTGCACCACATCGTCAGCAACGTGCGGGGGCGGCTTCGTGCCGACGTCGCGCCGGGCGAGGTGATTCGCGCGGTGTTTCCGGGCGGCACGATCACGGGCTGCCCCAAAGTGCGCTGCATGCAGATCATCGCCGAACTCGAAGGCGAGGGTCGCAGTGCCTACACCGGCGCTATCGGCTGGCTCAACCGCGATGGCGACCTCGACCTCAACATCCTGATCCGCAGCGCGGAAGTGGAAGGCGCGACGCTGCGCTTCCGCACGGGCGCCGGCATCGTGGCCGACTCGGATCCGCAGCGGGAACTGGAGGAAACGCGCGCGAAGGCGCGGGGCATGCTGCGCGCGCTCGGAGTGGGCGGGTGAGCGAGCGCGTCTTCTCCGGCGCGACCCGGATCGAATCCGTCCCGGGCAATGATCGCGGCATCGCCTACGGCGATGGCGTGTTCGAAACCATGCGCGCCGCGCGCGGCGGGATCGCGTGGTGGCCGGCGCATTGGACGCGGCTGCAGGAAGGCGCGCGACGCCTGGGCATCACGCCTCCGGATCCCGCTTTCGTCCGCGCGCAGGCGGATGAGCTGCTGGCCGACGACGATGCCGTGCTCAAGTTGATCGTCACGCGCGGCAGCGGTGGGCGCGGCTACGCGCCCGACGCAGGCGCCGCGCCGACCTGGGTGCTGTCCCGGCACGCGCTGCCGCCTGCGGCACCCGCAGCGGGCGTGGTCCTGCGCTGGTGCAGCACCCGCCTGGCGCTGCAGCCGGCGCTCGCCGGCATCAAGCACTGCAATCGCCTGGAGCAGGTGCTCGCGCGCGGCGAATGGAACGATCCGGCGGCACCGGACCGCGATGCCTTCGAGGGTCTCATGCGAAGCGTCGAGGGCGACGTGGTGTCCGCGACCGCGGCCAATCTCTTCGTGCTGCGCACGGGCCGGTGGTGGACCCCGCGCATCGATCGCTGCGGCGTGGCGGGCGTGTGCCGCCGCTGGTTGCTGGATGACCTGGACGCACGGGAATCGCGGCTCGATGTGACCGACATCGAAACCGCGGATGCGGTTTTCCTGTGCAATGCGGTGCGGGGTATCCTGCCGGTCGCCAGGCTGGGCACCCGGACGTGGACTCCGCATGCGCAGGTAGCCGCCGCACGCGAACGCCTGGCGCAGGCCAACCCGGCTTTCAGTGCAATCAATCCGGAGACGACGTGAGTCGCAAATCCAGCCGCCGCTTCGGCGGGCTTCTTTTCCTGCTGTTGGTCATCGGAGCGGGGTACTGGGCCTGGCAGCACTATGCCGGCTTCGCGTACCGCCCCATGCCGGGTATTGCCGCGGGATCTTCGGTCATCGTCAAGCCGGGCGATTCGCTGCCGGCGGTGCTGCGCAAGCTGCGCGCGGCGGGCGTCGAACCCGGCGATTCGTTGCAATGGCGCCTGCTGGCGCGCCAGCTGCAGGCGGCGGGAAGACTACAGGTTGGCGAGTATCCCCTCGACACGAACACCACGCCGCGCGAACTGCTGATCGCAATGCGCGACGGCAAGGTGATCCAGCGCCGCTTCACCATCGTCGAAGGCTGGAACATCCGCGAGCTGCGCGCCGCGCTCTCGCGCGCGAAGCCGCTCGAGCAGGAAACCGCGCAACTCGACGATGCCGCGCTGATGGAGGCGCTGGGACACCCCGGGCAGCATCCGGAAGGTCGCTTCCTGCCGGAAACCTACCTCTACACCGCCGGCGACAGCGATCTCGACGTCCTGCGCCGCGCGCACGACGCGATGGACAAGGCATTGGCCAGCGCCTGGAAGCAACGGCACGAAGACAGCGTGTTGAAGACGCCGGACGAAATGCTGACGCTGGCCTCGATCGTGGAAAAGGAAACCGGCATCGCCGCCGAACGCCCGCAGATCGCGGGCCTGTTCGAGAGACGCCTGAAGCTGGGAATGAAGCTGGAGACCGATCCCACCGTGATCTACGGCATGGGCTCGGGTTACGGCGGCAACATCCGCAAGGCGGACCTGCGCACGGATACGCCCTACAACACCTACGTGCGCGCGGGCCTGCCGCCCACGCCCATCGCGATGCCCGGCGTGGACGCGCTCCAGGCGGTCGCCAATCCGGCGCCGGGAGATGCGCTGTTCTTCGTCGCGGTCGGCGACGGCAGCGGGCGCCACCTGTTCGCACGCACCTACGCGGAGCATCAGGCGAACGTCGGCCGCTATCTGAAGAATTACCGCGCGCGGCAAGGCGCATCGGCCGCCACGACGGAGAAGCAATGACGCTGCAGAGCCAGGCCCGTTTCATCACGCTCGAAGGCGGCGAGGGCGCGGGCAAGTCGACGGTGCTGTCGGCGCTGCGCGGTTTCCTCGCCGAGCGCGGCTTCGAGGTCGTCTCCACGCGCGAACCCGGCGGCACGCCATTGGCCGAGCAGATCCGCGGTCTGCTCCTGGACACGCACCACGAGTCGCCCTCGGCCGAGGCCGAATTGCTGCTCATGTTCGCCGCGCGCGCGCAGCATGTCCGCGAAGTGATCCTGCCGGCGCTGCAACGCGGAGCCTGGGTGATCAGCGATCGCTTCACCGATTCCAGCTATGCCTACCAGGGCGCCGGCCGTGGCCTGGATCCGGACTTCATCGCCACGCTCGAGCATCGCGTCGTCGGCATCGCGCCGGCGATGACGCTGCTGCTGGACATCGGCGTCGCGCATGCGCGCGAGCGCACGCGCGGGCGCGATCTGGTGCCGGGCGGAAACGGTCCGGATCGCATCGAGCGCGAGCAGGACCACTTCTTCGAACGCGTGCGCGCCGGATTCCTTGCGCGCGCCGAGGCCGAGCCAGGGCGCTTCCGGGTCATCGATGCGACCCAATCCGTGGAGGCGGTCGCGACGCAGGCCGTGACCTGCCTGCGCGCGCTGGTGGCCGCATGAGCGGATCGGTTTTCGCGGGCTTCGCTCCCTGGCAGCAGCGGATCTACGGCCAGGCGTCCGCTGCGCTGGACGCGGGGCGACTCGGGCACGCGCTGCTGTTCGCCGGTCCCGCCCAGTTGGGCAAGCGCGCAGTCGCGCAGCGCATGGCGCAGCGGGTGCTGTGCGAGCAACGCGGCGCCGACGGCGAACCCTGCGGGCAATGCCGCGGTTGCCGTCTGTTCGAAGCGGGCACGCATCCCGATTACCAGTTCATCTCGTTCATCCCGAACAAGGAAGGCACGCGGCTGCGGACCGAGATCATCATCGAGCAGGTCCGCGAGTTGTCCCAGCGCCTGGCGCTGACGCCGCAATACGGTGGCGCCCAGGTCGCGATCATCGACCCGGCCGACGCCATCAACCACGCCGCCAGCAATGCCTTGCTGAAGACGCTCGAGGAACCGGTCGCCGGGCGCTATCTGTGGCTGGTGAGTGCGCATCCGTCGCGCCTGTCGGCAACGATCCGCAGTCGTTGCCAGAAGCTCGAGTTCCGCCTGCCGCCGCCCGAGGAAGCGGTGGCATGGCTGCGCGCGCGCGGCCACGCCGCCGCCGCGGCGAACGAGGCGCTCGACGCGGCCCGTGGCCATCCCGGCCTCGCGCACGAATGGCTCTTGGGCAGCGGGATGGCGCTGCGGCGCGAAGTCGCCTCCGACCTCGCGAAGCTGGGGCGCGGGGAAGCGACGGTCGCCGACACGGCCCAGCGCTGGGCCGCGGACGACGATCTCGGGCTGCGGCTGCGCCACGCGGCGGACCTCGCCCTGGCCGAAGCAGGACGCTTGACCGATCCGGCGCGAGCGCGCAGGCTGGCCGAGTGGTTCGATCGCGCCAACCAGGTCCGCGACCTGTTGCGGACCACGGTGCGTGCCGATCTGGCCGTCGTCGAATTGTTGCTGGCCTGGCGCGGTAGTGGAGCTGCCGCCGCGGCCTCCGGAGGAAGCAGGGGATGAGCGGTATGACGGGAGCAGGAGGCGCTCGACAGGGCATCCTGTCGCACGCAATCAAGGACAAGGCGGCGCTCTACAGCGCCTACATGCCCTTCCTCAAGTCCGGCGGCATATTCATTACCACCACCAAGCGCTATTTCCTCGGCGACGAGGTGTTCCTGCTGCTGACCCTGCCCGAGTCCACCGAGCGCCTTCCCGTCGCAGGCAAGGTGGTCTGGGTCACGCCCCCGGGCGCCCAGGGCAATCGTCCGGCGGGCATCGGCGTGCAGTTCCCGGACACGGCGGAAGGCGAAACGGTGAAGGGCCGGATCGAAGCCCTGCTTGCAGGCACCCTGACCGCCGAGCGGCCTACGCATACCATGTGAGCGGGTGCGGACGAATTCCGTCCCGCCCTTTGCGCCATCCGGACGGCTGCTGAGCTAACCTCGGCTCCGCAGGAGGGCGGACATGAGTGCGCCAAGCGAAGCACGGAAGCCGGCAGACAACGAGCATCTGCAATTCGTCGGGCGCATCTTCCGCATGCGCCTGCTCGGGCTGGGCGCCGGCTGCGTTGCCGTCGGCGGCGTGCTCTACCAGCAACATGCGGCCTGGCCCTGGTGGGCGCTGCTCGCCTTCGACGGTTACGTGTGGCCGTTCATCGCCTATCTGGTCGCCCGGCATAGCCGGAATCCCATCCAGGTGGAACGCAGGAGCCTGGTGGCGGATTCCATGGCCGGCGGCATGTGGATCGCGGTGATGCAGCTGAACCTGCTGCCCACCGTCCTGCTCGCGGTCATGCTTTCCGCCGACAAGGTGGGCGTGGGCGGATGGCGCTTCCTCGCCCGCACCGCAACCGGGCAGCTCATCGCCTTCTGCGTGACCTGGACGCTGCTCGGCTTTCCGTTCCGCCCTGAGACCTCGACGCTGACCATCCTGTTCAGCATCCCCTTCATGGTCCTCTACCCGATGGGATTGAGTACGGTGGCCTACGCCCTGGGTCGCAAGGTGGTGCGGCAGAACCGCGAGCTGGAGCGGCTTTCCCGACTCGATGCGCTGACCGGCCTGCCGAACCGGCGACAGTTGGAGGAGGCTGCCTCAACCGAGTTCTCGCGTGCGCGCCGCACCCAACGTGGCGCGGCCTTGCTGGTGCTGGACATCGACCACTTCAAGCAGATCAACGACGGCTTCGGGCACCCGATCGGCGATCTGGTCCTCAAGCAACTGGCCGCTGCCCTGCAGGCCAGCGTGCGCAGGATCGATACCCCGGGACGCTTCGGGGGCGACGAGTTCGGCGTGGTGCTTACCGAAGCGACGCTGGCGGAAGCGGCGGACATTGCGCAACGCATCCGCGAAAACATCCTCCGCGCGGCGGTGCGGTTCACCGTCAGCATCGGCGTCGCCGAACTCGATCCGGATATCGAAAGCGTCGGCGAATGGGTCCGGCGCGCCGACCAGGCCCTCTACATCGCGAAGCGGGAGGGCCGCAATCGGGTCGCGCACAGCCGGCCGGCGGATGCGCCGGTCACCTCCGCGACGGAGGCGTCCGTCGGTTAGGCAACGCTGCCACGCTGGCAGCGGCTGCCTTCACCTGTCGCCTACAGTCGATCCCAACCGGGGCGGGGCGCGAAGCGCTCGCCATGCGCCGCCTGCAGCGCCCTGAGTCGCTCCAGCAGCTTCTGCGTGCCGGTTTCGCGGATGTACTGGATGGGACCGCCGCGGAAGGGCGCAAAGCCGGTGCCGAAGATCACGCCCGCGTCGAGCAGGTCGGCGTCGGCGACGACGCCGTCGTGCAGGCAGGCCACCGCTTCGTTGAGCAGGGGCAGGATCAGGCGGTCTTCCAGATCCGCCGGCATCTTGTAGTCCTTGGGAAGCTCGGGCTTCTGCGCCTTGCCGTCGACCCAGCGGTACAGCCCCTGGCCGTCCTTCTTGCCCCGCTTGCCGGATTCCGGCGGCGTCGCCAGCGCGGCCGGGATCGGCAGGCCGAGGAAGGGGGCCAGTTCGGCGCCGACGCCCGCGGCGACGTCCAGCCCCACCGTGTCGATGAGTTCGATCGGTCCCATCGGCATGCCGAACTTCACCGCAGCCCGGTCGATCGCGGGGCCGGGGATGCCTTCGGCGAACGCGGTCGCGGCTTCGAGCATGTACGGGAACAGCACACGATTGACCAGGAAACCCGGCGTGCCGGCCACGGGCACCGGCAGCTTGTCGATCGCCCGGCAGAATGCCGCCAGGCGCTGCCCGGTTTCGGCGGCCATGCGGTCGTGATGGATGATTTCCACCAGCGGCATCAGCGCGACCGGATTGAAATAGTGCAGGCCGGCGAACTGCGCGGGACGCGCGATGTGTTCGCGCAGTTCGGTCAGCGGGATCGACGAGGTGTTCGTGGTGAGCAGCGCGTCCGGCTTCATGCGTGGCTCGACGGCGGAGTAAAGCTCGCGCTTGGCTTCCGCCTTCTCGATGATCGCCTCGATCACGAGGTCGGCCTGCGCGGCGCCGTCACCGGCGAGATCGCCTTTCAGGCGCGCGGCGACGGCAGTGCGCTTCGCCTCGTCCTTCACCTTCTTGTTGAACAGTTCGGTAGCACGCGCCAGCGCACCGTCGATGAAGCGCTGCTCGCGATCGCTCACTGTCACCTCGAAGCCGCGATACGCCGACCACGCCGCGATGTCGCCGCCCATCACGCCTGCGCCCACCACGTGCACGTGGCGGATTCCATGGTCCTTGCCCCCGGAAGACTTGAGGCGTTCCTGCAGGAAGAACACGCGGATGAGGTTGCGCGCGGTCGGCGTCGACGACAGCTTCACCACCGCTTTGCGCTCGGCCGCCAGCAGCGACTGCACGCCGCCGCTCGCACGTTGCCACGTGGTGATGAGCGCATACGGTGCCGGGTAGTGTTCCTTGCGCGCCTTGCGTGCGACCTGCTTGACCAGCATCGGCGCCAGCAACTGGCGCGCCGGCCAGGTGTTCGTCGCCCACGCGGTGAAGCGCTGCTTGAACGGACGTTGCGTGCCGCGTAGCGCCAGTTTTGCCGCTTCCTCCACCAGCGACGCAGGATCGACCACCCGGTCCACCAGGCCGATCGCGCGCGCGGCCGACGCCGAGAGCGAGCGTCCCGTCAGCATCATGTCGAACGCCGCCGGTGCGCCGACGAGGCGCGGCAGGCGCACGCTGCCGCCCCAGCCCGGGAAAATGCCGAGCTTCACTTCGGGTAGTCCGATCCGCGTGGAACCATCGCTGCTGGCCACGCGGTAACGGCAGGCCAGCGCCAGCTCCGTGCCTCCGCCCATGCAGAAGCCATGGATCGCGGCGACGGTGGGGAAGGGCAGTTCGGCCACGCGCTGGAAGACCTGCTGGCCGCGCCGGATGGCGTCGTTGACGTTGCCGCGCGCGTCGAACTCGGCGAATTCGCGGATGTCGGCGCCGGCGATGAACCCGCTCGTCTTGGCCGAGCGGATGAGCAGCCCTTTCGGCGGGTCCAGGGCCAGGCGCTCGAGCAGGCCGTCGAGCTCGATCAGCACCTCCTGCGCGAACGTGTTCACGCTCGCCCCCTCGCGATCGAACGAGAGCACGACGATCCCGTCGTCGCGTTGCTCGGGTTTCCAGTGCTGCAGGCGAAGACCGTCAAGGCCAGCGATCATGCGGGACCATCCTTACGAATCAGAGGAGCGGTGCCTGGCACCGGACTGGCCGCATTCGCGGCCGCTTGCTGCGTCCTATCATCCAGAGCTTGTTTCGACCGCGTCAAACCGTATGGTCGGACCATGACGCCTGGCGCTTGCAGCGTATGGTCCGCGCCCCCATGAATGTCCTCATGAGTGAACTTTCGCCCGTCAGGGGTGTCCCACGATTCGGCCTCGCCGAGCTGACAGGAGTGCCGGCGCAGTGATGGCCGAAAAATCGTCGACCCCGGAAACCGACCTGGACCAGGAGCTGGTCCGGCGCGTGCAGCGTGGCGACAGTGCCGCGTTCGATGCCTTGGTGCGCAAGTACCAGCATCGCATCGTGGCCCTGATCGGGCGCTACATCGCCGACTGGAGCGAATGCCAGGACGTGGCGCAGGAAACCTTCATCCGTGCGTATCGCGCGCTGCCCAATTTCCGGGGCGATTCGCAGTTCTATACGTGGTTGCATCGCATCGCCGTGAACACCGCCAAGAACCACCTCGTCGCGCAGAACCGCAGGCCGCCCACCGACGACGTCGATGCAACCGACGCCGAGCAGTACGACGCCGGCGCGCGCCTGCGCGAAACGGCGACGCCCGAGCATGAACTGTTGCGTCAGGAAATCGAACTTACCGTGATGCGCGCTGTCGAAGCCTTGCCCGACGAGCTGCGCATGGCGATCAGCCTGCGCGAGGTCGACGGGCTGAGTTACGAGGAGATCGCCGCTAGGATGGATTGTCCGATCGGCACGGTGCGTTCGCGCATCTTCCGCGCACGCGAAGCCATCGACAGCCAGCTGCGGCCCTTGCTGGACCATGACGCGAACCTGCGGGAGCGTGCCCACCGATGACGAACCGCGCCGACACGAGTTCCAACCCGAATTCCAACCATCATTCGCTGCACCCGCGTGACGATCGCGAGGCGCTCAGTGCGTTGTTCGATGGTGAATTGCCCGGCGATGCGATCCGTTTCGCACTCAAGCGCCTGGATCACGACATCGAATGGCGCGAGACCTGCGGTCGCTGGCAGCTGATCGGCGATGCATTGCGCGGCGAGGCCACCGTCGTCTCCGCCCCGGATTTCGCGGCAGGCGTCATGCGTGCACTGGCCGGGGAACGGCAGGTCGCCGGTCAGGCGGTGGCGCCGGCAATGGGTGAAGCGATGAAGGCGGCGCCTGCGCGTCGTCGCTGGATCGGCGGCGCGGCGCTCGCGGCGTCGGTCGCCGTCGCGGCTGTGCTGGTTCTCCGGCCGTACTCCACGGGTTCTTCGCCGACGGACTCTCCGTCGACCGGTACCCGGCTTGCCGCCGGGGCTGCGACTCCGCGCCCCGCGCCCACGCCGGCAGGTACGACGAGTACGCCAACCGACACTCCCGCCGCCACGACTCCTGCCGTGGTTGCCGCGTCGGCCGCTACCGCCGTTGCCAGCCTGGCGCGCCGACCGGAACGCCCGGTGCGGACCTCGCGGTCGACCCGCGCTCCGGTTCCGCCAACGACCACGGAACCCGATGCGATTGCCGCTGCCGCGGTGACGTTGTCTGCCACGGGCCATCCGTTCCATCCGCGCGTCGACGACATCGTCACGCGCCCTTGGCCGCGTTCGGTGTTGTCCGACAGTGCGGCCGGCGGAGTGACGGTCAGTTTCGGGCGGGAGCCCACGCGGTCGTCTTCGTTCTATCCGTTCGAGCCGCGTCTGCCCGCGGAAGCCGAATCCTCCCTGCCGCCGCCCGCCGATCCGCAGCGCTGATCCGCGCCGCCGGCTGATCCGCAGCCGCACGGCATGGCGCCGTGCTGCCGTCCTACCTCAACCCCTCGACTATCCGATGCCTATGAACCGACCGCTTCGCTCGCTGGCTGTGCTCGGCCTCATTGCCGCCGCACTGCCGACTGCCTGCACCGCCCAGCCCCCGGCCGACGCGTCCGTGCCGATTGCCACCACTGCGCAGACGGTGCCGGCCACGCCGCTCGTCACCGGGTTGCCGGACTTCACCAATCTGGTCCAGCAGGTAGCGCCGGCGGTGGTCAACATCAGTGCCGAAGTCGGTGCGCGCCGTGTCGCGCGCAGCGGCGGAACGCCGGACGAGGACCAGATCCCCGAATTCTTCCGCCGGATGTTGCCGCCGGGGATCTTCGAAGGACCGGAAGGTCCGCAGATGCCGCAGGTTCCGCACGGTTTTTCGATGGGAACCGGCTTCCTCATTTCCAACGACGGCTACGTGCTGACCAACCACCACGTGGTCGACGGCGCGGATACGGTGACGGTGAAGCTGTCGGACCGCCGCGAGTTCAAGGCCAAGGTGGTCGGCAGCGACCAGCAGTCCGACGTGGCGTTGCTCAAGATCGACGCCAAGGGGCTGCCGGCCCTGCGCATGGGCGATTCCACGCGCCTCAAGCCCGGTCAGTGGGTCGTCGCCATCGGCTCCCCGTTCGGGCTTGACCAGTCGGTGACCGCGGGCATCGTCAGCGCGGTGGGGCGGGCCAATCCCTACGCCGACCAGCGCTACGTGCCCTTCATTCAGACCGACGTGGCGATCAATCGCGGCAATTCCGGCGGGCCGCTGCTCAATACGGCCGGTGAGGTCGTCGGCATCAATTCGCAGATCTTCAGCAACTCCGGCGGGTACATGGGCGTCAGTTTCGCGATTCCCATCGACGTGGCGATGAGCGCGGCCGACCAGATCAAGAAGACCGGCAAGGTCAGCCGTGGCCAGCTGGGCGTGCAGGTGCAGGCGATTTCCGCCGACGACGCCCGCGGGCTCGGGCTGCCCGACGCCAGCGGCGCCCTGGTTGCCGTGGTCGTGCCGGGCAGCGCTGCGGCCAAGGCGGGCATCGAACGCGCGGACGTGATCCGTTCGGTCAACGGCCGCAAGATCAACGTTTCCAGCGACCTGCCGCCGCTCATCGGTGGCCTCGCCCCCGGTTCCCGGGTGCGCCTGGGCATCCTGCGCGACGGCAAGCCGCGTGAAATCGAGGTCACGCTCGATGCGCTCAACGAAGAACTCGCCGGTGGCGCCGTGGATCAGTCCGGTCCGGACGAAGAAGGCCCCGCGCCAGCCACGGGGCGCGGCAATGCGCTCGGCCTGGTCGGGCGCGACCTCAGCGCCGCCGAACGGCAGCAACTGGGCCTGCAGGCGAACGAGGGCGTGCGCCTGGCCCGTGTCGGCGATGCCGCGGCCGAAGCCGGGCTGCAGCCGGGAGACGTGATCCTGTCGGTGGGACGGACCAGCGTGGCCAACGCCGCGGCCCTGGATCGCGCCCTAGCGGGAGTGAAGGACGGCCAGACCGTGATGCTGCTGGTCCGGCGCGGCAACGCGACCCAGTTCATCGCCGTCACCGCGAGTGAGGACGAAGCCGCCGGGTGATCGGCCCTCTGCGCCGATTTCCGCTGCGCCCGCCCCCAACAGGGCGGGCGCAGGCGCGTATGCGATAATCGCGCGTTAACTTTTCCGAGACGGCACGAAGCCGCCCCGCATGCAGCGCATCCGCAATTTCTCCATCATCGCCCACGTCGACCACGGCAAGTCGACGCTTGCCGATCGCATCATCCAGCTCTGCGGCGGCCTGGAGGCCCGCGAGATGGAAGCCCAGGTGCTCGACTCCAATCCGATCGAGCGCGAACGCGGCATCACCATCAAGGCACAGTCGGTCTCGCTGCCGTACAAGGCGCAGGACGGGCAGGTCTACCAGCTCAATTTCATCGACACGCCGGGCCATGTCGACTTCAGCTACGAGGTGAGCCGTTCGCTGGCGGCGTGCGAAGGCGCGCTGCTGGTGGTCGATGCGGCGCAGGGCGTCGAGGCGCAGTCCGTCGCCAACTGCTACACGGCCGTCGAGCAGGGCCTCGAAGTCGTGCCGGTGCTCAACAAGATCGACCTGCCGACCGCCGACGTCGACCGCGCCAAGGCCGAGATCGAGGCCGTGATCGGCATCGACGCCACCGATGCCGTGGCAATCAGCGCCAAGACCGGCCTCAACGTCGAGCAGGTGCTGGAGGCGATCGTCCACCGCATCCCGCCGCCGAAGCCGCGCGATACCGACAAGCTGCAGGCGCTGATCATCGACTCCTGGTTCGACAATTACCTGGGCGTGGTGTCGCTGGTGCGCGTCATGCAGGGCGAGATCGTCCCGGGCAGCAAGATCCTGGTGATGTCGACCGGCAAGACGCACCAGGTCGACCAGGTCGGCGTGTTCACCCCGAAGCGCAAGGTGCTCAATAAGCTCGGCGCGGGCGAAGTGGGCTGGATCACCGCATCGGTGAAGGACGTGCACGGCGCGCCGGTCGGCGACACGCTGACGCTCGCCGGCGATCCGGCCCCGAAGCCGCTGCCCGGCTTCCAGGAAATGCAGCCGCGCGTGTTCGCGGGCCTGTTCCCGGTCGACGCCGAGGATTACCCCGCGCTGCGCGAATCGCTGGAGAAGCTGCGCCTCAACGACGCCGCGCTGCGTTTCGAGCCGGAGAGCTCGGAAGCGATGGGCTTCGGCTTCCGCTGCGGCTTCCTCGGCATGCTGCACATGGAAATCGTGCAGGAGCGTCTGGAGCGCGAGTACAACCTCAACCTGATCACCACCGCGCCGACGGTGATCTATGAAGTCCTCAAGACCGACGGCACCGTCGTGCCGATGGACAATCCGGCCAAGCTGCCGCCGGTGAACATGGTCGAGGAGATCCGCGAGCCGATCATCCGCGCGAACATCCTCACGCCGCCGGACTACATCGGCAACGTGATCAAGTTGTGCGAGGAGAAGCGCGGCGTGCAGCTGGGCATCCAGTACATGGCCAGCCAGGTGCAGATCAGCTACGAGCTGCCGATGGCGGAAGTGGTGCTCGATTTCTTCGACAAGCTCAAGTCGGTCTCGCGCGGCTACGCCTCGCTGGACTACCACTTCCTGCGCTTCGATGCGGGTCCGTTCGTGCGCGTGGACACGCTGATCAACGGCGACAAGGTCGACGCGCTCAGCATCATCTGCCACCGCAGCCACGCCGACCGCCGCGGGCGCGACCTGTGCGAGAAGATGAAGGACCTGATCCCGCGCCAGATGTTCGACGTGGCGATCCAGGCCGCGATCGGGTCGCAGATCATCGCGCGCAGCACGGTCAAGGCGATGCGCAAGAACGTGCTGGCCAAGTGCTACGGCGGCGACATTACCCGCAAGAAGAAGCTTCTCGAGAAGCAGAAGGAAGGCAAGAAGCGGATGAAGCAGGTGGGCCGCGTGGAAATCCCGCAGGAAGCCTTCCTTGCCGTGCTGCAGGTCGACAGCAAGTAGCGGCGAAGTCGCGCGTCGGCAGCGGCGGCGCGCGCCCGGCGTTTGTGGAAGGGGTGAACTCTTCGATACGCTCGGGGTCAGCTGTAGTCCCGATGTCCCGTCCGGACTTTTCAATCCGGCTCCGAAGGAGCAAGCATGAAGTGGTTTGAGATCATCCTCGTCATCCTGACCCTGTTCACCGGCGTGGTCTGGCTGCTGGACAAGCTGTTCCTCGCGAAGCGTCGCGCGGCCAGGGCGGGGTTGCTGGACGACGGGGAAGAGCCGTTGGTCGTCGACTACTCCAAGGCTTTCTTCCCGGTGCTGGCGGTCGTGCTGATCCTGCGCAGCTTCGTCGCCGAACCCTTCCGTATCCCCTCGAACTCGATGATGCCCACCTTGCTGACCGGCGACTTCATCCTGGTCAACAAGTTCGCCTACGGGCTGCGTCTTCCGATCACCAACCGGAAGTTCCTGGACGTCGGCGAGCCGCAGCGCGGCGACGTGGTGGTGTTCCACTTTCCCGGCCGTGGCCCTCAGGACCCGAACAAGGGCGTGGACTTCATCAAGCGCGTGATCGGACTGCCGGGCGACCGCATCGGTTACCACAACAATCAGGTCACGGTGAACGGCACGCCCGTCGGCTACGAGGAGATCGGCACCTACCAGGGGACCGGCAAGGGGGCGGAGATGACGGGCTCCCTGGAATTGCGTGAGAATCTGCCCGGGCGGCCGCATTCCGTCCTCGAATCCTCGGCTTCGCCGTTCATGGATCCAGGGGAAGGCGATTGGCAGGTGCCGCAGGGGCAGTATTTCGTGATGGGCGACAACCGCAAGAACAGCGACGACAGCCGATACTGGGGTTTCCTGCCGGAAAGTCAGCTTCGCGGCAAGGCATTCCTGATCTGGATGAGCTGGGACGGCGGGCTCGAATACCGGCGGATTGGCACCAGCATCCGCTGACGTTCGGTTCGACAACTGGGGAGAGCTCGGATGAAGCGTAAGCAGCAAGGCATGACCCTGATCGGGTTCATCATTTCAATGGCCGTGGCCGGCGTGTTCATCTACGTGGGCATGCAGTTGTTCCCGATGTACAGCGAGTTCTTCGCGGTCAAGAAGTCGCTTGCCAGCCTGGCCAACGAGCCGGGCATCGCCGAGGAAAGCCCGGACAAGATCAAGGACAAGTTCTTCAAGCGGATGTACATCAATTATTCCGAGGAACACGTCAAGTCCGAGAACATCAAGATCATCCGCCGCGACTACGGCTGGATGATGACCGTGGATTACGAAGTGCGCCGTCCGGTCATCGCGAACCTCGATGTGGTCGGCAAGTTCCACGCCGAGCAGGAGCTCAACCGCCACCTCGCGGGCGACTGATTGGGCACAAGCATCACGCACCGCTTCGCCCGCCAGGACCTGCTGACCCAGGCACTGACCCATCGGAGCGCGGGCGCTGCCCACAACGAGCGCCTCGAGTTCCTGGGCGACGCACTGGTGAACCTCATCGTCGCCGAGGCGCTGTTCCAGCACTGGCCGCATGCTGACGAAGGCGCGCTCACCCGGGCGCGCGCCGAGCTCGTCCGCGAATCCGCACTGGCGGCGATCGCGCGCGAACTGGATCTCGGCGCCCGGCTGATCCTCGGTCCGGGCGAGATGAAATCGGGCGGACACCGCCGCGATTCCATCCTGGCCGACGCCGTCGAAGCCGTGGTTGCCGCCATCTACCTGGACGCCGGATTCGAAAGCTGCCGCGATGCGGTGTTGCCCTGGTTCCAGGCGCCCATGGAAGCGCTGCCGCCGCCGCACAAGGTCGGGAAGGATGCGAAGACGCGCCTGCAGGAATGGCTGCAGGGCAAGCAGAAGCCGCTTCCGCTCTACGCATTGCTGTCCGAGAGTGGCGAAGAGCACGCCAAGACGTTCCATGTCTCCTGCACCCTGCAGGCCCCACCGCTGGTGACCGAAGGCGAGGGCGGCTCGCGTCGCGCGGCCGAGCAGAAGGCTGCCGAAGCCGCATTGAAGGCGCTGGGCGCTACCTGATCCTCCATCGATTCCGCCGTGCACCGTTTGCCCTCGCAGACCGGGGGGCGGACAATTCCTCCCATGACCGAATCCCCTCATCGCGCCGGCCACGTCGCCGTCATCGGCCGGCCCAACGTCGGCAAGTCCACGCTCGTCAACGCCCTCGTCGGGGCCAAGGTCAGCATCGTGTCGCCCCGCCCGCAGACCACGCGCCACCGGCTGCTGGGCATCGCTTCGTTTCCCGAAGGCCAGCTGCTTCTCGTCGATACGCCCGGCATCCACCGCGAGCAGAAGCGGGCGATGAACCGGCTGATGAACCGCGCCGCGCGCGGCGCGCTCGAAGGGGTCGACGCTGCGATGCTGGTCGTGCGCGCGGGGCAGTGGGACGACGAGGATACGCTGGCCTACGACGCGCTGAAGGGCGCCGGCCTTCCGGTCATCCTCGTGGTGAATCAGGTGGACCGGGTCACCGACAAGACGAGCTTGCTGCCGTATCTGGCGAAGATCTGCGAAGGGCGCGATTTCGCCGGCGTGCATCCGGTCTCCGCACTCAAGCGCAGTGGTCTCGATGCGCTGGTCAAGACGGTGCTGGGCCAGCTTCCCGAGCAGCCGGCGCTGTACGACGAAGACGAGATTACCGACAAGAGCCAGCGCTTCCTCGCAGGCGAGCTCGTGCGCGAACAACTGATGCGCCAGCTGGGCGAAGAACTGCCCTACGCGACCACCGTGGAGATCGAGCGCTTCGTCGAGGAACCCTCGCCCAAGGGCGTGCTGTTGCGCATCGGGGCCGTCATCTGGGTGGAGCGCGAGGGCCAGAAGAAGATCGTGATCGGCAAGGGCGGCGAACGCCTGCGCGAGATCGGCGCGAAATCACGCCTGCAGATGGAGCGCCTGTTCGATGCCAAGGTGTTCCTGGAGACCTGGGTCCGCGTACGCGAAGGCTGGTCGGACGACGAGGCCGCGCTGCGCGCGTTCGGCTACAACGACTGATCGTTGTCCATCGCCATGCGGTACACCGCCGAGCCCGCTTTCGTGTTGCATGCCCGGGCCTGGCGCGAAAGCAGCCTGCTGGTCGAAGTGCTCACGGCGGAGCATGGCCGGCTCGGACTGCTCGCCCGGGGCGTGCACGGATCCAAACGTCATCTGCTCCGTGCCGCCCTGCAACCCCTGCAGTTCATCCGCTTCGACGCCGTGCAACGCGGCGAGCTGGCCACGCTCGCCGGCGCCGAGGCACTGGATGCGGCGCCGCGCCTTGGCGGCGAGGCGACGCTCGCCGGCTTCTATCTCAACGAACTCACGCTGCGCCTGGCGCCGCGCGGGGATCCGCAACCGGAATTGTTCGAGGCCTATGCCAGCGCGCGCCGGCGACTGGGCGAGGGCGAGCCGCTGGCGTGGACGCTGCGTCGCTACGAGCGCAACCTGCTGGACGCGCTGGGGTTCGGATTCGACTGGACAAGCGATAGCGAAGGCGCCCCGGTCGATGGTGCTGCACGTTACCGCCTGGATCCCGAGGCTGGGCCGCGCCGGCTGCTCGCGGACCGCGGCCACGCCGACCGGCGCGGCGCGGCGACGGGCCGCGCATTGCTCGCGCTCGCGGCCGATGCCCTCCCGGGGGACGAAGACCTCGCCAGCCTGCGGCGCCCGATGCGCGAAGTGCTCGCCTACCACCTCGGGCCGCGTGGCCTGAAATCCTGGGAGATGCTGGGCGAGCTCGCGCGCGTGTCGTCGGGCGAGTGAGCCGGCATGCGCCGTCAGCCGTGCGCCGCGGATGGCGTTTCGAGCAATCCCCGCGAAGCGTTGGCGAACTCCTGCAGGAACGCATCGGAGCGTTGGTCGGCCCCGAGTTGCTGGACGGCCTGCAGCAGCTTTGTCGCGCCAACGAAGCCGCAGCTGGCCCGCAGCCGGTGCAGTTCGTCGTGCAGCCCCTGGAAATCCTCGTTGCGGAAGGCGTTGTGAACGCGTTCGACGACCGCGGGCAGTTCCGCGATGAAGAGCTTGCGGAGCGCCGCGATGTGCTCGCGATTGCCGTTCAGCGCGCGCGCTGCGGCATCGTCGTCCCAGTCCGGCGTGCTTTCGGACGTTGCCGTGGGCGCGAGCCCGAGCGCCTGCCGCAATGCATGCTGCACGGCCGACGCGGGCAAGGGTTTCACCAGCACCTGGCGGAAACCGGCGTCCAGCAGTTCCCGCTTCACCTCGTCCTCGCCGGTCGCCGTGTGTGCCAGCGCAGGCGTCAGTGCATCGCGATTGCGCAGGCGCGACAGCAGGTTCGCACCGCTGCCATCGGGAAGGTTGGCATCGATCAGCCAGAGGTCGTAGCGGTTGGCGGCCACGAGCGCGATCGCGGCAGACACGCTGTCGGCAGCGTCCACCGACGCCGGCAACGAGCGGATGGCGGCAACGAGGAACGCGCGGCTGACGGGGTCGTCCTCGACGAGCAGTACACAAGGCGAATTCGCGGTCACAGACGCTCCAGTCGGTATCCTTGTCCGAATGTCACGCCGGATGTTACGCCTGCTGTGTTGCCTGGGTGTCTGCGCTGCCGTGATCGGGCCGGTGCAGGCACGCTCGCTGGTCGCGCGCATCGCCACGGTGACCACGCCCGTGGCAACGCTGCGCGATGTCGTGGTGCGGCTGGAATGGCCGGAAACCGCGCCGCAGGGCGCGCTGCACCTGCAGGCTGGCCGCGTGGATGCTCCCGACCTGGGTTACCGCTTCCGCGAGCTGGACTGGCGCTGTCCCCTGCAACGCGACGGCCAGGGCGGCTGGCGCTGCGATGGCGCGATCCATAGCGGCCGCGCGCAGCCGTTGCGCCTGTCGCTCGAACTCGGCGTCGCGACGACCCATGCACGCCTGTCCGGCGGGGCCGCTGCCGTGTCCCTGCATCGCGATGCGGCTTCGCCGGACATCACCGATATCGATCTGGTGCGCGTCCCGTTGGCCTGGACGCAGGCGTTGCTGGCGACGGCCTGGAGCGAGGGCCGCATCACCGGCGGTGTCCTCGATGGCCGTCTGAGCGTGGTCGCCGCCGCCAACGCTCCGGTGCAGGTCAGTGGCCCGTTGCACATCGCAGGCGGAGCGTTCGATACGCCCGACGGCACGATCGCGGCCGATGGCCTGGGCGCCGATCTCGCAGTCGACCTGGCGTTCGGCCATCGCAGCCATGCGCGCGTAACCGGTCACCTGCGCGGCGGCGAACTGCTGTTCGGCAGCGCCTATGCATCGCTGCAGCGACGATCGGTCGAACTCGACATCGAGGCGGGCAAGGGAAAGGGCGGCGCTTGGTCGCTTCCGCAGTTGCACTGGCACGATCCCGGGATCCTCGATGCCGAAGGGTCGGCAAGTTTCACCAGCGCCGGCGACATCGACGCGCTCGACCTGCGCCTGCAGGGGCCCGACCTCGCACCGTTGCGCGATGCCTACCTGTCCGGCTGGCTGGGAATGGCCGGACTATCGCAACTGGAGTTTGCCGGCGCCGCGGACGCGGACCTGCACCTCGCGGGAGGATCGCTGCGGGATTTCCACGTGCGCGTCCGCGATGCGACGGTTACCGATCCGCAGCAACGCTTCGGCTTCGAGCGGCTCGACGGCGATCTCGCGCTGTCCTCGGCTTCGCCCGTCGAATCCACGCTGGCCTGGCAGGGCGGGCAGATCTACGGTCTTCGCTTCGGTGCATCCACGTTTCCGTTCGTGAGCCGGGACGGCCGGTTGTACTTCCGTGAAGCCGCGACCGTTCCCATGCTGGGCGGCCATCTGCGCCTGGACCAGTTGCAGCTGCAACCCCCGGGCGACGGACGCGGTCTCGATGTGCGCTTCGGCATGACGCTGCAGCGACTCGATGTCGGACAACTGGCGAGAGCGCTGGACTGGCCCGCGTTCACCGGCGAACTCAGCGGGGAAATTCCGCTCGCGCACTACGCCAGCGAGCGCCTGGATTTCGATGGCGGCCTGCGCATGCGCGTGTTCGATGGCGACGTCGCGGTCTCGGCGCTGTCGATGGAGCGCCCCTTCGGCGTCGCGCCGACGCTCTCTGCGGACGTGGCGCTGGACGATCTGGATCTGCAGGCGCTGACCGGCGTATTCGGTTTCGGCAGCATCACCGGCCGCCTCGATGGGCGTATCGACGCGCTGCGCATGGTCGACTGGCAACCTGTCGCTTTCGATGCCACCTTGCGCACCGAGCGCAAGCCCGGCGTCCGCCAGCGCATCAGCCAGCGCGCGGTGCAGGACCTGTCTAGCGTGGGCGATGCGTCCTTCGCCGGCAGCCTGCAGGCGAGTCTGATCGGCCTGTTCGACGATTTTGGCTACTCGCGCATCGGCATCTCGTGCCGACTGGCCGATGATGTGTGCAACATGGACGGACTGGGTTCAGCCGGTCGGGGATTTATTATCGTCGCCGGTGCGGGGCTGCCGCGCCTCACGGTGGTTGGTTTCAACCGTCGCGTCGACTGGCCCACGCTGGTGGAACGGCTCGGTGCGGTCGGCAAGGGCGACGTGAAGCCCGTGGTCGAATAGCAACGCGACAGCAAACGGCGGATGAGATCCGCCCCACAGGAGAATGAAGATGCGTCGTCTGATGGGAATTCCGGTCGCCGCCGTGCTGCTTACGGCCTGCGTCACGATCAATGTCTACTTCCCGGCCGCGGAAGCGAAGGAAGCGGCGAAGGAATTCGTCGAGAAGGTCATCGGGGACGAGGGCAAGGACGTCAACGTGAAGCCGGTTCCGGACGATGGCGGCGGCATGGCGATCCGCTCGCAGGGGCCGATCGATCATCTGCTGGCGTACGTGGACCTGTTGAGCATCGTCGGCATCGGTACCGCGCACGCCCAGTCGCAGCCCGACATCACCATCAAGACTCCGGCCATCCAGGCGATCCAGGCGCGCATGGCCGCGCGCTTCGATTCGCAGCTGCGGGCCGGGTTCGATGCCGGCGCGCTCGGGTTCGCCGGCGACGGCACCATCGTCGTGCGCGATGCGTCGAAGCTCGCGCTGAAGGATCGCGTGGCGGTGAACCAGGCCGTTGCCGACGACAACCGCGACCGCAAGGCGGTGTACCGCGAAGTCGCCGTCGCCAACGGCCATCCGGAGTGGGAAGCGCAGATCCGCGACGTGTTCGCCAGGCAATGGATCGCCAGCGCGCGACCGGGCTGGTGGTACCAGAGCGGGGGCGCCTGGAAGCAGAAGTGAGTGCGTCTGCCGGATTGCGTGGAGGGCCCGCTTCGGCGGGCCCTTCTGTTTTTGTACGCCGCGTCCATGCGGTGTTTTTCCGGCCACCGCCGCGGCCTCATTTTCCGGCGCCCAAGGGCCGCCGCGGTGCGGCCGCGCTCTGCGACAATAGGCGGCTCCGTTCCAGCGCCGAAGTCTTCCGTGGCACGTATCGACCAGACCCCGTTCGAAGCAGACATCATCGACCTGAGCCATGACGGCCGCGGCGTGGCCCGCCGCGAGGGCGCGGGAGGGAAGGTGACCTTCATTGCCGGTGCGCTGCCCGGCGAACGGGTGCTGGCGAAGCAGACGTCGCGTTCGCGCCACTTCGACGAGGCCCTGACGCTGGAAGTGCTGCACGCCGCGGACGACCGCGTGCCGGCGCGCTGCCCGCACTTCGGCACCTGCGGTGGCTGCGCGCTGCAGCACCTGGACGAAAGCAAGCAGATCCTCGCCAAGCAGCGCGTGCTGCTGGAAAACCTCGAACGCATCGGTCACGTGGTGCCGGAACGCGTGTTGCCGCCACTTACTGACGCCGCGTGGGGATATCGGCGAAAGGGGCGCTTCTCTGTGCGCCGTGTCGAGAAGAAGGACAAGACGCTGGTCGGCTTCCGCGAGCAGGATCCGCGCTTCGTTGCCGATCTGTCCGAATGCCATACGGTGATTCCGGAAATCGGCAGCAAGGTGGCCGCGCTTGCCGCGCTGGTCGATGGCTTGCAGGCGCGCCGCGATATTCCGCAGATCGAATTCATTGCCGGCGACCGCGCCGATGACTTCAGCGGCATCGCGCTGACCTTCCGCCATCTCTCGCCGCTGTCGGACGCCGATCAGGCGGCGTTGGTGGTGTTCGGCCAGCAGCACGGCTTCGCCATCTTCCTGCAGCCCGGGGGCGTCGACAGCGTGCATCCGCTGTGGCCGGCCGAGCCGAAACTGGCGTTCGCGCTGCCGCAGTGGAACATCGAGTTCGTGTTCCGTCCGCTCGACTTCATCCAGGTCAACGCCGGCCTCAACGGCAAGATGATCCAGTCCGCGCTGGACCTGCTCGATCCGCAACCCGAGGACCGCGTGCTCGATCTGTTCTGCGGGCTGGGCAATTTCACCCTGCCGATGGCACGGCGCGTGCGCGAAGTCGTGGGCGTGGAGGGCGAGGCCGGGCTGGTGCGCCGCGCGCGCGAGAACGCCGCCCACAACGGCATCGGCAACGCCGAATTCCATGCCGCCGACCTCGGCAAGGACCTGAGTGACCACACCTGGATGCGCGAAGGATTCGACCGGCTACTGCTCGATCCGCCGCGTTCGGGCGCGGACTTCGTCCTCACGCAGCTCAAGCTCAAGCAGTTCAAGCGGATCGTTTACGTGAGCTGCCATCCCGGCTCGCTCGCGCGCGACGCCGGTTATCTCGTCAACGAGAAGGGCTGGAAGCTGCGTGCTGCCGGGGTGATGGACATGTTTCCGCACACGGCGCACGTGGAATCGATCGCGATGTTCGAGAAGCCGTGATTCGTGATTGGTGATTCGTAAAGGCAAAAACACGATCACGACACTGCGCTCATTCCCCCGAATCCCGAATCCCAACCCATGGCCATCGAAATCGAACGCAAATTCCTCGTCACCGGCGGCGGCTGGCGCGCGGCGGCGCACAAGGTCGTGCCGATGGCGCAGGGCTACCTCAACGACCTGGCGGCAATGGACAGCGGCGCGACGAAGGCCTCGGTGCGGGTGCGCATCCAGGGCGACGAGGCTTATCTCAACCTGAAGTCGCGCGAACTCGGGCACACGCGTCAGGAATTCGACTACGCCATCCCGATGGCGGACGCGCGCGGGCTGCTCGCGCTCAGCGTCGGCGGGCTCGTGGACAAGCTGCGGCACTACGTCGACTTCGGCGGCCATCTGTGGGAAGTGGACGAATTCCTCGGCGACAACGCCGGGCTGGTGGTGGCCGAAATCGAGCTGCCTTCGGCCGATGCGGAATTCGCGAAGCCCGCCTGGATCGGGCGTGAAGTGACCGACAGCAAGCGCTACTACAATCTGGCCCTTGCCTCGCGGCCGTACTCGCAGTGGAGCGAGGCGGAGCAGGCCGGGGCAGCGGACTGAAAGCCCGCACGGCCCGCTTCGACGTACCGTGTGCCCGCGTTGTTCTCTGGAGTGCTGACATGTTGCTAATCGGGGTTGCCGGCAAGGAACTCACCACGCAGGAACGCGACTGGCTGCAGCACGACGCCTGCGCCGGCGTGATCCTGTTCGGTCGCAACTTCGCATCGAAGGCGCAGGTGGCCGAACTCGCGCAGGCGATCCGCGAAGCCGCGCCGCGCCCGCAGCTGGTCTGCGTGGACCAGGAAGGCGGGCGCGTGCAGCGCTTCCGCGACGGTTTCAGCGCGCTGCCGGCGCTGGAGGGATTCGGCCGGCTGTACGCGCAGGATCGCGACGCCGCGCTCCGGCTCGCCGAAGAGCACGCGTGGCTGATGGCCAGCGAAGTACGCGCGACCGGCGTGGACCTCAGCTTCGCACCGGTGGTCGATCTGGGCCGCGGCAATCGCGCCATCGGCGACCGCGCGTTTTCGGCGGAGCCCGAAGTCGTGGCCGAATTCACCCGCGCCTATGTCCGCGGCATGCACGCTGCCGGCATGGCCGCCACGCTCAAGCATTTCCCCGGACACGGGTCGGTGCTGGAGGACACGCACTTCGACAATGCCGTTGACCCGCGGCCGCTGGAGGAAATCCGCGCGCAGGACCTCGTGCCCTTCGTCGCCGGCATCGAGGCCAAGGCCGACGCGGTGATGATGGCGCACGTCGCCTATCCCGCGGTCGCACCCGAACCGGCGGGTTATTCGAAGCGCTGGATCGAAGACATCCTGCGCGGCGAACTGCATTTCCATGGCGTGGTATTCAGCGACGACATCGGCATGGCGGCGGCGAATTCCGCCGGTGGCGTGAAGCAGCGCGTCCACCAGCACCTGGATGCCGGTTGCGATGTGGTGCTGGTGTGCCACCCGGAACTGGTCGAGGAATCACTCGCAGCGGTCCGCAACCGCAAGCTCAACACCATGGCGTTGACCGGCCTGATCGGCCGCGGCGCGATGGGCTGGGACGGACTCATTGCGGACGCGCGCTACGACCAGGCGCGCAACCGACAGGAAGGATTGGCGTAATGGCAGACCTGCAGACCGCGCTGGCGAACAGCGACCTCATCCACGACCGCGTGACGCTGGAAACGGCGATCGTGCGCATGTCCGAGCGCATCCACGCCGATTACGTCGGCAGCGTGCCGCTGTACATCACGGTGATGCACGGCGGCCTGCCCTTCGCCGGGCAGCTGGCGCTGGAGCTGGGCGCGCGCGGGCTCGATCTCGAATTCGAGTACCTGCATGCGACGCGTTACCGCGGCGCCACCTCCGGCGGCGAACTCGCGTGGAAACATCGCCCCGCGACCCCGATGCAGGGACGACGCGTGCTGCTGGTCGACGACATCGTCGACGAAGGCCACACGCTGGCGGCGATCCGCGAGTGGTGCCACGAGCAGGGCGCGGCCGAGATCCGCATCGCCGCGCTCGCGGTCAAGGTGCACGACCGTTGCGTGCCGGGCCTGACCGCTGACTACATGGGTGTCGAAGTGCCGGATCGCTACGTCTACGGCTACGGCATGGACTATCACGAACAGGGTCGCGGCCTGCCGGCGATCTACGCGTTGAGGGACTGACGATGAACGTCGCGAGCGAAGCCAGCATCGAACTGGCGATCATCGGCGGAACCGGGCTGTACAAGCTGGCCGAACTGCAGGACGTCGAGACGCACCAGCCGGTGACGCATTACGGCGCGCTGTCCGGGCCGGTGCGGGTCGGCACGCTGGACGGCCACCGCGTGGCGTTCCTCGCGCGGCATGGCGAAGGCCATTCGCTGCCGCCACACAAGATCAACTACCGCGCGAATCTCGCGGCGCTGAAGGCGCTGGGCGCGCAGCGCGTGCTCGCGCTGAACACTGTGGGCGGCATCACCGAACGTTTCGGTCCGCGCGTGCTGGCCTGTCCGGACCAGTTGATCGACTACACCTGGGGGCGTATCTCCACGATCTGCGAGGAGCCCGGCACCGAGGTGCTCCACGTCGACTTCGGCGAGCCCTACACGCGCTCGCTGCGCACGGCCGTGATCGCGGCCGCGACGAAGGCCGGCGTGGCGATGGTGACGGACGGCTGCTACGGCGCCACGCAGGGCCCGCGCCTGGAAACGCGCGCGGAAATCGCGCGCATGCGCCGCGACGGCTGCGACCTGGTCGGCATGACCGGAATGCCGGAAGCCGGACTCGCGCGGGAAATGGGGCTGGACTACGCGTGCCTGGCGATCGTCGCCAACTGGGCGGCCGGCGCGGGCCCGGATCCTGACGAGGTCATCACACTTCAGGACGTGCTCGACAACGTGGCGGCCGCATCAGCCGGTTTGCCGGCGCTGCTGCGCGCCCTGCTGGCGCCCTGAAACCGGTCCGGCGCGGTCGCGCATTGGATGCGCCGGGGCGGGTTGCGCTCGTTCAGCAAGTTGGCATACTCGCGGTGCGCCGCCAGGGCCGGCGCTCGTCAACGCATCCAGCAGAGGTCATCAAGGACATGCAGTACGGTACAGTGAAGTGGTTCAACGACGCCAAGGGATTTGGCTTCATCTCGCCCGAAGACGGCAGCGCCGATGTTTTCGTGCATTTCTCCGCCATCAATGCCAAGGGCTTCCGCAGCCTGCAGGAAGGCCAGCGCGTCAGCTACCAGCTGACCCAGGGGCCGAAGGGCGCACAGGCGTCCGAAGTCGCAGTGGTCTGAACGGATCGCCGCGCTTGAGCCTCGCGGCTCGATGCAAGACTTTCCAGGCCCCGCTCCGGCGGGGCCTTTTCTTTGCGGTCGCGCGCAGGTGATGCGATGAAGCAGTCCCTGCGCATCGGCATCGTCGGCTATGGCACGGGTGGCCAGACCGCCGCGCTGCTGCTCTCGCGCGACGGTCATCGCGTGGAGGTGTTCGAGCAGGCACCCATGCTCGGTCCGGTCGGCGCCGGATTCCTGCTGCAGCCCACCGGCATGGAGGTGCTCTGGCATCTCGGCCTGCTCGATGCCGCGCTGATGCATGGCGCGCGCGTGCAACGCCTGTTCGGCGAAACGCGCGACGGTCGTCTGGTGATGGACATGCGGTATCGCGACCTCGACCGGCGTCTGTTCGGCCTGGGCATGCAACGCGGCGCGCTGTTCGCCCTGCTCGATGCCGCCTGGCAGGAGGAGCGCCGCATCCATTGCGGCCGCCGTATCGTCGCGATCGATGCCGAGCGCGGCGTGGTGCGCGACCAGGAGGGCATCGAACACGGCGCCTTCGACGTCATCGTGGTTGCGGACGGCGCCGCTTCGAAGCTGCGGGGCGACGTCGGCGTGCCCGAGTTCGATCGTCCCTATCCCTGGGGCGCGCAATGGTGCCTGGTGCCGCGCGGGGCCTGGCTCCACGCGGACGAATTGCGCCAGCGCTACGTCGGCGCGCGCAAGATGGCCGGCATGCTGCCGGTGGGTACGCGTCCCGGCGACGACACGCCACGCGTGAGTTTCTTCTGGAGCGTTCCGGCAGCAACGCTGGACGCCGAATGCGATCAAGCCCGCTGGCGCGCCGACGTCGCCGCGCTCTGGCCGCAGGCCGCGGACATGTTGCGTGACACGCCGGTGCCGCAGGGGCTGGCGAAGGCGCGCTATCGCGATGCGGCCCATCGCCGCTGGCATCGCGGCTGCGCCGTGCTGCTGGGCGATGCCGCGCATGCGATGAGTCCGCAACTGGGGCAGGGCGCGAACATGGCGCTGATCGACGCGATGGCGCTGCGCGATGCATTGCGCGCCCGCGACCGCCTCGGGCAGGCATTCGCGCACTACCAGCGCGTGCGCCGCGACCACGTGGCCATCTATCACTTCTGGAGCCGGTGGCTCACGCCGCTGTTCCAGTCCGACCGTGACACGCTCGCGGCCTGGCGCGATCGGCTGTTCCATCCGCTGACGCGCGCTCCCGGCGGGCGGCGCCAGGTACTGCGCGTGCTCACCGGCACGCGGCGCGGCTGGTTCGGCGTACTGCCGCTCGATCCGCGGTTCGTCGACGTGCTCCAGGCGCATGCTCCGGAACCCTCGGCGCTAGCCGATCCCGCATCGGCCTGACGCGTCCGCGCTAAAGTCGGGCCTCCACCGGCTGGAGGCGCCCGTGATGTCATCGACCTGCGAAACCCACGTCGTCGACAACCAGCCGCCGGAGTTCGCCGGGCACGACCTGTGGGCGGATGACATCGTGCTGCGCGAAGCGGTCGAACGCGAAGGCGCCGCCGCTTTCACCGGGCGCCTGCAGGATTACGCCCGGCTCGCCGGTGGCGAACTGCTCGGGCTCAGCTTCGACGCGCATCGCGACCGGCCGCGCCTGCGCACCCACGACCGTTTCGGCCATCGCCTCGACGTCGTCGAATTCCACCCGAACTACCACGCGGTGATGAACGCCGCCATCGGCCATGGCGTCGCCGGGCTCTCGTGGCAGCAGGCGCAAGCCGGAAGCCACGTCGCGCGCGCCGCCTTGAGCTACCTGCACGGCCAGGTCGAGCCCGGCAGCAGCTGTCCGCTGACGATGACGCATGCGGCCGTGCCGGTGCTGCGGCGCGAGCCGGGCCTGCACGAGTGGGCCGACAAGGCTGTCGCCCCGGCCTACGACCCGCGCAACGTGCCGATCGGCGGGAAGCGCGGCGTCACCGTCGGCATGGGCATGACCGAGAAGCAGGGCGGCAGCGACGTGCGTTCCAACACGACCCGCGCGACGCCGTTGTCGGGCGAAGGCGAGTACGCGCTGGTCGGGCACAAGTGGTTCTTCTCCGCGCCGATGTCCGATGGCTTCCTCGTGCTTGCGCAGGCACCCGGCGGCCTGACCTGTTTCCTGCTGCCGCGCTGGCGGCCCGACGGCACGCGCAACGCGTTGCGGCTGATGCGCCTGAAGGACAAGCTGGGCGACTGGTCGAATGCGTCGTCCGAAGTGGAATTCGACGACGCGTGGGCGCGGCGCGTCGGCGACGAGGGACGCGGGGTGGCGACCATCATCGAAATGGTGATGCTCACGCGCCTGGACTGCATGCTGGGCTCGTCCGCGTTGATGCGGATGGCGCTGGCGCAGGCGATGCATCATGCGCGGCATCGCAGCGCCTTCGGCAAGCGCCTGGTCGAGCATGCGCTGATGCGCAACGTGCTGGCCGACCTCGCGATCGAAGCGGAAGCCGCGCTCGCCTTCTCGTTGCGCATCGCCGGTGCCGTCGATCGCGCGCCCGCTGACGAAGGTGAAGCGGCCTTCGCGCGCATCGCCACCGCGATCGGCAAGTTCTTCGTCTGCAAGCGCGCACCGGCGTTCGTCAACGAGGCGCAGGAATGCCTGGGTGGCGCCGGTTACGTCGAAGAGTCGCTGCTGCCGCGCCTCTATCGGCAGGCACCGCTGAATTCGATCTGGGAGGGCAGCGGCAACATCCAGTGCCTCGACGTGCTGCGCGCGCTTGAGCGCGAACCCGGAACGCGCGTGGCGCTGCTTGCGCAACTGGAATCTGCATCGGCCCATCCCGCCGTGGCCCGCGAGACCACCGCGCTGCGCGGGCAACTCGAGTCGGGTGCAAGCGAAGAAGCCGGCGCGCGCAGGCTGGTCGAGCGCCTGGCATTGGCGCTGCAGGCGAGCGTGCTGGTGCGCGCCGGCAGTCCCGTCGCGGAGCTGTTCTGCCGCTCGCGCCTCGGTGGCGAACGCGGGCTCGTGTTCGGCACGCTACCGCCGGATGCGCCGTTCGTTGCCGTCATCGAGCGCGCATTGCCCTGATCCGCGCGCGGTGGGGTGCCGCGCGCTGCAGGTCAGGCGCGCTCCCAGTCTTCCACCGGGCCCGGCTCGATCACGAACAGCGGATGGATCGCCGGCGCGGTGGTCGCCCAGCGCTGGAACAATTCCGGCGATCGCGCCTGCAGCTTCGCCAGCAGATGCCGCCACTCGTGTGCGACCTGGCCATCGCTGACGGGAATGGGCCCGACCGCGCGTCGCGGCCCGAGCTTGCCGCGATCGAAGCGATAACCGCGTGCCGTGGCCTCGGCGTGCACGGCTGCGAGGTAGGCGTTGATCGCGGAAACCGGCGTGGCGTGCGCCTGGAAGCGGTGCAATTGCGGATGGTGGCGATAGCCGCGCGTCTTCCCCTGCAGGACCGCCTTCGCGAGCAGCGCTTCGCGCCACAGCGCCACCAGCCCCTGCGGGTCGAGGTGGCGCGGATGCAGGGTCCACAGGCGCACGGCCGCGCCGCGGATCAATCGAGGAACTGCAAGCGGGCGAGTTCGGCGTAGAGTCCGCCCTGCGCCAGCAACTGTTCGTGGGTGCCTTCGGCAACGACGCGGCCGTGGTCCATCACCACGATGCGGTCTGCCTTGAGCACGGTGGCGAGCCGGTGCGCGATCACGATCGTGGTGCGGCCCTGCATCAGCGCTTCCAGCGCCTGCTGCACCGCGCGCTCGCTCTGCGCATCCAGAGCGCTGGTGGCTTCATCCAGCAGCAGGATCGGCGCGTCCTTGAGCAGTGCGCGCGCGATGGCGATGCGCTGCTGCTGGCCGCCGGACAGGCGTGCGCCGCGTTCGCCCAGTTCGGTGTCCAGGCCCTCGGGCAGTGCGTGGATGAAGTCGGCGGCATGCGCGTTGTGGACGGCGGTTTCGATCTGCACGGCATCGGCGTCGAGCCGGCCGTAGCGGATGTTGTCGCGCGCGCTGGCGGCGAAGATCGTCGGCTGCTGCGGCACCAGGGCGATGGCTTCGCGCAGCGCGGCCGGATCGAGCGTGCGCACGTCGATGCCGTCGACGCTGACCCTGCCCGAGTCCGGATCGTGGAAGCGCAGCAGCAGCGAGAACACCGTGCTCTTGCCGGCGCCCGAGGGGCCGACGAGAGCCACGGTCTCGCCCGGCTGCACGCGCAGGCTGAAGTCGGTCAGCGCGGCGTAGTCGGGGCGCTGCGGGTAGTGGAAGGTGACGTGCTCCAGGGCGAGGGCGCCCTGCACCGGCGTGGGCAGGGTCTGCGGAATCGCGGGCGGCATGATTCCGGGCTGTTCCTGCAGCAACTCGCTGATCCGGCCCATGCCGGCGGCCGCGCGCTGCACTTCGTTCCACACTTCGGCCAGTGCGCCGATCGATCCGCCGCCGATCACCGCGTAGAACACGAATTGCAGCAGGACGCCCGCCTTCATCCGTCCGCCTACCACATCGTGCGCACCGGACCACAGCACCAGCGTGATCGCACCGAACACCAGCGTGATGGCCACCGCCGTCACGATCGCCTGCGCACCGATGCGCCTGCGCGCGGTGGCGACCGCGGTCTTCAGCGCGTCGGTGAAGCGGCGCCGCTCATAGGGCTCGCGTGCGTGCGCCTGCACGGTCCGCACCGCGCCCAGCGTTTCGGATGCGAGGGCATTGGCGTCCGCGATGCGGTCCTGGCTGGCGCGCGAGATCTTCCGCAGCCTGCGTCCCCCGATCACGATCGGCAGCACGGTCAGCGGGATGCCCACCAGCGCGAACGCGGCCAGGCGCGGGCTGGTCACGAACAGCATCACGATCGAACCGGTGACGGTGACCACGCTGCGCAAGGCCACCGACATCGTCGAGCCTACCGTGCTGCGCAGCAGTTCGGCGTCGGCGGTCAGGCGCGAGACCAGCTCGCCGCTGCGGTTGCGGTCGTGGAAGCCCGCATCGAGCGAGAGCAGGTGCGAATACAGGCTCGCGCGCAGGTCGGCGACCACACGCTCGCCGAGCAGCGAGACGAAGAAGAAGCGCGCCGCGGTGGCGAACGCGAGCACCAGCGCCACGCCGAACAGCAACAGGAACGCCCGATCGATCGCGGCGCCGCCGCCGCTGGCGAAGCCCTGGTCGATCATCACCCGCGATGCGGCCGGCAGGGCCAGGGTCGCGGCGCTCGAGCAGGCCAGCGCCAGCAGCCAGGCTCCGAACAATCCCTTGTGACGACGCACGAACGGCCACAGGCCGCGGAGGCTGCCGATGGGAGCTTTGCTGGGGGCGTCGGCCATGCGTGGGGAGTCCGTAGCGGTGGGGCGGAGACGGGTTGCGCGGATCGCCGGCGCCGGCTGCTGTCGGCAGCCCGGCCGGAATCGCGTGGAGTGGCGAACGCCGGGCGGTCAATCCATCCCGAAGCGCACCCGGTCCCGGGTGGCGTCCCGCAACTGGATTTTCAAGGCGTCGATACGGTCGGCGGGAAGCCGCAGCCGCATCCTAACGCCGTCGGCCTCGTAGTCCTCGGCCAGTTTCTCGACGCCAAAGGCGCCCAGCGTGCCGTGCACCGCGCCCGTGGCTTCGAACGGATAGCGGATGTCCAGCTCTCCGTACGCGATCAACTCCTGGCGTGGCGCCACCCGCAGGCATTCGGCGGCCGCACCGCCATACGCACGCACCAGGCCGCCGGCGCCGAGCTTGATCCCGCCGAACCAGCGCGTGACCACCGCGACGACCTGGTCGTACCCCTGACCGTCGATCGCAGCGAGGATCGGCCGCCCGGCGGTGCCGGCCGGTTCGCCATCGTCGCTGAAGCGGTACTGCCCGCCGATGCGGTAGGCCCAGCAGTTGTGCGTGGCCGCGGGATCGGCGACTTCGGCGAGGAAGGCGAGGGCGGCCTCGGGTGTCGTCACCGGCGCCGCATGAACGATGAAGCGGCTGTGCTTCACCTCGAGCACGTGCGCCGCGCGCGCGGCCAGGGTGTGGCTCATCGCGACGCGTCTGCGGACATCAGCGCCCGCAGGTCGTCGGGAATGCGGACGCGGGGGTACTCGCGCCGGAACAGCCGCAGGCTGGCGCGGGCATTGTCGAGGTCGTCGGCGTCGCGGCGCGCGCGGACGCGCTCGAGCCACTCGGCGGCGGGGAGATGCGTGTCGTCGTTGACGGGAACCTGCGTCCAGTCGACCGCATCCGCATCCGCACGGCGGATGCGCGAGCCGGTGACTTCGACCCGATCGAGCGTCGCGGCATCCGCTTCGGCGGCCTGCGCAGCGGCCGCTTCTTCGCGGTTGCCGCGCGCGCGGCGTTCCGCCATCGCGCGCGCGGCGGTGGTGTAGGTCGCATGGCTCTTGCGTGCGGAAGTCGCCGCCGGCGCCGCTGCCGGAGGCGGTTCCGCGCTGAAGCCCTCGGCGGTGGCGGGAGCATCTGCGGCCACCGCTTCCGCCGCCGGCGCTGCTGCCGTCGCCGCAGAAGCACCCGGCGCCGCGGGCGCAGTGGCCTTCGCCGTCGCATCCGCCATTGGCGCGGAGGCGTGTTCGAGCTCCGCCGTCTCCGTCGCTGTCTTCGCACGCGAAGCCGGCGCTTGTGGCGTGGCCACGAGGGCAACGGACGGTTCCGCCGCCGGCGGCGGATTGGCCGCGGGTGCGCGCGCCGCGGGCAGGGGCTCGGCCATGATGATCAATTCTTCGTCCGCGCCGGCACTCACCCGGGCCGCGTTGTGGCCGTACTGCGGACGCAGCTGCCAGACGAGGCCGAGTGCGAGCACCGCGGCCGCGGCGACGCCGATCCCGGTGACGAGCGCCGGCGGAAGCCCGAGCCAGGCGAACTTGCCGTGCCGACGCGGCCGGTGCGCGGCCGCGGCCGCATGGGCGGCGGCGAGGATCCGGGCGTCGAGCGCCGGCGACGGCCCGTCGATCGGACCCATGCGCGCGAGCCGCGCGGCGAGCTCGCGCTCCTCGGCGTCCAGCGGGTCGTGTTGATCGGGGCGGGTGGTCATTCGTTCATTCTCTGGCGCAGCTTGTCCATGGCGTAGCGAAGCCGCGATTTCACGGTTTCCCTGCCGACGCCGGTGATGGCGCCGATCTCCTCCAGGCTCAGCTCCCGTTCGAGGCGCAGCACCAGCACTTCGCGCTGTTCCTCGGGTAGTTCTTCCATCGCCAGCTGCAGGCGACGGCGTTGTTCGAAATCGGACAGTTCGCGCTCGGGCGTGCTCGGGTCGGGTACCCGCGCAGCACGCTCGTCGCCATCGTCCGGCGCGGTCGGGCGGTGCTTCGCCGCACGCCAATGATCGTTGAGGCGGTTGTGGGCGATCCTGAACAACCACGTGGAAAACGCGGCTTCGGGCTTCCAGCCCGCGCGCGCGGCGATCACGCGTTGCCAGACGTCCTGGAAGAACTCGTCCGCCAGCGCCTGGTTGCGCAACTGGCGCATGAGGAAGCGATACAGGGGCCCGCGGTGGCGCGCATACAGGATCTCGAACGCCGCGACGTCGCCGCCCACCCAGGCCAGCATCAACAGGTCGTCATTGGCGTCCGCGCCCGGATTCATCGCCGGCAGGTTACGGGCTGGCGCGGGGGACGTGAAGCCGTTGACGTGGCCACCGGCGCGGGGTTGCAGGGGCCAGGGGGAAGCCAGAACCAGTTCCATGGGGCTGCAAACGTCCGGATCCGGGGGGCGGGGTTGGGGGTTCCAGCCACGCCGGCTGGAGGTATGCTCCACCGGTTCGTCGGGGGATGATTCGAGAGGGCGAGTGCAGCGATTGCGGGCGATGATGGCCAGGCCGACCGAGCCGGCGGAGGGCGCTGCACAGGCGTTGGCGGGCGTGCTGCAGGAAGGCCTGCCGGCCGGATCGCAGGTGCTCGTTCGCTGGCGTGAGGAAGCGGGCGCGCCCGGGTTCTCGATGTCGGCCGAGGTTCCGGACCGGCTGCACGAAACCGCCGATCAGCTGATGGCCACCGGCAACGCGTCGGAGGACGTGCAGACCCTGATCGACGTGTGGGATGGCGATGGCGCCATGCGCGCGGCAATCGTCGCCCACGTTCCCGAAACCATGCCGCAGTCCGCCCGTCGCGGCTGGCTGACCATGGCGAAGGTGCTGGTGGCCGCGCACCTGGCCGCCGTGGAGGCGAAGGCGCGCGCCGAACGGCTGGAGAAGTCCGAGCGCCTGCAGCAGGCGTTGTACGAAATCGCCGACCTGGCCGGTTCCGACCTGGAAATGGCCGACATGCTGCGTCGCATCCACGCGATCGTTGCCGGCCTGATGTACGCGGAGAACTTCTACATCGTGCTGTACGACGATGCGCGCGATTCGATCCGCTTCCTGTACTTCGCCGACCGGCAGGATCCGTACGTCGCCGACCCGGCGCTGGACATTCCCGCCATCGACATGCCCAACAGCCTGACCCTGGCGCTGCTGCGCCATGGCGAGCCGCTCAGGGGCGCTTCCGACCAGCTGCGCGTGCAGTTCGGCGTCGCGCGCGACACCGACCACGGTCCCGACAGCGCCGACTGGCTCGGCGTGCCGATGCGGCGCGAGGACCGCGTGTGCGGTGCGGTGGTGGTGCAGAGCTACGACCGGCCCGACGTCTACCGCGACGAGGAACGCGCGCTGCTCAGCTACGTGGCGCAGCACATCCTCACCGCGCTCGATCGCCGCCAGGCGCGCGAGGACCTGGAGCGACGCGTCGAGGAACGCACGCGCGCCCTGCAGCACAGCAACCGCGACCTGCAGGCCGAGATCGTCGAGCGCCAGCGCGGCGAACGCCTGCAGCGGGCGCTGTTCCGCATCGCCGAGCTTTCGATCACGTCGGAAACGCTGGAGCGCTTCTACGCCCAGGTGCACGACGTCGTGGGCGAGTTGCTGTACGCACGCAATTTCTACATCGCGCAGGTGTCCGAAGACGGGGCCATGATCGAGTTCCCGTACTCGATCGACGAACGCGATTCGGTCCGCCATGCGCGCCAGTTCGCCCGCGGCCTGACCGAGTACGTGATCCGCGAGGGCCGCGCGCTGCTCGCCGACCGTCCCGTGATCGAAGGCCTGCAACGCGACGGCAAGGTCCGCAGCCTGGGCACGCTCGCGCACTGCTGGCTCGGCGTGCCGCTGTTCCGCGAGGAAGTGGTGGTCGGCGTGATCGCGGTGCAGAGCTACTCGCCGGCAATCAGCTTCACCAGTCGCGACCAGGAGCTGCTCACGTTCGTCGCGCACCACATCGGCATCGGCCTGGCGCGCAAGCAGGCGCAGGACCGGCTGCTGGTCGCGCATGGCGAACTGGAGCAGCGCGTCGCTTCGCGCACGCGCGAACTGGCCGAAGCCAATGCCGAACTGCTCTCGCAGATCGGCGAGCGCCTGCGCGCCGAACAGCAACTCACTTACCAGGCGCGCCACGACGCGCTGACGGGCCTGCCCAACCGCAGCCAGCTGCTCGAGCGCCTGGCCGCATCGATCGCGCGGGCGCAGGCCGATGCGGCTCAGGGTCATGCGCCGACGCGGCAGTTCGCGGTGCTGTTCCTCGACCTCGATCGCTTCAAGCTGGTCAACGACAGCGTCGGCCATTCGGCCGGCGACGAACTGTTGATCGAAGCCGGGCGCCGCATCGTCGCCACCGTGCGCGGCGGCGACATGGTCGCGCGCCTGGGCGGCGACGAATTCGCGATCCTCATCAGCGACATCGACACCCTGTCCATCGCCGAAGAGCTGGCGCGGCGCGTGCTGATCGCGCTGGGTGAGCCGTTCTGGGTCGCGGGCAGGGAGGTGTTCCCCTCCGCGAGCGTCGGCATCGCCGCCTGGCATCCGCGCTACCAGAACGGTGCCGAACTGCTGCGCGACGCCGATGCCGCGATGTACCGGGCCAAGGCCAACGGCCGCAACAGCTGCGCGGTGTTCGACGAGGTCATGCGCGAGGAGGCGATGCGCATCCTCGATCTCGAAGCCGATCTGCGACGCGCGATCAACGGCGACAACTTCGTCGCCTTCTACCAGCCGATCGTGCGCCTGAGCGACCGCCGCGTGATCGGTCACGAAGCCCTGCTGCGCTGGAAGCACGAGCGCCGCGGCCTGCTGGCGCCGGGCGAGTTCATCGGCCTGGGCGAGGACAGTGGCCTGATCGAGGAAGTCGACTGGCTGATGTACGCGCAGGTCGCCAAGCGGCTCGCGCGCGAGGAATACGGCTACATCTCGGTCAACGTGTCGCCGCGGCATTTCCTCTCCGCCGACTTCGCCGACCGCCTGTTGCGCCTGCTGGACGAAGCCGGCGCCGATCCGCACCGGCTGCGCATCGAAATCACCGAAGGCGCGCTGCTCGACGACACCGCGCGCGCGCTGCGCATGCTGCGCACCTTGCGCAGCAACGGCGTGCTGGCGCAGCTGGACGACTTCGGCACGGGCTTCTCCGCGCTTTCGTATCTGCACCGGTTCCCGCTGGAATGCCTGAAGATCGACCGCAGCTTCGTCGCCGGGCTGGTGGGCGACACGCGGCCGGAAAGCATGGCGGTGGTGCGCGCGATCCAGGCGCTGGCCGGCTCGCTCGGCATCCACACCATTGCCGAGGGCGTGGAAAGCGAATCGCAGCGCATCATCCTGCGCGAGCTGGGATGCCAGCACGGACAGGGCTTCCTGTTCGGCAAGCCGGCCGATGAGCTGATGCCGCTGGTGTCGCTGCCGCGCTGATCCGGCGCTGCTTCGATGCGGCACGTCCGAACGAACGCGAAGGCCCGGCAGCGCCGGGCCTTCATGTTTACGGCAATGCCTATTCGCTGACGCGGACCGCGACGCCTTCTGGCGAGGTCAGCGCACGTGCCTGTTCGATGAGGCCGACGAATTCCCGGCGCTGCCCCCAGCGGTCCTCGCCCACCGAGTGTTTCGCCGCCGCGGCGATGTCGTTCCAGTTCCACTGGCCGATCTGCTTGCCGCCACGCAAGGCATCGGCGAACGCCGCGACGGCGGCCGCGAAACGCAGCGATTCGTCCGGTGTGGAGACCAGCTGCGAGCGCAGGATCGGCGTTTCGATCAGGCGGCTGGTGCCCTCGCCAGGGCGCTTGTAGCGCAGGCTCAGGTGCGCGAGTTCCTTCGTGTCCGTGGGCGCGACCGAAGCGGCGCCGCTGCCATACCGCAATGCGGGCAGCCGCTCCGCGCCGGAACCGACCGGCGTGATTTCGTACAACGCCGTCACTTCGTGCCCGGCGCCGATGTCGCCCGCGTCGACCTTGTCGTTGGCGAAATCCTCGCGGTTGAGCACGCGGTTCTCGTAACCGATGAGCCGATATTCCGCGGCGACGGCCGGATTGAATTCGATCTGGATCTTCACGTCCTTCGCGATCGTCAGCAGCGTCGAACCCATTTCCTGCACCAGCACCTTGCGCGCTTCCATGGGCGTGTCGATGTAGGCGTGGTTGCCGTCGCCGACGTCGGCGAGCTTCTCCGCCAGCTCGTCGTTGTAATTGCCCTGGCCGAAGCCGAGCGTGGTCAGTGCGATGCCGCTTTTGCGCTGGTCGGCCACCAGCGTCTCCAGTGCGTTCTGGTCGACCGTGCCGACGTTGAAATCGCCGTCGGTGGCGAGGATCACCCGATTCACGCCGCCCTGGATGTAGGCCTGTTTCGCCATCGCGTAGGCCAGGCGGATGCCGTCGCCGCCATTGGTGCTGCCGCCGGCTTCGAGGCGATCGAGTGCATCGAGGATGTCGTCGCGTTGCGCGCCGGACGTGGGTGGCAGCACGAGCCCGGCCGAACCGGCATAGACCACCATCGAGACGCGATCCTGCGGCCGCAGCTGCTTCACCAACTGGCGCAACGCGTCCTTGACCAGCGGCAGCTTGTCGGGGTCCTGCATCGAGCCGGAGGTGTCGATCAGGAACACCAGGTTCGCGGGCGGCAGTTCCGCCTTGGGCACGTCGTAGCCCTTGATGCCGATCATCAGCAGCTGGCGCTTGCCGTTCCAGGGCGCGGGCGCGAGCTTGGTGGTGACGCGGAAGGGCGTCTCGCGCGAGGTCGGCGCCGGATGCCCGTAGTCGAAGTAGTTGATGAATTCCTCGGCGCGCACCGCATCTCCCGGCGGACGCACGCCGTCGGCGAGCATGCGCCGCACGTTGCTGTAGCTGCCGGTGTCGACGTCGATCGAGAACGTCGACACGGGTTGCTCGGACGTGCGATGCACGGGGTTGTCTTCGTTGTGCGCGTATTTTTCGGTATTGGCCGGTTGCGGCGGCGCGCGCATGACCAGCATCGCGGCCGGTGCCGCGGGTGCGTTGCCGACGATGCGCGAACCGGTCACCTGCACGCTCTCCAGCGCCACCGACTTCTGCCGGGACTCAGCCGGCGGTGGTGGCAGGGCCGGCGCCGTTGCCGCAGCGGCCAGTGCAGCGTCGCGCTCGCGTCGCGGCTGCAGCATTCCATTGGCGGCGGTGCTATCGACCGATGCCGCGGCATCGGCGGCTTCGGCCGCCGCGACCGCGGCTTCCTCTCCGGTGCTGGCGAGCTGGCTGTTGTTGGTGCTGCATCCGCCCAGGGCGAGGGCGAGCCCGAGGGCCAGGGTGAGGCGGTGGCGCTGTGGCGAGCGTTGCATGGCGAGTCTCCGCGGTGTGGTGGCCGTGGAAACGCGCGGTTCCGGCAAACGGGGTTGGCAGGATCGATCGGTGCGTCATCAGTAGCGGAACACCAGGCTCCACTGGTTGATGAAGCCCGCACTCCCGCTGGCGCGGTCGGTGACGCGCAGGCGCCACGTCCCGTTCGCGCTTTCGCTGGAAGCATCGCGCGAATAGCTCGCGACGACATTGTCGCCCGTGCCGCCGCTGCGGTTGTGCAGTCGATAAGTCGTCCCGCCCGGCGCGATGAGGTCGACGAGGAGGTCGCCCTTGTTCGGGTGGCGGATGTCCACGCTCACGCCAAGCGCGGTGGGTGCGGTGCCGTACACGCCCGTCGCCTGGATGCTGCTGGATGCCGTGCCGCCGTCGGGAATGGCGACATCCGTTCCGTTGGCGAAGGTGCGGCTGCCGGCGACGGTGAACACCACGCCCTGCGGCGGGCCCGGTCGTCCGCTGGCGTCGGTGCCGCGCACCAGCACCGTGTGCCTGCCCGGGGCGAGGCCGCCGGTGGACAGCGTCGCGCGCACCGCTTCGCGCGATGCGTTGAAGGCGTCATCGGTCGCCACCATCGCCCATGCGGTGGCGCCCGACGTCCACGGGCGCTGGTCGAGGTAGGCGCGCGCGCTGGTGATGCGTTGCATGGGTTCGGTGCCGTTGCTCTGGTTGTAGCGCGTGTCATCGATGGTCGCGGTCAGCGCGATCGGCGTTCCCGCGGCGACGCGCGCAGGCGAAGCGCCGATCGCGGTCACGTCGGGTCCGCCCGCATAGACGTACGGCGCGACGAGCGTGCGCGCGGCGTAACGCAGTGCCGCCAGGTTCTGCGGCAACGTGGTGGACTCGAAGGTGGCGCACGACTCGAAGAACGCTGCGCCCATCTCCAGCGCGTAGCTGGGCGCACCCAGCACGCCGTACACCGAATCCGTGGTGGTGCCGTCGGCGACGTACAGACCCGTCCATTGCCGTGGCGAGTAGCCGTTGAACCAGGCCAGGCGGCGTCCCAGCGTCCGCAGCGCGGCGGCATTCGGCGGGGCGGCCGTGCTGTAGGACCACGGCCAGAGCACGAGTCGCGCATAACTGTGCAGGTCGATGAACAGGCCGCGGTAATCGCTCGGCGCGAGACTCGTCGACGCATCGCCGCGCCGGTCGGGCAACACGCCGCCCGCGTAGACACCGCTGACGCCGGGCGTGCCGGCGATGTACTGGAACATCGCGATCGATTCAGGTTCCGAAGCGGCACCCGGACCGCGGTAATTGCCCAGGCAGGGATCCCCGCTGGAGCCGCCGGACGCGCTGTTCCAGCGGTAGGGGAAGTTGCGGTTGAGATCGACGCCGTAGGCGTTCGCGCTGCACGTGCCGTTGAGATCGTCGACGTTCTTGCGCCAGGACAGGCCCGCTTCCGCTTTCTTGCGCCCGTCCGGATTGGCCTGCAGCACGATATGGAAGCGGAAGTTGTCCAGCAGCCACGTGGCCTCGCTGTCGGTGCCGTAACCATTCACCAGCCATTCGCCGAAGCGCGTCAGCAGTTCCGCCGGCGTGTATTCGCGCGCATGGATCGAACCGAGCACCACCATGTTGGGCTTGTTGTGGATGCTCGCGTCGGTAGCGACGTTGTTGAGCCGCAGCACGCGCATGCGGTAGCCCGCCGAAGCGTTGCGGCTGCGCAGCCAGGACGGGCCGATGTCGACCACGCGCGCGAGATTGGGATGGGCAGCGGCGAGCGCGTCCATTGCGGCGTACGTTTCCTCGACCGTGCGATAGCACGAATAACCGGAAATGGTCTGCGTTCCCGGTTCGCCCGCCGCTTCGGCCGCGGCCTGCAGTGCGGTTTCCGATTCGCGTAGCCGCGCCGTTGCCTCGCGATCGACACGCACTGCGATGCCCGCGCGTTGCAGCGCGGCGATGTCGTCGTGCGACGCCTCGACGGTGGCGGTCTTCGCCCGCTGGTTGATGATCAGATGCTGGAAGCGGGAGGCGATCCGCTGCAGTTCGGCACGGTCGCGGTAGCTCACGCGGATGACGACGAGCGGGTCGGTGTCGTTGCCCGCAGCGCAGGTGCCGCTCGCCGCGAGCAGCAACAGCGCGAACAGGACGGGTCGCGATCGCATGACGACTCCCGCGTGCGATTCGTGCTGAAGCGTCGCGAATATCCGGTGAAAGGCGTGCGAACCGCCGTGGCGACGGATGGCGGTGAAAGCGCGCGAAAAGCCGGGTCAGGAACCGCAACAGGCCGAAGCGCGCGGGATCAGCCGCGGATCACCAGCAGCCTCGGCTCGGTCATGTCCTCGATGGCATAGCGCAGGCCTTCGCGCCCCAGGCCGGAGTGCTTCACGCCGCCGTACGGCATGCTGTCGACGCGGAAACTGGGCACGTCGCCGACGATCACACCGCCGACCTCGAGCCGGTCCCATGCACGCAGGGCATGATCGAGATTACCGGTGAACACGCCCGCCTGCAGGCCGAAGTCGCTGTCGTTGGCGCGATCGAGCGCGTCGTCGAAATCGTCGAAGGGTTCGATCATCGCCACCGGGCCGAAGGCTTCCCTGCGGTACAGGTCGGCATCGTGCGGCACCTTTTCCAGCAACGCGGCCGGCAGCATGTTGCGGTTGCGTGCGCCGCCGGCCAGCAGCTTCGCGCCTCCCTTGCGCGCGGCCGCGATCCAGCTTTCCACGCGCTGCGCGGCCTCCTCGTTGACCATCGGGCCGATGAAGGTTTTCTCGTCGTGCGGATCGCCCATGCGCAGTTTGGCGACGGCCGCCTTCAGCTTGCGCCGCAGTTTTTCGTAGATGTCCGCATGCGCGTAGATGCGCTGCACGCTGATGCAGCTCTGGCCGGACTGGTAATACGCGCCGAACACCAGGCGCTCGACCACATGATCGAGCGGCGCGCCGGGATCGGCATCGACGATGCAGGCCGCATTGCCGCCCAGTTCGAGGGTGACCTTCTTGCGGCCCGCGCGCGCCTTCAGGTCCCAGCCGACGAGGCCGCCGGTGAAGCTCAACAGGGCGATGCGTTCGTCCTCGACCAGCGCCGCCGCATCGTCGGTGCTGCACACCACGACGGAGAACGCCCCCTTCGGCAGGTCCGTTTCCGCCAGGACTTCCGCGATGATCAGCGCGCCGATGGGCGTCTTGTCCGCGGGCTTGAGCACGAACGGACAACCCGCCGCGATGGCCGGCGCGACCTTGTGCGCGACGAGGTTGAGCGGAAAGTTGAACGGCGTGATGAAGCTGCACACCCCGATCGGCACGCGCTTGACCATGCCGCGGTAGCCGCGCGCGCGTTGGGAGATCTGCAGTTCGAGCAGTTCGCCGGGACTGCGCGTGGCTTCGCCGGCAGCGATGCGGAAAGTGTCGATCAGGCGCGTGACTTCGCCCCGTGCGTCGCGGATCGGCTTGCCGGCTTCGATGCAAAGTGCCTGCGCAAGTTCCTCGGCGCGCTCGCCGAAGCGGCGCACGCAGTGCTCCAGCACATCGCGGCGTGCATCGGGCGGAAACGCGGCCATCGCCTCGCGGGCGCGGTGCGCGGCGACGATCGCCTTGCGCACGGCCGCTGCGTCGGCGAGGGCGACGCGCGTGGCGCGCTTGCCGGTGTACTTGTCGAGGACGTCCAGTTCCTGCTTCCCGTCGACCGGCTGGTTGGCGAGGTAATAGGGATAGCGCCTGGCGAGCATCGGAATCCTCCTTGTTTCGCGAAGCCTAGATCATGCCGTGTAAACGCGGCATGGGTTGTGTTGCAGGCGACCTTGCGAACGTGTCGCGCGGCGTCGGCTCGCGATCTGCGGGCGACCGTCACGCTTCGCCGGGATCGATCACCCGCAGCGGCAGCTGGCCGTCGGCCAGTCGCGCGTCCAGGCGATCGCCGGGCGCGGCGTCTAGCACGCTGCGCACGACGCGTCCGTCGGGATGACGCAGGATCGCGTAGCCGCGTGCGACGGTGGCGAGCGGGCTGATCGCTTCGAGCGAGCGCGCGAGCCCGCGCAGCCGCAGCGTCTCGTTGCCCAGCCGCCGCACCACCGCGGCCTGCGGGCGCGAAGACACGGCGGCCAGGCGTTCGCGCAGGCGCGCGATGCGGCGCTGTGGGTGCGCCGCGCGCAGTACCGCGTCGGCATGGCGGACGCGGGCGCGTTCGCGATCGATGCGCCGCTGCCAGGCGGCCGACAGGCGCCGCAGCGCGTCCGCCTGGCGCTTGCACAAGGCATCGAGCCGCGCGCGCGGACGCAACGCATTCAGGCGCAGTGCGGCGCGGTCGGCGCGCTGCATCGCCGCGCGCAATTGCTGTGCCTGCAGGTTGCGCAGGCGTGCATCCAGTGCGCGCAACCGGCGGAGGAGATCGTCGCGGCTGGGCACCAGCAGTTCCGCCGCGACCGAGGGCGTCGGCGCGCGCAGGTCGGCGGCGAAATCGGACAGGCTGAAGTCGGTTTCGTGGCCGACTGCCGACACCACGGGTACGGGCGAGGCAGCGATCGCGCGCGCCAGGCGCTCGTCGTTGAAAGACCACAGGTCCTCGAGCGATCCGCCGCCGCGCGTGAGCAGCAACGCGTCGTAGCGGCCCGACGCAGCGGCCCGCTGCAGCATCCGCACGATCTGCGGTGCCGCGGTTGCGCCCTGAACCTGCACGGGCAGGATCTCCGCTTCGACCAGCGGAAAGCGACGCGCCAGCACGCTCAGCACGTCGCGCACCGCGGCGCCGCTGGGTGAGGTGATCACGCCGATGCGGCGGGCGAAATGGGGCAGGGGGCGCTTGCGTTCGCTGTCGAACAGGCCTTCGGCGCCCAGCTTCGCCTTGAGTTCGTCGAACGCGCGCCGCAGCGCGCCTTCGCCGGCTTCCTCCATGTGGTCGAGCACCAGCTGGTATTCGCCGCGCGCCTCGTACAGGGTGAGGCGGCCGCGCGCGAGCACGTGCACGCCTTCGCGCGGGATGAATTTCAGCCAGGTGCTCTTGGGCTTGAACATCGCGCAACGCACCTGCGCGCGTTCGTCCTTCAGCACGAAATACAGGTGCCCGGACGAGGGCCGGGACACGTTGCCGAGTTCGCCTTCCACCCAGATCAGCGGGAAGCTGCCTTCCAGCAGGTCGCGCGCCAGCGTGTTGAGCTGGGAGGGTGTCAGGACGTCGCGGGAGTCGTCAGCGTTCATGAACGAAGGCACGGCACGGCCGCTCACGGTACCGCAGACGGCGTAGCCCGGGTAAGCGCAGCGCACCCGGGTGTGGTGTCGCCCCAGGCAACCGCAGCGCACCCGAACGCGGTGTCGCCCCAGGCAACCGCAGCGCACCCGAACGCGGTGTCGCCCCAGGCAAGCACAGCGCACCCCGGGTGCGGCCTGCGGCCTTACCCGGGCTACGGAGCGCGCGGGGGCTGCGCGATACAATGCGCGGATGAATTCCGTCCTCGATCTGACCTCAGCGGTACCCTGCGCCGCCATGGCCTTCGGCCCCCAATCGCGCCGTAACACCCGCGCGGTCGCCATCGGCGGCGTGCAGGTCGGCGGCAGCGCACCGGTGGTGGTGCAGTCGATGACCAACACCGACACGGCGGATGTCGCTTCGACCACGAAGCAGGTCGCCGAGCTGTGGCGCGCGGGATCCGAACTCGTGCGCGTCACCGTGAATACGCCGGAAGCCGCCGCCGCGGTGCCGCGCATCGTCGAGAAGCTGGCGATGATGGGCGTGAACGTGCCGATCATCGGCGACTTCCACTACAACGGCCATCAGTTGCTGAGCAACGAACCGGCGTGTGCCGAAGCGCTGGCGAAGTACCGCATCAACCCGGGCAACGTCGGCTTCGGCAAGAAGAAGGACACGCAGTTCGCCACGCTGATCGAATTCGCGATCCGCCATGGCAAGCCGGTGCGCATCGGCGCCAACTGGGGCTCGCTCGACCAGGCGCTCGCGGCGAAGCTGATGGACGAGAACCACGCGCTGGCCGAACCGCGCGATGCGGCCGAGGTGCTGCGCGAGGCGCTGATCCGCTCGGCGCTGGATTCCGCGCATCGCGCAGTCGAACTCGGCCTGCCCGCCGATCGCATCGTCCTCAGCGCCAAGGTCAGCGGCGTGCAGGAACTCATCGCGGTCTACCGCGAACTCGCGCGTCGCAGCGATTTCGCCCTGCACCTGGGCCTCACCGAAGCCGGCATCGGCAGCAAGGGCATCGTCGCCTCGAGCGCCGCGCTGGGCGTGCTGCTGCAGGAAGGCATCGGCGACACCATCCGCATCTCGCTCACGCCCGAGCCGGGCCAGTCGCGCACCACCGAAGTGATCGTCGCGCAGGAACTGCTGCAGACCATGGGCCTGCGCGCGTTCACGCCGATGGTCACCGCGTGCCCCGGTTGCGGCCGCACCACCAGCACCTTCTTCCAGGAACTGGCATCGAGGGTGCAGGAACACGTGCGCGCGAAGATGCCGGAGTGGAAGGTCACGCATCCCGGCGCCGAGAACCTCACGCTGGCCGTGATGGGCTGCGTGGTGAACGGTCCCGGCGAGTCGCGCCACGCCAACATCGGCATCTCGCTGCCCGGCACGGGCGAAGCGCCGTCGGCACCGGTGTTCGAGGACGGCGAGAAGACCGTGACGCTGCGCGGCGAAAACATCGCCGACGAATTCGTCGCGCTGATCGACCGTTACGTCGAACGACGCTATGGCGCCGCCGGCCAGGCCTGAGCCCACCGCACGCACCCTCGCGAAGGAAGCGCGTTTCGGCGCCGCCTTCCTGCGCCGGTACTGGCTGCGCCTGTTGCTGCTCTTCGCCGGACTGCTGTTGCCGCTGCTGGGCTTTGCCGCGCTCGTCGACGAACTCCGCGAAGGCGAGCCGTTCTTCTTCGACGCGCCCATCCTGCTGTTCGCCCATGCGCTGGCGCGCGACGGATTCGACCGGGCTTTCCTGCTGTTTTCCGCGTTGGGCTACGAGTGGGGCGTCATTCCCGTGGATATCGCGCTCGTCGCGATCCTCGCCGTGCGCCGCCGCGCACGCGAAGGCCTGTTCGCCGGGCTCGCGCTGGGCGGTTCGGCCCTGCTCAACCTGGCCACCAAGCAGCTGTTCGCGCGCGAACGTCCCTCGCTGTGGGAATCGATCGCGCCCGAGTCGACCTTCAGTTTCCCCAGCGGGCACGCGATGGGTTCGATGACGCTGGCGTGGGTGTGCCTGCTGCTGGCGTGGCGCACGCCGTGGCGCTGGCCGGTGACGATCGCGATGCTGGGCTTCACGCTCGCGGTCGGCCTGTCGCGGGTGTACCTCGGCGTGCATTACCCGTCCGACATCCTCGCCGGGTGGACCGCTGCTTCAGTGTGGGCCGTGGGCTGTTTCTTCCTCGTGTTCCGTCACGATCGTCACCCCTGGGAAACGCGCCGCGTGCCGCAGGACGCCGGCTGAGCGGGCTGCGGCTGCTGGCTTAGACTGGCCGGCAACGGGGACGTTGCGGGCAGCGCACATGTCGGGGAGAACTCCGCTTTATCTGCAGGCGGCGCTGGGCGCCGTGCTGCTGGTCGCCGCGACAGCGACGGCTACGCATGCATTCGACACGGGAACGGGGACGCTCGCGGTGGCGATCGGGCTCGCCGTGATCGGCGTCGTGCTGGCGCTCGCGTTCGCGCGCCGGGTCGCGCGGCCCCTGGAGCAGCTCGCGCTGGAGGCCGATGCGGTACGCCGTTTCGACTTCCGCGATTTTCCGCAGGTGCGTTCGCCGGTGCGGGAAATCGACCGCCTGGCGCAGGGCTTCGACCTGATGCGCGATGCGATGCGCCGTTTCCTCGCGCTGAACCAGCGCCTCGCCGAGGAGCGCGATCTCGACGCCCTGCTGCCGTGGCTGCTGCGCGAAACCATGGGCGTGTTCGATGCCACCGCGGGCGTGCTTTACCTCGCCACGAACGGCGAGGACGGCCTGGCGCCCGTGGCCCGGCACGGGCTCGATGCAGGATTCGATCCGGTGCGCCTGGAGTCCGGCGGCCTGCACGGTGTACTGGGCACTGCATTGCGAACCGGCACGGCGAATGCCGGACACCTCGACGGCGCGCAACTGGCGTTGCTCGGGCTCGGCGATGCAGCGGCGGAGCGCTACGCGATTGCGCTGCCGCTGCTGGACCGCAAGGACCAGCGGGTCGGCCTGCTGCTGCTGTTCCCGCAGCACACGATCAATGCGCACGGGCTCGCGTTTGCGGCCGCGCTCGCCGCGAGTGCCGCCATGGCCCTGGAGACGCGTCGATTGATGCGCGACCAGAAGGAACTGCTGCAGGCCGTGATCCGCATGGTCGCCGCCGCCATCGACGCGCAGAGTCCGTACACGGGCGGGCATTGCGAACGCGTGCCCGAGCTCACCTTCATGCTCGCGCGCGCCGCTTGTGAAGCGCGCGAGGGACCTTTCGCCGGCTTCGCGCTCGACGCGGACGAGTGGGAAGCCGTGCACATCGCCGCCTGGCTGCACGACTGCGGCAAGGTCACCACGCCCGAGTTCGTAGTCGACAAGGCGACGAAACTGGAGACCCTTTACGACCGCATCCACGAAGTGCGCATGCGGTTCGAGGTGCTCAAGCGCGATGCCGACATCGTGTACTGGCGCGGCGTGGCGCAGGGCGGCGATGAAGCGGTGCTGCGGGCCGCGCGCGATGCCACGTGGCAGCGGCTCGACGAGGAGTTCGCGTTCGTGGCGGCGTGCAATACCGGCGGGGAATTCCTGTCCGCCGAGCGCCAGGCGCGCCTGCGCGCCATCGGTACGCAGACCTGGCGACGCACGCTCGACGATCGGCTGGGCCTGTCGCGCGACGAACTCGAGCGGCGCCCGGCCGTGGAGGTCGCGCTGCCGGCCGAGGAACCGCTGCTGGCCGACCGCCCCGAGCACCGCATCCCGCGGCCGCAGGACGACGGCATCGCCTCCGTCGACGACGCCTGGGGTTTCCGCATGGACGTGCCGGAGCTGCTGTACAACCGCGGCGAACTGCACAACCTCACGGTCAGCCGCGGCACGCTTTCGGCGGAGGAGCGCTACAAGATCAACGAGCACATCGTGCAGACGATCGTGATGCTGTCGCAGCTGCCGTTCCCCGCGCATCTGCGCAACGTTCCCGAGATCGCCGGCGGGCACCACGAGAAGATGGATGGCACCGGCTATCCGCGCGGCCTGACCCGCGAGCAGATGAGCCCGGTGGCGCGGATGATGGCCATCGCCGACATCTTCGAGGCGCTCACTGCGGCGGATCGCCCGTACAAGTCCGGCAAGAAGCTGTCCGAAGCGCTCTCGATCATGGCGAAGATGCGCAGGGAGCAGCACATCGACGCCGATCTTTTCGAACTGTTCCTGCGCTCCGGCTTGCACGTCGACTACGCGACGCGCTTCCTGAAGCCGGAGCAGATCGACGACGTCGTGATCGAGGACTACCTGCAGGGCGCCTAGCCCGCGGAAGGACTATTCGCCCGGCTTGGCCGCTTCCACCGGCGCGGTCGTGGCGTGTTGCCGCGCCAGCCGGGCTTCGCGATGGGCGATGTAGGCGTTGGCGGCGAAGATGACCGCCGCTCCGAGCACGGTCCAGCGATCGAGCTTCTCGCCGAACAGCAGGTAGCCGGCCACCGCGACCACGGGCAGCTGCATGAAGCTGATGGGCGTGAGCGCCGAAACGTCGCCCATGCGCAGCGCGCGCGTCCACAACAGCTGGGCGACGGTGCCGAATATGCCGGTCGCCACCAGCCACAGCCAGACGATGCCCTGCGGCCACTGCCACACGAACAGCGCCGGCAGCAGCGACAGAGGCACCCAGAACACGTAGGTGTAGAAGACGATGGTGTCGGCGGGGTCGATGCGCGAGAGCTGCTTGATCTGGATCGCGACCACCGCGCTGAACACCGCCGCCGCCACCGCGATCAACGAGTGCGCAGTGAAGCCCGCGGTGCCGGGCCGCACCACCACCAGCACGCCGATGAAGCCGACCACCACCGCGGCCCAGCGGCGCATGCGCACGTGTTCGCCCAGCCAGAACACCGCCAGGATGGTGACGAACAGCGGGGTCGAGTACGACAGCGAAATGGCCTGCGACAGCGGCAGGTTGCCGATCGCCCAGAAGCCGCACAGCATCGAGCAGATGCCGATCGCGCTGCGCAGCAGGTAGCGGGGCAGCTGCTTCGTCTGCAGCACGCTGCGTCCGCTGCGCACCAGCATCGGCAGCAGCGCGAGCAGGCCGAAGGCGTTGCGGAAGAAGGCGATCTCGAAGGTCGGCAGCGATTTCGACGCGTAGCGGATCGTGATCGCCATCATGCCGAAGAACAGCGTGCTGACGACCATCAGCATGGCCGCGCGCAGGAACCGGTGCGGCTGCGCGCTCACCAAGTCGCGCCGATCAGCCGGGGTTCGGGTTCGATCGCCACGCCGAAGCGTTCGCGCACCGAGGCCGCGATGCGCCGGGCCAGTGCCAGCAATTGCGCACCGGTGGCGTTGCCGTGGTTCACCAGCACCAGCGCGTGCGATGCGGCTACGCCGGCATCGCCGTCGCGGTGTCCCTTCCAGCCGCACTGGTCGATGAGCCAGGCGGCGGAGAGCTTCCGCGTGCCTTCGTCGTTGCCGCGGAACACCGGCAAGGCCTCGTGTGTCGACTTCAGCGCTTCGGCCTGTGCCGCCGGCACGATGGGATTCTTGAAGAAGCTGCCCGCGTTGCCGAGCACCGCCGGGTCCGGCAGCTTGCGGCGGCGGATCGCGATCACGGCATCGGCGACGAGTTGCGGCGTCGGCGACGGGATGTCCATGGCGGCGAGCTCCTCGCGGATGCCGGCGTAATCGAGCTTCAGCGACGGCTCGCGCGACAGCGCGAATTCCACGGCGGTGACGATGTACCGGTCCGGTTGCCGCTTGAACAGGCTGTCGCGATAGGCGAAGTCGCAGCCGGCCGCATCGAAGCGGCGCAGTTCGCCGGTGGCCGGTTCGAACACTTCCACCGCGTGGATGAACTCGCGCACTTCCGCGCCGTAGGCGCCGATGTTCTGGATCGGCGCGGCACCGACCGTGCCCGGGATCAGGGCGAGGTTTTCCAGTCCGGCGAAACCATGGCGCAACGTGCGCATGACGAAGTCGTGCCATTCCACGCCGGCATCGGCGCGCACGATGGTGCGGCCGTCGGCGCCTTCGTCCAGATGCGCGACGCGCTTGCCGGTGAGCGCGAGCACCACGCCCTCGGGATCGCCCGCGAACAGCAGGTTGCTGCCGCCGCCGAGCACCAGCGAGAGGCGTTCGCCGAATTCCGGGTCCGCGAACAGGGCGGGCAGGGCGCTCGCGTCGGAGACTTCCACCAGCACCGGTGCCGTCGCCGCGACGCCAAACGTATTCCGGGATTGCAGGGAAGCGTCGCGGGCGATGCGGATCGATTCGGTCATGGATGCGTATGCCGCCTCAGACTTCGGGCGGCAGGTGGCCGCGGCTCGGGGCTTCCTTGCGGCGGCGCAGGGCCTCGACGCATTCGCGCACCAGTTCGGGACCGCGATAGACCAGGCCGGTGTAGACCTGCACCAGCGTCGCGCCGGCGGCCTGCTTCGTCGCCGCATCGGCGCCGGACAGGATGCCGCCCACGCCGATCAGCGGAATGGATTCGGGCAGGCGCGTGCGCAGCATGCGCAGGATCGTGGTGGAGGATCCCATCAGCGGCTTGCCGGACAGGCCGCCCTGTTCGTTCGCGTGTTCGGCGCCTTCCACGAGGAAGCGCGACACGGTGGTGTTGGTGGCGATCACGCCATCGACCTCGAGATCGGCGAGCACGCGCGCGGCGGCGTCGACGTCGCTCTCGCTGAGGTCGGGCGCGACCTTCACCAGCATCGGCACGCGCTTGCCGTGCTTGGCGCCCAGACGCTCCTGTTCTTCGCGCAGCGTGCCGATCAGGCGGCGCAGGGCCTGTTCTTCCTGCAGTTCGCGCAGGCCGGCGGTATTGGGCGAGGAGATGTTGACGGTGACGTAGTCGGCCAGCGGGTACACGCGCGACAGGCAATACATGTAATCGCCTTCGGCCGCTTCGTTGGGCGTGTCCTTGTTCTTGCCGATGTTGATGCCGAGCAGGCCGCCGCGACGCTGCGCCTTTTCGACATTGCGCACCAGCGTCTCGATGCCTTCGTTGTTGAAGCCCAGGCGGTTGATCACCGCGCGATGGTCCGGCAGGCGGAACATGCGCGGCCTGGGATTGCCCGCCTGCGGCTTCGGCGTGACCGTGCCGATCTCGATGAAGCCGAAGCCCAGCGCCAGCAACGCATCGATGTGCGCGCCGTTCTTGTCCAGGCCGGCCGCGAGGCCGACCGGATTGGGGAAGGTCAGGCCGAACGCCTTGGTCGGCAACGGAGCGGGCTTGCGCGCCAGCAGCGGGTTGAGGCCCGTGCGGTAGGCGACTTCGAGCGCATCGAGCGTGAGCGCATGCGCACGCTCGGCGTCGAGGCCGAACAGGAAGGGGCGGGCGAGTCCGTACATCGATCGTTCGCTGGCTGTCCTGGCTCTGGTCTATTTCGTCATCCCCGCGAAGGCGGGGATCCATGGACGTTTTACGCAGTGTAGCAACGGTAACGTCCATGGACTCCCGCCTTCGCGGGAGTGACGAGCGAGGATTTACAGGTCGAACTTGATGCCCTGGGCCAGCGGCAGCGCGTCGGAGTAGTTGATGGTGTTGGTCTGGCGGCGCATGTAGGCCTTCCACGCATCCGAGCCCGATTCGCGGCCACCGCCGGTTTCCTTCTCGCCGCCGAAGGCGCCGCCGATCTCCGCACCCGAGGTGCCGATGTTGACGTTGGCGATGCCGCAGTCCGAACCCGACGCGGCCAGGAAGGCTTCGGCGGCCTTGAGGTTGGTGGTGAAGATCGCCGACGACAGGCCCTGCGGCACGGCGTTCTGCATCTCGATGGCTTCGTCGATCGTCCGGAACTTCATGACGTAGAGGATCGGCGCGAAGGTTTCGTGCTGCACGATCTCGGCATCGTTGGTCAGGCCGGTCACGATCGTCGGCAGGACGAAGTTGCCCTTGCCCTCGACCTTCGCGCCACCGGTTTCGATCCTGCCGCCTGCGGCCTTGGCCTTCTCGATGGCTTCGAGGTAGGCATTGACGCCGTCCTGGCTGTTGAGCGGGCCCATCAGGTTCTTCGGATCGGTCGGATCGCCGATCTTGCCTTCGACCTGCTTGTACGCGGTGACCAGCTTGCCGAGCACTTCGTCGTACATCGACTCGTGCACGAACAGGCGGCGCGTGGTGGTGCAGCGCTGGCCGGCGGTGCCGACGGCGCCGAACACGATGGCGGGGATCGCGAGCTTCAGGTCGGCGGTCTGGTCGACGATGATCGCGTTGTTGCCGCCGAGCTCGAGCAGCGAGCGGCCCATGCGCTGGGCAACGCGCTCGCCGACCATGCGGCCGACCCTGGTCGAACCGGTGAAGCTGATCAGCGGGATGCGGCGGTCGTCGACGAACTGCTGCGCCAGCTCGCTGCCGGCGTCGTTGAACAGGTAGAAGATGTCCGGGAAGCCGCCCTTCTTCAGCGCTTCGTTGCAGATCTTCATCGCGGCGATAGCCGACAGCGGGGTCTTCGGCGACGGCTTCCAGATCGTGATGTCGCCGCAGATGGCGGCGATGAACGAGTTCCAGGCCCACACGGCGACCGGGAAGTTGAAGGCCGAGATCACGCCGACGAGGCCGATCGGGTGCCACTGCTCGTACATGCGGTGGCCGGGGCGCTCGGAGTGCATGGTCAGGCCGTACAGCTGGCGCGACAGGCCGACGGCGAATTCGCCGATGTCGATCATCTCCTGCACTTCGCCGTCGCCTTCCGGCTTGGACTTGCCCATTTCCAGCGCGACCAACGAACCCAGCGCGTCCTTGTGCGTGCGCAGCGCGTCGGCGCACAGGCGGATCGCTTCGCCGCGGCGCGGGGCCGGGGTGGTGCGCCACACCTTGAAGGCGGCCTGGGCGCGCTCGACGATCGTGTCGTAGTCGCCCTGCGAGGAGGCGTAGACGCGACCCAGCACTTCACCGGTGGTCGGGTTGACCGGCTCCAGCACGCCCGCGTCCTTCGTGGCCGACCACTGGCCGTTGCCGAGGAAGGTGCCGGATTCGTTATCGGTCAGGCCGAGGGCGGTGAGGACGGGATGGGTCATGGGGGAAAGCTCCGGGCAATGTGCAGGAGTGGCCCCTGGCCGCGACCAGCGCGGCGGCGACCAGGGGTGTCGCGGCCATGGGCCGCTCCTGCGTGAGTGGTTGAACTGGCGGCCCCGACACGATTCGAACGTGCGACCTTCCCCTTAGGAGGGGGACGCTCTATCCAGCTGAGCTACGGGGCCGTGAGGCGCGGAATTATCGCAGAGAACGGCGGGAGGCCGTACCCCGCGGGACGAGGCGAGGTGCCGGGCCCTGCAGGCTGCGAAAGCGGGCTTCGTTCTCACTCGGGAGAGCCGCGGGGTCGCAGCGTGCGAGTCGCTGGGTCGATGTCGTCGGAATGCCCCGCGGCGCACGCCTGACGCTCGTCATCCCGGCGAAAGCCGGGATCCATTTTGACGTTGCCTTCCTGTTTGAAAGGAAGAGGCAGCGCAGCGAGCTGCTGTTCTCCCAAACAAAAACGCCCGGATCGCTCCGGGCGTTTCGTGGACCGCGCAGGGCTTACTTCTTGCCCTGGTCGCCCTTGTCGGCATCGCTCGGCGGCGTGGTGTCGTCGGCCTTCGACGGCTCGACCAGGCCACGACGCTCCAGCAGCGGCTCGATGTACGGGTCGCGGCCGGTGAAGTCGTGGAACAGCGCCAGCGCGTCCTTGCTGCCACCGCGCGAGAGCAGCGTGTCGCGGAAGTGGTCGCCGTTGGCGCGGGTCAGGCCGCCGTTCTGCTTCATCCATTCCACGCTGTCCGCGTCGAGCACTTCCGACCAGATGTAGGCGTAGTAGCCCGCGGCGTAGCCACCCATGATGTGGCTGAAGTACGGCGTGCGGTAACGCGGCGGAACCGGGGCGAAATCGAGGCCGTCCTTCTTCAGCGCCTCGGCCTCGAAGGCCATCACGCCGTCGGCGTTGGGCACCTCATTCACCGACTTCAACTGGTGCCAGCGCTGGTCGAGCATCGCCGCGCCGAGGTATTCGGTGGTGGTGAAGCCCTGGTTGAACTTCGAGCTCGCCAGCACCTTGTCCAGCAGTTCCTTCGGCATCGGCGCGCCGGTCTGGTAGTGCTTGGCGTAGTTGGCCAGCACTTCCGGCCAGTCGGCCCACATCTCGTTGACCTGCGACGGATATTCGACGAAGTCGCGCGGCACGTTGGTGCCCGAGAAGTACGGGTACTTCACGTTCGAGAACATGCCGTGCAGCGCGTGGCCGAACTCATGGAACATCGTGGTCACTTCGTCCCAGGTCAGCAGCGTCGGCTGGCCCGCCGGCGGCTTGGGGATGTTGAGGTGATTGGCGACCACCGGCACGAAGCCGGTCAGCGCGGACTGGTCGACATACGAATTCATCCATGCGCCGCCCTGCTTGGACGAACGGGCGTACATGTCGGAGATGAAGATCGCCAGCTGCTTGCCGTCCTTGTCGAAGACGTCGAACACGCGCACGTCGTCGTGGTAGACCGGCAGGTCCTTGCGTTCCTTGAACGTCAGGCCGTACAGCTTGCCCGCGGCGTAGAAGACGCCGTTCTGCTGCACGTTGTCGAGCTCGAGGTAGGGCTTGAGCTGCGATTCGTCGAAGTTGAACTTGGCCTGGCGCACCTTCTCGGCGTAGTAGGCCCAGTCCCAGGACTGCAGCTGGAACTTGCCGCCTTCCTTGTCGATGATCGCCTGCATTTCCGCCGCCTCCTTGCGTGCGTTGGCGACGGCGGCGGGAGCGAGCTTGCCGAGCATGGCGTTGACGGCTTCCGGATTCTTCGCCGTCTCGTTGGCCAGCGCGTACGACGCGTAGTCCTTGTAGCCGAGCATCTGCGCGCGTTCGGTGCGCAGCTTCACGACCTTGGAGACGATCTCGCGGTTGTCGTACTTGTTGCCGCGGCTGTTGCGCGACAGCGAGGCGTCCTGCAGCTTCTGGCGCAGGGCGCGGTTGGTGAGGTAGGTCTCCTGCGGCTGCTGGCTGAAGTTCATCAGCGGCAGCACGTACTTGCCGTCCAGGTGGCGCGCCTTCGCGGCTTCGACCGCCGCGGCGACCTGGTCGTCGGGCAGCCCGGCGAGTTCTTCCCTGGTGTCGACGACGACGGCGAGCTCGTTCTTCTCGGCCAGCACGTTCTGGCTGAACTGGGTGCCCAGCGAGGCGAGTTCGGCGTTGATCGCCTTCAGGCGGGCCTGCTGCTCGGGAGAGAGGTTGGCGCCGGCGCGGACGAAGTCGGTGTAGTAGCGCTCGACCAGGCGCACGCCTTCGGCGTCGAGGCCCAGCTTGTCGCGGGTGTCGTACAACGCCTTGACGCGCGCGAACAGCTTGGGATTGAGATAGATCGCGTCGCGGTGCGCGGCGAACTTCGGCGAGTACTCGGCATCGAGCTTGTCGCGGGTGTCGTTGGTGTCGGCGCCGACTAGGTTGCCGAACACGGTCGCGGCGCGGGTCAGGATGCGGCCGGACATCTCCATCGCGATGATGGTGTTCTCGAAGCTCGGCTTGGCGCGGTTGTTGGCGATCGCTTCGATTTCCGCCTTCTGGTCGGCCATGCCGCGGTCGAAGGCCGGTGCGAAGTCGCTGTCCTTGATCTTGTCGAACTGCGGGTAGTGCAGCGGCAGCGGGCTTTCGCTGAAGAAGGGGTTGGCCTGGGCGTTCACGGCACTGGATGCGGGAGTGGAGGTCTGGGCAAGAGCCGGGGCGGTGGCGGTGGCCAGGGCGATGGCGACGGCCAGCGCAAGACGGTGCTTCATCGGACGGTCTCAGTGGAGCGGGAGCCGGAGGGTAACCGATGGGGCGTGAGGGGGACCCATGACGAAAGGCACGGGCACGCCGCGTCCGGGCGCTTCCACGGGGCTGTCACGCGGCGGAAACCAGCGGTTTTTCATGCTGTCCCCGCATCCATCCTGCGACCAGGGAGCCCGCCATGAACGTCCAATCCGTGATGACACCCGATCCGGCCTGCTGCACTGCGGCCACGCCGCTGCGCGACGTCGCGCGGATGATGCTCGACAACGACTGCGGGCAGATCCCGGTGGTCGACGAGTCGCAGCGACCGATCGGCGTGGTGACCGACCGCGACATCACCGTGCGCATCGTGGCCGAGGGCCGCGACAGCAATGCCGCGACGGCCGCCGATGCGATGACGGGCCCGGCCCGGACCGTGCGCACGGACACCAGCCTGGCCGATTGCGTGTGCCTGATGGAGGCCGATCAGATCCGGCGCGTGCCGGTGGTGGATAGCGAAGGCAGGCTCGCCGGCATCGTGGCGATCGCCGATCTCGCGCTGGCGGGCAAGCAGGAGTCGACGGCGGAGGTGGTGAAGGAAGTGTCGGAGCCGTTGCGGCATTGAGGGGCTTCGCTGGCAGAGCGGGATCACAAAGTCAAAATGGATCCCGGCTTCCGCCGGGATGACGACTGAGTGCCTGTGGTGATAGTCCGCTGGACGCTGTGGGCCCTTCGACTTCGCTTCGCTACGCTCGGGGGAAACGGAATGTCCTGCTCGTTCGATGCCTCAAGGCATTTTCCGTTCGTCCGGCCCGCAGAACCCGTTCGTCCTGAGCGTAGCGCCGAAGGCGCTAAGTCGAAGCACAGGCGCCGAGTCGAAAGACCCGCGACAAGAAAAATGTGATCCCTGCGCCGCCACGGACCAACCTTCGGCCCAGGCAATCGCCCGCATTTGCGGCCATGCTGCCCGTCCATTCGACCGACAAGGAACACCGGGATGAAACGCGTATTGGCCCTGTCCCTGGCGATGGTCCTCGCCAGCCCCGCCTTCGCCGCAGAAACGCTGCGCTACGTCGCCCTCGTCGACAACGGCAAGGAAGCCGGCCACCAGGTGGTGACCACCGGCGATGACGGCGTGACCCGCGTCGACTTCGTCTTCAAGGACAACGGCCGCGGCCCCGAGCTGAAGGAAGAATTCAAGCTCGCGCCCGACGGCACCTTCACCAGCTACCACGTCACCGGCACCACCACCTTCGGCGCGCCGGTGGACGAGTCCTTCGGTCGCGACGGCAACAAGGTCTGGTGGAAGTCCACCTCCGACCACGGCGAACAGACCGTCGACGGCACCGCGCTGTATTCGCCGCTGGGCGGATCGCCAGCCGGCTTCTCGGTCGCCTTCGCCGCGCTGGCCAGGCGTCCCGACGGCAAGTTGCCGCTGATTCCCAGCGGCACGATGAGTACGCGCAAGGTCGCCGAAGCCGATGTCAGCAACGGCAAGGAATCGCGCAAGGTCCAGTTGCTCGCGATCACCGGCGTCGGCCTGACGCCGACGTTCGCGTGGGCTACCGAAGAGGACACGCCGCGACTGTTCGCGTTCATCGTGCCGGGCTTCGTGCAGCTGGTCGAAGAAGGCTGGGGCAACAGCGCCGCCGCGCTGGAAACCCGGCAGAAACAGGCCGAAACCGAAACGCTGGTCGCCTTCCAGAAGCGCCTCGCCCATCCACTCGACGGCAGCACGCTGATCCGCAACGCGCGCGTGTTCGACAGCGAGCACGCGAAGCTCGGGCCGGCCTCCGACGTGCTGGTGCGCGATGGCCGCATCGTCTCCGTCGGCAAGACCGGCGGCGCGGCGAAGGCCGACAACGTCATCGACGCCGGCGGGCGCGTGCTGCTGCCGGGCCTGTTCGACATGCACACGCACATCGGTCGCTGGGACGGCGGACTCAACATCGCCACCGGCGTCACCACGGTGCGCGACATGGGCAACGACAACGCCACCCTGCAGCAGATCATCGCCGAGGAGAAGGCGGGCACGCTGCTGGCGACGCGGATCGTGCCGGCGGGTTTCATCGAGGGCGAGAGCCCGATGTCGGCGCGCAACGGCTTCGTCATCAAGAACCTGGACGAGGCGAAGAAGGCCGTCGACTGGTACGCGGAACACGGCTATCCGCAGGTGAAGATCTACAACTCGTTCCCGAAGGACATCCTGCGCGAAACGGCCGCCTACGCGCACAGCAAGGGCCTGCGCGTGAGCGGGCACATTCCGGCGTTCCTGCGCGCGGAGGAGGCGGTCGAGCGCGGCTACGACGAGATCCAGCACATCAACCAGGTGATGCTGAATTTCCTCGTCGACGACAAGACCGACACGCGCACCCTGGTGCGGTTCTACCTGCCCGCGGAAAAGGTCGCGGACATGGATTTCGACAGCAAGCCGTACCAGGACTTCATCGCGATGCTGGCGAAGAAGCAGATCGTGGTCGATCCCACGCTGTCCACGTTCGAATACTGGCGCCAGCGCCCTGGCGACATGACCGAGAGCTACGCGCCGATCGCCGACCACATGCCGCCGGACGTGCAGCGTGGCCTGCGCGTGGCCGAGATGAAGATCCCGGACGAGGCGACCGCGCAGCGTTACGACAAGTCGTTCCGGAAGATGGTCGACTTCGTCGGCCGCATGTACCGGGCGGGCGTGCCGATCGTGGCCGGCACCGACGCGTTGCCGGGCTTCACCGTGCAGAGCGAACTGGAGTGGTACGTCCGCGCCGGGCTGACCCCGTCGCAGGTGCTGCAGATCGCGACCTGGAACGGCGCGAAGTACACCCGTACCCTCGATGACCGCGGCTCGATCACCCCGGGCAAGCTGTCCGACCTGGTGCTGATCGACGGCGATCCGACCACGGACATCTCCGATATCCGCAAGGTCGCGATGGTGCTGAAGGGCGACACGGTCTATTACCCGAGCGAGATCTTCGATGCGATGGGGATCAAGCCGTTTGCGACGCCGGTGAAAGTGACGGCTCCTGAGAACGTCTTCCTCTCTTCTCCCCGCACAGCTGGGAGAAGAGGTCCGAAGGACAGATGAGGGGCGGCGAGCGCAGCGAGCTGCTGGTGCTCCTGTCGTTCAGAAGGGAGGAGCGACGGCTCGCTGCGCTCGCGCCGTAGTCGGGATTCCTCTTCTCCCCGTGCAACGGGGAGAAGATGTCCGAAGGACAGATGAGGGGCGGCGAGCGCAGCGAGCTGCTGTTGCTCTTGCTGTTCAGAAGGGAAGGGCGACGGCTCGCTGCGCTCGCTTCCCCTCATCCGCCCCTGCGGGGCACCTTCTCCCCGCCAGCGGGTAGAAGGGGATGGCAGGGCCTTTCGCTGCGTCGCAGGCCCCCGTCGATACCTGGTCGTACGGAGCTTTAACCATGCGGTAACATTTGCCGGCTCCGAACGAAGCGCCAGGCGGGACCCTCCCGCATCGGCCATCAGGGGATGGCCCGTCAGCCGCCGATTGCGCCCAGACGCAACGGCTTCCTCGAATCCGGTGGCCGGTGGCCGCCACTCCCGTGAGACCGACCATGTCTGCCAAGCCGCTGCACGCCCGTCAGCTGTCCCGCCATGCGCTGGCCGCCGCCATCGCCATGCTGCTCCCCGCGCACGCCGCCCTGGCCCAGGAAGCGGCCACCCCCGCCGAAAAGGCCGCCACCCTCGACGCCGTGCAGGTCACCGCGCAGCGCAAGGTCGAGAACATCCAGGACGTACCGGTCTCCGTCAGCACCGTAAGCGGCGAGAAGCTGGACGCGCTCGCCTCCGGCGGCACCGACGTGCGTTACCTGTCCGGCCGCGTTCCCAGCCTCAACATCGAATCCTCGTTCGGCCGCGCCTTCCCGCGCTTCTACATCCGCGGCTACGGCAACACCGACTTCCGCCTCAACACCTCGCAGCCGGTGTCGCTGGTCTATGACGACATCGTGCAGGAGAACCCGATCCTCAAGGGCTTCCCGGTGTTCGACGTCGACCAGGTCGAAGTGCTGCGCGGCCCGCAGGGCTCGCTGTTCGGCCGCAACAGCCCGGCCGGCGTGGTCAAGTTCGAATCCGTGCGCCCGAGCCAGGAATTCAGCGGCTACGGCAAGGTCGGCTACGGCAGCGACAACATGTGGAACGTGGAAGGCGCCGTCGGCGGTGGCCTGAGCGAGAACTGGTCGGCCCGCGCGTCGGTGCTGTACCAGCGCCGCGACGACTGGGTCGACAACACCTATCCGGGCCCGAACGACGGCTTCGAGGGCTACGACGAATCCGCCGCGCGCGTGCAGTTCCTGTACGAAGGCGACGGTTTCGAGGCCCTGCTCAATGCGCACGCGCGCCACCTCAACGGCACCGCGCGCCTGTTCCGCGCCAACATCATCAAGCCGGGCACCAATGATCTCGTCGACGGTTTCGACGAGGACAAGGTCTCGCTCGACGGCGCGAACTATTCCGACCTCGACAGCAAGGGCGCCAATGCCCGCCTGAGCTGGGATCTGGGCAGCTACAAGCTGTACTCGATCACCGGCTTCGAGTCGGTGGAAACCTACAGCCGCGGCGATATCGACGGCGGCTTCGGCGCGGTGTTCCTGCCGGTGTCGGGTCCGGGCGTGATTCCGTTCGCCTCGGAAACGGCCGACGGCATCCCGGATCACTCGCAGTGGACGCAGGAATTCCGCATCGAATCGAACACCGGCACCGCGTTCGACTGGCAGGCCGGCCTGTTCTACTTCAACGAGGACTACGACGTCGAAAGCTTCAGCTACGACTCGCTCAACAACAACGCGCAGGACGGCTACGAGCGCATCAACCAGACCAACGATTCGTGGGCGGTGTTCGGCGCCGCGACCTGGAAGGTCACGCCCAGGTTCGAGCTGCGCGCCGGTGCGCGCTACACGGTCGACAAGAAGGATCTGACGGTCGAGGAATACTTCAACACCGGCTTCGTGCCGTGCGTGCTAAGCGGCAAGTGCACGCTCGACCAGCTGGCGGCGCAGGAACCCGACGGCGACCTGTCCGCGCACCCGGAAGACAAGAAGTTCAGCTGGGACCTGTCCGCCACCTACGCCGTCAATGACGACGTGAACCTGTATGCCCGCGCGGCCACCGGTTATCGCGGCAGCAGCATCCAGGCTGCCGGCGCGTTCAATGCCAAGTCGGTCGCCGGCCCGGAGACCTCGGCGTCGATCGAAGCGGGCGTGAAGGCGGACTTCTGGGACAAGCGTGCGCGCCTCAACGCGGGTCTCTTCTACTACCGCGTGAAGGATCAGCAGCTCACCGCGGTGGGTGGTTCGGCCAACGCCAACATCCTGCTCAATGCCGACAAGACCATCGGCAAAGGCTTCGAGATGGACTTCCAGGCCTACCTGACCGACAACCTGCTGGTGACCTTGGGCAGCAGCTACAACGACACCGAGATCCAGGACGACGACCTCGCCGTGTCGGTGTGCGCCGCCTGCACTGTCACCGATCCGCTGGACGTCAACGGCAAGGCACTCATCGACGGCAACCCGCTCCCGCAATCGCCCAAGTGGACCCACAACCTCACCGCGCGCTGGGGCCTGCCGGTGGGCGACGGCGGTGAGTTCTACGTCTTCACCGACTGGTCGTACCGCAGCGAAGTGAACTTCTTCCTCTACGAGTCGAAGGAATTCACCGGCCAGTCGCTGGTCGAGGGCGGCCTGCGCCTGGGCTACACCTGGGACTACGGCAAGTACGACGTCGCCGTGTTCGGTCGCAACATCACCGACGAGGTCAAGGTGGTGGGCGGCATCGACTTCAACAACCTGACCGGGTTCATCAACGAGCCGCGCACGGTTGGCGTGGAGTTCAAGGCCTCGTTCTGACGCGAGATCGTTGTGGAACCGTGGAACGCCGGGCCCGTCCCGGCGTTTCCTTTTTTGCGCCGCGTGCGATGCACGCAGTCGTATTCGGACCGGGGCTGCGGGAGTATGCTGCGGCCCTCAGTCAATGCCGCCAGGGACGCCGCCATGACCACTGCCTACGACTTCACCGCGACCGACATCGATGGCCAGTCGCGACCGCTCGCGGATTTCCGCGGCAAGGTGCTGCTGATCGTCAACGTCGCTTCGCAATGCGGGTTCACCCCGCAGTACACGGGCCTGGAAAAGCTCTGGCGCGATTACGGTCAGCGCGGTCTGGCGGTGCTCGGCTTTCCCTGCGACCAGTTCGGCCACCAGGAGCCGGGGGACGAAGCGGAGATCCGCAATTTCTGTTCGCTCAACTACGACGTCACCTTCCCCATGTTCGCCAAGATCGACGTCAACGGCGACGGCGCGCATCCGCTGTGGAAGTGGCTGAAGGACGAGAAGGGCGGCTTCCTCGGCATCGATGCGATCAAGTGGAACTTCAGCAAATTTCTGGTCGGTCGCGATGGCAAGGTGATCCGGCGCTACGCGCCGACCGACAAGCCCGAATCGATCGCCCGGGACATCGAAAAGGCGTTGGGGTGAGCGGGATGCCGGCGCAGGGATCGGGCGCTGCATTCCGGGTCGGCTTCAGGCGGGGGCCTGCGCTGCTGCGCGTGCAGGTCAACGGCGAGAGCAACCTCGAGAACACCGTGGCGTACTGGCGCGCGATCGTCGAGGAGTTCGCGCGCGAACCGGCGGCCTCGCTGCTGCTGATCGACGAGTTGCAGGGCGAGCCGCTGACGGAGGGCGAGTGGCTCAGCCTGGTCCAGCAGATGGCGGGGCAGGGCCTGGAAAACGCGCGCATCGCCCACGTCAAGCCGCACGGCCTGCAGCAGATCGAGTACTGCGAGATCTTCGCCCGCGACGCGGGCTTCAATGCGCGCGTGTTCGACGACGAACACGCGGCGGAACTCTGGTTGCGCTACGGCGAAACCTGAGTTGGCGAAATGAAGGGTTAACCCGCCGACAGGCGCACATTCCGGGCGCCATGCGGCGGACGGGGCAGGTGGGCGGGCGTACACTGCCCCGCTATGGCCACGCCAGCCCCGGAGCTCGGGCAGCGCGGCGAAACCGGCATCACCCGGGCAGGGACCGCGCCGACGGCCGATTTCGTGTCCGCGCTGTTCGCCGTGTCCAGCCTCGACGACATCGCGGCTGTCGCCGGACAACGGCTTGAGGCTGCCTTCGGCGCGCGCAACACCCGGCTGGTCTGGTCGCCGCTCGCGGACGGCGCGCCGTCGCCCCAGCCCCTGCAGTGGATGCCCGCCCACGACATCGACGCCGGTGCCGCCGCGTCGGGCTGGCGACGGATCCTCGTCGACCTGGATCTGCACGAGGCCGGCAACCGCCTGTTGCTCGCTTCGGACTGGCCCGCGTCGGATTGCGTGCCGGAGTTCGGCGCCGCGGCCTGGAGCGATTTCCTGGGCGTCCTGCGTGCGCGCCTGCTCACCGTTCTCGAACTGGCCGAGCAGCGCCGGGTCGCGCAGCGCCTGGAAAAGACCGCGAAGCTGCACACCGCGCTGTTCGCCATCGCCGACCTGGCCAGCAGCGAGCTGGACATGCCCGAGATGCTGGCGCGCGTGCACGGCGTCGTCGGCGAACTCATGTACGCGAAGAACTTCTTCATCGCGCTCTACGACGCCGCGCGCAACAGCGTGCGTTTCATCTATTTCGCCGACGAACACGATTCGCTCGTGGTCGATCCGTCGGAGGAGATTCCCGCCGAGGAAATGCGCAGCAGCCTGACGCTTGCGATCATCCGCCACGGGCGGCCGGCGCTGGGGCCATCGCGGGTGCTGCTGGAGGAATTCGGGCTCGACTATCCGGATTCGGACAAGTACGGCCCGGACAGCGCCGACTGGCTGGGCGTGCCGATGGTCGCCGATGGTGCCGTGCGCGGCGCCATCGTGGTGCAGAGCTACGACGAACGCGCGCGTTACACCGAGGAGGACCGGGCGCTGCTCGCCTTCGTCGCGCAGCACATCCTCACCGCGCTGATCCGCAAGCAGGCGCATGGCGAGCTGGAGCGCCGGGTCGAGGAGCGCACGCGTGAACTCACCCGCGAGGTGCGCGAACGCCAGCGTGGCGAAAAGCTGCAGGCTGCGCTGTACAGCATCGCCGACCTCGCCAGCAGCGAGCTCGACATGAGCGAGATGCTCCACCGCATCCACGAAGTCGTCGGCGAGCTGATGTACGCGAAGAATTTCTACATCGCGCTGTACAACGCCGAGCTCGACACGCTGCGCTTTCCCTATCGCGCCGACGAGATGGACCCGGGCCTGGTGCGGCCCGACGAGGAAATCCCGGTCGAGGACCTGCGCAGCAGCCTGACGCTGGGCCTGATCCGGCACGGGCGCACCGCGATGGGCCCCGCGCGCGAAGTGGCGAAGCTGCTCGACGTCCCGGGCGGGATCGGCCTGGGCACGCCGGCCGCCGACTTCCTCGGCGTGCCGATGGTCGGGCAGGGCGAAGTGCGCGGCGTGGTGGTGGTGCAGAGCTACGACACCTCCGTCCACTACACCGAAGAGGATCGCGCACTGCTCGCCTACGTCGCGCAGCACATCCTCACCGCGCTGATGCGCAAGCAGGCGCAGGGGGAACTGGAACGTCGCGTCGAGGACCGCACCCGCGAGCTCGCCGCCGCCGTCAGCGAGCTGCGCGAACAGATCGAGGTGCGCGAGCGCGCCGAGCAGCAGCTGGTGCACGAAACCCTGCACGACTCGCTGACAGGCTTGCCCAACCGCACCTTCCTCTACGGCGCGATCGAGCGCGCGCTGGCGCGCCTGCAGCGCGATCCGGATCACCGCTTCGCGGTGCTGTTCCTCGACCTGGACCGCTTCAAGATCATCAACGACAGTGTCGGCCATCTTTCCGGCGACCAGATGCTGCGCCAGGCCAGCGAGCGCCTCGCTGCCTGCGTGCGCGATTCCGACGTCGTCGCGCGGCTGGGCGGCGACGAGTTCGCGCTGCTGATGGAGGACGTGCAGCTGCCCGAAGACGCCTGCCATACCGCGCAACGCGTCATCCAGGCGCTGAGCGAACCGATGTACATCGGCGGGAAGGAACTGTTCACCTCCGCCAGCATCGGCATCACGCTGGGCAGTCCGCGCTACCACAAGGCCGAGGAACTGCTGCGCGATGCCGACGTGGCCATGTACCGCGCCAAGGCGCACGGACGCCACCGCTTCGAGATCTTCGACGAACGCCTGCACCAGGAAGCGCTGCAACTGCTCGACCTGGAAGTCGACCTGCGCCGCGCGATCCTGCGCGACGAGTTCGAACCGCATTACCAGCCGATCGTGGATCTGCGCAGCGGCAAGGTCGCCGGCTACGAGGCGCTGCTGCGCTGGCGGCGCCCCGGCAGCGCGCTGATGCTGCCGGGCGAGTTCCTCAAGGTCGCCGAGGACAGTGGCAGCGTCGAGCAGATCGACTGGCGCCTGTTCGAGCACGCCTGCCGCGAGATCGAGACGCTGGTCGGCGACGGCGGCTACGTCACCATCAATGTGTCGCCGCGCCATTTCCGCTCGCCGGCGCTGGCGCGGCAGTTGCTCGACCTGCTCGACGCCTACGAGGTACCGCCGCAGCGGCTGCGCGTGGAGCTCACCGAGGGCGCGCTGCTGGAGAACCCCGACCAGGTCTTCGCCACGCTCGACACCCTGCGCCGCGGCGGCGTGCTGGCGGCGCTCGACGACTTCGGCACCGGCTATTCCTCGCTCAGCTACCTGCATCGCTTCCCGCTGCATGCCCTGAAGATCGACCGCTCCTTCGTCAGCGCGCTGGTGCCCGGCGAGGGCGGCAGCGTCGCGGTGGTGCGCGCCGTGCTCGCGTTGGCGAACACGCTCGGCATGGAAGTGATCGCGGAAGGCATCGAAACCGAGGCGCAGCGCGACTGCCTGCTGGCGATCGGCTGCGAACAGGGCCAGGGCTTCCTGTTCTCGCGGGCCAGGCCTGCCTCCGACTGGAGACGGTCCCCGTAGGAGCGGGTCCTGCCCGCGACCGGAGATCCTGCTGCGGCGGTCGCGGGCGTGGCCTGCTCTTACGGACTGCTTCTTGCGCCTTGTCGCGGGCGTGGCCCGCTACGGGCGCGATCGGCCGGCCCAGGCGAGGCGGGGCCACGCACGACCGGCCGGCGCCGGTGGCAGTGCCTTCATGCCGAAGCAGGGACGCAGCCAGCGCACGCGGCGGATCAAGAAGGTGTGCAGCAGCCAGCAACCGGCGACGGTGCCTGCGATCAGCAGCAGCGGTTCGGTCACCGCGCCCAGGTGCAGCGGCAGCAGCCAGTAGCCGATCAGCAGGATCAGGCTCTGGTGCAGCACGTACCACGGATACACCGCTTCGTTCGCCCACGGCAGCCAGCGGAATGGCCGGTCGAGGCAGGCCTTGGCCCAGCCCAGGATCGCGCACAGCGCCGTCCAGATGTACAGGTTGCGCAGCGTGCGGCCGACCCAGCCCAGCCATTCGGGCGCATCGTCGGGCAGGACGAACACCAGCGTCAGGTAGATCGCCACCAGCGTCGTCGCGATGCCCAGCGAGCGCTTGCGCAGGCGCACGAGTTCATCCCACACGCCCTCGGCCGAGCCCAGCCACCAGCCGTAGAGGAAGACGGTGAAATACAGCGCGTGCCGGTACCAGTCGTGGATCAGGTCGCCGGTGTCCTCGAACAGCGGCTGCAGCGTCAGCGTGTATGCCAGCAGCGGCAGGGCCGGCAGCACCAGCAACCAGCCGCCACGCAGGCGCGTGAACGGATTGGGCAGGCGGCGCAGCACCGGCAACAGCGCGGCGAACACCATCGTGTAGCACCACAGGTAGATCAGGTACCACAGGTGGTTCCAGGTGAAGCCATGCTCCCAGCCGTCGAAGGCGCCGGCCGGCCACTGGCGCTTGTGCCCGAAGTAGTCGGCAAGGAAGCGCAGGTAACCCGGTTCCACCGCGCCGTTGGCGACGCCCTGCACGTAGGGCTGGACCGGAACGACCACCAGGCAGCCGAAAACCAGTGGCAACAGCAACCGCCAGCTACGCTGGCCGACGAAGCGGCGCAGTGCCGTGCCACGCAGCAGGAAATGCACCGACAGGCCGGAGATCAGGAAGATCAGGTCCATCCGCCACCGGTTCACGATCAGCATCGGGACCTGCAGCCATTCGGCCAGGTGGGTGCTCTTGAGGTGCCAGCCCCAGTCCTCGCCGGCCACGTAGAACATGCCGCAGTGGTAGAGGATGAGCAGGGCGAAGGCGAGGGCGCGCAGGGCGTCGATGTCGTGGCGCCGGGTGGGCGAGGGCGGTTGCATGGCGGTCTCCGGGTCGTCGGTGGCGCCACGATCGATTGGCGCGCCGCGCGCTGCGACCGGTAAGTGATTGATTGCAGGGCGCCAGGGACGAATCGCGGAGCCGCGGGACGAAGCGGGACGGATTCCGGGCGCGCCTGCGCGAGAATGCGCGGATGAATTCGCAACCGACGACCCCGGCCCCTTCCACGGACCAGCTCTGGCAGCGGTACCAGCCCTGGCGCAGGATGGCCGAGTGGGGGTTCTGGATCGTCAGCTACCTGGTCGGCGCCGCGACCAACAGCGTCACGGCGCTGATGGACATCCGGCGCGCCGGGCTGGACTTCGCCGCCTGGGAACCGGCCGTGTGGGAGTGGAGCAGCCACCTGGTCGCCCTGGCGCTGGTGCCGGCGGTGCTCTGGTACACCCGCCGCTTCCCGCTGCATTTCGACACCTGGCGCCGCAACCTGCCATGGCTGGCGGTGGGCAGCGTGGGCTGGTCGCTACTGCACATCGCCGGGATGGTGGCGCTGCGCAAGGCGGTCTACGTGACACAGGGCTATCACTACGACGGCGGGCCCTGGGAGCGCACGTTCCTGTACGAGTACCTGAAGGACGTGCGGCAATTCGCCGGACTGGTCGTCCTGATCGAAGGCTATCGGCTGCTGATCCGCCGGCTCCAGGGCGAAGCGAGCCTGCTCGCCCCGGCCGACGATGCACCGCTGCCGGACCAGCCCGAGCGGCCGGAGCGGTTCCTGGTGCGCAAGCTGGGCAAGGAGTTCCTGATCGCCGCGGCCGAGGTCGAATGGCTGCAGGCCGCCGGCAACTACGTGAACCTGCACGTGCGCGGCCGCGATTACCCGTTGCGGACGACGATGGCGGCGATCGAGTCGCAACTGGACCCGGCGCGCTTCGTGCGCGTGCACCGCAGCTACATCGTCAACCTGGACTGCGTGGGCGAGATCGAGCCGCTGGACACCGGCGATGCGCGCATCGCGATGCGCGACGGGATGCAGATTCCGTGCAGCCGGACGTATCGGGATGCGCTGCGGCCGGAGCGGCGGGCGGCGTGACACGTCCCCTCACCCTGCTTCGCTGCGCGAAGCGGTCCCTCTCCCCGCCAGCGGGGCGAGGGAGATCGCTGCGGGCGAGGGAGATAGGTGCGGGGCGAGGGAGATAGGTGCGGGGCGAGGGAGATAGGTGCGGGGCGAGGGAGATAGCTGCGGGGCGAGGGAGATAGCTGCGGGGCGAGGGAGCTCCACCTTCCTTCTCCCCGCGTGCGGGGAGAAGGTGGCGCGTAGCGCCGGATGAGGGGCGCGCGGCGCAGCCGCGCGATATCGCGCGATATAACGCGCCAGCGCGCCGCGCTACTTCTCCACGAAGGCGCGCTCGAACACGTACTGCCCGAGCGTCCCGATCCGCGGCGCGGCGGTAAACCCGCGCTCATCCAGCAAGGAACGGAAATCCGCCAGCATCTGCGGGCTGCCGCAGATCATCGCCCGGTCGTGCTGCGCATCCAGCGGTTCGATGCCGAGCTGCTCCATCATCCGGCCGCTCGCCATCAGGTCGGTGAGGCGACCGCGCTGGTCGTGGCCGTCGAACACGAACTCCTCGCGCGACACCGCCGGGTAGTACTTCAGCTTCGCGCTGATCTGTTCGCCGAGGAATTCATGCCGCGGCAGTTCGTTGACGATGTAGTCGCGGTACGCCAGGTCCTGCGCGTTGCGCACGCCGTGGCAAAGCACGACCTTGTCGAAGCGCTCGTACGTCTCCGGATCCTTGATCACCGCCAGCCACGGCGCGAAGCCGGTGCCGGTGCCCAGCAGGTAGAGGTTGCGGCCGGGATGCAGGTCGGAAATCAGCAGCGTGCCGGTCGGCTTGCGCCCGATCAGCACCGTGTCGCCGGGCTTGATGTCCTTCAGGCGCGAGGTCAGCGGGCCGTTGGGCACCTTGATGCTGAAGAACTCCAGCTGTTCTTCCCAGTTCGCACTCGCGATCGAATACGCGCGCAGCAGCGGTTTCGTGCTGCCGTCCGCCTGCGGGACCTGCAGGCCGATCATCACGAACTGGCCGTTGTCGAAGCGGAAGCCGTCGTCTCGGGTGGTGGTGAAGCTGAAGTAGGCGTCCGTCCAGTGACGGACATCCAGCACGGTTTCGGTGCCGAAGGCGGAGGACATGGGGAAGGGGACGTACTGCGTGGGTGCCCATTTTAGCCGACGCCCGGGCTTGTCCCGCCGCACGGCACGGCCCGCTCCCACGGTCAGCGACGGTCGCATGCGCCGCCGCCCGTAGGAGCGCCCCATGGGCGCGACCACACGCCTCGTCGCACGTCCCGCGTCGCACGTCGCGGGCATGGCCCGCTCCAGCTACCGCATCGGCGCGAACACGCCCGCTAGCGCGGCCCCGATTCCTCCCGCGGCCTGGCCTTGCGATCGCGCAGCAGCGCGCTCACCACGATGCCCACCCCCAGCGCCGCCGCCAGCAGGAACAGCACCAGCGCCAGCGCCGGATAGCCGAACAGCCGCGCCGTGGTCTCGATCCGCATGATCATCGCCGCCGCCACGATCAGCGCCGCGACGATCAACCCCGTGGTGATGCGGTTGGCGATCTTCTGCAGGTTCTCCATCAGCCGCGATTCCTCCAGGCCGCGGATGCGCACCTGGAAGCGGTTGTCGGCGAGCAGCGACAGCATGTCCGACAGCTTGCGCGGGGCCTCGCGCGTGAGCGCCTGCAGATCCATCAGCTCGCTCGCCACGCGGTGCGGTGCCAGCGAGCGCCGCAGCCGTTCGCCCATCACCGAATCCAGATGCCGGTCGACGACGTGCTTCATGTCCACGCGTGGATCAAGCGCGCGGCAGGTGGTTTCCAGGTGCGCCAGCGTCTTGCCCAGCAGGCTCAGCTCGGAGGGCGAGCGCAGACCGCAGGCGGTGCTGACGCGCACGATGTCGAACAACAGCCGGCTCTCGCTCGCCGACGCGCTGGGATGCGCCGCGTAGCGGGCCACCAGCTGGCCGACTTCGCGCATGAAACGCTCTTCCTCGAAGTCCTCCAGCCGCGTGCCCATCGCGATCGCCTCGCGCGCGGCTTCCTCGCCGCGCCCATCGACGGCGGCGAACAGCAGACGGAACAGGCGATCGCGTTGCCGCGGCGGCACGTGGACCACCATGCCCAGGTCGAACAGCGCGAGCCGGCCGTCGTCGGTCACCAGCAGGTTGCCCGGGTGCGGATCGGCGTGGATGTCGCCGTACACCAGCACCTGGTCGAGGTAACCGCGCAGCAGCGCCTCGGCGAGGTCGCGCACGTCGTGCTCGGTGCGGAACAGGCCGCTCAGCTCGGTGACCTTGTGCCCCGTCACCAGGTCCATGGTCAGCACGCGTCGCGCGCTGAAATTCCACAGCGGCGCGGGAATGAATATCTCGGGGTAGTCGCTGAAGTGCCGGCTGAAGCGGGCGAGGTTTTCCGCCTCGCAGCCGTAATCGAGTTCGAGCAGCAGCGCCTTGCGGAATTCGTGCACCCAGTCGGCGAAGTGCACGCGCCGCCCCACGCGCGTGGCGGTGTCCGCGCGCGCAGCGATCGCCGCGAGCGCGTCCAGGTCGGTCTGGATCACGGTGCTGATGTCGGGCCGCTGCACCTTGACCGCGACCGCGCGGCCGTCGCGCAGGGTTGCGCGATGCACCTGCGCGAGCGAGGCGCTGCCCAGCGGCACGTCGTCGAAGGTTTCGAACAGGTGCCCGGGACGCACGCCCAGTTCGGCCTCGATCACCGCACGGATCTGTTCGGCCGGTACCGGCGATACGTTGTCCTGCGTGCGTTCCAGCGCGGCGAGATAGGCCGGCGGCACCAGGTCGGGCCGGGTCGACAGCGCCTGTCCGAACTTGATGAAGGTGGGGCCGAGCGCCTCGAGGTCGGCGACGAACTCCTCCGGCTTGCCGGCGATCTCCGGCACGGTGCCGTCGTTGACGCTGTCGAGGTCGAGCCCGGTGAATACACCGGCCCCGCGATACTTGAGCAGGAAGCGGAGGATCCGCGCGGTGCGCGCGAGTCCGGCAGTGGCATCGCCCATGGCCATCGACCCCGTTGTCTGCACGCAGCCTAGTACCGGCGATGTAAAGGCGTGTTCACCGCGGCGGGCGCAGGCGCAAGAGCTTGCCGTCGGCTTCGTCCGTCAGCACGTACACGTCGCCGTCCGGACCCACGCGCACGTCGCGGATGCGCGCGCCCAGTTCCTTGAGCAGGCGCTCCTCGCCGACGATGCGATCGCCGTCGAGCGAGAGGCGGATCAGGCTGCCGTCGGCCAGTGCGCCCACGAACAGGCTGTTGTTCCACTTCGATGCCGGCCGGTCGACCAGGAAGGCCATGCCGGACACCGCGGGCGACTTGGCCCAGACGTAGTGCGGCTGTTCCATGCCGGGCGCGGAAGTGCCTACCGCCTCGGAAATCGGGAAGCCGGAGTAGTCGATCCCGTGCGTGATGATCGGCCAGCCGTAGTTCCTGCCGGCTTCGGGAATGTTGATCTCGTCGCCGCCGCGCGGTCCATGCTCGCTCTGCCATACCTTGCCGGTGCGGGGATCGGTGGCCAGGCCCTGCATGTTGCGATGGCCGTAGCTCCAGATCTCCGGTCGCGCGCCTTTGCGACCGGCGAAGGGATTGTCCTGCGGCACGCTGCCATCGAGGTTGAGGCGCACCAGCTTGCCCTGCAGCATGTCGAGCTGCTGCGCGCGCGGACGGTAGGTGCGTTCGCCCTGGCTGATGAAGACGTGGCCACCGCTGCCCGGCGGGATGCCGTCGAAGGCGATGCGCGAGCCGAAGTGGTTGCCGCCTTCGAGCTTGGGTTGCTGGCGGTAGATGACCTTGACGTTTTCGAGCGACGTCGCGCCCAGCGTCGCGCTGGCGACCGCCGTGCCCGCCGTGTCGTCGGCGCCGGGCTCGGCATAGCTCAGGTAGATCCGCCGGCTGCTTTTGAAATCGGGCGCGAGCACGACGTCGAGCAGACCGCCCTGGCCTTCGGCGAAGACCTCGGGCACGCCCGCCAACGGTTTCGACAACGCACCGTCCGCACCGACCCGGCGCAGGCGTCCCGGTCGCTCGGTGACGAGATAGCCGCCCGCGGGCAACAGCGCCACCGCCCACGGATGCTCGAGCCCGCTGGCGATGGTGCTGACTTCCACGTCGCCGAGTTCGCTGGCGACCCTTCGCGAAGCGTGGCCCTGCGCTGATCCGGAGGTCGTATCGACTGTCGCGGCGCCAGCGTCGGGCTGCGCGCCGCATGCAGCGAGTGCTGCAGCCAGTGCCAACGGGGGGCAGGCGAGCGGCAGGCGCATGGGAACCTCCTGGAAGCAACGGTGCGCCCAATGATGCCCCACGCCCCGCGCACGCGATGTGCACCGCCGTCGTACACCCGCAGGAGGGGTCATGCACGCGATTCGAGGCGCGCGCGTGCAATCGCGCCCACGGGGCGCTCCTACCGGTATCCCGCTGCCTGCAATTCGAACAACTCGGCGTAGCGGCCGCCCTGCGCCATCAGCTCGTGGTGGGTGCCGCTCGCTTCGAGGCGGCCTTCGTTGAGCACCAGGATCCGGTCCGCCATGCGCACGCTGCTGAACCGGTGCGAGATCAACACCGCGGTGCGCTCGTCCGACAGTTCCTTGAAGCGCTGGAACACCTCGAATTCGCTGCGCGCGTCCAGCGCCGCGGTCGGCTCGTCGAGGATCATCACCTGCGCGTCGCGCATGTACGCGCGCGCGATGGCGATCTTCTGCCACTGGCCGCCGGAGAGATCCACGCCGCTCTTGAAGCGGCGCCCGATCAGCTGGTCGTAGCCGTGGGGCAGGGCGTCGATCACCTGGTCCGCCATCGCGCGATGCGCGGCGGCGCGGATGCGGTCGCGGTCGTACATCGCCTCGATGCGGCCGACACCGATGTTCTCGCCGGCGGTGAGGTGGTAGCGGACGAAATCCTGGAAGATGACGCCGATGTTCGCGCGCAGTTCGTCGAGGTCGTACTCGCGCAGGTCGCGGCCGTCGAGCAGGATGCGCCCTTCGTCGGGGTCGTACAGGCGCGCGAGCAGCTTGACCAGGGTGGTCTTGCCGGCGCCGTTCTCGCCGACCAGCGCCAGCACCTCGCCCGCGCGCAGTTCGAAGTCGAGGCCGCGCAGCGCCCAGCGTTCCGCATCCGGATAACGGAAGCCGACGTTCTCGAACACGAAGCCCCTGGTGATCGGCTGCGGAATCGCCACCGGATTCGCGGGCGAGTGGATCTCCGGCCGGATCTCGAAGAACGAGAACAGGTCATCCAGGTACAGCGCCTGGCCCGCCACCTGCGAGAACCCGACCAGCAGCCCTTCCAGCAACTGGCGCAGGCGCAGGAAGCTGCCGGCGAGGAAGGTCAGGTCGCCGATGCTGAAGTCGCCCTTCACCGTGCGCCACGCGATATAGGCGTAGGCGACGTAGTAACCCAGCGTGCCCAGCGCCGCGAGCAGCGTGCCCCAGAACGCGCGGCGTCGCGCCAGCTTGCGGTTGGCGTGGAAGAACCGGTCCGACAGTTCGCGGAAGCGCGTGATGAAGAAGCGATTGAGGTTGAAGATCTTCACCTCCTTCGCCGTTTCCACGCTCGCGCCCATCTGGCGGATGTATTCGAGCTGGCGCCGCTCCGGGGTCCACTGGAAATTCAGCGAATAGCCCAGCGCATTGAAATGCGCCTCGCCGACGAAGGCAGGCACCAGCGCGATCGCCAGCAGCACGATCAGCCACGGCGCGTACACCAGCAGGCCAGCGGCGAAGCTCGCCACCGTGATCGCGTCCTGCACCTGGCCGAACAGCTGGCTCATCAGGTTCATGCGCCCCATCGTCTGGCGACGCGCGCGATCGAGCTTGTCCTGCAGGTCCGGATCCTCGAAGTCCTCCAGGTCCAGCGTCGCCGCGTGTTCCATCAGCTTCACGCTGGTGGCGTTGGTGAACAGCTCCGACAGCAACGCGTCGCCATAGCTGATCAGTCGTCCGAGCAGGTCCGAGCCGATCGCCAGCGCGAGTTCGGCGCCGAGCAGCCAGAGCAGATGCGCGAGCTGGCCGCTTTGCCACGCGGCCATCAGCGATCCGTACGCGGTGCCGAGGCCGACCAGCCGTACGGCTTCGTCGATGATCAGCTTGCCGATGTACAACGTCGCCACCGGCAGGAAGGCGCGCACCAGGCGCAGCCCCAGCGTGGTCAATGTCAGTGCGGGGCTGGTCGCCCAGATCTGGCGGAGGAAGGGCGGAAGGTTGCGCAGCGCATTGAAGCGGTCGCGCAGGCTGGGATTGCCGGCAGGCCGGGAGCGCGTGCCGGCCGCGGACGGATCGGATGAGGCGGCCATGCGCGCAGTGTGCCTTGCCGGTCGTGATGCCTGCACCTGCGAGGACACATCCGTCCGTAGCCCGGGTAAGCGCAGCGCACCCGGGGACGCATCGCGCGATGCACGGTCACACGCATCGAGGGCATCAAGGGGACGGAGCAGCGTCCGTCCCCAGAGAGATGCTTTCCGCGCCCTGCGGCGGTTCAAGACCCGCCTTGCGTAAGGCGGGTTTTGACGCGCCGCGAATGCTCAGGCCGCGGCAGCCGCCATCGGCAGCGGCACGTGCAGGCCGACGTTGAGGATGTTCCAGGAACGGATCATCGCGACGGTGAAGGCGAGTTCGGAGATTTCGCGTTCGTTGAAGTTCGCCTGCACGGCGGCGAACGTTTCCTCCGGCACCTGCGCGCTGCCGATCGCATTCAGTGCTTCCGCCCAGCCCAGCGCGGCGCGTTCGCGCTCGTCGAACAGCGGGCTCTCGCGCCAGGCGGCGAGCGTGTCCAGCTTGCGCTGGTCCATGCCGGCCTTGCGCAGGGCGGTGCAATGCATGTCGAGGCAGAACACGCAGCCGTTGAGTTGCGACACGCGCAGCGAAACCAGTTCGACCAGCTTGTGGCCGAGTGGGCCCTTGTGCAGGCCGTTGCTCAACGCGAGCAGGTGCTGGAAGGCCTGTGCGGAATGGGTGGTGTAGTCGATGTGGGGAGCGTTCATTGGGGGCTTCTCCTGGTCGGCCACCGTGGCCGTTGCATGAGGTAGACGGGCGAGGCCGGCGCGGTGTGACAGTTCGCAACGCATCCGTCAGTGCCAGGCGTGCAGCTTGTCCGGATTGAGCACCGACAGGACCTGGGTGATGCGATCGCCGTCGATGGCGATCGTAGTGATCGAATGAAGTTGTCCCTGGTACCAGCGCAGGATCGCCGGCTCGCCGTTGACGTAGCCGATGCGGCATTGCGTCTCCGCGCCGAACCGCGCCGCGACGGCGCCGTACAGGCGGGCGATGCGCTCGGCGCCTTCGAGCGGGCGGATCACCGCGGTGACCTTGCCGCCGCCGTCCGACACGAGGCGCGCGTTGGTATCGAGCAGCGCGAGGATCGAGGCCTGGTCGCCCGTTTCCGACGCGTGCATGAAGCGTTCGAGCAGGCGGCGGTGCTTGTCCGGCGCGACTTCGAAGCGCGGCCGTTCCGCCTGCAGCCGCTGGCGTGCGCGATGCACCATCTGCCGGCAATTGGCTTCGCTGTGGCCGATGAGCTCTGCGACCTGCGCGTAGTCGTAGTCGAAGATTTCCTTGAGCAGGAAGGCGGCGCGTTCCTCCGGGCCCAGCCGTTCCAGCAGCGACAGGAAGGCGAACGACACCTGGCTGCCGATGTCGGCGCGGTTCTCCGGCGTCGGCGATTCGTCGACCGTCAGCGGTTCGGGCAGCCACGGGCCTGAATAGGTTTCGCGCTCGGTGCGGGCCAGCCGCAGGCGGTCGATCCCCAGGCGCGTGGTCGCGGTTACCAGCCAGGCTTCGACGTCGCGGATCGCGGAACGGTCGGCCTGGTGCCAGCGCAGCCAGGCGTCCTGGACCACGTCCTCGGCATCGCTGCGGCTGCCCAGCAGCTTGTAGGCGAGGCCGAACAGGCGGGAACGGTAGGTTTCGAAGAGGGATTCGCTGTTCATGCCACCAGGACGGGCGAGGGGGATGCGGTGTGACATTGGCACGCGCGAGGGCGGCCGGGGTGCCCTCCGTCGGTCGGGAGGGCGCGCAGGAGCGTCCATGCCCGCGACGCGGTGTGTGGGTCCTGCACGATCGGGCCGCCTGATCCGGCGGGGCGGCGGGCCGGGGCCCGCCCTACAATATGCGGCTCCGCCCGTTATCCCTCCGGCAACCCGTGACCGCCAGCAAGCCCGCTTCCGAAACGACCGCTCCCGTCTCCATCCGGCAGGAAGACCTGATCCAGTCCGTCGCCGACGCCCTGCAGTACATCTCGTACTACCACCCGGTCGACTACATCAAAAACCTCGCCGCCGCCTACGAACGCGAGGCATCGCCGGCCGCGAAGGACGCGATCGCCCAGATCCTGATCAATTCGCGCATGTGCGCCGAAGGTCACCGCCCGATCTGCCAGGACACCGGCATCGTCACCGTGTTCCTCGAGATCGGCATGAACGTGCGCTGGGACGACGCGACGATGGGCGTGGAGGACATGGTCCACGAAGGCGTGCGCCGCGCCTACAACCATCCGGACAACAAGCTGCGCGCCTCGGTGCTCGCCGATCCGGCAGGCAAGCGCACCAACACGAAGGACAACACGCCGGGCGTGGTCAACGTGAAGGTCGTGCCGGGCAACACCGTCGACGTGATCGTCGCCGCCAAGGGCGGTGGTTCGGAGGCGAAGTCGAAGTTCGCGATGCTCAATCCGTCCGATTCCATCGTCGACTGGGTGCTGAAGACCGTGCCGACGATGGGCGCCGGCTGGTGCCCGCCGGGCATGCTCGGCATCGGCATCGGCGGCACCGCCGAGAAGGCGATGCTGCTGGCCAAGGAAGCGCTGATGGAGCCGATCGACATCACCGAGCTGCAGCAACGCGGTGCGTCAAGCCGTGCCGAAGAGCTGCGCCTCGAGCTGTACGAGAAGGTCAACGCGCTCGGCATCGGCGCGCAGGGGCTGGGCGGCCTCACCACCGTGCTCGACATCAAGGTCAAGGATTACCCGACCCACGCCGCGAACCTGCCGGTCGCGATGATCCCGAACTGCGCGGCCACCCGGCACGCGCATTTCACCCTCGACGGCAGCGGGCCGGTGATGCTGGATCCGCCGGCGCTGGCCGATTGGCCGGAACTCACCTACGACGCGTCGAAGGGCCGTCGGGTCAACCTCGATACCGTCACGAAGGAAGAAGTCGCCTCGTGGAAGCCGGGCGAAGTGCTGCTGCTCAACGGCAAGCTGCTCACCGGCCGCGACGCCGCGCACAAGCGCATGGTCGACATGCTCAACAAGGGCGAAGCGCTGCCGGTCGATTTGAAGGGCCGCTTCATCTACTACGTCGGCCCGGTCGATCCGGTGCGCGACGAAGTCGTCGGCCCCGCCGGCCCCACCACGGCGACCCGCATGGACAAGTTCACCGAGCAGGTGCTCGCGCAGACCGGCCTGATGGGCATGGTCGGCAAGGCCGAGCGCGGCCCGGCGGCGATCGAGGCGATCCGCAGGCACGGCTCCGCGTACCTGATGGCCGTCGGCGGCGCCGCGTACCTGGTGTCGAAGGCGATCAAGGCGGCGAAGGTGGTCGGCTTCGCCGATCTCGGCATGGAAGCGATCTACGAGTTCGAAGTGAAGGACATGCCGGTCACGGTCGCGGTGGATTCGCAGGGCACCTCGGTACACAACACCGGGCCGAAGGAGTGGCAGGCGCGGATCGGCAAGATCCCGGTGGTGGTGGCATAAGGGCAGCGCCCGGAGATGATTCCCGCGGACCCGAAGTTCGCGGGTCCATCTTTTGCTCGTCATTCCTGTGAAGACGGGAGTGTCTTTGGCTTCCGCTTGTCGTAGTTGTTTTTGCCCCGTCATTCCCGCGAAGGCGGGAATCCAGTGCCTTTGCCCTTCGCTTTTCATAGTTGCTTTTTGCCCGTCATTCCCGCGAAAGCGGGAATCCAGTGCCTTTGCCCTTCGCCAGCGGTAGCTGCTTTTGCCCGTCATTCCCGCGGCTTTCAATGGACGAATGTCCGGTCAGGCGGAAATCCATGCGCGTTGGTCTTCTGGTCCAATGGCCTGCCGTCGACGCAGCGTTCATGCATTCCTCATCGCCAGGGGAGCAGGACGGCAAGGAGCAAAGCCCGGAATCCGCAACGCACGCCGCTTTCTACAACTGCGACTTCAACGGCAGGATGAAGGTTTCGAAAAGCTTTTCCTTCAGCGGGCGCTGCTTCCACGTCCCGTAGGTGTAGCGATGCGTCGGCTTCAGATCCGCTTCGAAGACCTCGGTCATGCGCGCCGCGAACGCCGGGTCGTACACGTTGAGGCTCGCCTCGTCGTTGAGCCGGAACGAGCGCAGGTCGAAGTTGGTGGAACCGACTGACACCAGCAGGCCGTCCACGATCAGCATCTTGTTGTGGAACATGGTCGGTTCGTACTCGTAGATCTCGATCCCGGCCAACAGCAGCGGTCCCCAGCCTGCCTTGGATGCGAACCGGGCTGCGTCCGAATCGGTGTTCTTGCCCGGAACGACGACCCGGATACGCACACCGCGGTGGCGCGCGGCAATCAGCGCCTTGGTGATCAGTTCGTCGGGAATGAAATACGCGGCCTGCAGGTCGATGCTGTGTTCGGACGCGGCGATCGCCATCAGATACATCAGATGCATGCTTTCGCTGCCGCCGGACGGCGAACTGATGAACAGATGCGCGTCCATGTCGCCGACCTTCTCCAGCGGCGGGAAGTAGTCGGCGCCGTTGAGCACTACGCCGGTCGTCTTGATCCAGTTGTCGTTGAAGGCCGCCTGGAACTGCGAGGCCACAGGCCCCTCGATGCGGAAATGCATGTCGCGCCAGTGGTCGGGATCCTGCGCGTGCCCCTGCCAGGGATCGCCGATGCCGACACCGCCGGTGAAAGCGACGGCGCCGTCGACGACCAGCAGCTTGCGGTGCGTGCGGTTGTTGAGCCGGGCGAGGTTGTACCAGTGCAGCGGACGGTAGCGTTCGACGTGCACGCCGGCGTCCTGCATCTCCTGTAGCTGGCGTTGGTCCATGGTGATGCTGCCGACCCAGTCGATGGTGACGCTCACGGCGACGCCGGCGCGTGCGCGTTCCGACAGCGCGTCGGCGAACGCCTGGCCGACCTGGCCTTCCCAGTAGATGTAGGTCTCGAAGGTGATGGTCTTCCGCGCGGCGCGGATGGCGGCGAGCATTGCGGGGAAGATCTCGTCGCCGTTCTCCAGATCGGTGACGTGGTTGCCGGGCACGATGGCCGGCCCGAGCATCACGCCCATCTCGCGCCGGAACTGCGGATCGGCGATGGCGTAACGGTGCTCGATCTTGCGCTCGAGCTGCTTCTCGGGAGCGGTGAAATTGAGCGAAATCACGACGACCAGCAGGGTCGCCACGGCGGTCAGAGCGATTGTCCAGAGCATGCGCTTGCGGGACCAGGGCATTCCCGCACTGTGGAACCCGGTTCAGCAATGCGCCGTGAAATGGCCGCTTCGGCGGCTCAGTACCACTCGAGCAGCGAGATCCCGAGGCCGAGATACAGGGCGCGGTGGTCGTAGTCGATCAGGCTTTCGCCGTAGCCGTCGAACACCTGCACGTGGCCGCGCAGCGTGCGGGTGATCGGGAAGCCCCAGTCGAACTGCACCGCGCCCCGCGAGTTGGCGCCGGTACGCAGCGAGTGGCGTGCCATCAGCGCCAGCTCGTGGTCGTTCCAGCGGCGCACGACCGTGATATCGCCGCGACCGACGTAATCCTCGATGCCCGGGTTCTCGTCGGCATTGCGGCCGTCGGGTATCCGCCACCACGGCCGGATCATCACCGCCCAGTCCTCGCGGTCCAGGCCGATGTTGGCGATGACGCGATTCCAGCTGCGCGATACCGGATCGGCGCGGCCGTTGGACTGGTGGTTCACGCCGATGCCGAACATCCGGCCGCGCCATCCGCCCAGCGAATAACTGTTGCGGAAGACCAGCAGCACTTCGGGCTCGTAGTTGGTCTCGCGGAAGGGGCGCGATTCGTCGGCGTTGTAGACCTGCCAGCGCGAACTCTGGGTGTAGGCGGCCCACAGGTCGCCGTTGTCGCCGAACAGGTTCTGCGCGACCTTGGTCTTGAAGCTGAGCTGGAACTTCGCCTCGACGGCGTCCAGCGACTGGGGCTGCGCCGGCACCCTGGTCGGATTCGAGGAGCTCGGCAGCTCGTTCGGATCGCTGCTCCAGAACGCGGGCAACAGGTACACCGGCTTGTACGCACGGAAGTTGAACGTGCCCAGCTTGGAGTCCTTCGCCAGTTCCCAGCGGCTGTCGAGCAGCGACCCTTTCCCCGCATTGGCGATGCGTTCGTCGAAGACCGAGCCGCCTTCCTTGCGGAACAGGTCGCTCACGATGCGGCGCGTCCGCTCGGCGGGCGGCAGGGTCTCGCGTTCCAGGCGTTCGTACTGCTGGATCAGTGCGCGTGTCGCCTTGGCGGCTTGCGCCGCCTGGTCGGCCGCGGCGGTGTCGGCGGCGTTCCGCTGCATCGCGGCGTCGTAGCAGGCGAGGCGATCGGCATCGACCGGGATCGCCACGCAGGCTTGCGGATCGAGCCGGGTCTGCGCGGCCTCCTGCGCCAGTGCGGGCGAGACGAGGAGCAGCAGGAGCACGCCGGAAACCGCCCGCATCAGAAGAACCACGCGATGGCGAACAGCCCGACCATCACGAAGGCCACGCCCAGCTTGAGGATCGTGCCGACCACGATGCCGAGCCAGGTGCCCAGGCCGACGCGGGTGGCCTGGCCGAGCTCGCGTCCGCCGACACCGCGCAGCCAGTACAGCTCGCCGAGCAATGCACCCACGAACGGACCGATGAAGACGCCCACGAAGCCGAACGCCAGGCCGGCGAACGTGCCGAGGATCGCGCCCACCAGCGCCGGCTTGCTGGCGCCGACCCGCTTCGCGCCCAGCGCCGTGGCCATGAAGTCGATGCCCAGGGAGAGCAGGGTGAGGAGCGCCAGGACGACCATCGTCCATCCGCTCACTTCCTCGAAATGACCTGCCCAGGCGGCCAGCAGCATTCCCGCGAACACCAGGGGCAGGCCCGGCAGGGCGGGCAGAACCGTGCCCGCGATGCCGACCACCATCATTACTACCGCGAGCACGTAATAAAGCGTCTGAAAGTCCATTCGGTCCGTCGTCTGATCTGTGTGATTGGGGCGCTGTTCGGGGGCTTTCGGACCCCCGGCGAGGTTCGTTGCATTTTCACCGGGCCCGGGGTACCGTGCGGGCGCTGTGTTTGCCAGGGTCACCGTGAACCGTGGCCCGATGCGGTTGATCCGTCGATCCGCTACATCGTTACACCTCGCTTCCTCCTTGCGAACCAGCACACGATGAGCGTCGTGTCCAACCAGCAAATGTTCCAGGGAGCAAGTAAGTATGTCGACCCGCGAAACCGGTACCGTCAAGTGGTTCAACGATGCCAAGGGCTTCGGCTTCATCAGCCGCGAAAATGGTGAAGACGTGTTCGTGCACTTCCGTGCCATCCAGGTGCAGGGCTTCAAGAGCCTGAAGGAAGGCCAGAAGGTTTCGTTCACCGTCGTCCAGGGCCAGAAGGGCCTGCAGGCCGACGCCGTCGAACCGATCTAATTTCGTCCCGTCGCGGTTCGTCCGCGCCACAGGATTTTGAAGCCCGGCTCCGGCCGGGTTTTTCTTTTCAGCCGGGGCAGGTCTTTGGGGGCGGACGCGCCGCCCATTCGTGCTGCGATGCAGCAATGCAGGCTTTGCAAAATCTGCCCAAACCCCCAGGAGCCCCAAATCAATTGTGAATAGGCTCACGGATCGGGCACTGGGCTACCGCTGGTCGGATATTCTTGCCGTTCAGCCTGTAAATTCCTACCGTAAGTCGGTCTGACGAACGGTAACCGGCTGTCCGCGGGGGTGCGGGCAGTGCGGGGATTGTGCACTGGGGGAAAGGATGCAGGGGAAAAACCGGGGGGAAACGCGGGCCAACCTGGCCGCCGCGCTCGTTGCCGCAACTGCGGTGGGCGTCCCGTCAATCCGCGCAATTCCTGGCGCAACCGGCAGGTCGGCGGGTCGATCGGCGGTGCGTGGGTTCACCCTTATCGAACTGATGGTCACGCTGGCAGTGGTGGCCATTCTCGCAGCGGCCGCCACGCCCGCGATGCAATCGCTGGTCAATGGCAATCGCCTGCGTTCCGCCGCAAACGAAACCGTGGCCTCCCTGCAGTCGGCGCGCCTCGAGGCCATCCGGGTCAACCGTCGCACCGTTGCGTGCCTCAGCGTGGACCCGAACGCCGCCATTCCGTCCTGCGCGGCGGCGGGCGCCACGGGCTGGATCGTCTTCCAGGATGCCGACAGGGACGGGCAGTACGACGTCGCCGAACGCCTGGTCCGTCGTGCAACGGTGGCCGGGAACGTGCAGCTGCTCGGCAGCACCGCCTTCGCCGGGAGAGTCACCTTCAATTCCGACGGCATGGCCAGGGATGCCGGCGGCAACCTGCTCAACGCCGCGGTAGGCGCATGCCTGCCGATCCTGCATCCGCAGGAGAACGAGCGGGATATCAGCATCGGCGCGGGCAGCCGGATTCGAGTGACCAGCAAGAACGCCGGCGGCAAGTGCCTGGCGCCTGGAGACAAGCCATGACCACACCACCAAGCGCCCGCAGGCCGGGACTCCGCTCCCTGCGCCGGCAAGCCGGCGTCGGCATGATCGAAGTGCTCATCGCCATCGTCGTGCTCGCATTCGGCATGCTCGGCGTCGCCGCGCTGCAGATGACCGCACTCCGCAGCAGTCAGAGCTCGCTGGAGAGCAGCCAGGCGACGGTGCAGACCTACGCCATCCTCGATGCGATGCGCGCCAATCGCGAGGTCGCGCGCATCGGCGGCTACAACCTCGACACGATGACGTGCAGTGCCCCCGACCGGGGAACGCTGGCCATGAACGACCTGGCCAACTGGATCGATTCGTTGAAGCAGACCCTTGGTCAGTCCGCCTGCGCACAGGTCGCTTGCGGCAGCGTGGAATGCACGATCGCCGTGCAGTGGAACGACGCGCGCGCCAAGGGCGAATCCGAGCACACCGTCAGGATCGTCACGCGCCTATGAAACGTCATGCCCATGCACGTGCGCGCTTTTCGCGCGGCGTGACCCTCGTCGAACTGATGGTGTCCCTGGTAGTCGGCCTGATCGTCGTGGGCGCGGCGAGCACCGTATTCGTTGCCACCAGCCGTACTTATGCCTCGACCGAAAGCCTGGGGCGAATCCAGGAGAACATGCGGGTCGCGTTCGAGCTGATGGCTCGGGACATGCGCGAATCGGCGGGTAACCCCTGCGAGAAGAACCTGCCCCTCTACAACGTGATCAAGAACTCCACCGCGCTGTGGTACACGGATTTCACCACCGGGATCCGCGGTTACGAAGGCACCCAGGCTTTCGCCGATGCGGCCTTCGGCACGGCGGCGGGGCAACGCATCGCCGGTACGGACGCCATCGAGCTCAAGTCCGCGGTTTCCAACGGCGTGGCCATTGTCAGCCACGTGCCTGCGTCGGCGCAGTTCAAGGTCAACACGGTCAATCACGGCCTGTTCGACGGCGACCTGGCGCTTGCCTGCGACTTCGCCGAGGCCGCGGTGTTCCAGGTCACCAACGCGCAGTCGGGAACCAACGACACCATCGTGCATAACCCCGGCATCGGAACACCGGGCAATTGCAGCAAGGGCCTGGGCTTCGGTACGCCGGTGAACTGCACCACGAACGGCAACCAGTACGCCTTCGGTTGCTATCAGGGCAAGTTTTCCGGAGGCGGATGCGACGGCGACGACGACGGCGTCAAGAACGAGGCGGAAGATCTCTGGCCCGCGATTCTCGCCAAGCTGCGCGCAACCCGCTGGTACATCGGTGCGAACGGGCGCGGTGGCCGTTCGCTGTACCAGTCCACGCTGCGCAACAACGGCGGCGTACTGACGGTCGACAACAACGAGATCGTCGACGGGGTGCGCGATCTGAACCTGCAGTACCTCCTTGCCGGCTCTACCAACTACGTCGACGCCACTGCCGTGACCGCGGCGGACTGGGCTTCCGACAAGGTCGTCGCCGTGAACATGGACCTCACCCTGGAAGGTACCGAAACAGTCGGTACCGACGGACAGGGCTTGCGTCGCCACCTCCAGCTCGTCGTCACCATCCGGAACCACGCCCAATGAGCATGCGACCGACCCCCATCACCTCACCATCGCGCCAGCGCGGCGCGGCGACGCTCATCACTGTGCTGATCCTGCTGCTGGTGATCGCGCTGTTGGGGCTCGCGAGCCTGCGCGGCACGCTGATGGAAGAGCGCATGAGTTCCAGCGTGCGCGACCGCGGATTGTCCTTCCAGGCGGCGGAAGCCGCGCTGCGCGAAGGCGAGCTGCTTGCATCCACCAAGCCCGCACTGCCTGCGTCCGGCTGTTCCAAGGGATTGTGCGCGAAGCCCGATCCTACCGCCGCGCCGGTGTGGGAAGACGAAGCGGTATGGACCGATGCCCCCGAGACCCTCGTGAACCTCGGCACCGAAACGGCACGACCGAAGTTCATCGTGGAGCTGCTTGCGAACAATGTTCCTCCCCGCGGCAGCTGCACCACCGAACACGTCATCGGCGAAAGCGCGTGCAGCGGCACCGAGAGCCGTTACCGCATCACGGCACTGAGCCGCGCCAATGGCCGCGCGGAAGTGATGCTGCAATCCATCTACGCGGTCCCCTGATCGGAGCCGACACATGACCAAGACCCAATCCAGTCGCGCAGTCGGCCACGCCCCTCGCAGCAGCCGCTCCCTGGCGGCGGCGCTCACGTTCCTTGCGACGCTCGCGGCGGCGCCCGGCCATGCCCTGGACATTCCCAATGTCCCGCTGCAATCGCAGGCGGAGTATCCCCCCGCGAACGTTCTTTTCATTCTCGACGATTCCGGTTCGATGGACTGGGTGGCCATGCCAGCGAACATCGAGGATGGTGACCTGGACGAGGACGAAGTGACCGATGTGTCCTACGGACACAACACCATCTACTACAACCCGGCGGTTACCTACCAGCCATGGATCAAGGCGGATGGCACGCGCTTCACCGGAGGGACTTCCTTCTATTCGGCGTACAGCGATACGGCGCTGCTGCGCGGGTCGGTGGACCTTTCGGACGAAAGCCCCATCTTCTACGTGCCCAAATCGGCTGCGGTGGCGACCAGCACAAAGCGCTCCAATTTCACGCGTTATCGCTTCGTTACCTCGAAGGGCACGACCCGGGTCCAGCAATGCCTCACGTACAGGCGGGGCGACTGGGAAGATTGCAGCTACGCCACTCCCACGGGGCGCAGCGATGCCGATGAGATGAAGAATTTCGCGACCTGGTACTCGTACCATCGCACGCGCATGAAAGTGGCCAAGGCGGGCGCCAGCGAAGCGTTGAGCCGCGTCGGAGAAAAGCTCCGCCTCGGCCTGGACACGATCAATCGCAACGGCGTCAACAACACCCGCTTCGATATCCCGGTCGGCACCGATGGCGGACTTTTTCGCGGCAACAATAAGGTCAACTGGTACGACCGCCTGCAGTCTGCCACCGCCAACGATTCGACGCCGTTGCACCGCGCGCTGCAGCGCGCAGGCGAGTACTTCTCGCAATCCGGAGCCAGTGGTCCCTGGGGGCCGGAAACCGGTGCCAACCAGATCAGTTGCCGCCAGAACTTCACCATCCTGACCACCGACGGATTCTGGAACGACAAGGCCGGCTACGCCGCCATCGGCGATGCCGACGGCACCGCGGGCCCGACCATTGAGCAACGCGACGCCGACGGAAATCTCAAGCAGAGCTACACCTACGAGGTGAAGAATCCGTATCGCGACAACTTCGTCGAGACGGGTTCTCGCTCCCGCCCCGATACCCTGGCCGACGTGGCGATGCACTACTGGAAGAACGACCTGCGCGCCAAGACGCAGTTCGAAGCCGGATTGGAGAACAACGTTCCCAAGTCCTTTGCCGACCCGGCGTTCTGGCAACACATGGTCACCTTCGGCGTTTCCATCGGCCTGAAGGGCACGCTCGATCCCAAGACCGACCTTTCCTCCATTACCAATGGCACCAAGCACTGGCCCGATCCGATCAACGGCGGCGAGAACGCTGATCGCATCGACGATCTGTGGCACGCGGGCGTGAATGGTCACGGTGGATTTCTGGTCGCGAGCAACACCAAGGAATTCACCGAAGGACTGCTGCAGGCTTTCGCCTCCGTTGCCGAGCGTCTGGGGTCCGCGTCGAACGTGACGGCGAACAGCACCTCGTTCATCACCAACACGCGCGTTTACCAGGCCAGTTATGTGTCCGGCAAATGGAGCGGCGAACTCGCCGCCTACGACGCGTCGGAGGCCGGCGTTTCCGATACGGCGACCTGGAAGGCTTCGCAGCTGATTCCCTCCAGCGGGCGTACCTTCCTGACCTGGAACGGCTCGGGTGGCGCGACGTTCCCGACTGCGACGCAATCGAGCCTGCTCGACCAGTCCAGCCGGGCGATTGCCCCGGTGAGCGCCGCCGACAACGTCGCCTATATCAAGGGCAGTCGCGATCGCGAGCGTCAGAACGGCGGCGAACTGCGCGACCGCGAGACGGTGCTGGGTGACATCGTCAATTCGTCGCCGATGTACGTGAAGGACACGGAAACGATCTTCGTCGGTGCCAACGACGGCATGATGCATGCCTTCAACGCGCTGACCGGCATCGAGCGGTTCGCCTACGTGCCCGGCGGCATCGATTTCACGAAGCTGGCGACCCTGAGCAGCCCGCAGTACTCGCACGAGTACTTCGTGGATGGGCCCATCGTGGTGTCGCCGCGTTCGGTCACGCCCGGCAAGAACTACCTGGTGGGCACGCTGGGACGTGGTGGCAAGGGGGTCTACGCCCTCGATGTCAGCAATCCGGATTCGTTCTCCACGGGCGACGTGCTATGGGAGCGAACCAGCGGCGGCAACATGGGCTACGTCCTGGGCGAGCCGATGATCACCACGCTGAACGGTGGAACCAAGGTCGCGATCTTCGGCAACGGCATCAACAGCACCAATGGCAAGGCCGTCCTGTACGTGGTCAATCTGCTGAGCGGTGCGGTGATGCAGGAAATCGACACCGGGAGCGCAGGCGACAACGGCCTCTCGTCGCCGCGCGGCTGGGATGAGGACGGAAATGGGACCGTCGACTACGTATTCGCCGGCGACCTCAAGGGCAATGTCTGGAAGTTCGATTTCACCAACAGCGCCGGCACGGGCAAGGTGGCGTTCAACGGCAGCCCGTTGTTCCGCACGCCATCCGGCCAGCCGATCACGGCCGACCTGGCGTTGGCCCGCGATCCGCTGACTGGAAAACGCTGGGTGTTCGTCGGCACCGGCAGCCTGCTCACCACGGCAGACCTCACCGACACCACCATCCAGTCGATGTACGGACTCATCGACGACAGCACCGACACGATTTCGAAGTCCGACCTCGAGCATCGGACGATCGCGGTCGTCGATACCGCCACTGGCAACCGCGCATTTGAAGCGCCGGCGCTGCTGCCTTCGGATAAACGTGGCTGGTACATCGATCTTTCCAAGCCCGTCGAAGGCGAGCGTGTCATCAATCGACCGCTGGTGGATGGTTCGGCGCTCTTCTTCGCCAGCATCATTCCGCCCACCAGCAACGCGTGCGATGCGGGTGGCAAGGGTTATCTCAACGCGCTGGATGCGTTCACGGGCACGAGCCTCAAAAACCCGTTCTTCGACGCCAATGGCGATGGCGTGTTCAACAACCAGGACACGCTCACCGACAGCGCTGGCAACAAGATCGCTGTCGGCTCCCTGGATCCGGGCATCGGCATGCTCACCAAGCCGATCATCATCCGCGGCCCGGGCAGCGCCATCGCCGTCGTCGGTGGTTCGCTGGGCGGCAAGGCGGATCCGCCGATCAACCCGCCGGGGACGGCGCCGCAGCGCGTTTCCTGGCGCGAAATCCTGAGGGACTGACATGGGCGCACTGCAACGATCGCGGCTCATGGAGCGTCGTCGGCGCGGCAGCTCCGTCAGCGCGGGATTCACGCTGATGGAGCTGATGATCACGGTGGCGGTGGTTGCAATCCTGGCGGCCATTGCGCTGCCCAGCTACGAGTTCGCCATGGTCAGGTCGCGTCGGACCGCCGCTCAGGGTTGCCTGACGGAGCAGGCGCAGTTCATGGAGCGCTTCTACACGACCAACATGACGTACACCGGCGCACCCGCACCGAGCTGCAGCAGCGACCTCAACCCTCACTACGCGATCGGATTCGTCGGCACCCCGAACGGCACGGGCTACGTCCTGCAGATCGTTCCTCAGGGACGCCAGGCAGTCGCCGAGACGAAGTGCGGGACTATGACGATCGACCAGACCGGATTGAAAACCGGCGCGACCACCGACTGCTGGAAATAAACGGGACTCCAGACGCGGGAAGGGCCCGCATGGCGGGCCCTTTTTATTGCTGAAGGCAGGCTTCAGCGCAGTGTGGCGCGGCCGTTGGCTACCCGGACATAGGAGCCTTCGCGGACGCCATTGAGGTCATTCTGCGTGACGGTAACCACACGACCATCATCCATGCGCACGTACACGTTGTAGCGCGCACCGCGCACATTGCGCTCGATCGCGCTGCCGGCGACGGCACCTGCGACCGCGCCGGCCGCGGTAGCGGTATTGCGGCGGCCCTTGCTCTTGTCGTCGGCAATCTCCCGACCGGCCGCGGCCCCTACGATGCCGCCCAGGACGGCGCCGGTTACACCGCTCGTTGGCTGGCCGACCTGTTCGATGCGCGTCACCGTGCCGCAGTCGTAGCAGCTGGCTTGGCCATAGCCGCCGCCGTAATAACCGCTGTCGCTGTAGCCGGGCGACGAAGCGCAACCTGCGAGCGCAAGCGAGGCCGCAGCGGCACAGATCAGAAGGGGGTTGCGGGTAGTCATGCGACGCTCCTTGGGGACAGTGGTCTGCCTCGACCAGGTGTCGCCAAACTAGGCGCGCTCGCGTGAACCGGCAATCAACTCGGGAGCCGAGCCGCTGCCGCGTTCAGCGCGCAGCGGGACACATGATGTGTCAGCGGAAATCCTGGTGGCAGGCCTTGCAGCCGGCACCGATGTCCTTGTTCAAGCGCGCCACGCCTTCGCAATTCAGCGGTGGCGAGGCCAATGCGGCGTCGAGCGTGCCTCGCAGGTTGCTGGCCGCCTGGGTGAAGCGCTGGTCGTCCGCCAGTCCGGGGAATGCGCGCTCGAGGTCGTCGGCCGTGGTACGCAGTGCCTTGAAGTGGGGCAGGGTATCGGTCGCCGCGCAGCGGTTCTGTTCGACGGCCTTGGCCAGCTGCCGCACGTGCCAGCCCTGCACATGCATGAGGCTTTCCGGGAAGTGGTCCTTGCGTGCATCCCAGGCGCGCAGCGCCATCACGATGGCGACGGCGCCGACGACCAGCCCGAGCAGGAACAGGAACAGATACCTGGAGCCATTGCCCCTACGGGCGACGGTGCCGGGATTCGGATCGCTCATGCTCAGTCCTCGCGTCAGGCCACCGGGGTGGCGAATTGCCGCGCACCATAGCAAGGCTGCGGCAGGCTTCGCCACCGGCGCCGCTTACAATGGCGGCATGACTTCGCAAGTACTGGATTCCCGCTGGCTCGAGCGGTTCGGCGGCATCGACCGTCTCTACGGCAAGGGTGCGCTGCAACAGTTCGCGCAGGCGCGGATCGCCGTGATCGGCATGGGCGGCGTGGGCTCATGGGCCGTCGAAGCGCTGGCGCGCAGCGGCATCGGCCACCTGTGCCTCATCGACGCCGACGATCTGTGCGTATCCAACACCAACCGGCAATTGCCGGCATTGCAGGGGCAGTACGGTCGCAACAAGGTCGAAGCGATGGCCGAGCGTTGCCGGGCCATCAATCCGGCCATCGAGGTCGAGGCCATCCCGAGCTTCCTGACGGCAGGCAACGTCGAGGCGCTGCTCGATCGCGGCTTCGATCTCGTACTGGACGCGTGCGACAGCTTCCGCAGCAAGGTCGAGCTCATTGCCTGGTGCCGCCGCCGCAAGCTGCCGCTGATCGTGTGCGGATCTGCCGGTGGCCGCACCGATCCGACGCTGGTGCGGGTGCGCGACCTGTCGCGTACCGAGCACGACGCCATGCTTGCGCTGGTACGCAAGAAGTTGCGCAGCGAATTCAACTTCCCGAAGAACCGCGATCGCTATTTCGGCATTTCGGCGATCTATTCGCTGGAGAACGTGCAATACCCGCAGCCGGACGGAAGCGTGTGCGGCATCCGGCCCCAGGTCAGCGGCGATGCCGCGCTCAAGCTGGATTGCGGAGCCGGACTCGGCGCCGCGACGCACATTACCGGCACGTTCGCCTTCGCCGCCGCGGGGCGTGCGTTGGAGTTGCTGCTGAAACCCAGGAAGTAGGCGTTACTGCGACTGCGACGGGAGGCGGAACAGCCGCTCCGCGTTGGCCGTCGTCGCTGCCGCCACCTCGGCGGGAGCGACGCCGCGCAGTTCCGCGATCGTCGACAGCACGGTCGTCAGACGCGCCGGCTCGTTGCGTTCGCCGCGGATGCCGGCGTCGGGCTGATCCGGAGCATCCGTTTCCAGAAGGAGATGCTCCAAAGGCATCTGGCTGGCAAGCCGCCGCAGCCGGTTTGCACGATCGTAGGTGACAGGCCCGCCCAGGCCGATCATGAAGCCCAGATCCCACAGCTGCCTGGCCTGTTCCTCGCTACCCGAGTAGCTGTGCACCACGCCGCGAAGCTTGCCGACCTTGCGGATCATGGCAATCACCGCGTCGACCGCGCGACGGGCATGCACGATGACGGGCAGTTCGAAATCACGCGCCAGTCGTAGCTGCGCATCGAAATACTCTGCCTGTCGGTCGCGGTCGAGACCTTCGACGAAGTAGTCCAGCCCGCATTCGCCCACGGCCACGGGATGCTCGCGTTCGATCCAGTCGCGCAACTGGCACAGGTGTTCCTCGCGATGCGCCTCCAGGTACATGGGATGGAGGCCGTATGCGGGGTGAAGGCCGGCATTCTTCGTCGCGCAAATGTGGCGCAACTTTGGCCAGCCTGCGGCATCCACGGCGGGAATGATCTGACGGACGACGCCTTCGCCGCGCGCACGTGCAGTTACTGCATCGCGATCCGCATCGAACTCGGAAGCGTCGAGATGGCAGTGGGTGTCGACCAGCACCATCGGCTCAGCGACGAGGCTCGCCCTCGATCGCATCGCGGCCGACCGGTGCCTTGCGTCTCCTGAGATTCGCAAGCAGCAGACTGCCGAGGCCGAGCAGTATTTCGTCCGCCAGCGGAATGAAATCGGGCACGGCCAGGTCGATCAGGAACAGCGCCGCCGTAACTACGAACAGTCGCGGGTAGCTGAGCCTTCCCAGGAAGCCGAGGATGGGAGCCAGTAGGGGATTTGCCATGGCAGAACCCGATAACGTGGATATGTGCACGCTATCACGCTGTGAACAACGGGTTCACGCCCGTTAGGTTTTCGTTGTCGCGGCTACGCGCTTGTTCAGGTTCGCGGTGCTGGAATGCGGCCGTCCAAACCAACCCGCGGGCAACTCCCGCTGCAGGAGGCTCCAAATGAACAAGAACATGCTCGCCGTCGCGCTGGCGTCGCTGCTGGTGGGTGGCGTCGCAGTTGCGGCATACAACAGCTTCCGCAGCCACGACACGGTAGCGAACGATTTCGCTACGGCGAATCCCGCTGCCGAGGCCACCGGCGAAGACGTCGCCGCCGACAATGCGATCGAAGGCAGCAAGCTCGAATACGCCGACGTCGTCAACGTGAAGGAACTGACGGAGAAGAAGCCGCAGTACGCCACCGTGATCGGGTCCGAGCCCGTCAAGGAGACCAGCACCACCTCGACGCCGCGCGAAGTGTGCGAGGACGTCGTGGTGCAGGAGCGCGCCCCGGAACGCGACGGCAACGTCGGCGGCACCGTGGCCGGTGCGATCATCGGCGGCCTCGTCGGCAACCAGATCGGCAGCGGTAATGGCCGCAAGGCCGCGACCGTGGCGGGTGCCGCAGCGGGTGGCTACATCGGCAACCGGGTCGACAAGAATCATGTCGGCGGCAAGGTGGTCAATCGCACCGAGCGACAGTGCCATACCGTCTCGGATACCAGCACCTCGAGCAAGACCGTTGCCTGGAACGTCACCTACCGCAACCCGGACGGCACGACCGGCACCATGCGTACCGGCAGCAAGCCGGGCAGCCAGATCCGTCTGGGCAGCGAGAACGAGGTGGTCGGCTACGACGTGACCTACCGCTACGAAGGTCAGGAACACACCATCCGCATGGACGAGAAGCCGGGCGACAGGCTGCCTGTCGTCGACGGCGAAGTGGTCACCCAGACCGCCTCGGCCACTGCGGACAAGACGCAGGGTTGATACCCGACCAGCAGCTCGCCGCGAGGCAAACCGAACGGGGCCGGATTTCCGGCCCCGTTCCTTTTGGGCGTTCCAGCCGCACACCCGGAGCGTTTGAACATTCCGCAGGGGCCGTCGTCGCTTTGCGTCCAACGGCGGCCGATCGTCGGCCATTCCACGGGTGCCGCCCCGCAATAGCGGCCGATACAATGGGGATCTTTATTCGCGCCCGAGCACCCCCGATGGCCCTGAATCCCTACGATCTGTTCGACGTCCGCTCCCTCCTCAGCGAAGAAGAAAGGGCTGTCCAGGACACTGTCGCGCGCTTCACCAACGAGCGCGTGCTGCCGCTCATCGGCGACGCCTTCGACCAAGGGCGCTTTCCGAAGGAACTCGTCCCGGAAATCGCCGAGCTGGGCCTGCTGGGTTCGTCGCTACCGGAGAAGTACGGTTGCGCCGGCCTCAACGGCGTCAGCTACGGCCTGATCTGCCAGGAGCTGGAGCGCGGCGACAGCGGCATCCGCAGCTTCGTCAGCGTGCAGTCCTCGCTGTGCATGTACCCCATCTACGCCTACGGTAGCGAAGAGCAGCGCGAACGCTGGCTGCCGGGCATGGCCCGCGGCGAAATCATCGGCTGCTTCGGCCTGACCGAACCGCATGGCGGTTCCGATCCGGCCAACATGAAGACGAACGCGCGCAAGGACGGCGGCGACTGGATCCTCAACGGCTCCAAGATGTGGATCACCAACGGCAACCTCGCCGACATCGCGATCGTCTGGGCGCAGACCGACGAAGGCATCCAGGGCTTCGTGGTCGAGAAGGGCATGGCCGGCTTCGCGGCGCAGGAGATCAAGCACAAGATGTCGCTGCGCGCTTCGGTCACCAGCGCGCTGTACTTCGACAATGTGCGCGTCCCCGAAGCGAACCGTCTGCCCAACGTGAAGGGCCTCAAGGGTCCCCTGGGCTGCCTTACGCAGGCCCGCTACGGCATCACCTGGGGGCCGATCGGTGCCGCCATCGCCTGTCTGGATGAGGCGCTGAACTACTCCAAGGAGCGCATCCTGTTCGACCGTCCGGTGGCGGCCACGCAGAGCGCCCAGATCAAGATGGCCGAAATGGCCCGCCGCATCACCCTGGCCCAGCTCCTGGTGCTGCAGCTGGGCCGTCTCAAGGACGCGGGCCAGATGCAGCCGCAGCAGGTATCGCTGGCGAAGTGGAACAACTGCCGCATGGCCATCGACATCGCGCGCGAATGCCGCGACCTGCTGGGCGGCGCCGGCATCACCACCGAGCATGCGGCGATTCGTCACGCATTGAACCTCGAATCCGTGATCACGTACGAAGGTACCGAGACGGTCCACCAGCTCGTGATCGGTCGTGAACTGACCGGCATCAGCGCGTTCTGATGTTTTCCTTGCTTGCGCCTGCGACAGCAGGCGCAAGCGATGTCGCTCCGTCCGGAGGATCCGCTCTTGGCCGCTCCCGCTGTCCAGCTCGAAACCCCGCGACTGATCCTCCGCCTGCCGCGGATCGGGGATTTCGAGCGTTATGCGGAAATGCTCGCGGACGAAAGCTCGCATCACATCGGCGGCCCGTTGCAGCGCCATGAGGCGTGGCGCCGCTTCCTGCAGATGCCGGGCGCGTGGATGCTGCAGGGGTTCGCGATGTTTTCCGTGATCGAGAAGGCGAGCGGTCGCTGGATGGGACAGGCCGGTCCCTGGCAACCCGACGGCTGGCCCGGTACCGAGATCGGCTATTCGTTCCACATGGATGCGCGCGGCATGGGTTACGCGACCGAAGCGTGCATCGCTGCGATGGATTACGCCTTCGATGTGCTGGGCTGGAGCGAGGTGATCCATTCCATCGCACCGACCAATACGGCCTCGCAGGCAGTGGCGCGGCGCCTGGGCTCGCGCAACCGCGGACCGGGCCGGTTGCCTCCGCCTCTCGACGTGCATCCCATCGAGATCTGGGGGCAGTCGCGCGAGGAATGGCGCGCCCGGCGCAAGGAGATCGCGGCGTGATCACCGTCTATGGATTCTCGCCATCGGGCAACTGCCACAAGGTGCGCCTGTTGCTGGAGCAGCTGGGCCGCGATTACCGCTGGATCGAGAAGCGCAGCGACGACGGGTCCACGCGCACGCCGGAAATGCTGGCCCGGAATCCCAACGGCAAGGTGCCTTTCATCGAACTCGATGACGGACGCGTGCTCACCGAGTCGAACGCGATCCTGCACTGGCTGGCCGAAGGCACGCCGTTCCTGCCGGTGGATCCGTGGCAGAAAGCCCAGGCGCTGAGCTGGATGTTCTTCGAGCAGTACAGCCACGAGCCGTACATCGCGGTCGCGCGCTTCATCTGCGGCTGGACACCGATCGATTCGCCCCGCCGCGCCGACCTGCCGAGATTGCGCGAGCGCGGCCACCAGGCGCTCGCCGTAATGGAACGGCACCTTTCTTCGCAGCAGTGGTTCACGGGCGACTTCTACGGAATCGCCGATATCGCGCTGCATGCCTACACCTGCGTCGCCGGTCACGGCGGGATCGATCTGGCTGCCTACCCGGCGATCCGCGGATGGCTGGAGCGCGTCGAAGCGACGCCCGGCTTCGTGCCGATGCCCGCGCCCGACGCCGACGCACAGGCGTTGATCGACCAGTCCACCTGAGGCGCTGCTGCCGCCTTCGTCAATCTCAAACGGCGGACACGTTCCGCCCCATACGAAATCAGTCCATGTTCGCGACCATTCCCAATCCCATTCCCGCACGCATGAAGGGCCTCAACCGGGCCGAGATCTGCGACGTCAACTTCAGCGACTTCGTGAAGGCCTGGAATGGACAAAGCGATGCGAAGCCGGCCGCCCATGAGTCGATCCTCGAAGGCAGTGCGCTCGACGCGCAGGGCTTCCGCGACCTGTTCGAGTCGCAGCTGATCAGCCGACACCTCGATCTGATGGCGCGCGTCCTGCGCGTGCAGAACAAGGTCTTCTACACCATCGGTTCCAGTGGCCACGAAGGCAATGCGATGGTCGCGCGCCTCACCCGCCATACCGATCCCGCATTCCTGCACTACCGCTCCGGCGGCTTCATGGCCGAGCGTTTCCGCAAGTTGCCGGGCATGGATCCGATCATGGATTCGGCGCTGTCCTTCGCTGCGAGCAAGGACGATCCGGCCTCGGGCGGGCGCCACAAGGTGTGGGGCAGCAAGCCGTTGTGGGTGCTGCCGCAAACGTCGACGATCGCCTCGCACCTGCCGAAGGCGCTGGGCACTGCCGTCGCCATCGAAACCGGCAAGCGCCTCGGTCATGCGTTGCCGATTCCCGACGACAGTATCGCGATCTGCTCGTTCGGCGACGCCTCCTCCAATCACGCCACCGCGCAGACCGCCTTCAACGCGGCGGCGTGGACCGCGTACCAGAAGCTGCCGGCGCCGGTGCTTTTTGTTTGCGAAGACAACGGCATCGGCATTTCGGTGAAGACGCCATCGGGCTGGATCGCCAACCGCTTCCGCAACATGGATGGCCTCGACTACTTCTTCGCCGACGGCCTCGACCTGGCATCGGGCTACGGCGACGTGCAGAAGGCAGTCGAGCATTGCCGTCGCACGCGTCGCCCGACCTTCCTGCACCTGAAGACCAACCGCATCATGGGTCATGCGGGCACCGACTTCGAAATCGAGTGGCGTTCGGTCGAAGAGCTGTGTGCGGTGGAAGCGGCCGATCCGTTGCTGCGTTCGGCTGCCATTGCGCTCGAATCGGGCCTGATGTCGAAGGACGAGGTGCTCGATCTGTACGAAGCCACGCGCAGGAAGTGCTTCGCCGCGGCCGAAGAGGCCGACCGCCGCTCCAAGCTGGACAGGCTGGAGGACGTGATCGCGCCGCTTGCGCCGTACACGCCGGCGAAGGTGAAGCAGGAAGCCGAACGCGCGGACTATGCGCAGCGCCGTCTCGACGTCTTCGGTGGCGAAGCCAAGCTGCCCGAAAACCAGGCGCCTCGCCATCTCGCCATCCAGATCAACAACGCGCTGCACGACATCTTCGCCAAGTATCCCGACACGCTGCTGTTCGGTGAGGACGTGGCGCAGAAGGGCGGCGTGTACACGGTGACCAAGGGCTTGCAGAAGGCCTTCGGCCCGCGTCGTGTGTTCAACACGCTGCTGGACGAAACGATGATCCTGGGCATGGCCCAGGGCTTCGCCAACATGGGCATGCTGCCCATCCCCGAGATCCAGTACCTCGCGTACTTCCACAACGCGTGCGACCAGATCCGCGGCGAAGCGGCGTCGCTGCAGTTCTTCAGCAACAACCAGTACGCCAATCCGATGGTGGTGCGCATCGCGGGCCTCGGTTACCAGCGCGGTTTCGGCGGCCATTTCCACAACGACAATTCGATCACCGCGTTGCGCGACATTCCGGGCCTGGTCGTAGGCTGCCCGTCGCGCGGCGACGACGCGGCGACGATGCTGCGCACGCTGACGGCGCTGGCGAAGGTCGACGGCCGCGTCAGCGTGTTCCTCGAGCCGATCGCGCTGTACATGACCAAGGATCTGTACGAAGCCGGCGACGGCCAGTGGCTGACCATGTACCCCAAGCCCGAGGAAGCAATGCCGCTGGGCGAGGGCCGCGTTTACGGCGAAGGCAACGACGACCTGGTGATCTTCACCTACGGCAATGGCGTGCCGATGAGTCTGCGTGCGGCGCGCGCGATCGAGGCGAAGCACGGCTGGAAAGTGCGCGTGATCGACCTGCGCTGGCTGGTGCCGCTCAACGAGGCGTACATCGTCGAACAGGCGAAGTCGGCCAGGCGGATCGTCATCGTCGACGAAGGCCGCCACAGCGCGGGCGTAGGCGAGGGCGTGATCACGGCCATTGCCGAGGGCGGTTATGGCGCGCGTCCGTTCCAGCGCGTGGTCGGCGCGGATACCTACACGCCACTGGCCGGTGCCGCGTTCCTGGTGATCCCGGGGGACGAGGACATCGTCGCGGCGGCCGATCGCCTGGCCTGAAGCCCGTCGCCTGGCGCGTACTAGCGCGCCAGGCCTTCCATCAACGGCAGCTCGTGCACTTCGATGTCGCGCACGTGCAGTGGCGCGGCCGCGCGATCGAGCGGTACGACGGCGAGTCCGAGATGGCGCCCGTCGTGGTCGGCGCTGGCCACCAGATGCCCCAGCGGTTCGCCTGCCGCCTTGAGGTCTTCGCCCGGATGCAGTGCGGCGTTGGCTTCGACGAGCGCGACGCCGCGTTTCACCTTGCCGAGGAAATGCGTGCGCGCCACGATTTCCTGGCCGGGGTAACAGCCCTTCTTGACGCTGAAGGCATTGAGGCGATCCAGCGACAGCTGTTGTGGCGTCCAATGATCGGATTGCGTGCCCGGCAAGCGGGCCAGGCCATGTCTCAGGTCGAAGGCGGTCCAGCGCGCCATCCACATCGGGTCGTGGGATGCCGTGGATGCCGGCAGGATGCGCAAGGTGCGCGGCCCCTCGTCGGCGCTGAAGTCGAGCTCGATCCCCGTTTCCGGTTCTCCCGCGACTGCGTTGCCGCGCGCCAGCGCAGGCACGACGAAGGCGCCTTCCACCCGCAGGTCGTCGCGCGCGGCGATCGTCACCTTGCTGCGGAAGACGAAGCGCTGCAGTGCCGCGGCCAGCGTCACCGGCTCGGCGTCCGGCACCAGCAGCCACAGGTTCTCCTCGTCGAACTTGAGCAGTGCGAACAACGCGACCACGCGTCCCTTGGGCGTCAGCCAGCCGCTCCATTGCCAGCGTCCCGGCGCCAAGACCTTGAGATCGTTCATGAATTGCGCCTGCGCGAACGTCGCCGCGTCGCGTCCCCAGAGGGCGATCACGCGGTGGTCGGGGAGGCTGAAGGCCGAGGCGGAACCGGCCTGCGGGTTGTCATGCATGGGGGCGGGAATTAAGATTTTGCGCCGTGATGATAGGCCAATCCCCCCAGGAAGCCCCGCACGAGCGTGTCACGGACGCAGTGACCGAGGCAGGTCGCAAGCCCGCGCCGGCCGAATCGACCGACAGGCAGCCCCCAAGGGAATGGGGCGGACGCGAAGGCCCGGAACCGACCCGCTACGGCGACTGGGAAAAGAACGGCCGCTGCATCGACTTCTAGCTCGCGCTTCACGCTCTACGCTCTTTCCATCCGCCACGCGGCCCAGCCGCCCAGCCGAGACACCCGCACGCCCATGGCTGCTCCCGACCGCGTTCGCGAACGTCCCTTGTCGCCCCATCTGCAGGTGTATCGCTGGCAGGTACAGATGGTGACCTCGATCCTGCACCGGGGGACGGGCATCGTCCTCGCCCTGGGCGGCCTGCTCATGGTCTGCGCCTTCCTGTCCCTGGCGGCAGGGCCGGAGCAGTGGGCGCACTTCAGCGCATTCGCGCGTTCGCCGCTCGGCTTCATCATCCTCTTCGGATGGAGCTGGTCGCTGGCCTACCACCTGATCAACGGCATCCGCCATCTGGTGCAGGACGCGGGTTATGGCTACGCGATCGAATCGTTCGTTCGCAGCAGCTGGATTTCCGTGTTCGGCAGCCTGCTGCTGACCATGCTGATCTGGGTGCTGGCGATGATGCAGCGGGGTGGCGCATGAGCCTGTCCAACAATCGCCTGCGCACGCCGCTGAAGAATGCACGCGGTCTCGGTTCCGCCAAGGACGGTACGCACCATTTCGTCCTGCAGCGCATCACCGCCGTCGCGCTGGTGTTCCTGTCGATCTACGTCGTCTGGCTGATCCTTTCGCTGGTGGGCGACGACTACGCCACGGTTCGCGCTGCCGTGGCCAACCCGTGCAATGCCGTGCTGCTGATCGCATTCGTGATCGCCAGCTTCTGGCACGCCAAGCTTGGCCTGCAGGTCATCATCGAGGACTACGTGCATACGCCGTGGTCGGCGACGGTGCTGCACCTGGCCAACATCTTCATCTGCGTCCTCGCGGCACTCGCCAGCGTGCTCGCCATCATCCGCATCGCGCTGGGAGCGTAACAACGTGACGGCAGCTTCTACCAAGAGTTACCAGATCCAGGAACACAAGTTCGACATGGTGGTGGTCGGCGCCGGCGGCGCGGGCCTGCGTGCGACCTTCGGCCTCGCCCAGAAGGGCCTGAAGACCGCGTGCATCACCAAGGTCTTCCCGACGCGTTCGCACACCGTGGCGGCGCAGGGCGGCGTCGCCGCGGCGCTCGCCAACATGGGTGAGGACGACTGGCGTTACCACTTCTTCGACACCGTGAAGGGTTCGGACTGGCTGGGCGACCAGGACGCGATCGAGTACATGTGCAAGGAAGCGATTCCGGCCATCATCGAACTCGAGCATTACGGCGTGCCGTTCTCGCGCACCGACGACGGCAAGATCTACCAGCGTCCGTTCGGCGGCATGACCACGCGTTTCGGTGAAGGCCCGCCGGCGCAGCGCACCTGCGCCGCGGCCGACCGCACCGGCCACGCGATCCTGCACACGCTGTACCAGCAGTCGCTGGCGCACGACGCGCAGTTCTTCATCGAATACTTCGCGCTCGACCTGATCATGGACCAGCACGGCGCCTGCCGCGGCGTGCTCGCCCTCGACATGTCCGAAGGCACGCTGCATCTGTTCCGTGCGCAGGGCACGGTGCTCGCCACCGGCGGTTACGGCCGCGCGTATTTCAGCGCGACCTCGGCGCACACCTGCACCGGCGACGGCGGCGGCATGGCGCTGCGCGCCGGACTGGGCATGCAGGACATGGAATTCGTGCAGTTCCACCCGACGGGCATCTACGGCGCGGGCTGCCTGATCACCGAAGGCGTGCGCGGCGAAGGCGGCATCCTCCGCAACAGCAACGGCGAGCGCTTCATGGAGCGCTACGCGCCGAGCGTGAAGGACCTCGCCCCGCGCGACATGGTCAGCCGCTCGATGACCATCGAGATCCGCGAAGGCCGCGGCGTCGGCGAGCACAAGGACCACATCCTGCTCGACCTGACCCACCTGGGCCCCGAAGTGATCCACGAGAAGCTGCCGGGCATCGCCGAATCGGCGCGCATCTTCGCCGGCGTGGACGTGGAGAAGGAACCGATCCCGGTGATCCCGACCGTGCACTACAACATGGGTGGCATCCCGACCAACTACCACGGCGAAGTGGTGCAGCTGCGCGACGGCAATCCGGACGCGGTCGTGCCGGGCCTGTACGCGATCGGCGAAGCCGCCTGCGTGTCGGTGCACGGCGCCAACCGCCTGGGTTCGAACTCGCTGCTCGACCTGGTCGTGTTCGGCCGCGCCGTCGCCAACCGCGCCGCCGAGACCATCACCCCGAACGGCGCCCACGCCAAGCTCGAAGCCGACGCCTGCGACAAGTCGCTCGCCCGCCTGGACAAGCTGCGCAACGCCAACGGCGGCACCCCGACCGCGGTCATCCGCGACAAGATGCAGCGCACGATGCAGGCCGACGCCGCCGTGTTCCGCACCGGCGAGACGCTGGCCGAGGGCGTGGCGAAGATGCGCGAGATCCACGCCTCGTTCGCGGACGTCAAGGTCAGCGACCGTTCGCTGATCTGGAATTCGGACCTGATCGAGACGTTCGAGCTGTCGAACCTGCTCGACCAGGCGCTGGTGACCATCGTCTCGGCCGAAAACCGCAAGGAGTCGCGCGGCGCCCACGCCCGCGAGGACTTCCCGGAACGCGACGACGCCAACTGGCAGAAGCACACGCTGTGCTCGGTCGACGAAGCCGGCAACACCAAGATCGATTACCGCCCGGTGCACATGTACACGCTGACGGACGACGTCGCCGTGGTGCCGCCGAAAAAGCGTGTCTACTGATCCGGAGCGAGCAACGTGGCCGAATTCACTCTCCCCAAAAACTCGCAGATCCAGAAGGGCCGTCACTGGGCCTCGCCCGGCGCCAAGCAGCCGCGCGTGTTCAAGGTCTATCGCTGGAATCCGGACGACGGCATGAATCCCCGCGTCGACACCTACGAAGTCGACCTGGCGACCTGCGGCCCGATGGTTCTGGATGCGCTGATCAAGATCAAGAACGAGATCGATCCGACGCTGACCTTCCGTCGTTCCTGCCGCGAAGGCATCTGCGGTTCGTGCGCGATGAACATCGACGGCACCAACACGCTGGCCTGCACCAAAGCGATCAGCGATTGCAGCGGCAAGGGCGAACTGCCGATCTACCCGCTGCCGCACATGCCGGTGGTGAAGGACCTCGTGCCGGACCTGACCCACTTCTACGCGCAGTACGCGTCGATCAAGCCGTGGCTGCGCACGCAGAGTTCGGCGCCGTCGCGCGAGCGCCTGCAGTCGCCAGGCGACCGCAAGAAGCTGGACGGCCTGTACGAATGCATCCTGTGCGCCTGCTGCTCGACCAGTTGCCCGAGCTACTGGTGGAACGGCGAGCGCTACCTCGGACCGGCGATCCTGCTGCAGGCCTACCGCTGGATCGTCGACTCGCGCGACGAAGACACCGGTGCGCGCCTGGACGACCTGGAAGATCCGTTCAAGCTGTATCGCTGCCACACGATCATGAACTGCGCGCGGACCTGCCCGAAGGGCCTGAACCCGGCGCTGGCGATCGCTGAAATCAAGAAACTGATGCTGGCGCGCCGCGTCTGATGAGTGTCGCGGCGCCGGGCAGGGACTCCGGTTTCGGCACAGCGCTGAAAAAGCGCTACGTCTTCGCCATCGGTGCCGTTTACGGGCTGCTGATGCGGCTCGCCTTCGGACTTCCGCTGTTCGCTGCCGGCGGACGCTCCAACGCGGCCAGCGAAGCGATGATGTGGTCGTTCGTCTGCCTGGTGCCGTTTCTCATCGGGTCCCTGACGGTCCACTTTTCCGGCGGACGCCGGCGAACGCTGGGATATGCCCTGGTGGCGCCATGGCTGCCGGTCCTTGCCTTCGTGGGCGGAACGGCGCTGCTGATGATCGAGGGCAGCATCTGCATTGCGATGGCGCTGCCGCTGTTCCTGGTTGTCAGTTCGCTCGGCGGCGTCGTGATGTGGGCGGTGCTGAAGCTGTATCGGCCCTCGGCTTCGGCCATGAGCCTGTTGTTGGTGTTGCCACTGCTGCTGGGACTTTGGGAGCGCGAACAGCCGCTTCAGGATCGCGTGCAATCCACCGATGCCTCGGTGCAGATCGACGCCGCTCCCGAGGTCATCTGGAAGCTGATCAACGACGCACAGGCGATCCGGCCTTCCGAAATGAGCCAAGGCCTCGCTTATCGCATCGGCGTGCCATATCCAGAGTCGGCCCGCACCGTGGCAACGCCGCAGGGCCGCGTGCGCAAGCTGCGCTGGGACAAGGGCGTGCGCTTCGACGAGCCGATCGAAGCCTGGCAGGAAAACCGCTACATCCGTTGGCGCTATTCCTTCCTCCCCGGTGCGATCCCGCCGGAAGCACTCGACGAACATGTGGTGATCGGTGGCAAGTACTTCGACCTTGTCGATACGTCCTATCGTCTGACGCCGGTTGGTTCCGCGACGCGCCTGGATATTCGCGTCACCTATCGCGTCAGCACCAACTTCAACTGGTATGCGAACGCGTGGGGCAGGCTGCTCGTGGACGATGCTGCGCGTACCATCCTGCAGTTCTACAAGCGTCGCGCCGAAGCGGACGGCGTCGCTCGGGGGCAGGGCATCGCAACGGTGGACTTATGACTTCGAATGCGATCTTCCTTCCGGCAGTGGCAATGGCGCTGCTGACCTTCGTGGTCTGGTGGCGCATGTACTTCCTGCGCATCGGCGAGATGAAGCGCGAGCGGATCCATCCCCAATCGGTCGCTACTTCGTCGCAAATCGCCTCGAAGCTGTCCGACACGCGTGCCGCGGACAACTTCCGCAACCTGTTCGAGCTGCCCGTCCTGTTCTACCTGGCGCTGGTGGTCGCGCACCAGGCGGGACTGGTGTCGCCGGTGGTCGTGGCGCTGGCTTGGATCTTCGTCGCCCTGCGTGTCGCCCACAGCTGGATCCAGTGCACCTACAACAAGGTCATGCATCGCTTCTATGTTTACGTGACGGGCGGCATGGTCCTGTGGGTGTTGTGGGCGGTGCTCGGTTACGGACTGCTGCCCGGATGAGCCAGGACGACGAAGCCGAACTGCGTCGCCTGCGCTGGAAATGCCGGCGTGGAATGCGGGAACTCGACCAGTTGCTGAGCCGTTACCTGGATCGCGAATGGCGGCAATCTTCCGGGGGCCAGCGCGGCGTTTTCCTACGCCTGCTGGAAACCGAGGACGATAGGCTGTGGCACTGGTTCATGGGCCACGAAACTGCCGACGATGCCGAAATCCAGACCCTGGTCGATCGCATCCGCACCTTGCCGCCTTGAGTGGGGCGCGTCCGGCGTACTCGCCGTGACGTTGCTTCTTCTGGGGCTTCTCGCTGCGATCGCCGCAATCGCCTCGGAATTGCCATGGTTCGCAGCCTGCCCGCTGGCCGTTGCGGCGTTGGCGCACGCCGGATTCCTTGCCTTGCGCGAATGGCGAGGCCGCACGCGCACCGTCGTCATCCCGCACAACGATGCTGCCGCTACCGTCGATGGCGAGGCCGTCGATGCACTGGAATTGCGGTGGCGTGGTTCCCTGGCCTTCCTGTGCTGGCGCGACGACGGGGGACGGCGGCATTACCTGCTGGGTTGGCCCGACAACCTGCGACCTGAGGCCCGGCGTGAACTGCGGCTGGCCGTGGCGGCGCGCGCTCCGGTGCGCGCGCCACGTTCGATGGCACCATAGCGGCCTCGCGGCCGCGCTCCCCGAACCGATCCGGCATGTTCAAACCCGTCCCCGTCGCCATCGGCCTGCGCTACCTGCGCGCCAAACGCCGCAATGGCTTCATCTCCTTCATTTCGTTCGCATCGATTGTCGGCATCGCGCTTGGCGTCGCGATCCTCATCACCACGATGTCGGTGATGGGCGGCTTCCAGCGCGAAATCCGCGACCGCATGCTGCAGATGACCGCGCACGCCACGGTCAGCGGCTACGGCGAGCCCGTGCAGGACTGGCCGCACGCGGTCGCCGTCGCCCTGGTCGACAAGCGCATCGCCGGTGCCGCGCCCTATGTCGAGAAGGAAGCGCTGATTTCGGGCACCCGCAACCAGCCGGCGCTGATTCGCGGTGTTCTGCCGGCGGAAGAAGGCAAGGTTTCGGTGCTGCCGGAAAAGGTGGTCGAAGGCAGGCTCGACCAGCTCACGCCGGGCAGCTTCAACATCGTGCTCGGCCGCGAACTCGCCCTGTGGCTGGGCGTCGGCGTCGGCGACAGCGTGATCGTGACCATGTCCGACTTCCGCAGCACGCCGATGGGCGCCATCGCGACACAGAAGCGCTTCCAGGTCAGCGGCATCTTCGAAGCGGGCTACAACGATTTCGACAAGGGCCTGGCCGTCGTCAACATGAAGGACCTGCAGCGGGTCCTGCGCATGGGCGATGGCGTCACCGGCGTGCGCCTGAAGCTGCACGACATGGACAAGGCATTCGAAGTTGCACGCGATCTGGCGCTCGAACTCAACGGTCCGTACAGCGTCAGCGACTGGAGCCGGGAGAACGCGAACCTGTTCCGCGCGCTGAAGATGGAAAAAACCATCATGGCTATCCTGCTCGCCTTCATCATCGGCATGGGCGCCTTCAACCTGGTCAACTCGCAGGTGATGCTGGTGACCGACAAGCAGGCGGACATCGCCATCCTGCGCACGTTGGGGCTGACCCCGCGCGGGGTCATGCAGGTATTCATGGTGCAGGGCACCCTGATCGGCGTGATAGGCACCACCATCGGCGTCATCGGCGGCATCCTGCTGACGCTCAACCTGGAGCACGTCCTGCACGGCATCGAATACCTCTTCGGCGTCCAGCTGCTCCCCGAAGACGTCTACTACATCACCGGGTTGCCGACCGATCTGCGCGCCAGCGAAGTGATCCTCACCGCGCTTACCGCGCTTGTCATGGCGTTCCTCGCGACGGTGTATCCCGCCTGGCGCGCAGCGCGCACCGCTCCGGCCGAGGCCCTGCGCTATGAATGAGTCCATCGCCTCCGCGGTCATCCACGCCGAACAGCTCGGCAAGACGTATTCCGAGGGCAAGCTGCGGACCCCTGTCTTCGACGGCCTGTCGCTGTCGGTAGCCAGGGGCGAGACCGTGGCGATCCTCGGCGCGTCCGGCGCCGGCAAGAGCACGCTGCTGCACCTGCTGGGCGGGCTCGATACGCCCACCGCGGGCGAGGTCTACGTCGCCGGGCAGAAGATGAGCGCGCTGTCCGACGCCGCGCGTGGCGCCTTGCGCAACAAGTCGCTGGGGTTCGTCTACCAGTTCCACCACCTGCTGCCCGAGTTCACCGCACTGGAGAACGTGATGCTTCCCGTGCTGCTCAACGGCACCGGCGTGGAGGACGCATCGCAACGGGCGAAGGCATTGCTCGAATCCGTCGGGCTGGGCCATCGCCTGGAGCACAAGCCCGGTGAACTGTCCGGTGGCGAACGCCAGCGCGCGGCGGTCGCGCGTGCGCTGGTGAATCGTCCGGCCTGCGTGCTCGGCGATGAGCCCACCGGCAACCTCGATGAGAAGACCGCGGCGACCGTCTTCGAACTGATGCTGGCGCTCAATCGCGAACACCACACCAGCCTGGTGCTGGTAACCCATGCCCGCGCGCTGGCCCGGCGCATGGACCGCGTGCTCGAGCTGCACGAAGGCAAGCTGCGCGAGCTGGCGCGCGACGAGGTGTAGCGCGCATGAGCAACGTGGCAAGGACGCCACCTTCCGTTCCGGTCATTGGAGTCTCCGTCGCGCTGGCGTTGCTGGCGGGTGTGGTGGCCTGCCTGTGGCTGCCCTGGCTGGCGCCGTGGTGGCTGTCGCTGCTGCTCCTGCTTGTGGGGTTGGCAGGCTGGATGTCGCGGACAGAGTGGGTGCCGCGGCGATCCATTCCAATGCTTGCGTGGTCGCGCATTTCCGGCGCGTTTCTGCTCGGGTTCGGGCTGGCCGGCCTGCATGGCGTGTACGCGCTGTCCGTGCAGCTGCCCCAACGCCTGGAGAAACAGGAAGCCGTCGTCCAGGGCTGCATCATCGACTTGCCGGTGCACGAACCAAGGCGCAGCCGCTTCATGTTCCGCGTGGACGACGGCGCGACATTGCCTGAACTGCGCGGTCGCACCCTCAGGCTGGCCTGGTACGACGACGAACACCGCGGCGACGTCCGCAGACCGCGCTTCGATTTGCACGCCGGCGAACGCTGGTCGCTGCCGGTGCGCGTGCGTGCGCCAAGAGGATTGCGCAATCCGGGCGGTGCCGATGCGGAAAAGTTCGCGATGGCCCAGCGCCTGGCGGCCACCGGCTACGTGTACGCCCCGGAAATGGCGCGTCGACTGGCGCCGGCACAGGGCATCGAGGCGTGGCGCGAACGCATGTCGTCGTCGATCGCGGCACAGGTGCGGGCACCGTCGGCCCGATTCGTGCAGGCGCTGGCTCTCGGCGATACCCGTGCGCTCGGCGATGACGATTGGGAAGTGCTACGCGCGAACGGCCTCACCCACCTGATCGCGATTTCGGGGTTCCACGTCGGCCTGGTGGCGGGCTTCTTCGCCCTGCTCGCACGCGGCGCGTGGTGGTTGCTGCCTATGCTCGCGCGGCGATGGCCAGCGCCGACCGCGGCCGCGGCCGCGTCGGTGGCAGGTGCGTCGCTCTATGCGGCCGTCGCGGGATTCGCCTTGCCCACGCTGCGCACGGTCTTGATGATCGCGGTGGTCGCCGCGGCACGAACCTGGCGCCGCCCGGCGCACGCGTCGCAATCGCTCGCCCAGGCCGCCATCGTCGTCATCCTGGTCGATCCCTTGTCGGTGATCGGGGCCGGCTTCTGGCTGAGCTTCTTCGGCGTGGCGTGGTTGCTTTGGTGCCTGCCCGGCCGCGAGAACAATCCCGTGCGCTCGTTCCTCTCGGCACAGGGAGTGGCGACCCTCGGCCTGCTGCCGCCGAGCGTGGCGCTGTTCGGGCAGGCGTCGCTCGCCGGTCCGCTGGCCAATCTGGTGGCCGTGCCATGGTGGAGTCTCGTGGTCGTGCCACTGGCGCTGCTGGGTTTGCTGCTCGAGGCACTGCATCCCGGTGCAGGTGGCTGGGCCTGGCGCTGGGCCGTGGGGTGTTTCGACCTGACCTGGCCGCTGTTCGAGCATCTGGCGCACAGCGGACTTGCCCTGGTGTGGCTGCCCGAAGCGCGCTGGTTCGCGTTGCCGCTGGCGCTGTGCGGCGCGTTCTGGTTGCTGCTTCCACGCGGCACGCCGGGCAAGGCGTTGGCGGCGCTGCTGTGGCTGCCCCTGCTGCTGCCTGATCGCGACATTCCGAAGCACGGCGAGGCCGAACTGCTCGTCGTCGATGTGGGGCAGGGGCTTTCCGTGCTGGTGCGAACCCACGGGCGCACGCTTCTCTACGACATGGGCCCGGCGGTGCGCGACGGTTTCGATGCCGGCGATCGTGCCGTCGCCCCGGCGCTGCACGCGCTGGGCGTGCGGCGCGTGGATCGGGCCGTGGTGAGCCATGGCGACAACGATCACGCAGGCGGGTTCGAGGCTGTGCACGCGGAATTTCCCATTGCCGTCACCTACGCCCCGGACGGGGTCGACCTGCCGTTCGCGACCACGCCCTGCCTGGCCGGACAACGCTGGGTGTGGGACGGCGTCGAGTTCGTGTTCCTGCACCCGCCGCGCTACTTTCCCTACCTCGCCAACGAATCCAGCTGCGTGCTGCGCATCCGCGGGGCGCACGGTTCGGCGCTGCTCACCGGCGATATCGGCGAAGTCATCGAGCGCGACCTCGTACGGCTCGATGCCGCCGCGCTTCGCACCGACGTCGTGCTGGTCGCGCATCACGGCAGTTCCGGTTCCTCCGATCCGGGCTTCGTCGAGGCCACGCATGCCCGCATCGCGCTGGTGTCGTCGGGACACGGCAACCGCTTCGGCCATCCGAAGCCGGAAGTCATGCAGCGCTGGCGCCACGCCGGTGCCCGGACCTTCGATACTTCAACCGGTGGGGCTCTCAGTGTGGGCCTGCGCGCCGGCGGTCTCGAGGTCGAAATGCGACGCGCCGCACAACCGCGCTGGTGGGATGCGGCCGGACGGCCCTGACGCGCCCGGAATGCCTTGATCAGCCCGGCCATTGCCCCGAAATATCGCCACCGTCCGGTCCGCTCCGTATGCTAGCGGCCTGATTGTCCCGGACGATTGTCCCCCCAGTGGCCGAAGGCCGGAGGTTTGCGAGTGCTGGAACTGGTCAAGGCCGGCGGTTGGCCGATGATTCCGCTGATCCTGCTGTCGGTGCTGGCGCTGACGATCATCGTCGAGCGTGCCTGGACGTTGCGTCGCCGTGCGGTGCTGCCGCCCGGCCTGGGCAAGGAAGTGCGGACCTGGGCGGCGGGGGGCAAACTCGATCCGGCCCACATCGAATCGTTGCGCGCGACCTCGCCGCTGGGCGCGCTGCTCGCCGCGGCGCTGGACGTCCGCAACCGCCCACGCGACCAGATCCGCGAACGCATCGAGGACGTGGGCCGCCATCTCGTGCACCGCATGGAGCGTTACCTCAACACGCTCGGCACGATTTCCGCCGCCGGTCCGCTGCTGGGCCTGTTCGGCACGGTAGTCGGCATGATCCAGATGTTCCTGGGCATCCTCGACCACGGCATCGGTGATGTGAACCAGCTGGCCGGCGGCATCGGCAAGGCGCTGGTGTGCACCGCGACCGGCATGATCGTCGCGATTCCGGCGCTGATCGCGCACCGCTGGTTCCGCGGTCGCATCGCCGAATACATCGTCGACATGGAGCACGAGGCGATCCAGTTGCTCGACACCATCGAGCCGCGCCAGGCTGCCGCGCGGATGGCCCCGGGCACCCACGGCATCACCCCGCCGGTGGGCACGCCCTGAGTGGCGCGACGAGCATTCCGATGAGAATCCGCGACCACCGCAAGGACGACGAGCCGGAGATCAACCTGATCCCGTTGATCGACGTCATCCTCACGCTGATCATCTTCTTCGTGGTCACCACCACCTTCGACGCCCGCTCGGTGTTGAAGCTGCAGCTGCCCAAGGCCACCGGCGAGGCCGCGACCGACACCACGCGCGCACTGAGCGTGCTGGTGAACGCCGATGGCCGTTATTTCGTCGACGACCGCGAGGTCCTGCGCGACGACGTCGAATCGCTGAAGGCCACGCTCGCCGAAGTGGCCGGGACGGACCGCAACCGCAAGGTGCTGCTGCGCGCCGACGCACGTACGCCGCACCAGGCGGTGGTGACCGCGTACGACGCGCTGGGCCAGCTCGGCTTCCGCCAGGTCATGATCGCGACGGCGCCCGAAACGCGCGCACAAGGAAAGCCGCAGTGACCTCAGCCATTTCGCCGTGGGCCACCTACCGGCGATTGTTGGGATTGGCCCGCCCATACCGGGTCGTCCTTTTCATCGCCTTCGTCGGCCTGATGCTCGAAGGCGCGGCGGCAGGCGCCTTCGGCCTGCTCACCAAGCCGATGGTCGACGAGACTTTCGTCGCCAGGAACCAGGAATTCAGCCTGCTGCTGCCGCTGGCGATCGTCGGCATCTTCGTCGTGCGCGGCGTCGCCGGCTATGTCACCGACCTGTACATGGCGAAGGCAGGCCGCGGCATCGCACGCGACATGCGCGTGAACGCACTGGGCAAGTACCTGCGGCTCCCCGGCCTGCGCTTCGACAGCGAGCCGGTTCCGTCGATGCTGATGCGGCTGGGTTCGGACAGTGATCAGGTCGCGCAGGCCGCGATCGATTCGGCGAAGGTGATGCTGCAGCAGTCGCTGCAGGTCATCTACATGCTGGCGGTGATGCTGTATGCCAGCTGGCGCGTCACCCTGGCCGTGCTGCTGCTCGGGCCGGTGATTGCCTGGATGATGGACAAGGTGGGCCGCCGCTACCGTCGCTTCGGGCACCGCGTGCAGGAAAGTGGTGCGCAGCTGATGCTTTCCGCCGACCAGGCGCTGTCCAACCAGCAGGAAGTGAAGGTCTATGGCGCGCAGCAGGCGGAATTGAAGCGTTATTCCGACCAGGCGAACCACCACCTCAAGCTCAGCCTCAAGATCGAAGCCACCCGCAGCATTTCCTCGGCGGTGGTGCAGCTCACCGGTGCGGTCGGCCTGGCACTGCTGCTGTTCTTCGCCGGGCGCGAGGCATCGGCCGGACGCCTGAGCGCCGGCGGTTTCGTCCAGCTGATGATTTCGATGCTGGCGATCATCCCCGCGCTGAAGCAGCTCACCAACGTGCAGGGGCTGCTCCAGCGCGGCATTGCATCGGCCGAGCGTCTGTTCTCGGTGCTCGACGCGCCCGACGAGCCGGATGCGGGAACGCTCCCCATCGAACGCGCCACCGGCTTGCTCGAATTCCAGCAGGTGCAGGCCCGCTACCCCGGCCAGCCGCGCCCCGCACTGACGGATGTCAGCTTCACCGCGCGGCCGGGCACGGTCACGGCGATCGTGGGCCGCTCCGGTAGCGGCAAGTCGTCGCTGATCAAGCTGATCCCGCGTTTCTACGAACCCGAGTCGGGCAGCATCCTGCTCGACGGCCATCCGCTGCATGAGTACCGCCTCGCCGACCTGCGCCGCCAGGTGGCCATGGTCGGGCAGCAAGTGATGCTGTTCGGCGGCACCATTGCCGAGAACGTCGCCTACGGCGAACTGCAAGTCGCGAGCGGCGAAGCCGTCGATCGCGCGGTGCGCGGTGCCAACGCGCTGGAGTTTGTCGAACAGCTGCCCGAAGGCATGGCGACGCATATCGGGGCCAAGGGCGGCAAGCTTTCCGGTGGCCAGCGCCAGCGTGTCGCCATCGCTCGCGCGATGTTGAAGGACGCGCCGATCCTGATCCTCGACGAGGCCACCGCGGCCCTCGATACGGAATCCGAGCGCCTGGTGCAGGAAGCGCTGAATCATCTGATGCCAAACCGGACCACGCTGGTGATCGCGCACCGCCTTTCGACGATCGAGCATGCCGACCAGGTGCTGGTGATGGACCAGGGCCGCATCGTCGAGCGCGGCACGCACACCGAACTGCTGGCGCAGGGCGGCCTCTACGCGCATCTGCACCGCATGCAGTTCCGCGAAGGCGAATAGCCATGGCCAACCGTCAGCGGCCCGCGTACTGGTACAGCGAAACGCGCGTGCCCATGGGGGCGCGCATGCTGTCGGCGGTGTACGCGGGCATCACCGGGTTGCGTCGCCGCTTCTACGAAAAAGGCGTGCTGCGCAGCCATCGCAGCGAAGTGCCGGTGATCGTCGTCGGCAACATCAGCGTCGGCGGCACCGGCAAGACGCCGCTCACCATTGCCGTTGTCCGCCGCCTGCAACAGGAAGGTTTCCGGCCGGGCATCGCCAGCCGTGGCTACGGCCGCGAGGATCCTTCGCAACCGCGCTGGGTCGACGGCGAAAGCAATCCGGCGAAAGTGGGCGACGAGCCCGCACTGATCGCACGCCATACCAACGCGAAGCTGCGCGTGGACCGCGACCGCGTGGCGGCCGCCAGGGCGCTGGTGAAGGCGGGCTGCGACGTAGTGGTCTGCGACGACGGCCTGCAGCATTACCGCCTGGATCGCGACATCGAGATCGAAGTCATCGACGGACGGCTGCGCTACGGCAATACCCGGCGCCTGCCGGCCGGGCCGTTGCGCGAACCGATCGGACGGGCGCAGCGCTGCGATTTCCGCATCGTGAACCTGGGCAGCAATTCGGCGCAGTCCAACGTCGGTGCGGGCTTCGGCGAGTGGCCGATGAAACTGCTCGCCCGGAACGCGGTGCCCCTCACCGGCGGCCGTTCGCGGCCGCTGGCGTCCTTCGGCGAACAGCGCGTACACGCCGTGGCCGGCATCGGCGATCCCGAACGCTTCTTTTCCATGCTGCGCGGTTACGGCATCGCCGTGGTGCCGCATGCGTTCGACGACCATCACCGTTACACCGAGGCGGACTTCGAGTTCGGCAGCCGCCTGCCGGTGCTGATGACGGAGAAGGACGCGGTGAAATGCGCCGACATCGCGCGCGACGACTGGTTCAGTGTGCCGGTCGACGCGGAATTGCCCGAAGCATTCTGGGTCGCGTTGCTCGACCGGCTGCGCGCCGCGCGTGACTGAATTGCCCGGGCCCGACCGCAGAAGATCCGCCATGACCGAATCCGATTTCGTCGTCGCCATTCCCGCCCGCTACGCCGCTTCGCGCCTGCCGGGCAAGCCGCTGCGTCTGCTTGCCGGCGAACCGCTGGTGCTGCACGTCGCGCGCCGCGCGCTGGCGGCGGGTGCGCGCGAGGTCTGGGTGGCGGCGGATGATCCGCGCATCGCCGATGCGCTGCGCGGTAGCGGGGTGCGCGTCGCGATGACCTCGACCGGGCACGTTTCCGGCACCGACCGCCTGGCCGAGTGCGCGCGCGTCGCCTGCTGGAGCGAAGACACCATCGTCGTGAACCTGCAGGGCGACGAACCCTTCGCACCGGCCGAAGGCATCCGCGCCGTCGCGGCGCTGCTGCGCGACAGTGGCGCGGAAATGGCGACGCTCGCCGCGCCGGTGACGGAGGTCGGAACGCTGTTCGATCCAAACACCGTGAAGCTCGTCCAGGCCGCCAGCGGCGACGCGCTGTACTTCAGCCGTGCGCCCTTGCCCTGGCCGCGCGACGCGTTCGCACGCGACCGCACCACGCTGCCCGACGGCGGCCATTGGCTGCGCCATATTGGCATCTATGCCTACCGTGCCGGCTTCCTGCGGCGCTTTGCCGCGATGCCACCGGGTCGGTTGGAGCAGGTCGAATCGCTGGAGCAGCTGCGGGTGCTCGAGGCCGGCTACCGCATCGCCGTTGCGGTGACTCCGGCGCCGTTTCCGCCGGGCATCGACACGCCCGAGGATCTGGCCCGCGCCGAAGCGCACCTCGCCGGCCATGGCTGAGGACGCGCCTGCCAGGCTGCTGGTCGTCTGTCTGGGCAACATCTGCCGTTCGCCGATGGCCGAGGGCGTGTTGCGCGCCCGCATCGCTGCCTCGCCGCTGGCAGGGCGGGTGACCGTGGATTCGGCGGGCACCGGCGCGTGGCACGTGGGCCGGCCACCGGATCCGCGTGCGATTGCTACCGCCGCGCGACACGGCGTCGACATATCGGCACTGCGCGCCCGACAGCTGTCGCGCGACGACTTTGCGCGGCACGACTGGCTGCTGTGCGCGGATCGCGACAACCTTCGGGACGTGAGCGCCCGTGGTCCATCGGACGCGCATTCACGTTGCGCGCTGCTGCTCGACTGGGCCGGCGCGAAGGACGTCGCCGAGATCCCCGATCCGTATACCGGCGGACCGACGGAATTCGACGCGGTCTGGGCCCTGCTCGAGCGCGCCGCGAACGGCGTCGTCGCCCGCCTGCAGACAACCCTCCGCGAACGCGCCGGCGCTTGAGCTCCCGCATAATCGGCCTTACTTCAGCGAGCCGATGCCAGCAGATCCGATGACATCCAAACCGCCGGCCTTCGACGGCAAGGCCTTCGTGAAGGGGCTCAACACGGCGCCCGGCGTGTACCGCATGATCGCCGCCGACGACGCAGTGCTGTACGTCGGCAAGGCCAGCGCGCTGAAGAACCGCGTCGCCAGCTACTTCAACGCGTCGCCGAAATCGCCGCGCATCGCCACGATGCTGGCCCAGGTCGCGCGCATGGAAGTGACCGTCACGCGCACCGAGGCCGAGGCGCTTCTGCTGGAAAACCAGCTGATCAAGTCGCTCAAGCCGCGCTACAACGTGCAGCTGCGCGACGACAAGAGTTATCCCTACGTCCTGCTGACGACCGAGAACTGGCCGCGCATCGGCCTGCACCGCGGCCCGCGCGCGGTGCACGGGCGTTATTTCGGTCCCTATGCCAGCGTCGGCGCGGTGCGCGAAACGCTCAACCTGATGCACAAGCTGTTCCGCCTGCGCAGTTGCGAGGACAGCGTGTTCCGCAACCGTTCGCGTCCGTGCCTGCAACACCAGATCGGCCGTTGCAGCGCGCCCTGCGTGGGTCTGGTGCCGGGCGAAGAGTACGCAGAGAGCGTGCGCCGCGCGTGCCTGTTCCTCGACGGACGCAGCGACGAATTGAGCAACGAGCTGGGCAAGGCCATGGAGGCGGCGAGCGAGCGCCTCGAGTTCGAGGAAGCCGCGCGCCTGCGCGACCTGATGCAGTCGATCCGCAGCCTGCAGGCGCGCCAGTACGTCGATGGTCGCGCGGCCGAGCTCGACGTGCTCGCCGTCGCCATGCAGGACGCTGCCGCCTGCGTGCTGCTGCTCGCGTTCCGCGACGGCCGCAACCTCGGCACGCGCGCCTTCTTCCCGAAGACCGGCGGCAGCACCGATCCCGCGGAAGTGCTAGCGGCCTTCGTGTCGCAGTACTACGCCGAGCAGGCACCGCCGCGCGAAATCGTGCTGGACCGCGATATTCCCGATCGCGAACTCATCGAGGAAGCGCTCTCGCTCACCGCCGATCGCAAGGTCCAGATCAAGGCCAGCGTGCGCGGCGAGCGCGCCGGCTACGTCGACCTGGCGCGGCGCAACGCCGAGCTGTCGCTGGCCAGCGAGCGCACCAGCCATGCCGCGCAGCGCGCACGCGCGGAAGGGTTGCGCGACCTGCTGGGCCTGCCGGCCTTGCCGGCGCGCATCGAATGCTTCGACATCAGTCACACGATGGGCGAGGCGACGGTGGCCTCGTGCGTCGTTTTCGACAGCGAAGGCCCGGTGCGCGGCCAATACCGCCGTTACAACATCGCCGGCATCGAGCCGGGCGACGACTACGCCGCCATGCACCAGGCCATCGAACGCCGCTTCCGCCGCGCCGTGGAAGAGCAGGGCGTGATGCCGGACGTGCTGCTGATCGACGGCGGCGCGGGGCAGGTGGCGCAGGCGAGGGCGGCGCTGGACGATCTCGGCGTGGAAGGCGTCGCGCTGGTCGGCGTCGCCAAGGGCCCCGCGCGTCGGCCAGGCGACGAGGAACTGCTGCTGCCGGACGGCCGCATCGTGCATCCCGGGGCCGAATCGCCAGCCCTGCAGCTGGTGCAGCAGGTGCGTGACGAAGCGCATCGTTTCGCCATCACCGGCCACCGGGGGCGGCGCCAGAAGGCGCGCAGCACGAGTCGCCTCGAGGACATTCCCGGCATCGGCCCGCGCCGGCGCGCGGCGCTGCTCAAGCATTTCGGCGGCCTTGGCGGGCTGCGCGCGGCCGGCGTCGAGGAAATCGCGCGGGTCGAGGGCGTGAATGCGGCGCTGGCCGAGCGCATTTACGCCGCGCTGCATGGCGTCGCGTGACCCGGGCGCCGTCATTGCCGCACGAATGCCCATAAACTCCCCCCAGGCCCGAACCCGTACGTCCTGATGAAGTTGACCGTACCGACCATCCTGACCCTGCTGCGGATCCTGCTGATTCCGGTACTGGTCCTGGTGTTCTATCTCCCCTACAACTGGACGAATTTCGCGGCCGCGTTCGTGTTCATCCTCGCCTCCGTGACCGACTGGCTGGACGGCTGGATCGCGCGCGCCTACAACCAGTCGTCGGCCTTCGGCGCGTTCCTGGATCCGGTGGCGGACAAGCTGATGGTCGCGGTCGCGCTGCTCCTGATCGTGCAGAAGCATCCGACGCCGTGGATGGCGTTGTGGGCGGCGGTGATCGTCGGGCGTGAGATCGCCGTCTCCGCGCTGCGCGAGTGGATGGCCGAGCTGGGCCAGCGCGCCCGGGTCAAGGTCGCCACGATCGGCAAGATCAAGACCATCGTGCAGATGGTGGCGTTGACCTTCCTGCTCTATTTCGAGCCGCTGCGCTTCGAACTGCCCGGACGCACCCTGGTGGTGCCGGTGTTCACCATCGGCGACTGGATGCTGGCCGTCGCGGCACTGCTGACCTTGTGGTCCGGGCTCGCCTACCTGCGTGCCGCCTGGCCGACCTTGCGCGAGGACGCCCGCAATTCCTGACGTGTCCCCGGGGTGCGAACCATCGGAACGCCACAAAGCGGCGTTCAGGTGTTGACACTGCCGTTTCCATGCCTAAAATGGCGCTTCCTCTGCGGGAATAGCTCAGTTGGTAGAGCACGACCTTGCCAAGGTCGGGGTCGCGAGTTCGAGTCTCGTTTCCCGCTCCAGTTTCTACGAAGCCCCGTTCGCGGGGCTTCGTCTTTTCCGGTCCGGCAATACCGCGGTTTGCGAAACACCTGCGGTGTGCCAGAATCCGAAGCGTCGTTTCAAAGCGTCATCCGGCCGGGTGGCAGAGTGGTTATGCAGCGGACTGCAAATCCGCGTACGCCGGTTCAATTCCGACCTCGGCCTCCAGTTTCACGCGCAAAAGCCCGGCACTGCCGGGCTTTTTCGTACAGGTAAGCTTGTCTCCATGCCTGGGTGGCGAAACCGGTATACGCAGCGGACTTAAAATCCGCCGGGGGCAACCCCATGCGGGTTCGAGTCCCGCCCCAGGCACCACCGCACCGTGGCCGCGTCGTCGCTTCGGCTTGGCCGCATGAACCAGGGCAGGTCGAATGCTGGACATCCGCGATGCGCGCATTGCCGTTATCGGGCTGGGCTATGTGGGGCTTCCTCTCGCGATCGAATTCGGCAAGCGCTACGAGACGCTCGGCTACGACATCGACGCGCGGCGCGTGGCCAGCCTGCGCGAAGGACGGGACGAAAACCACGAAAGCAGCCGCGACGAGATCGCTTCGGCGGAGCGCCTCCGTTTCAGTGCCGACGCCGCCGACCTTGCCGCGTGCAATGTCTACGTGGTCACCGTGCCTACGCCGGTGGACCTGCACAAGCGTCCCGATTTCACGCCGCTCATCGAGGCCAGCCGGCTGATCGGTACCGTCCTGCGCCACGGCGACACGGTGATCTACGAATCCACCGTATATCCGGGCGCGACCGAGGAAATCTGCGTGCCGCAGCTGGAGTCAGCGTCGGGGCTGCGCTTCAACGTCGATTTTTTCGTCGGCTACAGTCCCGAGCGCATCAATCCGGGCGATCGCCGGCGCCGCCTCGTCGACATCCCCAAGGTAACTTCCGGGTCCACGCCGGAAGTCGCGGATTTCGTCGATGCGCTCTATCGCAGCATCATCCCTGCCGGAACACACAAGACGTCGAGCCTGCGTGTGGCCGAAGCGGCCAAGGTCATCGAGAACACCCAGCGTGACGCCAACATCGCCTTCATCAACGAGTTCGCGCTGATCTGCCAGCGGATCGGATTGGACACCACCGAAGTCCTGGAGGCGGCGGGCACGAAATGGAATTTCCTGCCCTTCCGTCCCGGCCTTGTGGGCGGCCACTGCATCGGCGTCGATCCGTACTACCTGATCCAGAAGGCACAGGAGGCGGGCTACTATCCGGACATCCTGCTCGCCTGCCGCAGGATCAACGATGCGATGGGCGGCCACGTGGCCAATGAAGTGATCAAGTTGATGATCCAGCGCGACATTGCTGTAGCGGGGGCGCGCATCCTGATCCTGGGCATGGCCTTCAAGGAGAATTGCTCCGACCTGCGCAATACGCGTGTCGTGGAACTGGCCCGGCGGTTCGGGGAATACCGTGCGCATGTCGACATCCATGATCCGTGGGTCGATCCCGCGGTGGCCAGGCACGAGTACGGCGTCGACCTGCTGTCATCCGAGCCGGAGACCGGCCGGTACGATGCGATCGTGCTCGCGGTCGCGCACCATGAGTACCGTAAGCTGGGTGCAGACGGCGCGCGCCGCTATGGACGCCCCGGCGCGCTGCTGTACGACATCAAGAGCCTTTACCCGCGGGAGCAGGTCGACGCCAGGCTCTGACCGAGGAGGGACGCCATGCGCTACGCCGTCTACATAGCCTGCCTGCTGCTCACTGCACTGACGCTGGCGCTGGCAGTGCTGTATTCCGGGGCGTGGTGGATCGGCGTGGCGATCTTCGGCGCGCTGTCCCTGCTAGGAACCGTCGACCTGCTGCAGAAGCGCAGCACCCTGCGGCGCAACTATCCGCTGCTTGCGCATTTCCGCTACGGTCTGGAATCCATCGGGCCGGAAATGCGCCAGTACTTCATCGAATCCGACACCGCGGAAACGCCGTTTTCGCGCCAGCAGCGCGCGCTGGTGTACCAGCGCTCCAAGTCGGTCATGGACACGCGACCGTTCGGCACGCTGCAGGACGTCTACGGCGTCGACTACGAATGGATCAATCATTCGCTGGTCCCGACGCATCCGGGTTCGTTCGATTTCCGCTTCCTGATCGGCGAGAACAGCGCCGAGCCGTATTCGGCCAGCGTGTTCAACATTTCGGCGATGAGCTTCGGTTCCCTGTCGGCGAATGCGATCCGCGCCCTCAACCGCGGCGCGAAGCTGGGCAACTTCTACCACGACACCGGCGAAGGCTCGATTTCGCCCTATCACCGCGAGAACGGCGGCGACCTGGTGTGGGAGATCGGCTCGGGTTATTTCGGATGTCGCGACTCGAAGGGGAATTTCGATCTCGACCGCTTCATCGCCGCCGCGCGCGATCCGCAGGTCAGGATGATCGAGATCAAGCTGTCGCAGGGCGCGAAGCCCGGACACGGCGGCGTGCTGCCGGCCGCGAAGGTCAGCGCCGAGATCTCGGTGACGCGGGGCGTGCCCATGGGCATCGACTGCGTGTCGCCGTCCCAGCACAGCGCCTTCGACACGCCGGTGGGCCTGCTGCAGTTCGTCGCCCGCCTGCGCGAAGCCAGCGGCGGCAAGCCGACGGGATTCAAGCTGGCGATCGGGCATCCGTGGGAATGGTTCGGCATCGCCAAGGCGATGCGCGAGACGGGCCTGCTGCCCGACTTCATCGTCGTCGACGGTGCCGAGGGCGGCACGGGCGCCGCGCCCGCGGAATTCATCGACCACGTCGGCGTGCCCATGCACGAAGCGCTGATGCTCGTGCACAACACCCTGGTCGGGCTCAACCTGCGCGGCAGCATCCGCATCGGCGCAGCGGGGCGCATCACCAGCGCGTTCGACATCGCGCGCACCATGGCCCTGGGGGCCGACTGGTGCAATGCCGCGCGCGGGTTCATGTTCGCACTCGGCTGTATCCAGTCGCTCAGTTGCCACACCGACCGCTGCCCCACCGGCGTTGCGACGCAGGATCCCACGCGCTGGCATCACCTCGACGTGCCGGACAAGGCGACGCGCGTGTTCCATTTCCACCAGAACACGCTGAAGGCGCTGCGGGACCTGCTCGCGGCCGCCGGCCTGGAACACCCGGGCCAGCTCGGGCCGGAACACATCCTGCGGCGCGTATCACCGATCGAAGTGCGCTCCCTGGCCGCGCTGTACCACTTCCTCGAGCCCGGCGAGCTGCTGCTGCGCGTGCCCGATCACGCCGTCTTCAAGGCGTTCTGGGCGGAAGCGCGCAGCGACAGCTTCGCTCCGCCCGACCGGGTGCGGCGGATGCGCATCAGCAAATCGCTGTAAGCCTGCTCAGAGCAGGGCGAGGACCTGTTCGGGCGGGCGGCCGATCACCGCGCGGCCGTTGTGCACGAAGATCGGGCGCTCGATCAGGCGCGGATGCGACGCCATCGCCGCGATCAGCGCGTCCTCGGACAGCGAGGGATCGGCGAGTCCGAGGGCGGCGTATTCGTCTTCGCCGGTGCGCAGCAGGCTGCGGGCGGGGATCCCGAGCAACCGCAGCAATGCCCGCAGCTCGTCGGCGGTCGGCGGCGTGTCGAGATAGGCGACGACGTGCGGCTCGATGCCGCGTTCGTGCAGCAGTTCCAGTGCGCCGCGCGACTTGGAGCAACGCGGGTTGTGGTACAGGCGGGTGTCGTCGTGCATCGCGGGCTCCTGGCTGGACCGGCCTCCAGACGCAGAAAAGCCGGCTTGCGCCGGCTTTTCATGCATCCTGCCCTGAAGCCGGCAGTGATCGAAGTGGTGGGCGGTGCAGGGTTCGAACCTGCGACCCTTGCCGTGTGAAGGCAATGCTCTACCGCTGAGCTAACCGCCCGTGGCGGCGCTCGAAAGCGACGCTGGGCCGCGCATTTTAGGGGCATCGCCGTCCGGGATCAACCGGGCCGGCGCCGGAAATCGCAATTGCCGGATCCGTTGGCCGCGACGACCGCGCCGGACGGACTTATTCGATCTGTTCCCGCGCGTAGGCGGCATCCAGTGCCTCCATCGCATCGAGGGGCTTGGCCTTGGCGGCCTTCTCGTAGGCGGCCGCGGCCTCGTCTTCCTTCCTGTCGCCGTAGAGCAGCATCAGGACGTTGCCGTGCTCGATATGCGCGATCGGCGAGGCCGGGGTCAGCTTGAGCGCGGTCTTGATGTGCTTCTCCGCCTCCGCCGGCTTGGCGCCATAGGTCATGCCGCCGATCAGCGCGCCGATCTTGTTGACGATCTCGGCGTGATACACCGCCATCGCGGTGTGGGCTTCGGCGTGTTTGGGCGCCAGTTCGAGCGTGGTGTCCAGGGCGGTGTGGACCCGCGTGGCAATGCCTTCCTTCAATGCCTTCACGATCGACAGGCCCTGGCTGTAACGGCCCAGCGCGAAGGCGAGCCGGTAATGGCTGTTGGCTTCGTCCGGCAATGCCTTGACCGCCGCCTCGGCGAGCTTGGCCGCCTGCTCGAAACGCTTCAGCTTTTCGGCGTCGCCGGCGACCAGGTGGGTCGCGTGGATGCCGATCGCCTTGACCGCCACCGACGCGCCGATCGGGCCGAGCTTTTCGCCCGCATCGAAGGCCGTCTTGAAATCACCGCGATGGAAGGCGCGCCAGGCTTCCTGCAGCGCCGCCGCCAGCGCCTCGGCATCCAGCTTCGGTGCCGCCTTGCCGGCAGCCTTCATCAGGGAAGCGGCGTGCTTCGCATCCGGGAATGGCTCGCAGTCGCCCGCATGCAGCTGCGGCCAGGCCTTCTTCAGCGCGTCGCCGGCGTAGGCGAAGCCCTTGGCATCGAGTGGAAATGCAGCCCATTTGGCGGCGGCCATGGCGAACTCCTGGAGATGTGCGGTGGGTATTCGTGTGTCGCCGGCGGACCGCGCGGATCCGCCGGCCAGATCGCGTCTCGTACGACTTTCGCATCTGTCGGGATCGGTCCCGGCCCAAGCGTCAGTCGATGTAGGCCCGCGTGAGGTTGTTGAGATGCAGGCGCTCGGCATCGCGCAGGAACGGCGCCAGCAGCATCATCACCTGCACGATGCCCGCACGGATCGCCTGGTGCTCGTCCTTGTCCCCGCGCGCTGCGGCGTAGTTGAGCCAGAAGGTGGCGATCACGAGCACGTTGGTCGCGGTCGCGGCCAGTTCCGCGCTGGAGGCGCGCATCACGCCGCCCTGCGAAAGCCCACGCATCACCGCATGCGCCTGTTCGTCGGCACGCTTGAGGATGCGGGCAAACCGCAGGCGCAACCGGCGGTTGCGGCTGAGGATCTCGACCAGGTCGCGGTAGAGGAAGCGGTAGTCCCAGATCGCTTCGAATACCAGGTGCAGCTGCAGCCAGATGTCCTCGAGGCCGGGCAGGCGGCCTTCGGGCGCGGCCAGCGCAGCGTCCATGCGCTCCTCGAAGCGCGCGAACAGCTGCTCGATGATGTCGTCCTTGTTGCGGAAGTGGTAGTACAGGTTGCCGGGGCTGATCTCCAGCTCGTCGGCGATGTGGTTCGTGGTGACGTTGGGTTCGCCCTGCGCGTTGAACATGGCCAGGCTGGCATCGAGGATGCGCTGGCGGGTCTGCCGTGCCATTCGATCGCGAACCCTGCCGCGCTCAGCCGCGCAGCTTCTTGACCAGGTCGACGTACTTCTTCATCGCGTCGTCCTGGCTGGTGCCCTTGAGCTTGGCCCACGCCTCGTACTTGGCGGTTCCCACGAAATCGAAGAAGCCCGGCTTCGGTCCGGACACGTCGCCTTCCGATCCCTGCTTGAACAGTGCGTACAACCGCAGCAGCGTGTCGTTGTCGGGGCGCTCGGCCAGCGAGTGGACGTCCTTCGCGGCCTGCTCGAACTGGGTCTTGAGGTCGGCCATGGCGGCAGCTCCGTGCAGGTGAGGCGGCATCACAGCATGGGCCTATTGCATGGTCAATACGCCGGGGCATTGTCGGCCGGGGCGGCCTCTGGCAACGTTAGGGCAAGGCCGGCTTCGCAGTGCATTCCACCACGCCGGTGATCTCGGGAGAGCAGGGGCATGAGCTACTTCGTCACCGGCGCCACCGGCTTCGTCGGCCGGTATCTGGTCAGCAGGTTGCTGGAACGCAAGGGCACGGTGCACGTGCTGGTGCGCAAGGATTCGCAGAAGAAGTTCGACGCCATCGCGAAGAAGATGGGCTGGGATCCCAAGCGCGTGGTGGTCGTGCACGGCGACATGACCGCCGTGAAGTGCGGCGTCAGCGCGGCGCAGCTCAAGTCGCTCACGGGGAAGGTCAAGCACTTCTTCCATCTGGCCGCCATTTACGATCTCACCGCGGACGCCGCCTCGCAGCGCAGCGCCAACATCGACGGGACCCGCAACGCGCTCGATCTCGCCGCGGCGATCGGCGCGGGCTGCTTCCACCACACCAGCTCGATCGCAGCCGCCGGCCTGTACCCGGGCGTGTTCCGCGAGGACATGTTCGACGAGGCCGAGGGCCTGGACGATCCCTACCTCGCCACCAAGCACGAATCCGAAGGGCTCGTGCGCAAGGAAAAGCGGATCAAGTGGCGCATCTACCGCCCGGGCATGGTGGTCGGCCATTCGCAGACCGGCGAGATCGACAAGATCGACGGGCCGTACTACTTCTTCACCCTGATCAAGAAGCTGCGCGAGATGCTGCCGCAGTGGATGCCGACGCTGGGCATCGAGGGCGGCCGCATCAACATCGTGCCGGTCGATTACGTGGTCAATGCAATGGACCACATCGCGCACAAGCCGAAGCTCGATGGCCATTGCTTCCACCTGACCGACCCGGAACCCATGCGCGTCGGCGAAGTCCTCAACTGCTTCGCCAGGGCCGGACATGCGCCGGAGATGACCATGCGCATCGACGCGCGCATGTTCGCCTTCGTGCCGAGCGGCATCCGCGCCGCCGTCGGCAACCTGCCGCCGGTGAGGCGCTTCGTCGGCATGCTGCTGCGCGATTTCAAGATTCCGAAGGAAACGCTCAAGTTCATCACCTATCCCACGCGCTTCGACAACCGCGAGGCCGAACGCGCGCTGCGCGGCAGCGGCATCAGCGTGCCGCCGCTGGAAAGCTACGCATGGCGGCTGTGGGATTACTGGGAGCGGCACCTCGATCCGGACCTCTTCGTCGATCGGTCGCTGAAGGGCAAGGTCAAGGGCAAGGTCGTGGTGATTACCGGCGGGTCGTCCGGCATCGGTCTCTCCACTGCCCAGCGGGTGGCCGAAGCCGGCGCGATCACGATCATCGTGGCGCGCGGGCAGGAGGAACTGTTCAAGGCGCGCGACGAGATGAAGAAGGCGGGCGGCAAGGTGTTTGCCTATACCGCCGACCTGTCCGACATGGCCGATTGCGACCGGCTGATCGCCACGGTGCTGAAGGAACACGGGCACGTGGACGTGCTGATCAACAACGCGGGTCGCTCCATCCGTCGCTCGATCGAGCTGAGTTACGACCGCTTCCACGACTTCGAGCGTACGATGCAGCTGAACTACTTCGGCAGCCTGCGCCTGATCATGGGCTTCATGCCGAGCATGACCCACCGCCGCCGCGGCCACATCATCAACATCTCCTCGATCGGCGTCCTGGCCAATTCGCCGCGCTTCTCCGCCTACGTGGCATCGAAGGCGGCGCTGGACGCATTCAGTCGCTGCGCGCAGGGCGAACTGTCCGGCAAGGGCATCAGCTTCACCACGATCAACATGCCTCTGGTGAAGACGCCGATGATCGCGCCGACCAAGATGTACGAGAGCGTGCCGACGCTGACGCCGGAAGAAGCAGCGGACCTGGTCGTGAAGGGCATCATCGAGCGCCCCAGCCGGATCGCTACCCGCCTGGGCATCTTCGCGTCGGTGATCAATGCCGTGGCGCCGAAGGCCTATGAAGTCGTGATGAGCACGGCCTTCGAGCTCTTCCCGGATTCGGCTGCGGCCAAGGGCGACAAGGCGGCGCTGCGTGGCGAGTCGCAACCCAGCAATGAACAGATCGCGTTCGCCGCCCTGATGCGAGGGGTGCATTGGTAGAAAAATCCGCGCCTACAAGCCGCCCTATCGGCGGCTTGTGCGGATTTTTCTGGCGCGGCATGGATGCCGCGCGGCAGTGCGCCATGGATGGCACTCCGACGCGCTTCAGCGAAGCGGGAGCCCTATCGGCGGCTTGTGCGGATTTTTCTGGCGCGGCATGGATGCCGCGCGGCAATGCGCCATGAGGGAACTCCGAAATCATTGAACGAAGCTACCTGTCGGCAGTACGTGCGCTGCATTTTTTGGCGCGACATGGCTGCCGACAAGAAAGCAAAAACGCGGCATTCAAGCCGCGTTTTTTCATTTCGCCAGCGAATTTCGCTAGTACGTCGAACACTGCAGGAACCGCGCCGGCCGCGTCGCGCCGGCCGGCGGCTGGAGATGCAGACGCGAGGTTCGCAACGTCTCGTACTTGTTCATGATGTCGCAAATGCCGCTCACCGGATCGGCGGCCTCATCGGTGAGGTAGACCAGCAAGGTGGAACGCGTGCTCCACATTGCGCGCTCCACTCCAGGCAGCGTCGTCACCATGCGGATCACGTCGTCGCGTTGTTCATCCTCGCTCGTCGGTGCGGCAGCAGCGACCGTAGGGTTTCCGGCAGCCGGTGCCGCATCGCTCGCACCGGATGCGGGTGGCGAGGGAGTGACGGCCATGGTGTCGACCGGTTCGCCCCGCGGAGCGACCAGCGCCGTCACCAGGCCGAGCGTCAGTGCGGCCGCGCAGGCGATCGTTGCCTGGCGCATGGCCGCATTCCGGGCCTTGGCGGAGAGTTCATCCCGCACGCCCGGCGACAGTTGCGCATGCACGATCGGCCACAGGGTGCTGCCATCGAACAGTTCGACGCGGCCGACAGCCGCCCTGCGCGCCTCGGCATCGACTTCACCCAGCGTGGCCACCACGCCGCCGGCGGCGCCATGGAAGCGGACCGCATCGGTCATGTCCGCGACCATGGTTTCGGTGATGCGGTAGTTCAGGCCGTGTTTGCACGCGAGCAACCATTCGCGGTTGTCGCGACGGAGATGAAGCACCGAATCCTGGCCGCGCTCGGCGGTGTCTTCGGCCGCTTCGGGTTTGAAACCCCGGCTGCGCAGGCCGTCGACCACGAGCTTCGAGAATTCACGCCAGCGCATGGCTGCGAGCAGTCGCAGGCCTTCATCGCGTTCGGATCGGGGACGCAGTACGAGCCAGATCCATGCCGTGGCCGCGCCGCCCAGGATCACGGTCACCGCAAACGCGAGCAGAAGCGATGAAGCCGACATGGTGTCCTTCCGAAAATGCCGAGGCGAGACTATACGTCAGGCCCTCGAGCGCGAGAACGTGAAAGACGTCAGCGGATGGAAAAGAAACCCGCCAGTCCGGATCGCAAGGGGAGGGGAGCTGCGCTAGGGGACTGGCGGGCTGAAAACTGCGAAACGATCGCCGAGAGATGGGCGGTCAGGCGGCCGGCGTGGAGCGGGTCTTGCGAGCCGCGGTCTTTTTGGCCGCCCTGGTGGTGGCCGCCGGCTTGCCACTCTTGCGCAGTTCGGCGGTGAGCGTGTCCACCTTGCGGGTGAGTTCGGCGAGGTCGTCGCGTCCCGGGACGCCGAGTTTGGTCAACGCGCGCTGCACGCGGTCCTCGAAAACCTTTTCCAGCCGGTCCCAGGTATCGGTCGCGCGTTCGCGCGCCTGGCCGACCTTGTTTTCGACCGCGCCGCGCATCGCATCGGCCTGACCACCGGCGAAGCGGAGGGCGTTCTTTTCGAGCTTGAGGCCTTCTTTGATCAGCGCCTCGAACAGCTTGGTGCCTTCGGTCTGCGCGCGGCCGAAGGCGCCGACGCCCGCCAGCCACACCTGTTGGGCCGTTTCGCTCAGGGTCTTCGACAACTGTTCCGCCTGCGGCGTGCGGGACTTCGTGGATGCGCTCCTGGCGGAGGTGCCCCTGGTGGACGCGCTGGAGCGGGTGGTCTTCTTAGCGGTCTTCTTGAACTTGGCCATGAGGGCGATCCAGACGGTGGCGGATGGCCGCAAGATCGCGAGCTTGTCTAGAGCTTTCACACCAAGCCGAGGTGCGGCGATGCCGTGCTCAGTGCATCCGGCGGGGTGCGATCAACGCATCGACATCGTCGAGCGCCCGGTGCAGGCGCGCCGTCGTTTCGGTGCGGCGCGGTCGCGGGGCAAGGCCGTCGAGGATGGAGCGGCCGGCATCGCCAACCACCTCATCGCGCACGCGCAAGCCATGCGCGTCCAGCATCGGTGTCAGCGTATCCGCGCGCGAACGCAGGTCGGCCATCACGTTGCGATAGGCGATCTCCGCGATCCGCTGGCGGTTGGCGAAGCTGAAGGCATTGGTGAAGAACAGTTCGCTGTCCTGCGCATTCGGCTCGAAGATCAACTGATCGATGTCCGGGAACTGTTGCCGATGCTTGACCAGGCCGATCTGCATGCGCGACTGCAGCAGGGTGCGGAAGGTCTGCGACAGCACGGCCGGCAATCCGCCGGCGGCGAGGCGGCCGGGGCTGGTGGCCGCGACGCCGCTGTCGACGCCGGAATTGAACGCCACCAGCGGATTGACGCCCAGCATGAGGTCGATGCCGCGCTCGAGCACCACCGAGGCATGCATGGTCCGACGCAGGGCGCCGTCGACGAAGTGGCGGCCACGCACTTCGACCGGCGGGTACAGGCCGGGCAGGGCGGCGCTGGCCTGGATCGCCTGCGAGATCGGCACGTCCTCCCATTGCCCCGCGCCGAACCGCACGGCCTCGCCGCTGTCGAGGTCGACGGCGATGACGAACAGGCGCGAATCGAGTTCGCGGAAATCGTTGCTGCGTCCGCGGCGGGTGAAGACGTCGCGCAGGAAACGCTCGACTTCCGTGTTGTCGAACAGCCCGGTGGGCACCAGGCCGCCGAAGCGCGTGAGGAAGTCCGGCCAGCGCAGCTCACCGCGTGCCAGCAGGCCGGGTGAAAACAGCAGCTCGTGCCACCAGTCCGCCGCCAGTCGCGGCAGTGCGGCCGCGCGCCGCATGTACTCGAAAAAGGCCGGTCGCATGAACGCTTCGGGCCGGAAGTGGACATCGTCGCTGTCGCCGGTGAGGAAGATGCGGCACAGCTCTTCCGTTCCGATCCGGTTGGCCAGGCCGGCCGCCAGGAACGCGCCGCTGCTGACGCCCACGTAGCAGTCCAGGCGCGACAGGTCGAGGCCTTCGATTGCTTCGTCGAGGGCGCGCAGGGCGCCGAGTTCGTACATTCCGCCGATCGGGCCGCCGCCGGCGACGGCAAGGCCGATGCGCGGGGGCGTGGTGGCGGAAGCTTTGCGCGCCCTCTGGCGGGCGGTATGGAAGGACAGCATGCGCACGGGTACGGACAGGTTGGCCCGAGTGTAGCCGACCGCCCCCAGGCCGGGCGGGACGCACGCCGCGGATACGGTTGCCTCGATCGCGCCGTGTCCGGATGATCGCGGCGATGTCACGCACCCGCGACCTCTCCCAACGCCTGGGTTGCCTGCTGGCCCGCCATCAGGCCGTGCACGATCCGGCACGCGAACCGCGCAACCGGTTGCGATGGCTGCCCGAGCTGCGGCGTTGGCAGGCCGGGCGGCTGGAAGCCAGCTTCGACCGATTCCTGCGCGATCCGCGCCGGCGTCCGGCGGCGCAGTTCTTCCTCAGCGACGTCTACAACGACCGCGATTTCAGCCGGCGCGATGCCGACATCGCCCGCGTCCTGCCGATGATGCAGCGCCTGCTGCCATCGACGCTGCTGACGACCTTGTCGGACGCGATCGAACTGGGCCTGCTCACGCATGCCTTCGACCTGCGCCTGGCGAGCGTGCTGCAGTCGGCTGCACCGCGGCGTCGGCAGCTCGATGCAACGCTCTATGCGCAGGTCTATCGCAATGCCGGCCTGCCCCGGCTGCGCAACCATCAGATCGACCTGATCGCGCGCGTCGGCACCGGTCTGGCCGGCGCGTTGCGCACGCCTGGCATCGCCACGCTGCTGAAGCTGTCGCGCGGTCCCGCACGGGCAGCCGGGCTCGCCGAACTGCAGGGCTTCCTCGAGCGCGGCTTCTCCGCCTTTGTCCAACTCGGTGATGCGCGCGAGTTCATCGGCGAGATCGAACTGGACGAACGCGAGACATCGCGACGCCTGTTCGCCGGCGATCCCGATCCCTTCCGCGGGCGTATCGCCTAGCGCCGAAGCCGTCGCGGAGCGTCGGCGCTGCTAGTGTCGCGAGCGGGTCACGGCGCGCGATCCACGCGCAGCACCGGATACACGTTGTAGGCCTGATCCCAGGACGGATGCAGGCGTGCGAAAAACTCCAGGCGCGCCGCCGGATCCTTCGCGAACTCCGCATCGTCCTTCAGCCGCTGCTCGAATTTCGCCTTCAGCGCCGGATCCTTCGCCAGCATGGCGCGCGCCACTTCCTCGGCGACATAGTCCTCCATGTATTCCTTGCGCTCGAAGGCCGTGTTGAATTCGCCCCAGGCAATCAGCGAGTCCGCCGACTGCGGCTCGAACATCGTCATCACCAGCCGCGCCTTGGGCTGCGCGATCGGCACGAACAGGGCGCCGGCAGCGAGGTCGCGGTGTTCGCGTTTCCACGCGCCCGTGGCTTCCAGCGTCTGGTGGCCTTCGAAGGATTGCGCCGCGAACCTGGTCTTGTCGGCATGGAACGACTCGACCTCGAGCCCGGCGAACGCGTCATCGAGGCGGCGGAATTCGATGCCGTGCTGTTGCAGCTTCGCCGCGATCCGGGCGGCGTGGGCCGCCGGCACCACGTAACCTGCGCCGGGCGCCGCGACGACGTGACCCGGCACGATCTCGTCGCGGAGCGGAACGTTCCAGACCTGCGGCGTGTTCTCGTCGTAGTACGTCATCAGCGCCCCGGAAATCTCCGAGGGCGTGCGCGTGTAGGCGTAACCGAGGTAGGCGATGGTGCGCGCCTTGTCCGTGGCCTTGTAGTCGAGTGCGACCTGCTGTCCGCCGAGCTTCGCTGCGCGCGCGTCGGCTTCGTGCTCGCGTTGCAGCCACTCGCTGCCGTGGGCGGCGATCAGATCCGCGGCGGCCAGGACGGTGTCGTGGGTGATGCGGACGCGCGTGGGATAGTCCTTCCACGAATGCGTTTCCACCAGCATTCCCAGGCGGTTGCGCTGCGAGAAGTAACTCTGCGAGAAGCGGGGCGGGGCGACGCCATGCTCGAAGCCGGAGGCCGGATTGTCATTCTCCACGAACGAGGGATAGAACGGCAGCGGCAGTGATCCGCGTTTCTTCAGCCGTGCGATCACGCCGTCGCGCCAGGCCTTGCCGACCGCGCGCAGCGGTTGGTCGCCGCCTTCCGTCGGCTCGACCATGATCGAAACGTCGTGCTGGAACTTCGCGCCGTCGGTGACGTGCAGGTCCATCATCGCCAGCGGGTCCCATTCGTTGGCCAGGCGCAGCATCGCCTGCATCTCGGGCGCATCGGCCTTCACGTAGTCGCGATTGAGGTTGTAGTTCTGCGCGGTGGTGCGCCAGCCCATTTCCTCGGGGCCGCGCTGGTTGGGGCGGTTCCAGGCGGCGAAACGTTCGTGCCCGTCGACGTTGAAAACCGGCACGAACAGCAGCACCAGCCGGTTGAGTGGATTGTCCTTGCGCCGGTCGTCCAGCAGTTCGCGCAGCAACAAGAAGCCGGCGTCCTTCCCGTCGATTTCGCCGGCATGGATGCCGCCCTGCACCAGCAGTACCGGCAGTCCGGCTTCGCGCGCGTCCTGCGCCTGCAAGCGGCCCATCAGGCTGACGGCGAGCGCCTTCATCGGCCGGCCCTCCGGCGTGGTGCCGAAGTCGAAGCAGCGCACCGCGGCGGGATAACGCTGCTGGAAGGCATCGCACAGTGCGATCACCTCGTCGTAGCGCCCCGTCTTCACGAAGCCGCTGCGTTCGGACACGGTGCTCAGGTCCGGTGCGGCCGCCTGCGCGGCAGCGGCGAAGCCGAGGGCCAGGAGTGCGGCGGCGAGCGGCCGGAAGATCGGGAGGTCGTGGCGCATGCTTCGGATCCGGTCTGGGAAAAGTCGAATGGTAACGGCGCGCGGGTAACGGCCGCGGCCCCCGCGCCTGCGAAGACGCGGGCTGTTGCCAGCGTTGTGTCAGCGGGCAGGGGAGCCGCGTTGCGTGCGATCATCGGCCCCCTTCCATCAGGAGTCGACGCATGTACTCGCTCTACTACTCCCCCGGCGCCGCGAGCATGGTGGTGCATTGGCTCCTGATCGAACTTGGCGTGCCGCACGAACTGCGCCTGGTCGACACGGCGGCGGGGCAGCAGAAATCGCCGGAATACCTCGCGCTCAATCCGAATGGCGTGGTGCCGACGCTGGTCGACGACGGCGTGCCGCGCTTCGAATGCAGCGCGCTGACGATGCTGCTGGCGGAGCGGTATCCGCAGACGGGGCTCGCGCCCGCGGCGGAGAGTCCGCTGCGCGCGCAGTATCTGCAGTGGATGTTCCACCTTGCCAATGCAGTCCAGCCGCTGTTCCGGCAGTGGTGGTATCCGCACGAACCGGCCGGCGCGGCGAACGAGTCGCTGGTGCGCGAATCCGTCCGGCCGCGCATCGAAGCGGCCTGGGACCGGCTCGACGCGCACCTGGGCGCGCATGGTCCCTACCTGCTGGGCGATCACGTCAGCGCCGCGGACTTCTACCTCACGATGCTGATGCGCTGGTCGCGCAACATGCCGCAGCCGGCCACGACCTGGCCGCACCTGGCGGCGCTGGCGCAACGGATGCGGGCGCGGCCGTCGTTCGCGACGCTGTACGAGCGCGAAGGCCTCACCGAATGGGCCTGAAGTCCTGAACGGACGCTCCGGGGACAACCGGGCCGACGGGCAGTGTTACCCTGCCGGCGGCCCGCGGCGCGGGTCTCCGTTCCCGTCCAACGCCCGTACTGCATGACTGCCCCCATCGAAACCGCCACCGGCAAGCTGCCGCGACAGATCCCCTACATCATCGGCAACGAAGCCTGCGAGCGCTTCGGTTTCTATGGGATGCGCAACATCCTGACACCGTTCCTGGTGTCGTCGCTGCTGCTGTACATCGCCTCGCAGGCCGAGCGCGAGCACATGGCGAAGGACGTTTTCCACACCTTCGTCATCGGCGTGTACTTCTTCCCGCTGCTCGGCGGCTGGATCTCCGACCGCTTCTTCGGCAAGTACAACACCATCCTGTGGCTGTCGCTGGTGTACGTGCTGGGCTTCGTGTGCCTGTCGCTGTTCGTGCACAACCCCACGGGCTTCTACACCGGCATGTTCCTGATCGCGCTGGGATCGGGCGGGATCAAGCCGCTGGTCTCGGCCTTCGTCGGGGACCAGTTCGACCAGAGCAACAAGGCCAGGGCCAAGGTCGTCTACGACGCCTTCTACTGGACGATCAACTTCGGCAGCTTCTTCGCCTCGCTGCTGATGCCCATCTTCCTGCGCGGGTATGGCCCGGCCGTCGCCTTCGGCATTCCCGGTGCGCTGATGTTCCTGGCCGTGGTGATCTTCTGGGCCGGTCGCCGCCGCTACATCCACGTGCCGGCGGCGCCGCCGAATCCGGATTCCTTCCTCAACGTCGTGCGCACGGCGCTGCTCGCGAAGGCGCCGGGGCAGGGCCGGAACGGGCTGTGGATCGCCCTGCTCGGCGTGCTCCTGGCGATCGCCGCGCTGGGGCTGTGGCTGGCCGGTTCGCTCGAGTTCGTGCCCGCGTTCTGCCTTGCGCTGGTGCTGCTGATGGCGTTCGGCGGCGTCGGCGCTTCGCTGCAGCTCGAGCGTGCCCGCGGCGCCCATCCCGACATCGCGGTCGACGGCGTGCGCGCGGTGCTGCGCATCCTGATCGTGTTCGCGCTGGTGACGCCGTTCTGGTCGCTGTTCGACCAGAAGGCATCGACCTGGGTGATCCAGGGCGAACTGATGACCAAGCCGCACTGGTTCCAGGCCGCGCAGATGCAGGCCCTGAATCCGGCGCTGGTGATGCTGATCATCCCGTTCAACAACCTGGTGCTGTACCCGCTGCTGCGGCGTATCGGCATCGAGCCGACGCCGCTGCGGCGGATGGGCTCGGGCATCGCGTTTGCGGCGGTGGCGTGGATCGTTGCCGGCAGCCTGCAGTTGGCCATCGACGGCGGCAGTCCGGTGTCGATCGTGTGGCAGGTGCTTCCGTATGCGCTGCTGACGATGGGCGAGGTGCTCGTGTCGGCCACCGGCTTGGAGTTCGCCTACAGCCAGGCACCGTCGTCCATGAAGGGGACGATCATGAGCTTCTGGATGCTCTCGGTAACCATCGGCAACCTCTGGGTGCTGCTCAGCAATGCCGCCGTCCGCAACGAGGGCGTCACCTCGCGCATCGCGCAGACCGGCCTGAGCGAGACCGCGTTCCTGATGTTCTTCTTCGCGGGATTCGCGATGCTCGCGGCACTGGCCTTCGCCTGGTACGCGCGGCGCTACCCCATGCAGGATCATTACCGCGCCTGACGCGGCCTATCCGGAAACGACCGAGTAATGCTGACCCTTCTGCTGATTGCCGTAACCGTCGTGGTGTCGTGGCTGGCCTTCGAGCGCCCGTCGCTGCTGCAGCGCCTGATCCTGTGGCCGCCGGCCATCGACCGGAACCGGCAGTTCGACCGCCTGCTGACCCACGGCTTCATCCATGCCGACTGGTCGCACCTGATCTTCAACATGATCACGCTGTTCTTCTTCGGACGCGTGGTCGAAGCCGTGATGTCGCGCTACATCGGCCCGATCGGTTTCCTGCTGTTCTATCTGTCGGCGATTGTGGTCGCGATCCTGCCGACCTACATGCAGCATCGCCACGACGCGCGCTACAGCAGCCTGGGCGCGTCGGGTGGCGTGTCGGCGGTGCTGTTCGCGTCGATCCTGCTCGATCCGTGGATGTGGATCCTCGCGCCGCTGCCGGTGCCGGGCTTCCTCTACGGCATAGGCTACGTCGCGTATTCGTTCTGGAAGGACCGGCAGGGCGGCGGCAACGTGAACCACAGCGCGCACCTGTCCGGGGCGGCGTACGGCGTGATGTTCATGCTGCTGATGGAGCCCGGCGTGCTGCCGCACTTCATCCGGAGCCTGCAGAGCCCGCGGATGTTCTGAGCAGGGCTGGCGCCGTGTTTCAGGCGGCGTATCGGATCCGCGGCGAGGATCCCGGTTCGGCGGCACCGTAGGTGGCGAACAGCCTGGCCTGGATGGTGGCGTCGATCGCGGCCAGTTCGTCCGCGTGCTCCGCGGGCCGGTCGGCGAGCTCGAAATAGCGGTGCATCAGCGCTTCGTCGCTGAAGTGCTCGTAGGAGCCGAGGTTGGCGTGTGACATGGCGTTTTCCCCTGAGGCATAGGATGCGAAGCAGCTTCCATGCCAGTCGCAGGCGGGGGTGGCCCCGTTTCCGGGTGACGCCCGGTGTCGCCTGCAAGCGAACCAACGCAGCCGGGTGACGCGGGCGGTCAAACCGTCGCTCACCCGATGTGAATGCCGCGCGTGCTATCCGATGCCGCATACGGCGCAGCCAGCGCCGCGTGCGCCCATCGACCACGGAGGCGAGCAATGGCAACCCGCAAGACCAGCGGAACTGCCCGCAAGGCGGTGAAGAAGGCGGCATCCCGCAAGACCACGGGACGCAAGGCGCCGGCCAGGAAGGCGGCGAAGAAGACCGTGAAGAAGGCGGCGAAGAAGGCCGCTTCGAAGCGCGCCGCCCGGAAAACCCCGGCCAGAACCGCCGCGAAGAGCGTGAAGAAGGTCGCGAAGAAGACCGCAAAGAAGGCCGTCAGGAAAGCGGCGAAGAAGGCCCCGGCCCGCAAGGCTGCCTCCACGGCGCCGCGCAAGGCCGCAGGCAAGGTCGCGAAGAAGGCCGTCAAGACGACAAAGGCGACCAGGACGACCCAGGCGACGAAGGCGCCCAGGAAGGCCGCCCCGGCGCGCAGGACCACCGCCAGCCAGTCGGGCGGGACTGCCGTACGCAACGCCGTCCAAGCCAGGGCCGTCGGCGCGGCCGGCATCACGCCGGCGGAGAAGGCGCAGCGCCGCCGCGCGGCGCGTACCGACGCCCGTGCGACGATCGAACCCGCGGACGGCGTCACGACCAACTTCGCCACCGCCCGCTCGGCGACGCCGCGCGATTCCGACCGCGGGACCTCGCGTACCCGCCAACCGCACCGCATCACACCGGAAGAGGCCCTAGCGAACACCCGCGAACTCCTGGAGGCAAAGCACGCACGCGACCGTGAACCGCCGCCGTGGCGCCAGTTCGACGCGGACCATGGCCAGCCCGCCTCGCAGCAGGCCACGCCCGCCCGCGATGCAGGGCAGGCCGCCGAGGCCGACGCGCACGCCGAGGAACTGCACGAAGCCGAAAGCCGCCTCGACGCGATCCACGGCAGCGTGAGCGAGCAGGACCGGCACCAGCAGGGGCGTCGCGATGCAGGGGAATAAACTGTCGCTTCCCCTCCGACGCTCCCCCAACGGGCCCGCTCCCTGAACGCCATGCAGTCGTACGAAATCCACCATGACCCCGTCGCCCGCCGCTTCACCACCGTCGTCGAAGGCGTCGAGGCCGAAGTCACCTACCACTACGACGGCGACATCCTGGTGATCAACCACACCGGCGTTCCCCGCCCGATCGAAGGGCGGGGCATCGCCTCCGAACTGGTGCGCGCCGCGTTCGAATTCGCGCGCGGCGCAGGCATCCGGGTCCGCCCGGCCTGTTCGTACGCGGCGGTGTGGGTGCAGCGGCACAAGCAATACGCGGACCTGCTGGCCTAGACGGGTCGGTCCGGCGGAGCGGACGGCGTATCATTCCCCGCCGCTCCAGCCGCCACCTCCATGCGTCTCAACAAGCACATCAGCGATACCGGCTACTGCTCGCGTCGCGAAGCCGACCGCCTGATCGCCGAAGGACGCGTCACCGTCAACGGACTGCGCGCGCGTGTCGGCGCCGAGGTGGGCGAGGGCGACCAGGTCCTCGTCGACGGCCAGAAGCTGCAGGTCCGCACGGTTGCGAAAGGCCAGCGACGGCATGTCTACATCGCCCTGAACAAGCCGGTCGGCATCACTTCGACCACCGAATCCTCGGTCAAGGACAACATCGTCGACTTCGTCGGCCACGAGAAGCGCATCTTCCCGATCGGGCGCCTCGACAAGGACTCCGAGGGCCTGATCCTGCTCACCAGCAACGGCGACATCGTCAACGAGATCCTGCGTGCCGAGAACAAGCTGGAGAAGGAATACCTCGTCGCGGTGAATCATCCGGTGACCGACGAATTCCTGCGCGGCATGAGTCGCGGCGTCCCCGTGCACGGCCAGATCACGCTGCCCTGCAAGACCGGCAAGCTGGGCAAGTTCGGCTTCCGCATCGTGCTGGTGCAGGGGCTCAACCGGCAGATCCGCCTGATGGCGGCGCACTTCGGCTTCCGCGTGAAGCAGCTGCTGCGCGTGCGCATCGGCAACGTCAAGCTCGGCCACCTCAAGCCGGGCCAGTGGCGCAACCTCACCGATGCGGAACTGCGCGGGTTGCTGCCCCAGCGCACGGAGTGGTGAGGCGGCGGTGAGCCCGCGCGCGATGCCGGTTCCTGCGGCGTTCCGCGTCAACGTGAATACGGAAATCACGTTTTCGGCGATACTGTCGCGGGATCACAAGGACTTGCCCATGCGCATGAATTCCACGCGCGTTTCGTTCGCGATGGCGATGTTCGTCGCCGCCGCGCTGGCCGGCTGCCGGCGGGAGCAGCCCGCGCAGCCCTCGGCGCCGGCGCCCGCGAGTTCCACGGCACCCGCGCCTGCGACGCAGGCCGCGACCGCAGCCACGCCGCTGCAGGACGTCACCGAACACACCGCCGACTACGTGATCGGCATCAGCTATCCGCCGATCGCGAACGAATATCCGGCGCTCGCCGCCGAGTTGCGCGCCTATGCGGACAATGCGCGCCGCGAACTCCTGGAGGCGGCGAAGGGACGCGAGAAGGGCGAAGGCAGCGCGCCCTACGAACTGGTCCTGCCGTTCACCGAGCTGCATGTGTCGCCGACGCTGGTCGCGGTCGGGGTGGACGGCAGCAGTTACACCGGTGGTGCCCACGGCGCCCCGTTGATCGCCCGCTGGGTCTGGCTGCCGAAACAGAACCGGCTGCTGCGCGCCAGCGATCTCGTCGCCGACGCGAAGGGATGGGCCGCGATCTCGGCCCTGGTGCGCGAACAGCTGCACACCGCGCTGTCGCAGCGCATCGATGCCGACGCCTTGCCCGCGGCCGAGCGCGTGGAAGTGCTCAAGAGCGCCAGCCGCATGATCGAGGACGGCACCGAGCCCGATCCGGAACATTTCAGCCAGTTCGAGCCCATCGTCGGCGGCGACGGGCGCATCCGCGCGCTGCGCTTCGTGTTCGCGCCGTATCAGGTGGGGCCGTATTCGGACGGCACGCAGACGGTGGAAGTCCCGTCCGCGTTGCTGCTTCCCTACATCGCTCCTGCATACCGGAGTCTGTTCGAAGGCGGGTAATGCCATGCACGCAGGCCACGTGAGCTGATCATGTCCGCGACGTCGTCGTCCCCGACCGCAACGCGGATCCAGCCTTTCCGGCAGCGGCTGGAACGGCTGCTGGCGCTGGCCGACGTGCGCATCGACGGCGACCGCGACTGGGACCTGCGGATGCACGATCCGCGCCTGCCCACGCGGCTGCTGGCGCAGGGATCGCTCGGCCTGGGCGAGTCGTACATGGACGGCTGGTGGGATGCGCGTTCGCTCGACGGGCTGCTGTACCGCCTGCTGGATGCGCGCATCGACGAACGCGTGCGCGGTTTTGCCGCCGTCCTGGATGGCCTGCGAGCGCAACTGTTCAACCTGCAATCGCGCAGCCGCAGCTTCGTCGTCGGCGAGCGCCACTACGACCTGGGCAACGACCTGTATGCCGCCATGCTCGGCGAACGCCTGGTCTACAGCTGCGGTTACTGGCGCCATGCGCACACGCTGGATGAAGCGCAGGAAGCCAAGCTCGACCTGGTGTGCCGCAAGCTCGGGCTGAAGCCGGGCATGCGCGTGCTCGACATCGGCTGCGGCTGGGGCGAAGCGCTGAAGTTCGCGGCCGAACGCTACGGCGTCAGCGGCGTGGGGGTGACGGTCTCCGGCGAGCAGGCCGCGTTCGCGCGCAGCCTCTGCGCCGGCCTGCCCATCGAAATCCGCGTGCAGGATTACCGGGAACTCGACGAACGATTCGATCGCATCTTCTCGATCGGCATGTTCGAGCACGTCGGCGTGAAGAACTACCGCCGCTACTTCGATGTCGCGCGGAAGTGCCTGGCGGACGACGGCCTGTTCCTGCTGCACAGCATCGGCAACAACGTGTCGCAGCGGCATACCGATCCGTGGATCGCGCGCTACATCTTCCCCAATTCGATGCTGCCGTCGGCGGCGCAGATCGCGCGCGCCGTCGAAGGCCTGTTCGTGATCGAGGACTGGCACGGCTTCGGCCCGGACTACGACCGCACCCTGCAGGCGTGGCGCGCCAACATCGAAGCGGCCTGGCAGGACCTGCCCGCATACGACGAGCGTTTCCGCCGGATGTGGCGCTTCTATCTGTCGGGCTCGATGGCCAGCTTCCGCGCGCGGCGCATCCAGCTCTGGCAAGCGGTGTTGTCGCCACGCGGATTGCGCGGCGGCTACGACGCGCCGCGTTGATCAATCCGCGGGGTGATCGGGATCCGTAGCCCGGGCGCAGCGCACCCGGGAGCCGTTGCCATCGCGGGTGCACCTGTCCCGGATGCGCTTCGCTTATCCGGGCTACGACGTGATGCCTAAACGCCGGTGCGTCAGCCCTTCGCCAGCTTGCTATGGCGCATGCCATAGCCGAAATACACGACCAGGCCGACCGCCATCCAGATCAGGAAGCGCTCCCAGGTGATCCAGGGCAACTGGGACACCAGCCAGATCGAGAATGCGATGCCGATCAGCGGCACCAGCGGCACCCACGGCGTGCGGAAGGCCCGCGGAATGTCCGGACGACGGCGACGCAGCACGATGACCGACGTGCAGATCACCACGAAGGCCGACAGCGTGCCGATGTTGACCAGCTCGGCGACCTCGCCGATCGGCAACAAGCCAGCCACCACCGCGCTGACCACGCCCAGCAGCAGCGTCGGCCGGTGCGGCGTGCCGTAGCGCGGATGCACCTTGGCGAACCACGCCGGCAGCAGGCCGTCGCGGGCCAGCGAGAACCAGATGCGCGCCGCCGCGAGCAGGAAGGCGAACATCACGCTGATGATGCCGGTCACCGCCGCGACGGAAATGGCGACGCTGATCCACGGCATGCCCAGGTTGCGGAACGCGTCCGCGACCGGCGCGTCGGTGCCCAGCGTCGAGTAGTGGGCGATGCCGGTGAGCACCAGCGAGATCGCGATGTACAGCACCATCGATACGCCCAGCGACAGCAGCACCGCGCGCGGCAGGTCGCGTTGCGGGTTGCGGGATTCCTCCGCGGCGGTGGTCAGCGTGTCGTAACCGAACACGGCGAAGAACACGACCGCAGCGGCGGTGACCACGCCCGGGAAGCCGAAATGGCCCCGTCCGTCTTCGCCGATCACGCGTTCGGGAATGAACGGTGTCCAGTTGGCCGGATCGATGTGGAAGACGCCCACGCCGATCACCAGCACCACGGCGATGACCTTGATGCAGACGATCACGGTATTGAAGCGCGCGCCCCATTCGGTGCGGATCGTGAGCAGCCCCGCGATCAGCAGCGACACGGCGGCGGCGATCACGTTGAACATGCGGCCTTCGCCCGTGCCCATCGCGCCCTGCGCCCAGACGGGCAGGTGGATGCCCATCGCGTCGAGGATCGCCATGACATAACCCGACCAGCCGCTCGCCACGGCCGCCACGATCAGCGCGTATTCGAGCAGCAGATCCCAGCCGATCAGCCAGGCGGCGAATTCGCCGAGCACCGCGTAGCCGTAGGTGTAGGCGCTGCCGGTCACCGGGATCATGCCGGCGAACTCGGCATAGCACAGCGCGGCGGCGGCGCTGGCGATGCCCGCGATGATGAAGGCGAGGGCGACCGCGGGCCCGGCATTGGCCGCGGCCTGTTGTCCGGCGAGCACGAAGATGCCCACGCCGATGATGCCGCCCAGTCCGATGCCGGTCAGTTGCCACAGGCCCAGCACGCGACGGAAATCGCGGCGCGTGCCCACTTCGGCCTGCAGCTGTTCGATGGACTTGTGCCGGGTGAGCGCGGCGGCGAACGAACCGGAAGTCGGGCCCGAAGTCGCGCCTGAAGTCGAGCCGGAAGGATTGCTCATCGAAGTCTTTCCCCTGGACGGTCGCGCGATCATAGCGAAAGCGCCGTCCGCCACGGCCCGCGTTGCGGAACGGAGCGGTGCGGCGCACTGCGGCCCCGCGTTCTGCGGGCCACGCCCCGTCCACGCGCTGCCCGGGACAATGGGGCATGGCGACGAAGCGACCACGCAAGCCCGCTGCGCCACCGGCTTCGGAGCGGAATCAGGGCAAGACCGGCACCGCGGCAAAGCGCGCTCCGAGGAAGGCTGCGCGCACCGGCAACGTCCCCGAAGGCAGCGCGCCCGAGCCCGTCGACGGCAGCCTGGCCGCGCTGCGCGATGCCGCGGCCGGCTGCAAGCGCTGCGAACTGTGGAAGCCGGCGACCCAGACCGTGTTCGGCGAAGGGCCGGCACGCGCCCGCATCGTTGTCATCGGCGAGCAGCCGGGCGATCAGGAAGACCTGAGCGGCCGGCCTTTCGTCGGCCCCGCGGGCAAGCTGTTCGACCGCGCGCTCGCGGAACTCGGCATCGACCGCGGCGCGATCTACGTGACCAATGCGGTGAAGCATTTCCGCTTCGAGATCCGCGGCAAGGTGCGGCTGCACCGCAGTCCCGATCCGGTGCACCGGAAGGCCTGCAGTGTCTGGCTGGAAGGGGAACTGGAGCGGATCCGCCCGGACGTGATCGTGTGCCTGGGAGCGATCGCCGCCAAGGCAGTGCTGGGCAGCAAGTTCGCGCTGATGCGCCAGCGTGGGCATTGGCAGGAACTGGCGAGCGGTGTCCGGGTGCTCGCGACCGTACATCCGTCCTACGTTCTGCGGCAGCGCGACAGCGACGCGCGCCATGCCGCGTACGCGGACTTCGTGCGCGACCTGCAGCCTCTGCTCGATCGGTGAAGGCGGCGACATGCGTCGCGAAGTCTGGTCTGTCGGGTCGGATCGCGTGCGTGGCCCTGAAGGTCAGCACCGCGTGCCGGCATTCCCGGAAGATCGCCGCCGGGTCATGATGCGGCATGTCGCTTCCAGCCGTCGTGGCGTGCGCGTCCCGCGCTCCTGCCGCGGTCGCCACAGGGGAACCCGCCGTGAACTGCACTACCCGCGACGACGACCAGCGCCCCATCGTGATCGCCCATCGCGGCGCCAGCGGCTATCGCCCCGAACACACGCTGGAGTCGTATCGACTGGCCATCCGCCAGGGCGCCGATTTCATCGAGCCCGACCTCGTCGCGACGCGCGACGGCGTGCTGGTCGCGCGCCACGAGAACGAGATCTCCGGCACCACCGATGTCGCCCGGCACCCGGAGTTCGCCAGCCGCCGCACCACCAAGGTGATCGACGGCCGCACGCAGACCGGCTGGTTCACCGAGGACTTCACCCTCGCCGAACTGAAGACACTGCGCGCCCGCGAGCGCATTCCCGATGTGCGCCCGGCCAGCGCGCGCTTCGATGGCCGGTACGAGATCCCGACCTTTGCCGAGATCCTGCGCCTGGCGAAAGCCGCGAGCCGCGATGGCCGCGCGGTCGGTGTCTATCCCGAGACCAAGCTGCCGACGTATTTCGCCAGCGAAGGCCGCCGCATCGACGGCGCCCCGATCGGCGTGTCGGTGGGACACAAGCTCGTCGAGACGCTGATCGCCGAAGGCTTCACCGATCCGCGTCGCGTCTACATCCAGAGCTTCGAAGTCGCCAACCTCCTCGAGCTGAAGCGCTCGGTCATGCCGGCGGCGGGCGTGGAGTTTCCGCTCGTGCAGCTGTTCGGCGATCTCGATGCGAGCGGGCCATACGACTTCCGCTCGAACGCGAGCTACGGACTCGATCTCGCAGCACGCTACGGCGGCCTGGCGGATATCGTCGGCGGCATCGATGCCGCCACGCGATACCGCGCGCTGGCGACACAGCCGGCGCTGCAATGGATGCGGGCGAACTACGCCACCGGCATCGGCCCGCGGAAGGGCAGCCTCCTGCCGCGCGGATCCGCTCCGCAGTCGCACGAAGGCAAACCCGCCGCGCGGGAAGAGGAGCGGGGGCCTGCATTCCTCGCGCACGCGCTGGAGGCCGGTCTGCTCGTGCATCCGTACACCTTGCGGGCCGACGAAGCGCTGCTCACGCGCAACCCCGACGGGATTGCCACCCCCAGCGTCATCGACGAAGCCATGCAGTTGTTCGGCCTGGGCGTGCACGGATGCTTCATCGACCAGCCGGACCTCGGCGTCGCCGCACGGGACCGCTTCCTCGCCATCGGCGGGCGTTGACGCAACAGGCGCGTGGGACACAGCCGCTTCCGGCACGCAACGTCCGCCGCGTTCTGCCGCACCGCCGGCAGGTGCACCATGCCGCGTTTGTCCCGTTTTCCGGCATAGCCCGAACGTCACATGCATTCCGCACCGCGCGACTGCTAGGTTCGGCAGGCACCGCACGGCCTGCGAAGGGGCCTCCTTGCCGTCGGCTCTTCTGTCACCCATCGATTTCCACGGAGAGTTCCATGGCTGTTCCCACCATCAAACCGCTGGCCGCCGGCTGCCTCGTCGGCATGCTGGCCCTGGCCGGATGCAATGCCGGCAAGCCGGCGACCGCCGAGGCGCAGGCCGCGACCACGCCTCCGGCCTTCGCGCTGGACGAAAGCAAGCTGCCGCAGGTCGCGGGCTTCAGCGCGAACGACCTCGACGCCGGCAAGAGCGCCTGCGCCGATCTCGACGCCTACGTCAACGGCAAGTGGAAGGCCGCCAATCCCATCCCCGCCGACCGCACCGACTGGGGCCTGTACAGCGCGATGAGCGAGCGCTCGCTCGCCGTGCAGCACCAGCTGGCCGAACACGCCGCCGCGGCGGGTGGTACCGGCGTGGAAAAGATCATCGGCGACCTGTGGGCCACCGGCATGGACACGGCGAAGCGCAACGCGCAGGGCATCCAGCCGCTGCAGCCGCGCATCGCTGCCGTCGAGGGCCTGACCGACGGCGCATCCGTCGCCGCGTTCCTGCGACAGGCGTTCGCGAAAGGCGAGGGCTACGTTTTCAGCTTCGGTCCCAGCCCCGACTTCAAGGATTCCAACGTCAACATCGCCTACGTGACCCAGGACGGCCTCGGCCTGCCGGATCGCAGCTACTACTTCGACGCGGACAAGAAGGCCGCACGCGACGCCTACCAGGCGCACGTGGCGAAGCTGCTGGAGATGTCCGGCATCGCCGCCGCGGATGCCGCGCAGCAGGCGAAGGACGTGCTCGCGTTCGAGACGCGCCTGGCGAAGGTATCGAAGTCGAGCGAGGAGCTTTCGCGCGATACCGAGCTGTTCTATCACCCGGTGTCGGTGGCCGATGCCGACAAGCTGACGCCGCATTTCACCTGGAGCGAGTTCTTCGCCGCGCAGGGCATCGAAGCGCCCGCGATGTTCTCGCTGGCGATGCCGGAGTTCCAGCAGGAGTTCGACCGCATGCTCGCCGACGTTCCGGTGGCGACGTGGAAGAGCTACCTGCGCTTCCACATGGTCGACGATGCCGCGCGCTACCTCAGCGACGACTTCGCGCAGCAGTACTTCGAATTCCACAACAAGGCCCTCAACGGCCAGAAGGAAATCCAGGAGCCGTGGAAGCGCGTGCTCGGCACCATCAACCGCCAGGTCGGCGAAGCGATGGGCCAGCTCTACGTGAAGGCCACCTTCCCGCCGGAATCCAAGGCGAAGGTGCTCGACATGGTGCAGAACATGCGCGACGTGCTGAAGGCGCGCCTGGAGAAGCTGGAATGGATGGGGGACGCCACGCGCCAGAAGGCGCTGGAGAAGTGGGCGACGTTCACGCCCAAGATCGGCTACCCGGACAAGTGGCGCGACTGGAGCGGGCTGCAGACCAGCCGCGACAGCTACATCGGCAACGTGCTGGCCGCCAACGAATTCGACTACCGCTGGAACCTGGCGAAGATCGGCAAGCCGGTCGACCGCACCGAGTGGGGCATGAGCCCGCAGACGGTCAACGCCTACTACAACCCGCAGCTCAACGAAGTCGTGTTCCCGGCGGCGATCCTGCAGCCGCCGCTGTTCGATCCCAAGGCGGATGACGCGCTCAACTACGGCAACACGGGCGCCACCATCGGCCACGAACTGATGCACGGTTACGACGACCAGGGCAGCCGGTTCGGACCGAGCGGCAACTTCGAGAACTGGTGGACGCCGGCCGACGCGAAGGGCTTCGCCGAGCGCAGCGAGAAGCTGGTGCAGCAGTTCAACGGTTACGAGGCGCTGCCGGGCGTCAAGGTGAACGGCCGGCTCACGCTCGGCGAGAACATCGCCGACCTGGGCGGCATCGAAGTCGCCTACGACGCGATGAAGAAGGCCGCGGGCAACACGCCGGATCCGATGATCGAAGGCATGAGCCGCGACCAGCGCTTCTTCGCCAGCTTCGCGCTGAGCTGGCGCAGCGTGATGACGCCCGAATCGCTCAAGGTGCTGGTGGCGTCCAACCCGCACGCGCCGGAAAACTTCCGCGCGATCGCGGCGCCGTCGAACATGCCGCAGTTCGCCGCCGCCTTCCAGTGCAAGGACGGCGACCCGATGGTGCGCACCGGCGACAAGCGCGTCGTGATCTGGTGACCGCGTGGTCCATCTCCCCGTTCCGGCGGGGAGACGGACACAGGCTGCAGGGTGGGCCCAGGCCCACCCTTTTTCATGCCGCTTGTCTCAATGGCCTCGGCCGCGTCAGGCGAACAGGTCTTCCTGCGCCGCCGCACTGTCGGCATCGACAAAGCCCGACAATCCCACGCCGACCAGCCGGTAGCGTGTCCGGCTGGGCAGTTCGACCCGCGAACGCAACTCGCAGGCGATGTCCGCGAGCTGCCGCAGCGACTCCGGTCGCGAAGCAGGCGTGAGACTGCGGGTAAGCGTCCTGAAATCCGAGGTCTTCAGCTTCAGCACGACCGTGCGCGCGAGCCGGCCATGCGTCGAAGCGCGCTCGCGCTCGTAGCCGGCCCAGGCCTTTTCCGCCAGCCGGCGGATATGCGGTTCGAGTTCGTCCAGCAGCAGATCGTGCTCGAAGGTGTCCTCCGCCGAGATCTGCATCGTCGGGCGCTCGCTCTGCACCGGATGCTCGTCGATTCCGAGCGAGAGTTCGTGCAGGCGCAGGCCCCAGCGGCCGAAGCGGCGTTCCAGTTCCTCCACGCGCAGCGCGCGCAGGTCGCCGACGGTGGTCACACCCATCTGCGCAAGGCGGCCTTCCATCACCTTGCCCACGCCGGGCAAGCGGCCCACGGGAAGCGGCTCCAGGAACGCCAGCACCCGGTGCGGGCGGATCACGAACAGACCGTCCGGCTTGCGCCAGTCGCTGGCGATCTTCGCGAGGAACTTGTTCGGTGCCACACCGGCCGACGCGGTGAGCCCGGTCTCCTCGCGGATCGCGGCGCGGATCGCTTCCGCCGTCGCCGTCGCGGTGTCCAGGCCGGTCTTGGTGGTGGTGACGTCGAGGTAGGCCTCGTCGAGCGAGAGCGGCTCGATCAGGTCGGTGTGGCGCGCGAAGATCTCGCGCACCTGGCGCGACACGGCCTTGTAACGGGTGAAGTCGGGCGGCACGAAGATCGCCTGCGGACAGAGGCGCTCCGCGCGCACCGCCGGCATCGCCGAGCGCACGCCGAAGCGCCGCGCCTCGTAGCTCGCCGCGCAAACGACCGAACGCGAACCGCGCCACGCCACGACGACGGGTTTGCCGCGCAGCGAAGGATCGTCGCGCTGCTCGACGGAGGCGTAGAACGCATCCATGTCCACATGCACGACTTTGCGGGGCGGCGGGGTCACCCGCGAAGTCTAGCCGCCGCGCGGCGGCACGCACTCTTCCGCGGTCAACGCAGCAACTGGCGCACATGGCGCCAGAAGAGGTCGATGAATCCCGCTTCGTGGTGGGGCCGGGATTTTTTTGTCGCTGTCCGGTAGCCCGGTTGGCTGCTGGCCCGCATCGCCAGCGACGTGGGCAGGTCGGTGCCCTGCACGATGCCCAGCGGTGAGTAGCCCGCGTAATTGGGGAAGATCGTCGTCAGGTTCGGATTGCCCATGCGGCGGACCAGGATCTCCGAGAGCACGCGGCGGTAGTCGGTGCTGACCGGCACGTCGCCGTAGTAAGGCGACAGCACTTCGGGATCGAGGCCCGACCACGCGCCGAAGAAGCGCCGGCCGTTGACGGCACCGCCGAGGACCAGCATCGGGTTGCCATAACCGTGGTCGGTGCCACCGGCGGCGTTCTCGCGTACGCGGCGGCCGAATTCGGACTGCACGACCACCGTGACGCGCGATGCATGTCCGCTCGCCGCCAGGCTGGCGTAGAAAGCCGACAGCGCGGACGACAGCTCGTTCACCTTGTTCTGGTAGTAGTGCCAGCCGGCGCCGGCCGTGCCCTGTCCGTCGTGCGTGTCCCAGCCGCCCAGGTCGAGCGTGGCGTAGTTGAGGCCGAGTTCGAACTGGATCGATTGCGCGATCGTCCACAACTGTTCCGCGAACGTACCCGTCGGCCATCCCGCGGGCAGGGCGGCGTAGGGTTGGGTGGCGATCACGCGCAGCGAGCGGTCGGCGCGCTGTCCGTCTTCCTCGAGCGTGCTCGGGCCGGCCCACATCGAAGCGAGCATCTCGTTGACGCCGCGGAAGCCGGCCGGGGCCCCGGCGCGGGCCTGCTGCCATTGCCAGGCGCCGCTGTCGAGCGCGAAATCCGACGGATCGGCCATGACCAACGTGTCGGGCGATCCCAGCAGCGACACCGGCGTGCGGCTGCTGACACCCAGCAACGGCACGCTGCCGCCTGCCCCCGTGGCCGCTTGCGTATTCCACGCACGCGTCATCCAGCCGCTGCCGGTGCCCTTGGCGCCGGGGCTGCCCAGATCGATGTACAGCTGCGCGTCGAAATGGCTGCGCGTCGCCTCGGGCAGGCCGCAGCCGTGCACGATGGCCAGGTGTTGCGCGTTCCACAGGTCGCGCAGGCCGGTGGCCGACGGATGCAGGCCGAATCCGGTGGCGGCGTTGTTGGCGAGCGTGAGGGGCAGGGCGCCGTAGGTACCCGAGTTGGCGATGGCGAGATTGGGTCGCGCCTGCTCGTAGTGGCCGCGGTCGATGCCGCTGACGGGGACGACCAGGTTGAGACCGTCCATCGCACCACGCAGGAACACGTGGACGACGGTGTTGCCGGCGCCGGCCGCACTGGCGTCGGCGCGGCCGGAAAACATCATCAGCGGCTTGCCAGCGCCCAGCGCACTGCTGGCGCAGCAACCCTTGAGGAACTCGCGGCGGTTGAATCCCATGGCGTTGTCCTCAGCGGCTCAGGAATTCGGGCGACATCAGGATCAGCGACACCATGCTGCGCAGGCGCTGCTGGTTGTAGTGCTGCTTGAGGTCGTTGGCGGACCAGGTGTCCGTATCGGCAATCACGTAGCCGGTAGCGCTGCCGTTCTGCGCCATGAAGGCCACCAGTTGCTGCCGGCGTGTGGCGGTGGGCAGGTAACCGAGCAGGCGCCGGCACCAGAAATCGACCAGGTTGCTCGCCGTCCACGAAGCCACGTTGGCGCGCGTGGTCTGCAGGATCGGCGCCAGCGGCACGCCGGCATCGGTCGTCTCGGTGAGCCAGTTCAGCATCTTCCACGTCATCGCGTGGCTGTTGGAACCCGACCATGCCGATGCGGTATCCGGATAGCCGTTCGGCGCGGGCCATTCATACGGCGTGTGGCCGGTGTAATCCATGCGCCACATGAACTCGTCGCTCTTGTCGTTGCCCATGCGCAGCGTCCAGTCCGTGCCGAGCGCGCGCATGGCCGCGACCATGGTCTCGAAGGGACGACGTCGCTTGTATCCCCAACTGCCCGGAAGTGCGGGCGACAGCAGGATGTGGCGCAGCACGCGTTCGATCTGGTCGCTGGCCTGCCAGTGCTGCCGGAACACGGCGGCCGCGCTGGCGACCAGCGCCGGATCCGGCTTGTCGCTGACGAAGCGGCGGATCAGCTTGGTGCAGATGGAACGGGCGACGTACGGGTGGCTGGCGAGACGATCGAGGATGTCGCGGCCGTCCTTGAGCGCCGGTTGTTCGGGATTGAGCAGGCGACCCAGCACGAACTTGGGGCCCGCGTCGTGCCAGGTCTGGCGATAGACGAACGTGCCGTCATCGTCGGTCGGGAACTCCCAGTGCCCGTCCTTCACCGTCCATCCCGTGAAGGCAGAGGCCGTCTCGTAGACGTCGATGTCGCAGTAGCCCGACGGATAGGCCGGATCTTCCGGGCACGGCGGAATCTGGAACGGATCGGCGAAGCCGAGGTAGTGCTCGGCGCCTAGCGTGTGCAGTTCCAGCAGTTCGCGCGCGAAGTTCTCGTTGGGGCCGGCACGCGTGTTGTCGGCGTTGTCGAGGTAGTAAAGCATCGCCGTGCTGCGTGCCACTTCCTCCACCAGCGTGCGGAAGTTGCCCAACGCGTGCTGTCGCAGCACGTCGCGGTCGAAATGCACGTAGACCGGACCGGCATCGCCTTCGGTGGCGGTCACGTTGAAGTGGTCGTGCCAGAAGTTCACCACCAGTTCGCGCAGCTGCCGCTTCGAATGCACGGCGCGGACGAACGCGGCGCGCTGCACTTCCCAGGCCGGGCGCATGCGCACATCCCAATCCGGATCTCCGAGCACGTGGTCGGTCCACAGCTGGGTGAGGCTCTTGCCCAGCGTCGAATACCCGGCCCCGGTCAGACGCGCATCTAGCGCGCTGTCGTCGATGTTCGTCCAGTCCAGTTGCCACTCGACGAAATTGGCCAGGCGCGTGGTGTCGTTGGAGCCCAGGGCATTGAATTCGGCGAACGAGGCCGCGGTCGCGCCGTAGGTCAGGTGGCCGAGCGCGCGGACCGCGAACGGCGCCACCGGCAGGGTGACCATCGACGCTGGCAACGGTCCGCCGGTGTGCATGGAGGCGGCGGGTGCGGCCGCGGCCGCGGAAGCGGAGTGCCGCATCGCGACCGCGCCGCGCGCGTGGGTGCCGTACCGCTGGCGCAGCAACTGCTGCATGCGCGCCCGCTGCGCGCTCGATAGGGTGTCCATGGGGCTGCGTCCTTTCCGGCTCCCGCGAAGGCTAGGTTCACGCGCCAGGTGCGGGCGTGCCATGGATCACAGAACCGGCCAGCCCGACGGTCGCGCCGCACCGGCTTGCGGCGCGCGATGGGCCTTGGCACGATCCGCCGATGAATACGGATCCCCGCAATCGCCGGCACTTCTCCATGATCCGCGGGTTCCATCTCGCGGACTGGTTCACGCTCGCGAACGCCTTCTGCGGCACCGGGGCGATCTTTTCCGCCATGCGCTTCCTGCAGGATGGCGTGGTCGCCGACCTGCTGGTCGGCATGGCCCTGATTCCCGCGGCCTTCGTCTTCGATGCGCTCGACGGTCGCGTGGCGCGCTGGCGGCAATCCTCTTCGACGCTGGGTCGTGAACTGGATTCGCTGGCCGACGTGATTTCCTTCGGTGTCGCACCGGCGGCGCTGGCGTATGCCTGCGGCCTGCAGGGCGGCTGGGACTGGGCGGTGCTGAGCTATTTCGTCGGTTGCGGCGTGAGCCGCCTGGCGCGCTACAACGTGACGGCCGAGCAGTTGTCGGGCGGCGGCGACAAGGTGAAGTACTTCGAGGGCACGCCGATCCCGACCAGCCTGTTGCTGGTGATCGTGCTCGCCGTCGCCGCACGGCAAGGCGCGATCGGCCCGAACGTGTGGTTGGGCATGATCCAGCTGGGGCCATGGCAGTTCCACCCGCTGGTGCTGATGTTCGCGCTGTCGGGCTCGCTGATGATCAGCAAGACCCTGCGCATCCCCAAACCGTAGGGCGGGCCCCGGCCCGCCTTGCACGCAGGCGAGCGCTTCCTGCATCCCTCCCTGCAACAGTCGCAGCGGTATCATCCTCCGCCTTGACGGAGGAACCTGATGGCCAGCGGATTCGACGATTTCGAGCAGCTTGCGCGCCAGTACTGGAGCGCGTGGGGCGATGCGATGCGCGCAGGCGCGACGCCCGCCCAACCCGCCATGCCCAACTGGAACGACGCGCTGGGCTGGTGGTCGCAGCTGGCGAAAGGAGCGACCGCAGCCAACCCGGCCAGCGGTGCGGACGATGCCGTCAACCGCTTCAATTCCCAGGCGCAGCAATGGCTGGGCCAGCTGCAGCAGTTGGCGGCGCAGTTCGCCGGCACCCAGGCGCAACCCGCGGACATCGCCGACGCATGGCGGCGGATGCTCGGCGCAAACGGTGCGAACGCGTTCGCCGAGATGTTCAAGGGCATGCCTGGCCCGGGCCAGCATGGCGTCGACCACTGGATGGAGCAGATGGCGCCGCTGCTGCAGAACCTGCAGCGCGACGGTCGCAGCTGGCTGGGCCTGCCGGCGTTCGGTTTTGCGCGCGAACACCAGGAACGCTGGCAGGCGCTTGCGCAGGCGCAGCTCGACTATCAGGAGAAGAGCAACGCGTACAACGCGCTGATGGCCGAAGCGACGCAGCTCGCCTTCCGCCGCTTCGAGGACAAGCTCGCCGAGCGCAGCGAACCCGGTCGCCAGCTCGGCTCCGCGCGCGCGCTGTTCGACCTGTGGATCGACGCGGCCGAGGACGCCTACGCCGAAATCGCGCTGTCGCCGCGTTTCCGCGAGACCTACGGCGAATTCCTCAACGCGCAGATGAAGGTGCGCGCCGGCCTGCAGCGCGAAGTCGAGCAGTTCTGCGGCCAGCTGGGCATCCCCACGCGCACCGAGATCGACGCGGCGCATCGCAAGATCGTCCAGCTCGAACGCGAACTGCGGCGCCTGCGTGACACGCTGCACGACGCCGCTTCCCGAACACCGAACGAGGCCTCCAACCCGGCCGCGCAACCCAGGGCCGGAAAAGTCGCGGCGAAAAAGGCACCGGCGAAGAAGGCACCGGCGAAGAAGGGAGCGCGCGCATGACCCCCACCGACCTGCACGGCCCCTTCGCCTTCACCCCCGAAACCCTGGCGCAGGAGGCGATGCAGGTGCAGGCCAAGCTGCGCGCGGGCCTGGAAACGCTGCACGAGGTCGACGACGTCGATTACGGCGCCACCGCACGCGAGGAAGTCTGGCGCGACGGCAAGGTGGTGCTGTACCGCTTCAAGGGCGAGCGCGCGCCGACCGCGAAGGTGCCGCTGCTCATCGCCTATGCGCTGGTGAACCGGCCCTACATGGTCGACCTGCAGAGCGACAAGTCGATCGTGCGCGGCCTGCTCGAGCGCGGCGAGGACGTGTACGTGCTCGACTGGGGCTACCCGGACCGTTCCGATCGCTACCTGGAACTCGAGGACTACATCCAGCGTTTTCTCGGCGGCGCAGTCGACCACCTGCGTCGTACGTACCGCCAGGACGCGATCAATCTGCTCGGCATCTGCCAGGGCGGCGCGTTCTCGCTGTGCTATTCGGCGCTCAATTCGAAGAAGGTGCGCAACCTGGTCACCATGGTCACGCCGGTGGACTTCCACGGCGAGGACAACATGCTGTCGAACTGGGTGCGCTGCCTGGACGTCGATGCCTTCGTCGACACGCTCGGCAACGTGCCGGCCGACCTGATGAACTGGACCTACCTCACGCTCAAGCCGTGGCGGCTGTTCGTGCAGAAGTACGTCGGCATGGTCGACATCCTCGACAACCGGCAGGCGCTGGAGGACTTCCTGCGCATGGAGAAATGGATCTTCGATTCGCCCGACCAGGCGGGCGAGGCCTTCCGCCAGTTCGTCAGCCAGTTCTACCAGCGCAACGGCTTCGTCAACGGCGGCATCGAGATCGGCGGCCGTCCGGTCGACCTCGGCTTCGTCGACATGCCGGTGCTGAACATCTACGCCGAGCAGGATCACCTGGTGCCGCCATCGGCATCGCGCGCGCTGAAGGACCTCGTCGGCAGCGACGACTACAGCGAACTCTCGTTCAAGGGCGGGCATATCGGCATCTACGTGTCGAGCCGCGCCCAGCGCGAAGTGCCCTCGGCGATCCACGACTGGCTCGAGCAGCGGTCGCGGTAGTCGGCGCGGCGGTCGCTGCAGATTGCACGCATGAACAGGTTCGTCGTGCTGCTGTCCGTCCTGCTGCTGGCTTCAGCGCAGGCCGCGCCGCCGCCGGTCGCGGCCGGGGAGATCGACCGGCTGATCGCCGCGATGGGCGCCTCGGGCTGCGACTTCGAACGCAACGGCCGCTGGTATCCGGCGAAGCAGGCGGAGGAACACCTGCGCCGCAAGTACGAATGGCTGCGCAGGCGCGACCTCGTCGCCAGCGCCGAACAGTTCATCGAACGCGCCGGCACCCGGAGCAGCATGAGCGGTCGCGCCTATCGCGTGCGTTGCGCCGGACGGCCGGTCGTGCCGTCCGCGGAATGGCTGCGTGCGCGGTTGCGCGAAATGCGCCAGCCACGATCGAACCCGCACTGAGGCCGCGCTAGACTCGCGGCAGGTCCGGAGGACACATCCATGAACGCCCCACGCACGCTCTCCCGCTCCCGCGACGACCGCATTCTGGCTGGCGTGATGGGTGGCATCGCCAGGCGCTTCGACTGGAATGCCACCCTGGTGCGCGTGCTTTACGTAGTGCTGTCGATCGTCTCCGCGGCCTTCCCGGGCATCCTGGTCTACCTCATCCTCTGGCTGCTGACCCCGGAAGAGGGCAATTGAACCCAGTGCTGCGCGGCATCGCAGTGGGCCTCGGCATGGTGTGGGCCTTGCCCAACACCGCGCTGGGACTGCTGGCCGGCGCCGTGGGACTGGTTTTCGGCGCGCACGCGCACTGGCGCCCGAGGGACCTGGCGATCGTGTTCCATGGCTGGCCCTGGGGGCCGGGCGGAGCGCTCACCCTGGGCAACGTGATCCTGCATACCGGCGACACGCTGGATTCGACCTGCGTGACCTACGCGCATCGCGCCGGCCACGCCGACGAAGCGCCGATCCTGCTCGCCGACCACGAGCGCGCGCATGTGTACCAGTACATGGCGCTGGGCCTGCTGTTCCTGCCGCTGTACCTCGCGTGCGGCGGAATCAGCGTGCGCAACCGCTTCGAGCGCGCGGCCGATCGCTACGCGCAGACCGGACGCGGCTGGTGGCCCTGGGCATGACGCAGGATCCCGCGCCGTCCGGCATGCGAGAGAACGAAGTTCCTTCGTCGCTGCACGAGTTGTACGCGCCACCTTCCTCGCGGCCGGCGGTGGGCGGCGTGGTCCGCACCGCCGGACGTCCGCTGTGGGTCGGCTATGGCCTGGGATGGGCGGCGATCGGTTTCACCTTCCTCTGGGTGGTCGTGGCGTTTCCGGTGTTCATCCGGTTTACCTCGATCGGCATCGGTGCCGTGGCCGCTGCGGTCTGGCTGGGCCTGCTGGTGGCGCCCACGCTGGCGCTGATCGCCTATCTGGGCTGGCGCCGGCAGTGGAAGGCGCTGCTGGGAACCGCACTCGCCTGGGCCAGCGCCCTCGTGCTGGGCGCGCTGCTGCTTCTGCTGGTGGCGGGCCTCGGCAGGACGTTCTGAGCGGCGCGCTCGCCGTGTTCGCAAAACGTTGCGATTCCCTTTACCCCGCGATAACCACCCGCGCGATAACCTCGCAGGCGTCGGAGAACAAGTAACGAGCCTGAAAACTCGCTGCAACCGCTCCGGCAACGGAAGGCTCAGCCACCCGAGGGTCAAACCTCGAAGACTGGGCCTTCTCTATGTCCGGCGGTCGCAGACACGACGAGGGCCGCATTGCGCGGCCCTGCGGGTTCAGTCTGGTGCCGGAAGTGGGACTCGAACCCACACGCTTTTAAGGGCGGCGGATTTTGAGTCCGCTGCGTCTACCGATTCCGCCATTCCGGCGCGGCCGCGCAGTATAGCCGAGCGGGGCGGGATTGGCTTCAGAAGCCGCCGTAGCGCGCCATCATCGCGGCGAACACCAGGATCGCCGCCACCAGCAGCAGTTCGAAGCGGACGATGCGCGACATCGCGACGACTTCGCGCGCCTCCGGCACGAAGGCGGGATCCGCTGCCAGGGCCTTGCGCCAGCGCAGGAACCGGATCGTCGGCAGGATCGACAGCAGCCCTACCAGCACGAAACAGCCCAGCTTGGCGTGGAACCACGGGTTGTGCAGGTAGAAGTCATAGCCCTTCACGCCGTGGAAGACGCGTAGCAGGCCGACGGCGAGAATCAGGCCGGCGCTCAGGCCGTAGCCGGAATCCAGGCGGGCGAGGCGCTGCACCACGGCACCATCGATGCGCCCGCGCAGCAGGACCGACTCGGCCACCAGCATGGCGATCAGGGCGAAGAAGAGCAGGTGGTGCAGGGAGGCGAGCAGCAGGTCCTTCAGCATGGAAATCCTCCGCGCCGCGACCGCGGCGTCGACGCATTCGATGTCGGGGCATGCAGAAAAATGCCGGGCCAGGCCCGGCATCGCAAGCTCACTGGGTTTCGTCGGTACAGAGCGTCTTGTCCTGGCGCACGAACCATTCGCCCTCGCGCGGGACGAACATCGAACAGCACTCCATCGGCGCCTTGTAGATGTGCAGCGAGATCGCGACGTTGCGATCGCTGGCATTGCGGATGGTGTGGTACTCGTGCGGCGGGATCAGGCTGCCCGCGCTGCCCGGGCCGGCATGCATGCCGCCCGCGGCACGGAAATGGAAACGCTCGCCGTCGCGTTCGAGCAGTTCGTACTGGACGATTTCCAGCTCGCCGTCCCAGACGCCTTCCACGCACCACAGCCCGGAATGATCGTGCACCGGCGTGCCCTGGCCCGGGCCCCAGGTCATGGCCACGACGCTGTAGCCGTGCTTCGGACTGCGATACAGCTCGCGGCGTGCGTAGTGGTCCTGGATGGGATCGTGCACGCACGCCGGGAGTTCGACGTCACGGTCGCGGATCATGCGGCACAGCGCGTTGCGCAGGGCCGCGGTGACTTCGTGTTCGTCGCCACGGGCGACGGCGGCGTCGATGGCGGCGACCAGCTTGTCGTGGCCGGGAAAGTCGCAGTCCGGCAGCGCGGCCGGCTCATGGTCATGGGTTATGTCCATATGACCGATTCTATCGCGGCTGGTGGTTTGGCTGGCCACGACGAGAGGTGGGGTGCGGACGCCGGGTGCGGAAGGGACTGCTGGCGGCCGATGGCGGGCTGAAAGCCGCCCTACAGCCATTCCTACACCCGCCCTACAGGCTGTCGAGGAAGTCGCGGACGGCGGGGCCGAAGCGGGCGATGTCGACCAGGAAGGCGTCGTGGCCCTGTGGCGACTCCAGCGGCAGGAAATGCGCATCGGCACCGCCGGCGCGCAGGCCGTCGGCGATTTCCTGCTGCTGCTGGAGAGGGAACAGGATGTCGGTGTGCACGCCGATCGCCAGTGCCTTCTCGACGCGGATGGCAGCCAGTCCGGCCATGACATCGCCACCGGCGTATTCGCCGAGGTCGAACCAGTCCATAGAGCGGCTGAGGTAGAGGTAGCAGTTGGGGTCGTAGCGGCGCACGAAACGGCGCGCATGCCCTTCCAGGTAGCTTTCGACCTGGAATTCGAGGCCGAACGGCTCTTCGTCGGGCCGGTCGGATTCCAGGCGCACGCGACCGAAGCGTCCATCCCATTCCAGCGCCGAGCGGTAGGTGATCACGCCCAGCTTGCGCGCCATGCGCATGCCCGATTCGGGATAGTGCTCGTCGGTGTAGTTGCCGTGGTTCCACTCCGGATCGAGGCGGATGGCTTCGCGCTGCAGCGAGCGGATCGCGATCGAGAACGGCAACGCGCGCGCGGCGCCGGAAATGTTGATGTGGGCGCGGGCAATGCCCGGGTGTGCGCGCAACAGGGCCAGCGCGGTCATGCCGCCCATCGAATTGCCGATCACGCAGGCGAGGCGCTCGATGCCGAGCGAGCGCACCACGTGCGCGGCGGCATTGGCGCCATCCTCGACCGACAGGTCGGGAAACGAGAGGCGGTAGAGGTCGCCCGTCGCCGGATCGATCGACGCCGGTCCGGTCGAACCCTTGCAGCTGCCGAGCGAATTCACGCAGATCACGAACCAGCGGTCGCTGTCGATTGGCTTGCCGGGGCCGACCATCGGCTCCCACCAGCCGGCTTCGGGATTTGCGTCGTTGGCCGCGGCATGCGCATCGGGCGAGAGCCCGGTGACGATGAGCACCGCGTTGTCGCGGGCGGCATTGAGCTCACCCCAGGTTTCGTAGGCAATGCGCGCGCCGCGCAGTTCGCCGCCGCGTTTCATTGCAAAGGGGGAGGGCAGGTCGACGTAGCGCGTGCCGACTGGGATGAATTCGGTCATGGGCCCAAGTTTAGCAATCGCCTTCGCTCCGGCCGCGCTGGCCCGGCAACGCAGGGCGACGTCGCATGGAACGGCGGGCGTTCCATGCGACGCGTGGCGCATCAGGCGACCTTGAGGGTGACGTCGATGTTGCCGCGGGTGGCGTTGGAGTATGGGCAGACCTGGTGCGCCTTGGCGACGAGATCCTCGGCGGTTTCGCGCGCCACGCCCGGGATCGAGACCTGCAGCTCGGCCTGGATACCGAAGGCATTGCCCACCGGGCCGATGCCCACGTGGCTGGTGATCGAGGTGTCGGCCGGCAACGCGACCTTCTCGCGCGCGGCGACGACCTTCAGCGCGCCGATGAAGCAGGCCGAATAGCCCGCCGCGAACAGCTGTTCCGGATTGGTGCCGGGGCCGCCGGCGCCGCCGAGCTCGCGCGGCGTGGAGAGCTGGATGTCCAGCGCCTTGTCGGAGGAGACGGCGCGGCCTTCGCGACCGCCGGTGGCAGTGGAAGTGGCGGTGTAGAGGACTTTGTCGAGTGTCATGGTTGCAGTTCCCTTGTGTGCGGCGGAAGGGGGATCGGCCGCCGCGTTCCGATTGAAGTGTTGGCTATTTAATAGCGCGCTATATAAATGATGTGATGTCGCTGCGGGCGAGGGCGGATTGCGTGCCTCAGTCCGCGGCGTTGGCGTGGAGGTTGTCGCGCAGTCCTTCGAGCTGCGCCTTGAGCGTCACCAGCTGCTCCTTCGCGAGTCCGGCCGCGCAGAAGATCCCCTCGGGGACCGCGGCCGCTTTTGCCCGCAGCGCCTTGCCGGCGCGGCTGAGGTGGATGACCACCTGGCGTTCGTCCTCCGGCGAACGTGCGCGGGTCAGCAGGCCGGCGGCCTCCAGGCGCTTGAGCAGGGGGGTCAGCGTGGCCGAGTCGAGGAACAGGCGCTCGCCGATCGCCGACACCGTGAGTCCGTCGTTTTCCCAGAGCACCAGCATCACCAGGTACTGGGGATAGGTGAGGTCGAGCCCGGTCAGCAGCTGGCGGTAGACCTTCGTCATCGCCAGCGAGGTGGAATACAGCGCGAAGCACAGCTGGTTGTCCAGCTTCAGGGCGCGGGCGGCTTTGGTGTCGGGCTTGGTGGCCATGGGTGCGCAAATTACATAGCGTGCTATGTAATTGCAAGCTATGAATTGTGGGCGTGGGCGGAGCGCTGTGAGGCGGGCGGTGAGGCGGTTTATGCCGAAGCAGACAGAAGCAAAAGCAAAAGCGCTCGCTGCGCTCGCCCCCTCACCCGCCCGTTGGGCACCCTCTCCCCGCGATGCGGGGAGAGGGACGTAAAAGCAGCCTGCGAAAAGAGAGGGAGCTTCGTGACACTCTTCTCCCCGCTTGCGGGGAGAAGAGGCCCGAGGAGCCTGCCTCCGAATGCTTTAATCGGGGCATATGAAGGGGAGCGAGCGCAGGGAGCTGCTCTTCCGCTCGCCGGGAGTGCGGGAAAGAGAGGGGCGTCATGACTCTCTTCTCCCCGCTTGCGGGGAGAAGATGAAGAGGGGCGTCATGATCCTCTTCTCCCCGCTTGCGGGGAGAAGATGAAGAGGGGCGTCATGATCCTCTTCTCCCCGCTTGCGGGGAGAAGATGCCCGGAGGGCAGATGAGGGGGCGAGCGCAGCGAGCTGCTCTTCCGCTCGCCGGGAGCGCGGGAAAGAGAGGGGCGTCATGACTCTCTTCTCCCCGCTTGCGGGGAGAAGATGCCCGAAGGGCAGATGAGGGGGCGAGCGCAGCGAGCTGCTCTTCCGTCGGCATCAACCCAGTCAAAAAGCAAAAACACTTCCGCGGATCCGCACTCCTTGCGCGACGCAGAGGATGGGTGAGAACCGCAAGCAGACTTACCGAACGACGCGATCAACCCGCAGCGTATAAACCGCGCCCGCCTGCGCCTTAGCCGCCTGCGTGGCCGATTCGAAGTCCCCCGCCGCCCGATTCGCCGTGCCCTGACGCGACACGCGGGCGACAATCTCGACCTCGCCCGCTTGCGACAGCTTCATCGTCGGCATCGGACTGTCGCCGTCGCCGAGTTCCACCGTCACCGGAAAACCACTGGCCGGCACGCGCTTCACCGCCACCGGCATCGGCGCGCCGCCCGCCTGGCGCGCGATGACAAACAGGGCGTCGTTGCTGCGCAACTGCTGCTGCAAGGCCGGATCGAGTTCGACGGTGACGCGAAGCAGTGCCTGCGTCTTCGCAGCGGCGGGCGCGGCCAGCGGTGCCAGGCCCGCTTCCGTGCGCGCGGCATTGATCTGCACGCGAAGGCTGTCGGCCGTGACCCCATCGACGATGCCCAGCAACGGTTTCCAGGTCTTCGCCGCTTCCGCCGGCTGGTTCGCCTGCCGCTGCGCGATGCCCAGGAACCAGCGCGCGCGCTGGTGCATCGGCGCCTTTTCCAGCGCATGGCGAAGCAGGGCGACGGCTTCGTCGTCGAAGCGACGCGTGGGATCGGCGAGGGCGCGCGCTTCGGCCGCTTCCGCGAGCACGTCCGGTTCGTCCGGGGCGAATTTCACCGCCTGCATGAAGGCGTCGCGGGCCTCCTTCGCGAGACCCTGCTGGGCCTGCGCGCGCGCAAGCAGGCGCCAGCCTTCGGGCTGGTTCGGATTGCGCTGCAGTTCGTCCCGCAGCTGCGCGACAGCATCGGCCAGCGTATCGGGCGCGCGACGCTGCACGGGATCGAGCGCGCGCGGCGTGCCGACGAGTACGTAGAGCAGGCCGGCGACGATCGCGACGCTCGCGCCCATCGCCGCCGTCGCGCCGCGATTGCCGCGCCACAGCGGCCGCAGCACGAATCCCAGCACCAGCACGGCCAGCGCGGCCGCGGCGATCACGAATCCGGTCACATCACCACTCCTGGTCGTCGTCGGCGGGCGCGGCGTTGTCCGCGGTGCGCCGGCGCACGATGCCCGCCACCACCAATCCACCCGCCAGCAGCACCAGCGCCGGTCCGAGCCACAGCAGCCACGTGCGGGATTCGACCTGCGGGCGGTACAGCACGAACTCGCCGTAGCGCGCGACGAGGAAGTCCTTGATCTCGCGATCCGACTTGCCCTGGCGCATCAGTTCCAGCACCTCGCGGCGCAGGTCGCGGGCGATCTGCGCGTTGGAATCGGCCAGCGACTGGTTCTGGCACATCACGCAGCGCAGTTCGGACGTCAGCGCGTGGAAACGCGACTCTTCGGCGGTGCTGGTGAACTGCAGCGGCGCTTCCGGTCTGGCCGGCTGCGCGCCGACCAGCGATGGTGCGAGCGCGAGGCACAGCGCCATCGCGAACATCGCGCGACGAACACGCGGGAACAGATCCGCCCTCATCGCCCGTGTCCGATTTCGTCCAGCTTCGGCAGCAGTTGCGCCGCGATGACCTCGTCGGTCAACGGACCCACGTACTTCCAGCGCACCACGCCCTTGCCGTCCACCAGGAAGGTTTCCGGCGCGCCGTAGATGCCCCAGTCGATCGCGGTCTTGCCTTCGCGGTCGGCGACGACGATCCAGTACGGATTGCCGAAGCGTTCCAGCCACGCCAGCGCATCGGCGTGCTCGTCGTTCCAGTTGAAGCCGACCACGCGCACGCGCTTGGTTTCGGCGAAGCGCGTCAGCACCGGATGTTCGTCGCGGCAGGCCGGGCACCAGCTGCCCCACACGTTGAGCAGGTAGGGTTCGCCTTCGAGATCCCTGGTACCGAACAGGCGGCCGGCCTCGTGCAGCACCGGCAGCGCGAACGCCGGCGCGGGCTTGCCGATCAGCGGTGAGGGCAGTGCCTCGCGATTCGGATTGCGGCTCATCCACACGCCCGCGGCGAGCAGCGCGCCCAGCGCCGCAACGATCAGCAGGGGCATCCAGCGCGACATCGGCTTGCGTTCGCTCACGCGGCATTCTCCGCAGGTTGGCCGGCGCCCGTGCGGCGCGCTTCGTTGCGCGCGAAGCGACGATCCGTCGCCGTCACCAGGCCGCCGAGCATCATCAGGATCGCGCCGCCCCAGATCCAGCGCACGAAGGGTTTCACGTGCACGCGCAGCGCCCACGTGCCGCCGCCGAGTGGTTCGCCCATGGCGACGTAGAGGTCGCGGGTGAAACCGGGATCGATCGCCGCCTCGGTCATCACCTGTCCGCCGCTGGCGTAGGCGCGCTTTTCCGGATGCAGCACCGCGACCTGCCGGTCGTCATGGAATACGGTGACCGTGCCGCGATCGCCAACGTAGTTCGGACCCTGATAACGCTCGTTGCCGTCGAAGCGGAACGCGTAACGGCCCAGTTCCACGCTCTGGCCCTGCGCCACGGCGACCTCGCGCTGCTGACTCAGGCCTTCGGTGAGCAGGGCGCCGATGACGAACACGGCGATGCCGGCGTGCGCCAGCGTCATGCCGAGCATTTCCGCGGTGAACTGCCGGCCGGACTGGGCGAATCGCGACCACACGAAACGCAGCGTGCCCACTGCGATCCACGCCGAAGCCAGGATGCCCGCCGGTACCTTCCACGACGACTGCGGCATCAGGAAATACGCGGCCATGCCGGCGAGCAGCGCCAGCCCGGCCCAGGGCAGCAGCATCGCCAGCGGCTTGGAGGGCTGTTCCCGCTGCCAGCGCGTCAGCGGCCCGAACGGGATCAGCAGCACCACCGGCGTCATCAGCGGAATGAACATCAGGGCGAACCACGGCGAGCCAACCGAGATCTTTCCGAGGTCCAGGGCGTCGAACAGCAGCGGCGCGAGCGTGCCCAGCAGCACCGTGGCGCACGCCGTCGTCAGCAGCAGGTTGTTGACCAGCAGCAGCGTCTCGCGCGATGCCAGCGCAAACGGTGCGCCGTCGTCGTCGGACGGTGCGCGCAGCGCGTACAGCACCAGCGATCCGCCGATCACGATGCCCAGGAAGATGAGGATGAAGACGCCGCGCGCCGGATCCGCGGCGAAGGCGTGCACCGACGTCAGCACGCCCGAACGCACCAGGAATGTCCCCAGCAGCGACAGCGAGAACGTCGCGATCGCCAGCAGCAGCGTCCAGCCGCGGAAGCTGCCGCGCTTCTCGGTCACCGCCTGCGAATGCAGCAGCGCCGCACCGGCCAGCCACGGCATGAACGAGGCGTTCTCGACCGGGTCCCAGAACCACCAGCCGCCCCAGCCCAGTTCGTAATACGCCCACCACGAACCCAGCGCGATGCCGAGCGTCAGGAACGCCCACGCGATGTTGGTCCATGGCCGCGTCCAGCGCAGCCAGCGTGCATCGATACGGCCATCGAGCAGCGCCGCGATCGCGAACGCGAACGGCACCGAGAAGCCGACGTAACCCAGATAGAGCATCGGCGGATGGATGATCATCCCCGGATCCTGCAGCAACGGATTGAGGTCGCGGCCTTCGGCGACGGCCGGCAGCAGGCGCTCGAACGGATTGCTGGTGAAGATCAGGAAGGCGAGGAACCCGAACGCGACCAGCCCCATCACGCCGAGCACGCGCGCAATGACTTCCGCCGGCAATCGCTGTGAGAAGCGTGCCACTGCCGCGGTCCAGACCGACAGGATCAGCGCCCACAGCAGCAGCGAACCCTCGTGCGAGCCCCACACCGCCGTGTAGCGGTACACCATCGGCAACAGCGAGTTGCTGTTGATCGCGACGTACCTGATCGAGAAGTCCTGGCTGACGAAGCCGTAGGTCAGCACGCCGAACGCGAGCGCCACCAGCGCGAACTGCGAGTACGCTGCCGGCCGCGCCACCGCCATCCACGTATTGAGTCCACGCTGGGCGCCGACCAGCGGCAGGATCGACTGCAGCGCCGCGACCAGCAGCGCCAGGACGAGCGCGAATTGACCGAGTTCGGGCAGCACGGGTTAGTTCGCTTCCGCTTCGGGCATTGCGGCGGCGCCGTCTGCCGCCTTGACGTCGTGCTTGCGGTGCGCCGCGCCCATCTTGTCCGCCACTTCCTTCGGCATGTAGGTCTCGTCGTGCTTGGCGAGCACCTGCTCGGCGACGAAGTGGTCGCCCTGCATGCGGCCGGTGGCGATCACCGCCTGCTTCTCGCGGAACAGGTCGGGAAGGATGCCGGTGTAGACCACGGGCATTTCCGCATCTCCGTCGGTCACGCGGAAGTGCGCCTCCAGCGAACCCTGCGCGCGCTCGAACGAATGGGCCGCGACCATGCCGCCGAGACGGAAGCGCGCATTCGCGCCGGTCTCGCCGCGCAGCACTTCGCTCGGCGTGTAGAGATAGGTGATGTTGCGCTGGATCGCGTAGGTGATCATCGCGGCGGCGATGCCTGCGGCGGCGACCAGCGCGCCGATCCAGAGCAGGCGGTTGCGGCGAATGGGGTTCATCGGCTCAGTTCGTTCTTCATGGTGCGGGCCGCCTCGCGTGCGGCGCGCTGGCGCGCATTGCGCAAATGGCGACGGATCTGCAGGCGCGTGGCGACGAAGTCCCAGCCCAGCACGATCACGAATACCGCATAGGCGGCGATCAGGTAATTGACGTAGGTCATGCGCGCGGCTCCGCGGCGTTGGCGGCCTGCGCGACCCAGGCCTTGCCGGCCTCGCGGCGCAGGTTGTCGGCGCGCGCGCGGGCGAGCAGGGCGCCGATGAACCACAGCTTGGTCCCGACGATCATCAGGATCAGCGGCGGAATCATGCTGCTGTCCATCGTCGACTCGCCCATCAGGCGGATCGTCTGCCCTTGATGCAGCGAGTTCCACCACACCACCGAGTAGCGGATCACCGGCAGCAGTGCCACGCCGACGATGGCGAGGAAGCCCGCCGCGCGCGCCGCGGCGCGGCGATCGTCGATGGCGTTGTACAGGCCGATCACGCCCAGGTACATGAAGAGCAGGATCAGCTCGGTGGTCAGGCGCGGATCCCAGTCCCACCACGTGCCCCACATCGGCTTGCCCCAGATCGAACCGGTCAGCAGCGTGATCAGCGTGAACGCGGCGCCGATCGGCGCGCAGGCCATCGCGAGGATCTCGCACAGCTTGATCCGCCACACCTGTGCGGTCACCGCGTACACCGCCATCAGCGCATACACGGCCATGCTCATCCAAGCGCTGGGCACGTGGATGTAGAGGATGCGGAAGCTGTCGCCCTGCTGGTAATCGGCCGGCGTGTGGAACAGGCCCCAGTACATGCCCGCCACCATCACCAGCAGGCCCAGGCCGTAGCCCCAGGGCGCCCAGCGCGCGGCGAACCGGTCGAAGTACGGCGGCGAGCCAAGTTGGTGGAACCAGCGGACGATGGGATTCATGCGTTCACGTCCTTCCTGCCGGGCGGGAAGGTGAAGATGGACGGGGCGTGTGGGACGAGTCGATTTGGAACGAGTCCATTTGGAGCGCGGCGGGACTCATCAGTTCAATGCGATCCGGATTGCGGCGGCCGCGGCCAGCGGTGCCAGCACCAGCGCCAGGACAAGTCCGGCCCCCAGCATCAGCAGCGCGCCGGCGACATCCAGGCCCTGCGCCGCCTGCACCACGCTGCCTGCGCCGAACACCAGCACCGGCACGTAAAGCGGCAGCGCCAGCAGGGCGACAAGTATACCGGAGCGCCGCATCCCGACCGTCAGCGCGGCGACCACCGCACCGAGCAGACTCAGCAAAGGCGTGCCCAGCGCGAGCGAGGCCAGCAGCACGCCCAGCTGCGCGTGCGGGAGGTGCAGCAATTCGGCCAGCAGCGGCGCGGCCACCAGCAGCGGCAGCGCCGTCGTCGCCCAGTGCATGAATGTGCGCACCAGCACCAGCCACGCCAGCGGCACCGGCGCCAGCATCCACTGCTCGAGCGATCCATCCTCGGCGTCGCCGCGGAACAGCGAGTCCAGCGCCAGCAACCCCGCCAGCAGCGAGGCCAGCCACAGGACGGCGCCGGCCGACTTCGCCAGCGTCGCGCGATCGTTGCCCAGCGCCAGCGCGAACAGCGTCACCACCAGCAGCGCGAACAGCGCCGGTTGCAGCGCATCGCCACGCCGGCGCCACAGCAGGCGCAGGTCGCGCAGCAACAGCGCGCGGGCGGAGGCGAGCAGGCCGGTGGTCGGAGCGGCCGTCATGGGGCTCGTTTCCGCGATAGCGGGAAGGGGGAAGAGGGAAGAGGGAACGAGAGCCCCCCGCGAACGGAAATTGCGGGGCGCAGGGAAGCCTCGCTGACGATCATGCGTCGTTCCCCATTCCCACTTCCCCATTTCCGCCTTTCGCCTTCCGCATCACCAGCATCCGCGTCCGCACCGGCGGCGCCGCATACGCTCCGTGCGTCGTCACCAGCGTCGCCCCGCCGTCCTGCAGGTGCGCCTGCACCATGCGGTTGACCAGTTCGATGCCGTCCAGGTCGAGATTCGCGTACGGCTCGTCCAGCAGCCACAGCGGCGCCGGCGACAGCCACAGGCGCGCCAGCGACAGCCGCTTCTTCTGGCCGGCCGAGAGCTGCCGCGCCAAGGCGTCCTCGTAGCCGGCCAGCCCGACCATCGCCATCGCCTGCTCCAGCGTCAACCCGGCACGGCGGCCGTGCAGGCCGCAGAGGAAGGCCAGGTTCTCCAGCGCGCTCAGATCCGCCTTCAACGCCGGCAGGTGCCCGAGGTAAGCGATCGCGTGCGACCGCTGGTACGGATCGGCGACGCGGCCTTCGATCAGCACCTCGCCCTCGTCCAGCTTCAGCAGCCCGGCCAGCACACGCAGCAGGGTGGTCTTGCCCGCGCCGTTGTCGCCCTGGACCAGCAATGCCTCGTTGGCGTCGACCACGAAATCCAGCGGCCCGAACACCGGCTCGTCGTTGCGCGAGAAGCGCAGGCCGCGGGCCTCCAGCAGCGGGGGCAGGGCAGTCTTGGGGGGCGTGCTGTCCAGGAGGGCGACCGGCAGGAGCGGCCACGGCCGCGAAGCGGCAATTTTATGCGATCGGCCCCGGCCGCGACCCCGCTAGGTGGCAACCCAGTCGATCACGGCGCTGTCGGGCGCCTTCGGTGGCCGCGGCATCAGCATCCGCAGCCGCACCGGCTGGCCGAACTCCCACGCCAGCACGCCGGCCTGGCCGAACTCGCGCCCCAGCATGTCCAGCAGCGACGCCTCGACATCGCCCACCAGCCACCCGGCCTCGCGCCAGGTGCCGGCCTGGCCCCAGGCATGCGCCGGTTGCCGCTTCAGGCCCATGGCGTCGAGCCGGGCCACCAGCATCGCGTTCGCGCTTTCGTTGGCGGCATCCGAATGCGGCACCGAGGCCGGATTCCACGCCGTGATGAAGCCGTACCGGGCCAGCGGCCAGTAGGCCTCCACGTCCACGGCCCGCTGGCCGACCTGCATCGCCAGCGCATCGCCGTCCAGCACCACGGCGTAGTTCGCCCGGGTGTAGGCGGAGGCCAGCTCCACCGCATCGACGATCTGCAACTGGCGCATGCCGGCAGTCTTGCTGCTTTCCCGGTCCGGTGCATCCATTACGCGCGGGTCCATGATGAGCGTCCTCCCCTGGCTCCAGCCCGTTTGTCATTAGGACGCAAGGGGGGCATTCCTTACACTCCGGAGTTTCACCCAGACGCCCCGCCGAGCCAAATGACCCCGGAAACCAAGCTGCCCAAGGTCGGCACGACCATTTTCACCGTGATGTCGCAGCTGGCGATGGAGCACGGCGCCGTCAACCTGGGCCAGGGCTTCCCCGATTTCGACGTCCCCGAGCGCCTGGTCCAGGCCCTGGACCGCGCGATGCGCGAGGGCCGCAACCAGTACGCCCCCATGACCGGCATCCCGGCCCTGCGCCAGGCCATCGCCGCCAAGACCGAGCGCTGCTACGGCCACCGCCCCGACGCCGACGCCGAGATCACCGTCACCTCCGGCGCCTCCGAGGCCATCTTCGACGCCGTCCTGGCCGTGGTCGGCCCGGGCGACGAGGTCATCGTCCTCGACCCCTGCTACGACTGCTACGAGCCCGCCATCGACCTGGCCGGCGGCCGTGCCGTGCACGTGCCGCTGGACCCGCACAGCTTCGCCCCCAACTGGTCGCGCATCCGCGCCGCGGTCACGCCGAAGACCCGCCTGCTGATGATCAACACGCCGCACAACCCGTCCGGCGCGATGTTCGGCGAGGACGACATCGCCCGGCTCACCGCGCTGCTGCGGGACACCGGCATCTACCTGCTGTCGGACGAGGTCTACGAGCACATCATCTTCGACGGTCGCCGCCACGAATCCGTGCTGCGCTATCCCGAGCTGCGCCAGCGCGCCTTCGTCGTCTCCAGCTTCGGCAAGACCTACCACTGCACCGGCTGGAAGGTCGGCTACTGCGTCGCGCCGCCCGCGCTGTCGGCGGAATTCCGCAAGGTGCACCAGTACAACACCTTCTGCACCTTCACCCCGGCGCAATTCGCCTTCGCCGAAATGATCGAGGCCGAGCCCGCGCACTACGAGCAGCTCGGCGCCTTCTACCAGGCCAAGCGCGACCGCTTCCGCGCGCAACTGCTCACCACGAAGCTCAAGCCGCTGCCCGTGCCGGGCGGCTATTTCCAGCTGGTCGACTACTCCGATGTGAGCGATCTCGACGACATCGCCTTCTGCCGCTGGCTCACCATCGAGAAGGGTGTCACCGCCATTCCGCTCTCGCCGTTCTACGAAACCGCCCCCCAGGGACAGCGCCTGGCGCGGCTGTGCTTTGCGAAGAATGAGGGGACGTTGGATGCGGCGGTGGAGAGGCTACTGAAACTCTGATCCCTAAGAGTTCGGAGCTCCTTCGAATCGAATAGTTTGCCTTCGAGAGCACCTATTTGGTGCGAACGAACCAATCAGAAGTCTTTGCGTGCTCCTTTTAAGTGCGTCGATGGTGATAATTTCACCCTCGATGCTCCTTTTTTGTCGTCCGCTGAGCATATTTTCACCAACGGAGCAGATCAGAAAGATTCCCAAGCAGTGTTTAGGTCCGGCGAAGCAGAGTAGAACTCAACTGATTCGGAATTTTCCTACCTCGCAAAGAGGTAGTGGCTGACTGTATCGCCTGCATGTTTCAAAGATTCTTGTTTTGCCCGGCAGGAACTAGGGCACCACTTCAAACAAGGATCGCTGTATGGCTAAGAACCAATTCACGTTCAACATGACCGAAGGTCAGCTGGCAGAAACCACGCAGGCATTGGATGCGCTTGAATCCACCCTTTCCGAACTTATTGGGCTGGATAACGCGGCGCGCCGGAGCCTGACAAAAATGGGCCAAGGCTCGGAAGTCTTTTGCCGCAGGGCATTGTCTGGACTTCAGTTGAACCCCCAGATTGTTCCACCGAGCCTCGACGTCGCAGTGGCGATCAGCAAGCTGGAAGCCTTGGAGCGGCTTCTTCCGGTAGTCGAGCGTCTGCGCCGGCTCGCGCAGCGCGCAACCGATACGCAGATGGCAGTTGGCAGCGACGTGATGGATGCTGCGCTGGAGGGCTACGGCCTCTTGAAAGTCTCAGGCAAACGCCAGGGACTGGATGCACTTTACAGAGACTTGGCCGCTCGTTGGGCCAAGCCGCGGCGAGATTCCGAGGCAGCAGTCGACGCTTAACTTCTGACTCACTCACAAGGCCAGGGCTTAACTGGCCTTTGTTTCCCATAGGAGCTCTCATGAAACTTGTGAGCTTGGATGCATCGACTGATGCAGATGACCTTGGTGGACAAGTTGTTAAAGGCAGCACTGGCTGGAGATCCGGAGGCAGCTGCATTTTTGCAGATGTTTGCGCCTTGGGTTGCAAGGACACACGGACAGCCCTTTTATTTCAATCGGGGATGATGTGAGTCAGGTGTATCCGGCGATCGAGCCGTGGCGAATCGCCGGGAGAGTTGCGTCGGGCAGGTTGCCTTAGGGAAACGGCCTCTGATCCAGTTCTCTCGCCATCGGCTTGATCAACGGTCGGACTAGCTCGCCCTAGCCCTCAGGGAAACGCCTCTGCCCCAGTTCCACTGACTAATTGTCTGTGGAAGTCGGGGCGGTCCACTCTGCCCCCCTTCCTTCTTCGGTGCGTCGCCTGTTCGCCTGGTGTTGGTGTCGGAGTAGTTGAGGTGGCCCGTTCGGGGGCGGGAGATTTCGAAATGGCTGATCTATCGATGCCCTCTCGAATTTTTTGCAGAAACGGCAGCCTTGAAACCGAGGCATCCGTCCCCAACGACAGGAGTCGGGGAGAAATGCAAGCGCGGGTCCCGATGCCAGCAGGCGCCACGCAACCATAGGTTACGGGGTGGGGGCGGCTTATTCACAAGCTTGCCCACAATATATAGGGCTGTCTCAGTCCGTGAGACGCCATATTTTGTGGTGCTAGAATTGCTAATGCGCCTGAACCGGGTATACTTAGTACGCAGCGTTCCAAAAAACAAACGCCCCGCATTGCGAGTGCGGGGCGCTTGACAACAACAACAACAACAACAGCTACAAGGAGGTGGATCCAAACCAAATCGATGGGATAAGCCCAACGGGTCGGTGGACCCCTTCGTCAGCTGCTGGTCCTAGCAGACGCGGAAGTATAGGCGCAGCCCTATGCATTTCGCAAAGCAACACGAAGGTCTTTCCACCCCGGTCTCCCACCTACTCGGCGCGGCTTACGCCTCGCTGGGGAACCCGTTGGCACTTACATCCAAAAGCCAACTACAGACGGTGAAACCATGACTGTGAAGAAGACCACTCAATACCGCAGCGCCAAGACGGGCGAGTTCGTGCCCCGTCAGTTCGCTGAGCGCAATCCTTCGACTACGGTGAAGGAACGCAACGTTGTTCATAAGCCGTCGCCGACGAAGTCGCGCGGGAAATGAGGAACCGAAGGGGCGGCCATGAGGTCGCCCCTTCTTTCATTCGTACGTTGCTAGAGGAAAAACAAGAACCATGAGTGCGATTGCGAAGTTCATCCCCCATGTCGCTCACCCCCGCTTGTCCGTCCCGACCGCTGCTCGATTCTTGCGTCTACCTGCGATCGATCAATGGCGGATCCTGCATGAGCAGAAGTACCCGAAGCAGGCTCCGCATGTATTCAAGCAGCAGTTCTACGGTGTCGCTCGGAGTGGTATCCGCCAGCTGATCGAGGAGGGCCTGCCCGGTTTGATCGATGCACGTGCGGCGGCGGAAGCAATCCCCAAATTGCCGAAGCGGGAGCACACCCTGCGGGTAATCGAAAGCTTCGCGGCGTCGGACCATATGGCCCGCGGTCTGAGGGTTGGGGTTAACAAGCAGTATCAGCTCGACGTGGGCGGGCTGGAACTCAGGCTGTCTCCTGATCTGTTCGCTTACGAAGGTAACGAGGAACGCTTCATCTACTTCAACTACAAGGCCAAGCAGTACGACGCCGAGGCCGCGAAGATGACGTTGGAAATTGCCCACTGGCTGCTGGAGGAGGTCGGATTTAAGGTCGAGCCGCGGCAGGTGGAGTTCATCGATCTGTTCACCGGGACGCTTCACAAGATCAGTCGGCGGCGCAGCAAGACCATCAAGCTGCTCAGCGAGAATGCCAAGTTGATCCAGCGGATGTGGCCCGCGATCGATCCCTGACAAATGAGTTGCGCCCCAAGCGGACTCGGGGCGCTGCTTTTGTCCAAAGAATGTGCGTATCCACGGCATTGAACCGCGCCAGCCTTGCGATAATCTGCTCCAGCCCCCCAGCTGTGTCGGAAAGGCTCGACCGTAGAAGTCACCCTGAAATCAGGGGATAGGCTCGCCACTGCGTACGTGTGGGGCGGATTGGCATTGGTTGAGCTTCAGGGTCACCCCGGATCTTTTCAGGCCGAGTTCGCGCGGCCGACCAGCAGCTCCGCGGAGTTGTAAGCTCGAAAGTCCCCCATCGTTGAGTGGCGGAAAAGCGCATCTTGCGCGGGGCGACGCCGGCGATGTAATAGATTCTTGGGGCATCAATCTGCTCGGTCGGATGCGCGACCCATTTCATCAGGGAAGTAGTCGTCTGAGCAGATGACTGGAACATTTTGCGCTCAGTGGGCGCGGCTAGGGGATCTATGCAGACCTTTTCGACTGGTTCGTTGCCGGATGGATCGCGCTCACCTGATGGAGGACAAGAGCAGCGCCAAGTCCCTGTTCGCCTGAAGCGGCTTCGCTTGGGGATGCTGCTGGGACTACTGATAGTCGGAGCTGCCGCCATCGCGCAGCAGGCCATGGACGCCGACGGGAGCTGGCTGGATGAGGTAGAGCAGGGAATCCTCCAGACCGACGCAGGGGTATCCGCGGCGTCATTTTCCGGCGTGCCTGATCAGGCGCCCGTCAGCCTCGCAGGAACGCTGCCAACGCACGATGCCAGTGTCGGAAGGATCGCAGGGGATGGCGGCGTATCCGGCGGCGCGGCAACCTACACAATTCCGATCGTGATCCCCCCGGGGCGACGCGGCGTCCAACCCGACCTTGCACTGTCGTACAACAGCCGCTCCGGCAATGGCATTGCCGGCATGGGCTGGTCGCTCTCGGGGCTCTCGTCCATCGGCAGATGCCCCTCGACGCTGGAGCAGGATGGTCAGGTTCAAGCGGTCGACCTGAGCAACAGCGACAAGCTCTGCCTGGATGGCCAGCGTCTCGTACTGACCAGCGGTACCTATGGACAAGCGGGAGCGATATACGCGACCGAAATCGAGTCCTTCTCGCGCATCAAGCAGATTTCGGGCGCGATCAGTTCTGCGTCGACCTACTTCCAGGTCGAAACCAAGTCAGGCGACATCCTGTATTACGGCGGCAACTCTACGGCGTCGTCGACGGCACGCGTCATTCCCGGCGGCGCATCGGCACCGATGAACTGGATGCTGGAGCGCCGGCTGGACCGTACGGGCAACATGATGCGCTACGCCTACACCAGCTACGGCAACGGCGAGAACCTGTTGAGCTCGGTCGCATACACGGGGTTCAATACCTCGGACGGCGACCGGAAGGTGGAGTTCACCTACGAGACCCGCCCGGCTACTGGCACCGATCAGACCTCGTCTTACATCGCAGGCGGGCTTCTGCGCCAAAGCCAGCGTCTGACCAGAGTCACGACCAAGGTGGGTGCCCAGGCAGTGCGCGAGTATCGCCTCGCTTACATCACCAGTGCCGCATCCAGCCGCAGCCTGCTGGCATCCGTGACCGAGTGTGCCTACGTCTCGACAACGGCCTCGTGCCGACGCCCCACGGTGTTCACGTGGCAGCAGCGGACGCCGACATTTGCCTTCAAGCCGATGAGTTTCGAGGCTGGAGCCTCGCCGCTGGTTCCTGGGCGGATCACCAGCATGAAGCAGGGCGGCGACTTCAACGGAGACGGTACCGCGGACTATGTGGTCACACAGAGAAACACGAGTGGCGCGATAGAAACGTATCTTGCGACGTTCACACCGGGGCGCACGGTGCGGGCGGCCATGTTGATGTCGACCGGATCTATAGCGGACTACGAGCGGAATGTCGATTTCGATCTGGACGGTCGGGCGGATGTGCTCGGCTGGGATGCCAGTGGCAATCTGCAGGTCCGCTTCTGGCATGGACCGATCGACGCCACGACAGCTGCAGCGGCGTTCACGGACACCTGGGCTACGGGGATCAATCTTCCTGTAAGTGGAGCAAACGCGGCGGAGGTTTCATTCGCTGGCGATATGGACGCCGACGGCCGCGCAGACATTCTGGTCACGCGCAATACACCCGCCGGGCCCACCAGTTGCAAGATCTCGATCGAGTTCTACAAGAACACGCCAAGTGGAGCGGGAGGAACGAGTCCATCCACGTTCCCGCTGACCACGACGTACTGCCTGGCGCAAACAGGGGTGTTCGGTTTTCCGGCGTTCCCGGTCTACGAGTCGCTGCACGGGGTTCGGGACTTCAATGGCGATGGGCTGATGGATCTTCTGATCTACACCATGCCACCCACGAACGACCTCAAATCCAACCCGGCGCGCGTCGCTTATGGGCAGCGCACCAGCACGCTGTCCTTCAGCGACCGGGCTTACGCGACATTGTTTCCTGCAAGCGATCCCATCCAGCCCATGGAGGCTGACGGCTGGACGTACTCCATGTGGACCGACGTCAATGGCGACGGTCTGGACGATCTGCTGTGGGGCAAGGCCGGTGCGGGCGGATATTGGACGCTGCGCTTCAACACCGGCACGGGCCTGGGCGCTCGCGTGGTGTTCAACACGAACGTTGGCATCGAGCACTGCGCGGGCGAGGGCGACAGCCAACCCGACTGGGCGGGGCGCACCTACTGCGCCAAGAGCGGCTATGCGCCCTGGCATTCTGCCCAGATCACCTTTGCCGATACCGACGGCGACGGGCGCAGCGAGATCCTGATTCCTCGCCAGTTCGCCCAGCAATCCTGCGTGCCCGTGTATGCCGATCCCAACCAGTGCGGAGATCCGCTTCGCGCCAACAGCCTGCTGGACACGAGCGACAGCGAGACGCCGGAACGGATGGAAGCGCTAAGCGGCCCTATCGAGTGCCAGGAGGTGCGCTATATGTGCGCCGAGAACCCGTTGACGGGCAACACGGGCCTCGGCGCGGGTTTCATCACCTATGACAATGGGGATTCGGCCCGCGCATACGGCATGTACAACAACGGCTACGGGCGCTTCGACCAGAGTCAGTACTACATGGACGCTCTGCGCGTGCGCGAGACCGGCGCGGGTACGTACACCTTGTCGCAGGTTTCAACCGGCCTCATCGGGGGCGGTGGTCGTCCGGGCGAAGACATGTACGGCGATGGGTTGACGGACGTCATCGTGACGCCCGGCTGCGGCATGACCCGCTTCTACGAATGTGCTGGCCCCGTTGCTGACAGTAACGGTACCCCGTATCCGCCCTCGCAAGTGCCGCAGCAGTATCCGGGCGGGTACTCCTTCTATGTGCCGAAGCTGTACCTCAACGAGAACCTGGGCGCATCTGCGAGCCTCAACCCGGATGGCAGGACGCCACAGCTGCCGGACATGCTGGGGATGGTGACCGATGGGCTCGGAGCGCAGACGTCCTGGACCTACTATCCCCTGGGAAGCAAGGCCGGACGCGTCGCTGGCGAAACGCCCCTCTACACGGTGCCGGCCGGCACCTCCGGTCGATACATCGACGACCGGCACTACTACTTCACGTCTTCGATGCCGGTCGTCGCGGAAATGACTCGGTCGGACGGGATAGGCGACTACCGGTCGTGGAGATACGGCTATTCCGAGGCGATCTACCACGCGCGCGGCCGCGGCTTCCAGGGATTCAGAACGATCATCGAAGAAGATGAGGGTGCCGGAACACGCACGACGACCACGTTCAACCAGAAATTTCCGCTGACCAGTCAGCCCGATTCGATCATCGTCAGTTCGCTCAAACGGCCGGGCACGGACGGCCTGATCAGCAAGCAGGTGTACCGGTGGCGGTGCAATCGTGCCGATCGGAACGATGCGACGGCATGCGTGCCGCCCTCGGGAACGGCGACGGTCAAGTTCCCGTACCTGGCGATGCAGGAGACATGGTCGTACGACGCAGCCATGGCCGATGACCCCGGTGCTGGCGTGCCGGTGCAGTTGTCGTACAAGAGCGAAGTGGCCGCCGATGACGCCTCCTGCAATGGTGCCCTCGCGACCGCGTCGGCCTACGATGCCTACGGCAACCTGACCGCGAGCAGCACGGTGGTCACGGATGGAACCGGAACCGGTGGCTATCGCAGCTTCGTGGCGGCGCAGCGCACCTGCATCCGAACCACCTTTGCCGCAGCGGATACCACGAACTGGTGGCTGGACAAGATAAGCAGCCGTACCGTCACCAGCACCGTTGCCTACAACGCGACCAACCATCCGCTGCCCGCAGGCGTCGCCAATCCGACCCAGACCGTGGTGACCCAGTACACCTGGAATGCGAATCGAACCCCTGCAACCGAGACAGTGCAGCCGGGGGTGGCCAATCAGCAGCGCGTCACCACCTATGGTTACCCGAGCCCGAGTTATGGATTGCCTGGCAGTGTGACGGTCAATGCTTCCGGCGATGCCAATGGCAATCGCGTCACAACGACCAGCTACAGTTCGGACGGCTATTTCCCACAAACGGTCACCAACCCGTTGGGGCATGCCGCTACGGTGACAGCACGCAAGGAGGACGGTCAGCCCAGTCTGATCACCGACGCCAACGGGCTTCGTACCATCACCACGTACGACGCGTTCGGCTTTGCGACCAAAGTGCAGTACCGCGGAGTCACCGACGGTGAATATGTTGCGCCCGACAAACTGGCCAGCCTGAGTTGGTGCGGTTCGTGCCTTGCCCCGGGGAAGTACCGACGCGTAACCGTGCAGGACGGCAGCTCGTCGGAATTTGTCTACTTCGACCTGCTGGGGCGGTCGGTGGGCAGCGCACGGGCGTTGGCTGATGCGACCTGGTCTTATCAGGCAATCCATTACGACGCGGCCGGCCATGTTTCAGCGCAATCGGAGCCTTTCCGATCCAATCAGGCCACCATCGAGTGGACGCTGTTCACGGACTATGACGTTCTCGGACGCCTCAAGGAAAAGGTGGTTCCACAGGGGAATGCGGATGGCCGCGGCGACCGTGTCACGAGTTATACCTACACTGGCCGCACCACAGGAATCCAGGTCTGTGGCAGCCAGGACCCGGACACGAGCAAGTGCCTCAATCTCTCGCGCACAACCGACAGCCTCGGACGCTATGTCGAAACCGTGGATGCCAATGGGGGAGTGACCAAGTTCTGGTACGACGGCAATGGCAACAGCCTGGCCCTCAAGGATGCCAAGGGCAGTGTGATCAGCGCGGCTTACAACGCGCTGGGCCAGCGCACTTCGGCCAATGATCCGAACCAAGGGGTCTGGTCGTTCGCGTACGACGCACTCGGAGAGGTGCTCAGCCAGACCGACGCCAGAGGCATCGTGTCCAGCATGCAGTACGACAAGCTGGGCCGGCCGACGCAGTCGTCGGCAAGCTACGCCTATGACGACATTGCCGGTACCGACACGATTACCGACACCTGGACATACGACCCAGCGTACGGGAAAGGCAAGGAGGCCACCCGGACCCGCACGTTGAACACGACGACCGTACTGCGTCAGGTGACGACGACCTACGACCTGTTGTCGCGTCCGGCAGCGGTGCAGTACGACCAGATCGGCGTGGCCACACCCATTGTTCAGGAGACGGCCTACGACATGTACTACGGTCGTCCAAAGGCGCAGAGCTTCGGCAACGGCGAGGCGGTGTGGCTCCGTTATTCGAGCTTCGGTCACCTGACCCGCGAAAGCGACGCCAACGGCACGAATACCGACTACCGGGTGGTCAACACCGTCGACGCGCGCGGCAATCCCACCCAGGAAACCCTGGCGGGCGGCAATGTCTCGGCGGTCCGGGGCTACCAGGCCGAAACGGGACAACCAACCCGAATTACCTACAGCAAGGTCGGCGGGGCCGAGTTGCGGCGTCTGGATTACAAGTACGACGTCTTCGGCAACCTGAGCGAGCAAGCGCTCAACACGAACCAGACCGTGGAGGACTACAGCTACGACGTCCTGCATCGGCTGACCGAGGCCACGCGCGTCGGGGCAGCTTCGGGTACGGTCGACTACGCCTATGACGCGGTCGGCAATTTCACGTCCAAGTCCGACTTCAGCAGCACTGCCGCCAATGCCTATACGTATACCGGCGGTACTTGCGGAGGTGGTCCCAACGCCGTGAAGAGCGTGGCGCTGAAGACGGGCGGCTCGCGCACGTACTGCTACGACGCCAACGGCAACCTCACGTCCGACAGTGCCGGCCTTGCGATCACCTACGACCACACGCAGCGCCCCATCAAGATCGCCCGCGGGGCGGTGATTTCCCGCTTCGATTACGACAGCACGGGCGAGCGCATCCGCCAGACCGGCATTGAAGGCATCCAGTACTACCCGGGGATCGAGCGTCGCTTTGGTGCCGGAACGGTCGACAAGACCTACGCGGGCACCGCCGCCGTGGTCACCACCAGCGGAGCCACACGCAGCGTGCAGTACCTGTTGACCGATCGGCTGGGAAGCGTCGATGCAATTGCTGACGCCAGCGGCAACCTCGTGGAGACCCGCGGCTACGACGCCTTCGGCAAGCCACGCACCGGGACCTGGGCGGATGCAACCCGGCTGGCGTCCACCAGCAACACCCCGCACGGATTCACGGGGCACGAGCACCTCAATCAGCTCGAGCTGATCCACATGAACGGACGGGTGTATGACTACACCCTGGGCCGGTTCACGGGCGTGGACCCGGTGATCCAGTTCCCGCTTAATAGTCAGAGCCTGAATCCGTATAGCTACATTCTGAACAACCCGCTGAGCGCGACAGATCCGACGGGCTACACCAGCACGAAGTGCAGTGAGGTGCCGCTTGGTGGGGCCGGTAGCGGGACTTGCCAGGAAATTGTCGATGATAAAAGAACGACGATTAATTACACAAAGAAGGACGGCGTTCTAACGATCAGTGCATCCGGCGCCGGCGCGAGGGCCTTTGAAAATGCTGCAGCGGCTCTTAGTGGCGCCAGTAAGCAGGGGGGCATTGGCGGAGGGCGCCAAGAGCGCGATAGTCGTGCAGACGCGAAGGGCAGCTCTGCCAATGGAGCTGTCAGTGGCGCTGATGCTCCAGTGCCGCTCTATTCTCAGCCCAGGACATCAGAGCCCCACGAAATCGACTTGGCGTCTGGTGGGTCTCGAGGATTGACCAAAGGCGAGAAGGAAATGGCTAGAAGCGTGTTTGGTGATGACCTTGACTATGACAAGCCAAGAATTTTCCGAAAGAAGGCGTACTTTTTCCAGCCGAATGATCGCGCAATGACTCCAGATGGAAATATCTATTTTCATCCCGATGATCAGGGCTATCACGACGACTTCTCGAACTCGGATATATATAGCCAGCACACGTTTATTCATGAGATGACTCACGTCTGGCAAAACCAGCAAGGCATCAACGTGCGTACGGCAGCCTTTAATAGAAGCTACGACTATTGGCCGCTTCAGTCAGGGAAGAAATTCGGTGATTATGGCCTTGAGCAGCAAGCGCAGATGACCTCTGACTACTTCATGTTGCAGTCGAGTGGTCGAATCTGGACTTCCCTTAAGCCTAGGCCGACGGCGCAAGACTACGAGCAAGTCATACCTTTCAGGTACAAGCCATGAACAAGAAGGTACTTTTTTCGATCATTCTTAGCCTAGCCTCCGTGGGCTGCAGTGCGGGAAGTCCAAAAGATCGTGGCGCTGATGCCGCGAATTCGGGTCGCTATGCCGAAGCCTACAAATTGTGGCTGCCGCTGGCTGAAAATGGAGATTCGGAAGTCCAAGAGTCGGTGGCTCTTCTTCTGATAAGTGATGAAGATCTTGGGGTGGCGCTGCCAAAAGATCAGCGCGAGCGCCTGGCACTTAAGTGGGTTGTTCGTTCGGCCAGAAATGGCAACAAAAGTGCGATGACTTGGTTGGGCCAGGCTATGCAAAACGGTTGGCACGGCCTCCCGGCAAATCCAGTCCAGGCGGCTTGTTGGCTAGCAGCCGGTGAGTCCAAGAGGGCGGCCTCATCCTGTGTCGCGCCAGATTAATCATTAGCGTGCTTTCACCCGTGGAGAAGTGCTGCCGACGCTAGAGGGCGAGCGTCGCAGCTTCGCAGCGGCTGCTACTGGCCGAAATGCGTAGGAGCAACGTCCCTGGATTCCCGCCTTCGCGGGAATGACGAGCAAGAGCAAAAGTCGTGTCGGTGAGTGGCAAGAACTGGCCGGGAGCCGACATCGGGCCACGCTCGCGATCGCCCGGCCCACTGATCAAGTCTGATTGGTTGCGGAGATCAACTTCAGGGAACTGGGTCAGAGACCGTTTCCCTAAGGCGATCGGCCCAACGCAACGCTCACAGCGATACGTTACGGCTCGATCGCCGGATATACCTGCCTCACATCATCGTCCGATTGAAGTACGTAGCCTTCTCGAACTCCGCAATATTCGCGGCAATCCGCGAAACCCGCGGAAACATCCCCGCCAGAACTCGTAGGGCGCAATAACCGAAGGGCATTGCGCCGGCATCCGTCCGGAGCCAACTACGGTGAAGTATCGGGATGCGTCCGAGGGATGAATATCGCTCGGGCGTGTGGGGGGCATGTTCCCCGCTTCGTTCTGGCGCAATGCGCTGCGCTTATTGCGCCCTACGGAACTGGGCAACGTCGATGCCATCGCCGATGCCGTAAGCTCCCCCGTAAGCTTCCCCGTCAAGCAGACACTGCAAAAGTAGAACTTCCCGCGCGAGTGATTCGGTACTCGGCGGGCGTAAGGCCACCGAGCGAGTCATGGCTTACGCTTGACGGGGGAGCTTACGGAGGAGGTCAGGAACTTGCGACAGCTATGGAACCGCGACCAACTCAATGCAATCCACCGGACAAGCCGGCACGCACAACTCGCACCCCGTGCACAACGGCTCGATTACCGTGTGCATGTGTTTGGAGCCGCCGATGATCGCGTCCACCGGGCAGGCCTGGATGCATTTGGTGCAGCCGATGCAGTCGGCTTCGACGATCAGCGCGACCTGCGGCGGTTTGTGCACGCCGCGCTCGCGGTCATAGGGTTTCGCAGCGACGCCCAGGACCCGGGCCAGGGCACGCGCGCCGGCATCGCCGCCGGGCGGGCAGCGGTCGATGCCGGCTTCGCCGCGCGCCATCGCTTCCGCATAGGGGCGGCAGCCGGCAAAGCCGCACTGGCCGCATTGGGTCTGCGGCAGGAGGCGGTCCAGGCGTTCGGTCAGATCGGTCATGCGGGATGCCCGCGGTCGTGGCCGCGGGCTCTTGCTGTGCGGATCAGCGGACAGGCATGCCCGGCGCGGCGCCGTTGTCGGCATCGAGCAGATGCAGGCTGCCGCCGTCGAATCCGGCCGACAGGATCATCCCTTCGCTCAGGCCGAAACGCATCTTGCGCGGGGCAAGGTTGGCGATGAACACGACGTTGCGGCCGACCAGCTTCTCCGGCTCGGCGTAAGAGCCGCGGATGCCCGAGAAGATCTGGCGCTTGCCCAGTTCGCCGGCATCCAACTCGAAGCGCAGCAGCTTGTCGGAGCCTTCGACGAACTCGCAGGCGAGCACCTTGCCGATGCGCAGGTCCAGTTTGGCGAAGTCGTCGATGCCGATGGTGGCGGCAGCAGCGGACTCGGGGGCGGCGGCCTTGGCGGCCGTCGCCTGTGCGGGCGCGGTCGCCGTGGCGTTCGCGTTGCCAGTGGCATTGCCGTTGGCCGGCGCGGTCTGCAGGTTTTCCTTGGAAGCTTCGATCATGGTCTCGATCTGTTTCGGATCAATGCGGGTGAAGAGCGGGGTGTAGGCGGCGATGCGGTGGCCCAGCAGCGGGGCGCGCAGCTCGTCCCAGTGCGCCACCGGCGCCTGCAGGAAGACCTCGGCCTGCGCGGCCACGCGCGGCAGCACTGGCTTCAACGCAGCGGCCAGCACGCGGAACAGGTTCAGTCCCTGGGTGCATACGGCGTGCAGTTGCGCCTCGCAGCCTTCCTGCCTGGCCAGCACCCACGGCTTGTGTTCGTCGATGTACTTGTTGGCCTCGTCAGCCAGCGCCATCGCCAGGCGCAGTGCGCTCGCAGCCTCGTTGCGGCCGTATGCCTCGGCGATCGGCGCGAACTGCTCGGTGAAGCGCGCGTACTGGGCCGCATCGGGTAAGTCCGCGGCGAGCACGCCGTCGAAGCGCTTCTCGATGAAGCCGGCGCAGCGGCTGGCGAGGTTGACGAACTTGCCGACCAGGTCCGAGTTCACGCGGGCGGTGAAGTCGGCGAAATTGAGGTCGACGTCGTCCACGCCGCCGGAGGTCTTGGTCGCGAAGTAGTAGCGCAGCGCTTCCGGGGCGAGGCCGTGGTCGAGGAAGGTGCGCGCCATGATGAAGGTGCCGCGCGACTTCGACATCTTCTCGCCGTTCACCATCAGGTAGCCGTTGACGTGCAGGCGGGTCGGCGCGCGATGGCCGGCGCCGTGCAGCACCGCGGGCCAGAACAGGCCGTGGAAGTTGACGATGTCCTTGCCGATGAAGTGGTGCATCTCGCTCGTAGTGCCCGGCGCGAGGTAGCGATCGAAGTCGATGCCTTCGCGCTCGCTCAGTGCCTTGAAGCTGGCGAGGTAGCCGATCGGCGCGTCCAGCCAGACGTACAGGTACTTGCCGGGATGGCCGGGGATCTCGAAGCCGAAGTAGGGCGCGTCGCGCGAGATGTCCCACGCGCGCAGGCCGCCTTCGGCGTCCAGCCATTCCAGCAGCTTGGCCTTCACGCCCGGCGTGGCGACGTCGCCGGAGAGCCACTCGCGCAGGAAGTCGCTGAAGTGCGCGACGTCGAAGAAGAAATGCTCGGACTCGCGGATTTCCGGCGTGGCGCCGCTGATGACCGAGCGCGGGTCCTTCAGCTCGGTGGGCGAATAGGTGGCGCCGCAGTTCTCGCAGTTGTCGCCGTACTGGTCAGGCGTGCCGCAGTTGGGGCAGATGCCCTTCACGTAGCGGTCGGGCAGGAACATGCCCTTGAGCGGGTCGTACAGCTGCGACACCGAGCGGCGCTCGATGTGGCCGTTGGCTTCCAGCTGCAGGTAGAAGCGTTCCGTGAGTGCCTTGTTGTGCGCGGAGTTGGTCGAGTCGTAGTGGTCGACCACGACGTCGAAGGCGCGCAGGTCGCGCTCGTGCGAATCCTTCATGCCGGCGATGAACTGCTCCGGCGTCACGCCCGCCTTCTCGGCGGCCAGCATGATGGGCGTGCCGTGGGTGTCGTCGGCGCTGACGAAGTGCACCGAATCGCCGGACATGCGCCGCGCCCGCACCCAGATGTCGGCCTGGATGTAGCCCACCAGATGGCCCAGGTGCAGCGCACCGTTGGCGTAGGGCAGGGCGAAGGTGACCAGAAGATCGCGGGACATGGCGACGGCAGTTGCGAGGGGGGCGCGATTATCGCATGCGACTGCTTCGGCCCCGGCGCCATGCCGGGACGTCCTCGCGGACATCGATCCGCCGGGCGTCATCGCGCCAGGCGTGCTTCCATTGAGTGCGCTGTTCAGTGCGATCTGCCGAGTGCCGCCCGCTGGTGCGCTCAGGCCGGGGCGCGATGCCGGATCAGGGTTCGCGCAGCCATTCCTGCGAGCGGCAGATGAAGGCGATGCAACCGGACACACCCAGCCGGTTGCCGCCGTCGAGCAGGCGCAGCTTTGACCGGTAGGCCTTGCCGCGCTCCGGATCGAGCACCATGCCGCCGCCCCAGCCCTCGTCGGTCGGCTTGAGGCCCCACAGGATCACCATGCCCTTGATGGGCTGGTTGTGGTTGCTGCCCGTGCATTTGTCGCACAACGGGTTCGGGCCGTCCTTGGTGTCGAGGATCTCCACGACCTTGCCCGCGTAGCTGCCATCGCGCGCGAGGTAGACCTCCACCACGGACTTGGGCTTGCCGGTGTCGTCGTCGATCGTGCGCCAGCGCCCGGTCGGCGCTGCGTGCTGGGCCTGCACGACGGCAGGAATGGCGAGCAGCAGGCCGAGCAGGAATTGCAGGGGCAGGGTGGGTTTCATGGGCGCGGTATCCGGGCGGTGGCCGTAACGAGCAGCGTCGGTGGTCAGCAAAGGAAACGGCCCGACAGTGCGGGCCGTTCCATGATCTGCAGTTGGCGTGCGGCTCAGTGTTCGCGCGTCCAGGTCTGGTGCTTGCAGATGAAGCCCAGGCAGCCGTAGACGTTGATCTTCTCGCCGCCGTCGGTCAGCTCCGCCTTCGACTTGTAGGTCTTGCCGTTAGAGAGCTTCAGCACCGTGCCGCCGGAGAAGGCGTTCTCGCCGTCGGGCTTGAGGTTCCAGAGGATGACCATGTCCTTGATCGGCTTGTCCTTGTTCGCACCGGAGCAGGACGTGCAGGTCGCATTGGCGGCGAACAGCGTCTCGACGACCTTGGCCGCGTAGGCACCGTTCTTGGCCTGGTAGATGTCGACGATCAGGCGCGGCTTGCCCGTTTCCTCGTCGTAGGTCTTCCAGCGCCCGACCGGCGAAGACTGCGCGAAGGCGGCGATGGAAGTCGCCAGCAGCGGCAGGGCCAGCAGCGAGCAGAGCAGTTGGGTACGCAGGTTGCGCATTGATCGGTCCCCTCCGGAGGTGTGATATTCGCGGTCCGGCTGGAGCCGCGACGCCGTCTTTATAGCGCATCCGGTGGCGAATGGTGCCTCGCGCGGGCGCGCCCGTTGCCGTCCGTTCCGGCGCGCGGCGGGCCGGTCGGCGCATGGCCTAGTATTCGTGAATGACTGTCTCTCCGAACCCTCCCGCGAACGATCGCGCAAAGGCCTACGTCGACGCTGTAGACGCACTCAATCGCCAGGACTGGCGCACCGCGCTGGCTTTGGCGCAGCGCCTGATCCAGCAGGCCCCCGGGCTGGCCGGCGTCCATTACGTGGCCGGCGTGGCCGCGCTGAACCTGTCCGACCTTCGCACCGCCGTTGGGCATCTCCAGCAGGCGGTGCGGCTCGATCGCAAGCGCGCCGACTATCTCGCCCAGCTGGCGCGTGCGCTCGGCATGGCGCAGCTGATTCCCGAAGCGGTGGAGGCGGCGGACGCGGCGGCCGCCAACGGTCCATCCGACCCGCAGACGCTCAACACGCTCGCCGTGGTCTATACGCAGGCCAACGCCTACGCGAAATCCGCGGAGATGAACCGGCGGGCGGTGGCCCTGCAACCGGATTCGGCGGCCTTCCGCTTCAACCTGGCCACCTCGCTGACGTTCTGCGGCGACCTCGACGGCGCCGAGGCGCAGTACGAGGCGTGCCTTGCCCGGCAGCCCACGCACTGGCAGTCCCACTTGGGGCTGTCGCAACTGCGACGCCAGAGCGCGCAGGGCAACCATCTGGAGCGGCTGCACCGGCAACTGGCGGATGTCGGTGATGATCGGATGGGCCGGCTGTACCTGCATCTGGCACTGTCCAAGGAATACGAGGACCTGGGTGACACGGAAAACGGCTTCCGGCACCTGTGCGAAGGCAAGGCCGCCGGACGAGGCGACAGGAGTTACGACGCCGCACGCGACGAGGCCCTGTTCGCCGCCCTCATGGCCAACTTTGAATCGCTACCTCAAGGCGCAACCGGAGCCGAGAACGACGAACCCATCTTCGTCATCGGCATGCCGCGTACCGGAACAACGCTAGTCGATCGGATCCTGTCCAGTCATCCCGACGTGCATTCGGCCGGCGAGCTGCCCAACTTCGGCGTGGTGCTGAAGCGCGCGTCCGGCAGTCGCACCCCGCAACTGCTCGACGAGGACACCATCGCTCGCGCGGGTGTGCTGGACTGGAAACGGGTAGGCGAGGCCTACATCGCCAGCACGCGTCCTGGTACCGGTCACCGTCCGCGCTTCATCGACAAGCTGCCGCAGAACTTCCTCTATGCCGGCCACATCGCCCGCGCGTTGCCCAACGCGCACATCGTGTGCCTGCGACGCAATCCCATGGATACCTGCCTGAGCAATTTCCGGCAGTTGTTCCAGGTCGGTTCGGCGTACTACGACTACTCCTTCGATCTGTTGGGCACCGGGCGTTACTATCTTTTGTTCGACCGCCTCATGGCGCATTGGCAACGGGTGATGCCCGGACGCATCCTCGAAGTGCAGTACGAAACACTGGTCTCCGAGCAGGAAGCGACCACGCGGGCATTGCTCGCACATTGCGGACTAGGTTGGGACGAGCGTTGTCTGCGTTTCGAGGACAACCAGGCGCCGGTGGCGACGGCTAGCGCGGTCCAGGTCCGCTCGCCCATCTACCGCAGTTCGTTGCAGCGCTGGAAGCGTTACGAAACCCAGCTGGCCGGGCTGCGGTCGCTACTGGAAGCGGGCGGCGTGCAGGTGGAGTGAGACTGCAGGAAAAACGCGTGGCTGCGTCGTGCTATGCGGTCACGCCAAAAAAGAAGCCCGGCATTGCCGGGCTTCTTCGTTAACACGCGAGGCTCGCGTCAGTTGAACTTGTAGTCGAACTGCACGAACACTTCGCGGCCCACCGGGCTGAACTGACGCCAGAAGAACGGGTACGTGTTGAAGGTGTCGTCGCGCGGATGGATGCGGTCGAACACGTTGTTGATGTACAGGCCGACGGTGGCCTTTTCCGTGATCTCCTTCGAGACGTTCAGGTTCCACAGGATCTGCGGACCGATGCGACCGGTTTCCGCCCAGTTCGGCAGCGAGCCCCAGCGGGTGTAGTACACCGCCGTGGTCCAGTCGTTCTTTTCCCACACCACGTTGCCGCTGATGCGGCTGCGGTTGTTGAAGAACTGGGGATGGTCGCGGATGTCGATGACGGGTTCGCCATCGAACTCCTGCTGTTCCAGCTTCAGCACGTGCGTCCAGTTCAGGCCGAAGGTGAAGTCGCCCATGCGATCCGTGTCGATCTTGTAGCGCCACGCCGCGTCGATACCCGACGTGCGGTTGAGCGACTGGTTGATCGGGAACGAACGGAACTCGGTCACGTCGCCATCGTTGAACGGACCGCCTGCGTCTTCGCGGGTGACCAGACCGGTGTAGAACTGGCAGAGCGCCGAGCTCGGATCGACCGGTGCACCGTCGCGCGTTTCGCCCAGGAGGCAGTCGGCTTCGTTGCGGAACAGCAGTCCGGAGATATCGGACACCGCGTCACGCAGCTCGATGTTGTAGTAGTCCATCGAGATCGACATGTTGTCGATGACGTCCCACACGAAGCCCACGGTCGTCGACTTGCCCTTTTCGGCGTCCAGGTTGCGGTCGCCCGAACGGGTGCCCTGGACCTGATAGTTGTAGTCGTTGCCGCTGCAGGGATTGGTGGGATCACGCGGATCGAAACCATCCGCGCGGCACTTGTACTCGTCGAAGATCGAAGTGAAGAACCCGGATTCCTCGGCGTAGATGTAGTGCATGTCCGGCGCGCGGAAGCTCGTGCCGTGGCTGCCGCGGATCAGGAGGTTGGAGAACGGGCGCCATTCCAGGCCGACCTGCCAGGTAGTGGCGTCGTCGATGGCGCTGGCGTCGACGTACTTGTCCCAACGGCCGGCCGCGCTGAGCTTCAACGAGTCGAGGACGGGGACGCTGAACTCCACGCCTGCGGCGTAACGGTCGCGATCACCGCGGCCACCGGTGCTGGTCAGATTGAAGATCGGCTCCGGACCGGTGTAGTTCGGGTTGGTGCGCGGATCGGGGTTGATCTCGTACTTCTGGGTGGCGGCTTCGAGGACCGCCGCCATGCCCACCGCGCCTGCCGGCAGTTCGAAGAGGTCGCCCGAGACCACGAAGTTGGCCTGGTTGACGCTCGTCTTGGCCTTGTCCTTCACGATCGTGTTGAGCGAAGCGAAGGTCGCCGGATCGATCGGGTTGTAGAAGCGATCGATGTTGAGGTTATAGGCATCGTAGCCGTAACCCAGGATGTCGCCCCCAGCAACGGGTTCGAGGAAGTAGTCCTGCAGCGGGTTGGCCAGGAAGCGCGGCTGCCGGCTGTCGAGGTCGTACTGTGCACGGGACAGGGTCGCATCCCAATCGAAGCGGCCGTCGGCGAAGCTGCCGCGCAGGCCGGTCGCGAAGTCGTACGACTTCTCTTCGATCGTTGTCACCAGCGCGCCGCCGGTTTCTTCCGGCGTGAAGATGCGCTGCAGCTGGACGTAGGAGCCCGGGATGCCGAACTGTTCCAGGAACGGCGATTGCAGGTTGGCCAGGTACAGGCCACCGGTGGACCAGAACTGCACGCCGCTGGTCAGCTTGGCCTTGGCGCGAGTGTGGTACAGCTGGATGAAGCCCGTCAGGTTGTCCGTGAAGTCCATCTCGCCATTGACGTAGAAGGACTGGTTGCTGTCGCTGTTGCGGATTGCCTGCGTGGCCGGGTAACCGAAGTAGCCGCAACGCGGGCCGGTGTACACGGCGGACGTTTCGAAGAAGAAGGTATCGAATTCGCCGAACCGACTGCAGGTCTCCTGCGCTCCGTCGGGGAAGATCCGGTTGCTGTCGAACAGGTCGAAAGCGAGCAGGCCTTCCACCGGGTTGACGTCGTCATCCGGAACGGAAGGATCGTCGAGGTAGGAATCCATGAAGTCGCGCTGGCTGGCGTACAGCGCTTCGCGCTCCAGCGACTCGAACGCATAGGTCACGCTCCAGTTGTCGCCGGTCTTGCCACCCACCCACTGCACCTGGCCGGTATCGCCACCGCCACGGGTGGTGGTGCCGGCGCGGACCGTGAGCTGGTCGCCGTCGTAGTTCTTCTTGAGGATGATGTTGACCACGCCGGCGACCGCATCCGAACCATAAATGGCTGATGCACCGCCGGTCAGGATCTCGATGCGCTCGATCGCGGCGGCCGGGATGTTGGCAAGGTTCGTCGCGTTGGATTCGCTGTTGTACGGCAGCGGGTAATCGGCGGCGCGACGGCCGTTGATCAGGATCAGCTGGTAACCGGGGCCGAGGCCGCGCAGGTTGAGGAAGCTGGCGTTCGGCGTGAAGCCGTTCTGCGTCATCTCGTTCTGGACGCTGCCGGTGAACTGGGTCAGCGTGTTCAGCGCGTCGTAGACGGTGGTGAAGCCTTCCTTCTCGATGTCGCCCGCGGTGATCACGGTCACGGGTGCCGGACCTTCGACAGTCGCGCGCTTGATGCGCGAACCCGTGACGACCACGGCGTCGACCTCCGTCGCGCTCTGATCCGCCTGGGTGGTCTGGTCCGCAGGCGCCTGAGCGGCTTCCTGGGCGAGGGCACCGCCAGCGGCCGGCGCGAGCAGCGCGGCGAGCAAAGCGGTGGTCAACCGGCTGCGATGCAGCCGAGAATAGCCTACTACTGCCATTAGTTTCCCCTTTGAATCGTGATGTATTTCGCTTGTTATTTGCCGGCCCCTGGCAGTTGGCTACAGCCAACGGTCCGAACTTAACATGGGGTTAACACGATCGTCATGTGCGCCCGCAAAATGCCTTTCGCGGCAAAGTCTGGTACCGGCGGGGCTGCACAGGAGGAGTCCGGGCGCCGTTCGCTGGCCGACAGGCGCATCCGTCGGGCCTAGAATGTTGCAGAGCGGCAAGACTCCGCCGCGCCATCGGACATCCGCTTGAATTCCCTGCAATCGCGTATCGCTGCCCTTCCGCTGCCCGGGATGGGCATTCCTCTGGGCGACACCACTTCCCGCCTGCGGGTCGCCGAGTCCGGAGGCAGCGTGGCGGTCGAGATCGTCGTCGGCTATCCGTCCAGTTGGCTGGACTCCTGGGTGCGGGAGCAGGTCGCCCGGCTGGCGGGCGAACAGGACCTGGCGCTGGCGAGTTTTTCCCTGGTCTCCCGCATCGCCAGCCACGCCGTCCAGGAAAAGCTCTCGCCCCTCACGAACGTCCGCAACGTCATCGCCGTCGGCTCCGGCAAGGGCGGGGTGGGCAAGTCCACGGTCGCGGTCAACCTGGCGCTGGCCCTGGCGGCCGACGGCGCGAAGGTGGGCGTGCTGGATGCCGACATCTACGGCCCCAGCGTGCCGCTGATGCTGGGCCTGACCGGCCGGCCGGACAGTCCCGACGGGAAGACGATCGAGCCGATGCGGGCCCATGGCGTGGAAGCCATGTCGATCGGCCTGCTGGTCGACCAGGACACGCCGATGATCTGGCGCGGCCCGATGGCGACCTCCGCGCTGACCCAGCTGCTGACCGAGACCCGCTGGGGCGACCTGGATTACCTGATCCTCGACTTGCCGCCGGGTACGGGCGACATCCAGCTCACGATGGCGCAGAAGATTCCCGTCGCGGGCGCGGTCGTCGTCACCACGCCCCAGGACGTGGCCACGCTCGACGCGCGCAAGGCGCTGAAGATGTTCGAGAAGGTCGAGGTCCCGGTGCTGGGACTCGTCGAGAACATGGCCGTGCACGTGTGCACCAACTGCGGCCACGCCGAGCACGTCTTCGGCGCCGGCGGCGGCGAGCGCATGGCCGCACAGTACGGCGTGCCGCTGCTGGGCAGCCTGCCGCTGGAGGCGCGCGTGCGCGAGCAGGGCGATGCCGGCGTACCCGTCGTCATCGCCGATCCGGAATCGGTCGCGGCCCGGCAGTTCCGGGCTACCGCACGCCGGGCGGCGATCGAACTGGCGCGGCGGCCACAGGTCGCGCGGCCGCTCGCGGTTTCGCTGCTGGGCTGAATCCGTATCCGGCACATCGGCCGGTCGTCGGCCTGGCCGGTCGCACATCTGCCCGGCCCGGGAGTGCGCGATGCGGCGCCCGGTGGCCGCAAGCGGCTAGAATCGCCGCTCCCTTGCCCCCGGAACGCCGTACCGCATGAGCATCAAGTCCGACCGCTGGATCCGCCGCATGGCCGAGCAACACGGCATGATCGAGCCGTTCGAACCCGGGCAGGTCAAGCATGCCGCCGACGGCCAGCGCATCGTCAGCTACGGCACCTCCAGTTACGGCTACGACGTGCGCTGCTCGCGCGAATTCAAGATCTTCACCAACATCAATTCGACGATCGTCGATCCCAAGCATTTCGACAGCGGCAGCTTCGTCGACGTCGAGGGCGACTACTGCGTCATCCCGCCCAACTCCTTCGCGCTGGCGCGCACCGTCGAATACTTCCGCATCCCGCGCGACACGCTCGTGGTGTGCCTGGGCAAGAGCACCTACGCGCGCTGCGGCATCATCGTCAACGTCACGCCGCTGGAACCGGAATGGGAAGGCCACGTGACCCTGGAATTCAGCAACACCACGCCACTGCCGGCGCGCATCTATGCCAACGAGGGCGTGGCGCAGATGCTGTTCTTCCAGTCCGATGAAGTCTGCGAAACCTCGTACCGCGATCGCGGCGGGAAGTACCAGGGGCAGACGGGCGTCACCTTGCCGCGGACCTGAAGTCCATGCAGGCGCCCGATCACGACCCCTACCGGGCCCCGCAGGCCCGCGTTGCGGATGTCATGACTCCGCTTGCACTCGCAGGCAGGGGGCAGCGCCTTGGAGCCAAATTGATCGATGCGCTGCTCAGCGCGGTGGTCACCATGCCCGTGTTCTATTTCAGCGGCTGGTTCTCCGAAGTGGTGGATCTCGCCATGAACCGCAAGCCGGTTCCCCTGGCACTCAGTCTCTTCTCGGTTGGGGCAGGACTGGCCGCGCATACGCTGCTGCAGGCCTATCCGCTGCATCGTTATGGCCAGACCTGGGGCAAGCGGATGCTGGCGATCCGGATCGTCGACATGGAAGGCAACAGGCCGGCGCTCGCGAGGCTGATCGGTCTGCGATTCTTCTCGTCGCAATTGATCGGACTGATTCCCTTCGTGGGCAAATGGGCCGGTCTGGCGGGTGTCCTGATGATTTTTCGCAATGACCGCCGTTGCCTTCACGATTTCATTGCCGGCACGCGCGTCATCAACTGTTAGCCGTCAATGCTCCGCGCCGGCCGCGAGTTCCTGGTCGGCGTGTGTTTCCAGCGCGACCCGCAGCGCGATGCGCAGTCCCCGCACCAGGACGTCGAGCGGCAGGCCGGGCGTCCCCGGACGCAGTGCGACCTGATCGGTCGAGTAGGGGATGTGCACGAATCCGCCGCGCACGCGTTTCGTGCGCAGCGCATGCATCAGGCCGTAGAAGACGTGGTTGCACACGTAGGTGCCGGCGGTCTGCGACACCTCCGCCGGGATATCCGCTTCGCGCAGCGCGGCCAGCATGGCCTTGATCGGCAGACGGGTGAAGTACGCGGCCGGTCCGCCCGCCACGATCTCGCGATCGATCGGTTGTCGTCCGGCGTTGTCGGGAATCCGTGCGTCGTCGACGTTGATGGCGACGCGCTCCAGCGAGATCGCCGCGCGCCCGCCGGCCTGGCCCACGCACAGCACCAGCGACGGCGCGGTCTCGCGGATCGCGGCGCGCAACGCCCGCAACGCGGTGCCGAACTCGACCGGCAACTGTCGCGCGACGATGCGATGCCCCGCGATGCGGCGGCCGTGCAACTGCTGCACCGCCTGCCAGCTCGGATTGACGGTCTCGCCATCGAAGGGCGCGAATCCGGTCAGCAGCACCGTGGGGAGTTTCGCGTCGCTCACCGGAACACCAGCCAGTACATCAGCCCCAGGTTCACCAGCATCAATGCAATCGCGGTGGGGAACTGTACGCGGATGACCGCATTGGGATCGTCGAGTTCGAGCAACGCAGCCGGCACGAGGTTGAAGTTGGCGGCCATCGGCGTCATCAGCGTGCCGCAGTAGCCGGTGACCATGCCGATCGCGCCCAGCGCGGCGGGATCGGCACCATGGCGCTGGACCAGCAACGGCAGGCCGATGCCCGCCATCATCACCGGGAACGCGGCGAACGCATTGCCCATGATCACCGTGAACAGCACCATGCCCAGCCCGAACGCGAGCAGGCAGGCGATGCGGCTGTCGGCGGGAATCACGGCGGTAACCAGCGACGAGACGGCTTCACCGACGCCACTGGCGGCGAAAACGCCGCCCAGCGTCGCCAGCACCAGCGGCAGCAGCGCGGCCCAGCCCATGGTGTCGAGCAGGCGGCGGCCTTCGGTCGCGGCCTGGAGCGGCCGTTCGCGCGTCGTGGCGATCGCGGCGAACGCAGCCAGGATGCTGGCCAGGCCCAGAGCGGGCAGGGTGATACTGCCTTCGGCGAACAGACGGTGCGTGCCGTAGCGCAACTTCTCGCCCAGCAGCACGATCAGCACGGTTACCAGCGGAATCACCAGGGCCGGTCCGAACAGGCGATGGCCCAGGCGTTCCGCACTGGCGCGACGTTGTTCCTCGGGCGCCTCGGCGATGTGTTCGCGACGCATGCGCGTGGCGAGCAGGGCCAGCGCGATGACGCCGGCGCCGGCGATCTGCGCGGGCAATCGGTCGCCGGCCTTGCTCGCGGCGAGGATTGCCTCACCGCTGGCGAACAACACCGCGATCAGCGACCAGAACGCAGCGTGGGCGAAACGCCGCTCGCGCAGGTTGCGCCAGCCCGCATACAGCAGGAACGCGGCGAGCACGACGTAGAAGTGCTCAATCCGCAGCATCTGCATGCTCCGGGTCGGCAGGTGGCGTCGCGCCGACGCGTGCCAGCCGGCGCTGGAACACGGCGATGCGGATGGCGTGGATGATGAAGGCGGCGATGGCCGTGGGCAGCGCCCACAGCGCGATCTGCAGCGGTTGCAGGACGATGCCGTGTTCGTTGAGGAAACCCTGGATCAGCAGCACCGCACCGAACGCAAGGAACACGTCCTCGCCGAAGAACCGTCCCACGTTGTCGGTGGCCGCCGCGAGCGCATGCACGCGCTGCGCTCGCGCGCGATCCAGTCCGCCGTGATCCTTGTCCGCGGCGGATTCGGCCATGGGCGCCAGCAGCGGGCGCACCGTCTGCGCGTGGCCGGCGATGTCGATGAGCCCGACCATGCTCAGCAGCTGGCGGATGCCGAGGTAGGTGACGAGCAGGCGGAGCAGGGTCACGCCGCGCAGGCGCTGGATCCAGGCAAGCGCGTGCTCGCGCAGGCCGGCGCGCTCGAGCAGGCCGATCGTCGGCAGCGTGAAGCAGAACAGCAGCAGCGCGCGGTTGGAAACGAAGCTCTCGCCCAGCAGCGCCAGCAGATCCGGCAACGACATGCCCGCGGCGAGGCCGCTGACCACGCCGGCACCGACCACGACGATGACCGGGTTGAGCCGCAGCACGAAGCCGATCACCACCACCGCGACGCCCAGCAGCGGCCAGTAGTTCATGCCGGCGCTCCCACCGCGGCGATGCGGACGCCATCGGCCTGCAAGGCCTCGCGGATCGCGCGGGCGAATGGCGCGGCGTCGGCGCGATCGCCATGCAGGCATAGCGTGTCGGCACGCAGCGCGATCGGTTCGCCCGTACGCGCGATCACGCCGCCGTCGCGGACGAAGCCGCGCACTTGTGCAATCGCTGCGTCGAGATCGTGGATGACCGCGTCGGGATGGCTGCGCGGCGTGAGCGTGCCGTCGGCCTCGTAGCGGCGCTCGGCGAAGACTTCATGTGCGATCCGCAGGCCGGCGGCTTCGCCCGCCGCCGTCAGCTGCGAACCCGACAGGCCGACGAGGATCAGCTGCGGATCGATGCGGAACACCGCGCCGGCAATGGCATCGGCGACGCTGCGATCGCGTGCGGCGCGGTTGTAGAGCGCGCCGTGCGGCTTCACGTGCGCCAGCCGCACGCCTTCGGAGGCGGCGATGTCCGCGAGCAGCGTGAGCTGCGCCGCCACCAGGCGTTCGATCTCCGCCACCGGCAACGGCATGTCCACGCGGCCGAAGGTGGCCCGGTCGGGGTAGCCCGGGTGGGCGCCTGCGGCGACGCCGTGTTCGCGGCACAGGCGCAGGGTCGTGCGCATCGTCGCTTCATCGCCGGCATGCGCTCCGCACGCGATGCTGGCGGAGGTGACGAGGGGAATGATCGCGGCATCGTCGCCGCAGCCTTCGCCCAGATCGCAATTGAAGTCGATGCGCACCGGTGGGCTATTTGCGGCTGAAAAGCAGCCCCAGGCCCACCACGATCAGGATCGCCGGCCACCAGGTCGTGATCAGGTTGCCGAGCCCGGGCACGTTGAAGCCGAGGTTCCTGAGCAGGAACAGCGTGCCGACGATGATCAGCACGAGTGCTGCGACGATGGTGCCCTTCATTCGCGATTTCCCCTGGAGCGTTGTCTTGGTCGTTGTGCGATGCGTTGCTGGTCGACGAGCTGCGTGTCGATCATCAGCGCGATTCTGGCGATCCGCGCACGCGCCGCGCAAGCGAGGCGCGTCGCGGTTCGGGCATCGCAGGACTGGAAGCGCACGGTTTCGCCGGGACGCAGCTGGGCCAGGCGCGACAGGTCGGCGGCGATGACGTGGCCCAGCCGCGGATAGCCGCCCACCGTCTGCGCATCGGCGAGCAGGACGATGGGCTGGCCATCGGGAGGCAGCTGCACCGTGCCGGGCGCGACAGGAGCGGATAGCTGCTCCGTGCCGGACATGACGCGCGCGGCCTGTTCCAGCTGGCGGCCTTCCAGCCGCAGGCCCTGCCGGTTGCTGCGGTTGTCGACCTTCCATGCGCAGCCGTCGAGCGCATTGCCGCCCTCGTGCGAGGGCACGTAGCGAACTGGCAGACCGCGCTGATCGAAATGCGGGTCGATCCACCATTTCGGCATCGCGGCGAGCGGGGCATGAATCGACGGCGGCGCGCGCAGCCGGAGCACGTCGCCGGCGTGCAGTGCACGTCCCTGATAGCCGCCGAATCCGCCGCGCAGGTCGGTGCTGCGGCTGCCCAGCACCGGCGTGACGTCGATGCCGCCGGCCAGCGCGAGCCACGCGCGCGCGCCGTCGTGGAGCGCGCCGATCCGCAGCGTTCCCGGCGGCAATTCCGCGGGCCGCCCCGATTCCACCACGCAACGCGCGCCGCGCTCGGACGCGAACGACGCCATCACGCGCGCACCGCACACGGCCACGCGAATGGCGTGGTCGAACTGCAGCGTTGGTCCGTGCAGGGTGAGTTCCAGCACCGCTTCGCCGCCGGCGTTGCCTACCAGGCGATTGGCCAGCGTCGCGGCCTCCGCATCGAGTGCCCCGCACTGCGCAACGCCCAGGTGGCGCCAGCCCGTGCGGCCGGCATCCTGCACGGTGGTCAGCAATCCCGGTGCCAGGACGCGCAGGTTCACCACGGCGCATCCGTTGCGACGAAGCGCACGCGATCGCCCGGCGCGAGCAGTGCGGGTGGGTCGCGCGCGGGATCGAACAACACCTGCCGCGTGCGACCGATCAATCGCCAGCCGCCGGGGCTCGCGTTCGGATAGATGCCGGTCTGCGCGCCGCCGATGCCGACGCTGCCCGCGGGGACCGACGTGCGCGGCGTGGCAAGACGCGGCAGCGCCAGTGCGGGATCGAGCCCGAGCAGATACGGAAAACCGGGCGCGAAACCGATCATCGCCACCGTGTACAGCGCGGCGGCGTGGCGGCGCACGACTTCTTCCGGCGTCATGCCCAGTTCGACCGCCGCGGCTTCGAGGTCGGGGCCGGCATCGCCGCCATAAACCACGGGAATCTCCACCGTGCGCGTCTCGGTGGCAGCCGCGCCTGCCTCCGCGCCGGCAGCAGCATGTGCCGCCAGCCATTGCGCCACCGCATCGGCGTCGATCATCGAGGAATCGAAGAACGCCCCGAGGCTGGCGTACGCGGGGACCAGATCGCGCAACCACGGCGGGCGCTGCGCGAGCAGGTGCGCGCGCAGCGCATGCACGCGCGCATTGACGACAGGATCGATGCGGTGGCCCAGCCGCAGCACCAGGGCATCGTCGGCGATGGCCTCGATGTCCGCGGGAGCAGGGAAGGTCACGCCAGCGCCGCGCGCAGGCGTTCGATGCGGCGCACGAGTTCTTCGGGCGAATACGGCTGCGCGGTGGCCGTGCCCCAGACCGGTCGCGGCCAGGCGATGTCTTCGCGGAAGCGCGCGATCACGTGCACGTGCAGCTGCGGCACCAGGTTGCCGAGCGCGGCGACGTTGAGCTTGTGCGGCTGGAACACCGCCTGCAGCACGCGGCAGGCGCGGCCGATCTCGCGCGTCAGCGCGGCTTGCTGCGACTCGTCCAGATCGGTCCATTCCACCGCGTTTTCCACGCGCGGCACCAGGATCAGCCACGGATGATTCGCGTCGTCCATCAGCTGCAGGTCGCACAGCGGAAAGTGCGCGACCGGATGCGTGTCTTCGGCAAGCTGCGGATGCAGGTGCCATCCGACCGGAGGGGGCGTGCGGTTCATCGCAGGTTCTCCGCGAGGAAGTCCAGGGTCCGTTGCCAGGCGAGCCGTGCGTTCTCCGCGTGGTAATGGGCGTTGTCGACGTCGCGATTGAAGGCGTGGTCGGCGCCTTCGTAGACGAATACCTTCGCCGTCGGCTGCTTGCGCCGATGCAGTTCGATGTCGGCCGGCGGAATGCTCTTGTCGAGCGAGCCGAAGTGGAACATCAGCGGCGCGCGGGCGGGTTCGTCGAGGAAGGGCACGCTGCGCGCGCCGTAGTAGGTCACCGAGGGCAGGCCGAGCCGTGTATTCGCCAGGAACGCGACGCTGCCGCCCCAGCAGAAACCGACCGCGCCCGTGCGCAGGCCTTCGGACTGCAATGTCTCGGCCGCGACTTCCACGATGTCCGTGGCGCGGTCGAAGCCGAGGTAGTTGCGCAGCTCGACGCCGCGCCGGGCTTCGGCTTCGCCATAACCCAGCTCCACGTCGCGTTCCACCGGATCGAACAGGCTCGGCGCCAGGGCGACGAAACCCGCGTCGGCGAGGCGTTCGGTCACGGTCCGGATATGCGGATTGACGCCGAAGATCTCCTGCAGCACCACCACCGCGCCGCGGGAAGGGCCCGATGGATCCGCGCGCCAGGCCCGGACGGGGCCGTGAGGCGTATTCAGGTCGGTCCAGTGGCTCATGGGGGCGGGCAGGGCAGTCGGGACGCCTACTTAACCCCTTCGCGCCCCATCGCTGCAAGCCGCGGGCCGACACTCGCCGGGGCGGGTACAATCACCTGTTTTTTTCGGAACTTCCTGCTCCATGTCCGTCGCCAATCCCAAAGTCGGTTTCGTCAGTCTCGGTTGCCCCAAGGCGCTGGTCGATTCCGAACGCATCCTCACCCAGCTCAAGGTCGAGGGTTACGACCTTGTGCCGACCTACGACGACGCCGACGTCGTCGTGGTCAACACCTGCGGCTTCATCGACTCGGCGGTCGCCGAATCGCTCGACGCGATCGGTGAGGCGATGGCGGAGAACGGCAAGGTCATCGTCACCGGCTGCCTGGGCAAGCGCGAAGAGGTCATTCGCGAAGCGCATCCGGGCGTGCTGTCGATCAGCGGCCCGCAGGACTACCAGAGCGTGATGCAGGCCGTGCACAAGGCGCTGCCGCCGAAGCACGATCCCTTCATCGACCTGGTGCCGCGCCGCGCGGCCGACGACGACATCGGCATCAAGCTCACGCCGAAGCACTACGCGTACCTGAAGATTTCCGAAGGCTGCAATCACCGCTGCAGCTTCTGCATCATCCCGTCGATGCGCGGCGATCTGGTATCGCGGCCGGTCGACCAGGTGCTGCGCGAAGCCGAGAAACTCGCGATGGGCGGCGTCAAGGAACTGCTGGTGATCTCGCAGGACACCAGCGCCTACGGCGTGGACGTGAAGTACGCCGAACGCGAATGGCGCGGAAAGTCCTACCAGACGCGGATGAAGGCCTTGTGCGAAGGCCTGTCGGAGCTGGGCATCTGGACGCGCCTGCACTACGTGTACCCGTATCCGCACGTCGACGAGATCGTGCCGCTGATGGCGGAAGGCAAGCTGCTTCCGTACCTCGACATTCCCTTCCAGCACGCCAGCCCGCGCATCCTCAAGCTGATGAAACGCCCCGGCGCGGTCGACAAGGTGCGCGAACGCATCCACACGTGGCGCGAGATCTGCCCGGACATCACCCTGCGTTCGACCTTCATCGTCGGTTTCCCGGGCGAGACGGAAGCGGAATTCGAGGAACTGCTGGACTTCCTCGACGAGGCCCAGCTCGATCGCGTCGGCGCCTTCGCCTACTCGCCGGTCGAAGGCGCGACCGCGAACGCGTTGCCCGATCCGGTGCCGGAAGAGGTGAAGCAGGAGCGCCTCGCGCGCTTCATGGAGCGCCAGGCGGACATCTCCGCCGCGAAGCTCGAAGCCAAGGTCGGCACCGTGCAGCGCTGCCTGGTCGACGCGCTCGATGGTGAACTGGCGATCGCCCGCTCGATGGCGGACGCGCCCGAGATCGACGGGCTGGTGCAGATCCAGAACGGTTTCGAGGCCGGGCTGAAGCCGGGCGAATTCGTCGATGTGGAGATCATGGGCAGCGACGAGCACGACCTGTACGGCGAGGTCGCTTTCGGCGACTGACGCCGCCGCAGGCCCGCGGATCGGGCCTCCACGGCGTTCTTACAATTGCTGTGCTTAAGTTCAGGCGCGCGACCCCGACGCAGGGCGGTTCGTGCCTGCCTGTCGCGTCGTCGCGCGAAAGGAGGACTTATGCCTGCAATCACCGCTCACCGGCCCCATTTCACCGTCCCGGGCTCGCACATTTCCGGCAAGGCCCTGGTCTGGTCCGCGCTCGCCGCGGGCGCCGTATTCCTGGTGCTCGAACTGCTCGTGACACGCTATGTCATGGGCGTGAATCCCGGCGTGATGATCCGGATGATCGCGGCCATCACCCAGGGCAGCGCGATGCTGCCGCCGCCGGAAACCGCGGACCTGTCGGTCACCCTGGCGGCGGTGATCCTGCACTTCGCCATGTCGCTGACCTATGCGGTCGTCTTCGCGTTCATCGCGAAGGGACGCTCGGTGCGCGCCGCGGCCCTGCTCGGCGCGGGCTACGGACTGCTGCTGTACGTGGTGAATTTCTACGGATTCACCGAACTGTTCCCGTGGTTCGTCGGCGCGCGCGGCTGGGGCGCGGCCCTGGCGCATGTGGTGTTCGGCGTGGTGCTCGGCGCCACGTACGCGCACTGGGCGCCGCACGAGGCATCCCACGCCCATTGAGGGCGGGAGTCGCGTGCCTGCGGCAATCGCGCCATTTGGCGCGATTGCCGGTTGGCGTGTTCGGGGAAGGGTTATTTGCCCGCTTCAACGAGTGCGGCCGCCGTGGTCGGCCCGCTCGCCATCGTGTCGGTGTGCGAGGCGACCATCGTGCGGAATTCGAGCGACGCCTTGAAGCCGGTCGTCAGCTTCCGGCCCCTGAGGATGGCATCGACCTTCTCGTCCTGCTCGTCGGTGGTCGCCGGGCCGATGCTGACGTAATCCCAGCTGTCCCCGTCCATGTGGGCATACCACTGCGTGGCGCCGACGCCGGCTTCGGACGCGGCGGCGTCGCGCACTGCCTGCCAGCGCAGGAAGTCGAGCTGCTTGCCCGGCGCCACCCGATAGATGGAGACCATCACCTTGCCGGGTTCCTGCGCAAGGCCCGTGGAAGGCGCCAGCATCGCGGCCAACAGCAGTGCCGGAGCGAGTGAGCTCGTGGCATGACGAACGAAACCTTTCATCGCTAACTCCCTTCCGGAACGTATCCGGGGTGGCGCCGGCCTGCTGGCCGGCCGGAGAGTGCCGGCGGACTCTTCGGTCGAATGCCCATGCGGACGTCGCATCTGCGTCCGCAGCGTTGAACGACCCCCACGTGCCAAAGCGGCCATGGAACGGCGCGCGGCCTCGACGCCGTGCTGGCCCCGCGCATGCATACTGCGGGCGACGCCCGTGGGAACGGACCTATGAATCAGTCACATGGCTTCATCCGCCTGGCGAAGGCGGCGTCGCGCTTCACCGGCCGCCCGGCCTGCTTCGGCCTCGCGCTGCTGGTGGTCGCCGCCTGGGCGATCACGGTCCGCTGTTCGGTTTCAGCGATACCTGGCAACTGGTGATCAACACCGGCACCACGATCGTCACCTTCCTGATGGTGTTCCTGATCCAGAACACGCAGAACCGCGATACCGAAGCGATGCAGCTCAAGCTCGACGAGCTCATCCGCGCCACGCGCGGCGCGCACAACCGCCTGATGGATCTGGAGGAGCGCGAGGAAGGCGAGCTCGACCGGCTGCGCGAGGAATACGAGCGGCTCGCCCGGCACTCGCGTCGCGACGGCGAACCGCCGCAGCGTTAGGTTGCCGCGTCAGCTGGTGTATTCGACCTCGACGATCACGAAGCGCCGCACGCCGCCGGGCAGCTGCGCCTCGAATTCGTCGTCCAGGCGCTTCTTCAGCATCGCCCGCGCCAGCGGCGAATCGATGCTGATGTGGCCGAGCTTCGCATCGGTTTCGTCCGGCCCGACGATGCGGTAGCGGTGCGCGTCGCCGCTGGCGACATCCTCCACTTCGACCATCGCGCCGAAGAACACCGCTTCGCGATCGCTCGGCGCTTCGCCGACCACGCGCAGCACTTCCAGCCGTTTGGACAGGTAGCGCACGCGCCTATCGATCTCGCCCAACTGCTTCTTGCGGTAGGTGTACTCGGCGTTTTCCGAGCGGTCGCCTTCGGCCGCCGCCGCCGCGAGTGCCTTCACCACTTCCGGACGCTTCACCCGCCACAACTCGTCGAGCTCCGCCTTCAGGCGCGCATGGCCCTCGCGCGTGATGAGGGCGGTGCTTTTCTCGGCAGGCGGTCGCCAGCGACTCATCGGAACTCCATGACACAGAAGGCAGCCCATTCTGGCGGGCTGCCTTCGTCTTGCGCAAAAACTTCGTGAAGTGCGCGATCTCCGCGCAGCAGCAATGCGGCTTTACTTCGCCGGCGGTCCGCTGCGCGAGAGCGAGTGCGGCACCTGCGTGTCGATGGCCTTGCCTTCGCCGTCGAGCGCGTCGAGCTGGTCCTGCGTGGCGATCGCGAACAGCTGGTCCTGCTCGCTCTTGGAATTCGGATCTAGGCGGATGCGCTGGCCGTTTTCCTCGGCGGTCCAGGTGCCGTCGCCGTCGAAGCCGTTGCCCGGCTTGCCCTGGTAGGCGCCGTGCAGGGCATAGGTGCCGTCGCGGTTGAGCGTCAGCGTCGTGTCGATGCCGGGGCAATCCGCGCACGGCAGTGTGCCGCTGAAGACGCCGGCAAAGCCCTTGGTGTCGAACGGTGCTTCGGCCGGTGCGGCTGCGGGTGCCGAGTCCGTGACGACCGGGGCCGCCGGTTCGGCCGGAGCCGCAGGCGCAACGGGTTCGGCGGGCGCCTGCGGCTTGCAGGCGGCGAGGGCGAGCACGGACGCCGCGGCGAGAAGCAACAACCGGTGGTTCATCGAAAACACTCCTGTGTGCGGGATGAGGTGGATGCGCCGGCCCAAAACGCGAAGCGCGGATTCGAGGCGAACCCGCGCTTCGCGTCAACCTGCGCTGCAGCAATCCGCGCTCAGCGGCGCCCGCCGAAGATGCCGCCGAGCAGGCCGCGCAGGATCTGCCGGCCGATCTGACTGCCCACGGTGCGCGCGGTCTGCTTGGCCATGGTCTCGACCATGCCCTGGCGGCGTTTGGTGCCGAAGACGGCGTCCTTCACCGCTTGGCCGAAGCCGCCTTCCTCGGCATCGTCCTGTTCGCGCGTCTTCGCCGCCGGCGCATCCGCCTTCGCGGTAGCGACCTCGGCCTTCTTCGCCAGCATCTCCGCGGCCGATTCGCGATCGATGGCAGTGTCGTATTTCGCACCGACCGGGCTGCCCGCGCGCACCTGCGCGCGCTCGGCCCCAGTGATCGCGCCCATGCGGCAGCGCGGCGGCGCGATCAGCGTGCGCTCGACCGGCATGGGGATGCCCTTGTCCTGCAGCGTCGACACCAGCGCTTCGCCGGTGCCGAGCTTCGAGATGGCTTCGGCAACATCGAGCTTCGGATTGGCGACGAAGGTTTCCGCCGCCGTCTTCACCGCCTTCTGGTCGCGCGGCGTGAACGCGCGCAGGGCGTGCTGCACGCGGTTGCCCAGCTGGCCGAGGATGTCGTCGGGGACGTCGTCCGGGAACTGCGAGCAGAAGTACACGCCCACGCCCTTGGACCGGATGATGCGCACGACCTGTTCGACGCGCTGCTGCAGCGCGGGCGGCGCATCGTCGAACAGCAGGTGCGCCTCGTCGAACACGAACACCAGCTTCGGCTTGTCGAGGTCGCCCACTTCCGGCAGGCGCTCGAACAGCTCCGACAGCAGCCACAGCAGGAACGACGAGTACAACCGCGGCTTCAGGATCAGCTGCTCGGACGCGAGCACGTTGACCACGCCGCGGCCGTTGGTGGTGGTGCGCATCAGGTCGGCGAGTTCCAGCGCCGGCTCGCCGAAGAACATCTCGCCGCCTTCCTGTTCCAGGCGCAGCAGCGCGCGCTGGATGGCGCCGATCGACTGCGTGCTGACCAGGCCGTACGAGGTCGAGATGTCCTTGCGCTCTTCGGCGACCAGGCCGAGCAGGGCGCGCAGGTCCTCCAGGTCGAGCAGGAGCAGGCCGCGGTCGTCGGCCAGCTTGAACACGATGTCGAGCACACCGCACTGCGTGTCGTTCAGTTCGAGGATGCGCGCGAGCAGGGTGGGGCCCATCTCGCTCACCGTGGTGCGCACCGGATGCCCGTTCTTGCCGAACAGGTCCCAGAACACGACGGGGCTGGCTTCGTTGACGTAATCGCCGATGCCGATGTCCTGGATGCGCGCCTGCAACTTGTCGTTCAGCGTGCCCGGCACCGCGAGGCCGGCGACGTCGCCCTTCACGTCGGCGAGGAACACCGGCACGCCCATGCGCGAGAAACCTTCGGCGATGGTCATCAGCGTGACCGTCTTGCCGGTGCCAGTGGCGCCCGCAACCAGTCCATGACGATTGCCCAGACGGCCCTGCAGGTAGACGTGGCCGTGGCTGTCCGGCAGGGCATCCGGCGTGGTGACCGCCTTGCCGAGAAGGATCGCGTTGGTCGGGGACGCGCTGTCTGTCATGTGAAGGTCCGGAGTTGGGGAATGGGGAGCGGAGCCCGAAGCGGCCCGATTCTATGCCAGCGTCGAACGTCCGCCGTTCCGCGCGGACCTCTGCCAGGCCCGCGCCACGTCGTGAAGCCGCACCGGACCCCTGTCGCAGTTCGCGCGTTCCGTCCGAGCCCGAGGACGCGATGCCGCGGTGGCGCCTTTTTCGCCATTGCCGCCGCGCCCGGCACCGGTCTACCCTCCCGGACTCCCACGTCTGCCTCACGCAACAATCCCCATGCAGCTGATGTTCCGCTCCATCCTCGCCGCCGCCGTGCTCGCCGCGGTGTCCGGCAATGCCGGCGCGGTCTCGCGCCGCGACCAGGCCAATATCGACGCGCTCAACCAGCGCATGCAGGCTGCCGAAGCGCGCTACCGCGACGCGATGGTCCTGACTGCCAACGCCGATCCGGAAGGGCAGAAGGAGAGCGACGCGGCGCTGGAGGACATGGAGGACGTCATCGCCGCCTGCATGAAACAGCGCGGCTGTTCGGTCCCCACGCTGCTGGCCACCTACAAGCGCCTGCTCAAGCTGCACGTGGACGCCGAAGCCGATGCCTCGGAAGAGGAGCCCGAGGCGGTCGACGACCATTCCAGCGCGGTCACCGCCGACGTGCCCGAAGCCGCGCGCGCCGCCCACCTGCTGGCCGACGATCACCGCTTCGACAGGATGGTGCAGTTCAACCCGGCTGTGCAGGCGGCGATCCGCCGCTGGCTCACCGACATGCGCGGTCCGCTGATCAGCAGCTACGAGAACTACCAGTACATGCGCCACCTGATGTGGCCGCAGTACGAGCGCGCGGGACTGCCCGAGGCGCTGCTGTTCGGGATCATGGCCAAGGAATCCAACGGCAAGGTGCATTCGACCTCGCGCGCCGGCGCTGCCGGCCCGATGCAGTTCATGTACGCGACCGGACGCCGCTTCGGCCTGGGCGACGACGGCACCGGCTTCGACACCCGCTACGACCCGCGCCGCGCGGCCGAGGCCAGCGCCGCCTACCTCAACGAGCGCATGGGCCAGTTGAACCGCAGCATCGAGCTCGCGCTGGCCGCGTACAACGGCGGCGAAGGCCGTGCGCTGCGCGTGTACCAGGGCACCAGCGGCAACTTCTGGGACGCCAGCGTCTACAACCAGTTCCCCGCGGAAACGCAGGACTACGTGCCGATGGTGATCGCGGCGGCGTGGCTGTTCCTGCACCCGCGCGAATACGGGCTCAGTTTCCCCAGAGTGGAAGCCAAGCCGGCGCCGCTGCGCCTGGCCCAGCCTGCCTCGATCTACCAGCTCACCATCTGCCTGGGCAACCGCGGCGAGCGCGACGGCTACATGCGCGCGCTGCGCAACCTCAATCCGCGCTACCAGGCCGATGCCTGGCTGCCGGCCGGCACCACGCTCAACGCGACCACGAAGATCGTCGGCCTGTACAACCGCTGGTGCACGACAGGCGCGCGCGCCGAACTCGCGCGCACGCTGGTGATGAGCGATCCCCAGACCGCGATCGTGCGCATGGGGCCGGTGACCACGGTGGCGACGGACGACGACGCTGCGACCGGCGAAGACCGCGCGGATGCGCCGGCAGCGCCCAAGGCAGCGAAACCGCGCAAGCCGAAGCATCCCAGCGCCTATCGTGTCCAGCGCGGCGAGACGCTGACCGCGATTGCGCAGAAGTTCCAGTGCGACACCGGCGATCTGGCCAGGGTCAACCGCATCAAGGGGCCGCGTTTCGCGATCCGGCCCGGGCAGAAACTCAAGCTCGACGGCTGCGGCGAATAGCCCGTACAACACGGTCGTACACGAACGGCCATACACAAGAGCACAGGGGGCAGGGATGGTGGCGCAGACGGTAGTGGCCTCGCCGGGTGGCGGGGCGAAGTGGGTCGCGGCGGTCGCGGTGGCTGCCGCGCTGGCCATCTCAGGCGCGGTGTATCCCGAACTGCGTGCGCTGCACTACGCGTGCAAGCCGCTCGCGACCTTGCTGGTCGCCGCGATGGTGTGGCGTGTTCCGGCCGGCGGGCGATACCGCGCGGCGGTGCTGATCGGCCTGCTGCTGTCGACGCTGGGCGATGTCTTCCTGATGCTGCCGACCGCGTCCGGCGGCCCCGACTGGTTCGTGTTCGGCCTGGCGAGTTTCCTGCTCGCGCATGTGGCGTACCTGGTCGGTCTGTGCGCGCGTGCGAAGTTGTTCGCGAAGTGGTGGCCTTTTGCGACGTACGCCGCGGTCGCCCTGGCGATCTCGAGCGTGCTGTGGCCGCATCTGCCGGCGGATCTGAAGGCACCCGTCGCTGTCTACGTCCTGTTGCTGTCGGCGATGGCGGCGCAGGCGGCCGCGGTGTGGTCCTGCCTGCGCGAGCGCAGTGCCGGGCTGGCGGCTCTGGGCGGACTGTTCTTCGTCGCTTCGGACGCCACGCTGGCGCTGGATCGTTTCGTTGCCCCGTTCCCGGCGGCGGTCGTGCTCGTGCTGGCGACGTACTGGATCGCGCAGCTGCTGATCGGGTTGTCCGTGCGGCGCTGACGCCTTCTTTCCACACAGCGCTTGTGTCTTCTTCTTCCTGCTTGCGGGGAGAAGCTGCCCAGGGCAGCTGAGGGGGCGGGCGCAGCGAGCGCTTTTGCTCTTGCCTTCGGATCGGAAGGCAAGAGCGACTGGCCGGTGAGGTAAAAAGCCTCGGCCACGAGCCCCAGAGCCCGGCCCGCGAGGCAAAAAGCCTCGCCGATGAGCCTCGAAGCCTCGAGGCTCGAAGAAAAATGCCTCGAGGCCGGGGCAGACAACCTCACGCACGAGGCAAAACACCTCAGGCTCGAGGCTCATGTGCCTCGACGTCGAAGCAAAAAGCCTCAGCGCCGAGGCAAAAAGCCTCGAAGTTCGAAGCTCAGAGCCTCGCGCTCGAGTTTCCGCGCCTCGAAGGGCATTCCACGCGGTCCATCTTCTCCCGCCCGGGAGAAGGCAACTCTCTTCAGTGCGCCGGCTGCATAGCCAGGCTGGCCAACCGCTCGCCCAGCTTCACCGGCAGCTGCGCGCGCAGCCCCGGATTCAACTCGGCGACGCCCTTGGGCAACAGCACGATCACGGTCGAGCCGTAGTTGAAGCGCGCCATCTCGGCGAAGCGCTCCAGGACGACGCCGCTGCCGCGGTAGTCCTTCGTGGTGATCGGCCCCCCGTAGGGCGGAATCTCGATGCCGCCCCACACGGTTTCCACCCCCGACACCAGCAGCGCGCCGACCATCACCACGGCCATCGGGCCGAAGTCGCAGTCGAAGTGGCAGACCAGGCGCTCGTTACGCGCGAACAGCTTCGATACCGAACCCACCGCATCCGGGCCGACGCTGAAAAGCCGTCCGGGCACGTGCACGGTCTCGCGCAGCGTGCCGGTCCACGGCATGTGCACGCGGTGGTAGTCCTTCGGCGACAGGTACACCGTCGCGTACACGCCGCCATCGAACGCCGCGGCCGCATCGGCATCGCCCAGCAGTTCGGCCGTAGTGAAGCCGTGGCCCTTGGCCTGGAAGATGTGGCCGGCGTCCTCGTGCAGCACGCCTTCATCGGCGCGGCCGATGTGGCCGCATTCGCTGATCTTGCCGTCGGCCGGCATCAGCAGTGCGCGCGGATCGGCGTCGGCGACGCGCGCGCCGGACTTCAGCGCGCGGGTGAAGAAGGCATTGAAGGTGGGATAGCTGGTCGGATCCGGATTCGCCGCTTCCGACAGATCGACGCCGAACCTGCGCGTCACCGTGTCGATCAGCCACTGCTTGACCGCGCGGTTGCGCGAATACGCGAGCCGGCGCGCCAGCGAGGAGAGCAGCCGGTGCGGCAACACATAGGTCAGCGCCGTGATCGGGCTCATCGATCGCTCCTGCTCAATGCGGTCATGTCGTCGGCAATGTCCTTCGGTTCCAGCGGCGGCTGGATGAAGCCGGTCAGCCGGCCCTGCGGATCGAGCACCGCGAGCGACGCGCTGTGGTCCACCGAATACTGGTCTGCAGGCGCACCGGCAGGCGCGGGCACCTTGGCGAACACCATGCTCAGCGAACGGGCGAAGGTCTCCAATGCCGGCACGTCGGCGGTCGCCGCGAGCGTGTCGCGGTGGAAGGCATGCGCGTATTCGCCGATCGCATCGGGCGTGTCGCGTTCGGGATCCACCGACACGAACAGCACGCGCGGGCGCGTCGCTTCCGGCAGTGCGCTCCACTGCTTCTGCGCACCGGCGAGCTGCGCCAGCGTGGTCGGGCACACATCCGGGCAATGGGTGAAGCCGAGGAAGACCAGGGTCCAGTGCCCCTTCAGTTCGCCGGGCACGAGCGGCGTGCCGTCGGACTGCCTCAGCGTGAAGGCGGGCAACTCGCGCGGCGGATCGAACAGGCGCACGGCCTTCAACGCAGGACGGCTGCCGGTCGGCGAATGCGCGAACCAGGCCTGTGCGGCGATGAGACCCAGCGCCGCGGCAAGCGCGGCAACGAGGACGTAAACGGTGGTGCGGTTGAACATCGCGGGTCCTGCGGGCCTTCCCGAAAGGGGGCACATGATACCGGTCGCGCCTGCCGGGGCCGCCTTGCGACAACGGGCCGTCCGCGCCGACCCCGTATAATCGGCGCCCCTTTTTCCGCGCAGAACCGCCCGTGGCCGCCCAGTCCCCCCGCATCGACTCACTGGCGTTCGAGCAGGTCTCGATCATCGACCTGATCCGCTACGGCGGCAGCCGCTTCAGCCAAGCCGGCCTGACCTTCGGCCACAGCTACGACAACGCGCTGGACGAAGCGACGCAGCTGGTCCTGCACGCGCTGCACCTGCCGCATGACCTGAGCCCGGTGTACGGCCCGGCGCGCGTCACCGCCGACGAGAAGGCGAAGGTGCTGGCGCTGTTCGAACGCCGTATCCATGAGCGCGTTCCGGCCGCCTACCTCACGGGTGAAGCCTGGTTCGCCGGCCTGAGCTTCAAGAGCGACCGCCGCGCGCTGGTGCCGCGTTCGCCGATCGCCGAATTGATCCTCGCCGGCTTCGAGCCCTGGCTGGGCGGCCGCGAGGTCGAACGCGTGCTCGACCTGTGCACGGGTTCGGGCTGCATCGCCATCGCCACCGGCCACTACCAGCCGAACTGGCAGGTCGACGGCGTCGACATCAACGACGAGGCGCTGTCGCTCGCGGCGGAGAACAAGGAACGCCTGCACGCCACCAACGTCACGCTGCGCAAGTCGGATCTGTTCAACGATCTGAAGGGCGAGGTCTACGACCTGATCGTGACCAACCCGCCGTATGTCACCAACGCCGAAACCGACGCGCTGCCGAAGGAATATTCGTACGAGCCCGAGCTGGGGCTGCGTGCGGGCGACGACGGCCTCGACCTCGCGCTGAAGATCCTGCGTGATGCGCCGGAGCACCTGAGCGAAAACGGCCTGCTGATCTGCGAAGTGGGCGAGGCGGAAAACGCGCTGGTCGAACTGCTGCCGGAACTGCCGATGGCGTGGGTGGAGTTCAAGGTCGGCCAGATGGGCATCTTCGTGGTCGAGTGCCACGACCTGGTCGAGCATCACGCGCGCATCAAGGCGCTCGCCGACGCGCGCTGAGCCGCGCGGTTTCGCGCGGCTTTCTAACGAACGATCAGCGTCCGAGCCCGTGCGGCTCGATGTAGCCGCTCGCGATCCCGGCCACCACCAGCAGGATCAGCACCACCGACAGCGCGATGCGTTTGGTCAGCGCATTCACCGTGCGCTTGGTGGTGCCCATGTCGACGAGCATGTAGTACAGCCCGGCGCCGAGGTTGTAGAGGATCAGGCCGAGGAAGGCGACGACGATCAGCGTTTTCATGGCTGCGTTACCGGTGTGATGGAAGAAGCGGGGGAGGGCGCGGCCATCGCGGCGCGTACCCGGCGCAGCCAGCGCCAGCGGACGACCAGCGCGACCGTGATCACGAGCAGGAACAGCCCGTACGCCACCGAGGTGGCCAGCACCTGCTGCCACATATGCCCGAACGAACGATCGGCATTGGCCATGCTCCAGTACATGCCGCCCGCCGCGGCGGCCAACGCCAGCAGCAGGCTGGTCGTGTCGAACAGCGTGCGCCCGACGCCGCGCGGGGCGCGCGGGTAGATCCAGAACAGCACGGCCAGGATCGTGAACCAGGGCAGGAACAGGATCAGGGCCAGATTGAGCTCGACTTGCGGGTTCATGGCGTGGGCGTGAGGGACGCAGCAGGGGATGCCGCCATGCTAGGCCCACCGGATCAGTTGGCCTAGAATCACAATTGGAGAAAAAAACCGGATCAGTTGGGGCTGTCGTGCCTCGCCCCGTTGCGGGGAGAGGGACAGCATTGCGAAGCAATGCAGGGTGAGGGGACGTCACAACAGCGCAAACGACGGCAAAAGAGCCCCTCATCTGCCCTCGGGCATCTTCTCCCCGCGCTGTGGGGAGAAGAGGAAGTTCTCCCTCCGTCGATTACCGCGAGAGCCCGACATGAAACGCTACGAAGCCCTCGCCGACGACATCGCCCGCTCCATCCGCAACGGCCTGCTCAAGCCCGGCGCGCGGTTGCCCTCCGTGCGCCAGGCCAGCCGCGCCCGCAAGCTCAGCCCGGCGACGATCTTCCAGGCCTACTACCTGCTTGAAGCGCAGGGTCTGGTCGAATCGCGCGCCCGCTCCGGCTACTACGTCACCCAGGCTGCAACGGTACTGCCACCGGAACCGGAAACCGTCTCGCGCCCCGACGGCGAATCGCGCGAGGTCGACGTCAGCGAACTCGTCTTCGAGATCCTGCAATCGGCAATGCATCGCGACGTCGTGCCGCTCGGCTCCGCCTTCATGAGTCCCACGCTGTTCCCGCTCGACCGCATCGGCCGCGCCGTCGCCACCGCGGCGCTGCACCTGGATCCGTGGAGCACCGTCGACGACCTCACGCCGGGCAATGCCGCGCTGCGCCGGCAGATCGCGCTGCGTTATCTCATCGACGGCATGGACGTCAGCGCCGACGAGATCGTCATCACCAACGGCGCGCTCGAAGCGCTGAACCTGTGCATCACCGCGGTCACGCGTCCCGGCGACGCGGTGATCGTCGAATCGCCGTGCTTCTACGCCTGCCTGCAATCGCTGGAACGCAACGGCCTGCGCGCGATAGAAGTGCCCACGCATCCGCGCGACGGCATCGACCTCGATGCGCTCGAAGCTGCGATTGCGCGCCACGCGCCGCGCGCCTGCTGGCTGATGCCGACCTTCCACAACCCGCTCGGCTGCACCATGTCCGAAGAGCGCAAGCGCGCGCTGGTGGAACTGCTCGCGCGCCACGGCATCCCGCTGGTCGAGGATGACGTCTACGCCGAACTGCATTTCGGCGCGAAGCGCGCATTGCCCGCCAAGGCCTTCGATCGCGAAGGCCTGGTGATGCATTGCTCCTCCTTCTCCAAGAGTCTCGCGCCCGGCTACCGCATCGGCTGGGTCGCCGCCGGCCCGCGCGCGCAGGAGATCGCGCGGCGCAAGCTCACCACCACGCTCAACACCAACGTGCCCACGCAGATCGCACTGGCGCGCTATCTCGAACGCGGCGGCTTCGACCGCCACCTGCGCCGGTTGCGCGCGACGCTCGCGCAGCAGCAGGCGCGTTATATCGCCGCGATTGCCGAAGCGTTCCCCCAAGGCACGCGCGTCACCCGGCCCGCGGGTGGATACTTCCTGTGGCTGGAATTGCCCGAAGGCATCGACGCGCTGCGCCTGCAGCGGCAGGCGGCGCGGCTGGGCATCAGCATCGCGCCCGGCCCGATGTTCTCGGCGAGCCGCGGCTTCGGTAATTGCCTGCGGCTCAATTGCGGGCATCCGTTCGATGCGCGGATTGAGGGCGCGTTGCAGCGGCTTGGTGCGCTGGCGGCGGGCACTCCATAGCGGACATCGGAGCGACGATCCGGACTGTGCATCGGCTATCGATTCAATAGACCGACCTTCCCGCGCATGGGGTGGACTCGCCATGTCACCGCTTCGCTTCCTGTTTGGATTGCTTCTGGTCGCATGCTCGGGCCTGGCATTGGCACAGAGTGCGACGCTTGGCCTGTCGCTGCGCGCGGCGTCCGCGCAACGCGTCACCACGCTCCGGTGATCGAGCCGCGGGGCCGTGGGAGATGCCTCGCCTTGACATCCGCGCGCCGGAGGTGGTTGCGCCGGACATTCGAAAAAAGAAAGGGCCCGCAAAGCGGGCCCTTTCGAATCGTGGTGGAGCGGAGGAGGATCGAACTCCCGACCTTCGCATTGCGAACGCGACGCTCTCCCAGCTGAGCTACCGCCCCACGAAGGTCGCAAAGTCTACCGGCTGGTTCGGATCTTCGCTAGTCCTGCGAGGCCAGCAGTGGGGCGAGGGCGGGTTCCAGGGCCTGGCGGCGCCAGCCGGCGAGGGCGGTGGGCCAGCGGCCGTCGTCGAGCAGGGCCTGCAGCCAGCGGCGCGAGGCAAGGACGCCGTCGGGCAGGCCGAGCTCCGCGCTGCGCTTGCTGACCGCGTCCTGCAGTTTCTTCAGGCGCTGCTTGTCGCGGGTTTCGCCGATGCTCGCATCCGGCGCGTCGGCTTCGTCCGCCAGTGGCGTGGCGAGCGCCTGCCAGATCGCATCGCCGAGCTTGCGCGGTGCCTTGGGGTGCGCGTCGAGCACGGCCTGCAGCGCGCCGCGATCGGCCGGCGGCGTGCGGGCGATGGCGACGGCCAGTTCGTTGTCGAGGATCCAGCCGCGCGGCCGGTCGTTGTCGCGCGCGTAGGCATCGCGCCAGCGCAGCAGGCGCACGAGGCGGCGCTGCGCGTCGGCATCGAGGAACTGCGCGCTGCGCAGCGAGAGATGCGGCCAACGTTCGGGGCCTTCGCTTTCCGCGTTGGCGACGGTACGCGCGGCGTCTTCCGCCAGCCAGCTCCTGCGGCCGAGCTGGTCGAGCATGCCGCGCAGCGCGTCGTGCATCGCGGCCAGATGGCGCACGTCGTCGGCGGCGTATTCCAGCTGCGCGGGCGACAGCGGACGGCGCAGCCAATCCGAACGCGTCTCGCCCTTGGCCAGCGTGATGCCGATGAGCTGCTCGACCAGGCGCTGGTAGCCCACGCCCGCGCCGATGCCGGCCAGTGCCGCCGCCTGCTGCGTGTCGAACAGCGGCTTGGGCACCACACCACAGGCATGGCGGAAGGCGACGAGGTCCTCGCTGGGGCTGTGCATCACCTTCAGGATGGATTCGTCGGCGAGGATCGGCGCCAGCGCTTCGGTCATACCGCGCACCAGCGGATCGATCAGCAGCACCGTGGGATCGCCCGCGGCGTCGTCGAACGCGACCTGCACCAGCGCCAGTTGCGGCCAGTAGGTGCGTTCGCGGATGAATTCGGTGTCGAGGCCGACGCGGGCGGGCGTGTGGGCGAAGTGCGCCTGCAAGGCGGCGGGGTCGGAAATCCAGACGTGCATGGCGTGCAGGATAGGGCAGGTTGCCGCAGCGGGCGACAATGGCCTACTTTCGTGAACCCGCAACGGGTACTCATCGCCGTTGCAGGACGTCGGTCGCACGAGTCGGCCGGCCGCACGAACCGCATCGCATGCCAGGAGCTGCATGGCTTGAAGTCGCCCGTGCTTAAACCGAAGTCGACACGGCTTGCGCGGATGGCCCGGGGCGCGTCGGCGTGCTTGCTGCTGTCCGCGTTGCTGGTCGCGTGCGAGGGCAAGCAGGCCGACCGCGGCCAGGCGCAGGCGCGCACGCCGATCGTTACGATCGGTGCCGACCAGGCGGTGTCACCGGTGCCGGCGTGGCGACCGCCGGCGATCGAGGTCACCGACGCCAATGCCACTGCATTGCGCAAGCGCGCCGAAGCCGCACTCCGTGCCGGGGAACTCTACGAAGGCGCCGATCCCGCCGCCACGGCGATTCCGTTGTATCTCGCGCTGCGCCGGCATGCGCCGGATGACGCGCGCATCGGGCGCGGAGTCGACGATGCGGTGCGCGCGCTGCTCGAGCAGGGGCGCGCCGCGCTCGACGGCATCGACGACGAGCCGCAGGAATTGCACCGCGCGCACGAGATCGCCGCGGTGGCACGCGTGGCGGCGCCGTCGGACGCGCGGGTCGAGGCATTCCTGGACAAGCTCGATCGCGCCGACGAAGCAGCGCAGGCCAACCGCCTCGGCGAGGCCGCGCTGAATGCCGATCGCGTCGGCGAGAAAGGCGAAGCGGGCGGCGCAATTGCCTACTTCCACGAAGCGCTGGAGCGTCGTCCCGGCGACGCCCGTGCCCGGCAGGGCCTGGCGGCGGCGGAGAGCGCGTTGATCCGGCGCGCCGAGGCGGCCGCGACGGCCGACGACTACGACGGCGCGGCCAATTGGCTGGCCGAAGCGGCGCGCGTGCGGCCGGGATTTCCCACGGTGATGGATGCCCGCGAACGCATTGCGATGCAGCGCGCGATGCGTGTGAACGGACTGCGCGATGCCGGCATCGCCGAACTCGCCACGCCGACGCCCTCCGGACTGCGTCGCGCCCGCGAACGACTGGCGCAGTTGCTGCGCATCGCCGCGCCGGGCGACCCCACCGTGCTGGAACTGCGCACGCGGATCGAAACGGCGGCGCATTACGGGCTGTTCCGGCCGGGACAGGCCTTCACCGATGCCCTGGCCGGCGGCGGTCGCGGCCCGCAGCTGGTGGTGGTGCCGCACGGTGCGTTCCGCATGGGAGGACCGGACACCGACCCCGACGCCGGCGACGAGGAGCGCCCGTTGCGCACGATCCGTTTCGACCGCGGCATCGCGATCTCGCGCACGGAGATCACCGTCGCCGAATTCCGTCGCTTCGTGAACGCCACGCACTACCGCGCGCGCTCGACGCGACGCGGCTACTCGACGATCTACGACGAGCGCAGCGGCAACTTCGTGCGTGCCGGCAACGTCGACTGGCAGTCGGATTACGTCGGCCGGCCTGCGGCCGACAACATGCCCGTCCTGCACGTGAGCGCCCGCGACGCGGCGCGCTATGCCGAGTGGCTCTCGGCGCAGACCGGGCAGCGCTACCGGCTGCCCAGCGAAGCCGAATTCGAATACGTGTTGCGCGCCGGCAACGCGGCGCGTTATCCCTGGGGCGACGGCGCTCCGCCGCTGCGGGCGGGCAATTTCACCGGTGCGATCGACAAGTCGCCCAGCGGCCGGCGTTGGACCAACGCCTTCCGGGGCTATGGCGATGGCGCCTGGGGGCCGGCGCCGGTGGGCAGCTACCTCGCCAATCGCTGGGGCGTGCACGACATGGCCGGCAACGTCAGCGAGTGGGTCGACGACTGCTGGCACGGCAACTTCCGCCGCGCGCCCCGCGACGGGCGGCCGTGGGTCAATCCGGGCTGCCGCAACCAGGTGATCCGCGGCGGTTCCTGGGCGAGCTCGCCGGCGCATACGCGTTCGTCGTGGCGGCAGGGCACCGACGTCAACAACACGAATGCGCGAGTAGGGTTCCGGGTGGTGCGGGAAATCTGAATCCGGCGCATGCTGGCGCAGTCCGCCGGCCGCGCACTTGGTACGGCGATTCCATCGCAGGACGGAGGCGAGGATGAGAGTGGACCCTTACGGCAGTGGGCAGGCGGCGCCGCAACGCCGGGGCTTCGGCCTGGGCGGCATCCGCTGGTGGATCCTGATCCTGTTTGCCGGATACGCGGCGTGGTCGTGGTTCGGCAGTGCGCAGACCGATCCGTACACCGGCGAAACCGCGCATTACGGCGCGACGCCCGAGGAGGAAGTCGAGCTCGGCGCGCAGGCCTACCAGCAGGTGCAGGGCGATGCCGCCGCGCAGGGCGCGCTGTTGCCGCCGGATTCGCAGGTGAGCCGGCAGATCCGCGACATCGCCGGCCGCCTGGTCAACCGCGTGCCGCAGGTCACCGCCGACCTGGCTGCGATGAACCAGCAGCAGGCGCCGACGGACTACCAGAACTTCCAGTGGGACGTCAGCGTCATCCAGTCCGACCAGGCCAACGCGTTCTGCCTGCCGGGCGGGAAGATGGCGGTCTACACGGGCCTGCTGCCCATCGCGGAAAACGAGAATGCGATGGCGATAGTCATGGGCCACGAGATCGCCCACGCGCTGCTGCGCCATGGTTCGCAGCGCATGGCGCAGCAGAAGCTGGTGCAGATGGGCCAGCTGGCGGCCGGCATGGCGCTGGGCGGGATGGATCCGCAGCAGCAGCGGGCGATCATGGGCGCACTGGGCGCCGGCGCGCAGTACGGATTCATCCTTCCCTACGGCCGCAACCACGAGACGCAGGCGGACAAGGTCGGGCTGATGCTGGCCGCCGCGGCGTGTTACGACCCGCGCGAGGCGATTCCGTTGTGGGAGCGCATGTCGCAGCTGGGCGGCGGCGAGCGGCCGCCCGAATTCGCCTCGACCCATCCCGATCCGGCCAACCGCATCCAGACGCTGCAGGCGCTGATGCCGACGGCCATCGAATTCCATTCGAAGTACTGCGCAGGACAGCCACCGCTGCAGTAGGCGGTCCGCGCGAAACGAAACAAGCCGGGAATTTCCCGGCTTTTTCATGCATTGCGCGGCGCTCAGCGCTTGGTGGTATCGGCCTTCTTCGGCGGCGGGCTGGTGCTCGCCCCGATGCTGCCGGCCATGTTCTGCTGGAATTCCTTCCACATCTGCAGATTGCGCTCGGTCAGCTGGTTCATCATGGTCCACGGCGTCTGGCCGAGCAGGCCACCGATCTGGGTGCGGAACTGCTGCTGCTGGTCCAGGAACAGCTGCATCGACCGCTCCAGGTAGTTGCCCATGAAGCCCTGCAGCGAATCGCCGTAGAAGCGGATGATCTGGCTGAGCAGTTGCGTCGAGAGCACCGGTTCGCCGTCGGATTCGTGCTCGGCGATGATCTGCAGCAGGACCTGGCGGGTCAGGTCTTCCCCGGACTTGGCGTCGCGGACTTCGAAGTCCTCCCCGTCGACGATGAGCTGGCGCACATCCTCGATCGTGATGTAGCTGGAGATCTCGGTGTCGTAGAGACGACGGTTGGGATACTTCTTGATGATGCGGATCGAACTCATCGAGCACCGGCTCTAAAGCGTGATGCTGCGCAGCATGGCGCAGGGGCGGTTGGCTTGCAACTCGCCCCGGGCATGTGCCGTCGGTCACGGCCGGACTGACGGAATCTGGCTGAACCGGTGGGGTTTTGTGCGCAGCAAAGCCCCTGCGGCCGGTTACCAGCCCATGTACTGGCCGCCGTTCGCCGACAGATTGGCGCCGGTGATCCAGCCGGCTTCGTCGGGGACGAAGAACGCAACCGCATAGGCGATCTCGTCGGGGCTGCCGAGGCGGCCGGTGGGTATCTGCGTGATGATCTTGTTGCGCACGTCTTCGGGCACGGCCATGACCATGTCGGTGGCGATGTAGCCGGGGCAGACCGTGTTGACGGTGATGCCGAACTTCGCGTTTTCCTGCGCCAGCGAAATGGTGAAGCCGTGCATGCCGGCCTTGGCGGCGGCGTAGTTGGCCTGGCCGTACTGGCCCTTCTGGCCGTTGATCGAACTGATCTGGATGACGCGGCCCCACCTGCGTTCGCGCATGCCCTCGATCACCGGGCGGGTGACGTTGAAGCAGGAGTTGAGGTTGGTGCAGATGACCTCGTTCCACTGCTGCGCGGTCATGCGGTGGAAGGTGGTGTCGCGGGTGATGCCGGCGTTGTTGACCAGGATCTCGACGGGACCGAGCTGGCGCTCGACGTCGCGCACCATCGCCTCGGCCTCCTCCGGCGAGGACACGTCGCCCCGGGCGAGGACGACGTCGTACCCGTCGGCACGCATCTGCGCCTGCCAGGCCTTCGCCTTTTCCTCGTTGCGGTAGTTGGTGGCGACGCGATGGCCCATCCCGGCCAGACGCCTGACGATCGAGGTGCCGATGCCGCCGGTACCGCCGGTGACGAGTGCGACGCGTGATTGCATGTAGTTCTCCATGGCGCTGCGAAGGATGCCGACGGCATTCTAGGGAGCAAACATGACTCCCGTGTTGTGCGCTGCGGCGAGCGCGACACTGCGATTCCGGGGAATCCGCGTCGCGTCGAAACCGGTCAGCGCGGCTGCGAGCAATGACGGGACATCGCGCGCATCCGCGAGGGCGGCCGCCTCCTGTCCCAGCGCGCTCCAGGCGGCGCGCAGGGCCGGCAGCGGGACCTGGGGATCCACCGGGAGGGCGGCATCCGATTTGGACAATTTGCGGCCGGCACGATCCAGCACCAGCGGCAGGTGCGCGTATCGCGGTTCGGACAACCCGAGTGCGCGTTGCAGCACGATCTGTCGGGGTGTCGAGTCGAGCAGGTCGGCGCCGCGCACCACATCGGTGACGCCCTGCGCCGCATCGTCCACGACGACCGCCAGCTGGTAGGCCCAATAGCCTTCGGCGCGACGCAGGACGAAGTCGCCGACATCGCGCGAGACGTCCTGTTCCTGCGGCCCCTGCAGGGCATCGTCGAAACGCACGAGGGTGTCGTCGGCGACGCGCATGCGGATGGCGGGATCCGGGCGGCGGCGCCGGGCGATGCATCTGCGATGGATGCCGCCGCTGGCGGCCAGATCGCTGCGGCTGCAATGGCATTCGAAGGCAAGGCCGGCCTCCAGCAGGCGCTGCAGGGCCGCTTCGTACAGCGCGCTGCGTTCGCTCTGGCGCACTACCGGTTCATCGGACGTGAGTCCGAACGCCGCCAGCGCATCGAGCTGGCGTTGCGCGGCGCCGGCGACTTCCCGCGGAGGATCGATGTCCTCGACGCGCACGAGCCAGGTGCCGCCCGCACGACGCGCCAGCAGCCAGCTGCCGAAGGCCGCCAGCAACGAACCGAAGTGGAGGTCGCCGGTAGGCGAGGGGGCGAAGCGTCCGCGGTACATGGAAAGGGTGTGGCTCCGGGGCTCGAAACAGGAAGGCGCCATCATTGTCCCCGCGCGGCAGGTGTCTGCGTACAGCCGCCGGTGGGCCGCGCGTTCCGCCCGGACAATCTGCCGGGAGGCGCGTTCTCCTTCGCCGCGCTCGCGCCGGAACGCGCCACTACTGGCAAAGCGTCCAGCTTGAATTCCGTCCGAGCCTGCCACATCTTCGCCCTGAAACCACGAATCCGCGCCGTCGCGCGAGAGGTTGCCGTCCATGTTCAAACGCGTTGCCCTGTTCCTCGCCACCAACCTGGCCGTGCTGGTGCTGCTCGGCATCGTCCTGTCGATCCTGCAGAACTACTTCCACGTCCGGCTCGGCAACCAGGGCGGTCTGCTGGTCTTCGCGGCCCTCTTCGGCTTCGGCGGTTCGATCATCTCGCTGCTGATGTCCAAGTGGATCGCCAAGCGCAGCACCGGCGCCCACGTGATCGAACAGCCGCGCAACGAGCTGGAGCAGTGGCTGGTGTCGACGGTCCACCGCCAGGCCGAGCGCGCGGGCATCGGCAAGCCCGAGGTGGCCATCTACGACGCACCGGAAATCAATGCCTTCGCCACCGGTGCGAACCGCAACAACGCGCTGGTCGCCGTCTCGACGGGGCTGCTTCGGGCGATGAGCCGCGACGAGGCCGAGGCCGTGCTGGGCCATGAGGTCAGCCACGTCGCCAACGGCGACATGGTCACGATGGCGCTGATCCAGGGCGTGCTGAATACGTTCGTGATCGTGCTGTCGCGCGTCGTCGGCCGGATCATCGACGGCTTCCTCAGCGGCAACCGCGAGAACAGCGGCGGCGGCATCGGCTACTTCGTCACGGTGATGGTGCTGGACGTGGTGTTCGGCCTGTTCGCCAGCATGATCGCGATGGCGTTCTCGCGTTATCGCGAATTCCGCGCCGATGCCGGCGGTGCCAGCCTGGCCGGGCGCGACAAGATGGTCGCCGCGCTGCGCCGGCTGTCGCAGACCTACGGCCACAGCACGCTCCCGGGCCAGATCCAGGCCTTCGGCATCAGCGGCGCGGTGGGCCATGGCCTGCGTCGCCTGATGATGAGCCATCCGCCGCTGGAGGAGCGCATCGCCGCCCTGCAGCGCGCCGCCTGACCGCTTCGCCATCGATGAAAAAGCCCGCCGGATGGCGGGCTTTTTCGTTGCGGCGTCGACGTCGCGGAGGCGCGGTCAGCCGAATTCGTAATCCATTTCCGGACCGGCCGGCGCCAGGAAGTGGCCCTGGGCGTAGTCGATGCCGGCACTGAACAGGGTGCTCATGCTGCCGGCATCCTGCACGTGCTCGGCGATCGTCTGCTTGCCCAGCTCCTGCGCCTTGGCGGCGAATTCGCGCACGCGCTGCTGGTGTTCGGCGCTGGTGCCCAGTTCCTTCATGAAGGAACGGTCGATCTTGATGAAGCTGGCGTCGAAGTGGCTCAGCAGCTGGAACGGATTGAGGCCGATGCCGAACTGTTCCAGCCCCACGCGCACGCCGAACTGGGCCACGCCGGCCTGGAACTGCTGGGCGCCGCGCAGGTTGGTGAACACCTTCGATTCGGGGATCTGCAGCACCAGCAGGCGGCCATCGACGCCGAGGATCCTGAGCTGCTCGCCGATGTGCTGGACGAGGCTGTCGTCCTGCAACGAGGCCTGGGTGATCTTCACCATCAGGCGGGTGCGGTGGTTGAGCCGCTGGCGCTCGGCGATGAGCTGGATCGCGCGGGTCACGACCCAGCGGTCGATTTCGCCGAGCAGGCCGTGTTCTTCCGCGATCGGCAGGAAGGTCAGCGGCTGCACCAGGCTGCCGTCTTCGCCGCGCAGGCGCAGCAGCGTCTCGTACATTTCCTCGGGTGCGCCGTGCAGCGGCACCAGCGGCTGGAAGTGGATGACGAACTGGTCGTTCGCGATCGCCTCGCGGATGCGCGTGACCCAGGCAGCGACGCGCTCGATTTCGGCACGGTCGGTGGCGCTCGGGTCGTAGAGTTCGGCGCGATTGCCGCCCACGCCTATCGTCGACTGCAGTCCCTGCGCCGCCTTGCCCAGGATCGCCGGGACGTTGGTGATGCGCTCACCGATCTGCACGCCACCGATGCTCAGGGTGACGTTGAGCGAGTGGTTGCGCGCTTCGATCACCGTGTCGGCGAATGCGCTGCGTAGCGATTCGGCCAGTTTCGAGGTCTGCGCGTAGTCGCTGTTGTGGGTGAGCACGGCGAACTGGTGCTCGCCGAAGCGCGCGACGAGATCATCGGGCCCGACCGCCGAGCGCAGGCGCTCGGCCAGCGCGGCGACGAGGTCGTCGGCCGCATCCAGGCCGATTTCCTGCAGCAGGCGGGCGTAATGGTCGGGTTCGATCAGGAGCAGGCCCTGCGCCGTCGCCTTGGCGGCCGTCTCGCCCACCGCGTCCTCCAGGGCACGCAGGAAGGTCTGCCGGTTCAGCAGGCCGGTGACCTGGTCGAGCTGGCGCAGGCGTTCGAGCTCCTCGGCGGCGCGGGGGTCGAACACTTCCTCCTGCTTGCGCAGCACGACCTGCAGGCAGCTCTCGCCCTCGTAGGTGGCCTGGGCGAATTCCATCACTGCCGGGAAATGATCGCCCTCGAGGGTGACGGCTTCAGTTTCGTACCGCGGCGGCGGCAACTCGCCCTTGGACAGCTGCTTGAGCAGCTTCTTGAATTCGTCGACCTTCTTCGGCGCGACCAGGTCGAGCAGCGACATGCCTTCGATGTCCTCGAAGGATTCGAAGCCGAACATCTCCAGGTACGCGGTATTCGCCCGGATGTGCATCCCTTCGTGGATGTAGGCGATGGGGTCGCGCGAGGAGTCGATGAGCGCGTCGCAGCGGCGCTCGATCTCGCGCATCTGCGCCTCCAGGCGGCGATAGGAGCGACGCGCCTCGAGGTCGACCCATTCGGCCCGCACCACGTTCTGGATATGCTCCATGTGCTCGCGCAGGGCCACGCCGCGTGCGCCGGCGGCCATCAGCTTGAGGAGCGCGGCTTCGTCGATGGCGTTGACCAGCACCAGGACCGGCAGGTCCTTGCCGCTCGCATCGACCTTCTCCATCACTTTGGAAAGCGTCACGCCGGCGGCGTTCTGCGCCACCAGGACCACGTCCTGCGGCTGCGATTCGATCAGGGACTGGAACTCGTCCTCGTTCTCCGGACGCGAGGGACGCACGGCAATGCCGGCATTGCGAAGACCACTGACAATGGCTTCGGCCGCTTCGACGCTGTCGTCGACGATCAGCAGTCGCAGGGCCGTGTCTTTGCCGAATTGCATTCCCATCCCTCCGTACGCGGCGGGCCTCCGGCATCCTGCCGAGGTTCACCGTAGACCACGGTTTATGACATGAATGCGCGGCTGGCGTCCATGTCCAGGATCATCCGGTGTGGCGTGTTCGACAAAATTCGCGGGCGGCTGGCCCGCGCCCTCCTGGCGAAGGCTGAGGATAGTCCCCGTCCTGTCAAACGGGGTTCGATGGCTCAGAGCGGACGCTTGCCGGGATCGCCCGCGACTTCGCGCACGAGTCGCGGGACCAGGTAACCGGACAACCGCGCCGCCAGGGCCGCGTGGAGGCGGCGTGCTTCGTCGTCGCCGACTTCGAAGTGGGCCGAGCCCTGCACGCGATCGAGCTGGTGCAGGTAGTAGGGCAGTACGCCGCTTTCGAACAGGCGCTCGCTCAACGCGGCGAGGGTGTCGACGTCGTCGTTCACGCCACGCAGCAGCACCGCCTGGTTGAGCAAGGTGGCACCGGCTTCGCGCAGTGCGGCGCAGGCCCGGGCCACGTTGCAATCGATTTCAGCCGGGTGGTTGGCGTGGAGCACGACCGCCGTCGGCCACGGAAGATCGCGCAGCCACGCGACGAGCGCGGCATCGACGCGTTCGGGAAGCACCACCGGCAGTCGTGTGTGGATGCGCAGTCGCTTCAGATGCGGGATGCCGGCGAGCGCGTCGGTCAGCTCGACGAGCTTGGGTGTCGACAGGGACCACGGATCGCCGCCCGACAGGATCACCTCGTCGATGCCGGCGTCGTCGCGGATCACGGCGACGGCTTCGCGCCACTGGCCTGCGGCCGCGGTCTCGCTGGCGTAATCGAAGTGCCGGCGGAAGCAGTAGCGGCAATGGACCGCGCAGCTGCCCGTGGTGACCAGCAGCGCGCGGCCCCGGTACTTGCGGATGACGCCATCGGCGGCCTTCGCCGCGCCGTCGCCGACGGCATCCAGGACGAAGCCCGGCATCGGCTGCATCTCGTCGTCGAGCGGCAGCACCTGGCGCAGCAGCGGATCGTGCGGATCGCCGGGGCGCATCTTCGCGGCGAATCCGCGCGGCACGCGCAACGGAAACTGCGCCGCGGCCTCGGCGGAAACCTGCAGCGCGGCGTCCTGCAGGCCCAGCAGGGACAGCAGTTCGCGCGGATCGCGGATGGCTTCACGCCACAACTGTTGCCAGCGGGCGGGGGCAGCGGCCGGTTCCAGGGGGGCTTGGTGCCCGAGGGCGGGGGCAGCAGGTATCATGTCGGATCGCGATTTTCCGGCGCTGCCGACAATTCGCGCAGCGCAGCCCGCCATTTTAGCCGTCTGCCGCCCCGCGGCGGCGCGGCAGCGGGCCCGTATCCGGGCCCGTCCACCACATTCAGCCACTTTTTTCAGGAGTCCCCATGGCCAGCCTGGGCATGAACGACGTCAAGACCGGACAGAAGATCCTGGTCAACAACGATCCCTGCATCATCACCGAGACCGAATACGTCAAGCCGGGCAAGGGCCAGGCCTTCACCCGGGTGAAGTACCGCAGCATCAAGTCGGGTCGCGTGGTCGAAATGACCATGAAGGCGACCGACAGCGTCGAGCAGGCCGACGTCGTCGACACCGACATGCAGTACCTGTACTCGGACGGCGAGTACTGGCACTTCATGAACCAGGAATCCTTCGAGCAGGTGCAGGCCGACAAGGCCGGCATGGGCGGCGCCGAGAAGTGGCTGAAGGGCGAGGAAGAGTGCGTAGTGACGCTGTGGAACGGCACCCCGATCGCCGTGCAGCCGCCGAACTTCGTCGAACTCAAGATCGTCGAGACCGATCCGGGCGTCCGCGGCGACACCTCGGGCGGCGGCGGCAAGCCGGCGACGCTGGAAACCGGCGCGGTGGTGCGCGTGCCGCTGTTCGTCGGCCAGGACGAAGTGATCAAGGTCGACACCCGCTCGGGCGAGTACGTTTCGCGCGTGAAGTGACGATTTGACCCGTGGCCGCGCCAGCGGCCACGGCTTTGCCAAATCGTCATCCCCGCGTGCTTCTAGCGGGGATCCAGTGACTTTGCAGTTGCTCTTCGGGTCGTTGCCTTTGTGTTGACGCCGAGGAAGAACGCAACGCCACTGGATGACAAAACGAAGTCGTCATCCCCGCATGCTCCTAGCGGGGATCCAGTGACTTTGGTTGTTGCTCTTAAGGCTTTGTTCTTCGCGGTGCTGCTGGCGAAAAGCAAAGTCACTGGATGATCGGACATTCGTCCGCTGAAAAGCCCCGCTTTCGCGGAATGACGAGCAAAGGCAAACAGCAACAGCAGCACGACAGGACCCACCGAAGGATCAACGAATGACCCAAGCCCCCGAAGCCTGCGATCTCCTCATCGAAGCCGGCTTCGTGGTTCCGGTCGAACCGCAGGGTGTGGTGCTCGCAAACCATGCCGTCGCCGTGCGCGACGGCGCGATCGTCGGGGTGTTGCCGATCCACGAGGCGCGGCAGCGTTACCAGGCGGTGGAGACCGTCTCCCGCCCCGAGGGCGCGCTGATCCCCGGCCTGGTCAATGCGCATACGCACAATCCGATGACGCTGCTGCGCGGCGTCGCCGACGACCTGCCGCTGATGGAATGGCTGCAGGGCCACATCTGGCCGATCGAGGGCGCGGTCATCGGCCCGGAATTCGTCGCCGACGGCATCGCGCTGGCCATCGCCGAGATGCTCCGCGGCGGCACCACCTGCGCCAACGAGAACTACTTCTTCCCCGACGTGCAGGCCGCCGTCTACCGGCAGCACGGCTTCCGCGCGCGCGTGGGCCTGCCCGTCATCGATTTCCCCACGGCCTGGGCGAAATCGTCGGACGAATACTTCGACCGCGCCACCGAAGTGCACGACCAGTGGCGACACGATCCGCTGGTCGCCACGGCGTTCGCGCCGCACGCGCCGTACACGGTGAGCGACGAGAACTTCGAGCGCATCCGCATGCTCGCCGACCAGCTCGACGTGCCGGTGCACCTGCACACGCACGAGACCGCGCAGGAAGTCGCCGAATCGCGCGAGAAGCACGGCCAGCGTCCGATCGCGCGCCTGGACCGGCTGGGCCTCGTCAACGACCGCCTCATCGCCGTGCACATGACCCAGCTCACCGATGCCGAGATCGCGCTGTGCGCGGAGCGGGGCGTGAGCGTGGTGCACTGTCCGGAGTCGAACCTCAAGCTCGCCTCGGGCTTTTGCCCGATCGGCAAGTTGCAGCAGGCCGGCGTGAACATCGCCATCGGCACCGACGGCTGCGCCAGCAACAACGACCTGGACATGTTCGGCGAAACGCGCACCGCCGCGTTGCTGGCGAAGGCGGTGGCCGAAGATGCATCGGCCTTCGACGCGGCCAGCGCGCTGCAGGCAGCGACGCTCGGTGGCGCGCGCGCGCTGGGCTTCGAGACGCAGATCGGCTCGATCGTGGCCGGCAAGCAGGCGGACCTGGTCTGCGTCGACCTGGGCCAGCTCGAAACCCAGCCGCTGCATCACGTCATCTCGCAGCTGGTCTACGCGGCTGGTCGCCACCAGGTCAGCGATGTCTGGATCGCCGGCAAGGCGAAGCTGCGCGAGCGCATGCTGGTCGACATGGATGCCGATGCACTGGTGGCCAACGCGCGGCAGTGGCGCGACCGCATCGCCACGATCCGGATCTCGTAAGCGGATCTTGCAAGTATTTTCCGGCCGTTCGCGCGGCCACGATGGAGTTCCCGCCATGAGCGCAGCACCTTCGGGCAACGACAATTTCAGCCAGGCCGAACTCGACAAGTTCGGCGCGCTGGCGCAGCGCTGGTGGGATCCGGAAGGGCCGCAGAAGGCGCTGCATGCGCTGAATCCGGCGCGGCTGGGTTACGTGGCCGATCGGGTGAAGCTGCAGGGCGCGAACGTGCTCGATGTCGGCTGCGGAGCCGGCCTGCTGAGCGAAGCGCTGGCGCGCAACGGCGCGCAGGTGATGGCGCTGGATCTCGCCCCAGAACTCATCAAGGTCGCCAGGCTGCACCGGCTGGAAAGCGGCATCGACGTGGATTACCGGCTGCAGTCGGCCGAGTCGCTGGCGCAGGAAATGCCCGGACGGTTCGACGCGATCACCTGCATGGAAATGCTCGAACACGTGCCGGATCCCGCGGCCATCGTGCAGGCCTGCGCGACGATGCTGAAGCCGGGTGGTCGTCTGTTCCTGTCGACGCTCAACCGCACGCCCGCGGCCTTCGCGCTTGCCATCGTCGGCGCCGAGTACGTCGCGCGCCTGCTTCCGAAGGGAACGCACCGCTACCGGGATTTCATCCGGCCGTCCGAACTCGCCGCGTGGCTGCGGGCCACCGGCCTGGAGCTGGAAGACGTCAGCGGCCTGATGTACGAGCCCTGGCGCAACGCCGCGCGTGTGATCCCGCGCACCGACGTCAACTATCTCGCCTGCGCGCGCAAGCCCGCCGACGAATGACAGCGCGTGTCCGGCGCCGGATCACGGGCGCGCGGACACGCACACCGACCGCGTATCGCATGCCCAATTTCCGTTTCCCCAGAGCCGTGCTGTTCGATCTCGACGGTACCCTCGTCGACAGCGCGCCCGACTTCATCGCCGTGATCAATCGCATGCGTGCCGAACGCGGCCTCGCGGCGATGGCGCTCGCGGACCTGCGTCCGGTGGTGTCGAAGGGTGCGCGGGCCATGCTGGGCGCGGGGTTCTCGGACGTGCCTGTGGCCGAGCGCGAGGCCTGGGTGCAGGAGTTCCTGGATCGCTACGAAGCCGAACTGGGCCTGCATGGCAAGCCGTTCGAAGGCGTGGAAGCGATGCTCGCCGCGCTGGAAGCGAACGGCACGACCTGGGGCATCGTCACCAACAAGCCCGAATACCTCGCGCGCAAGCTGATGCCGCTGCTGGGCTGGGAAACGCGCTGTGCGGTTCTGGTCGGCGGCGACACGCTGCCGGTGCGCAAGCCCGATCCGCTGCCGCTGCAGCACGCCGCGACCGCGATCGGCGTCCTCGCCGGACACTGCGCCTACGTGGGCGACGACGAACGCGACATCGTCGCCGCGCGCGCGGCCGGCATGCCTGCGGTGGTGGCGCTGTGGGGCTATCGCCTGCACGAGGACGATCCCTTCGCCTGGCAGGGGGACGTGCTCGTCCACCATCCGTCCGAACTGTGCCAGGCGCAGGCCTGGCCCCGCATGGCGAATGGATGAGCGCATGAGCGACCGGGACGCCGTCGGCGAATTCCTCGACAAGTGGCGCGCGCGCTGGCCGGAATGGGGCGTGGCGGAGGTCTTCGTGCCACGCGGGCAACGCGAGCCCGTGCTGGCCTGGATGACGCTGGTGCAGGAGCTGACCGATGCGGCCTGGGGCGGCAGCGATCCGCGTCCGGGCGAGGCCAAGCTGGGCTGGTGGATCGAGGAACTGCAGGGTTGGGCGCGCGGGATCCGTCGCCATCCGCTCGGTGCGGTGCTGCAGAAGTTCCCGGTGCCGTGGACGCAGGTGGCCGCGGCATTGCCGTCGTTGCGCGACAGCCGCGAACGGCCGGTCGACGCCGGGGATGCGCTCGCGCAGATGCGCAGTTTCAGCGAGGCCGTCGCGGCGATCGAAACCGGACTGTTCGGCGGCGACGAAGCCGGCGCGCCTGCCGTCATCGCCGTGAACCTGCTGCAGCTGCGGATCGCCCATCACCCCGCCGAGGCCGCGCCCTTGCAGGTGCTGGCCCAGGCCGGCGAGGGCGGCGCGCTGGCCGAATGGGTCCGCCAGCTGGCCCGACAGGCCACGGTCGACGCCGGCAGCCGGCCACGTCGCGTATTCGCCGGCCTGTCGCGCGCGCGCCTGCTTCGCGGCACGCCGGCGGACCCCGTGCCTGCCATCGCGGCGCTGTGGGCTGCCTGGCGCGCCGCGCGCGGCTGAGGTGTCCGGTTCAATGCCCGGGGCCCGCACCGGTCCGTTCCGCCCGCGGCGAAGGCCGCATCACGCGAGCCCGGTAGAATGCCGCGCATTGCGAGCTTTCCAGGTCCTTCCCCCGTGTCCGTGAACGTGCGCCCCGATCCCTCCCGCCGCCTGCCCGACGTCGCCTTCGATGCCGCGGCACTGGCGCGTCCGCTGGACTGGGTGGGCATGTCGAACATCGCGCTGCCGCTGCGCGTGGCGTCGGGCCAGGACGCGATCACGGTGCCGGCGTCGGTGGACGTTTCCGTCGACCTGCGCGACGCCGCTGCGCGCGGCATCCACATGTCGCGCCTTTACCTGGAACTGCAGCACGCCTTCGCCAGCGAAACCGTGACCCCGGCGGGCCTGCGCCGCGTGCTGCAGACCCTGGTCGACACGCAGGGCGGGCTGTCCACGCGCGCCCGCCTCGTCCTGCGCTACGAACACCTGATGCTGCGCCCGGCTCTGGCGAGCGAGCACGCGGGGTGGAAGCGCTATCCGGTGGAGATCGATGCTGCGCTGATCGACGGGCACCTGAAGCTGGGCATGCGCTTCGCGGTCGAATATTCCAGCACCTGTCCGGCCTCAGCGGCCTTGTCGCGACAGCTCAATGCGGAGCGGTTCGCGCAGGACTTCGCCGATGCGCGTCCGCTGTCTTCGGCCATCCACGAATGGCTGGCTTCCGAACGCGGCCTGGCGGCCACGCCGCATGCGCAGCGCAGCCGCGCCGACGTGCGCGTGGAGCTGCGCCACACCTTCGACGAACTGCCGCTGGCGGCGCTCGTCGATGCGGTGGAGCAGGCGCTGGGCACGCCGGTCCAGACCGCGGTCAAGCGCGAGGACGAGCAGGCGTTCGCCCGCCTCAATGCCGAAAACCTGATGTTCTGCGAGGACGCGGCGCGGCGCGTGGCGGCGGCACTGTCTGCCGATCCGCGTATCGAGCGTTTCGATGCGCAGGTCGCGCATTTCGAAAGCCTGCACGCGCACGACGCGGTGGCGCGCGTTACCGGCGAAGGGCGTCCGTAACGTCGCGCAGGCGCAGCACGATCCACGCCCGCGCGATCGCGCTCACTTTCCCCGCTCGAGCACCAGCAGCGGATCGATCCGCACGTCGAACCAGTTCATGCCCCAGTGCAGGTGCGGACCGGTCGCGCGTCCCGTCGCGCCCACGGCGCCGATCACCTGGCCTTGTGCGACGCGGTCGCCCACCTGCACGTCGATGCGCGACAGGTGCAGGAAGTTGGAGCTCACGCCGTGCCCGTGGTCCAGCAGCACGGTGCCGCCGGTGAGGTAGAGGTCGGGGTTGGCGAAGGTCACCACGCCGGCCGCCGGTGCCTGCACCGGAGTGCCCTGGGCCGCGGCGATGTCCATGCCGGAGTGCGGCGCCCTGGGCGTGCCGTTGTAGATGCGCTGGTTTCCGAAGCGGCCGCTGATCCGGCCCTGCACCGGCCAGACGAATGCCTGCACGAAGTCCGCACGGGCATCGTCGCGCAGCCTCGCCTGAGCGACCATCGCCTGCTCGCGTTCGATGCGCGCGGCGATTTCCGGCGGCGGGTTCACCGTTTCCGGCGGCACGCCCTCGATGCGCTCGATCGGCCAGTCGCGCGGCGTCACCACGATGCTCGCCACTTCGTCGCGACCGTCCGCATGCTGCACGTGGACCTGCACCGGACCGGCTTCGTCGCGACCGATGCCGAACACCACCGTGCCGTACGGCGTCGGATGCAATTCACGTTCGCCGTAACGCACGACGCTGCCGGCGGGCACCTTGCCGAAGACCAGCGATCCCTGCGATGCCTGTGCCGGGAAGACCACCCGCTCGTCCGCCGCGACCGTCGATGCCGCGGGAGCTGCGACCACCTGGGCATTGCCCGCACATGCGGTCAGCGCCGCCGCCACGAACAGCGCGGCGACCGGCTTCAACGATCGAACTCCAGGCGCTGGCCCATCGCATCGCCAATCAGCTGGCGGCCGTCCCAGGCCAGCACGCCGTTGACCCAGGTCGAGGCGACGCGCGAATGGAACGTGGTGCCTTCGAACGGCGACCATCCGCACTTCGACAGCACGTCGTCGGCGTGGACCGTCATCGGCGTGTCGTCAATCAGGACCAGGTCGGCGGCGTAACCCTCGCGCAGGAAGCCGCGATTACGCACGTCGAACAGCCGCGCGGGTGCGTGCGCGAACTTCTGCACGACCTGGGCCGTGGTGAGCTTGCCTTCGTGCACGAGTTCCAGCGCGGCCAGCAATGCGTACTGCACCAGCGGCAGGCCGGACGGCGCGGAGAGATAGGGCTTGGCCTTCTCTTCGATCGTGTGCGGCGCGTGGTCGGTAGCCAGGACGTCGATGACGTCGTTTGCCAGCGCGGCGACCAGGGCTTCGCGGTCCGAGGCTTCCTTGATCGCGGGATTGCACTTGATGCGGTTGCCCAGCCGCGCGTAGTCGGAGCGGTCGAAACGCAGGAAGTGGATGCAGGTTTCCGCGGTGATGCGCTTGCTTTCGACCGGACCCGGTTCGAACAGCGCCAGTTCGTCCGCGGTGCTGATGTGCAGCACGTGCAGGCGCGAGCCGTGCCGACGCGCCAGCGATACGGCCAGTTCCGTCGATTTCAGGCAAGCCTCGCGCGAACGGATGTCCGGGTGGCAGGAAGGCGGAATGTCGTCGCCGTATTTCGCCTTGTAGCGGGCGAGTTCGGCGTCGATCATCGGCGTGTCTTCGCAATGCGTGATGATCGGCGTCGGCGCGTCGCGGAAAATGCCGTCGAGGATGTCGGGGTTGTCCACCAGCATGTTGCCGGTCGAGGCGCCCATGAACACCTTGATGCCCGGTGCGCTGCGCGGATTGAGTCGGCGGATCGCCTCGAGGTTGTCGTTGCTGGCGCCCAGGTAAAAGCCGTAGTTGCCCCAGGCCCGCCCGTGCGCGCGACGGTACTTGTCCTCCAGCGCGTCGCTGTCGAGCGTCGGCGGGGAGGTGTTGGGCATGTCCATGAAGCTGGTCAGGCCGCCGGCCACCGCGGCGGCCGATTCGGTCGCGATGTCCGCCTTGTATTCCAGCCCCGGTTCGCGGAAGTGGACCTGGTCGTCGATCATGCCGGGCAACAGGCGGCGACCATTGGCATCGACGACGGTTTCGTGGGGGCGGGCACTGAGACCCATGCCGATCTGGGCGATCCGGCCGTGCTCAATGCGCAGGTCACTGTCGAATTCGCGACCTTCGTTGACGAGACGGGCGTTGACGATCAGTGTCGATGGCATTGGGTCTTTCCGTTGAGCGGCGGGACCGGATCGAATCCGCCGGGGTGCAGGGGATGGCAGCGCAGGAGCCGGCGCGCGGCCAGCCAGCTGCCCTTGAGTGCGCCGAAGCGCGAGATGGCTTCCATCGCGTAGACCGAACACGTGGGATGGAAGCGGCAGGCAGGTCCCAGCAGCGGACTGAGCCAACGCTTGTAGCCACGCAGCACCAGGATGAGCAGGCGATCTATCACGATTCCTTCATGCCAACAGGCAGTTACTGGCGCCAATGCAATCGGGGCCTGAATTGCGCCCGCTCGCCGCGTCTTCAAGAGCGGAAAAACCGCGGTCCAAACGCGGTTGCCGCGGTAGCCGGGGCAGGGTATAACAGCGCGCTTTCCAGATACAGGGTCATGCTGCAGGGCTGACGAAAGGCGCATTGCTTTTTCCAGCCAGGACCCCAACTCTGGTCGACCGGACCGATCGCGCGCCTGATTCGGCAACGTGCGGAACGTCCGGCCGTTCATTCGAAGGAACAGAGGACACGCCGCTCGTGGCAGCAAAGAAACCCGCGAAGAAGGCCGCCAAGGCCACCAAGAAGCCGGCAGCCAAGGCCGCCCCGAAGTCCGTGGCGAAGAAGCCGGCTGCGAAGAAGGCCGCGCCTGCCAGGAAGCCTGTTGCCAAGAAGCCTGTTGCGAAGAAGGCGGCCCCGGCCAAGAAGCCGGTGGCGAAAAAGCCTGTCGTCGCCAAGAAGGCTGCACCTGCGAAGAAGGCCGCTCCGGCGAAGCCCGCGCCGGCCAAGTCGGCGCCCGCCAAGCCGACGAAGTCCGCGCCCGCCAGGAGTGCTCCAGTCAAAGCCGCCCCCGCCAAGGCTCCGCCGGCACCCGCCGCGAAGTCCTCGTCGGTGGTGAAGAAGCCGGCCCCCCGTCCGGCGACCAAGACGGCTCCGGTGTCTCCCGCTGCTGCTCCCGCCAAGGCCAGCCCGGCCAAGGCCGCGGTCGGCAAGTCGGTGGAAACCGTGAAGACCGCTCCCACCGGCACGCCGGACGTGGGTAACAACCCGGCGCGCCCCGCATCGCCGCAGCGGCCGGCCGGCAAGGTTGCCGTCGCCGTCGCCGCCACCAAGGACAAGGCACCGGCTCCGCGCGGCAAGGTCAAAGTCGTGGAATACAAGACCGATGAGGCCACCGGCCGTCCGATCGTCCCGAAGGGCTACGTTCCTTCGCCGGACGAGGAATACATGAGCCCGTTGCAACTGGAGTACTTCCGCCAGCGCCTGCTGAAGTGGCGCGCGGACCTGGTCGAGGAATCCAAGCAGACCATCGAGAACCTCAAGGACGAAGTGCGCGATGTCGGCGACGAAGCGGAGCGCGCCACGCGCGAGACCGAAAATTCGCTGGAGCTGCGCACCCGCGACCGCTACCGCAAGCTGATCAGCAAGATCGACAGCACGCTCAAGCGCGTGGACTCGGGCGATTACGGTTTCTGCGTCGACACCGGCGAGGAGATCGGCCTGGAACGCCTGGAGGCGCGCCTCACCGCCGAGCGCACCATCGACGCCCAGGAGCGCTGGGAGCACATGCAGAAGCAGATGGGCGACTGAGCCAGCTACTTCTTGCGCATGCAGAAAACCCGGCCTTGGCCGGGTTTTTTGCATTTGCGCCATCGCTGGTGGAAGCCGGATGTCCGTAGCTCCGAGCCGCGCGCTGCTGCCGCATGCGGCATCTGCGCGCACACGATGCAACGCGCCGACGGGAACGATCAGGCGCCGTCCGCCTCGAACCCCACCTTCCGGTGCGAGCCATCGCAATAGGGCTTGTTGTTCGACTGTCCGCAGCGGCACAGCCATGTTTCGGTGATACGGTCGATCGTGTGGCCGGTGCCGGTGACGATCTCGAGGTTCCCAACCACCTTGAGCGGGCCGTTCTTCTGCGGCTCGACCTGCAGCGGACCGTCGCGCACCGCGAGCGGACGGGACTCCTTCGCCGGCCGTTCGCCGCTGGCCATGAAGCCGCCCTCGGCGTGGCTGTTGTCGCAGAACGGCTTGTGCTTCGACAGGCCGCAACGGCACAGCGTGGCGCGGAATCCTTCATCCCGCCCGGCCACCTGCAGCGGCGCGTGGAAGGCGAGCGGGCCGTTTTCGCGCAGGTGCACCAGGTTCACTACCGGCGCGGGTTCCTGTTCGCCACCGTCGATCCGCTCGTACCGGATCGCGCCGGACGGACACAGGCGCGCGATCAGCGCGACTTCCTCGGGCGAAACCGCATCCGGGTGGATCCATTCGCCCTCGACGTTGGGCACGAAGACATCCGGATGCCGCAGCACGCAGTTGCGCGAATGGATGCAGCGCGCACCGTCGAAATGAATGACGACCTTGCGTCCCCGCACGGTTTCCTGGCCCATGGCGGCTGCCCCGGTGGATGCGACGGCCGCAGTCTACGCCGCCGCGGACCTGCCGGCAGGCCGGCGGTCAGTGCAGCTCGCGCAGGTCCAGGCGTCGCAATTGCGGCGCCAGCCGCGCGGTCGTCGCCACCACCAGCAGCGTCATGCAGCCGCCGAAAACGACCGAAGGCACCAGGCCGAGCAATCGCGCCGCCACGCCGGATTCGAAGGCGCCCAGTTCGTTGGACGAGCCGATGAAGATCCCGTTGATCGAGGACACGCGCCCGCGCATGTGGTCGGGCGTCGCCAGTTGCAGGATGGTGGAACGCAACACCACCGAAACGCCATCGCACATGCCCGAGAACATCAGCATCACCGCCGACAGCCACAGGTAGCGCGAGAGGGCGAAGCCGACGATGCACAGGCCGAAACCGGCAACCGCGATCAGCAGCACGCGACCGGCATGGCGTTGCAGCGGATGTCGTGCGAGGTACACGCCCATCAGCACCGCGCCGACGGCGGGCATGGCGCGCAGCAGACCGAGCGCTTCCGGACCGTAATGCAGGATCTCGCTGATGAAGGCGGGCAGCAGCGCCACCGCACCGCCGAACAGGACCGAAAACATGTCCAGCGCCTGCGCACCCAGCACCACCTGCGTCCTGAAGACGAAGCGCAATCCCTCGCCGATGCTTTGGAACACCGGGGCACGCTCGCTCGGAAGCGGCGGTTCGGTCACGCGCAGCGTAATCACGGCGACCGCCGCGGCGGCTGCCAGCACCGAGGCAACCAGATACGCCGATGTCTTGCCGCCCCACGCCACCAGCAGGCCGCCAACCGCCGGCCCGAGCACGAGTCCGGACTGCATGACGACGCTGCTCACGCCCGCACCGCGCGCGAACTGCGCGCGCTTGAGCACGCGCGCGAACAGCGACATGTACACCGGTGCGAGGAACGCACGGACGATGCCGTTGACCGCGATCGCTGCGTAGATGACCAGCGTGCCGTAGCCGAAGGCCCCGGCCGGCAACACGCCGCTGGCGACGCCTGCGAGCGTCAGCGTGGTCAGCAGCAGGCCGATGCAGGCCAGCATGCCGAGCACCCGTCGCCGCAGGTGATCCACCGCATAGCCGGCAAACAGGGCGAAGCAGAAGTAGGGAATGACCTCGGCCAGGCCGATCAGGCCCAGCGCGAACGCATCATGGGTGATTTCGTAGACATGCCAGCCGACCGTCACCGCGACGATCTGGTAGGACAGCATCGCCAGCAGGCGATAGGTCAGCAGGCCGGTGAAGCCGCGGTTGCGCAGCAGGCTCCGGATGCCGGTGACTTCTTCGGGCGCATCGGCCGGCGCCGCCTCGCTCACGTCGCCGGGCCCAGTGCGCTCCGGGCGCGGTCGCGGATGAAGGCGAGCAGGGCGGCCAGCCCGTTGCTGCGGGTCGGCGACAGATGCTTGGCCAGGCCGATGTCGGCGATGTAATCCGGCTCGGTGGCCAGGATCTCGTGCGCGCTGCGGCCCGAATACACCCGCAGGGCGAGGTAGATCAGCCCGGACACGATCGCCGAATCGCTGATCGCCTGGAAGTCGAGGCGCCCGGCATCGCCCGACGCCACGATCCAGACCATCGACTGGCAGCCGTGCAGGCGGTGTTCCTCGGTTTTCCGCTCTTCCGGAAACGGCGGCAGCTTGCGCCCGAGGTCGATCAGGTACTGGTACCGCTCGGCCCAGTCGCCAAAGAAGGCGAACTCGTCGCGGATGGCGCCCTGCGCGTCGCTGGCGCTGGCTTCGAGCGGGAAGGTGGAAGCGTCCATGGCGCGATTTTACCGCGGCGCGGTGGCGCAATCGTCGCGCCACCTATACCGGCAAAGTGATCGTGTCGCGAACGCCGCATCCCATGCGCGGCGTTGCATAGCTCGGCAGGCGCCGCTCGGCAGGCGCCGATCAGGCCCGCTTCCAGCGCACGCCCTGCGGCGTGTCCTCGAGCAGGATGCCTTCATTCGACAGCTGCTCGCGGATCGCATCGGCGCGGGCGAAGTCGCGGGACTTCTTCGCCGTGGCGCGTTCGTCGATCAGCGCCTGGATGCGGGCGTCGTCGTCGCCGGAAGTCCCGCGCGCAAACCACGCGGCGGGATCCTGTCGCAGCAGGCCCAGGGCCAGGCCCGCACCGAGCAGTTCGCCCTTGAGGCGCTGGCGTTCCTGGGCGGATTCGGTCTTGCGCGCCTCGCCGGCGATGCGGGCGATCTCGGCCAGCACCGCGGGGGTATTGAGGTCGTCGTCCAGCGCCGCCTCCACGCTGGCGGGAATCGCCGCGATCGCCTCCACGTCCGCCAGATTGCGCAAGGTCCCGTACAGGCGATCCAGCGTGCGCACGCTCTGTTCGATCAGGCCGTCCGACCACTCCAGCGGCTGCCGGTACTGCGCCGAGAGCAGGGCATAGCGCAGGGCTTCCGGCGGATGCTTGCGCACCAGGTCGTGGATCTTCTCGATGTTGCCGATCGACTTGCTCATCTTGGCGCCGCCGAAGTTGAGCATGCCGTTGTGCAGCCAGTAGCGGGCGAAGACGCGACCGCCGTGCGCGCACTCGCTCTGCGCGATCTCGTTCTCGTGGTGCGGGAACTGCAGGTCGACGCCGCCGGCGTGGATGTCGATGGTTTCGCCCAGATGCGCGGCGGCCATCGCGGAGCATTCGATGTGCCAGCCCGGGCGGCCACGCCCCCAGGGCGAATCCCAACCGGGCAGGTCGTCGGTGGAGGGCTTCCACAACACGAAATCGCCGGGCTCGCGCTTGTACGGGGCCACTTCGACACGGGCGCCGGCGAGCATCTCGTCGGGATCGCGGCGCGACAGCTTGCCGTAGCCGTCGAAGCTCGAGACCGAGAACAGCACGTGGTTCTCGGCTTCGTAGGCATGACCGTTCGCGATCAACTGTTGGATCATCGCGACGATCTGCGGAATGTGCGTGGTGACCTCCGGCTCGATGTCCGGCGGGGCGATGCCCAGCGCGGCCATGTCCTCGCGGTAAGCCGTGGCGAACTTGCCGGTGATGACCGAGATCGGTACGCCCTGTTCGCGCGCAGCGTTGTTGATCTTGTCGTCGACGTCGGTGATGTTGCGCGCGTAACGCACCTGTCCGTAGCGGCGACGCAGCAGGTTGGCCAGCACGCCGAACACCACGTACGGACGCGCGTTGCCGATGTGCACGTAGTTGTAGACCGTGGGGCCGCACACGTACATCGTCACGCAGGCGGGGTCCTGGGGCGCGAAGGGTTCGACGCGACGCGTCAGGCTGTTGAAGAGTTGCAGGCTCATGGGGATACCGCGGGAATTGCGTCAATTCTAGCGGCCTAAAGCGGGGATTCAGGGCCTCGCCGCCGCTGTCGCCTACAATCCGGCGGTCCCGACCGATCCCGAGCGCGATGACCCGACTCCGCCTGTTGCTGTCCCTCCTGCTGACCTGCGCGGCCTTCACGGCCGGCCCGGCCCTGGCGCAGCACACGGTCATCCAGCAGGAAAACGTGCGTTACGACTACGCCCAGGTGCTGCGCGTGACCCCGGTCTACCAGACCCTAACGGCCACCCGCACCGAACAGCGATGCGAGCCGGTCGCGGAGGACAAGTCCCGCCTGTCGCGGGCGGTCGGCGCCCTCAAGGACGCGCTGCGTCGCGACGACAAGCCCGCGCCCGGCAACTGCCAGTCGGTGTCGGTGGAGCGTGAATTCCGCCGGCCGATCGCCTACGACGTCGATTACGTCTACAAGGGCGCCAAGTTCCGTTCGCGCCTGCCCGAGGACCCCGGCAACCGCCTGCGCATCCGCATCGCGATCACCCCGGCGGTGCCCGGGGCGACCACGCCCTGATTTCACGGGCTTATTCCCGATGGTGATGCCCCGCCGGTTGCGTCTTGGGGCGCACCGTGCGAGCATTCGCGCCCTCATGAAGCCCCTGCGCGCCGACGCCGATGTGATGACCTCCGCCTGGATGGCGGCTGGCATGACTTCGCGCGCGCGTCGACCGTTCCCGCCAATGCTGGCTGGGTAGCGCGTCCGCGCCATTGGTTCGAACGATGGCATGACACACGAAAAGCCCAGCCTTCGCGCTGGGCTTTTTTGCTTTTCCGGCCCGGCGATTCCCCCGATTCGTACTTGGAGACCGCGATGAAGCCCGCCACACAAAGGCATTTCCTCAACACCCAGGACTGGTCCCGTCCCGATCTCGACGCCCTGCTGACGCAGGCGGCCATCTTCAAGCGCAACAAGATCGGCGACGAGCTCAAGGGCCGCTCGATCGCGCTGGTGTTCTTCAATCCCTCCATGCGCACGCGCACCAGTTTCGAACTGGGCGCGTTCCAACTCGGCGGCCACGCCATCGTCCTGCAGCCCGGCAAGGATGCGTGGCCGATCGAGTTCGACCTGGGCACGGTCATGGAAGGCGACACCGAGGAGCACATCAAGGAAGTCGCGCAGGTGCTGGGCCGCTACGTCGACCTGATCGGCGTGCGCGCATTCCCGAAGTTCGTCGACTGGCGCTACGACCGTGAGGACATCGTGCTCAGGTCGTTCGCGAAGTACTCGCCGGTGCCGGTGATCAACATGGAAACGATCACCCATCCGTGCCAGGAACTGGCCCACATCCTCGCGCTGCAGGAGCACTTCGGCACCACCGATCTGCGCGGCAGGAAGTACGTGCTGACCTGGACCTACCATCCGAAGCCGCTGAACACCGCGGTGGCGAATTCGGCGCTGACCATCGCCACGCGCATGGGCATGGACGTGACCCTGTTGTGCCCGACGCCCGACTACCTGCTCGACGAGCGCTACATGGGCTGGGCCGAGCAGAACGTGGCCGAAAGCGGTGGTTCGTTCACCGTGAGCCACGACATCGACAGCGCCTACCGCGGCGCCGACGTCGTCTATGCCAAGAGCTGGGGCGCGCTGCCGTTCTTCGGCAACTGGGCGCCGGAAAAACCCATCCGCGACCAGTACCGCCACTTCATCGTGGACGAGCGGAAGATGGCGCTGACCAACAACGGCGTTTTCAGCCACTGCCTGCCGCTGCGTCGCAACGTCAAGGCCACCGATGCGGTGATGGACTCGCCGCAATGCATCGCCATCAACGAGGCCGAGAACCGGCTGCATGTGCAGAAGGCGATCATGGCGACGCTGGTGGCGATGAGGCGGGAGTGAGAGGCGGGAATGTGAAGCGGGAATAGGGAACGACTTCTCCCGGCCGCTCACTCGCCCGCAAGCACCAAGCCTGTCCTGGCCCTGCGTTCCCCCTTCCCGCTCTTCCATTCCCGCTTCATTACTCCCGCTTTTCATCCCCGCACCTTCGAATCCCGGATCCTCCCCATGACCATCCCCCGCGACATCGTCCTCGCCTTCTCCGGCGGCCTCGACACCAGCTTCTGCGTTCCCTACCTGCAGGAACGCGGCTGGAACGTGCACACCGTGTTCGCCGATACCGGCGGCGTGGATGCCGAGGAGCGCGCCTTCATCGAGCAACGCGCGGCCGAACTCGGCGTCGCCTCGCACGTCACCGTCGATGGCGGCCCGGCGATCTGGGACGGCTTCGTCAAGCCGTTCGTGTGGGCGGGCGAGGGCTACCAGGGGCAGTATCCGCTGCTGGTGTCCGACCGTTATCTGATCGTCGATGCCGCATTGCGCCGTTGCGCGGAGCTGGGCACGAAGGCGATTGCGCACGGCTGCACCGGCATGGGCAACGACCAGGTGCGCTTCGACCTGGCCGTGAAGGCGATGGGCGATTACGAAATCGTGGCGCCGATCCGCGAAATCCAGAAGGAACACACCGAAGTCCGCGCCTACGAGCAGAAGTACCTGGAGGAACGCGGCTTCGGCGTGCGCGCCAAGCAGAAGGCCTACACGATCAACGAGAACCTGCTGGGCCTGACCATGTCCGGCGGGGAGATCGATCGCTGGCAGGCACCGGGCGAGGGCGCGCGCGGCTGGTGCAAGCCGCGTGCGGAATGGCCGTCGGAGCCGTTGCGGGTGAAGGTGGGCTTCGTCGGCGGCGAAGCGGTCGCGCTCAACGGTGAAAAGATGGAAGGCCACACGCTGCTGGCCCGGCTCAACTCGCTGTTCGCGGCCTACGGCGTCGGGCGTGGCATCTACACCGGCGACACCACGATCGGGCTGAAAGGCCGCATCATCTTCGAAGCCCCAGGCCTGATTTCGCTGCTCACCGCGCATCGCGCGCTGGAAGAAGCCGTGCTGAGCAAGCAGCAGAACCGCTTCAAGCCGGACGTGGCGCGCAAGTGGGTGGAGCTGGTGTACGAAGGCTTCTTCCACGATCCGCTCAAGACCGACCTGGAAGCCTTCCTCGCCTCGAGCCAGTCCGCCGTCACCGGCGATGTCGTGCTGGAAACGCAGGGCGGCGTGGTGAATGCGGTGGCGATCGAGTCGAAGCACATCCTCAATGCGAAGGGCGCGACCTACGCGCAGGCTGCGGATTGGGGCGTGGCCGAAGCCGAAGGCTTCATCAAGCTGTTCGGCATGAGCAGCACCCTGTGGGCCGAAGTGAACCGCTGAGGACCAGGCCGTGACCGATCTGCGCATCAGCACCGATCCCGCACAACTGGACATCCCGCTGATCCATCACTTCCTGTCGACGCAATCGACCTGGGCGAAGGGGATCGGCGAGGCGCTGGTGCGCCGTTCGATCGCCAATTCGCTGTGTTTCGGCGGCTATCTCGCCGATGGCCGGCAGGTGGCGTTCGCGCGGGTCATCACCGATCGCGCCACGTTCGCGAATCTGGTCGATGTGTTCGTCCTGCCGGAATACCGTGGCCTCGGCTACAGCAGGCAGCTGATGGATGCTGTGGTCGCCCATCCGGACCTGCAGGGCCTGCGCCGCTTCACGCTCGCGACCGGCGATGCCCATGGGCTGTACGCGCGCTATGGCTTCACCGCGCCCTCGCGCCCCCAGACCCTGATGGAAAAGTACGTGCCCGACATCTACGCGGTGACCGCATGAGCGAGCTCCTCGCGCCGACGCTGCAGCATCTCGAAGCGCTGGTGTCGTTCGACACCCGCAACCCGCCGCGCGACATCGGTACCGGCGGCATGTTCGATTACCTGCGTTCGCAGCTCGACGGCTTCCGCGTCGAAGTCACCGACCACGGCGCGGGCGCGGTGTCGCTGCTGGCCGTGCGCGGCCAGCCCACGCGCCTGTTCAACGTGCACCTGGATACCGTGCCCTCGTCGGAAGCCTGGTCCTCGAATCCGCACAAGCTGCGCCTGACCAGCGACCGTGCGATCGGCTTGGGCGCCTGCGACATCAAGGGCGCGGCGGCGGGCCTGCTCGCCGCGGCTGCGCGGACGCAGGGCGACGCCGCCTTCCTCTTCAGTACCGACGAGGAAGCCAACGACGCGCGCTGCATCGCCGCGTTCCTGGCGAAGGACCACGGCTTCCGCGAGGCCATCGTTGCCGAACCGACGATGTGCGAGGCGGTGCTGGCGCATCGCGGCATCAGCTCGGTATTGATGAAGTTCCGTGGTCATGCCGGCCACGCGTCGGGTGCCGACGCACTGCACACCAGCGCGCTGCACAACGCGATGCGCTGGGGCAATGCCGCGCTCGAATTCGTCGAGTCGCAGGCGCACCAGCGTTTCGGCGGCCTCACCGGACTGCGCTTCAACATCGGCCGCGTCGAAGGCGGGATCAAGGCGAACATGATCGCGCCCAGTGCGGAAGTGCGGTTCGGATTCCGCCCGCTGCCGTCGATGCCGATCGCGGCGCTGCACGAGCATTTCCGCTCGCTGCGCGGTTCGGCGGCGATCGAGTCGTACCAGGAGACCTTCCATGGCCCGTCGCTGCCCAGCGGCGACATCGCCGGCGCCGAGCCGCGTCGCCTGCAGGCACGGGATCTCGCCGATGCCCTGGAACTGCCGATCGGCAACGCGGTGGATTTCTGGACCGAGGCCTCGCTGTTCTCGGCCGCGGGCCTGACCGCGCTGGTGTATGGGCCTGGCGATATTGCGCAGGCGCACACCGCCGACGAGTGGGTGTCCTTCGATCAGCTGGCCACCGCCGTTTCCACCTACCTGCGATTGCTGGATGCCACCGCATGAACGCGCAGTTCCAGTTCGCCTCCGAGCCACGCAAGAAGCAGAACGTCGAGCCCCTAGCCACCATGACCGACATGCGCAACACGATCGTCCGCCTGCTGTCCAACATGGCCAGCGCGAAGGAGATCCAGCAGTACCTCAAGCGCTTCTCGCAGGTCGACGCCTCGCGCTTCGCCGTGGTCAAGGTCGGCGGAGCGGTGCTGCGCGACGACATGGATGCGCTGGTGTCCTCCCTCGCGTTCCTGCAGCAGGTCGGCCTGACGCCGATCGTGGTGCACGGCGCCGGCCCGCAGCTCGACGAGGAGATGAAGAAGGCCGGCATCGAGAAGCGCACCGTCAACAACCTGCGCGTGACCGACGGTCCGGTGCTGGCCGTGGTGCGCCGGGTGATGCGCGAGGAGAACCTGCGCCTGGTCGAAGCCCTGCAGGAGCAGGGCGTGCGCGCGACCTCGATCCAGTCGGGGGTGTTTGAGGCCGACTTCCTCGATCGCAATGTCTACGAGCTGGTGGGCAAGGTGACCCGCGTCGATACCGACGGCATCCAGGCGGCGATCAAGGTGGGCTCCATTCCGGTGATCGCCTCGCTTGCGGAAACCTCCGACGGGCAGATCGTCAACGTCAACGCCGACTGGGCCGCGAACGAGCTGATCAAGACGCTGCAGCCGTACAAGATCGTGTTCCTGACCGGCACCGGCGGCCTGCTCGACGAGCACGGCAAGGTGATCGACTCGATCAATCTGTCTACCGAATACGAACACCTCATCGCCCAGCCGTGGATCAACGGCGGCATGAAGGTGAAGATCGAGCAGATCCGCGATCTGCTCTATGCATTGCCGCTGTCCTCCTCCGTTTCGATCACCAAACCCTCGCACCTGGCCAAGGAGCTGTTCACCCACAAGGGCTCGGGCACGCTGGTGCGGCGCGGTGAGCGCGTGCTGGAGGCTTCGCGCTGGGAGGACCTGGATCTGGAGCGGCTGCGCGGGCTGATCGAATCCGCCTTCGGCCGCAGACTGCTGCCCGACTACTTCGAGCGCACGCGCCTGCATCGCGCCTACGTCAGCGAGAACTATCGCGCCGCGGTGATCCTGACGGCGGAAGAGGCCGGAACCTATCTCGACAAGTTCGCGGTACTCGACGAGGCGCAGGGCGAGGGGCTGGGGCGCGCGGTCTGGCAGGTGATGCGCGAGCAGAATCCGAGCCTGTTCTGGCGCTCGCGCCACGGCAATCCGGTCAATGCGTTCTATTACGCCGAGAGCGACGGCTGTCTGAAGGAGCGGAAGTGGAAGGTGTTCTGGTACGGCCTGGACGGCTTCGATGCGATCGCGCGCTGCGTCGAGCACTGCCGTACGCGTCCTGCGACCCTGAAGGATTGACATGAGCGACGTGCAATTCCCCGCCATCCGGAAAGACGCGCCTGGCCTGCGCGGCGAACACGTGTCGCTCGAACCGCTGCAGCTGGCGCATTGCGACGGACTGCGCGCGGCGCTGGGCGATGGCGAACTTTCGCGGATCTGGTACACGAACGTGCCGGCCCCGGAAGGTGTGGAGGCCTACGTGCGCGACGCACTGGAGGCACAGGCGGCGGGGCGCGCAATCCCCTTCGCGGTGCGATCCGCCGACGGCGCGGTCGTCGGTTCCACACGCTTCTACGACCCGGATCCGACCGTGCCCCGGCTCAGCATCGGCTACACGTGGTACGCCAGACACGTGCAGCGGACCGGCCTCAACACGGAAGCGAAATTGCTGCTGTTGACGCATGCCTTCGAGACGCTCGGCTGCATTGCCGTGGCGTTCGAGACCAGCTGGTTCAATCATGCCTCGCGTACCGCGATCGCGCGCCTCGGCGCAAAGCAGGACGGCGTGCTGCGCAATCATCGCCGCCACAGTGATGGCAGTCCGCGCGACACCGTGGTGTTTTCGATCATCGACGGCGAATGGCCGGCGGTGAAGCGCCATCTGCAGCACAAGCTGGAGCTGCACCGCCATGGCTGAGCGCATCGGCATCATTGGTGCGCGTGGCTACGTCGGATCCGAGCTGATCCGACTGATTGCCGGGCATCCGCGCTTCGAACTGGCCTTCGTCTCCTCACGCGAGCGCGAAGGCCAGCGGCTGCGCGATCACGAAGCGGGGTACACGGGCGAGCTCGCCTACGTCGCGCACGGACCAGAAGCCGCGGCAGAGCAGGGCGTCGATGCGCTGGTGCTGGCGCTGCCCAACGGCAAGGCGGCGCCGTTCGTGGCAGCCGTCGATGCGACGGCGCCGGAAACGTTGCTTATCGATCTGTCTGCCGACTACCGCTTCGACGATGCCTGGTACTACGGTCTGCCGGAGCTCACCCGCGACCGCTATGCGGGACAGCGCCGCATCAGCAATCCCGGTTGCTACGCCACGGCGATGCAACTGGCGATCGCGCCCATGTTCGATGTCCTAGACGGGCCCGTGCAGTGCTTCGGCGTGTCCGGCTATTCCGGTGCCGGCACGACGCCCTCCGACAAGAACGATCCGGCGAAGCTGCGCGACAACCTGATGCCGTACGCACTCACCGGCCATGTGCATGAGCGCGAGGTGACGCGGCAGCTCGGTCATGCGGTGGAATTCATGCCGCATGTCGCACCGCATTTCCGCGGCCTCACGATCACCGCGAACCTGCACCTGCAACGCGCCTTCACCCGCGACGAGGCGGTTGCCCGTTACCGCGAACGCTATGCCGGCGAGCCGCTGGTGCGCGTGGCCGATGAGGCGCCGTGGGTCAGCGCCATCGCCAACGCCCATCACGTCGATATCGGTGGCTTCGCGCTGTCGGAGGACGGGCGCCGGCTCGTCGTGGTTTCCACGGAGGACAACCTGCTCAAGGGCGCGGCAACGCAGGCGTTGCAGAACCTCAATCTGGCCTTCGGTTTCGATGAAATCGCGGGTATTCCCGCGTAGGGCGGGTCTCGACCCGCCATCCGATCAACGTGACACCCGGCGGGCCGAGACCCGCCCTACGGAAGACGACCATGTCCGATCTGCTCTGGCAAAAACCCGGCGTCAAGGTCGACGCCCGCATCCAGGCCTTCCTCGCGGGCGAGGACGTGATCCTCGATCGCGAGTTCTTCCTCTTCGACATCGAAGCCAGCCGCGCGCATGCCGAAGGCCTGCAGCTGATCGGCATCCTCGCTGCGGACGAACTCGACGGCATCCGGCGCGAACTGACGACGCTGGCCGACGACTATCGCGCCGGTCGTTTCGTGCTCGACGAGCGTTTCGAGGACGGCCATTCGGCGATCGAGTCGCGCCTGATCGAGCGTCTGGGCGATGCGGGTCGCCGCATCCATACCGGCCGCAGCCGCAACGACCAGATCCTCGTCGCCACGCGGCTGTGGCTGAAGGACCGGTTGTCGCGCGTGGTCGCGCTGTGCCGCGAGTCGGCCGGGATTGCGCTGCAGCGGGCTGAGGTCGAGAAGCTGTTGCCGTTGCCGGGCTACACGCACCTGCAGCGCGCCGTCGTGTCCTCCGCGGGCATGTGGTGGGCCGCGTGGGCGGAGGGCTTCATCGACGATGCGCTGCGCGCGCAGCAGACACTCGCCTGGATCGACGCGAATCCGCTCGGAAGCGCCGCCGGTTACGGCGTCAACCTGCCGCTGGCGCGCGACCACACCACGCAGGCGCTTGGCTTCGGACGCCTGCAGGTCTCGGCGGCGTACGCGCAGTTGTCGCGCGGAAAGTTCGAGATGGCGGCGATCGAGGCACTGAGTTCCGCACTGCTGGACCTGCGTCGTCTGGCCTGGGACCTGAGCCTGTTCACCAGCGCCGAATTCGGCTTCGTGGCCTTGCCGTCCGAGTACACCACGGGCAGCTCGATCATGCCGAACAAGCGCAATCCGGATGTCATCGAGTTGATGCGTGCGACGTATTCCGCAGCGGCCGCGGCGCGCACTGAAATCGAACAACTGCTGTCGCTGCCATCCGGTTATCACCGCGACCTGCAGTTCTCCAAGGGCGCGATCTTCCACGCCTTTGGTCGCGGGCTCGGCGCGCTCGAATTGCTGCCTGACCTGTTACGCAATCTGGAATGGAAACCCGAGGCGATGCGGGCCGCGCTGGATCCGTCGATGTACGCAACCGATCTCGCCGTCGATCTCGCGCGCGAAGGCATGCCGTTCCGTGACGCATACAGGCAGGCCGCCGATCCCGCGCGCTGGGCGCAGGGCGACCCGCAGGTCAGCCTCGCCGCGCGTGTATCGCCCGGGGCCGCGGCCGACCTGCGTCTGGATGCGTTGCGTGCGCGGCTCGAGGCGCTGGGCTGAGGGCGCGGAAGCGGCCATGTTTCGTGCGCGGTCGGCGGTGCTGGTCGATGCTTCGTCGCGCTTCAGCGTTGGTGAACTCGGGTTGGGCTCCAGTCCCTTGGCCCCGGAATCGCTGACCATCAAGCGTTACGTCATGCGCAAACGCACCCACTGCGCGACAGGAATCGCCGCAGCCATCTTGCATCGACGGCGTTGCGCGACGAGGATTGGCGCTCCACAGGGAGGGACGTGATGGATCTTCTGACGCTGGATCACTTTGCCGGATGCGTGAACGAGACGTTCGCCGCGGCACTCAACGAAGGCGAAGTTTCCTTCGTCCTGGTCGAGGCGCGCGGGTTGCCGGCAGGCGCAATGATGGGCGCGCGCGCACCGTTCTCGCTGCTGTTCCGCAATGCTTCGTCGTTCCTGTTTCCGCAACAGACTTACCGGATGCGACATCCGGCGATCGGCGAGGTGGGCATCTTCCTCGTTCCGGTGGCGCGCGAGCGCGAAGGCTTCCTTTACCAGGCCGTATTCAACTGACGGCCGCAGCGGCCGGGCAGGGCGGTCGCCGCATGCGCAGGTGAGTGCCCGTGTCGGCGACGGGCTGGAAACCGAGCCGTTCGTACAGCCGGCGCGCGCCTTCGTTGGCATGCAGGACATGCAACAGGACATTGCTGTCGGCGCGATCGGCCTGGGCGAGGGTGGCGGCAATGATCGCGCTGCCCAGCCCGCGGCCGCGTAGCGAAGGCAACAGGCTGATGTCGACGATCAGATAGTCGTCCTGTACCAAGGCCAGGTAGTAGCGCCCGACGGGCCGGCCATCGAACTCCACGACGAGGAAATCCGCATCGGGATAGACCTGCGTGTAATGCCGGTGCTGCAGTTCGAACTGGCTGCGCAGGAACTGTTGCTTGAACTCGTCGGGCCAGGGCGTCTGTGCGAGCTCGTCCTCGCGCGTGCTGGCATACAGGTCGTAGAGGAATTCCCTGTCGCCGGCGTTGGCCGCTCGCATCCGGACCCCGCGCTCTGCGAGCGCGGGATCCATGGCGAAGGTGGCCGTGCGTGGCGGGAACTCCATATCGCCCTTGCGCTACGCCGAGTCAACCGAAGGACGGAAATATGCCCTGCAGGGCGATGCAGAAGTTCATCGCCAGATAGGGCTGCTGGTTGCTGTGCGGCAGGCCGCCGCCGGCCGTCCCGATCAGCCCTGGCGCAAACCCGGTCAGGTTGCTGCCGTTCGGAGCGAACGCCTGGCTGCTGGCTGGCGATGCCAGGCCGTAACCTGCGGCGGGCGACGAGGATCGCTTGCTGGTGTCGTTCTGGGCGAAGACGGTGAGGGCGTGCTGGTGTTGCGGCATTTCCGGATCGGTCAACGTCACGTTCGGCTCGCCGAACGCCTCGCCGATCGTGCGCGCGGTGAGGCCCAGTCCCTGCCCCTGGTTGCAGGCGGCATTGTCCTGCAGGTTGGGCAGGGCGAACGTGACCCTGCCGTCGCCTCCGTACTGGGTTCCCAGCAGGGAGAACAGCGCGGTGTTCTGGCTGATGGGCAGCAGCTGACCGGCGCACTGCGCCCAGTTTTTGGGGGCGAAGTTGAAGCCGAATATCTGGATCTCGCCGATGTATGGTTCGCTCATGGTGTAAGTCCCTTACGTTGGTCCGTGCGTCGCCATTGGCGGAAGACGCACGGAAACGGAATCAGCTCTGCTGCGGAAAGATGCCGGCGGTAGCGATGCAGTACTGCACCGTCAGGGTCGGCATCAGGTTGTCGTGCGGCTGGCTGCCGCCGTCCGGCGTCGTACAGGTGGGCGACATGCCGACGCTGCTGACACTCAGATCCGTCGCGTACAAGGTATCGCCGCTGACGGCGCCGAGTTCCAGGTTCGCGCCGGGCGCGGCAGCGCTGGCTGCGAGCGTCGTGGCCGAAAACCCATGCGTGTGCGCCGGAACCTGGTTGGGCGTCAGGGTCACCGACTCGCTGCCGCCGAATCCGCCGAGAACGCGCGGCGTGAGCCCGGTGCCCGCGCCCTGATGCACGGGAATCTGCCCACGCAGGTCGGGGACGCCGAACGTGTTCACGCCGTCGCCGCCGTACGTGGTGCCGAGCAGCGTGTATAACGCGTCGTTCTGGGCAATGGAAAGCAGGCTGCCGTCGCAGGCCTGCCAGCCTTCGGGGGTGCGGGAGAATCCGAACATGCGGATTTCGCCCAGGAAAGGTTCGCTCATGGGGATGACTCCAATGGCTGGAAGTGATGTCGTCGTCGCGATGGCGATCGCGGCATCAGTTGCGCGAGGGGTAGATGCCTTGCAGCGCGATGCAGAAATTGATCACGCGGTACGGCTGCATGTTCTCGTGCGGCTGGGTGCCGCCGGTGGCTGCGACGGTGCGGCTGTCGAGCGCGACCTGGGCGCCGCCGGAAGAGGCGTAAAGATTCGCCGTCGACTTGCCGAAGAGCGTTCCCGCAGGATTGCGCGTGTTGGTGTCGGAGGTGGTTCCGACCAGCTGGTGCGTGTGAACGGGCAGGTTGTTCTGGATCAGCGTGACGGTTTCGCTGCCCGACATGGTGCCGATCGGATTGGAGTCGCTGTAGCCGATCGGCGTGCGTCCGCGCATGTCCGGCAGCGCGAAGGTGGTGACGCCATTGCCACCGTAGGTGGTGCCGAGCAGTGAAAAGAGCGCCTGGTTCTGCGCGATCGGGAGCAGCTGTCCGTTGCATTGCGCAAAATTGCGCGGTGCGAAGCTGAATCCCACGGGCAATATCTGCCCGATGAATACTTCGGTCATATCCTTCGTCCCCTTCTGTGCCGCGGCTCGTCATGTGCCGCGCGCTTTTTCACTTTCCCCCCAGCTTGCGCAAATAGCAACTGAGCCGGTTGGCGCGGCACTTGTCGTCATGACCGGATTGCTGTTCGAATAGCGTGCGCTATTAGGGGGGGGGCGAGCCCGGGCGGATCCGGTGCCTGCCGACACGGAATCAGTCATAGCTGGCATGGCCGGCGGCGGGCAGCTCGCAGAAGTGCTGCTCGTGTGTAGCGAGGGCAGCACAATGCATCAGGGTTTCGGCTCACGGCACTTTGCCGTTTCTGGCTTTTCGCGCGGTTGGCTGGCAGGACTGCTGCTGTTGTTCGCAGCGCTGTTATGGCCGCAAATGGCCCTCGCGCAGACGGCATCGCCGCGTTGCCCGACGCCTTTCACGATCAGCATTCCCAACGGCGGATCGCAGACGGTCGATGCGAACGCCTGCCATGAAGGCTTCGGCATCGGCTTCCTGATCCAGTCGCCGGCGCATGGTTCGGTCACCATCGACACACTTGCGAGCACGGTGACGTACGCGCACAACGGCGACAGCGCGACGAGCGATACGTTCCGCTTCGACGACGGCTCGGGCTTCTACGTGCAGGTCGACGTCACCATCGCCCCGGCTACCGCGATCACCATTGCGCCCGGCTCGCTGCCGGCGATGACCGCCGGTACGCCTTTCAGCCAGACGCTGACGGCCAGTGGCGGCACCGCCCCGTACACCTATTCGCTTGCGAGCGGCACGCTGCCGACAGGCCTGTCATTGAGCAGTGGGGGGGTGATTTCCGGTACGCCTACGCAGCGCGGCTCGTTCTCGTTCTCCGTGCAGGCGACCGATGCCGCATCGGTGACGGGCAGCAAGAGCTACAACCCGACCGTTTCCGGCGGCACGCTTTCGCTGACACCCAATCCGCCGCCGAATGCGATACAGACGGTGCCGTATTCGCAGACGCTCACGCCCTCGGGCGGTGTTGCGCCGATGACGCTGGCCTGGGAAGCGGATCCTTCGTTCCCGCTGCCGCCCGGACTTTCGCTGAGCGGCAACACCCTGAGCGGCACGCCGACCACGCCGGGCACGTATACGTTCGGCATCCGCGTCACCGATAGCAGTACCGGCCCGGGAAGCTGGTTTCAGGTCGTCAGCGTCACCATGACGGTGGATCCGCCGCCGACGATCTCGATTGCGCCCGCATCGCTGCCGGGTGCGGCTGCGGGAGCAATCTACGGCCAGTCGATCACGGCCAGCGGCGGCACGTCACCCTATTCGTATGCCGTGACCGCCGGCGCATTGCCCGCCGGCCTGACGCTCAATACCGCGAACGGTGCGCTGACCGGCACGCCGACGGCGACCGGATCGTTCAACTTCACCGTCACCGGTACCGACGCCAACAGTTTCACGGGCTCGCGCGCGTACACGCTGACGGTTGCCGCACCGACGATCGTCGTGGCGCCGACGTCGCTGCCGGGCGCGAGCGTTGCCGCGGCCTACAGCCAGTCGATCAGCGCGAGCGGCGGCACGGCTCCCTACACATTCGCTGTCAGTGCCGGTGCACTGCCGGCAGGCTTGAGCCTGGGTGCGGGCGGGACGCTCTCGGGCACACCGACAGCGGGCGGTACCTACATTTTCACGGTGTCGGCCACCGACAGCACCACCGGTACTGGTGCTCCGTTTGTCGGCAGTCGCAGCTATTCGCTGACGGTCGCGGCACCCACCATCAGCCTTGCACCCACGACCTTGCCCAACGCCGACCAGGGCGTGGCGTATTCGCAGACGATCACCGCCAGTGGCGGAACGGCCGCGTACACGTATGCAATCACCGCGGGCGCACTGCCACCGGGAATGAGCCTGGGCAGCGCGGGTGCGCTGTCGGGCACGCCGACGGCGAGTGGCACCTTCAACTTCACCGTGACGGCGACCGACAGCAGCACCGGCACCGGGCCGTACACCGGCAGCCGTGCCTATTCGCTGACGGTCATCAATCCGCAGCCGGTCGCGAATGCCGTGTCGGCAACGGTGACATTCAATAGCGGCGCGAATCCGATCACGCTCAACATCACCGGCGGCGTGCCGGATTCGGTTGCGGTGGCGTCGGCGCCGGCAAACGGCACCGCGATCGCATCGGGAGTGGGCATCACCTACCAGCCCAACACCGACTTCGTCGGTTCCGACAGCTTTACCTACACGGCCACGAACGCCAGCGGTACATCCGCGCCGGCCACGGTGAGCATCACCGTCAGCGGCCCGCCGCTGCCGATCGCGAATGCGGTGTCCGCTACGGTGGCGCACAACAGCGGGGCGAACCCGATCACGCTCAACATCACCGGCGGCACCCCGACATCGGTGGCCGTTGCAACGGCGCCGACCCACGGCACTGCGATCGCGAGCGGCACCGGCATCACCTACCAGCCCGATGCCGGGTACGCGGGTGCGGACAGTTTCACTTACACGGCGACCAACCAGAGCGGAACGTCGGCGCCGGCCAACGTGAGCATCACGGTCAGTGCTCCGACCATCGTCGTGTCGCCGGGCAGTCTATCCGTGGCAACGGCAGGAACCGCATACAGCGAGACCTTCGGGGCAAGCGGCGGCACCGGACCCTACAGCTTCAGTCTGCCTGCGGGCGCGCTTCCGGTCGGCATGTCCCTGAGCAGTGCGGGCGTGTTCTCCGGTACGCCGATGACGGCAGGAACATTCAATTTCACCGTGCGCGCGACCGATGCGAACGGGTTCACGGGCGATCAGGCGTACGCATTGGTCGTCAACGCACCCACGATCATCGTGTCGCCGGCGACGCTGCCGGATGGTGTCGCCGGTACGGCGTACAGCCAGTCGTTCGGTGCCGCCGGCGGCGTAGCGCCGTACAGCTTCAGTCTGGTCTCCGGCGCGCTTCCGGTGGGCATGTCCCTGAGCAGTGCGGGCGTGTTCTCCGGTACGCCGACGACGGCGGGAACGTTCAATTTCACCGTGCGCGCGACCGATGCGAACGGGTTTACGGGCGACCAGGCGTACACGTTGGTCATCAGCGCACCCACGATCAACATATCGCCTGCGGCGCTGCCAGATGGTGTCGCCGGTACGGCGTACAGCCAGTCGTTCGGTGCCACCACCGGCGGCGTCGCGCCGTACAGCTTCAGTCTGGTCTCCGGCACGCTTCCGGTCGGCATGTCCCTGAGCAGTGCGGGCGTGTTCTCCGGTACGCCGACGACGGCGGGCACGTTCAATTTCACCGTGCGCGCGACCGACGGCAACGGCTTCACGGGCGATCGTGCGTACAGCTTCGTAGTGGCTTCGCCCACGATCACCATCACGCCGGCTTCGTTGCCCGGCGGCACGGCGGGCGTCGCGTACGGCCAGACAGTGACGGCAAGTGGCGGAGCGGCACCGTACAGCTTCAGCCTGGTCGCAGGCACGCTTCCGGCCGGCGTGGCGATGAGCAGTGGTGGCGTCCTGTCGGGAACGCCGGTACTGGGCGGCACGTTCAACTTCACCGTTCGCGCGACGGATGCGAACGGTTTCACTGCCGACCAGGCGTACAGCGTGGTGATTTCCACGGTGACCATCACGGTCTCGCCGGCCAGTCTCCCCGATGGCGTTGCCGGAACCGCCTACAGCCAGACGTTCACCGGCAGCGGCGGCACTGCACCTTATGCCTTCAACCTCGTTTCGGGTGCCTTGCCTGTCGGCATGTCGATGAGCAGCGCGGGCGTGTTCTCGGGCACGCCGACGGTGGCGGGCACCTTCAACTTCACCGTGCGCGCGACCGACGACCTCGGGCTTACTGGTGACCGCGCCTACACCCTGGTCATCGCGGCGCCGGCCATCGCGATCTCGCCGTCGACGCTGCCGGACGGACTCGCCGGCACCGCCTACAGCCAGGCGCTGAATGCGAGCGGCGGTGCGGCACCGTATGCGTTCAGTCTCGTCAGCGGTGCGCTGCCGGCCGGAATCAGCCTGAGCAGCGCGGGCGTGCTTTCGGGCACGCCTTCGTCGGCGGGCAATTTCACCTTCACGGCTCGCGCGACCGATGGCAACGGCTTTGCCGGCGACCAGGCGTATACCCTCGTCATTACTGCACCGACGATTGCCGTATCGCCGGCAAGTCTGCCGCCCGGGACGACGGGCACGGCCTATGCCCAGACGATTTCAGCGTCGGGCGGCGCCGCGCCTTATTCGTTCGCCATTACAGCCGGCGCACTGCCGACTGGCGTATCGCTGTCGGGCAGCGGTGCCCTGGCGGGCACACCAACCGCGGCCGGCAGCTACGGCTTCACCGTCACGGCGACCGACAGCCTCGGGTTCACGGGCGCACACGCGTACACGTGGGTGATCGGCGAAGCGGCGCCTGTCGCTGTCGACGATACGGCGACGACGCAGGCGGGGACGGCCGTCTCGATCGCAGTGACGGCGAACGACACCGGCACGATCGACTCGATCGCTTTGGCCTCCGCGCCCGCGCACGGCACGGCTGTAGTCAATGGCCTGGCGTTCGTCTACACGTCCAGTGCCGGCTACTTCGGGACCGATACGTTCACTTACGTCGCTACCGGCCCGGGCGGCACCTCCAACGCCGCCACGGTCACGATCGATGTCGAGGCCTTGCCGGCGCCGGTGGGCGTACCGCAGACGGTGACCGTCCTGGCCGGCAATAGCGTGTCGTTCGATGCAGCGAGCGGCGCCAGCGGAGGTCCGTTCACCGGGGTGACGTTCCTGGCGACGCCCGCGCAGGGTGTGACCAGCGCCAGCGGCACTACCGTGAGCTACACACCGCCGGTCACGGCATCGGGCTCGGTCACCATCCGCTACACGCTGAACAATGTTTTCGGCGCGTCCGCACCCATCACCTCGACGGTAGTCATCAACGCGATGCCGATCGCGGCGGCGCACAGCGCGACCACCATGGTCGGCGTGCCGGTACACATCGATCTCAATCCCGGCGCGACCGGTGGTCCGTTCACGGCCGCAGCGGTGGTCGCGGTGATGCCGACCGATGCCGGCACGACCGAAATCACCTCCAGCGGTAATCCCGACGATCGCCAGTTCCGGCTGAAGTTCACGCCTGCCGCCGGTTTCGTGGGCGCCGCCCAGGTCAGCTACACCCTGAGCAATGCAAACGCGACGTCGGCGCCTGCGGTGGTGGCCATCCAGGTGACCGCGCGACCGGATCCGTCCCGCGACGCCAGCGTCATCGGTGTGCTGACGGCGCAGGCCGCGGCCACGCGCCGATTCGCGTCGAGCCAGATCGGCAACTTCCAGAACCGCATGGAAGGGCTGCACGACGACGCGAATGGAGGCTTCGACAACGGCCTGACCGTGGCGATTACGCGTCGCTGCGGCGACGGGCGTGCGCGCCGGCCGGGTGAGCGCTGCGATGGCGAACTGCTCGGCACGCCCACCGATGCTGCGGCACCGACCAGCGCGCTGATGCCACAGGATCACGGCAAGTCGCGGTTCGGCGTCTGGACGGGCGGCAACGTCAGCTTCGGGGACGACGATTCGCGGCGCGATGGCGACGGTTTCGAATTCGAGACCGGCGGCGTCAGCCTCGGCGCCGACTATCGCCTGACGCCTGCCTTCGCCTTCGGCGGTGGCCTGGGATACGGGCGCGATGTCACCGACATCGGTGAGGACGGCACGCGCAGCGAGGGCAGGGCGCGCAGTCTGGCCGCGTACGCCAGCTACCACCCCGGTAGCGCGGTGTATCTGGACGCCTTGCTCGGCTACCAGTGGCTGTCGTTCGACACGCGGCGCCACGTGGAGGCGACGGACGGGCGGGTGCATGGCGATCGCGACGGTTCGCAGTGGTTCGGTTCGCTGGCAGCCAGCTACGAACACCGCGACGAAACGCGCACCATTGCGCCCTACCTGCGCCTCGACGTCGCCCGCGCCACCCTGGATCCCTACACCGAACAGGGCGATCCGATCTACGCGTTGCACTACGGCGAGCAGGACGTGGACAGCACGACCGGCAACCTCGGCGTGCGGTTCGAGTTCCACCATCGCCTCGACCGCGGCGTGTTCTCGCCGCTGCTGCGCGTGGAATACCAGCACGAGTTCGACGAGCCCGGCCTGGTGACGCTCAACTACGCCGACATGCTGACCGGGCCGTTCTATCGTGCGCGACTGGATGGACAGGATCGCAACCGTTTCGTGTTCGGCATCGGCGCGTTGTTGCAGACCGAAAGCCAATGGATGCTGCGCGCCGAGTACCGCGGAGTCGTCGGCCAGGAAGACCAGGAGGAGCACTCGGTCATGCTCAATGTCGAGAAGCAGTTCTGACCCGGAAGTGGCGTCGGAAGCGGTGCAGGCCGCTTCCGATGCCGGGCATGCGGCCGCAAGCCGCCGGGCAGGGGCGATGCCCTGTCGGGAAGCAACAAAAAAGCCGGCGCAAGGCCGGCTTTTTCATGGATCGATTGGTCGGGGAGACAGGATTTGAACCTGCGACTTCTACGTCCCGAACGTAGCGCTCTACCAGGCTGAGCTACACCCCGACGGCAGAGCCCGGCATTCTACTGACGGCTCCCGGTTCGGGCAAGTGGTCAGTTGCCATGAATGTGGGCCGCGGCCTCGCCGGTCCGGCGGCAGTTAAACTGTGGCGCCGCGCGAAAGCGCCGGATTCCCGGCTCCCGGGACATCCCTCGTCACCCGATACCTACCGGAGCACCGCTTGATCAAGCCGCGTACCCCACCCGGGGTCATGGAACTGCTGCCTCCTGACCAGATCGCGTTCCAGCGCATGCTGGATGTGATCCGCCGCAACTACGAACGCTTCGGCTTCCTCCCGGTGGAAACGCCGGTCATGGAACTGTCCGAAGTGCTGCTGACCAAATCCGGCGGCGAGACCGAGCGGCAGGTGTATTTCGTGCAGTCCACCGGTGCCTTGGGCAAGGCGGCCGACGCCGGGCAGGAAGGCCTGCCGGAACTCGCCCTGCGTTTCGACCTGACCGTACCGCTGGCGCGCTACGTGGCCGAGCACGAACACGAGCTCGCCTTCCCGTTCCGTCGCTACCAGATGCAGCGCGTCTATCGCGGCGAACGCGCACAGCGCGGCCGCTTCCGCGAGTTCTACCAGTGCGACATCGACGTGATCGGCAAGGATTCGCTGAGCGTGCGCTTCGATGCGGAGATCCCGGCGGTCATCCACGCGGTGTTTTCCGAACTGGATATCGGCGCCTTCACCATCCAGATGAACAACCGCAAGCTCATGCGCGGTTTCTTCGAGGCGCAGGGCGTGGCCGATGGCGAGCTGCAGGCGCTGGTGCTGCGCGAGGTCGACAAGCTCGACAAGCGCGGCGAGGACTATGTCCGCGAGACGCTGGCTGGCGAGGGGTTCGGGCTTTCGGCCGAATCGATCGACAGCATCATGGCGTTCGTGAAGGTGCGTTCGACCTCGCACGCCGACGCTCTGGCGCAGCTGGATGCGCTGGGTGAAGGCAACGAGGCATTGCGCGAAGGCGTCGCCGAACTGCGCGAGGTACTTGAACTGGTGCGCGCGATTGGCGTGCCCGAGTCGAACTACGCACTGAACTTCTCGATCGCGCGCGGTCTCGACTACTACACCGGCACCGTTTACGAGACCACGCTCGACGATTACCCGCAGATCGGGTCGATCTGCTCGGGTGGCCGCTACGAGAACCTCGCCAGCCACTACACCAAGTCGAAGCTGCCGGGTGTGGGCATTTCGATCGGATTGACGCGCCTGTTCTGGCAGCTGCGCGAGGCCGGTCTGCTGGCCGGCGCTTCGGTCAGCACCGTGCAGGCCTTGGTCACGCAGATGGATGCCGCGCACCTGCCGCACTGCCTCTCCGTCGCCAGCGACCTGCGGCGCGCCGGATTCAACACCGAAGTGGTGATGGAGGCCGGCAAGCTGGGCCGGCAGTTCAAGTATGCCGACCGCGCGGGCATCCGCTTCGTGATCGTGCTGGGCGAGGACGAAATCGCCAACGGCACGGTGACGGTGAAGGACATGCGTCGCGAGGACCAGTTCACCATCAACCGTCACGAACTCGTGGGCGCGCTGCGCGTGGAACTCGCGCAGGCCGAAGCATTGCAGGGCAAGCACGCATGAAACCGATCCGCCTCGATGGACGCTCGCTGACGCGGGCGCAGCTGGTCGCGGTCGCGCACGGCGCGGCCGTCGAACTCGATCCCGCGCAACTGCCGGCGGTGCAGCTCGCTGCCGATTTCCTCGCCGAACAGGCGCGCCGCGAAGAACCGATCTATGGCGTGAACACCGGCTTCGGCAGCAACGCGGACAAGCTGCTGGGCGGGCACCGCCTGCGCGACCGGCTGCCGGGCGCGGAAGCGAGCGAGGAAACGCTGCACGAGGAACTGCAACGCAACCTGATCGTTACCCATGCCGTGTGCGTCGGCGAACCGTTCGCGCCGGAAGTCGTGCGCGCGATGCTGTGCATCCGCATCAACACGCTGATGCGCGGGCACTCCGGCATCCGCGTGGAAATCCTGCAGGCGCTCACGGCGATGCTCAATGCGGGCGTGGTGCCGGTGGTGCCGCAACTCGGCTCGGTCGGCGCCAGCGGCGACCTGGCGCCGCTTTCGCACCTGGCGATCGTGCTGCTGGGCGGTGGCGAGGCCTTCTTCGGAGGCGAACGCCTGCCTGGCGGCGACGCATTGGCGCGCGCCGGACTGTCGCCCGTGAAGCTGTCGTACAAGGAAGGCCTCGCGCTCAACAACGGCACCGCGCAGATGCTCGCCACCGGCGTGCTGGCGCTCGCCAAACTCGAGGCGCTGGTGGAGACCGCGGATCTGGCCGCGGCCATGACCATCGATGCCTTCGCCGGCCGCCTGGGCGCTTTCGCGGAAGAAGTGCACGCACTGCGCCCGCATCCGGGCCAGGTCGAAACCGCCGCGAACCTGCGCTGCCTGCTCGAAGGTTCGACCCTCAGCGACATCGCCTACCACCTCGTGCCGCGTTTCCGCGCCTGGCAGCCGGAAAGCTGGGACACCGCCGAGGCGCAACGACTGCGCTTCGATATCGGCTGGGACTGGGTGCCGTTCACCCAGCGTCACGGTCGCGAGAAGTTCTACCAGCGTTTCCGCCCGTTCCGCGGCGGCAAGAAGCACCAGCCGCAGGACAGCTATTCGCTGCGCTGCATTCCGCAGGTGCACGGCGCGGTGCGCGATGCGCTGGCGCAAGCGGCGCGCGTGCTCGACATCGAGCTCAATGCACTGACCGACAATCCGATCGTGTTCCCGGACGCGAAGGCCGAGCACGTCGAACAGCAGGTGATCTCCGCCGGCCACTTCCACGGCATGCCGCTCGCGCTGGCGATGAGCTACGTGAAGGCCGCAATCCCGGTGCTGGCGAGCATTTCCGAACGCCGCCTCAACAAGCTCGTGGACAGCGCGACGAACGACGGCCTGCCGGGATTCCTGATCGGCAACGAGGACGGCACCGAGTCGGGCTTCATGATCGTGCAATACACGGCGGCGGCGATCGTCAACGACCTGGCCAGCCGGGCCATGCCGGCGTCGGTGTACTCGATTCCGACCAGCGCCAACGCCGAGGACCACGTGTCGATGGGCGCCAACGAGGCACGCCACGTGCTGGCCATGGCCGAGGACCTGGGCAAAGTGCTGGCGCTCGAGCTCTACACCGCCGCGCAGGCGCTGGACCTGCGTCGCGACATGATCAACGCCGCGCGCGCACTGGCGGCGCGCACCGATGCCGAAGGCCTCGCCGCGAAGGTGGCGGGCGCACCGACGCCGGATTCGGCGGATCGCAGCGGTTTCCTCGCCGAAGTCGAAGGACTGCGTGCGGAACTCGCGCAGGCCGAGGCCTTCCATCCGGGCAAGGCAGTGGCGCGCGCCCATGCGGCGATCCGCGAGCAGCTGCCGTTCCTGGCGCGCGACCGCGCGCTCGATGGCGAAGTGGCGACCGCGGTCCGGCTGGTCCGCGACGGCATCGTGCTCGCCGCTGCGCGCGGCTGAGTCAGCGCAGGGCAGGGCGGCTCAGGCCGCCATCACCGCCGACGTCCGCACACAGTCGCGGCCGTCGGCCTTGGCGCGGTACAGCGCGTCGTCGGCGACCTGCAGGACGGCCTCGGCGCCGCCCTTCATGCGCGTATCCACGGCGTGGACGCCGAAACTCGCGGTCACCGCAATGGTGATGCCCTGGTGGCGGAACGGCTCGGCCCGCAACCGCATGCGCAGTTCCTCGGCCACGTGCGCAGCCGCTTCCAGATCCATGCCCGGCAGGGCGACCACGAACTCCTCGCCGCCGAAGCGCGCCAGCAACGCGTTGTGCTGGCGCAATGTCTGCCCGATCACGCCGGCGGCCCAGCGCAGGCACTGGTCGCCGATCAGGTGGCCGTGCCGGTCGTTGATCTGCTTGAAGTGGTCGAGGTCGATCATCAGCAGCGACAGGCTGCGGCCGCTGCGCGCCTGCGACAGAAGGCTCTCGAAACCTTCGTGGAAATAGGTCCGATTGTGCAGTCCGGTCAGGCTGTCGCGCTGGCTGGATTCGCGCAGGCGCGCATGGGCATCGGCCAGCTGGTTCAACGCATTGCTCAGTTCCGAGGTGCGTTGCGCGACCTTCTGCTCGAGCTGGTCACGGGACTCGCGGATGATGCGCTCGTTCTCGCTGCGCAGCGCCGAATAGCGGTAGCCCAGGCCGATCGACAGCAGCAGCATTTCCATCGCCGAGCCGATTTCCTTGCCGTACTCCGTGAAGAAGACCTTGGGCATCAGTCCGAAGGCGACCGCGGCGAACATGCCGGTGCCGAGCAGGAACATCGCCCACGCCAGCAGGAAGATCACCGCCGGCTTGTAGCCCCTGCGCGTGATGACCAGGCCGAGCGTCGCGACCCAGGTGATGCTCAGGAACACCGACGCCGAGGCGATCGGCGTGGAGACATGGTAAGGCAGGCGCGCCGATGCAAATCCGAGAATCAGGTAGAACGCGATGATGCCCAGGCTGATGCGATCGCCCATCCGCCAGCGTTCGTTCAACCCGAGGAAGGTTCGGGTGAACTGCTGCATGCCGATTTGCGACAGGCAGATCGACAGCGGCACTGATTTGTCCGCCAGCCACGTCGACCTCGGCCAGAGATATTCGAAGCCCAGGCCGTTGAGCGTGAACAGCACCAGTCCGAACGCGCTGATGTGCAGCAGATACCAGAAATAGCTGGCATCGCGCAGCGTCAGCCACAGCACCATGTTGTAGAAGAACAGCGCCAGCAGGATGCCGTAATAGACACCCATCCCCAGCTGCGCGTCGCGCGACATCTCGGTGAAGGCCGACTGCGTGTACAGCGTCAGTGGCACCTGCATCGAGCTCTGGCTCTGCACGCGCACGAAGACGTCGACCGGCTGGTCGCGCGGCAGTTCGATGCGGAAGTTGGGATGGCGGTAACGGATGCTGCGTCCTTGCGCGAACGGCATGGCATCGCCGCCCTGCCAGTGTTCGATCCGGCCATCGGCGAAGTGCGCGTAGACGTCGATGTGGTCGCTGAGCGCGTACTGCTGGATGAGCAGCCAGCGTCGTTCGTGCAGCGAGCGATTGAGCAGACGCACGGAAAACCAGTAGGCGCCGCTCTGGAATCCGAACGCCGCGCTTTCGTCGGGCAGGCGCGCGAAGCGGTTGTTCGCGAGCTTGTGCGCCGCGTCCTGCAGCGAATCGCGGGCCGCGGCGTCGTGGTAGTAGAGGACGTAGGGGGTGAGGGCGACCCGGGGCGTCGCGTCGGTCAGCACGACCATCTCGCTCGCCCACGCCGGAAGGGCCGCCAGCAACAACAGCCAGCCGAGGCAGATTCCAGGCAGCGATCGCGCGATCCCCATTCGAGCCCCTCGGCAGCCGCCGCGCGGCTGCGTCCGGCGAGTGTACTTCAGCCGGGGAGGCCGGCCGGGCACGGGCCGGCCGCCTGCACCGCCGGTTGACGCCCTTCGCCCGCGACTGCTAACGTATTAGCGCATTAATACATTAAGAGATCCGACTACCGTGAAACGCCGACCTGCCGATGCCGAACACGCCGGAGACGACCTCGACGAGCTCGCCGCCGTTCTGGTGCGCCTGAATTCGGTCGCGCAGATGCGTGCCTTCCTCGAAGATCTGTGCACACCGGCGGAGCTGGAGGCGATGAGCGATCGCTGGAAGGTCGTGCCGCTGGTGGCCGAGGGCGTGCCGTACCGCGAGATCCACGACCGGACCCTGGTCAGCGTCACGACCATCGGCCGGGTCGCGCGCACGCTGGAGCGCGGCGCTGGCGGTTATGCGGCCGCGCTCAAGCGCCGCGGGTCGCGCTGATATGGCGAAGCTGAATCCCGTGACGCCCGCGCCCGGGCGTGACCGCCTGCGCATCGCGATCCAGAAGTCCGGCCGCCTGGCCGAACCGGCGCGCGCACTGCTGGCTTCGTGCGGCCTGAGCTGGCGCGAGAGCCGCGACCGCCTGTTCTGCTACGGCGAAAGCCTGCCGATCGACCTGCTGCTGGTGCGCGACGACGATATCCCGGGCCTGATCGCCGATGGCGTCTGCGACCTGGGCATCGTCGGTCGCAACGTCCTCGCCGAGCAGGATCTGGCGGGCCGCGCTGACACCGACGGGCCGCGTTTCCGCGAACTGCGCCCGCTCGGCTTCGGTGGCTGCCGCCTGGCCATCGCCGTGCCCGATGCCTGGCAGTGGCGCGAGCCGTCGCAGCTGGCGGGGACGCGCATCGCCACGAGTTACCCGCAACTGCTGTCGCAATGGCTGCAGGGGCAGGGCATCGCGGCGCAGGTCGTGCTGCTCTCCGGATCGGTCGAGATCGCCCCGCGCCTGGGGCAGGCCGATGCGATCTGCGACCTGGTGTCCAGCGGCGCGACGCTCGCCGCCAACCAGCTCAAGCCCGTGCAGACGCTGCTCGACAGCGAGGCCGTGCTCGCCGGCCCCGCGGTCGACTTCGACGACGTGCGCGCCGAACTCATGGAGTTGCTGCTGCGTCGCCTCGACGGCGCGTTGCGCATCCGACGCAGCAAGCTGCTGATGTTCCAGGCCTCGCGCGAATTGCTGCCCACGCTGTTGCCGTTGCTGCCGGATGCGGAGGAGCCGACGGTGATGCGGATCGACGGCGCCGAGCGGCTGGCGTTGCAGGCGCTGTGCCACGGCGCGCTCACCTGGCAGCGGCTGGAGGAACTCAAGCGTGCCGGCGCGCGCGGATTGATGGTGTTGCCGGTCGAGGGGCTGCTCGCATGAGGCGCGTGATCTGGAATGCGATCGGCGCGGATGAGCGCGCCCGCCTGCTGCAACGGCCGTCGCAGGCGACCGCGCCGGAAACCCGCGCGGCCGTGGCGCTCGTGCTCGAAGCCGTGCGGCAGGACGGCGATCGTGCGCTGCGCGACTGCACGCGCCGCTTCGATGCGGTGGAACTCGACGACTTCGCGGTTTCGCGCGCGGAATTCGCCGCGGCCGAAGCGGGCCTGGCCCCTTCGCTGCGCGCCGCGATCGACGAAGCGGCGGTTCGCATCCGCGCCTTCCACGCTGCCGGCATGGCGCGCGAATTCAGCATCGACACGGCCGAAGGCGTGCGCTGCGGCCGCATCCTGCGGCCGATTCCGCGCGTCGGCCTGTACGTGCCGGCCGGTTCCGCGCCGCTGCCGTCTACCGCGCTGATGCTGGGCATTCCCGCCATGCTCGCCGGCTGCGACGACATCGTACTGTGCACGCCGCCGCGTCGCGATGGCACGGCGGATCCTGCGGTCCTGTTCGCGGCGCAGCGCAGCGGCATCGCGCGCGTGTTCAAGCTGGGCGGCGCGCAGGCGATCGCGGCGATGGCGTTCGGCACGGCCTCGGTGCCGCGCTGCGACAAGCTGTTCGGGCCGGGCAATGCCTACGTGACCGAAGCCAAGCGCCAGGTCGCGATGATGGACGGCGGCGCCGGCATCGACATGCCCGCCGGGCCGTCCGAAGTGCTGGTGATCGCCGACGCCGGCGCCACTCCGGCATTCGTGGCCGCGGACCTGCTGTCGCAGGCCGAACACGGACCGGATTCGCAGGTCGTGTTGATCAGCGACGACGCCGCGATGCTCGATGCCGTGGCGGATGCGATGTGGCGTCAGCTGGAAACCCTGCCGCGCGGAAACGTCGCCAGGGCCGCATTGACCGCGTCGCTCGCGATCCGCGCCGATTCGCTGGAACAGGCCTTCGCGATCAGCAACGCGTATGCCCCCGAACACCTCATCCTCGCGCTGCGCGATGCCCGCGCCTGGTTGCCGCGCGTGCGCAGTGCCGGATCGGTGTTCGTCGGCGACTGGGCGCCGGAAGCGCTCGGCGATTACTGCAGCGGCACCAATCACGTGCTGCCGACGAGTGGCGCCGCGCGCTGGTGCAGCGGCCTGGGCGTGTCGAGCTTCCAGACCGCGATCACGGTGCAGGAAGTGGCGCGCGAAGGCATTGCGGGCATCGGCCCGTGCGCAGTCGAACTGGCGAGCGCGGAAGGACTCGATGCGCACCGGTTGGCCGTGCAGTGTCGCCTGGAGGCGCTTGCGGCATGAACGTGCTCGATCTGGTCCGCCCGGACCTGCGCGATTTCGCCGGTTACCGCTCGGCGCGCAGCGACACGCTGCAGGGCACGGTGTGGCTCAACGCCAACGAATCGCCATGGCCCAATCCCGCGGATGCCGATGCGCTGTTGCGCCGCTATCCCGATCCGCAGCCCGCGCGCCTGCGCGAAACACTCGCCGACCTGTACGGATGCCAGCCATCGCAGCTGCTGGCCGGCCGCGGCAGCGACGAGGGCATCGACCTGTTGCTGCGCGCGCTGTGCCGCCCTGGCCTGGACACGGTGATCATCACGACACCGACCTTCGGGATGTACGCGGTCTGCGCGCGGTTGCATGGCACGCGCGTCATCGACGTTCCGCTGCGCGAGGACGATGGCGGCTTCAGTTGCGACTTCGATGCGGTGGCAGACGCGGCGGAGCGGGCGGACGCCAGGATCGTGTTCCTGTGTTCGCCCGGCAACCCCGGCGGCAACCTGTTGCCACTGGAAGCCATCGCCAGCCTGGCCCGACGACTGGCGGGCCGCGCGGCAGTCGTGGTCGACGAGGCCTACATCGAATTCGCCGACGCGCCTTCGGCAACGACGCTGCTCGCATCGCTGCCGAACATCGCCGTGCTGCGCACCCTGTCCAAGGCGCACGCGCTGGCGGCGGCGCGGATCGGTGCGGTGATCGCCGATGCGAAACTGATCGCGGTGCTGCGCCGCTGCCAGGCGCCATATCCCTTGCCCGCGCCGTGCGTCGAAGCCGCGATGGAGGCCTTGGCGCCACCCGCACGCGCCCGCACGAAGGATCGCATCGCCCGAACCATCGGCGAGCGTTCGCGCCTGCAGGATGCGTTGACGAAACTGCCCACGGTGAAGCGCGTGCTGCCCTCGCACGCCAACTTCGTCCTGATCCGCTGCGTCGATGCCGAGAGCGCATTCGCGGCGCTGCTCGCCGCCGGCATCGTCGTCCGCGACCTGCGCGCGCAGCCCGGGCTCGGCGATGCCTTGCGCATCAGCATCGGCACGCCGGAACAGAACGACCGCGTGCTGGCGGCGCTGACTGCGTTGTCCGCGCGCTGCGGAGCGGCGGCATGAGCGCGATCCTGTTCGTCGATCGCGACGGCACGCTGATCGAGGAGCCGGCCGGTTTCCAGGTCGATCGCTTCGACAAGCTGCGCTTCGTGCCGGGCGTGATTCCCGCGATGCTGCGCCTGCGCGATGCCGGCTATGCATTCGTGATGGTCACCAACCAGGACGGCCTGGGCACCGACGCCTTTCCACGCGCGGATTTCGACGGCCCGCACGGGCTGATGCTGCAGGTGTTCGAAAGCCAGGGCATCGTGTTCCGCGACATCCTGATCGACACCAGCTTTCCCGCCGACAACGCGCCCACCCGCAAGCCGGGTCTCGGACTGGTGCAGCCCTACCTGCGCGATCGCGGCATCGACTGGGCGCGCTCGGCGATGGTTGGCGATCGCGATACCGACGTGCAGTTCGCCTGCAACCTGGGCATACGCGCGTTCCAGCTGAAGACCGCACAGTTCGGCGGCGAATGGGATTGGGCCGGCATCGCGCGCGAGCTGCTCACCTCGCCGCGTACCGCGGAGGTGCGTCGCGACACGAAGGAAACGCGCGTCGTCGTCCGCGTCGATCTCGATGCGCACGGCGAGCCCGTCGTCGCCACCGGCCTGGGCTTCTTCGACCACATGCTCGAACAGCTCGGCAAGCACGGCGGCTTCGGCCTGGCGTTGCAGTGCGAGGGCGACCTGCACGTCGACGAACACCACACGGTCGAGGACAGCGGGCTCGCGCTGGGCCAGGCGCTGCGGGAAGCGCTCGGCGACAAGCGTGGCATCGGGCGGTACGGATTCACGCTGCCGATGGATGAAACGCTGGCGAGCGCGGCGCTGGATTTTTCCGGACGCCCGTACTTCGTTTTCGACGGCAGCTTCCGTCGCGAACGGGTCGGCGAACTTCCGACCGAACTGGTCCCGCACTTCTTCCGCTCGCTGTGCGAAGCGGCGGGCCTGAACCTGCATCTGAAGGTCGACGGCGACAACGACCACCACAAGGTCGAGGCCTGTTTCAAGGTCGTGGCGCGTGCGTTGCGCGACGCGGTGCGTCGCGATGGCGTTGCGCTGCCGAGCACCAAGGGCGTGCTGTGATGGAGGCGTCCTGATGGAAGTGGCGCTCATCGATGCGGGCGGGGCGAACATCGGCTCGGTGTGCTACGCGCTCGAACGCCTGGGCGTCGATGCCCGGCTCACCGCTGATGTCGAGGCCATCCGCCGCGCCGATCGCGTGATTCTCCCCGGCGTCGGCGCGGCCGGCGCAGGGATGGCGCGGTTGCGTGCGCTCGGACTGGTCGATGTCGTGCGCGAACTGACGCAGCCGCTCCTGGGGATCTGCCTGGGCATGCAGTTGCTGTTCGAGTCCTCCGAGGAAAACGACACGCAGTGCCTCGGCCTGATGCCCGGACGCGTGCGCCGCTTGTCGGCGGGCGAAGGCGTGCGCGTGCCGCACATGGGCTGGAACCGGCTGCAGTCGCGTCGCGACGATGCGCTGCTGGCGGGGCTGGAAAGCGGCGCGCACGCGTACTTCGTGCACAGCTACGCCGCACCGGTCGGCGAGGACACGCTGGCGACGACGACCCACGGCGAGGAATTCAGCGCGGTGGTGCGGCGCGGACGCTGTTGGGGCGCGCAGTTCCATCCGGAACGCTCGGCCTCGGCGGGCGCGCGCCTGCTGGAGAACTTCCTGTCGGAGCGGCTGGCGTGAGCGGCTTCGCGTTGTATCCGGCGATCGACATGCGCGCAGGCCGCGTGGTGCGACTGCGCCAGGGCGACTACGCCACGGAGACGCAGTACGCCGATGCTCCGCTGGCATTGGCGCAGCGTTATGCCGAAGCCGGCGCGACGTGGCTGCATCTGGTCGATCTCGACGCGGCACGGGAGGGCGGTTACACGCTGGCGCCGCTGCTGGCTCAGATCGCAGCACACACCGCGCTGCGCGTGCAGACCGGCGGTGGCGTGCGCAGTGCGGACGATGTCCGGCGCATCCTCGATGGGGGCGCGACGCGCGTGGTCGTGGGCTCGCTGGCCGTACGCGAACCCGACACGGTGCTGGCCTGGCTGGAGCGCTTCGGCGCCGAGCGCATCACGGTCGCCCTCGACACGCGCCGCGCGGACGGCCAATGGCAGTTGCCAACGGAAGGCTGGACGCAACGCAGCGCCAGCGGGCTCGAAACGCTTCTGCGCCGCTACGCCGCAGCCGGATTGCGCCACTTCCTGTGCACCGACATCGCCCGTGACGGGATGCTGGCGGGCCCCAATCTGGCGCTCTATCGCGACATCGCGACCTTGGCGCCGAACCTGCGCGTGCAAGCCTCCGGTGGCATACGTGACATCGACGACATCGACGCCGCGCGCGCCGCCGGTTGCGCCGGCGCGGTGCTGGGCAAGGCCCTGCTCGAAGGCCGCTTCGACCTGGCGCAGGCCGTGCGCGGAGCCTGCGCATGCTGAGCCGTCGCATCATTCCCTGCCTGGACGTGCGCGACGGTCGCGTCGTGAAAGGCATTCGCTTCCGCGACCACGTCGACATGGGCGACATCCTCGCGCTGGCCCTGCATTATCGCGACTCAGGCGCAGACGAGCTGGTGTTCTACGACATCACGGCCAGCCCGGAAGGACGTCGCGCCGATAGCGCCTGGGTGGAGCGCGTCGCCCGCGCCATCGACATTCCGTTCTGCGTCGCTGGCGGCGTCCGCAGCGTCGAGGACGCACGCGTGCTGCTGCATGCGGGCGCCGACAAGGTGTCGATCAACACGCCTGCGCTGGAGCGGCCTCAGCTCATCACGGAACTGGCCGAGGTCTTCGGCGAGCAGTGCGTCGTCGTCGGCATCGACAGCCTGCGCGACGCGGACGGCGAATGGCGCGTGCGCCAGTACACCGGCGATCCCGATCGCATGCGCGCGGTTCCCCTGCGCACGCTGGATTGGGTGGTCGAAGCACAGCGACGCGGCGCCGGCGAGATCGTGCTCAACTGCATGGGAAGCGACGGCGTGCGCAACGGCTACGACATCGACCAGCTGCGCGCGGTGCGCGCCGTCTGCCGCGTGCCGCTGGTCGCTTCGGGCGGAGCGGGCACCGCCGCGCATTTCGTCGAGGTCTTCGCGCAGGCCGATGTGGACGGTGCGCTGGCCGCGTCGATTTTCCATTCGGGCGCCGTGGCCATTCCGGAACTCAAGCGCGTCCTGCGTGGGCAGGGCATCGAGGTTCGCGATGCAGCCTAGTACCACCCGCCTGCTGCAGGTCGATGCGCTCGCCTGGGAGAAGCAGGACGGCCTGTTGCCGGCCATCGTCCAGGATGCGACCACGCTGCGCGTGCTGATGCTGGGCTACATGGACCGGGCCGCCCTGGATACGACGCTGGCCGAGGGCAAGGTCACCTTCTTCAGCCGCAGTCGGCAGCGACTATGGACCAAGGGCGAGCAGTCCGGCCACGTTCTCCAGCTGGTGTCCATCGAAGCCGATTGCGATGGCGACACGCTGCTGGTGCTCGCGCGTCCGCAGGGCCCGACCTGCCACCTGCAGCGAGTGAGCTGCTTCCCGCAGGCGCCGGGCGGCTTCCTCGCCGAACTCGACGCGCTGGTCGCGACGCGCGAACGCGAGCGACCGGCCGACAGCTACACCACGCGCCTGTTCGAGGGCGGCGTGCGCCGGATCGCGCAGAAGGTGGGCGAGGAGGGCGTCGAAACCGCGCTGGCCGCCGTCGCCCAGGGCGATGCGGAACTGGCGGGCGAGGCGGCCGACCTGCTGTACCACCTGCTGGTGTTGCTGCGGGCGCGTGGCCTGTCGCTGGCCGATGCGCTCGCGGTGCTGCAGGAGCGCCATCGCTGAGCTCGCGCTGGCGCGGCGCCTTGCCGGAAGACGGCATTGGTCCATCGCCTCGTTGCACGGCCATCGCGGCATCGGATAATCCCCGCGACCCGCGGAGACTCCCATGCGTGCATTGATCGCTTCATTCCTGCTGCTGCTCACCACGCCGGCTTTTGCCGCGCCGCCGGAATCCTGCAGCGGCGTCGTGTTCGAGGACCGCAACGGCGACGGGATGCGGAATCCGGGCGAACGCGGACTGCCCGGCATCCGGCTGCATGACGGCGCGCAGTTGCTCGTGACCGGAGCAGACGGTGCCTACACCGCTGCGCTGGTCGAGGGGGAGACGCTGTTCGTGATCAAGCCGGCGGGCTTCCGCTTCCGCGCGCGCGGCGACGGGCTCCCGGACTTCTGGCGCAACACGCGCATCGGAGAAGGACCGGCGCTGAAGTACGGCGGCATCCCGGTGCAGGCGCCGCAATGCCGCGACTTCGCGCTCGTGCCCGATGCCCGGACGCGCACCGACGGACTCGACGTGCTGGTCTTCACCGATCCCCAGGTCAAATCTTCGGTCGATGTCGGCTACTACGAACGCGACATCGTCGACTCCGTGCTCGGCACGCCGTTGCAGCAGGCCGCGCTGGGCATCAGCCTGGGGGACATCGCCCACGACGATCTTTCGCTGTATCCGGCCCTGAACCGCGCCACCGCGCGCATGGGTGTGCCGTGGCTGCATGTCGCCGGCAACCACGACCTGGACTTCGACGCGACGCGCGACGAGGACTCGCTGCTGACGTTCCGCAACAGCTACGGGCCGGACACGTTCGCGTGGGAGGAAGCGGAGGCCGTCTTCATCGGCCTGGACGACGTGGTGTATCGCCCGGGAACGACGCCGGCCTACATCGGCGGATTGCGCGCGGACCAGTTCGCCTTCCTCGAGCAGTACCTGCCGACGGTGCCGCGCGATCGCCTGCTGGTCATCGGCGTGCACATTCCGTTCTTCGACGCGGCGCCCGGCCGCGAGACGTTCCGCCATGCCGATCGCGAACGGCTGTTCGCGTTGCTGCGCGACTTCCCGCACGTGCTGCTGCTCAGTGGCCACAGCCATGCCCAACGCCATGTCTTCCACGACGCCTCGACCGGCTGGCACGGCGCGAAGCCACTGCATGAGTACAACGTGGGCGCGGCATGCGGTTCGTTCTGGTCCGGCGTGAAGGACGCCGATGGCATCCCGGACGCCACGATGGCCGACGGCACGCCCAACGGTTTCGCGACGCTGCATGTCGCGCCGGATCGCGGCTACGCGCTGGCGTGGCATCCGGCGCGCGATGTCGATGCGCAGATTGCCCTGCACGCCCCGCGCGTGCTGCGCCACGGCGCGTGGCCCGGCAACGGCGTCTACGCGAACGTGTTCATGGGGCGCAGCGAAACGCGCGTCGAGTACCGCATCGACGAAGGCGAATGGAAGCCGATGCAGCGCACCGAGCAGGCCGATCCGCGCGTGCTCGCCGAGAACCTGCGGGACGACGAAGCCGGCAACCTGCGCGGCTACGACCGCCTGCCCGAGGCCGCGCCGTCCCCGCATCTGTGGCGCGGAACGCTGCCGACGAACCTCGCACCGGGCGAACATCGCGTGAGCGTGCGTGCGTTTGCCGTCACGCCTGGGTGGCCGTACGACGAAACGAGCACGACGTATCGGCTGGTCGATGCGGAGCCCTGAAGCCGGGCCGTCACGTTGCTTCGGCGACCGGTGAACACGGGCCGCGACCGGCGCGCGCGCTGTGCCGTCGTATCGATGCCACCGGGCCGCTTCGCCTGACGGGCGGTCGCGGCCCGTGGCACCCGCAATGTATTTCTCGCGATTGTCGATCCGGCGCACCCCCATTCGTCGCTTGTGCAAGAGGCCGCCGATCGCGGCTCTCGCCACCACCATCGGAGAACCGCCATGTCCCTGATCCGCCATGCCGCCGCCGCCTTTGCCCTCTTCGCCGCACTGCCGGCCCTGGCCGCGCCGGTGAACTACGAGATCGATCCCGATCACACCTTTCCGAGCTTCGAGGCCGACCACATGGGCATGTCGGTGTGGCGCGGCAAGTTCAACCGCACCACGGGCACGGTGAGCCTGGACAGGGAAGCCGGCACGGGCACGCTGGCGGTCGAGATCGACATGGACAGCATCGATTTCGGCCTGGACGCGCTCAACAAGGAAATGCCGAAGCCGGAATTCTTCGACACCGCCCGTCATCCCAAGGCGACCTACAAGGGCAGGCTCGACGGCTTCGTCGACGGCAAGCCCACGAAAGTCGTGGGCGAACTGACCCTGCGCGGCGTGACCCGGCCGGTCACGCTCGATCTCAAGTCGTTCAAGTGCATGCAACATCCGATGTTCAAGCGCGACTGGTGCGGCGCCGATGCCTACGCGACGATCGACCGCTCTCAGTTCGGCATCGTCGCCGGCAAGGATTGGGGCTTCTCGATGGACGTCGGCCTGCGCATCCAGGTGGAAGCGCTCGCGGCGAAGTAATCCGCAGATGGCGAACCGGAGCGCCCATTGGAGCGCTCCGGATTCGCACGACGAAGTCAGCGATTGACCGCCGGCCCGTTCACGCCCGCATAGCCATTGGCGCAGCCGGTGGTGCAGGTGGTCGCGAGCATGTTGTAGACGATGCGGCCGGCGTTGCTCTTGGAGCGGAAGTGTCCCACGCCGCTGCTGGTGTCGCCGCCGCCCTGGTTGTACGGACTGCCGTCCGACCAGTCCCAGTCGTAGCCGTAGGCACTGCTGCCGAAGCCGATGTCGACCTGCGCCTTCACGTTGCTGCCACCGTTGAAGAGCGCGCCGCTGCTGCAGCCGCCGACGTAGCTGGTGGTGAAGCAGTGGACCTGGTCGTACAGGCCGGCGGTGATCGTGTAGAAGCTGATGGTGGAAAACAGCGCCGGCATCGCCCGCAGGCTGTTGCTGCCGCTGCCGGTCCAGCGATTGTAGCCGTAGTAGACGACCCCGGTGCTCGGGTAGAAGCCGAACGTGTAGTAGTCGTACGGCCACACGTAGGCCTCGGCATTGCAGGTGGGCGCGTACGGCGACTGGTAGCCGGTGGCGTAGCAGGTGTTGAGTCCGCGCAGGCCGCCGCCGATGTTGACGAAGCGGCGCACGCTGCCCTGGTAGCCGTAATAGCGCAGCATGGCCATCGCCATGCTCGAACCCATCGAGTGCGCCACGATGTCCACCTGGCTGCGCCCGGTATACGCCTTCACCTTGTCGATGAAGGTCTTGAGGATCTGGTACTTCGTCGGCTCGTGGTAGTTGAACTGCGGCGTGGCCCGCTCGTCGGCATCGAGGTAGGTGATGCCGAACAGTTCGCAATCGTTGTAGCCGCGGGCCTTGAGTTCGTCGTACACCGAAGCCGTGGGCGTGGTATAGCCGCCGCCCACGCTGCCCGGCGGCATGTCGAAGCTGATCGCGCTGTCGCCGTTTCCGGGGATGAACACGACAGGCGTGCGCGTGGCCGTGCAGTTGCCGCCGCCGAATCCGCCGCTGCCCACGCCGGGATTGAAGCCGCCGGCGTACTGCGTCGCCGTGCCCGTGCACGTGAAGCCGTTGTTGCTGCCGCAAGTGAGCGCGTGCGCGTCGCCCGGCAGCAGCAGGAAGACCGCGCCCAGCGCCGGCAGCGCGAGAGCGAAAGCGGCCGAAGCGATCGTTGCCAGTAAAGCCGGTACCCCTTTGAGCGTGCTGCGGAACATGGCTGCCCCTCCCGGGTGTCAGTTCGACCAGAACGAAGAACGATCGGGGCGATGCTGGTCCCGCTTTTCGGTCGCGGCCATTGCACGAAAGGGCATGACGCGCCGCATCATCCGGGCGTCGCGGTCATCCGTGTTCGTTCGCCGGCCTGTGAGCAGCGTCGGCGCACCCGCTGGCAGAATGGCCGGATGAATGAACTGCGTATGCTGCTGGAGGCGATCGAAGGCGACGCCGCGCTCGCCGCGGCCGAACGCTTCCGCGAGCGGATCGAGGCCCTGGATCGCCTCGATGCGTATCTCCCGCTGATCGATCGCGCCGATACGGAACTCGCGCGTCGCATGCAGGACGCCTGCGCGCAGCTGGAGGCACTCAACGCGGCGCTGTATCGCCGCATCCGCGAGGACATCCGCGCCGACCACGATGGCGGACGCGTCCTCGAGCGCTTTACGGATGTGGACGTGCTGCAGGCGTACGGCCAGGACTACGACCATCTCGACGAGCTCGTCGCCGGCGTCCTGCAGCTCCCCGAGCCCACGCTGCCCACACGCGAACTCGGCGCGGAGATGGTTTTCTACCAGCCCACGCCGGCACGCCACGTTTTCGCGATGATCGCGCGCAGCGGACTGGAGGAGGGCGACGCACTGGTGGACCTGGGCGCGGGCCTCGGCCATGTGCCATTGCTCGCGGCGATCTGCACGCGCACCCGGGCGGTCGGCATCGAACTCGAACCGGCGTACGTGGCCTGCGCGACACAGGCGGCATCGGCCCTGGGACTCGCCAACGCGGCCTTCCTGCAGCAGGACGCGCGCGACGCGGATTTCGCCATCGGCACGGTGTTCTATCTGTACACGCCGTTCCGGGGCACGATCCTGCGCGAGGTACTCGACCGTCTGCGGCACGAGGCGATGTGCCGCGACATCCGCATCTGCACGTTCGGTCCGTGCACGCCGGTCGTCGCTCAGGAGGACTGGCTGGTCGCGGATGTCGCGCCGCAGACGGACCGCGTCGTCGTGTTCCGCCGGCAAATCGCCCAGTCGTGATCAGCGCCGGATCGCGAAGACACCGTCCAGCGCCAGTTCCGCCTTCAGCCCGGCCTTTTCCAGCCGGCGCGCGACTTCGCGCGGCACGTCGCGTCCGCTGGTGAGCGTGTTCGGACTGCCGGTGTAGTGGAACATCCGGCCGCCCTTGCGCAGCACGCGCGCGAGCTGGTCGTAGAACACCTGCGAATACAGCTCGCCGGCGATGCCGAAGCGGGGCGGATCGTGCAGCAGCGCATCCACCGATGCGGACGCAATTCCCGCGATCGCTTCGGACACGTCGCCATGGGCGAGCTGCAGGCGACCGCCGCTCGCGTCGGGATCGGGCGACCATGGGTTGAGCGTGCGCAGCCACAGCACGTCGGCGTTCTTCTCGAACGACCGGATGCGCGCCGCGCCCGCTTCAAGGCAACACGCGGCGAAATATCCCAGGCCGCCGCAGGTATCCAGCACCTGCTTGCCCTGCGGCTGCACCAGCGCGACCTTGCGACGCGCGTCCTCGACGGGCGAAGTCTTCGCCGTGGGCAGCATCTTGATGCCGTCGATCTCGAAAGTGGGCGCGCCCCATTCGGTAGGCACCAGCTTGATCAGCGCGCCGGAATAACGCGATACCGGTTCGAACGCGTCGCCGTCCCAGTAATAGATCGTGCGGTCCCTGAGTTTTTCCGGCCAGGGATAGCGCGCGTTCCGCCATTCCCATGCGTCCGCGTGCAGCCGCGCCTCGCCGCTCGAACGGCCCAGATCGAACGAACTCATGCATGTTTGCGCGCCATCGTTGCGGGCGGCGAGCAACGCTTCGGCAAGCGGTCGGGTAAGCAGTGGACCCTGGTAGTGCGACACGGCGAGCCATCCTTCGGGGGACGGGCAGGGTAAACGCAGCCGGGAGGAATTGCTCGCGCAGCTCGACAGTGGCAGCTGACTCGGGCTATCGATGCCGGCGCGAAACGCCGCCGACGACTGTTTCACCCCGAGTGACGTCTACTGGCCGCGGCCCATACAGGAGGCCGACAGATGATCACTCACCTTCGTTCAACCAAACCGGTGCTGGCGTTCGCGCTGGCATTTGCCTGCGGCGCCGCCGGCCTCGTCACGCCGTCGGCCACCACGCTCGCGGCGGATGCGAGTCCTGCCGTAGCTGGCGTGCCGGCCGCCCCACGCGTCGGCGAGCTGCGCGTCGCCATGCGCACGCTGTGGGAGGACCACATCACCTACACGCGCAACTACATCATCAGCGCCCTGGCCGATCTGCCGGACAAGGACGCCGTCGCCGCGCGCCTGCTCGCCAACCAGGATGCGATCGGCGCCGCCATCAAGCCCTATTACGGCGAAGCGGCAGGCGACAAACTGGCCGGGTTGTTGCGCGATCACATCCTGATCGCGACCAAGGTCGTGGACGCGGCGAAGACCGGCGACGGCGACGCGCTGAGCACGAGGCAGGCCGAGTGGTCCGCCAACGGCAAGGACATTGCCGCGTTCCTGAGCGGCGCCAACCCGAACTGGTCGCGCGCGGAACTGGAAGCCGCATTGCAGAAGCACCTGGACCTCACGACCGGGGAAGTGGTCGCCCGCCTCAACAAGGACTGGGAAGCGGACATCCATTCCTACGACCTCGGACACCAGCACATGCTGATGTTCGCGGACACGCTGACAACCGGCATCGCGAAGCAATTCCCGTCGAAGGTCGGAAAATAGCGGTCGGAATTGCGTAGACCGGGCGACTGGCCCGGCAGCCGGTCGCGTGCGAAGCGCCAAGCATTCCAAAGAGTCCGAAGGACGCGCTGCCTAAACTCCTCCACTGGCCGGGGTTCCGTCGTCTGGAGGTGTCGCGATGTTCTTGCGCGCGATCGTATTGGCCGGAGCGCTTCTGTTGCAGAGCGGCGTCGCCATCGCAGCAGACGCGACTGAAACCGCGAACGTGCCGAAAGCGGGCGCCGCCCACGATGGGCGCCACGACTTCGACTTCGAGTTCGGCACCTGGAACACGCACCTGCGGCGTTTGCGCAGCCCGTTGAGCGGCTCCACGGAATGGGTGGAGTACGAAGGCACGACGGTCGTGCGGAAAGTGCTGGATGGCCGCGCCAACCTGGTGGAACTCGAGGTCGAAGGACCCGCCGGTCGGATCGAGGGGCTGTCGCTGCGCCTGTACAACGTCGAGGCGCGTCAGTGGACGCTCAACTTCGCCAACATCGCCGACGGCCTGCTCACCGTGCCCATGGTGGGCGAATTCCGTGGCGGCCATGGCGAGTTCTACGCGCAGGACACCTTCAAGGGGCGCGCGATCCTGGTGCGCTTCCTGATCGATCCGGTCGGAACCGACGCCTACCGCTTCGAACAGGCCTTCTCGGCCGACGGCGGCAAGAGCTGGGAAGTGAACTGGATCGCCACCGACACCCGGCGTGCCGATCCGGCGCCGTAGCCGCCGGCACTCGCGGTCCACTGACGGGCATCGGAATGTGGGGCGCGACGAAGGCATCCCGTAGCAAGCCCGCGATAGCGTGATCGAGGGCTTCGTGCGCGGCATTCGCGCGGTGAGCAGGAAGTAGCCATGCATCGCAGGGTCCGATGCTAGAGTGCGTATCCCCTTGACCCCGGACGACGAGCAACGCGATGAACGACGACGCCTTTTATCCCATCGGTACGCCGGGTCGCCCCTGGGGCGATGCGGAGAAGGCGGAATGGTTGTCGCGACAGGTCAGACACCGCAGCTACCAGTCCGAAGTGCTCGATACGATCGAGCGCCTGCGCGCGCGCTTCGACGTCGTGGAGTACGGCCGGCTCGAATACGGCGCCGACCGCTATCCGCTGCTGGCGCTCCGCAGCCGCGTCTGGAACGACGCGCTGCCGACCGTGCTGGTGACCGGCGGCGTGCACGGCTACGAAACCAGCGGCGTGCAGGGCGCCCTGCAGTTCGCCGAACAGCGCGCGGCGGACTATGCCGATCGCGTCAACCTGCTCATCGCGCCCTGCGTCAGTCCCTGGGCGTACGAACGCATCCATCGCTGGAACATGCACGCGGTCGATCCCAACCGATCGTTCCGCGAGAACAGCCCCGCGGAAGAATCGGCGGCGCTGCTGCGCCTGGTCGCACCCTTGCGCGATCGCGTGCTCGTGCACATCGACCTGCACGAGACCACCGACAGCGACGAATCCGAATTCCGGCCGGCCCTGGCCGCGCGCGACGGCAAGCCGTTCGAGCCGGACTCGATCCCCGACGGTTTCTACCTCGTCGACGACAGCGAAAATCCGCAGCCTGCCTTCCAGCAGGCGGTGATCGCGGCCGTGGCCAAGGTCACCCACATCGCGCCCGCCGACGCCAACGGCGAAATCATCGGTTCGCCCGTGGTCGCCCCCGGCGTCATCGAATACCCGCTGCGCCAGCTCGGTCTGTGCGCAGGCGTCACCAGCGCGCGTTACAAGACCACCACCGAGGTCTATCCCGACAGTCCGCGCGCCACGCCCGAGCAATGCAACGCTGCGCAGGTTGCCGCGGTGTGCGCCGCGATCGATTACGCATTGGCGCACGAGTAGGCCCCACGTCACCGGCATCGTCATGCGTAGGGTGGGCTCTAGCCCACCCTTGGTGCGAAACGGCGTTGCGCCCACTTCGCGCATCACATGACGCCTCCACCGCCCGGCGGTAAAGTGGCGCCCATGAAAAACCTCCGTGTCTCCCTGATCCAGGGCGAAACCCGCTGGCACGATCCGGCGGGCAACCGCGATTACTACGCGGGTCTGATCGAACCCCTGCACAACACCACCGACCTGGTGATCCTGCCCGAGACCTTCACCAGCGGCTTCAGCAACGACGCCATCGCCGATGCCGAAACGATGGAGGGCCCGACGATCGACTGGCTGCGCCGCCAGGCCGACAGCGTCGATGCGGCGATCTGCGGCAGCGTGCAGATCCGCGACGGGCAGGGCGTGTACAACCGCATGCTGTTCGTCACGCCCGACGGCGAGGTGCGCAGCTACGACAAGCGCCACCTGTTCCGCTACGCGAAGGAACACGAGCGCTACGCCGCCGGCCGCGAGCGCCTGACCGTGGAGTGGAAGGGCTGGCGGATCTGCCCGCTGGTCTGCTACGACCTGCGCTTCCCGGTGTATTCGCGCAACCGCTTCAACGTCGAGCGCGAAGGCGGGCTCGACTACGACCTCCTGATCTACGTCGCCAACTGGCCGTCGGCCCGCAGCTATCCGTGGAAGACGCTGCTGCGCGCGCGTGCGATCGAGAACCTGTGCTACGTCGCCGGCGTCAACCGCGTCGGCACCGATGGCAATGGGCTGCATTATTCGGGCGACAGCGCGATCGTGGATTTCCTCGGCCATCCGCTGACCGAGGCCGCGGACGAGGAAGTGGTGTCGACGATGCTGCTGCAGGCCGCGCCGCTGCTGGAGCACCGCGAGCGGTTCCCGGCGATGCTGGATGGGGACAGCTTCCAGATCCTCTGAGGGCATGGCGACGAGGTGTGCGGCGGGTGAAATCCGCCTTGCGGGCCCAGGCATGCCAGGCGATGGAGGTGCCTACCTCTCGTGGGCGAAACCCGCATCAGGTCTGTGAAGTTCACGGTCTGCGCGAGAGCGCTATCTTGGGGAGGTCGACTGCTCACCTGATCGGGGCGGTGTGTGCCGATCAGGTTGTGAGCGTCCGATCAAGAGCTGTGGGCTCTTTTTGTGCACGGGTTTGCGGATTCGAGTCGAAACTCACACGAGTGCCCGCAATTTCACAACCTATTTACGTCTTCCCACGTCAGCTAGTGGGCGCGGTCATGAGACCGAAGATGAAGGAGGATTGGCATGTTTCCGACCAAGCAACATCTGACGAAGGCGCGTACGCTCATGGCGGTCGTTGCCGCCCTGGGTCTGGCCAGTTGCGCCACTTACGATGACGACTTTGCAAGAGTCAACTCGCGCCTCGATCAGCTCGACATGAAAGTGCAGAACGCGGCGCAGAGCGCCGAGTCCGCCAATCAGTCGGCGCAGCAGGCCAACCAGCGCCTGGATCAACTGGAAGGTCGCGTCCAGCAGCTGGAAACTGCACCGAGTCGCAAGCCGCGCGGCTAGTCGCTTTGCATGGTCGTGAGGAACGGCTTGGGGCCCGGTGGCCTTCGCTGACTGCCGGTCTCCTTTCTTCACCCATTTTTTGTTCGAGGATTCATCCCATCTGCACGTGCAAGTATTCCGCGATCCGGATCACTCCCAAGGCGCTGGTGTTGGCGATCGCGTTCGCGAGCTTCGGCGTGGCCCACGCGGGAGAGCCCGCCGCGCAACCAGTGGCTGCCGTCGATGAACTTCCGCCAGGCCAGGAAGTGTCGCCCACGGTGATCGAACTCGCGGGTTGGGTGGTCGCAAGCAGGGACAGCGAAGGCTACCCCTTCGCGATCATGGACAAGGCCGCCGCACAGATCCTGGTGTTCGGCGGTGACGGTCGGCTTCGCGGCGCGGCGCCTGCGCTCTTTGGCTCGGCGGTTGGCGATCACGTCGCCCCCGGCATCGCCGGTCTTGCGCTTCGCGAGATTCCGGGCCGGGATCGCACGACGCCTGCCGGTCGCTTCGTGGGTGGTTTCGGTCCGTCGATCGATGCCGGGCGCGTGCTGTGGGTGGACTACGACTCCGCGGTTTCCATCCACCCCACCGCTACGGGTGTCCCGGCCGAGCGGCGCGCCGAACGCCTCGCATCGCCTACGCCCGACGACAACCGCATCTCCCATGGCTGCATCAACGTCTCGCCCGAGTTTTACGAGCAGATCATGAGTCCGACGTTCGAACGGGGCGGGGTGTTCTACATCCTGCCGGATGAGATGCCGCTGGCGGAGGTGTTTCCGGAGTTTGCGCAGAGTCGCGCGCATGCGAAGCGTGGTGGAAGGGAGGCACGGGCCGCCCGGAAGTGATGTGCACTGGTGAGTTGTCTCGCGTGCGCGAGGCTGCGCCACGGATTTGATGTTGCTTGTTGGTGCGTGCCAGCGGCGCGCGCCCCTCATCCGCGCTGCCCTCAGCGGGCTATAGCCCGCTTCGACCTTCTCCCCACTCGCGGGGAGAAGGGAAGCTCTGCTGCAGTGGAGAGCTCAACACCGCCGCTTGTGGAAATACACCTGCTCCGCCGCCCAGCGCATCGGCGGCGAATACAGCAGCAGGTCGAACGGCCAGTCGAACTGCAGCCGGTCGTAGGCCCAGCGCAACGCGCGCTTGGTGCGGAAGCGCGGTGCGGCTTCGACGGCGATGCGTTCGGGTGGCGGGCCGCCGTCGCGCAGGTGTGCGGCGATGGCGCGGCCGACGGTCCAGCCGTGTTCCCAGGCCGAATGGATGCCGCCGGCGGTCACCGGCGAGACGATGCCGGCGGCGTCGCCGGTGAGGATCACGCGATCGGCCGCCATGGCATGCATCGGTCCGCTGCACGGAATCAGCCCCGCACGCGTATGCCCGGGCTTCAGGTGGCGCGGCAATCCGCCGGCCACGCCGACGCGCAGGAGGAAGCCGTCGATGTCCGGCACCCGCGCATGCGCCGGATCATGCCGTAATGCCAGGCCCGCCTGGATGCCGGTCGGACTCTGCGCGATCCAGCCGATGTAACCGGGTGCGTAACGCTTGCTGATGAAACAGTGCAGGGCCTCGTCGGCGGTGAGGCGTGCACCGGGGAATTCGTATTCGATGCCGTAGAGGAACTGCCGGACCTGGCCGAGGCCGCAGCGCTCGGCGACGCGCGAACGCGCGCCGTCGGCACCGATGAGGTAACGCGTGCGACCGACGCCCTCCACGCTCCAGCCGCCGTCGATGCGCTCACAGTGGGTGAATGCGGTGCCCAGGCGCAGGTCGACGCCGTGCGTGCGCAGTTGCTCCGCAAGCCAGCGCATCACGCCGGGCGTGTCGGTGGTGAGGAAGTAGTAGCCCGGTGCGGCCAGCGCCACTTGCCGCAGGCTCGGCGCGTACAGGCGCACCTGTTCGATGCGGCGCGTGAGGTGCGCGGGCAGCTGGTTGAGCAGGGTCTGCTCGGCGGCTTCCTTCACGATGATGCCGGTGGTGCGCAGCTTGTCGCCGGCATCGCGCTTGCGTTCGAGCACGCACACGCGCAGGCCGCGCTGCGCCGCGGCGAGCGCGGTGGCCGCGCCTGCGAAGCTCGCGCCCACGATGACGACGTCGAAGTCGAAGAACCCTGCTGTCATGACGCACCCTGTCCGCTGAGGTGCGCAGCTTGGCCCGTCGCGGCGAAGCGGCGAGGGCGTGAATGTGAAGCGGGTGCGAAGCCGCGATGCCGGCGTCAGTGATCGCTTGCAGTGCGGGGTTTGGCCGGACTTCGTCTGGCGCGATCACGACGCCGCCTGCGCGCGGCCCCAGCGCGAGCGTTCCAGCCACCACAGCACCACCGAGACCAGCAGCCATCCGAGGAACCACGGCCACCGTGCGCCCGGTGCCGTGGCGCGTGGTTCGCTTGTGCGCGGCGGTCGCAGGGCGAGGCGGCGCGTGGCTTCGCGATCGGCGTGAGTGGCAACACCCGGCAGTTCATCGCTGTCGCGCACGAAGAAGGTGGCCGTCGCCTTGCCGCTGCGCAGCGTGTGCCAGCCCGTGGTCGCAGGCCAGAAACCCGCGCAATGCGCGGTACCGGTCGCGGGATCGATCGGCAGCGATCTGGCCGCACCGCCTGCGGGCGCAACGGCCGCCTGCGGATCCAGTCCGCACAGCGTCATCCGCGTGCCGCGACGGCCATCGTCGGGAACCGCGAGCTTCGCTGTGGCAACGGGACGCGCGATCTGCGCGATCGCGTCGCTCCACAGGCCCGCATGCAAATCCTCGCGGCCGACCAGCACCAGCTGGTACGTATCCCGCGGCAGCCATGCGGCGACGCGACCCTCGCCGGCGGAATGCCACGCGGCCAGCGCGCGGCCCGCGTCGTCGCGCAGCCACGCGTGCACCTGTGCGCCTTCGATGCGCAGCGACTGTCGCGACAGTTCCGGCAGCCTGGCCGCCGCCACCGTGCTTGCGGTGGGGGCATCGGGGGAACCGGGGCCGAGACGGACGGCCGCGAATTCGTCGTCCGCGCGCGTGGCGAGCCTGAAGGTCGGCGGCAGCGGCGCGCTGGCGATGCGCAGCCCCAATGTTTCCAGCCCCGCGCGCACGCTGGCCGGAACCGGGCCGGTGATGCGCACGAGCAGGCCCAAACCCTTGCGCACGGCATCGGTCAGTGCACGGCGACGTGCGCTGCCCAGCGCATCCCACGTGCGTTCGTCGACGATCACGGCGTCGTACTTCGCAAGCGTGGCGGCGTCGAACGCCACCGGCGCATCGCCCAGCTGCACGCCACCGCCGACCTGGATCTGCGAGGTCAGGCGCACGCCGCTGTCGAGCGCCCAGCGACGCAGGTACTTGAGTTCGGCATCGGGTGCGCCGGCCAGCACCAGCACGCGCAACGGTGTGGGTTCGGCGATGGCGACCGGCAGGTTCGCGTCTTCGACGCGTTCGCCGCGTGGATCGCGCACGCGGACATGGAACGTGGCCAGGCCCGGGCCGCGTGCCGCGCCGGTGAGCCGGAAGCGGCCGTCGGAAGTGAGCGGCTGTCGATCGACGCGTTCTCCGGCCGGATCGAGCAATTCGACGCTGCCTTCGTTCACGGCGTTGACGCGTCCGGTCACGACGAATTCCGCGCCCGCACGCGCCTCGATCCAAGAGGGCAATTCGACCAGACCACGCGGCAGGGGCGCGGCTGCGAAATTGAACGGCAGGCCCTGCACGCTGTCGCGATCGCGTGCGGTGAGGCCGCGGCCGACGATGCGCAGGCGTGCGGTTTGCGGATGGCGGCGCAAGGCGGTGGCGAGATCCGGCACGCGTTCCGCACCGGATACGGCGCCGGCTTCGGGCAGCGCGATCAGGGTTTCGTCCGCTGCCAGTGTCGTCGCGAGTCCACCGGGCGCCTGCGCCGTCGCCACCACGAGCGCGCCGTCGCCGATCGCCACCGGCGGGGGAAACAGCGTGCGATACAGCAGCAGCGCCGAAGCCATCTGCAGCGATAGCAACACGACGATGCGCCACGCGCGCGCACGCGGAACGCGACGCCGCGCGAACCACACCATGCGTGCACTGGCGACGACGACCGCGATCGCGAGCAACGCGATGACCATGTTCTGCAGGTCGCTCATCGCGCCTGCTCCTGCAACGCTTCGAGGTAGGCCTGGCCGCCGCGGTCCGGCTTCGCCCGCGGCGTGGGCGGTGCCGGTGGGCGGCGCAGCAGCGGCCACAGGCGGCTGCGCAGCGTTTCGCGGCACGGCACACATTCGGCATCGTTACGTACGCCGTCGATGGCGGCGATGACGCCGAGCGCATCGGGCACGCGGCGTTCGTTGGCGCGCAGCCAGCGTTCGACGCCGTCGAGATCGAGCGCGGGTGCATCGCGGCCGGGAGGCACTTCCAACGCGCGCCACAGCGTTTCCAGCGGCGGCGAGGACGGCGTGGCGGTGAGGAAGTCGTCGCGCGGGGCGAGGTTGGCGCGCTCGCCGCTGAGCCGGCGGCTCTCGTCGATCGGCGGCAATTCCGAACCCACGCGTGCGAGGTACACGCGGTCGGCCTGCTGCACCTGCTTGATGTAGTCGAGCGCCTTGTACTCGAAGGGCAGGGCCTGGTCGGGACGACCCTGGCGCAGATGCAATTCCGCCTGCCACATCTGGTCGAGCGCGGCCTTGAGCGTGCGCCGCGTTTCCGGATCGAGCAGCGTGGCGGCTTCCGCATCGTCGTGCGTGTGACCGAATTCGCTGAGCACGTCGCCGGCTTCGCCGAACGCCGGCGCCGTGGCGGACTCGCCGTGATCGTGTTCGTCCTGCGGCTTCTGCGTCTGTGCCTGCGCGCGTGCCGCATCGGCTTCGTCCTGCGCATCGGCGGTGGGCAGCAGCGGTTGCGCCGGCGCGTGGTCCTCCTCTTCCGCGATCGGCAGCGCGCGCTTGGGCGAACCTTCGGATTCCTCGCCGAGGAACTGGCCGTAGCGCAGGCGCAGCAGGCGCTGGTCGACGCCGATGCCGTCGGAGCGTTCCAGGAACTTGTCGGTCGACAGTTTGCTGCGCTGAGCGATCAGTGCTTCGCTGTCGATGATGATCTGGCGCTGGCTGCGGAAGTACGCGGGCAGCGCCTTCTTCACCAGGCCGTCGAGGCCGCTGGTTTCGGTCGCTTCCGGTGGCGGCCAGCGCAGGATGTAGCTCGCGCTGCGCGTCGTCTGTGGCCCGGCGGCGCGGTTGTCGGTGACGGCGAGCTGGACGACGAAGTCGCTGCCCGGCGTCAGTCCCAATGCGCCCAGATCGAAGCTGTGCGCGTAACGCCTGCGCGTCGCGTCGCCGGTGCCCGCCAGGGTCAGGCTGCGTTCCTCGAAGCGGATGCTTTCGCCTTCGCCCTGCGCGAGGGTGATGCGCAGGGGTGCGGAAGCCGCGAGCCCGTAATCGTCCTCGGCCTCGAACGACACCGTCCACGCGCGCTGGCCCTCGCGCCGCAAGGTCAGCGTGTCCTCGGGTGCGATGCCGCGCACCTGCGGCGGCTGGTCGGCGACGGCGCCGATGCGATACAGGCGGTCGGGATGCAGCGGCGGCGCATCGTCGAGCACGATGCGATACAGCAGTGGCTTGTCGATGCGGCGCGAAGCGATCCAGCGATCGCCTTCGCGCACGAGCGGCACGCGACGACCATCATGGAAGGCGAGGGCGGCGGAAGCGGGCGCGGGCGACAGCTGCAGCGTCCAGCGGACCTGCGCGCCTTCGGGCACCTTCGCTTCGAAGCCGTTCTCGCCATGTGCCGGCAACCGCGTATAGCCGGGTGGGGCGATGTCGAGGCGCACGCCCGTGACCTGCGTGTGTCCGGGGCGCGACGGCATCGCAGTGGCCTGCAGTTGCACGCGTTGCGCGGCAGGAGCGGCGACACGTTGCGGCCACAACGCGGTGGCCGCGACGACGGCGATGGCGAGCACGCCGCAGGTGATGAATGCGCGCGTGGGCCACGGGGGGCGCAACCCGGGCGGTGTGGCGTGCTGCAGGCGTTGTTCGAGGCGTTGCCGTTGCAACTGCTGCAGCGGCGAGCAATGCGCCGGATCGGCGAACAGCAGCGCGGCGCTGTCTTCCATGCGCGGATCGCGTGCGTCCAGGCGACGCGCGAGCCATGCGGTGTCGATCCTGCGCAGTGCCGTGACGACGGCGAGGGCGCTCGCGACGAAACACAGCGCGAGGACGGCCCAACTCCACGGCGCGCCGCCGAGTCGCGCCGCCAGCGCGGTGGCCGCGATGCCGGCGGGCAGCGCGAACGCGAGTACGCGCGCGAGCACGCGCAGGCGCGACGCACGCAGGAGTCTGGCGAGCAGCGCGTTCATGCCGCGGCCACCTCGCGTCGCCCGCTGGCCAGGCACCGTTCGATGAGGAACAGCGCGGCGATCAGCACCAGCAGCCACGGCTGCAGGTCACGCGGCTGCGGCGGCCAGGCGGGTGCACCGGTGCGCGGCGCGTAGTCGTTCGCATCGATGCGGGTGGGCGCGGGCACGGGCGGCGCGAACAGTGACCACACGTGTTCGGGGAAGTCGGGCTGCAGCAGTTGCGGCGTCGCTTCCGGTGTGAGCGGACGTGTCCACTGGAGGATGCGGCCGCGGCCCTGCCGCAGACCACGGACCAGCACCACGCCATCGTCGTCGCGCCACAGCGGTACGCCTTCGCGCGCCATCGCCGGCACCCGTGCACCGGCATCGACCAGCACGCTGCCGCCGTTGTTCACCCAGTCGAGCAGCGCGGCGGGTAGCGGACCTGTGGCGATCCAGGCGAGAGCACGGTCGGCGGAAGGCAGCGACGCGTCGAGCGGAGCGATGTCGCCTGCAGCGGTGTGCTTCGCGTCAGGCGATGCCGCGCGCCACGCGGCGGCCACGGCGCGCAGGTAACGCAGGCCGGACGCGTCCTTCGCGTCGTGGCGAATCGCGAGCGGCGGCCTTGGTGTAACGGTCTCTGAAGCGATGCCGTTGGTTGCTTCCGCATTGGCGACCACCTGCCACCGCACGCGATGCCGCAACACCGGAGCGGTGGCATCGGCGCCATCGAGTTGTTCGGGAACGATGACGATCAGTTGCGTGTCGTCCGGCAGCGACGCGTCGAGTTCGCGCAGAAGGCTGCCCACGCGCTGCGGTTGCGTGGGCTGGGGCTGCGCGAGTGCGGGAAAACCGGCGGCCAGCCAGCGGCGTTCTTCCGATCGCTTTGGTGGCGGCAGCGACGACAGGTCCGCACCGGGTGCCACCACGAGCCATCGCCGCGTATGCGGCGCGCCGAACAGCAGCGGCTGCGCCAGCAACAGCGCGAACAGCGCGAGCAACAGCAGACGGACGACCAGCAGCGGCCATTCCTCGAAACGCTGACGCGTGCGCGGCTTCGCGCGCGCCGGCAGCCAGTGCAGAGCCGCGAACACGGTGCGCTGCTGCTCGCTGCGCCGGCGCAGGTGGATCAGCAACGGAACCAGCAGCGCGGCGAGTGCGGTCAGGCCGAGGGGCAGTGCGAACACCAGGCTCATGCCGACTCCGTGTCGCCGTGCATTGCAAACAGGCGTCGCAGCGGCGCGTCCAGCGCCTCGTCCAGCACGTATTCGACCTGGCGGATGCCGTTGGCGGCGAGCTGCAGATTCAACGCACGCCGCGCGGCGGTGAAGCGGGCGAGGAAATCGCTGCGCACCGCTGCAGCATCCGCCAGCAGCTCCGCGCCGCTTTCGGCATCGACGAAACGATGACCGCCGCGGAAGGGAAAATCGCGCTCCTCGGTGGTCAGGATGCGGATCGACAGAACCTCGCGGCGCGCCGCGGACAGGCGTTGCGCGAAGGCGGTGGCGTTGTCGTCGAAACCGTCGCCCAGCATCACCACCAGCGCGCCGGGCACGATGCGTTCCCACAGCGGACGGAGCGTCGCTTCCGCGGGCCACGCGCCTTCGGCGTGGATGCCGCGCAGTGCGAGGAGGCAGCGATCGCGGTGTCGCAATCCCGCGCTCGCGGGCACCACGTCCAGGCCGTGGCCGCCGAGCGTGGCGATGCCGAAAGCGTCGCCCTGGCGCAGCGCGACTTCGATCAGGCAGGCGGCGAGGCTGCGTGCGGCATCCAGGCGCGTCCACTGCTTGCGCGCGGCATCGGCCTGCGTCATCGAGGCGGTGGCGTCGATGAGCAGCCACACCGGGATCGGACTCTCGCGTTCGGATTCGCGCACGAAGAAGCGATCGGAGCGCGCGTAGAGCTTCCAGTCGATCTGGCGCAGTTCGTCGCCGGGCTCGTACGCCCGGTACTGCGCGAACTCCAGCCCGGCGCCGCGGCTGGTGCTGCGATGCAGGCCGAAGCCGTGCGTGCCCGCGGCGCGGCGCGGGATCAGGCGCACGTCCTTGAGGCGGGCGCGCACGTCGCGGGGGATGAAGTCGGGAGCCGACATCGCGCAGGATTGCTCGTCAGCGGGATCGTCAGGCGTTGAACGGAACGCTGCGCAGCAGCGCGGCGACGACATCATCGGTGGTCTTCTGCTCGGCCTCCGCTGCGAACGACAGCAGGATGCGATGGCGCAGCACCGGCGCGGCAAGCGCGATGACGTCGTCGCGCGTCGCTGCCAGGCGTCCGTGCAGCAACGCGCGCGCCTTCGACGCGAGCACCAGGGACTGCCCGGCGCGCGGGCCGGCGCCCCATTTCACCCACTGGCGGATATCGGCGGGCGCATCGCTGCCCGGACGCGTGGCGCGCACCACGCGCGTGATCCACGCCAGCAGGTCGTCGCCCAGATGGATGTGGCGCACCAGTGCCTGCAGTTCGAGCACGTCGTCGCCGCTCATCACGCGCGGCACGTCGGCGCTGCGCGTGCCGGTGGTCTGGGCGAGGATGTCGCGCTCCTGCGCTTCGTCCGGATAATCGACGCGCACATGCAAAAGGAAGCGGTCGAGCTGCGCCTCGGGCAGCGGATAGGTGCCGGCCTGTTCGATCGGGTTCTGCGTGGCGAGCACGAAGAACGGCGCGGGCAGGGTATGGGTGACGCCGGCATAGCTCACGGTGCGTTCCTGCATCGCTTCGAGCAGCGCGGCCTGCGTCTTGGGCGGCGTGCGATTGAGCTCGTCGGCCAGCAGCAGGTTGGTGAAGATCGGGCCGGGCTGGAACTTGAAGAGGCGCCGGCCGGTGCCGTGGTCTTCTTCCAGGATCTCGGTGCCGAGGATGTCGCTGGGCATCAGGTCGGGTGTGAACTGCACGCGGCGGAACTGCAGCTCCAGCGCCTGGCCCAGCGAGCGCACCAGCAGCGTCTTGCCCAGGCCGGGAACGCCTTCGAGCAGGCAGTGGCCGCCGGCGAGCAGGCCGATCAGCAGCTGCTCGACCACGGCTTCCTGGCCGACTATGGCCTGCGCGATGGCTTGGCGCAGCGTGGTGATGCGCGCGAGGCGGTCGCGGATGCCGGATTCGGTGAGGGTGTCGTTCATGGGGGTGCCTGGCTCTGCCTTGTTCGTGCCTTGTCTTCTTGCCCGTCATTCCCGCGCAGGCGGGAATCCAGTGTCTTCAAAGCGGAAAGTCGCCGGATCCCCGCCTGCGCGGGGATGACGGCCGGGGACCCGGACCAGATCCGGCGAGCCGAGTCGACCGGAATGTCCGGATCAGTTGTTCAACGCATACATCACGATATTCACCGCGAACTTCGTGTTGTCCTCGGCCAGGAACCGCTTGTTGCGCCAGTCGTAGTCCCACTCGCAACCGTAGTCCTTGTTGCTGTAGAGCACGCCCAGGCGGCCGTCGATATCGATGCCCTTGAGGTATTCGTGGACGAGGTCGTCGCCCCAGCCGTTCAATTCGAGCGCGGTCGCGGGCGGACCGTCGAACTTGAAGAAGCTTCGGTACAGCGGGTGATTACCGGGCAACTTGCGCAACGCCGCGTCTCCGAAGATCGAGCGCATCTGCGCCTCGAACGAGCGTGCGAACATGCCGTCGATGTCGTGGTTGCAGTCGTCGACGAGGACAAAGCCGCCGTTGCGCACGTAGCGTTCGAAATTGCGCCGTTCGGCCGGATTGAACTCGACCAGCTTGTGCCCGGCGAGGTAGCAGAACGGCGCGGCGAAGATCTTCGGATCCGACAGTGCGAGGACGTGTTCCTTCGGATCCACGCGCAGGTTGGTGTAGTCGATCAGCGCGGTGATCAGGTTCGACGGCATGCGCTGGTCGACGTCCCAGTCGCCGGACTCGTATTTCAGCCGCGTGAACCAGAAGTCGAACGCACCTGCGGCGCGGGCAGGGCGGGGCAGCTGCGCCAGCGCCGCGCCGGCGATGCCGCCGGCGAGGAGCCTGAGGAAGGCGGCCCGGTTCATGGCCGCGTCCGACCGCGCGGGGACGCCTCGTGCGACGTTGCGTCCCCGCGTACCGCCATCGTCACACCGCGTCGGAGAGTGAGGTGAAGGTGAAGTCGCGCAGCTTCATCGGCGGGATCATCATCACGAACGGCGATTCGTCGTCGCCCACGCGCACCGGCTTGCCCAGCTCTTCGATGTTGTTGAGCATGATCACCGGCGATTCGTTGAAGCGCATGTTCTTGATCGGATGCTTGATCTCGCCGTTCTCGATGTAGAACGTGCCGTCGCGGGTCAGGCCGGTGAGCAGCACGGTCTGCGGATCGACCATGCGGATGTACCAGGTGCGCGTGACGAGGATGCCCTTCTCCGTGCCGCGGATCAGGTCCGCCGTCGACTTGTTGCCGCCGGCCATGATCAGGTTGCCGGGCTGGCCGACGGCCTTCTTGCCTTTTTGCTGCGCCCAGTAGCGCGAGTACTGCAGGTAGGCGACCTTGCCGTCCTGGATGATCGGCGTCTTCTCGCGCGGCAGGCCGTCCTCGTCCCACGGATACACAGCGGCCTCTTCGTCCCACGGATCGGCCCAGATGTTGACGCGCTTGTCGTAGACCTGCTCGCCGAGCTTGTTGCCGCCGCCCTTCTTCGACAGGAAGCTGCGGCCTTCGTCGGCCTGGCGCGCGTCGAAGGAGAACATCATGAAGGAGATCAGGCCGGCGGACGCCGCCGGTTCCAGGATCACCGTGTACTTGCCCGGCTCGATGGCCTTGGCGTCGGCCGAATCCTTGGCCTTGCGGATCGCCGTGCGGATTTCGCGGTTGGCGTCGAAGCGCTCGACGTCGCGCAGGTTGCGGGCGACCCAACCCGAGCCGCGACCATCCTCGGTGCGCACGGTGCAGGTGTAGTCCATGCCCGTCGCCTGCTGGTAGCAGAAGTTGCCGTTGCTGTTGGCGGAGGCGAAGAAGTTGACGTTGTCGCTGAGGAAGCCGGCCGCGACCAGCTTGTCGGCCTTGCACGGCGCGATCGAATCGGCGGCGACCTTGGCGCGGTAGTCGGCGGTGATCGCGGCGTTGGCTGCGCCGAAGGTCGGCGTCGGCTTGTAGGTCTGCTTCGGAATGGCCGGCATGAACTCGGGGTTCTCCGGCGCCAGGCGGGCGAGGTCCTCGGCGCGGCGGACCACGCGTTCGAGCGAGGCGTCGTCGAAGGAATTGATCGTCGCCACGCCCACGCGCTTGCCGAACGCGACCTGCACGGCGAGGTCGACGTTGTCGACGATGCCGCTGGTGGTGACGTTGTTGAGCGCGAAACGTACGTTGCCGTTGGTCGAACCGGTCAGCGTGGCGGTGCACTCGTCGGCCTTGGACAGCTTGACGACCTTCTCGAGGATGGCCTTGGCTTCGGCTTCGGTGAAGATGCTCATCGGGTTCTCCTAAAGTCGATCAGCCGAGCGAACGGGCCGTGTTGATGACGTTGATGCCGTTGAAGCGCGCCGTGGCCGAGCCATGCGACACCGCCGACACCTGGCCGGGCTGGCCCTTGCCGTCGAAGAACGAACCACCGAGGCGGTAGTCGCTTTCGTCGCACACCGCGACGCACGCGTTCCAGAACTCCGGCGTGCGGATCTGGTAGGCGACGTCCTCGATCTGCTGGGTGATTTTTCCGTCCTTGATCTCGAAGAACAGCTGGCCGCCGAACTGGGCGTTGTAGCGCTGCTGGTCGATCGAGAACGAACCGTCGCCGATGATGTAGATACCGTTCTCGACGTCCTTGATCATGTCGGCGACGCTGAGCTTCTGCTTGCCCGGCGCGAGCGAGACGTTCGCCATGCGCTGGAACTGCACGCTCGACCACGAGTCGGCGTAGCAGCAGCCGTCGGATTCGGTCTTGCCGAGGATGTGGGCCTGGTCGCGGATGGCCTGGTAGTCGACCAGCGTGCCGTCCTTGATCAGGTCCCACTTCTTGGTCTTCACGCCTTCGTCGTCGTAACCGACGGCGCCGAGGCTGCCCGGCTGCACCTTGTCGGCGAAAATGTTCACCTTGTCGCTGCCGTACTTGAACTTGTCCTTGAGCTTGTCGAGCGTGGCGAAGCTGGTGCCGGCGTAGTTCGCCTCGTAGCCCAGCACGCGGTCGAGTTCGAGCGGGTGGCCGATCGACTCGTGGATCGTGAGCCAGGTGTGCGACGGGTCGAGCACGAGGTCGTACTTGCCCGGCTTCACCGATGGCGCGTTGAGCTTGGCGCGCGCGTGCTTCGCCGCGGCGACGATGTCCTCGCGCAGGTCGTAGGACTTGCCGTAGTTGGTGACGCCGTTGGGCGAGACGAACTTCTGCGCGGGATCGGCATCGAGGTATTCGAAGCCCATGCCCATCGGCGCCGACAGTTCGGCGCGGGTGCGGAACTTGCCGCTTTCCTTGTCCACCGCGGTGACGGTGAACGGTGTCCAGATGCGGTGCACGTCCTGGTCGATGTACGAGCCGTCGGTGGAGGCGAAGTACTTCTGCTCGTTCACCAGGAACAGCATCGAGTTGACGAAGTCAGCGCCGGCCTTGATGGCGTCGGCATTGGCGCCGAGCAGCAGGTCGACCTTCTCCTTCAGCGGCACCGCCATCGAGTTCTTCCTGATCGGCGTCTTCCACGAGACTTCGCCGACGCCGGGCGCCTTGGCCAGTTGCACAGGCTCGGTGCGCGTGCCGGCATTGGCCTTGGCGATCGCGGCGGCCTGCTGCGCCGCCTTCACCACGCTCTTGGGCGAGAGGTCGTTGGTGGCGGCGAAGCCCCACGCGCCGTTGGCGATCACACGGATGCCGACGCCGGTGGATTCGGTGTTGACGACGTTCTGCACCTTGTCTTCACGCGTGATCACGAACTGGCGCAGATAGCGCCCGATGCGCACGTCACAGTAGGTGGCGCCGGCATCGCGCGCGGCCTGCATGGCGGCATCGGCGATGGACTTCTTCATGCCGACGTCGAGGCTGCTGAGCAGGTCCTCGGCCGCGATGGCATTGCCGTAGAACGGAAGCGTCAGGCCTGCGAGGCCGAAGCCCGAAGCCTTGAGGAAATCACGTCGTTGCATCGCGATGCTCCGCTGTTGTGGGCCCGACGGCGTCATGCCTCAGGCGTACAGAAGGAAGAGGTGCTCCGCGACTTTCGCCGCCGTTGCGCGAAGGCGTCAAGGGTGACTAATGGGCTATCGGGCCGCGTGCGAATGAAACGGCTATTGCTGCAAATGAATGCGTGATGCTTTGCAGCAAATCGGTGGATGGAGGGCGAGGGCGTCGAGTGCGCTTGATCTTCCTTCTCCCCGCTTGCGGGGAGAAGGTGGCGCATAGCGCCGGATGAGGGGGCGAGCGAAGCGAGTGCTCTTGCTCCTACTTGGAAGAAGCCAGGAGCAACAGCAACTCGCTGCGCTCGCCGCCCCTCATCTGCCCTCCGGGCATCTTCTCCCCGCAAGCGGGGAGAAGAAGAGGCAACCGCCGCTCGACCCGGCTCGCCAATCCGGGATGAATCCCCCTTCTCCCGCTTGCGGGGAAAAGTGCGGAAGGGGATGCGAGCGCAGCGAGCTGTTTGATGTTCCTTCTCCCCGCTTGCGGGGAGAAGGTGGCGCGTAGCGCCGGATGAGGGGGAGCGAGCGTAGCGAGCTGCTCTTGCTCCTTCCTGGAAGAAGCCAGAAGCAACAGCAACTCGCTGCGCTCGCCGCCCCTCATCTGCCCTCCGGGCATATCTTCTCCCCGCAAGCGGGGAGAAGAAGAGGCAACCGCCGCTCGACCCGGCTCGCCAATCCGGGATGAATCCCCCTTCTCCCGCTTGCGGGGAAAAGTGCGGAAAGGGGATGCGATGCGCAGCGAGCTGTTTGATGTTCCTTCTCCCCGCTTGCGGGGAGAAGGTGGCGCGTAGCGCCGGATGAGGGGGGCGAGCGAAGCGAGTGCTCTTGCTCCTACTTGGAAGAAGCCAGAAGCAACAGCAACTCGCTGCGCTCGTCGCCCCTCATCTGCCCTCCGGGCATCTTCTCCCCGCAAGCGGGGAGAAGAAGAAGCAACAGCCGCTCGCCCGGCCCGACGATCCGGCAAAAGCAAAGGGCGCCCAAGGCGCCCTTCACAAAAACCACATTCATCGCATCGGGCGATCAACCGCCCGAATGACGACCGCCACCCGGCCGGCCACCGCCGCGGGGACCGCCCGGACGCGGGCCACCAGGACGCGGCCCACTCGGGCGGGGACCCTTGCCCGCAGGGCGATTGCCGGGGGGTCGATTGCCGCCCGGACGCGGACCGCGCGGCTTGTCGCCGTACGGATTGAAGCTGCCGGGATTGGCGTGATCGGACGGGAAGCTCGGGGCGTTGCCCGGATGGCCGTAAGGCTTGGGCGCACGGCCCTGGCCGCCACCGGCGCCGCGCGGACCGCGGGCATTGCCGCGCTCGCCCTGGCCACCGAAACCGCCACCGCTGCGCTCGCCGCCAAATCCGCCGCTGCGTTCGCCGCCGAAGCCGCCTTCACGGCGCGGGCCGCGACCTTCGCCGCGTGCACCGCCGAAGCCACCGCCGCGATCGCCGTAGGCACCTTGTCCGCCACCGCCCGACTTTCCGCCGCCCTTGTTGCCGTAGGGCTTCCTGGGACCGCGGTTCTCCGGATTGCGATGACCGCTCGGGCCGGTATCGACGCCTTCCGGCACGTACCAGGTGCGGAACGCGGCGGGATTGCCTTCCGGCAACGGTTTCGGACCCTTTTCCTTGCGCTGCTTGAACGGCTTCTGCGACTGCTTGGCCGCCATTTCGCCGCTGACGGTGAGGCCGCCGTGCGGCTTCTTGCCGCCACGGCCGCGACGGTCTTCGCGCACATGATCGAAACGGCGCAGTTCGCGGCCTTCGTCGGCGGTGTTGTGTCCGCCGACGTAACCGTGCGAACGCTCGTGGCTGCGCAGGTCGATCGTCGACTTTGCGGCCTTGCGCTGGCCGATCACCGGCTGCAACGTCAGTGCGGAGGGCGTGTCGCTGTCCAGGCCCAGTTCGTTGCGCAGCGCCTCGACCTTGTCGGAGGCCAGTTCCTGCGATTGCCCGCGCAGCAGTTCGCGCGGCAGCGCGACCTTGCCGTAGCGGATGCGCTTGAGGCGGCTCACCTGGCAGCCCTGCGATTCCCACAGGCGGCGCACTTCGCGGTTGCGGCCTTCCTTCACCACGACGCGGAACCAGTCGTGCCGGCTCTCATGAGGCATGTTGCTGCCGCCGATGCGTTCGATCTCGTCGAACTTCGCCGGACCGTCTTCCAGCGCGACGCCGCGGGCGAGGCGGTCGATGATGTTGTCGGGCACCACTTCCTGGCCTTCGGGGGCACGCACGCGGCAGACGTATTCGCGTTCGACTTCGAACGAGGGATGCATCAGCGCGTTGGCGAGTTCACCGTCAGTGGTGAGCAGCAGCAGGCCGGTGGTGTTGATGTCGAGGCGGCCGATCGCGATCCAGCGCGCGCCCTTGAGCATGGGCAGCGATTCGAACACGGTCGGGCGACCTTCGGGGTCCTCGCGCGTGGTCACTTCGCCTTCGGGCTTGTTGTACATCAGCACGCGCGCCGGTTCGGTCAGCGCGGTCGCGACGAAGACCTTGCCGTCGATCTCGATCTTGTCGCCGCCGGTGACGCTCTGGCCGACCTGGGCGGTCTCGCCGTTGATCTTCACCAGTCCGTCGGCGATGCGCTGTTCGAGCGCGCGACGCGAGCCGAGGCCAGCCTGGGCCAGCACCTTGTGCAGGCGTTCTTCGAGCTTGGGAGCGGCCGCGGCTTCGGTGCCCGGGCGCTTGAGGGTGAGCTTGCGGCTCTTGGGTTCAGTCATTTTTCTCTTGCTCCGACGATGCCGGCTCCAGGTCGGAGGGTTCGGCGTCGTCACCGGTCATGGGAACGGTCGTCGTCTCGACGGCGTTGTCCAGGGCGTCTTCGTATCCGTCGCCCGGGCTGTCATCGTGTACAGGGTCGTTCTCGTCCGCCGCGTAGTCGCCCGTCGCGGCTTCGGGTTCGCCATCGCTGGCGGTGTCTTCGTCGGTGCCGAGGTCATCGGTACCGTGGTCGTCGTCGTTGTCGGCTTCGTCGGCGTCGACGGTGTTTTCGTTGCCGGCTTGCACAGTGTCCTGCGCATCGGCGTCGTCATTGCCCGCATCGGCTTCCACTCCGGGCTCCGCACCGATGCCGCCGGCTTCGATTGGCGTCGGGTCGATCACGTTGTCGAACTGCAGCTGCGGCTCGAGCTCGCCGATGTCCTTCAGTTCCGACAGCGGCGGCAGTTCGTCCAGGCGCTTGAGGCCGAAGTAATCGAGGAAGGCCTTGGTGGTGCCGAACAGCGCCGGTTTGCCCGGCACGTCGCGATGGCCGACGACGCGGATCCATTCGCGCTCTTCCAGCGCCTGGATGATGTTGCTGCTGACCGCGACGCCGCGGACCTGCTCGATCTCGCCGCGCGTGATCGGCTGGCGATAGGCGATCAGGGCGAGCGTCTCCAGGGTCGCGCGCGTGTACTTGGTCTTGCGCTCGGTCCACAGGCGCGACACCCAGGCGTGCACGTCGGCCTTGACCTGGTAGCGGAAGCCGGAAGCCAGTTCGACCAGTTCCACGCCGCGGCCGGCGCAGTCTTCACGCAGGAATTCCAGCGCCTGTTCGACCGCGCCGTTGGGCGCCGGCTGGTCCTCGGGAAACAGCGAATGCAGCTGCGCCAGCGTCAGCGGCTGGTTGGCCGCCAGCAGGGCGGCTTCCACGATGCGGTTGATGAGGTCTTGTTCCATCAGGATCGGATTGCGGTGTGATGGGTTGGGTGGTTCGAGTTCGAATTCGGGAAGCGGCTGGTCCAGCTGGTCCATGGCGTTTCGCTTCGTCAGTGCGGTTGTCTTGTGGTCGTCATTCCCGCGAAAGCGGGAGTGCGGTCCTGCGGTTCGATCCGGTCGGGCGAAGGACGAGGTTCCCGCGTTCGCGGGAACGACGGACGAGCGCGTTCACACCTGCGAATCGTCATTCGCCGCCGGCTCGTCGAATTCGCTGCTGAGCTCGATTTCGCCTTCCTTGTCGATCGCCAGCGACTTCACGTAGATCGGCTGCAGCGGGCCTTCCTGCACGATCTCGACCAGTTGCTCCTTGGCCAGCGTCAGCAGGCCGAGGAAGGTCACCACCACCCCGAGCTTGCCTTCCTCCGCAGTGAACAGCGATTCGAAGCGGTGGAACACGCCGTCCTTCAGCGATTCGAGCAGTTCGCCCATGCGCTGGCGCACGCTCAGCGCATCGCGCTTGATCGCATGCTGGGTGAACAGTTCGGCGCGCTTGAGCACGTCGTGCAGCGCCAGCAGCATTTCCTTGAGCTCGACCGGCGGCGGCAGCTTGATGCTGGCGCGATCGGGCACGAAGGCAGTGGCCGGCGTCGTGTCGCGGTCCTGGCGGGGCAGGGCGTCGATGTCCTCGGCGGCCTTCTTGAAGCGCTCGTACTCCTGCAGTCGGCGGACGAGTTCGGCACGCGGGTCGTCTTCCTCGCCTTCCTCGGTCTGCGAACGCGGCAGCAGCATGCGCGACTTGATCTCGGCCAGCATCGCGGCCATCACCAGGTATTCGGCGGCCAGTTCGAAGCGCATCTCGTGCATCGTCTGGATGTACTCGACGTACTGGCGGGTGATCTCCGCGACCGGGATGTCGAGGATGTCCAGGTTCTGGCGGCGGATCAGGTACAGCAGCAGGTCGAGCGGCCCTTCGAAGGCCTCGAGGATGACCTCGAGCGCATCCGGCGGGATGTACAGGTCCTGCGGAATCTGCAGCACCGGCTGGCCGAGCACCACCGCCAGCGGCATTTCCTGCTGCTGCGGACGGCTTGCCCCCGGGCTGGTCCCGTTATGGTTGTTCTGCGGCGCGGCGGGTGCGCCGCCATCGCTGGGGGCGTCGCCGCTGTTCACTTCATCGGTCATTCGAAGCCGGCCCCTCCGGGCCCTGGCATGGCTACGGCATCGGACGTGCCGGCAACGGGCGAGGGCCCGGTCTGCGAACACGACCGCAAGGTGCTACGGACAGCAAGGTTGGAAGCTGCTCGAAAATCGCCCCATTGCCCGAATGGACTTCAGCCTGCGCGCCCACCGGAGCGGGGCGATGAGGATGAAATGGATTGCGGGCTTGGACCGGGGAGGCGCAGCGATGCACGTCTTGTGCGCGTGGCGACGGCGTGGGAGACCTGTCGCGACAGCCGCTGGTTCCGGCCTCAGGTAGTTGTGCCAAGGGTACGGGGTGGGGCCGGGCGTGTCCAGCCAGCGGGGCCGCGAAACGGGCCGGCTGTGCGCTGCGGCTACAATCGGCGCCCCCTTGCGCAGGAAATACGAAGGCATGTGGTACGTGATCGAAGGCTACGACGGCCAGGACGTCCTTTCGAAGCGGCTCGCCGCGCGCGCGGAGCATCTGGCGCGGCTGACGGCGTTGCGCGATGAGGGCCGCCTGATGCTGGCCGGACCGTGCCCGGCCATCGACGCGGAAGATCCCGGTCCGGCCGGCTTCAGCGGCAGCCTGGTGGTGGCCGAGTTCGGATCGCTGGAAGCGGCCCGCGCCTGGGCGGACGCCGATCCGTATCTCGCGGCCGGCGTGTACCAGCGCGTCGAGGTGCGTCCCTTCCGACGGGTGCTCCCATGATGGGCACGGCGACCGGTCCGGCGCTCGGACTGCCGCGCGAGCAGCGCGTCGGTGCGATCCGTGCCGCCATCGAGTCGGCGCTGCGCCCGGCCTCGCTGGAAATCGAGGACGAGAGCCACAGGCACGCGGGCCATGCGGGTGCGCGCGATGGCCGCGGGCACTTCCGGGTGGACATCGTCAGCGAGGCCTTTGCGGGGATGACGCCGATCGCCCGGCACCGCGCCGTGTACGCTGCGGTGGGGGAACTGATGGCGACCGACATCCACGCGCTGGCGATCCGTGCCCGGACGCCCGGGGAAGTCCGGTCGGGGTGAGTTTCCGCGTTGCAGCAAACGCCTGCTTGCAGAAAAAGCCTTGTAGAACAACCATATAAAGCGCGTTTTGAGCCTGCCTTACGACAAATTTACAGGCTTGGCTGAAAACGTTTACATTTGCTACCGCGTCCAGGGATGAGAACCGGCAGATGGCAGGTGGAGTCACGATCAGAGACGTAGCGACGGCCGCCCAGGTCTCGGTGGCGACCGTGTCCCGCGCGCTCAACGGCCAGGCCAACGTGACCGCCGAAGTGCGCCAGCGCGTGCTCGAAGCCGCCAAGCGTCTGCAGTATTCGCCGCACGCCGCCGCGCGCAGTCTGAGCAGTCGCCGCACCCACGCCATCGGCGTTGTGTTGCCGGACCTGTACGGCGAATTCTTTTCCGAACTGATGCGAGGCATCGACCAGGTCGCGCGCGAGCACGGCATGCACCTGCTGGTGTCGAGCTATCACGGCCACCGCGACGAGCAGGGCATGGCGATGCGCGCAATGCGCGGACGCGTCGACGGACTGCTGGTCATGTCTCCCTACGCCGCGCTGCCGGCGAGTTCCGACGACATCGCACCCGGACTGCCGGTCGTGCTGATCAACAGCCAGTACGCGGGCGAGAACTTCCTCTCGCTCGGCGTGGCCAACTACGAGGGTGCGCGCGCGATGATGGCGCACCTGATTGCGAGGGGATATCGACGCATCGCCTTCATCGCCGGCCCCGAAGACAACTTCGATGCCTACCAGCGCCTGCGCGGCTACCAGGACGCGATGGCCGAACTCGGCGTCGAGGAATGGGTGTTGCCCGGCGCATTCGACGAGGCCTCCGGGCATCGTGCGGGGCGTGCGGTGCTCGTGGCGAAGGATCGGCCCGAAGCCGTATTCGCGGCCAACGACATGATGGCGCTCGGCTGCCTGTTCGCGTTCTCGCAGGCGGGGGTGCGCGTGCCGGACGAGATCGCCGTCGCCGGCTTCGACGACATTCCGCTGGCGCGCTTCGTCTATCCCGGCCTGACGACGATGCAGGTCGATATCAGCGGGCTGGGCGCCTCCGCCGCGCGGATGCTGCTGGCGCGACTCAGCAAGCAGACGCCGCTGCCGGCCCCGACGCCCCTGCTTCCACAACTGGTCGTGCGTGAATCCAGCGGCCGCCAGTCCGGGTCCGACAGTTCCTGACGGCGGCTTCTTCCAATAGCGATGTAACCGTTTACATGTCTGCAGCCCTGGGAGGGGAAGACACATGAAACACCGCACCGCAAAGGGCTTTCGCCCCATGCCGAAACTGCTGGCGTGCGCACTGGCGAGCTGCCTGTTCGCCGTCGCGACACCGGCGCTGGCCCAGAGCACGGCAGCGACCGTGCGCGGCCAGGCGCCTGCCCAGGCGCGGGTGACCGCGACTAACGTGGCCACGGGACTGAGCCGCAGCGTCGAGGCCTCATCGAGCGGCAACTATTCGGTCGCCGGCCTGCCGCCGGGCACGTACCGCATCGACGTCGCGGCCGCGGGCCAGACCACATCCAGGGTGGTCACGCTGCAGGTGGGGCAGACGGCGACGCTGGACCTTGCAGCGGGTGGGGCCGCCGAAACGCCGGCGACGGGGCCGGTGACGGAACTGGGAGCGGTGACGGTGACGGGGACGTTGCTGGCCGAGACCAAGACGTCGGAGGTTGCGACCTATGTGACGCAAAAGCAGATCGAAGCGTTGCCTCAGGCCTCGCGCAATTTCCTTGCCTTCGCCGATACCGTGCCGGGCATGATCTTCGAACAGGGGCAGGACGGTTCGACGAAGCTGCGCAGCGGTGCGCAGAGCTCCAACGGCATCAATGTGTTCATCGATGGCGTAGGGCAGAAGAACTATGTGCTCAAAGGCGGCGTCAGCGGCCAGGATTCCACCAGTGGCAACCCGTTCCCGCAGCTGGCGATCGGCGAGTACAAGGTCATCACGTCCAACTACAGCGCCGAATACGATCAGATCAGCAGCGCCGCGGTGACGGCGGTGACCAAGTCCGGCACCAACGAATTCGAGGGCAGCTTCTTCTGGGACTACACCTCCGACCAGTGGCGCAGCCCGACATTCCGGGAAGAACGCAACGGATCCAAGGTGGACTCCAAGGAAGAGCAGTACGGCGCCGCTTTCGGCGGACCCATCATCCGCGACAAATTGTTCTTCTTCGTGACCTACGAAGCGAAGGAAATCGATCGTCCGCGCGACATCCGGATCGGTGACGGGGCCTTCAATCCTGCCGGCCTGACGTCGGAGCTGGCGTCGTTGATCGGGTCAAGTGGCGCGCCGTTCGATCAGGACATGTACTTCGGCAAGCTGACCTGGCAGCTCAACGACAACCATTTGATCGAGCTGTCTGCCAAGCGTCGCGACGAAGAGGAAATCACCAACATCGGTGATGGACCGAACACGAATTCCTATGGAACCAGCAAGACCAACAACAGCACGCGCGTCGACCTGCGCTGGCAGTGGAACGGCGAAAGCTGGCTTAACGACATGCACCTCACGTCCGAGGACGATGAGTGGAGCCCGCGACCGATCACCATTGGCCCCGGTTACCAGATCACCAACAATCTGGTGAACCAGGGCGAAGGCAACGTCATCCTCAACGTGGGAGGCGGGCAGGACTTCCAGGACAAGGGGCAGAAGGGCTATTCGTTCCAGGACGATTTCACGTTTACCGGGTTCGAGAACCACACGATCAAGGTCGGCTTCAAATACAAGTCGATCGAGGTGAACGCGTTCGAGCAGCAGCCGTTCAATCCGCAGTACCGCGTGGATTACTACGAGAACCTGCTGGAAGGCCGCGGAACGCTGGCTACCTTCGTGCCTTACCGGGTTGACTTCGGCGCGCCGCTGCCGGGCGCCGTCGACCGCAACATCACCTCAACCAACAAGCAGTACGGCATCTATTTCCAGGACGACTGGGATGTCACCGACAAGCTCACGCTCAACCTGGGTATTCGCTATGACTACGAGCGCACCCCCGGCTACGAGGATTTCGTGACGCCCGCTGCGCTGGTCGATGCATTGCGGAACTGGAGCAACATCCATGGCCCGAATGTCGACTACGACATCGAGGACTACATCAGCACGGGTAACAATCGCGATGCCTACGACGGGCAATGGGCGCCGCGCCTGGGCTTCTCCTACGATCTCTTCGGTAACCAGCGGCACGTAATTTTCGGCGGCGCAGGTCGTGCGTACGACCGGAACCTGTTCGACTACCTCGCGCTGGAACAATCGAAGAGCACGTTCCCGCGCTACCGCTTCCAGTTCAACACCACTTTCCATCCGTGCACGGTCGGGGTCGACAACTGCCTGGCCTGGGATCCTGCGTTCCTCGATCCCGAAAACCTGTTCGCGCTGGTAGCGGCCAACCCGAACCTTGGTGCCGAAGTGAACCTGATGAACAACCATCTCAAGGTCCCGTATTCCGACCAGTTCAGCCTCGGCATGCGCAACATCTTCACCGTATGGGGGCACGACTGGAATTCGTCGGCGACGATCGTCCATGTGCGAAGCAAGGACGGCATCCAGTTTGCGCTGGGCAACCGGTGGCCGGATGGCAGCTACCGTGATCCGGCCTTCCCGGATGCGACGTGGGGGCATCAACCGTTCGGTTTCCCGATCCCCGGCTTCGGGACGCTTCTTCTCGCCGACAACGGCATCGAGACCCGGCTCAACCAGTTGCTCCTCTCGCTCGAGAAGCCGTACACGACCAGTTCGCCATGGGGCTTCACCATCGCCTACACCTACAGCGATGCGGAAGAGAACCGGAACAACGCCGCCAATTCGGACGAACATTACCTGTTCGACTATTCGGGCCAGGTGGGGCAGCCGTTCACGACCTCGCTGGGCATCCCCAAGCATCGCCTCGTCGCGACGGGAATCTACGAGTACAAGGGCCTGACGTTCTCCAGCAAGTTGACGCTCGCCAGCCCGACGCCGAAGGAAGCCGTGAACTGCCACGACACGGTGAGCTTCGACAACTGCTTCTTCGATCCCTTCACGCCGGACGACACGATCGGTTTCAAGCAGTTCGACCTCGCCGTACAGAAGGAATGGGATACGGGCACGGATCTGAAGTTCCGCGTGCGCGGCGACGTGTTCAACGTCTTCAACTGGAAGAACTTCCTCGACTACGACACCTGGCGCGGCGATCCGGTGAACGCGAACCCGACCTTCGGCCGTCGCAACGGTGATTCGACGGTCTGGCCACCGCGCATGTTCAAGCTGTCATTCGGCCTGAGCTGGTAAGCGGATGGAGGCGCCGGCCACCGGAGCGGTGGCCGACGCCACGTATTCCCCGTCTGGAGTTGCTGATGCTGCAGCAGTCCCGTCGCAAGGCACTGTCTTCTTTCATGCTCGCCTGTTTCGTTCTGGCGATCGGGGCGTGCCAGCGTGCGCAGGCGCCGGCGGCGGTACAGGAAAAGCCCGACGCTGCTCTTGCGCCGCCATCCACGGAAGCAAACCGCGCGCCGCTTCCGCCGCTCTTCGACGACATCGAAAAGCGCACCTTCCAGTTCTTCTGGGACACCACCAACGAGAAGAACGGGCTGACGCCGGACCGCTATCCGTCGCGGCCGTTCTCGAGCATCGCGTCGGTGGGGTTCGCGTTGACGGCGTATCCGATCGGCATCGAGAACGGCTGGGTGAGCCGCACGCAGGCGGTCGATCGCACGCTGACGACGCTGAAATTCTTCCGCGACCTGCCGTCGGGTCCGGAAGCGACGGGGAAGGGGGCTTACCAGGGCTTCTACTACCACTTCCTCGACATGCAGAGCGGCCAGCGGTTCGACAAGTGGGTCGAGTTGTCGAGCGTCGACACGACGCTGCTGATGATGGGCGTGCTGTTCGTGCGCGAGTACTACACCGGCGAGGATCCGCGCGAGCAGCAGATCCGCGCGCTGGCCGACGAGCTCTACCGACGCGTCGACTGGACCTGGATGCAGCGCCGGTCGCCGCTGATCTCGATGGGCTGGGACCCGGAAAAGGGCTTCATCGAGCACGACTGGCAGGGCTTCAACGAAGCGATGATGGTGTACGTGCTGGCCCTGGGTTCCCCGACGCATCCGGTCGGGCCCGACGCCTGGACCGCATGGGCGAGCACCTACGATCGCACGTGGGGGAAATTCCAGGGGCAGGAATATCTCGCGTTCGCGCCGCTGTTCGGCCACCAGTACAGCCACGTCTGGATCGATTTCAGCGGGATCCAGGACGATTACATGCGCAAGCGCGGCATCGACTACTTCGAGAACAGTCGTCGTGCCGTGCTCGCGCAACGCGCGTATGCCATCGCCAATCCGATGCGATGGAAGGGCTACAGCGCGAATGCCTGGGGGCTCACCGCCTGCGACGGGCCGGTCAACACGCGCCAGGTCTACGAAGGCGAGCAGCGCGAATTCCACGGCTACTCGGCACGCGGCGCAGGACTGGGCCACAGCTTCGATGACGGCACGATCGCACCCACGGCAGCCGTCGCTTCGCTGCCGTTCGCGCCCGAAGTGGTGGTGCCGGCGACGCTGGAGATGCACGAGCGCTACGGCGACTTCCTGTATTCGAGCTACGGGTTCCTGGACTCGTTCAATCCCAGCTTCCACTACGACGTGCCGCTGGTGACCGGTCGCCTGGTGCCCGGGAAAGGCTGGGTGGCGAGCGATTACCTTGGCATCGACCAGGGGCCGATCGTCACGATGATCGCGAACTACCGCAACGGGTTCGTCTGGAACGTGATGAAGCGCAGTCCCTATATCCGCGCCGGCCTGAAGAAGGCGGGCTTCCGCGGCGGCTGGCTCGACGCGACGCCATCGGCGCCGGATGCCGCGCCGGTGCAGAATGCGGGCGAATCGCCAACGGGGAAGTGAGTCGATGCGGATGCGGTGGCCGGGCCAGCTTCATGCCATGCGCATCGCCTGCAGGGTGGCGGGTGCGGTCCTGCTGGTGTTGACGCTGGTCACGTGCGCGAAGACCACCGACCGGCGCGAAGTCGTGCGCTTCTGGGCGATGGGCTTCGAGGGCGAAATGGTCGTCCGCCTGATCCCGGAGTTCGAGCGCCGGCATCCCGGCATCCACATCGTCGTGCAGCAGATGCCGTTGATCTCCTCGCACGAGAAATTGCTGACGGCTTTCGCGGGCGATGCGCTGCCGGACGTGTGCGCGATCGGCAACACCTGGGTGTCCGAATTCGCCCTGCTCGGCGCACTGGCGCCGCTCGACCGTCGCATCGCCGCGACGCCGTCGATGCAGGTGTCCGACTATTTCCCCGGCGCCTGGGATACCGGCGTCATCGACGGCGCGACCTACGCGGTGCCGTGGTACGTCGAGACGCGCCTGCCGTTCTACCGCCGCGACCTCGCCGAACAAGCCGGCATCCGCACACCGCCGCGCACCTGGGATGAGTGGAAGCGGGCGCTGGCCGCGGTCAAGCGCGAAGTCGGCCCGCGGCGTTACGCGATCCTGCTGCCGCTCAACGAGCACGAGCCGTTGTTGAACCTCGGGATCCAGGCCGAGGAGCCGCTGCTGCGCGACAACGGCCGTTACGGCAATTTCCGCAGTCCGGGCTTCAAGCGCGCGCTGGCGTTCTATCGCGAGATCTTCGACCGGCACTGGGCGCCGCTGGCGAGCAATACGCAGATCGCGAACGTGTGGGACGAGTTCGGTCGCGGCTATTTCAGCTATTACATCAACGGGCCCTGGAACATCGCCGAATTCCGCAAGCGCCTGCCGCCGCAGGTGCAGTCGGCGTGGATGACGATGCCGCTGCCCGGTGAGAAAGGGCCGGGGGCCTCGGTCGCGGGCGGTGCGAGTTTCGTGCTGTTCAATCATTCGCCGCACCAGGACGCGGCGTGGAAGTTCGTCGCGTATTTGTCCGAGCCGGCGACGCAGCTGCGCTTCCACACCGTGACCGGCAATCTGCCGCCGCGACGCAGCGCGTGGGAAGCGCGCGCGTTCACCGCCGATCCGTATGCGCGCGCGTTCCGCGACCAGCTCGAACGCGCAAAGCCCGCACCGAAGGTGCCCGAATGGGAGCGCATCGCCAACGAGATCAAGCTCGTCGGCGAGCAACTCGCGAACGGCCGCCTGAGCGTCGACGAAGCTGCGGCCGAACTAGACCGGCGTGCCGACCGCATCCTCGAGAAGCGGCGCTGGATGCTCGATCGCCAGGCGGCAGGTGCGCCATGAAGACCGCGACTGCCGGCTGGATCTTCGCCGCGCCCGCATTGACGGTGATCGCGGTGTTCTTCGGATTGCCGGTGCTGGCGGCGCTGGCCCTGAGCCTGACCGACTTCGACATCTACGCGCTCGCCAACAGCGACAACCTGCGCTTCGTCGGCCTGGACAACTACCTGGGCCTGCTGCGCAATCCGCTGTTCTGGAAGGCGCTGGGCAACACGCTGTACTTCGTCATCGTCGGCGTTCCGCTGTCGATTGCGGCTTCGCTCGGCGCTGCGCTGCTGCTGCATTCGCGGCTCGGCCGGTTCAAGCCGTTTTTCCGCACCGCGTTCTTCGCGCCGGTGGTGACCACGGTGGTCGCGGTGGCGGTGATCTGGCGCTACCTGTTCCACACCAGTTACGGCCTGGTGAACTGGGGCCTGTCGTGGCTGGGCATCGATCCGGTCGACTGGCTCGGCGATCCCCACTGGGCGATGCCCGCGATCATCCTGTTCGCGGTGTGGAAGAACTTCGGCTACAACATGATCATCCTGCTGGCCGGCCTGCAGTCGATTCCCGAAGACCTGTACGAGGCCGCGCGCATCGATGGCGCGTCGGCGCCGCGGCAGTTCTGGCACGTGACGCTACCCATGCTGGGGCCGGTGCTGCTGATGGTCGCCATCCTGACCATGGCCGGCTACTTCCAGCTGTTCGCGGAACCCTATGTGATCACGCAGGGCGGGCCGCTGCAGAGCACGGTGAGCGTGCTCTACCTGATGTACGACGAAGGCTTCAAGTGGTGGAACCTCGGCAATGCATCGGCCGTGGCCTTCCTGCTGTTCGTGCTGATGAGCGTTACGACCTCGGCGATGCTGTGGTACGCCCGCAGGAAAGGCGCGGAGTGAGGCGACGATGAATCCACGCCTGGCCAAGGCCATCATCAACGGCTTGCTGATCGGACTGGCTGCGCTCAGCCTGGCGCCGTTGCTGTGGATGCTGGCGGTGTCGTTCATGCAGCCGGGCGAGGCGAGCCATTTCCCGCCGCCGCTGTGGCCGGATGCGCCGACCCTGCACAACTACCGCGAACTGTTCGCCAAGGCCGGCATGGGGCGCTACCTGCTCAACAGCGCGCTGATTGCCGGGCTCACCACGCTGATCGCGCTGTTGCTCAACACGATGGCGGGCTACGCCTTCGCCAAGCTGCGCTTCGCCGGTCGCGAACGCGTGTTCCGGCTGTTGCTGGCGGCGCTGGTGATCCCCGCGCAGGTGACGATGATGCCGCTGTTCCTGATGCTCAAGCAGATGGGGCTGATCAACACGTACGGCGGCGCGATCGTTCCCGGCATGGCCGGCGTGTTCGGGATCTTCCTGGTCCGCCAGTACGCGCGCTCCATTCCCGATGAACTCCTGGAAGCCGCGCGTATCGATGGCGCGGGCGAGGGCCACATCTTCTTCCAGATCGTGCTGCCGCTGCTCAAGCCGATCCTGGTGACGCTGGCGATCTTCGTGTTCCTGGCCTCGTGGAACGACTTCATGTGGCCATTGATCGTGCTCAGCGACAACAGCATGTACACGCTGCCGGTGGCGCTGGCCTCGCTCTCGCGCGAGCACGTGCAGGACATCGAAATGATGATGGCCGGCTCCGTGGTGACGGTGCTGCCGGTGCTGCTGCTGTTCCTGGTGCTGCAGCGCTACTACCTGCAGGGCCTGCTGGTGGGGAGCGTGAAGGGATGAGGTTGCTGCGTCCGTTCGTGCTGCTGGCGGCGTTGGGACCGGGCATGCCCACCGCGGCGGGAGCGACGGTGCTGGACGACTTCGGGGACGGATCGCCCTGGCGCGTGATCGCCTCCAACCAGGTGACGGGCCGACTGCGCGCAACCGACGGCGTCGAAGGGCGCGCCTTGTGCCTGGATTACGACTTCAACGGCGTCTCCGGCTATGTCGGCCTGCAGCGCGAGCTGCCGCTGGCGTATCCGGCGGATTACGAATTCGCCTTCCAGTTGCGCGGCGATTCGCCGGCCAATGACCTGCAGTTCAAGCTGATCGACGCCAGCGGCGACAACGTCTGGTGGGTGAACAGGCCGCGCTACGACTTCCCCGTGCAATGGACGCGCGTGGTCTACAAGAAGCGGCACATCGCGAAGGCGTGGGGACCGTCGCCGGATCCGGTGCTTCACGAGAGCCGGAAGGTGGAGTTCACGATCTCCAACAGCGTGGGCGGCCAGGGTTCGGTGTGCTTCGATTCGCTCGAATTCCGCGAGCGCGCGGTGGAGACTTCGCCGCCGCCGCGCCCGGTCGCCACGGCGACGGGTTCCATCGGCGGAAACCCGGCGGCCAACGCCGTGGATGGCCGTACCGATACGGCGTGGCGCGCAACGGCGGAGCGTCCCGCAAGCATCGATCTGGACCTGGGACGCCAGCGCGAGTTCGGTGGAGTGCGGCTGCGCTGGATGGAAGGCGAGGGGGCGACGGTCTACGACATCGCGCTCTCGCAGGACGGCAAGGACTGGCGGACTGTGCGCCAGGTTACCCAGGGCAATGGCGGCATCGACCCTATCGCATTGCCCGAGTCGGAAGCGCGTTACCTGCGGCTGAGCCTGCACGAAGGGCAGGGCCGGCGCTACGGGCTGGCCGAAGTCGCCATCGAGCCGCTGTCCTTCGGCGCGACGCCCAACGATTTCCTGCGCGCCATCGCCGCGGATGCACCGCGCGGGATTTTTCCGCGCGGCCTCCAGGGCGAGCAGCCGTACTGGACCATCGTCGGCATCGATGGCGGGACGGACCAGGGCCTGATCGGCGAGGACGGCGCCGTCGAGCTCGGGCGCGGCGGCATCAGCCTGACGCCGTTCGTGCGCGTCGACGACCGGCTGGTGACCTGGGCCGACGTGCAGCTGTCGCAATCGTTGCAGGACGGCTACCTGCCGATCCCCTCGGTCGAGTGGACGCATCCGCAATTCCATCTGCGCGTCACGGCCTTCGCGCAGGGCGACCGCAAGCAGGCGCGGATGCTGGTCCGCTACGCGCTGACCAATACGGGCGATTCAGCCCGCGACTACGTGCTGGCGCTGGCCGTGCAGCCGTGGCAGGTGAATCCGCCCACGCAGTTCCTCAGCACGCCGGGCGGGTTCTCGCCGATCCACGAGCTGGCCATGGACGGCAGCAACGTCACGGTCGCCCGCAGGCCCGTCGACGGACGGGGGGATGCGCGCGTCGTGCTGACGAACCTGCAGCGACCCGACGTCACGTTCGCGACGTCGTTCGATGGCGGACTGGTCGCCGAACACCTGCGGAAAGGCGAAATCTTCGACAACTCCGGATCGCTGCAGCGCGCCGCCGTGGTGGACGAGACCGGCATGGCCTCCGGCGCGATGCTGTACCGCATGCGCCTGCAGCCCGGCGAGCGCCGGGAAGTTGCGTACTACGTTCCATTGAGTGCGACGAGCGGCGGCGCCAGGGCCGAATCGAACGACCCTTCCGCCAATCCGTTCCCGGATGCATCGGATTCCGACCTCGTCGCCGCGCAGCAGGAAGTCGCCGCGCAGTGGCGTGCGAAGCTCGATGCGGCCGCGATCCGCGTGCCGCCGCAGGGCCAGCATCTCGTCGACACGCTGCGCACCGCGCTCGCCCACATGCTCATCAGCCGCACCGGGCCGCGCCTGCAGCCGGGTACGCGTTCGTACGCACGCGCCTGGATCCGCGACGGCGCGATGATTGCCGAAGGCCTGCTGCGGCTTGGACGCGAAGACGTGGCGGAGGAATTCCTGCGCTGGTACGCGCCGTACCAGTTCGACAACGGCAAGGTGCCGTGCTGCGTGGACGACCGCGGCAGCGATCCGGTCCCGGAAAACGACAGCCACGGCGAACTGATCTTCGCCGTCGCGGAGCTGTACCGCTACACACGCGATCGCGAGCTGCTGGATGCCATGTGGCCGCACGTGGCCGGTGCGGTGAAGTACATGGACGAACTGCGCCTGAGCGAACGCACGGCGGACAATCGCGCCGTGAATGCCGCGTTCTACGGAATGATGCCGGCCTCGATCAGCCACGAGGGCTACTCGGCCAAGCCGATGCACTCGTACTGGGACAACTTCTGGGCGCTGCGCGGTTACAAGGACGCGGTCGAGATCGCGCAGTGGCTCGGAAAGCGCAAGGAAGCGGCGGCGTTTGCAGCCTCGCGCGACCAGTTCCGCGCCGATCTGCATGCCTCGCTTGTGGCGGCTACGAAACAGCGCGGCATCGATTTCCTGCCCGGGTCGGCGGAACTGGGCGACTTCGATGCGACGTCGACCACGATCGCGCTTGCGCCCGGCGGTGAGCAGGATGCGCTGCCGCAGGACCTGCTGCACAACACCTTCGAACGCTACTGGCGCGAGTTCGTGGCCCGCCGCGACGGCACGCGCGAGTGGAAGGATTACACGCCTTACGAGTTGCGCACGGTGGGAACGTTCGTGCGCCTGGGTGAGAGGGAACGCGCGCACGCGGCGCTGGATTTCTTCTTCGGGGACCAGCAGCCGCGCGGCTGGAACCAGTGGGCCGAAGTGGTGTCGCGCACGCCGCGCCAACCGTTCTTCGTCGGCGACCTGCCGCACGCGTGGGTGGAGTCGGACTACGTGCGCTCGGTGCTCGACATGTTCGCGTACACGCGGGAATCGGACGATGCGCTGGTGATCGGCGCAGGTTTGCCGGCGGACTGGCTGGAGGGCGAGGGCGTATCGGTTTCAGGCCTGCGCACGCCGCAGGGCGCGCTGTCGTACGCGCTGAAGGCCGACGGGGATACGCTGCATCTCGCGTTGCGGGAAGGCGTGACGGTGCCAAAGGGTGGTGTCGTGCTTGCGTTGCCGCCAGAGTGGCGGAGCGCGACTGCCCGCAGCGGAGGCGGGGTGAGGAACGGAGAATTGCGCGTCAATCGCGTCCCGGTCGAGATCGTGATCAAACGCTGATTCGGGCGGCTGGCCTGCGACGGAACTTCTTCTCCCCGCTTGCGGGGAGAAGATGCCCGAAGAGCCTGCCCCCGAATGCTTTAATCGGGGGGCAGATGAGGGGGGCGAGCGCAGCGAGTTGCTCTTGCTTTTCTTCTCAACGGCGAAAGCAAAGCCAAGGCAGCTCGCTCCGCTCGCCCCCTCATCCGCCTTCGGCACCTTCTCCCCGCAAGCGGGGAGAAGGGAGTAGGCCCGGCGCAACGTGGAGAAGGAGTAGGCCCGACACGACGTGGAGAAGGGCGCAAAGCCCCGGCACAAGGAACGGCGGCCAGATCCCGGCGCAAGCTCAATACGGCAACGGCTCCGCCAGCGACCGCCCATGCGTCGCGATCACCTTCGAGTACCACCGCGCGCTGTCCTTCGGCGTGCGTTCCTGCGTCACGTAGTTCACGTGCACCATGCCGAAGCGCTTGGAGTAACCCAGCGACCACTCCAGGTTGTCCATCAGCGACCACAGCATGTAGCCACGGATGTCCACGCCTTGCCGGATCGCCTCGTGCACCGCGCCGATGTGCTTGCGCAGGTAGTCGATGCGCAGCGGATCGCGCACGCGGCGATTGCCGGCCTCGTCGACCATAGCCGCCGGCGGATCGAAAAACGCGGCGCCGTTCTCGGTGATGTAGACCGGTAGGTCGCCGTAGGTCTGCTTGAACCACAGCAGCAGGTCGGTGAGGCCCTGCGGGAAGACTTCCCAGCCGGTTTCCGTGTAGGTGCCCAGCGGCTGCTTCACCACGCCGGTGTTGAGCGGATAGCTTTCCGCCGCCTTGGTAACGCTGCGCGTGTAGTAATTGATGCCGACGAAATCCAGCGGCTGGCGGATCAGGCGGAAGTCGTCTTCCGGCCATTCCGGCCAGGCGTCGCCGAAGATCTCCTTCAGCTCGGGCGGGTAGCGGCCGAGCAGGGCGGGGTGAAGGTACTGCTCGTTCATGTAGGCGTGCGCACGCCGCACCGCCGCGGCGTCTTCCGCCGAATCCGAGGCCGGGTACTTCGGCTCGATGTTCACCACCAGGCCGATCTCGTGCTTGCCCAACTCGCGATACGCCTTCACCGCCGCGCCGTGCGCGCGCATCAGGTTGTGCGAAGCGATGGGCGCCTCGTACCTGCTGCGATGACCCGGAGCGAGCGCGCCATGGAGATAGCCGCCGTCGGTGACGACCCACGGTTCGTTGTGCGTGACCCATTTCTTCACCCGTCCGTCGAGCGCGCGGAACAGCACGCTGCCGTATTCGGCGAACCAGTCGGCGATGTCGCGGTTGAGCCAGCCGCCGCGATCGTCGAGCGCCGCGGGCAAGTCCCAGTGATAGAGCGTCAACAGCGGCTCGATGCCGTTGGCGAGCAGCTCGTCCACCAGGCGCGAGTAGAAGTCCAGGCCCTTCTGGTTCACCCGGCCGGTGCCCTCCGGGAGGATGCGCGACCACGACACGCTGAAGCGATAGGCCTGCAGGCCCAGCTCGCGTATCAGCTTCACGTCGTCCTTCCAGCGGTTGTAGTGGTCGCAGGCCACGTCGCCGGTGTCGCCGTTGAGCATCATCCCCGGCGTATGTGCGAAGCGCGTCCAGATGCTGGGGCCGGCGCCGTCGGCGAGTGGCGAGCCTTCGATCTGATGCGCGGCCGTGGCCGCGCCCCACAGAAAACCCTCGGGAAAGACTGGCGCCTGGTTCATCTGGGTCTCGCCTCCGTGGCCGGGTCGTTGATTACTGAGTATGAAAACGGTTACATGGCGCAGGATAGCCCACGATCCAGCCGGATGCATGTCCGGGGGCGCGGCTCCCTCGCCCGGGGTGGAAAAGGAACCGGAGAACCATGGCCAAGGTCTCGCTCGATCGCTTGCGCAAGGTCTACCCGAACGGCTTCGTCGGCGTGGCCGACGCGACCTTCGAAATCGCCGACGGCGAGCTGATGGTGCTGGTCGGCCCGTCGGGCTGCGGCAAGTCGACCCTGCTGCGGATGATTGCCGGGCTGGAAGCGATCAGCGACGGCGAGTTGCGCATCGGCGACCGGCGGGTCAATGACCTGCCGCCGAAGGAACGCGATATCGCGATGGTCTTCCAGAACTACGCGCTGTACCCGCACATGACGGTGGCCGAGAACCTCGGCTTCGCGCTGAAGCTGCGCGGGATGCCGAAGGCCGACATCGCCGCCCGCGTCGCGGAAGCGGCGGCGATGCTGGAACTGGACCGCCTGCTCGAGCGCAAGCCGGGCGCGCTGTCTGGCGGCCAGCGCCAGCGCGTGGCGCTGGGGCGGGCGCTGGTGCGGCATCCGCAGGTGTTCCTGCTGGACGAGCCGCTCTCGAACCTGGATGCCAAGCTGCGCAGCGGCATGCGCGTGGAGATCGCGCGCCTGCACCGCCGGCTCGGCGCGACCATGGTCTACGTCACCCACGACCAGATCGAGGCGATGACGCTGGGCCAGCGCATCGTCGTGCTGAAGGACGGGCAGATCCAGCAGATCGACACGCCCATGGCCCTGTACGCGCGACCGGCGAACCTGTTCGTCGCGACCTTCCTCGGCAGCCCCGCGATGAACATCGTGCACGGCCGCCTGGTTCGTGCCGACGGCCTGGCACTGAGCCTGGGCGAGGGGCGCCGCATCGGCCTGGACGGCGTCGACGTGCCGGTGTCGTGGCTGGATCGCGAGCTGGCGGTCGGCGTGCGGCCCGAGCACCTGCTGCCGGCAGGTCCGCAGCGTGCCGCCGCGCTCAACGCCGAAGTCGAAGTGGTCGAACCCGTGGGCAGCGAGACCTTCGTCAACCTGCGTTATGGGCCTGACGCGCTGGTGGCGCGGCTGGCTCCCGATGTGAGCGTCGAGGTCGGCCAGGCCCTGCCGCTGGACCTCGCTGCCGGCGCGCTGCACTTCTTCGACGCCGCTACCGGACAGCGGCTGGAAGCGGGCGCCTGAGCAAGGCACGGACGGCCGCTTGCCGCGCCGCGGCAGCCGGTATACTCCCGGGAAGCTCGTGCCGGATGGTGCGAGACAGCCTAATCCAATCAAAGGCTTAGGCAATAATTCTAATTGGTTTTGTCACTTAGCGGCGCTGCCTGCCGGCAGCGTCAGGGGCTGTTCTGCCGCATGCGTCTTTCCACCATCAAGCTGTCCGGCTTCAAGTCCTTCGTCGACCCGACCACGCTGCACCTGCCGACCAACATGACCGGCGTGGTCGGCCCGAACGGCTGCGGCAAGTCCAACATCATCGACGCCGTGCGCTGGGTGATGGGCGAAAGCTCCGCCAGCCGCCTGCGCGGCGATTCGCTGACGGACGTGATCTTCGCGGGTTCCTCGGCGCGCAAGCCGGTGTCGCAGGCGATGGTCGAGCTGATCTTCGACAACTCCGACCACACCATCAGCGGCGAATTCGCCGCGTTCAACGAAATCTCGGTCAAGCGCACCGTCAGCCGCGACGGCCAGAACCAGTACTACCTCAACGGCGCCAAGTGCCGCCGACGCGACATCACCGATCTCTTCCTCGGCACCGGCCTGGGCCCGCGCAGCTACTCGATCATCGAGCAGGGCATGATTTCCCAGGTCATCGAGGCCAAGCCCGAGGAACTGCGCGTCTACCTCGAGGAAGCCGCCGGCATCTCCAAGTACAAGGAGCGCCGCAAGGAAACCGAAACGCGCATCCGCCACACGCGCGAAAACCTCGACCGCCTCAACGACCTGCGTGAGGAAGTCGGCAAGCAACTCGAGCACCTCAAGCGCCAGGCGCGCCAGGCCGAGCAGTACCAGGCGATCCAGGCCGAACGCAAGGTCAAGGACGCCGAGTGGAAGGCGCTGGAACACCGCGCCCTCGACCAGAAGCTGCAGGCGCAGCGCGAGAAGCTCAGCCAGCAGGAAACCCGCCTGCAACAGCTCATCGCCGAACAGCGCGAAGCCGAGCGCCTGATCGAAACCGGCCGCGTCCGCCGCGAGGAAGCCGCCGAGAACCTCAACAAGGCGCAGGCCGCCAGCTACGAAGTCGGTGGCGCGCTCGCCCGCATCGAGCAGCAGATCCAGCACCAGCGCGAGATGTCCACGCGCCTGCAGCGTGCCCGCGACGAAGCGATGAACCAGCTGGCGGAGATCGCCCAGCACATCGGCAGCGACCAGTCGCGGCTGGACGTGCTGCGCGCCTCGATCGAGGAATCCGAGCCGCGCCTGGAACAGCTGCGCGCCGAGGACGAGGCACGCCAGGAAGCGCTGCGCGATGCCGAAGCCCGGCTCAACGACTGGCAGCAGCGCTGGGACACGCATACGCGTGCGCAGTCCGAAGCCGCGCGTGCGGCGGATGTCGAACGCACCCGCATCGAACACCTCGACCGCCAGGCCCTCGATGCCGATCGCCGTCGCGAAGCGCTGAGCGCCGAACGCGCCGGGCTCGACCTGACCGCGTTGACGGATGCGTTCGCCGGCATCCAGGACCAGCACGACACGCAGAAAGCCTCGCTGGAAACGCTCACCAGCGAGCTGGAACAGCGCAAGCACACGCTCACCGAGCTGCAGGACCAGCAGCGCGCCGCGCAGACCGAACTGGCCGAGGTGCGCAAGCAGGCGCAGACCTCGCGCGGCCGCCTGGCCTCGCTGGAAACCCTGCAGCACGCCGCACTCGGGCAGGAGCAGGGCGCCGCGACCGAATGGCTGCGCCAGCGCGGCCTGGATAACGCCGCTCGCGTGGGCGAGAAGCTCGTCGTCGAACAGGGCTGGGAAAACGCCGTCGAAAGCGCGCTCGGCCAGCTGATCGAGGGCGTACTGGTCGAAGCACCGGAAGCGCTGGTCGATGCGATCGGCGACCTCGGTGAGGGCCGCCTCGCGCTGGTCGATCCGCACAACGATGCCGTCGCGTTCGCTCCGACGTCGCTCGCTTCGAAAGTCACCGGCCCGATCGCGATCCGCCGCATCCTCGCCAAGCTGCACACGGCCGAGACTCTGGCCGAGGCACGCGCGCTGCTGCCGCAACTGGGCGAGGGCGAATCGGTCATCACCCGCAACGGCGAGCGCCTCGGTGCCGGCTGGGTGCGCGTGCTGCGTTCGGGCGCCGCCAGGCAGGGCGCGCTGCTGCGCGAACGCGAGATCCAGGAGCTGCGCGCGCAGATCGAGGAACTGCAGAATCGCGAGCACGAACTCGAGCGCGGCATCACCGCCTGGCGCGATCGCCTGCTTGCCGCCGAGCAGCAGCGCGAAGACGCCCAGCGTGCGCTGTACATGGCGCACCGCGGCGTGTCCGAACTGGCCGGCCAGCTGCAGAGCCAGCAGGGACGCCTGGACAACGCGCGAAACCGCATCGAGAAGATCGACGCCGAACTCGCCCAGCTCGCTTCGATGCTGGACGGTTCGCGTGAACAGGCCGCCGAAGCCCGCGCCCGCCAGGAAGAGGCGGTCATGCGCATGGCCGAACTCGAAGACGCGCGCCAGCAGCTGGACGCCGAACGCCGCAGCCTCACCGAGGCCCGCGAACAGGCGCGCACCATGGCGCGCGAATCGCGCGATGCCGCGCAGGCGTTGCTGCTGAGCGTGGAAACCCAGCGTGCGCAGATCGCCGGCCTGATGCAGGCGCTGGAACGCATGGGGGGGCAGCGCGGTCAGCTGGATTCGCGCCTGGGCGAACTGGCCGAGCAGCTCGCCGACGGCGACGAGCCGGTGCACCAGCTCGAACAGCAGCGTCAGGTCGCGCTCGAACAGCGCGTCACCGTCGAGCACAACCTCACCGCCGCGCGCACCGCGCTCGACGGCATCGACAACGAACTGCGCCAGTACGAACAGACCCGCCACGCCCGCGACGAGCAGGCGATCGCGCAGCGCGAGGCCATCGGCCAGCGTCGCCTGGAGCAGCAGGCCCTCGTGCTCAAGGCCGAGACCCTCAGCGCCGCGATCGTGGAAGCGGGTTTCGTGATCGAGGACGTGGTCAATACGCTGCCCGACGATGCCGACGCGTCGGCGTGGGAGCGCATCGTCAACGACCTGGACGGCAGGCTGCGTCGCCTGGAGCCGGTCAACCTGGCCGCGATCCAGGAACACGCCGAAGCCGCCGAACGCAAGGAATACCTCGACTCGCAGTTCGCCGACCTCACCACGGCGCTGGAAACGCTGGAAGAGGCCATCCGCAAGATCGACCGCGAGACCCGCGGCCGCTTCAAGGACACCTTCGACCGGGTCAATTCCAGCGTGCAGGAGCTGTATCCGCGCCTGTTCGGTGGCGGTCATGCCTATCTCGAACTCACCGGCGAGGACCTGCTCGACACCGGCGTCACGATCATGGCGCGCCCGCCGGGCAAGCGCGTGTCCAACATCTCGCTGCTGTCCGGCGGCGAGAAGGCGATGACCGCGGTGGCGCTGGTGTTCGCGATCTTCCGCCTGAATCCGGCGCCGTTCTGCCTGCTGGACGAGGTGGACGCGCCGCTCGACGAAGCCAACGTCGGCCGACTGGCAAACATGGTCAGCGAGATGAGCGAGCAGGTACAGTTCCTGTTCGTCACGCACAACAAGGCGACCATGGAAGCCGCCCACCAGCTGTCGGGCGTGACCATGCGCGAACCGGGCGTCAGCCGCCTGGTGTCCGTGGACCTCGCCGAGGCGACGCGCCTGGCGGGCGCGGCGTAAGCCGAGAGAGAACGAGGAGCCGACGCACGATGTCAGACACCACCCTGCTGCGCATTGGTATCGTCATTGCCGGCGCGATCCTGGTCGCCGCGATCATTTTCTTCGGCAAGCCACGCAAGCAGGAGCAGGGCAAGCGCGCGTCGGCCAGGCAGGCTCCCCGGCCCAGCATCGCGGACGCCTTCGCCCCGCGCATGGAGCCCACCATGGGCGTGGTCGGCGACGAACAGGCGGTCGACGACCAGGACGAGCCGGTGACCCAGCCCGAACTCGCACTGGACGCTCCCGCAGCCAGCGCCGCGTCCAGCGATCTGGGCAAGCGCAACGACGAGACCTTCGAGAAGATCGTCACGCTGTACCTCGCCGCCCGTGCCGGCGCGAAGCTGCACGGCCCGGACATCGTCGTCGCCGCGGAGAAGGCCGGCCTGACCTACGGGCACATGGGCGTGTTCCACCGCCTGATCGACAATCATCCCGAGCGTGGCCCGGTCTTCAGCGTCGCCAACATCATGAAGCCCGGCAGCTTCGACATGGCCAGCATCCAGGCGATGGAAACGCCCGCGATCGCGTTCTTCCTTACGTTGCCGGCGCCGGTCGCGGCGCTGGACGCGTGGGAAACCATGCTGCCCACCGCGCAGCGCATGGCCGAGCTGCTGGACGGCGTAGTGCTGGACGAATCGCGCAATGCCCTGGGCCGCCAGCGCATCGCCCACATCCGCGACGAACTACGCGCCTACGACCGCCAGCGCGAAGCGCCGCCGCTGACCAAGCCGGGACGCTGGTAACCGAAGCGCAAACCCCGCGTCGGCAATTGCCTTTGGCTCGTCATTCCCGCGAAGGCGGGAATCCAGCGACTTTTGCTTTCGTTCAAGCCGCTGCCAGCCCAAGCCAACCCACGCTTGCTTTTGCTCGTCGTTCCCGTGCAAGCGGGAACCCAGTCACTTTCGCTTGTGACCACGTCGCGTTGGCAACCAAGCGCAACCCGCGGTCGGTTTTGCTCGGCGTTCCCGCGCAGGCGGGAACCCGGCGAGTTTGCTTCTAACCAAGCTGTGTTGGCCTCCAACGCAGCCACAGTTGCGTCCGCTCGTCGTTCCCGTGAAGGCAGGCTCGGCGAGTTGTTACTCGCTGGGCTAAAAGGCACTGGATCCTCGCCTACGCGGGGATGACAACCCTAAAGGCCTCCGTTTCGCGGGGATGACGGACCAACCTTGATCGTCGTTCCCGGCGCAAGGGAACCCGGCGACTTTGCTTCTGACCAGGCGGCGTTTGGCGAGACCCGCCCTCGGTCGTTTTGCTTCCCCCCTCGCGTCCACCCCGGCAGAATCCCGTACCTGGATTCCCGCCTCCGCGGGAACGACGAGCAAGGCGAACCCCGAAGAACATGACGCCGAAGTCGCCATCCCCCGCGCGCCGAATCGACGAGCTGCGCCGGCAGATCGAAGACGCCAACTACCGCTACCACGTCCTCGACGATCCGGACATTCCGGACATCGAATACGACCGCCTGATGCGCGAGCTGGAAGCACTGGAGGCCGCGCATCCCGAACTGGCCAGCCCGGACTCGCCGACCCAGCGTGTCGGCGACGCGCCCTCGGGCAAGTTCGCCGAAGTGCGCCACACCGTGCCCATGCTGTCGCTGGCCAACGCCTTCACGCCCGAGGAAATCCACGAATTCGTCGCGCGCATCGGCAAGGAAACCGGCGACTTCGAGCCCGTGTTTTCCGCCGAACCCAAGCTCGATGGCCTGGCGATCAGCCTGCGCTACGAAAACGGCGCGTTCGTGCGCGGCGCCACGCGCGGCGACGGTGCGACCGGCGAGGACGTGACCGCGAACCTGCGCACGATCAAGGCGATCCCGCTGCGCCTGCGCGGCACGGCACCCGCCGTGCTGGAAGTGCGCGGCGAGGTGTACATGCCGCGGGCGGCGTTCGAGAAGTACAACGCCTGGGCACGCGAGCACGGCGAGAAGACCCTGGCCAATCCGCGCAACGGCGCGGCCGGCTCGCTGCGCCAGCTCGATCCGCGCATCACCGCGCAGCGGCCGCTGGCGTTCTTCGCCTATTCGCTGGGCGAAGTGGAAGGCCCGCCCTTGCCGCCGACGCATTCGCAGACGCTGGCGCTGTTGCGCGAATTCGGCCTGCCGGTAAGCCCGCAAGTGACGACCGCGCGCGGCGCCGAAGGCCTGCTCGCGTACTTCGCGAAGATCGGCAGCGTGCGCGACGAGTTGCCGTACGACATCGACGGCGTCGTCTACAAGCTGGACCGCTACGACCAGCAGCGGGCGATGGGCTTCGTCTCGCGCGCACCGCGCTGGGCGATCGCGCACAAGTTCCCGGCGCAGGAAGAAGCCACCACGGTCGAATCGATCGAAGTGAGCGTCGGCCGCACCGGCGCGGTGACGCCCTTCGCCGTGTTCACGCCGACGCACGTGGGTGGCGTGACGGTGGTGAAGGCGACGCTGCACAACGCCGACCAGGTCGCGCGCCTGGACGTGCGCAAGGGCGACATGGTGATCATCCGCCGCGCCGGCGACGTGATTCCGGAAGTGGTGCGCGTGATCCCCGAGCGCAGGCCGACGGACGCGAAGGGCAACCCGCTGCACCCGCCGTTCGTGATGCCCACGCATTGCCCCGCGTGCGGATCGGCGGTGGAACGCGAGGAGGGCGAGGTCGTCGCGCGCTGCACCGGCGGCCTGTACTGTCCGGCGCAGCGCGTGCAGGCGCTGTTCCACTTCGCCTCGCGCCGCGCGATGGACATCGAGGGCCTGGGCGAGCAGTTCATCGCCGCACTGGTCGAATTCGACTACGTCCACACCGTAGCGGACCTCTATGGGCTGACCCTCGATGATTTCCTCGAGATGAAGCGCCGCGCCGACGAGCAGTCCGGTGCGACGCCGGCCACGGTGAAGTCCGGCAAGGTCGCCACGCGCTGGGCCGAGAACCTGATCGCCGCGATCGACGCCAGCCGCAGCACGACGCTCGAGAGACTGCTGTACGCGCTGGGTATCCGCGACGTCGGCGAGTCCACCGCAAAGACGCTCGCCAAGCACTTTGGCGCACTCGCTCCGATCATGGCCGCCGACGTCGATACCCTGAAGACCGTGCCCGACATCGGCCCGATCGTTGCCTCACGCATCGCGCATTTCTTCGCCGAGCCACACAACCGCGAGGTCATCGCCGCGTTGCGAGCCAATGGCGTGCACTGGAAGGAAGGGGCGCCGCAACGCGCGAGCGAGGGGCCGCTGTCGGGGCAGACCGTGGTGCTGACCGGCGGTCTGGCGTCGATGTCGCGCGACGAGGCAGGCGACAGGCTCGAGGCGCTGGGGGCGAAGGTGTCGGGCAGCGTGTCGAAGAAGACCTCGTTCGTCGTTGCGGGCGAAGCGGCCGGCTCCAAGCTCGCCAAGGCGCAGGAACTGGGCATCGAGATCTGGGACGAGGAGCGGCTGCTCGCGTTCCTCGCCGGGCACGCCTCGTGACGCAGGACTGGCAGCCTTCGGCTTCGTTCGAGGCGCTGCGCCTGCGCGCGCGCCTCAATGCCGCGATCCGCGGGTTCTTCGCCGAACGCGGCGTGTTCGAGGTGGAAACGCCGGTGCTGTCGCATGCCGGCAACACCGATCCGAACATCGCGTCCTTCTCGCTGGAATTCAGCGGCCGCACCGACGGCGCCCCGCGCACGCGCTGGCTGCGCACTTCGCCGGAATACCCGCTCAAGCGACTGCTCGCGGCGGGTTTCGGCGACTGCTACGAGCTGGGCCGCGTCTTCCGCGACGGTGAGGCTGGGGGCCGCCACAACCCGGAATTCACCATGCTGGAGTGGTATCGGGCGGGCTGGGACCATCGCCGGCTGATCCACGAAACCGCGGCTTTGGTGAACGCCGCGTTGGAACTCGTCGGCCGCAGTGCGCAACTACACGAAATCAGCTATCACGCGCTCTATCGCGAACGGCTCGGCATCGACCCGGCGACTGCCACGGACGAGGAACTGCGTGCCGCGCTCGGCGACGTGGTCATCGATCCCGCAGGGCTGACGCGAGACGACTGGCTCGATCTCCTGATGACGCACCGCCTGCAGCCGTCGTTCCCGGCCGACCAGCTGCTTGCGCTTTACGACTATCCGGCGTCGCAATGCGCTTTGGCGCGGATCCGCGAAGACAGCGCGGACGGCGTGCCGGTGGCCGAACGCTTCGAGCTCTACCTGGGACCGCTGGAACTGGCGAACGGGTACCACGAACTCGCCGACGCGGCGGAACAGGGCGCGCGCTTCGACAACGACCGGCGGCGTCGCGCAGAGCGTGGTGATGCCTTGCCGCCGCGCGACGAGAGCCTGTTGGCGGCACTGGCTGCCGGCTTTCCGGCTTGCGCAGGTGTCGCGATGGGCGTCGACCGTTTGATGATGGCGATGCTGGAGACGACGCGCATTGCCGATGTGCTGGCGTTCGACTTCGCCCGCGCCTGAAGCACTCTTGATCGTTGCCGTCCCCCGCGAGGCAGGTTCGCCCTCGATCCTTTTGCCGTCATCGCCGCAAAGCGCCCCGGATCCTTTGCCGACATCCCGCGAACGCGGGGCGTCTCTCGATTCTTCGCCGTCATCCCCGCGAAGGCGGGGATCCAGTGACTTTGCTCCTGAACTGTCCTGCAAACGCTGCCTGAGCCCGATGGCGCCCTCCCCAGCCTGGCTTCGAGTGCACCTGCGCCGCTCCTGCCAGCAGCTAAAATGCCTGTATGACCGACACCATCGACTTCGACCGCTACGACCGCATCCGCCCCATCCGCTGGACCGGCGATGCGCTGGAACTGCTGGACCAGCGCAAGCTGCCGTTCGAAGTCGGATACGTGAGCTGCGACACCAGCGACGAAGTCGCCGCCGCCATCCACTCGCTGACCGTCCGCGGCGCGCCCGCCATCGGCATCGCCGCGGCCTGGGGTGTGGTGCTGGCGGCGCGCACCATCGAAGCGGTCGACGGCGCCGAAGCCGTGCGCAAGCTCGAACCCGCCATGCAGCGCCTCAACGACGCGCGGCCCACCGCGGTTAATCTCGCCTGGGCGCTGACGCGCATGCGCCGCGTCGTCGGCGAAGCCGGCCCGGACTGGCGCGAGGTGATGGAGCGCGAAGCGCAGGCCATCGCCGACGAGGACCTCGCCGCGAACCGCCGCATGGGCGCGCTCGGTGCGGCGCTGATCGAACCCGAAAGCGGCGTGCTGACCCACTGCAACACCGGCTCGCTGGCCACCGCCGGCTTCGGCACCGCGCTGGGGGTGATCCGCGCTGGCGTCGCGCAGGGTCGCATCGGCAAGGTCTATGCCGGCGAGACCCGCCCGTGGCTGCAGGGCGCGCGCCTGACCGTGTGGGAGCTGCAACAGGACGGCATCCAGCCGACCCTGATCGCCGACGCCGCTGCCTCGCACCTGATGAAGACCGGTGCCGTGCAGTGGGTGGTCGTGGGCGCCGACCGCATCTGCGCCAACGGCGATACCGCCAACAAGATCGGCACCTACCAGCTCGCCATCGCCGCGCGCCACCACGGGGTGAAGTTCATGGTCGCCGCGCCCTCGTCGACGGTGGATATGGCCACGCCTACCGGCGCTGACATCCACATCGAGGAGCGTGACCCGGGCGAGATGTTCGCCATCGGCGGTGTGCGCACCGCGGCGCACGACATCGGCGCCTGGAACCCGGTCTTCGACGTCACCCCGCACGAGCTGATCGACGCGATCGTGACCGAGAAGGGCGTGATCGAGCGGCCCGACGAGGCCGCCATGCGGGCTGCTTTCGGCGCCTGAATTCCCGGCCCGCGGACCGGCTCGCGGGCCCCTTCTCCCGGTGCCTGCCAGCGCCGTGAACACTGGGTCAGGCGGCGTCCACAAAAAGTTTCGTAACCCATTGTTTCTGCGTGGGAATCGGGGTGTCTTGGGGCCCGGTTCTGTGCTACGATTTCACGTCTTTTGAAGCCGCGCCGAGCGAGCCGCAAAACACGCCCGCTCCGGGCAGGTTTTGCGTCGGCATTTCGCCTCGGTCCCGCGGTCGTTGAACACAGCCGCTAACGCAAGCAGACGGAACCCGAATGGCAGAACTCGCCAAGGAAATCATCCCGGTCAACCTCGAAGACGAGATGCGCCGCAGCTACCTCGATTACGCCATGAGCGTGATCGTGGGCCGCGCGCTCCCCGACGTCCGCGATGGTCTCAAGCCCGTGCATCGCCGTGTCCTGTACGCGATGAACGAGCTCGGCGCGCACAGCAACAAGCCGTACTACAAGTCGGCGCGCATCGTCGGTGACGTCATCGGTAAGTACCACCCGCACGGCGACACCGCGGTCTACGACACGCTGGTGCGCATGGCGCAGCCGTTCTCGCTGCGCTACATGCTGGTCGACGGGCAGGGCAACTTCGGCTCGATCGACGGCGACTCCGCGGCGGCGATGCGATACACCGAAGCGCGCATGTCGCGCCTCTCGCACGAGCTGATGGCGGACATCGACAAGGAAACCGTCGACTTCCAGCCCAACTACGACGAAAAGGAACTCGAGCCCACCGTCATGCCGACGCGTGTGCCGAACCTGCTCGTCAACGGCTCGGCCGGCATCGCGGTCGGCATGGCGACCAACATCCCGCCGCACAACCTCGGCGAAGTCGTCGACGCCACCATCGCGCTGATTGACGATCCGGCCATCGATATCGACGGCCTGATGCAGTACATCCCGGGCCCGGACTTCCCGACCGCGGGCATCATCAACGGTGTCGGCGGCATCCAGCTCGCCTACCGCACCGGCCGCGGCCGCGTGCGCATGCGCGCCAAGGCCGAGATCGAGGTGAACGAGGACACCGGCCGCGAAGCCATCGCGGTGACGGAAATCCCGTACATGGTCAACAAGGCCCGGCTGATCGAGAAGATCGCCGAGCTGGTGAAGGAAAAGAAGCTCGAAGGCATCTCGGAGCTGCGCGACGAGTCCGACAAGGACGGCATGCGCATCTACATCGAGGTCAAGCGCGGCGAATCCGCCGAAGTGGTGCTCAACAACCTCTATCAGCAGACGCAGATGGAGTCGGTGTTCGGCATCAACATGGTGGCGCTGGTCGACGGCCGACCGCAGCTGCTGAACCTCAAGCAGATCCTCGAAGCCTTCGTGCGCCACCGCCGCGAGGTGGTGACCCGCCGCACCATCTTCGAACTGCGCAAGGCGCGCCAGCGTGCGCACATTTTGGAAGGCCTGACGGTTGCGCTCGCCAACATCGACGAGATGATCGAGCTGATCAAGACCTCGGCGAATCCGAACGAGGCGCGCGATCGCATGCTGTCGCGCACCTGGGAGCCGGGCCTGGTCGCCTCGCTGCTCGCCGCCGCGGGCGCCGATGCCTCGCGTCCCGAAGACCTGCCGCAGGGCGTGGGCCTGATCGACGGCCCGGATTCAAAACGGTATTACCAGCTGACGGAAACGCAGGCGCAGCAGATCCTCGAGATGCGCCTGCACCGCCTGACCGGCCTGGAGCAGGACAAGCTCACCGACGAATACAAGGAACTGCTGCAGACCATCGCCGGCCTGATCGAGATCCTCGAGAATCCGGCCGTGCTGCTCGAAGTGATCCGCACCGAGCTGCGCAACCTCAAGGAAGAATTCAACGATCCGCGCCGCAGCGAGATCCGCGCTTCGGAAGAAGACCTCGACATTCTCGACCTGATCGCGCCGGAAGACGTGGTCGTGACGCTCTCGCACGCCGGTTACGCCAAGCGCCAGCCGGTCAGCACGTACCGCGCGCAGAAGCGTGGCGGCAAGGGCCGCAGCGCGGCGGCGACCAAGGACGAAGACTTCATCGACAAGCTGTGGCTGGTCAACACGCACGACACGCTGCTGACCTTCACCAGCGCCGGTCGCGTGTTCTGGCTGTCCGTGCACCAGTTGCCGGATGCCGGCCCGAATGCGCGCGGCCGTCCGATCGTCAACTGGATCCCGCTGGAAGCCGACGAGCAGGTCCAGGCGGTGGTGCCGGTGCGCGAGTACGAGGAAGGCAAGTACGTCTTCTTCGCGACCCGCAACGGCACGGTCAAGAAGACGCCGCTCACCGAGTTCGCCTTCCGCCTGCAGAAGGGCAAGATCGCGATCAACCTCGACGAGGGCGATGCGCTGGTCAACGCCGAACTGACCGACGGCAGCCGCGACATCATGCTGTTCGCCAGCAACGGCAAGGCGGTGCGCTTCTCCGAAACCGAAGTGCGTTCGATGGGCCGTACCGCCACGGGCGTGCGCGGCATCCGTCTCGCAGCGGGTGATGCCGAAGCGGCCGACACGGACGGCGAGGGCGACGAGCAGCCGGTGAACACGGGCGGTGCGAAGGTCGTCAGCCTGATCGTCATCGACGGCGAGGGCGACATCCTCACCGCCAGCGAACGCGGTTACGGCAAGCGCACGCCGGTGGCCGAGTACCCGCGCAAGGGCCGTGGCACGCAGGGCGTGATCGCCCTGAAGACCACCGAACGCAACGGCTCGCTGGTGGGCGCGGTGCAGCTGTCCGACCACCACGAGGTCCTGCTGATCTCCGACGGCGGCACGCTGGTGCGCACCCGCGCGGCGGAGATCTCGCAGGTCAGCCGCAACACCCAGGGCGTCACCCTGATGCGCCTGGCGGCGGACGAGTCGCTGCAGGCGATCGAACGCCTGGACGCGTCCCTGGACGACGAGTCCGAGGCCGAAGCGGGTGTCGCCGCAGTGGTTGCGCCCGCCGTGACCGACGAACTGCCGGCCGGTTCCGCCGACTGATCGGCGCCTTCCGTCAGGCATGAAAAACGCCGCCTTCGGGCGGCGTTTTTCTTTCCGGACCATGCAGCGGGCGGATGAAAGTCGCGCTGACCGTCGCCGCCGCCAAACCGCGTAAAGCTGCCTTTCTCCTGCGCATCCTTTCTTCGCGGCGTCGATGCTAAACGCCAGTTCACTGGCGTGCTTCCTGCACTCGGTTGCCGCCATTGTGTGACGGCGCTCCGGTTCTATACGCTTGCGCGCAAACCTGGGGAGAGTCGCATGAAGCGCGTTACGTGTTCGGATGGATCCGTGCAGTCCCGTCTGCTGTCCGCAAAACCGTCGCCCGGCCGATGGCTGTGGGTTGGCGCGGTGATCGTCGCCCTGTCGGTGGTATTCGGCCTGGGTGGCTGCAAGCGCGATGCCGATGGCCAGCTGCCGGAAGTCAGCGGCGAAAAGATCGCGGTCAAGCGCGACGCCATCAAGGGCTTCGGGCTGGTCGCGGCCTATCCCGATCAGGCCGGCGACGATGAACTGGCGCTCGCGCTCGAATTCAGCCGGCCGCTGGTGGGCACGCAGGAATTCGACTCGCTGATCGTGGTGACCAAGGACGGCGCGCCGGTCAAGGGAAGCTGGGTGCTCGACGACGACGGCGCGGACGAAGCCAAAGTGCTGCGCTTCCCGCACGTGGAAGCCAGCAAGGAATACGTCGTCACCATCAAGGCCGGCCTGACCGGCGCCGACGGCAACCGCCTCGGCAAGGAAGAGCGGCGCACGGTCTACACCGGCCCGCTCGAACCCGTCGTCGGTTTCGCCTCGCAGGGCAGCGTGCTGCCGGCGCGCGAAAGTCGCGGACTGCCGGTGGTATCGGTGAACGTTCCGGAAGTCGACGTCGAATTCCTGCGGGTCAAGGACACGGAGCTGCCCCGGTTCTTCGCCGAGTTCCAGCGTGGCGGCCGCCGCAGCGCCTGGGACCTGGAACGCGAATATTCGTGGGACGACGACGAGGGCATCAGCCACGGCCGTACGCCGCTGTCGAAGCTCGCCGAGCCCGTGTACGTGAATCGCTTCGTTCTGGGTGGCAAGAAGAACGAACGCGTCCTGACCTACCTCCCGCTGCAGGATATCGAGGAGTTGCAGGAGCCCGGTTTGTACTTCGCGGTGATGAAGCGTTCCGGCACGTTCAAGGAGGAATTCGACACCGCCTTCTTCACCGTCAGCGACCTGGGCCTGCACGCCCGCGCGTACAAGGACAAGGTGTTCGTGCATGCCGCATCACTGCAAAGCGGCGGTGCCGTCAGCGGAGTGGAGCTGAAGATCCTCAACGGCGCCGGCGAACCGGTGCTGAAGTCGGCCACCGACCGCAACGGCAATGCGATGCTGGCCTACAAGCTGGATGCCGCGCACGTGCTCGTCGCCCAACGCGGCAGCGACGTGTCGCTGCTGCCGTTCAACCAGCCGGCGCTGGATCTTTCCGAGTTCGCCGTTGCCGGACGCGAGCAGGCCTGGTTCGATGTCTTCGCGTGGTCGGGGCGCGATCTGTACCGCCCCGGCGAGACCGTGCGCCTGTCCGCGCTGCTGCGCGACCAGGATGGGCAGCCACTTCCCGCCAAGGGGAAGAAGGGTTTGCAGCCGGTCTTCGTCCGCTACGTGCAGCCGGACGGCAAGACGTTCCTCGAAACCAGCCTGCAACCGGATGCGCAGGGCTATGTCCGGCACACGCAGGTGATTCCGGTCGATGCGGCGACGGGCCGCTGGCGTGTTGAGTTCCGCACCGATCCGGCGAGCAAGGAAGCCGTGCAGGGCATGACCCTGCGCGTCGAGGAGTTCCTCCCCGAACGCATGAAACTGGATCTGACCGCGCAGGACGTCATCAAGCCCGGCGAGCCGTTGCGTCTGCAGGCGACGGGTGCTTATCTCTATGGTGCGCCTGCCGCGTCGAATCGCTTTACCGCCAAGCTCACCGTCGCCGTCGAGCAGCATCCGCTCGAGCAGCTGCCGGGCTGGTTCTTCGGCGACCCCACGCTCGATCTGCCGAAGGAGGCCAAGGACGTCATCGATACGGCGCTCGATGCCGACGGCAAGCTGCAACAGGACATCCCGTTGCCGGCCGAGGCGAAGCCGGTGAGCACGATCGCCGCGATGGTGACGGGCAGCGTGTTCGAAACCGGCGGTCGCAGCGTCAACCGCAGCCTCAAGCGCGTGCTGTGGCCGGCGGAAGCCCTGGTCGCGGTGCGGCCCCTGTTCGATGACAAGGAAGGCACGGATGCCAATGCCAACGCCGCCTTCCAGATCGCCCGCTACGGCAGCGACGGCAAGTTGCGTCCCGGCAACGGACTGCGCGTGACGCTGGTCCGCGAACACCGCGATTACCACTGGAACTGGGAAGACGACGGTTGGGATTACGACTTCACGCGGCGCTACCAGGACATAGCGACGCGCACGGTCGATGCCGGCGCCGCGCCGACGAAGATCGACTTTCCGGTCGAGTGGGGCGAATACCGCCTCGACGTCTTCGATCCGGCGACGAAGCTCACGACGCGCTATCCGTTCAAGGCCGGCTGGAGCTGGAGCGACGAGAACCGTGGCCTCGATGCGCGCCCCGACAAGGTCAAGCTCGCGCTCGACAAGACCGGCTACCGGGCCGGCGACCTGCTCAAGGTCACGCTGACGCCGCCGCACGAGGGCAAGGGGCTGCTGATGGTCGAGAGCGACCACATGCTCTACGTGCAGGACATCGACGCGAAGGCGGGCAGCACCTTCGAGATTCCGGTCACCAAGGACTGGGAGCGGCATGACGTCTACGTCACCGCGCTGGTCTTCCGCGGCGGCACTGCCGCCGACAGGATCACGCCGGCGCGCGCGGTCGGTGTCGCGCACGTGCCGATGGATCGTCGCGATCGCACCGTGGCGGTGGGCCTGGCTGTGCCGAAACAGATGCGGCCGGAGCGCGACCTGCCGGTCACGGTCAGCGCGCCCGCACTGGCGGGGCAGGAGGCCTTCGTGACCGTGTCCGCGGTGGACGTGGGCATCCTGAACATCACCCGTTTCCCGGTGCCGGACGCCGCCAAGCACTTCTTCGCCCAACGCCGCCTGGGCGTCGACGCGTACGACGTGTACGGCCGGGTGATCGAGAGCTTCGAAGGCGGCACCGCGAAGATACGCTTCGGTGGCGACATGGCCCCGTTGGCATTGCCGCAGGCACGGCGCCCGACCGCGCACGTGCAGACCGTGGACCTGTTCAGCGGCCCGGTAAAGCTCGATGCGAAGGGCCTCGCCCGCGTGAAGCTCGCCGTCCCGGATTTCAACGGCACGCTGCGCGTATCGGCGCTGGTGTACGCGGGCAATCGCTACGGCAGCAAGGACAACGAAACCATCGTGCGCGCGCCGGTGCTCGCCGAAGCCAGTCTTCCGCGCGTGCTGGCGCCCGGCGACCGCAGCAGCGTGACCCTGGACGTGCAGAACTTCACGGGCAAGGCCGGCGAATTCAAGGTCCGTCTGGATGGCATCGGGCCGCTGTCGCTCGCCGACGGTTCGCGCACCGCGAAGCTCGGCGTCGATGGCAAGACGACGTACACCTTCCCGCTGGTAGCGCGCGAAGGGTATGGCACGGCACAGGTACGCGTTCGCGTGGACGGCAACGGGTTCAGCGTCGACCGTCGGTACGACGTGCCGGTGCGGCCCGCCTGGTCGGCGGTGATGCGCTCGCGCACGCGGGTGCTCGCCGAACCCGGTGCCGTGCCGCTGGGCACCGATCTGGCCGACGGACTGATGCCGGCTTCGGTGCGGGCGCGCATGGTCGTCAGTGCGCTGCCGCCGATTCCCTTCGCCGCTGCGCTCGAAGATGCGCTGAAGTATCCGTACGGCTGCGCGGAACAGACCACCAGCAAGGGTTACGCCGCGCTGGAACTCGACGAGGCCACGGCGAACATGCTCGGCGTCGCGGGGCTGACCGCGAAGCAGCGGCGCGAGCGCATGGAAGGCGCCTTCGGACGCCTCGCCTCGATGCAGGTCAGTTCGGGCCATTTCTCGATGTGGGGCGACGGTGACTACGTAAACCAGACGCTGACGCCGTACATCGTCGAGTTCCTGCTGGATGCGCGCGACGCCGGCTTCGCAGTCCCGGAGAGCATGCTGCAGAAGGCATTGAAGGCGCTCAACGAGGACCTGCTCGCCGGTGGCGCGCCGTTCTACGGCTACGACAACCGCGACCACATCAAATTCGCCTACCAGGCGCATGCCGGTTACGTGCTCGCGCGCGTCAATCGCGCCCCGCTGGGTACGCTGCGCGCGCTGTACGACAACAACCGCAAGCAGAGCATGACCGGGTTGCCGCTCGTGCACCTGGGCCTGGCGCTGTCGCTGCAGGGCGACAAGACGCGCGGCGGAAAAGCGATCGCTGCCGGTTTTGCCATGGACCCGAAGCAGCGGCCGGTGTACCTCGCCGACTACGGCACGCGCCTGCGCGACGATGCCCTCATGATCGCGTTGCTGCACGAACGCGGTTACGCGAAGCCGGAATACGACGCGCGTGCGGTGTCGCTGGGACGCGAGCTGGACGCGCGTCGCAACCAGCGCTGGTTCTGGCTCAGCACGCAGGAGCAGGTCGCGCTGGCGCGACTGGGCAAGGCGTTGATGGCCGACCAGAAGAAGATGGTGGAGGGCCAGTGGAAGGTCGCGGGAGAGACCCAGGACGTTGCCGCCACGCGCATCACCGGACGCACCTTCGATTACGAGGCACTCTCGCGCGGCGTGAGCTTCGTGCCGCAGGGACAGCCTCCGCTGTACGCGAGCCTGGAAGTGGCCGGCGTGCCGCGCACGGCGCCGGAACCCGACGTGAGTGTCGTCACCGTGACGCGCAGGTACTACAACACCGACGGCACGGAATGGAGCGGCGGCACGCTGGAGGAGGGCGACAGCCTGATCGTGCAGCTGACCATCAAGAGCAGCGTCGACATGCCTGATGCGCTCGTGACCGACCTGCTGCCGGCAGGCCTGGAGATCGAGAACTTCAACCTCGGCGATGCCAAGCAGTGGGCCGGCGTGGTCGTCGACGGCATCGAGATCGCCGATCGCGACGAAGCGGCCGAGACGCGCCACGAGGAATATCGCGACGACCGCTACGTGGCGGCGCTCAAGCTCAGCACGTACGACACGGCGAAGCTTTTCTATCTCGTGCGCGCGGTGACACCCGGCACCTACACGGTTCCTCCATCGCTGGTCGAGGACATGTATCGGCCCGACATGCGTGGCGTCGGCAAGGCGACTCCGGCCACGCTGACGGTGAAGCAGCCGGGCAAGTGAGCATGTGCCCGGGCGTCGTCCAACCGGCGCCCGGGTGAAAGCTCCCTGGTCGTGTGCGATCCGCGTCTGCTCCGATCTGCCTGCCGCTTCCCACGTGAACACTGTCCAGCCCAACCCGAAGCCACCGTCGATCGACCCTGCGTTGGTCTGCGGAGGCGAGCATCGCCATTGGCATCGGGTCAGGTTCCACCGGCGTTTCCCACTGCAGGCCGCACTGTTGGTGCTGACGATCGCGATCTTCGCGATGCTGCTGGACCTGGCGTTTCCGCTGCCGTTGCCCCGGGCGACCGATGCCGGGGCCGTGGTGCTTTCGCGCGAAGCGAGGCCGCTGCGCGCGTTCGCGGATCGCGGCGGGATCTGGCGCTACCCGGTGACCGCCGATCAGGTGTCGCCGTTGTACCTGGAGGCGCTGCTCACCTACGAAGACCGCTGGTTCTGGCGCCACCGAGGCGTGAACCCGTTCGCGCTGGCGCGTGCCGGCGCGCAGTGGCTGCGCCACGGGCGCGTGGTGTCTGGCGGCTCGACGTTGACCATGCAGGTCGCGCGCATTCTCGACATGCCCGCCGAGCGCCGGCATACGCGCTCGCCGTGGAGCAAGCTCAAGCAGCTTGCACGCGCCGTGCAGCTCGAAGTGCATCTCGACAAGCGTGAAATCCTGGCGCTGTACCTCAATCGCGCGCCCTTCGGCGGCACCGTCGAGGGCATCGAAGCCGCAAGCTGGGCCTACCTCGGCAAGCCCGCCGCGCGGCTGTCGCATGCGGAGGCCGCGCTGCTGGCCGTGCTGCCGCAATTGCCCAGCCGCTTGCGGCCCGATCGTGAACCCGAGCGCGCGCGCGTTGCCCGCGACAAGGTTCTGGCCCGCATGCAGGCGCTGGGCGTGTGGTCCGAAGCGGAGGTCCGCGATGCGCGGATCGAACCCGTGGTCGCGCGCTCCCTGCAACCGCCGCAGCACGCTTCGCTGCTGGCCCAGCGCCTGCGTTCGCTGGAGCCGGCGTCGCCGCGCATCGAATCCACGATCGACCTCGACCTGCAACGCACGCTGGAAGATCGCGTATCCGCGTACTTCTCCGATCTTCCGGAGCGCACGTCCGCCGCCGTGCTCGTGGTGGACAACGCTTCGCTGGAAGCGCGCGCATACGTGGGATCGGTCGAATTCGCGGACAAGGCGCGGCTGGGGCACGTCGACATGGTCAAGGCCTGGCGCTCGCCGGGCTCCACGCTCAAGCCGTTCCTCTACGGCCTGGCGCTGGACGACGGTCTGATCCATTCCGAAAGCCTGCTGGTCGACGCGCCACAGGCGTTCGGCGACTACCGCCCGGGCAATTTCGACATGGCCTTCAATGGCCCGATCGGTGCCGCCGAGGCATTGCGCCTGTCGCTCAACGTGCCGGCCGTGGATCTGCTCGACCGGGTCGGGCCCGCGCGATTTGCCGCGCGCCTGGCCAACGCCGGGATGGTGCTGAAATGGCCCAACGGCGCCCAGCCCAACCTCGCCATGATCCTGGGTGGCACCGGCGCGCGCCTGGAGGATCTGGTCGGCGCCTACACCGCGCTCAACCGCGAGGGCGTCGCCGGCCGCGTGCGTTACCGGCCCGGCGATCCGCGGATCGACCGCCGGCTGTTGTCGCCGGGCGCCGCCTGGATCATCCGCGAGACGCTGGAGGCGAACCCGCGTCCGGGCAGCGTCGCCGATACGTTCGATCCGGGCGGCCGTCCACGCGTCGCGTGGAAAACCGGCACCAGCTACGGGTTCCGCGATGCATGGGCGCTGGGCACCACGCGCCGGTACACCGTGGGCGTCTGGGTGGGACGCCCCGATGGCACGCCCTTGCCCGGCCAGTACGGCGCGGTCACCGCACTGCCGTTGCTGTTCCAGATCATCGACAGCCTGCCGATGCCGACCAGCGACGCGGCACCACGGCCGCCGCCGCCGGGTGTCGCGCAGATCGAAATCTGCTGGCCGCTGGGCCTGCCGCCCGACCCGGAGGCGCCTCAGTTGTGTCGCCGCCGGATGAAGGCGTGGACCCTCGATGGCGTGGTGCCGCCGACGTTCGCCGAGCGTGACGCACGGCTGTGGAGTGCGGGACGGCAGCGTTTCGACATCGACGCGCATACCGGGTTGCGTCTTTCTGCCGACTGCACGCAGCCGCATGAGCGTCGAAGCACCGAAATCGCGCGCTGGCCGGCGCTGGCTTCACCGTGGTTGTCGCAGGAAGCGCGCATGGCGGCGCGGCTGCCCGCACTCGCGCCAGACTGCGCGGCCGACGGGCGCGATGCCACCGAGGAACTGCGCATCGAAGGCATCAACGACAGGGCCACGCTGGCGCGCGCGTCCAACAGCACGGCGCCGCTGCGCATTTCCGTGCGCGCCATCGGCAGCGAGGCCCGCATTCGCTGGTTGCTCGACGGTCGTCTCATCGGAGAGACGCAGGGCGCGGGCAATTTCCTCCACGACTTCGGCGAAGCCGGCTCGCACACGCTGACGGCGCTGGCGGAGAGCGGCGCGTGGTCGCGCGTGCAGTTTCGAGTGTTGCGCTGACGCTCAAGCGCGTCGCTGGTTCCTTGGCGGTGTAAGCGATAAAGAACAACGCCCGCTAGAGGCGGGCGTTGTCGCAATCCGTTACATGCTTCTTCAATCCATCGCCGCCAGTTCGTCGAGCATGTACTCGGCCGACGACACCTTGAATTCGCCCGGCGCCTCCACGAACAGCTTCTTCACCGAACCGTTGTCCGCGTACAGGGCGAAGCGGCGCGAACGCGTGCCCATGCCGTAGGCGCTGGCGTCGAGTTCCAGCCCGAGCGCACGGGTGAAGTCCGCGTTGCCGTCCGCCAGCATCTGCAATCCTTCCGGGACGTGCTGGCTCTGTCCCCAGGCCTGCATCACGAAGGGGTCGTTGACCGACATGCACAGCACTTCGATGCCGCGCGCGCGGAACTGGTCGAAGTGCTGCACGTAGCCGGGCAGGTGGCGTTCCGAGCAGGTCGGAGTGAAGGCGCCCGGCACGGCGAACAGTACGACCTTCTTGCCGTCGAACAGCGTGGGAGTGTCGACGATTTCGACGCCGTCGCGGATGCGCTGCAGGTTCGCTTCGGGAATGCGGTCGCCTACCTTGATGGTCATGGAGCGGTCTCGATATTGGAAGTCTTCACGCAGTCTAGACGCCGCGGCGAAAGGAAGCGTCAATTCCCCCGGAATGCGGCATTCCCCACACGAGGCGGACAGGCGGCGCAAACGCTCCGCGTCCTCGGTAGTGGCACCGGGCCGGCAAGCACGGCCCGATGCGTTAACCTCGTCAACTGCAGCGGCCCCCTGTCGGGCCTTCGACGGTACCCATGCAATTCAAGGACTACTACGAAACGCTCGGCGTCGAACCGGGCGCCGGCGAAGCCGAGATCAAGAGCGCGTACCGGCGCCTGGCGCGCAAGTACCACCCGGACGTCAGCAAGGAGCCCGGGGCGGAGGAAAAATTCAAGGCGGTCAACGAAGCGTACGAAGCCTTGCGCGATCCGCAGAAGCGCGCCGCCTACGACCAGCTGCGGGCGCGCGGTTATCGGCCGGGCGACGACGTGCAGCCACCGCCCGGCGGATTCGCGGGCGGCTACGGCGGTGTCGATTTCGACGAGATCTTCGCAGGCGGCGGAGCCGGCGGCGGCTTTAGCGACTTCTTCGAGAACCTGTTCGGCCGCGGTCGTGCCGGCGGGTTCGGAAGCGGTGGACCGCACGCGCGCGGCGATACCCGCGCCAAGCTCGCGGTGTCCCTGGAGTCGGTCTACAACGGCAGCCTCGCGCGGATCGGCGTGGGTAACCGGACGCTGGACGTGCGCGTTCCCAAGGGCATCAAGCCCGGACAGGTGATCCGGCTCGCCGGGCAGGGCAGCGCCGGCGGCGACCTGCTGCTCGAGATCGAGTACGCGGCGCATCCGCAGTTCGAGGTGGACGGACGCAACATCATCCACGTGCTGCCGGTGGCGCCCTGGGAAGCGGCACTGGGCGCGACGGTCAGCGTGCCCACGCTGGGCGGTCCGGTCGAACTCAAGATCCCGCCGCGTTCGGAGAGCGGCCGCAAGCTGCGACTGCGCGGCCGCGGGCTGCCCGGCATGCCGGCGGGCGACCAGATCGTCGAACTGGAAATCCTCTCCCCGCGGCCGGAGACGCCCGCGCAGCAGGCCGCGTACGAAGCGTTGCGCGATGCCTTCGGGGACGAGTGGCGTCGCGCCTGATGCAAAAAGAAAAAAGCGGCCCAAGGCCGCTTTTTCGCTTCGTCGCCCCGCGATCCGCTACTTGATGACCTGGGTGATGATGTCCGCCAGGTCGGTTTCGCTGAAGGGCTTGGTGATGTAGGCCTTGGCGCCCTGGCGCATGCCCCAGACCCGGTCGGTGTCCTGATCCTTGGTGGTGACCAGGATCACGGGAATGTGCGCGGTCGCCGGGTCCTTGCTGATCGAGCGGGTGGCCTGGAAACCGTTGAGGTTGGGCATCACCACGTCCATCAGCACCAGGTCGGGCAGTTCGCGCTTGCAGACTTCGACGCCGGCGGCGCCGTCCTCGGCGGTGAGGGCCTCATGACCCAGCTTTTCCACGATGCGGCGGATGCCCATCAGCTGCGAAGGCGAATCGTCGACGATCAGGATGCGGGCCATCAGGTGTTCCCCAGTAAGTCCGGGCGATTGTAACGGGGCGGAGTGGGGCCGCAACCCGCTACAGGGCGACCAGGGTGCGCCCGAAAGAGCCACCTGTGAGCATCGTCGCAAACACGTCCGGCAGGCCCGGCAAGGTGATTTCGCGAGTGCAGATGCGATCCAGGTGACGCGGTTTCCAGTCGCTGGCGAGGTGCTCCCAGACCGCCTCGCGGATATCGCGCGCCGTGCCCGCCGACGCCACGCCGACCAGCGACACGCCGCGGATGATGAACGGCATTACCGTGGTCGGCAGGTCCGCGGTCGCGGCGAGGCCGGCGCTGGCGACGTTGCCGTAGGGCGCGGTCTGGGCGAGCAGGCTGGCGAGCATCGCGCCACCCACGTTGTCGAGGCCGCCGCCGAAGCGGGCGGACTCCATTGGCCGCGTGGTCGCGAGCGCGTCGCGGCCCAGCACCTGGCTGGCGCCGATCGCCTTGAGGTAGTCGGCGTGCTCGGGCTTGCCGCTGATCGCATGCACCTCGAAACCCGCGCGGCTGAAGATGTCGACCGCGAGCGAACCCACGCCACCGGTGGCGCCGGTGACCGCCAGCGGCCCCAGTTCCGGCGTCTGCCGGTTGTCGCGCATGCGGTAGAGCGCCAATGCGGCGGTGAAGCCGGCCGTGCCGAGGATCATGCTTTCGCGCAGGCTCAATCCCTTGGGCAGGGGGATCACCCATCGCGATTCCAGGCGCGCGTATTCGCCATAGCCGCCGTCGCGCGTTTCGCTCAGGCCGCAGCCGGTGACCAGCACTTCATCGCCTTCCCGGAACGCCGGATCCGCGGACGCCACCACATGGCCGGCGACGTCGATGCCACCGACCAGCGGGAATTTCCGCAGGATCTTGCCCTGGCCGGTGCCGGCAAGCGCGTCCTTGAAGTTGACGGAGGAGTAGGCCGTCTTGATGACGACTTCGCCGGGCGCGAGGTCATCCAGCGTGACCGATTCGATGCCGCTGCGATAACCATTGGCATCGTTGTGGATGCGGAAGGCGGTAAAGGTGTTCGGGATGCTCATTGCTTCGCTCGTCATCCCAGCGAAAGCTGGGATCCATTTTGCCTTTGGCTGGTGCTTCAAATGATATCCGGATAAGGATCACGCCATTCCGGATTCGGCTTCTCGATCAGCTCGATCTTCCAAAGCCGCTTCCAGGCCTTGATCGCCTTCTCGCGAGCGATCGCGGATTCCATCGTGGCGTGCTGCTCGAACCAGGCTAGGAGATGCACTTTGTGCTTTCTGGTGAATCCATCGGCAGCGTCGGTGCGGTGCTGCCAGACACGCTTGATCAGGTCGGAAGTGACGCCTGTGCACAGGGTGTCTCTTGCGCTGCTGGCGAGCAGGTAGACACAGGGTTGAAGGCCTCGCATCCGTGCGATTCTCCATTGCGTTGATCGGGATTCGTCATCCCAGCGAAAGCTGGGATCCATTTGCTTTTGCTGTTTGCCTGGCAAAGCAACAGCAAAATGGATTCCAGCTTTCGCTGGATGACGAGCAAAAACAGACGAGCAAGAGCGGACGAGCAAGAGCGGACGAGCAAGAGCGGACGAGCAAAAGCGGACGAGCAAAAGCGGACGAGCAAAAGCGGACGAGCAAAAGCGGACGAGCAAAAGCGGACGAGCAAAAGCGGACGAGCAAAAGCGGACGAGCAAAAGCGGACGAGCAAAAGCGGACGAGCAAGAGCGGGCGTACAAGAACCTCAGCGCAACTGCTTCCGCCGCTTCTCGTCCATCCACTTGTTCGCATCGGCCGGGCGGTACGCACGCATCCATTCGACCATCGCACCGATGTCGTCGCCGTGCCACAGGTCGCGGCGCTGGTCGGGATGCAGGAAACGCTCTTCGACCATGCGATCCAGCATCGACATCAGCGGCGCATAGAAGCCATCGACGTCGAGGAAGGCGCAGGGCTTGTCGCCGATGCCCAGCTGGCGCCAGGTCAGCATCTCGAACATCTCGTCCAGCGTGCCGAAGCCGCCGGGCAGGGCGACGAAGCCATCGGCGAGGTCGAACATGCGCGCCTTGCGCTCGTGCATGTTGGCGACGACTTCCAGCCGCGTCAGGCCCTTGTGCGCCACTTCCCATTCGACCAGTTGTTCCGGAATGACGCCGATCACTTCGCCGCCGGCTTCGAGTACGGCATCGGCGACGGTGCCCATCAGGCCGACGTTGCCGCCGCCGTACACCAGCGCCAGACCTTCCTTCGCGAGGCGGTTGCCCAGCGCGATCGCGCGTTCGGCATAGGCGGGTTTGCTGCCGGCATTGGAGCCGCAATAGACACAGACAGAACGCATATCGCTCTAAGGGTGATCAGTGGACTGAAGCAGCATGATGCCGGAAAAACGCTTCATCGCCTCGCGGCGCTCCCTCGGTTGCAGCCAGCGCACCAGGTTCCAGAACCATGCGAACGGCATGGCCCGCTTCAAGCGCAGGGATTCTTCCCAATGCGGTCGGAACTCGATTTCCCGCCAGCCGAAGGGCGCAAAGAAGGCGGTGTTTTCCGCAGGCCCGAAGCGGAACGGCGCGTTGCCCTGCTGGAGCATGGGTTGCCACTGGCGCTCCAGGTATTTGAGCAGCATCGGCGAGGCGAGGTCGGACAGCCACCACTTCGCACCGGCAACATCGTGCAGATCGCGGGCAAGCGCGGCCACGTCGTCGACTTCCAGGTAGATCAGCAAGCCTTCGGTGATCGCCAGCACCGGCCCGTGTTGCGCCGCGCGGGAAAACACCTCGCGGCGGGTGTCCGCCTCGCGCAGGTCGGCGGCAACGAATTCCACCTGGCAGCGAGGCCTTTCCGCGTCCATGTGCGAACGGTAGTAATCGATCATGTCGGGCAGGTCGACATGCATCCACCGCAGCGAACCCGGCAGGTCCAGCCGGTAAGGGCGTGTGTCCAGGCCGGCAGCGAGGTTGAGCACAGTTGCCGCACCCTGTCGCACGCAGCGCTGGATGATTTCGTCCATGACCGCGGTGCGCACCACCATTGGCCAGCTCATCGTTCGGCCGCGCGGCATCGCATCGACGATGGCCTGGCCACGCGTGCCGCCCAGGCGGCGGGCATACGGGTCGTGGAAGATCGCGTCCGGGCGTTCGCTTTCCATCGCGCGGTAGATCGCTACCCAGAGCGCGGTATCGGACACGTTGCGGATGGGGTTGGCGGTAGTCATGGGTGAACTCCTTGTCCGAAAAGCAGAACGGCGCACCGAGGTGCGCCGTTCAGTGTGCCGCAGTCGATCGCCGCGCCTCAGTTGGCCTTGTGGATCGAGCGCTTGTGCACGGCCATCGCGGCGTCGTGCACGGCTTCCGACAGCGACGGATGCGCGTGGCAGATGCGGGCGAGGTCGTCGGCCGAGCCCTTGAACTCCATCGTCAGAACGCCTTCGTGCACGAGTTCGGACACGTTGGCGCCAACCAGGTGCATGCCGAGCACGGTATCGGTTTCGGCGTGCGCCAGCACCTTCACGAAACCCGCCGGTTCGGCCATCGCCACCGCGCGGCCCACGGCCGCGAACGGGAAGCTGCCGGCCTTGTACGGGATGCCTTCCGCCTTGAGCTGCTCCTCGGTCTTGCCGACCCAGGCGATTTCCGGCTCGGTGTAGATCACCCACGGAATCGTGTCGAGGTTGACATGGCCCGGGAGGCCGGCGATCAGTTCGGCCACCGCGATGCCTTCCTCGAAGCCCTTGTGCGCGAGCATCGGGCCGCGCACGCAGTCGCCCACGGCCCACACGCCGTCGACGCCGGTGTGGCAGTGCGCGTCGACCTCGATCATGCCGCGCTCGTTGAGCTTCACGCCGGTGCCTTCAGCCAGGAGGCCCTTGGTCGCGGCGCGGCGGCCGACGGCCACCAGCAGTTTGTCGACGACGATTTCCTGCTCGCCCTTGTCGTCGGTGTAGAAGACATGCACGCCGTCCTTCTTCACCTCGGTGTTGCTGACCTTGCAGCCCAGGCGGATGTCGAGGCCCTGCTTCTTGAACTCGCGCGCGGCGACCTTGCCGACTTCCGCGTCGGCGGCGGCGAGGAAGTTCGGCAGGCCCTCGAGCACCGTGACTTCGGCGCCGAGGCGGTTCCACACGCTGCCCAGCTCCAGGCCGATCACGCCGGCGCCGATCACGCCCAGGCGCTTGGGCACCTTGTCGAAATCGAGCGCGCCGACGTTGTCGACGATGTGCTCGCCGAACTTCGCGAACGGCAGTTCGATGGAATCCGAACCGGCGGCGATGATGACGTTGGTGCCCTTCAGCTCGACTTCGCTGCCGTCGTGCTGCTTCACCTTCACCACGTTACCCGGCTGCAGCTGGCCGAAACCGTAGAACGGCGTGACCTTGTTGGCCTTGAACAGCTGCGCGATGCCGCCGGTGAACTGCTTAACGATCTTGTCCTTGCGGCCGATCATCGTCGGCACGTCGATCTTCGGCTTGTCGAAGCTGATGCCGTGGTCGCCGAAGAGGTGGCCCATGTTCCAGAACTGGCGCGAGCTGTCGAGCAGCGCCTTGGACGGGATGCAACCCACGCGCAGGCAGGTGCCGCCCAGGGCCGGCTTGCCGTCCTTGCCGAGCGCGGCGTCGATGCACGCGGTCTTCAGGCCGAGCTGCGCGGCGCGGATGGCGGCGTGGTAGCCGGCGGGGCCGGCGCCGATGACGACGACGTCGAACTGTTCTGCCATTGGAGGAATTCCGGAATAGGAGTGAGTGGTTAGGAGTGAGAAACGAGCAAGAGCACGGGCCTTCGTCTCGTAGCTTGGATCACTCTCTGCCGTAGGATCCTGGGAAGAGCGGAGAAGATGCGAGGAGAGCTGCTTTCTCTCTTTTCTCACTCCTCTCCACTCTTTGCCCGCTCTTACATGCCCAGCAGCATCCGATGCGGATTCTCGAGCTGGTTCTTGATGTCGACCAGGAACAGCACCGCGTCCTTGCCGTCGATGATGCGGTGGTCATAGGACAGCGCGATGTACATCATCGGCGCGGCGATGACCTGGCCGTTCTCGACGATGGCGCGTTCCTTGATGGCGTGCATGCCGAGGATCGCCGACTGCGGCGGATTGACGATCGGCGTCGACATCAGCGAACCGAAGGTGCCGCCGTTGGTGATGGTGAAGGTGCCGCCCTGCAGGTCTTCCAGACCGATCTTGCCGTCGCGGGCCTTCTTGGCGTACTCGGCGATCTGCGCTTCGACGTCGGCGAAGCTCATGCGCTCGACGTTGCGCAGCACCGGCGTGACCAGGCCCTTGTCGGTAGAAACGGCGATCGAGATGTCGGCGTAGCCGTGGTAGATGATGTCGTTGCCATCGACCGAGGCGTTGATCACCGGGTACTTCTGCAGCGCGTTCGCGGCGGCCTTGGCGAAGAAGCTCATGAAGCCAAGCTTGATGCCGTTGGCCTTCTCGAACTGTTCGCCGAGTTCCTTGCGCATGGCCATGACCTTGCCCAGGTTCACTTCGTTGAACGAGGTGAGCATGGCGATCGAGTTCTTCGACTGCATCAGGCGCTCGGCGATGCGGGCGCGCATGCGGGTCATCGGCACGCGCTCTTCCGGACGCGCGCCGCCGCCGACGCCGGCGGTCTTGCCGCTGGCGTAGTTGACGATGTCTTCCTTGGTGACCATGCCGCGGCGGCCGGTGCCTTCGACCTGCGAGGCATCGACGCCGGAAGTGGCGGCGGCGAAGCGCGCACCGGGCGGCAGCTCGACGCCGGCGGCCTTGGCGGCGGCCGGAGCGGCGGCGGCAGCGGCCTTCGACACGACCGGCTGCGCTTCGGCGGTGGTGGCGGCCTTGTTCTTGGCGTCGTCGGACGCGGCGGGCTTCGCCGGTTCCGCGGCGGCCACTGCACCGGCCTCGATCACGCCGATCACCTGCTGGCTGTTGACCGTCGCGCCTTCGGCGAACTTGATTTCCTTGAGCACGCCGTCGACGGGCGAGGGGACTTCCAGCACGACCTTGTCGGTTTCCAGGTCGACCAGGTTCTCGTCGCGCTTGACCGCGTCGCCGACCTTCTTGTGCCAGGTGGCAATGGTGGCGTCGGAAACCGACTCGGGCAGGACAGGGACTTTGATTTCGGTGCTCATGGATGAGTCCTTGGAGAAAGAGTGCGTTGCGGGTTACGCGATTTTATTCGGGGCTGGCTTCGCCGCGCAGCGGGTTGACCAGCGCGTCGGCGACCAGGGCGTTCTGCTCGATCACGTGATCGGCGAAATGGCCCGCGGCCGGCGACGGCGAGCGCTGGCGGCCGGCGTAGTGCAACGACTGCTTCGGCGCGAGGCACGCGGCCAGGTGATGGCGGATCTGGTACCAGGCGCCCTGGTTCTGCGGCTCTTCCTGGCACCACACCACGTCGGTCGCGGCGCCAAAGCGCTTGAGCTCGGCGACGAGTTCGGTGCGCGGGAACGGATACAGCTGTTCGACGCGGACGATGGCGACGTCGGCGAGGTTCTGCTTCTGCGCCTCTTCCAGCAGGTCGTAATAGACCTTGCCGCCACACACGACGACGCGCTTGACCTTCTTCGCGTCGCTCACGTTGCTGGCGGGAATCAGCGTCTGGAAGCTGCCCTTCGACAGTTCGTCCATCGTCGACACCGCGAGCTTGTGGCGCAGCAGCGACTTGGGCGTCATCACCACCAGCGGCTTGCGCGTGGTCATGCGCATCTGGCGGCGGATCATGTGGTAGGCCTGCGCCGGCGTGGTCGGCGTGCAGACGATCATGTTGTCCAGCGCGCACAGCTGCAGGAAGCGCTCCAGGCGCGCCGAGCTGTGCTCGGGGCCCTGGCCTTCGTAACCGTGCGGCAGGAACAGCGCCAGACCGCACAGGCGGCCCCACTTGGCCTCGCCCGACGACAGGAACTGGTCGATGACCACCTGCGCGCCGTTGGCGAAGTCGCCGAACTGCGCTTCCCAGATGTCGAGCGTCTGCGGATCGGCGGTGGAGTAGCCGTATTCGAACGCCATCACCGCCTCCTCGCTCAGCAGCGAGTCGATGATGGTGACGTCGGACGGCTTCTGCACCAGGCGGCGCAGCGGCAGCACGTATTCGTCCGTGGTCTGCTCGTGCAGGATCGCGTGGCGATGGAAGAACGTGCCGCGGCCGCAGTCCTGGCCGACCAGGCGCAGCTTGTAGCCTTCGTCCAGCAGGGTGGCGTAGGCGAGGTTCTCGGCGAAGCCCCAGTCGCCCGGGAGCTCGCCGGCCGTCATCTTGCGGCGGTCTTCGTAGATCTTGGCGACGCGCGGATGCAGCTTGAGCGTGTCGGGCACGTCGTTGATGGTTTCGGCAAGCTTCTTCAGCTTCTTGCCATCGAACTTCGTGTCGACCTTGTCGGTGAGCTTGCCCTTGAGGTAGCCCGACCAGTCGATGGCGAATTCGTCCGGCGTGACGGCCACCAGCTCGGTGGTGACCACGCCGTCGTCGAGCTTCTGGCGGTAGCTGTCGAACAGCGCCTGCGCATCGGTGTCCTTGATCACGCCTTCGGACACCAGTCGCGCGGCGTAGAGTTCGCGCGGCGTCCTGTGCTTGCGGATGACCTGGTACATCAGCGGCTGCGTCGCCGCCGGCTCGTCGGCTTCGTTATGGCCGTGGCGGCGGTAGCAGACGAGGTCGATGACCACGTCCTTGCCGAAGCGGTTGCGGAAGTCGAGGGCGAGTTCCGCGCAGAACACCACCGCTTCCGGGTCGTCGCCGTTCACGTGAAGGATCGGCACGTTGATCATCTTCGCGACGTCGGTGCAGTACAGCGTCGAACGCGCGTCCTGGCGGTCGCTGGTGGTGAAGCCGACCTGGTTGTTGATCACGATGTGGATGGTGCCGCCGACGGCGAAACCGCGCGCCTGCGACATCTGGAACAGCTCCATCACCACTCCCTGGCCTGCGAAGGCCGCGTCGCCGTGGATCAGCACCGGCAGGACCTGCTGGCGGCCCTTGTCGCCGCGGCGGCTCTGGCGCGAACGCACGGAACCGGCGACCACCGGGTCGACGATTTCCAGGTGCGAGGGATTGAACGCGAGGGCGAGGTGCACCGGGCCGCCGGGCGTGGCGACGTCGGCGCTGAAGCCCATGTGGTACTTCACGTCGCCCTGGTGGGCGAGGTCGTTGTGGACGTGCTCGAACTTGCCTTCGAACTCGTCGAACAGCTGGCGCGGCGGCTTGCCGAGCGTGTTGACCAGGACGTTGAGGCGGCCGCGATGGGCCATGCCGATGATCACGTCCTTCGCGCCCTGTTCGCCGGCGCGGCGGATCGTGGTGTCCATCAGCGGAATCAGCGCATCGCCGCCTTCCAGCGAGAAGCGCTTCTGGCCGACGTACTTGGTGCCGAGGTAGCGCTCCAGGCCATCGGCCGCGGTGAGGCGCTCGAGGATGCGCTTCTTGTCGTCGGCGGTGCGGCCGAACCTGCCGCCGGCGGTTTCCATGCGCTCCTGCATCCAGCGACGCTGTTCGACGTCGGTGATGTGCATGTACTCGGCGCCGATCGGACCGGTGTAGGTCGCCTTGAGCAGGGCGACGAGGTCGCCGAGCTTCATGCGGTCCTTGCCCGCGACGCCGCCGGTGCTGAATTCCACCGACAGGTCGCTTTCGGAGAGATGGTGGAAGCCGATCGCCAGGTCCGGTGCCTCGGGCTTGGCCAGCATGCCCAGCGGGTCGATGTTCGCCTGCAGGTGGCCGCGCGAGCGGTAGGCGGTGATCAGCTTGCCGACGGCGCGTTCGCGCTCGTCGCCGCCGCCCGTTGCCGTGGCCAGCTTGCCGGCCGCGGCGAGCTTGCCCGCGACGGCGATCTGCCCGATGACGGCGGAATGCGGGACATCGCCGGATTCGCGGCCCTTGAGGCCGTCGAAATAGGTCTTCCACTTCGCCCCGACGCTGTCGGGGTCGACCAGGTACTGCTCGTACAGGTCTTCGATATAGGCGGCGTTGGCGCCGAGCTGCGAGGACTGGGCAAACTGCTTGAGAAGACTGTCCACGATGATGTCGGGGAGATCCGAGTTGTAGGCAAGCGGTTGATCCGGCAGGCTTTTTTGCGAAGTGCCGGTGCGACGGGCTGCAGGTGACGCGAAAGGGCCAAAATTATAGCCGCAGCCCATGTCGCGCTGCATCATGCGGTTGCGGCATGAGCGGGCGGCCGTCATGTGCCGAGGTGCGGGCCTGGGGGCGTGTGGAGTAGCCGCCAGCGGGGAACGAAGCGTTTTCCTCGCCAGGGCCGGCCGAAAACGTCCGGCGTTGCCGCTTGGGCTGGGGCGTCTGCGACTCAGATGCCCAGTGCGCGGAACTCGCTGCAGGGGCGGGCCCGCTCCCACACGGGTTCGAACACGTTCTGCAGTTGCCGCGCTCGGGCGGGCTGGTCGATGCGGGTTTCGCCTTCCGGGCGATGGCCCAGGGTGCGGAAGTACCAGCCGCCACGGTCGTTGACGGCGAATGCCGAGGCGTAGGCGCGGTCGATCGGCTCTTCGATCACGCGGAAGAGCAAGGCGCTGGGCAGCCGCTGCGCGAGACCCAGCAGCGGCGCATGCGAGGACTGCGGAGCCACGGCGTCCTGCAGGAGGATGTGGGCGACGCCGCGGTGGGTGCCGAACTGGCGCAGGGCTGTGACCACGTCGGGGTGGTCGAGCAGGCCCGGGTCGAGTTCGCGGCTGTAGATCCACAGTTCGCGCCGCGCGGTGCCGATCACGCCGAGCAGGGCGGCGATGGCGGCCTCGTGCGTTTCCACGGGATTGGCGGCATCCAGCAACCGTCGCATGGCCTGGTGCTCGATGCCGGCTTCGACGAAGCGTTCGCCGTATGGCAGGAAGCCATGCCGGGCGTAGAAGCCGATCGCGCTGGCCTGCGCGTGCAGGGACACTTCGTGCCAGCCCAGTTCGCGCGCCTTGTCGAGCAGGGCCAGCAGCAGCGCGTCGCCCACACCGCGGCCACGCCAAGCGGCGAGGACGGCCATGCGGCCGATCTTGCGCTCCGGGGTCAGGCGGACGGTGCCGATCGGTTCGCCCTGCGCATCCAGGGCGAGCACGTGATGGCACTGCGGATCGAGTTCGTCCAGCTCCAGTTCCAGCGGCACGCCCTGTTCGCGCACGAAGACGGTTTCGCGCACCGTCCGTAATTGCGCCAGCGCGGTCTGGTAATCGACGCCCTGCACGGTGAAGGCCGGTTCGGGAGCGGTGACGACGCTCATTCCTCTTCCTCGCTTCCGGTCGCCAGGCTGTAGTGCCCGGCCTGCAGCAACTCGTGGACGCAGTCGCGTCCCCTGTCGGAGAGCGCCGCATACGCCGCGCCATCGATCCCCTTGGCATTGGCAACGGATTTGGCGTCGCGAACCGGCAAGTCGTAGCCCTGGCCGTTGACGTAGAGTCGGGCCGCGCGGCCGGCCTTGCGCCAGGCCATGCGCGAGTAGGGATGCCGCTCGAGCGTCGCGCCGTGTTGCAGGTCCCATTCGACCTCGATGCGCGAACGTGCCGCGTCACCGGCGCCTTCGGGTGGCGCCAGCACTTCGCCCGCGTTGCGGTACAGCGTGACGAAGCGGCCGAACCAGTCGCCCAGGCGCTCCGGATCGTTCATGCGCAACGCGTTCAGCGCTTCGATCGCACGCCGCATGGCGTCGTCGTCGATCTGCGCCGGATCCTTCGCCGGAGCGAGGTCGGGGTCGCGATAACGCAGCGACTCGTCGGCGTCCGCCGCGAGCGTGTCGACGAAATCGCCCAGCAGTTCGGCAGCGCTGGGCGCGCGCATCCCGACCGAGAACGTCAGGCAGGCGTCCTCGGCCACGCCGTGATGGGGAACGCCCGGCGGTAGGTACAGCATGTCGCCCGGCCGCAGCAGCCACTCGTGGGTGGGATGGAACTCGCGCAGCAGCTTCAGCTCGACGTCGTTGCGGAATTCCGGGGACGGATTCTCCGAAGCGTCGATCTGCCAGCGTCGGTGCCCGAGCGCCTGCAGCAGGAACACGTCGTACTGATCGACATGCGCGCCAACCGATCCGCCCGGCGCGGCGAACGACACCATGATGTCGTCGATGCGCCAGCGCGGCAGGAAATCGAAGGCCTCGAGCAGCGCCGCGACATCGCTGTCCCACTTGTCCACGTCCTGCACCAGCAGCGTCCAGTCGTGGTGCGGCATGTCGGGGAACAGCGCTTCGTCGAAAGGCCCGTGGCGCAGCATCCAGCCGTCGCGTTCGCGGTCGTGGGCGACGATGCGCGACAGCGTGCCTTCCTCACAGGCCAGACCGGCCAGGTCTTCGGGCTGGATCGGCGATTCGAAGCCGGGGAACGCGTTGCGGATCAGCAGCGGACGCTTCTGCCAGTAATCCCGCAGGAACCGCGCCGCGGGCATGCCCAGCGGGGGCAAGGCAGATGCGTCGATCTCGATCGGTGGTGCTGCGTTCTTCGCGGTGCCGCTGCGCTGCTTGCCGGGCTGTCGTGCCATGGATGCTCGTCGGTAATGTGGGAATTCAGTTGGTGGCGATTTCGTCGTAGCCGCGGCCGCGAAACTCGATCAGACACCAGCCGTGGCCGTAGGGATCGGCCAGCTGCACGAGGCGTCCCCACCGGGTTTCCCGCGTGGCGCCTTCCTGCACCGCGCCCGCGGCGATGGCGCGTGCCAGCGCCGCATCGAGATCCTCCACGGCCAGGTCGCAGTGGAGCGGGGTCCAGTGCCGCGCGTAGGTGCGGGGGGAATCGTCCGCGCCGATGCTGCCTTCCGGCTTGGCCAGCAGGTATAGCGGGGCTTCCAACCCGAGCAACTCCACGGCGTCGGCGCCGAAGCGGCGGCCGGCGTGCAGGCCGAATGCGGCGGTGTAGAAGGCCTCGGCGGTCGCGATCTCGGGGACGTCGATGTTGAGCAGCAGGTTCGCGGCTTTCATGTGGCGTGCGCCCGTCGTGCGGGGCGCGCATTCTACTTCGCCGCAGGTTTGCGTCGCGTTGGCGGGGGCGTTTGCCGGCTTCATGCGGATGTAGGCGATCGCCACCTCAGGGGATCCGACCTGCCGGCGAGTGATGCCCGGGCGATGAAGAAAAAGGGCCGCATGCAGCGGCCCGTTTCCATCGTCGTCCGGTCGCTCAGATCTCGCCGGCCAGGCGCTCGGCCAGGCCGATGTAGCTCCCCGGCGTCATGTCGAGCAGCCGCTGCTTCGCATCGGCGGGCAGATCCAGCGAGGCGATGAATTCGCGCATGGAAACCTCGGTAATGCCCTGGCCCCGGGTCAGCGCCTTGAGCTGTTCGTACGGATTGGGCATGCCGTGGCGGCGCATCACCGTCTGCACCGCTTCGGCCAGCACTTCCCAGGCGGCGTCGAGGTCGGCGGCGAGGCGTTCCGGGTTGACGCTGAGCTTGCCCAGGCCGCGCTGCAGCGACTCGAAGCCGATCAGCATGTGGCCGAAGGCGGTGCCCAGCGCGCGCAACACCGTCGAGTCGGTGAGGTCGCGCTGCCAGCGGCTGATCGGCAGCTTGGCAGCGAAGTGTTCGAACAATGCGCTGGCGATGCCGAAGTTGCCTTCGGCGTTCTCGAAGTCGATCGGGTTGACCTTGTGCGGCATGGTCGAGCTGCCGACCTCACCCGCTTTCACCGCCTGCCTGAAGTAGCCCTGCGAGATGTAGCCCCAGATGTCGCGGCACAGGTCGATGGCGATGGTGTCGATGCGCTTGCCGACATCGCACAGTTCGGCGACGCCGTCGTGCGGTTCGATCTGGGTGGTGTACGGCTGCCAGGTCAGATCGAGCGATTCGACGAAGCGGCGCGAGAACGTGGTCCAGTCGACATCGGGATAGGCGGCGACATGCGCGTTGTAATTGCCGACCGCGCCGTTGATCTTGCCAGGCATCGGCAGGCCCGCGAGCACTTCGCCCTGGCGCTGCAGGCGCGCGACGACGTTGGCCAGTTCCTTGCCCACGGTTGTCGGCGAGGCGGTCTGACCGTGCGTGCGCGACAGCATCGGCACGCCGGCGTACTCCTTCGCCATGGCGCGCAGCTTCTGGATCAGCTCGTCCAGCCTGGGCAGCAGCACGTCCTGCCGCGCTTCGTTGAGCATCAGCGCATAGCTGAGGTTGTTGATGTCCTCGCTGGTGCAGGCGAAGTGGACGAACTCCAGCGCCGGTCCCAGCTCGGCATCGCCCTTGAGCTTTTCCTTGATCAGGTACTCGACGGCCTTGACGTCGTGGTTGGTGGTGCGCTCGATTTCCTTCACCCGTGCCGCATCGGCCACCGACAGGTTGTCGGCCAGCGCCCGCAGGCGCGCGATGGCGTCGGCGGAGAACGGCTTTAGTTCGACGATGCCGGGTTCGGCGGCGAGCGCCAGCAGCCATTCGACCTCGACCTTCACGCGGGCCCTGATCAGGCCGAACTCCGAGAAGATCGGACGCAGCGCATCGACCTTGCCGGCGTAGCGGCCATCGAGCGGGGACAGGGCGAGGAGCTGGGTTTCGACGGACATGGCAGACAGGGCAGCGAAGGCAAACCGCGATTCTACCGCGTCCGGCCGGGCACCCCGGCCATGAGAGCTGCCCGCGGTTCTGTCGTGTCCCGGCACGGGAGGCGGCGTAAGCTGCCTGCGGCAGGCAAACAGGGAGTGTGCAATGGCGAAGAAGGCCGCTGGATTCCGCGTGGAGCACGACAGCATGGGCGAACTGCGCGTACCCGCCGATGCGCTCTGGGGGGCCCAGACCCAGCGCGCGGTGCAGAACTTTCCGGTTTCCGGGGTGCCGATGCCGCGTGAATTCATCCGCGCCCTCGGTCTGGTGAAGGCTGCGGCCGCGGAGGTCAACGGCGGCTTCGGGTTGCTCGGAAAGATGGCCGCAGCGGCCATCCGTCGCGCCGCGCTGGAAGTCGCCGAGGGCCGACACGATGCGCACTTCCCGATCGACGTGTTCCAGACCGGTTCCGGCACGTCGAGCAACATGAATGCCAACGAGGTCATCGCGACGCTGGCGAGCCGGAGCGGCCGCGCGAAGATCCACCCGAACGACCACGTCAACCTCGGCCAGAGTTCCAACGATGTCATCCCGACCGCGATCCGCGTGTCTGCGCAGCTGTCCACGACCGAACAGTTGCTGCCGGCACTCAGGCATCTGCGCAAGACCATCGAGCGCCGGGCGGCATCGCTGCGCAAGGTGACCAAGACCGGCCGCACCCACCTGATGGATGCGATGCCGTTGACCTTCGGGCAGGAATTCGGTGCATGGGCATCGCAGCTGGCGTCGGCGCAGGCGCGCATCGAGGACGCGCTGAAGCGGTTGCGCCGGTTGCCGATCGGCGGCACCGCCATCGGCACCGGCATCAACGCCGACCCGCGTTTCGGCCGCGCGATGGCACGCGCGTTGTCGACGATGACCGGGACGCGATTCGAGTCCGCGGCCGACAAGTTCGAAGGATTGGCCGCGCAGGACGATGCGGTGGAGTTGTCCGGCCAGCTCAATGCACTGGCGGTGGCGCTGATGAAGATCGCCAACGACCTGCGCTGGATGAATTCCGGTCCGCTGGCCGGCCTGGGCGAGATCGAACTGCCGGCGCTGCAACCGGGCAGCTCGATCATGCCCGGCAAGGTCAATCCGGTGATTCCCGAATCGGTGGCGATGGTGTGCGCGCAGGTGATGGGTCACCACACGGCGATAACCGTCGCCGGGCAGAGCGGCAACTTCCAGCTCAATGTGATGCTCCCGCTGATCGCCTGCGACCTGCTCGATTCGATCCGGCTGCTGGCGAGTGCGATGCGGCTGCTCGCCGACTCGACCATCGCCGGCCTGCGCGTGCGCGAGGATCGGGTCCGCCAGGCGCTGGACCGCAACCCCATCCTGGTCACGGCGCTCAATCCGATCATCGGCTACGAAAAGGCGGCAGCCATCGCCAAGCAGGCCTATAGGGAAGGTCGCCCGGTGCTGGATGTGGCGATGGAACGCAGCGGATTGTCCGCGAAGGAACTGCGGCGCCTGCTCGATGCCCACACGCTGACCAAGGGCGGCATCCACGGCGGCGGTTCCGGCGGCTGAGACAGCGTCGCCAAAAAATGAAAAGGGGCACGCCTGCGCGTGCCCCTGCGGGAAGGCAGCGAAGGATTACTTGGCGGCCTTCGCAGCGGCTTCGAGCGGATTGCTGGTCCTGGCGTTGCCGGTCTTGTACTTGTCGACGAGCAGGCCGGCCTTGTCGAACTCGAACACCGTGGACTCGTTCACGTCGCCGCCGAAGTGGCGGATCTTGGTGAAGTCGTAGTACCAGGTCTGGTGGTCGCCCAACTGTTCCTTGCGGCCGGGGTGTCCGACGGCGGCGATGACATCGTCCTTCCTGGACTTGCCGACGGTGAGGGCGTCGAACTGTTCCTGCGTGATTTCGGTACCGCTCTTGTACGCGAGGAAATCCTTGATGCCGGCATGGGCGGAGGAACATGCCAGGCAAACTGCGAGCGCAGCGATGAGCTTCTTCATTGTCGTCCTTGTGAGAGTTGGCTTGGAGCCGGGAGCATTCCGTTGGCTGCCCGCACGAGGCAGCAGCGCCCCGGCGCAAGAAGCGTAACACGCGCCTACTCGATACACAGGGACGAAGCCGGACCCGCCGACACCGGCATGCGGCGAGTCCAGCCCGTCGTACAACGCTGATCAGTGCGTCTGCGACGCGGCGTCGGCGTCGGCGTCTTCGCTCGGTTCCTTCGCTTCGTCCTGACTGTCGTCCTGACCCACGGCCTGTCGGACGGTGCCGCGAACCGAATCGCGCACGGATTCGCGGATCGTCGAGCGAATCTCTTCCCGGATCTCGGACTTGGCCTGATGCGCAGTCGCCTCGTCGCTGTCCTTCATGCACTCGTCGATGTCTTCCTGGGTCATCGTCGCGTAAGGCTTGAACTCGGGCAGGGCGGCAGCGAGCTTCTGCTGCGTCGCCATCATGGCCGGCAGGCGGCCGCAGAGCCTCGCCGCTGCCTCCTTGATTCCGGCGGCTTCGGCTTCGACGGTTTTCTCGATGTCCTGCTCCGACTTGCCCGAGAAGATGCCCTTGAAGGCTTCACCCACTGCCTTGGCGGCAAGGTCGGCGCCCTGCACGCCGATTTCCATGCCGCTCTCGGCAACACCGATGACGTGCGCACGGTACTCCAGCAACACCGCGCGTTGTTCGGCATTGATCGCAACGGCCTTGCCGTCGATCAATAGATCGCCCTTGGGCGTGATCTCCGCTTTCGGGCGATCGTCCTTGCCGTCCTTGTCGCCACTGAAAATGCTGACACCGCCGTGCTTGTCGGAATTGATGTGGACCGTGTCGTTGAGGCCGATGTTCTCCGTAGCGAGCTTCTCGCGGGCTTCCTGGATTTCCTTGTTGACGAGCTTGCCCAGGGAACTGGTGGGCTGTGTCGTCGACGACGTGGCCGCGGGTTGCGCGGGCGTCTTGCCGGAGTCGCTGCACGCGGCCAGCGCGGCGACCAGAACGAGGGTGCCCATGGTGCGGATGCGGTTGTTCATTTGTCGTCCTTTCTCGGCGTCGGCGCTCAGCGCGTGGCCAGGTCTTTGCGGAGGTCGCGCTCGCAATTCCCGACGTCGTCGCTGTCGAGCGTCGCGTACGGCCGGAACTCGGGCACGCTCGCAGCCAGTGCCTGCTGCGAGTCGCGCAACTGCGGCAGGCGGTGGCAGATCTGCAACACCATCGGCTGGAGTTCCCGCTGCACCGTCGCTTCCACGCGGCGCTCGAGGCTGCCGGTAAGACCTCCCACGATGAGCCGGAACAGCGAGACGTCGGTGGCCTCGATGGCGAGCATCGCCGCCCGCTCGCCGGCATCGAGGCCGGTCTTGGCGATGCCGATGACCTGCGTGCGATAGTCCAGCATCTGCTGGCGTTGTCCGGCGTCGAGGGCGACCGCCTTGCCGTCGATCAGCAGGTCGCCGCGCGGAGTGATCTCGCCCTTCGGCAGATTGGCTTCCGTGCGCTCATGCTTGCCGAACTTCAGACCGTCGAGGGACAGGTTTTCACTGTCCAGATCTGCGCGCGCCTGCGCCATTTCCATCCTGACTTCCTGCCGGGCCTCGTCGAGATCCTGCTCGACTTCGCTCTTCACCGTCGCCGCCTGGGCAGCCAGCGGCGACAGGGCCATGGCGAGGGCGAGGGTTGTGATGTGCTTGCGGTTCATGGACATCCTCGTTTGTGGGGCCAGTGGTCAGAGGAGGGCTCAGCCCTCCTCCCTCCAGCGGCGCAGGCGGATCGCACCGTAGATCATCGCGACGCCGAGGATCGCGCCGATCCAGACATCGGCATGGGCCAGGACCTGCCAGCTCGAGCCGATGTGCAGCAGATTGGGAAGCTGGTCCGGGCCATGAACGTTCTCGAGTTCGGAACTGAAGGTCGGAGGAATCCAGCTGCCCGGCACCACGCTCAGCAGGCCGCGATACACCACCGTGTACCAGAGCCAGTCATGCGGGATATCCACCTGCGGGAAGATGCCCATGAAGCTGACCATCGTGCAGAACAGGATCGGAACCATCGTTGCCCACAGGAAGGGCACGCGGCGCGACCAGGCGGAACACAGCATCAGCCAGCCGAGGGTGGGGAGCGACCACAGCATCTGGACGGGCAGCGATACCAGGATGTTCGCCACGATGCGGAACGGGTGCGAGTTCACGATGATCCCGCCGGCACCGGGCACGCTGTTGACGGTCGTGGTCAGTGCGACGATCAGCCAGAACGCGAGTCCGATGATCAGGCCGATGGCCACGGCGACCAGCGGAGCGAGCACCAGTGCCCATGCGGCCTTGGACAGCACGATCTGGGCATCGGAGACCGGCATCGATTTCCAGAACAGGATGCTGCGGTCGCGGCGATCGTCGTAAAGCGATCCGAGCGCGTAGAAGAACACCACGAAAGCCAGTACCGCCATCGCCAGGCCGACGCCGGCGAGCAGCGCACCATCTCCGACGGCACCAAGGACCCTCGCTACTTCGGCGACATCGTCAGCATCGACGGAGTCGCCCATGCCATGCCGCCGGCCCATGATGGTGCCCGCGATGGCGGCGAGCGCGGCGAAGGTCGTGGCAATGCCGCCGACGATGATCGGCGCCCACAGGAAGCCGCCCTTGTTCTCCCAGAATTCGCGCTTGATCAGCAGCTTGAGCTTGTGGGTCGCGTGAGGCGGGGCCACCGCGTGGACATGAGTTTCAGCTACGGCGTTCATGCGTAAGTCCCCTTCATGGTGGCGACGAACAGGTCGGCCAGGCCCGGAGTGCGGGTTTCGCCCAGCGTGCTGAGCCGGCCTTTCTCGACGCCGTCGAACAACATGACGGTCTTGCCGAAGGGCAGGGCGCGTTCGTCGATGGGTTTGAGGCTGCGCGCTTCGGCGGCCTTGTCGCTGGCGACCAGCACTTCGACGTAGCGATCGGCGATGGTGTCCATGGGTGAATCGATGACGATCTTGCCGTCGCGGATGAACATCACGTCGGTAAGAATGTGTTCGATCTCCTCGACCTGGTGGGTGGTGACGATGATCGTCTTCTCCTCGTCGAAGTAATCCTCCAGCAGGCGCTGGTAGAACTGCTTGCGGTAGAGGATGTCGAGGCCGAGCGTAGGTTCGTCGAGCACCAGAAGCTTGGCGTCGATCGCCATCACCAGTGCCAGGTGCAGCTGCACGATCATGCCCTTCGACATTTCGCGCACGCGCAGTTCGGAGGTGAGCTGGGTATTGGCGAGGAAGCGCTCGCATTTGGCGCGGTCGAAGCGCGGATGCACGCCGGCGACGAACTCGATGGCTTCCTTCACCTTGATCCAGCGCGGCAGCACGGCCACGTCGGCAATGAAGCAGACATCGCGCATCAGGTCGTCGCGCTGGGTGCGCGGATCGCGGCCCAGGACCGACAGATCGCCTTCGAACGGGATCAGGCCGAGCATGGCCTTCAGCGCGGTGGTCTTGCCGGCGCCGTTGGGTCCGATCAGGCCGACGATTCGGCCGGTGGCAATCTGGAAGTTGGTGCCGTCCAGCGCGAGCTTGTTCTTGTAATGCTTGCGCAGGCCGCGGGCGAGGACGACAGGACGGCTTTCGGTGGCGCGGCTATCGGGCGCGCGGCTTTCGGCGGACAGGGATTCGGCGATGACGTTCATTGCGCACCACCCGTAGCTTCGGTCGCCAGCAACTCTTCGATCTTCAGCCCAAGGCGCTTGATGCGCTCGACGACCTGCGGCCATTCCTCGCGCAGGAACCGGTCACGCTCGTTGAACAGCAACTTCCTTGCGGCTTCTTCTGTGACGTACATGCCCAGACCTCTGCGCTTCTCGACGAGAGCCTCGTCCGCCAGTTCCTGGTAGGCGCGCGAGACGGTGATTGGATTGAGCTGATACTCGGCTGCGACCTGCCGTACGGAAGGCAGGGCGTCGCCGGGCTTGAGCAGGCCATCGAGCATCATGGCGATGACGCGCTCCTTCAGCTGGCGGTAGATGGGAGCGCTGTCGCTCCATTGGATTGCGGTCATGTCAGCCCCGCGGCAGGAAGGAGAAATACGGCATGACGACGGTCTGCCGGCGATGACGCAGGCCCTTGTGGGGCGCGCGCTGTTGGGGGTGGGCATCCATGCCTCCGTCCGCTTCGAGCGCCAGCGCGGAAGCGGCGGCGATTTCGGCGGACAGGGCGACGGCCTGGGTCAGCGAACCGAGATCGGCGCGCTGCATGGTCGAAGCGGTGATGCGGTCCTGCGTCGTCACGGGGGAAGTGCCGGCAGGCACCGCGACCATCAGGGCAATGGCCAGCGCGGAGCCGGAGGCAGTGACGGCGGAGAGCGAGTTGCGGAGCTTGCGGTTCATGGCGAACGTCCTGCTCGTTGGTAGACCGGTGTTGTATGCAACTATAACACCTAAACACACCCCGTCAACCGGCCGTGTACCCAACTGAAGGCATATCCCGGCGCGGGTCGCTGGAACCGGGGGAAATACCCTTTTGAATCAATTGCTTGGGTGATGACGCAGCCACGGCCCAGCTCGGGGCGGGGCCGCCTTGCCGGTCACTCCAGTGCCGCGGCACCCGCGAAAACTGCGCCGAAGGCCGCTTGCCAGTTTCGGGCGACATGCGGAGACAGCGACGGGATGTTCTGCGGGTAGCCGACGCCGGCCGTCGACGTCCGGCGAACCAATGCCTGTTGTGTGGCCGGCTCGGGCCTGGCGATGCGCCACTTGCGCATCCCGTCGCAATCCATGCTTTCGCATGAAGGCGGCACTGCTGCTGCATTGCCCATGTCGCGGTGGCTCGCGACAATAGCCGCTTCGCGCCGCGATCGTGGTGCGTCCCATCAGGAGTTTCCATGAAGCCCTTTCTGCGCGGCGTCGTCGCGCTGTTGACCACGGTGGCCGCCATGTCGGCCGTCACCGCTTCTGCCCAGGACAAGACCGTGCTGACTACCGATCGCGACAAAGCCAGCTACATGGTCGGCTCCGACATTGGACATTCGATCGCACCGGTGGGTCCGGACCTGGACATGGCCGCATTCGAGAAGGCCATCCGCAACGCTTTCGCCGGCGGCAAGCCGATGCTGACGCCCGACGAAGCCAGGAACACCGGACAGGCGCTGATGGCGCGCATCGCCGCGCGCAATGGTCAGCCTGCTCCCGACGGAAAGACTCCTGAAGTGGGCAAGGACAAGGTCGGCCTGCTGGTCGGCAGCGACGTCGGCCGCTCGCTCGCTCCAATCCAGGACGAAATCGACATGCCGGTGTTCCTGCAGGCCGTGCGCACGACCATGGCCAACGGCAAGGCGCTGCTGAGCGAGGAAGAGCTCAACGCCATCCGTGCGACGTTCTCGCAGAAGATGCAGTCGAAGCTGCAGGCGCGCGCCGCGGCGGCAGCGGAAAAGAACAAGGCGGAAGGCGCCGAGTTCCTTGCAAAGAACAAGGCGGAGAAGGGCGTGTTCACCACGCCGTCCGGCCTGCAGTACATGGTGCTGCGCCAGGGCGCCGGCCAGCGCCCGCGCGCGACCGATCGCGTGCGCGTGAACTACCACGGCACCCTGCTCAACGGCACCGTGTTCGACAGCTCCTACGATCGCGGCGGACAGCCGGTCGAATTCGGCCTGAACCAGGTGATCGCCGGCTGGACCGAAGGCCTGTCGCTGATGCCGGTGGGCGCCAAGTACCGCTTCTGGATTCCGGGCGATCTCGCCTATGGCGCGAAGGGAACCCCGGACGGCACCATCGGTCCGAACTCCACCCTCGTCTTCGATGTCGAACTGCTGGCGATCCTGCCGCAGTAAACCTTTCACGCACGAGCGGATCGCGCGCTGACGCGACGTTCAGCCGGGCATCGCCACGGTGCCCGGCTTCGCCCTTCGATATTCCAGGAGTTCCCCAATGACCCGTTTCAACCGCCGCGCTTCCGCGGTTCTCGCCGCGGCCGCCCTGGCTGTCACTGTCGCCGCCTGCAACAAGCCCGCCGACAAGCCCGCCGCCGATTCCAAGGCGGAGCAGGGCGCGCAGGATTTCGGTCCCAAGATCGCCGGCCTGCCGACCAAGAAGGACAAGGTCAGCTACATGATCGGCATGCAGATGGGCAAGTCGCTCGAGCAGGTGAAGGACGAGATCGACGTCGAGACCATCACCAAGGCGATCAAGTCGTCGGTGGCGGGCGAGAAGATGCTCATGGACGACAAGCAGGCGCAGGAAATCGCCGAAGCCTTTGGCCAGGAAATGCAGGCCAAGCAGATCGCGAAGATGATGGCCGAGGCAAAGAAGAACAGGGAAGACGGCGTGAAATTCCTCGCCGAGAACGCCAAGAAGCCCGGCGTGAAGACGACGCCGTCGGGACTGCAGTATCAGGTGATCACGGAAGGCACCGGTCCGAAGCCGAAGGACAGCGATGTCGTGAAGGTGCACTACAAGGGCACGCTGCTCGACGGCAAGACCTTCGACAGCTCCTACGACCGTGGCACGCCGGCGACCTTCCCGCTCGGCGGCGTCATTCCGGGCTGGCGCGAAGGCCTCGCGCTGATGCCGGTGGGCAGCAAGTACAAGCTGTGGATCCCCGGATCGCTGGCCTATGGCGAAGCTGGCACGCAGGGCGGCCCGATCGGTCCGAACGCGACGCTGGTTTTCGAGGTCGAGCTGCTCGAGATCGTGAAGGAAGCGCAGGCGAAGTAAGCCGCGGCGTGCCGTGCAGGCGACTGCGCGGCTTCACCGGGAGTGGAGCCGCCATTGCGTAAGGTCGCGGGCCGCGTCGGCCCGCGACGAAACAGGCGGAGCGCCCTGGCGCGTTTCGCACGTCCCACCTGCAAGAGCAAGGTAAGGAAAACGACTTCATGCGCGTCACCATTTTCGGAACCGGTTACGTCGGCCTCGTCACCGGAACCTGCCTGGCCGAAGTCGGCCACGACGTCGTCTGCGTCGACATCGATGCGGCGAAGGTCGAAGGGCTGAACAACGGGATCATCCCGATCTACGAGCCGGGGCTCGAACCGATGGTCAAGGCTAACCACGCTGCGGGACGCCTGAACTTCACCACCGACGCCGCCCGCGCGATCCAGCATGGCAACACGATCTTCATCGCCGTGGGCACGCCGCCGGACGAGGACGGCAGCGCCGACCTCAAGTACGTGCTGGCGGTGGCCAGGACGATCGGCCAGAACCTGTCGCGTCCCGCGGTGATCGTCGACAAATCGACGGTTCCGGTCGGCACTGCCGACAAGGTGCGCGCGGTGATTGCGGCCGAACTTGCGGCGCGCGGTGAAAACATCGAGTTCGATGTCGCCTCCAATCCCGAATTCCTGAAGGAGGGCGATGCGGTCAACGACTGCATGCGCCCCGATCGTATTGTCATCGGTGCCGGCAACCCGGCGTCCATCGAGCAGCTCAAGCGCCTGTATGCGCCGTTCAACCGCAACCACGAACGCATCGTGGCCATGGACGTGCGTTCGGCGGAGCTGACCAAGTACGCGGCGAACGCGATGCTGGCGACGAAGATCAGCTTCATGAACGAGATGGCGAACATCGCCGAACGCGTGGGCGCCGATATCGAGCATGTCCGCCACGGCATCGGCTCGGATCCGCGCATCGGTTACAGCTTCATCTATCCCGGCGCCGGCTACGGCGGCTCCTGCTTCCCCAAGGACGTGCAGGCACTGGAACGCACGGCGCGGCAGCATGGCTACGTGGCGCAGATCCTCGAAGCCGTCGAAGCGGTGAACGGGCGCCAGAAGCATCGCCTGTTCGAGCTGATGATGGATCACTACGAAGGCGACCTCGCAGGCAAGACGGTCGCCGTGTGGGGCCTGGCGTTCAAGCCGAATACCGACGACATGCGCGAGGCGTCCAGCCGGACGCTGCTCGCGCGCCTGTGGGAAGCCGGCGCCAGGGTCCGTGCCTACGATCCCGAGGCCCGCGACGAGGCCCGGCGCATTTTCGGCGAGCGCGACGACCTGCTGCTGTGCGATACCGCCCGACAGGCGCTGGAAGGCGCGCATGCACTGGCCGTGGTCACCGAGTGGAAGCAGTTCCGCAGCCCCGATTTCAACCGCCTGGAGGCCACGCTGGCCGACAAGGTGATCTTCGACGGGCGCAACCTGTACGAGCCGCACGAAGTGGAACAGTCGGGCCTGGCCTACTACGGTATCGGCCGCGGCCGCTCCGTCCGCGGCAACGGGATGGACTGAACGGGTTCGAACATGATTCCCGAAGAACTCCAGCAACGCCTCGCCGACCTGGAAACGCGCCTGGCTTTCCAGGAGCAGGCGCTGATCGAGCTCAGCGACGCGCTCGCGGCCGCGCGCGACGAGGAAGCGCGCACCGCGCTGCTGCTGCATCGCGCGCTCGAAGAGCTCAAGGCCATGCGCGCTACGCTTTCCTCGGCACCGGTGACGGGCGATGCTTCGCTGGAACCGCCGCCGCCGCACTACTGAACCATCCGCGAGAACGTAACAAGCAATGAGCGACAGCCTCCGCGATCAGCTGCTCGGCCTCGGTTTCAAGCCGTCACCCAAGCCCGAGCGCCCCCAGGACAGGAAGTCCGGTGCACCGCAGGCCCGACCACACGGCAAGCCGGCGGGCGGGCGCCAGCAGGAGCGCGCCGCTGGCAAGCCGCAGCAGCGTTCCGGGCACAAGCCGGGCGCGAGACCGGCCGGTCGCCGCGACGAGATGGACCTGGCCAAGGCCTACGCCCTGCGCGCGCAGCGCGAAAAGGACGAGCGCATCGCCGCGGAAGCGGCGAAGCAGGAAGAAGCGCGCAAGCGTCGCGAAGCGCGCGCGAAGCTGGCAGAACTGGTGAAGGACAAGGTCCTCAACGTCGCCGATGCGGACATCGCGCGCCATTTTCCCTACGGCGGCAAGATCAAGCGCATCTACGTCACTGCCGAACAACTCAAGGCGCTCAATGCCGGCGAACTGGGCGTGCTGCAGCTGGACGGGCGTTACCTGCTGGTGTCGGCTGAGCTCGTCGCACAGGCGCAGGAAATCTTTCCTGCCGCCATTGCGCTCAAGGTCGATCCGGACGCACCGGCTGAAGACGATCCCTACGCGGATCCGAAGTACCAGGTACCCGACGACCTGGTCTGGTAACGCGCGCGCGTAGGCTGCAGCACGGCTGCATCAGGGTGTGATTGCGCGTAAGGCGCGCCGTACCTTCGATATTCCCAGGTCGCGGATCAGGCGATGCGAGGCGTGCGGCAGGGGCGACTCGTCGATGTCGTGCGGGGCCACGTTCTTGCCGTGCACGCCGGGCAGGAACTGGATGCCGGCGGCGGCATAGCAGTGCTGGACCATCGCCGAACAGTACAGAGCCCCTTCCCGCGCAAGCAGGTTGTCGCGCATGCGCAGGCGCGTGCTGTGCATCGCCAGCAACGTGCCGGCCAGCTCGCGCAGCGAATAGCTCGCCAGGCCCGATAGCAGATCCAGCGCGGCGACCTGCACCTTCTGCGTCTGTCCCTCGTCGAGATGGAAGTCGAGGATCGCCAGGTTCGGGAACGCTTCGGCATCGAAGTACCTGGACGCGCGGTTCTCCTGCACGCCCAGGCGCACCTGGCGGAAGCGCACGTCCAGGTCGGATTCGATCACCCACCACTGGCCGTCGCGGCGCCGCTCGCTGAAAAGGAACGCATGCGACCACAGGCTGCGATGGCCGTCCGCGGTCAACGGTGCCTGGGCCTTGCGAATCAGCTTGTTGATCGGATCGGTGCCGCCGCACAGGCCGATGCGACCCGGTGCCGCGTGCTGTTCGATGAAGTCGGCGTTGCTCGATTCCGTCATGTCGGTGGCAATGGGCTGGGTGGCTGACGGTTCCCTGGGCGGCAACCGGTGTCCGGGATCCTAGTCGAGAGCGCGCTGGCGCGACACCAGCGGGAACCCGGCTCGGTGCCGGGACTCAGGCCGTCACTCGGGGTCGTAATCCAGATTGGACGCCAGCCAGCGTTCGGCCTGGGCGAGCGATACGCCCTTGCGCCGGGCGTAGTCCTCCACCTGCTCCTTCGACACCCGGCCGACGACGAAATACTGGCTGCGCGGATGACTGAAGTAGTAGCCCGACACGGCGGCGGCGGGATACATCGCGAAGCTCTCGGTGAGTTTCACTCCCGCGTTGCGTTCGGCGTCGAGCAACCGGAACAGCGTGGCCTTCTCGCTGTGCTCCGGACAGGCGGGATAACCCGGTGCCGGGCGAATGCCGCTGTATCGCTCGTCGATCAGGGCATCGTTGTCGAGCGCCTCGTCGGGGGCGTAGCCCCAGAACTCGCGGCGCACGCGTTCGTGCAGGCGTTCCGCGAAGGCTTCGGCGAAGCGGTCGGCGAGCGCCTTGAGCAGGATCGCGTTGTAGTCGTCGTGCTCGGCCTCGAAGCGCGCGACATGCTCTTCGATGCCTATGCCCGCGGTGACCGCGAATCCGCCGATCCAGTCCTGCCGGCCGGACTCCTTCGGCGCGATGAAGTCGGCCAGGCAGAAGTCCGGCCGATCCGCCGGCTTGTCCGCCTGCTGGCGCAGGAAGCAGAACGTGGCAGGGCCCACGTCGGTTTCGACTACGACATCGTCGCCGACCGAATTCGCCGGCCACAGCGCGAACACCGCCTTCGCCCGCAACCACTTTTCATTGACGATCCGCCGAAGCATCGCCTTCGCGTCGCGATACAGCTCGCTCGCCTGCGCGCCGACGATCTCGTCGCCGAGAATCGCCGGGAATTTGCCCGCCAGCTCCCAGGTGTTGAAGAACGGCGTCCAGTCGATGTAGCCGACAAGTTCGGCCAGTGGATAGTCGTCGAACACGTGCAGCCCGGGCTGCTTCGGCATCGGCGGGGTGTACGCGTTCCAGTCGCCGTCGAACTTCTGGCCGCGCGCCTTCTCCAGCGACACCAGGCGTTTGCCGTCGCCGCGCTGCCTGTGGCGCAGGCGGATCTCCGCGTAGTCGGCGTCGTTGGCGGCCACGAACGGTCCGCGCAGATCCGCGCTGATCAGCGACTGGGCCACGCCGACCGCCCGCGAGGCGTCCTTCACCCACACGGTCGGCGCCTGGTAGTGCGGATCGATCTTCAGCGCGGTGTGCGCGCGCGAGGTCGTCGCGCCGCCGATCAGCAGCGGCATCTCGAATCCCTGCCGCTGCATCTCGCGCGCGACGTGGCTCATTTCTTCCAGCGATGGCGTGATCAGGCCGGACAGGCCGATCAGGTCGGCGTTTTCAGCTTTCGCTCGATCGAGGATGACCTGCGCCGGCACCATCACGCCCAGGTCGATGACCTCGAAGTTGTTGCAGGCGAGCACCACGCCGACGATGTTCTTGCCGATGTCGTGCACGTCGCCCTTGACCGTGGCCATGACGATCTTGCCGTTCGACTTGCCGGAGTCGCCCGTGCGCTGCTTTTCGGCCTCGATGAAGGGCAGCAGGTAGGCCACGGCCTTCTTCATCACCCGCGCCGACTTCACCACCTGCGGCAGGAACATCTTGCCGGCGCCGAACAGGTCGCCGACGACGTTCATGCCGTCCATCAACGGGCCTTCGATGACGTCGAGCGGGCGGGCGGATTGAAGTCGGGCCTCCTCGGCGTCGGTCTCGATGTACTGGTCGATGCCGTGGACCAACGAATGGCTGAGGCGTTCGCGCACCGGCTTCCCACGCCAGGCCAGGTCCTCCGCCTTCTTTTCCCCTTTCTTTCCCTTGTAGCGGTCGGCGATCTCGAGGAGCCGCTCGGTGGCATCCGCGCGACGGTTGAGGACGACGTCCTCCACACGCTCGCGTAGCAGCGGATCCAGGTCGTCGTACAGGGGCAGGGCGCCTGCGTTGACGATCCCCATGTCCATGCCGGCCCGGATCGCGTGGTACAGGAACACGACGTGGATCGCCTGGCGCACCGGCTCGTTGCCGCGGAACGAGAACGAGACGTTGGAGACGCCACCGGACACGTGGCTGTACGGATGCCGCCGCTTCAGTTCGCGGCAGGCTTCGATGAAGGCGACCGCGTAGTCGTTGTGCTCCTCGATGCCGGTGGCGATCGCGAACACGTTGGGATCGAAGATGATGTCCTCGGGCGGGAAGCCGACCTGTCCGGTCAGCAGGCGATAGGCGCGCGAGCAGATTTCGACCTTGCGTGCGACCGTGTCGGCCTGGCCTTCCTCGTCGAAGGCCATGACCACTACTGCCGCGCCATAGCGCCGCACGAGCCGTGCCTGGCGCAGGAACTCGGCTTCGCCTTCCTTCATCGAGATCGAATTGACGATGCCCTTGCCCTGCAGGCATTTCAGGCCGGCTTCGATCACGCTCCACTTCGAACTGTCGACCATCACCGGAACGCGGGCGATGTCCGGCTCGGCCGCGATCAGGTTGAGGAAGGTCACCATCGCCTGCTCGGAATCGAGCAGACCCTCGTCCATGTTGACGTCGATGACCTGCGCGCCGTTTTCGACCTGCTGGCGCGCGACGACGATGGCTTCGTCGTAGCGGCCTTCGAGGATCAGCTTCTTGAATTGCGCGCTGCCGGTGACGTTGGTGCGCTCGCCGACATTGATGAAGTTCGACTCGGGCGTGATTTGCAGCGGCTCCAGACCGCTGAGGCGGGTCTGGCGGGAGAGGGTGGCGGTCATCGGCTGGTTCTTGCCCTCATCCCTGCGACAGCAGGGATCCGGCCGTTTGCCTCGCGGGCACGCGGACGAAAGGCGCCGGGTTCCTGCGTGCGCGGCAACGAAGCGAACGATGGCGCGAGGGCACTCATGCCGCGGACTCCAGCCGTGGCAACGCCCGCGGCGGCAGTCCGCGCACCGCATCGGCGATGGCCGCGATGTGTTCCGGCGTGGTGCCGCAGCAACCGCCGACCAGGTTGAGCAAACCGCCCTCGGCGAAGCCGCGCAGGTCGGCCGCCATGTCGGCCGGCGTCTCGTCGTAGCCGCCGAAGGCGTTGGGCAGGCCGGCGTTGGGATGCGCGCTGACGTGGACGTCGGCGACCTGCGCCAGCACGTCGATGTGCGCGCGCAGTTCCTTCGCGCCCAGCGCGCAGTTCAGGCCGATCGACAAGGGCTGGGCATGGCGCAGCGAATACCAGAACGCCTCCGCGGTCTGGCCCGAGAGCGTGCGGCCCGAGGCGTCCGTGATCGTGCCGGAGATCATCACCGGCAGGCGCGCGCCGCGGGCCTCGAAGGCCTCCTCGATCGCGAACAGCGCGGCCTTCGCATTGAGCGTGTCGAAAATCGTCTCGACCATGATCACGTCCGCGCCGCCGTCGATCAGTCCTTCAACGGCTTCGCGGTAGGCCATGCGCAGTTCGTCGAAGGTGATGGCGCGGAAGCCGGGGCGGTTCACGTCCGGGCTCAGGGAAGCCGTGCGGCTGGTGGGGCCGAGCACGCCGATCACGAAGCGGGGCCTGGCGGGATCCCTGGCCTCCATCGCGTCGCAGGCCTGTCGCGCCAGTCGCGCGCCGGCCTCGTTGAGCTCGCGAGCCAGATGCTGCAGGCCGTAGTCCTCCAGAGAGATTGCGGTGGAATTGAAAGTGTTGGTCTCGATCAGGTCGGCCCCGGCTTCGAGGTACTGCGTGTGGATGGCGCTGATGATTTCGGGGCGGGTGAGACTCAGCAGGTCGTTGTTGCCGCGCTGGTCGCGCGTGCAGCCGCAGCCGTCGCCGTGGGCATGGTCATGCTTCGGGCGGTGCTGGTCATAGCCGTTGGCGAATCGCGCGCCGCGGAAGTCGGCTTCCTGCAGGTCGTGCTGTTGGATCATCGTGCCCATCGCACCGTCGATGACGAGGATGCGCTCGCGCAGCAGGCGCTGGAGCAGGTCGACGCGGTCGGGATGGAGCCACGGAAGTACGTTCATTTCAGTTCTTCTTCGCCTTGCGGGTTACGCCGGCCTCTGCTGCCTTGCGCGCCATCAGTGCGATGACCTCGAAATGCGGCGGGCGGCGCTCGCGCGTGACCGCTTCGCTGCTGATGATGTCGAGGCCGGCCTTGGCGACGAATTTCTGCAATTCCTTCTCTGTGAAGCCCAGGTTGACGTGGCCATAGGCCTCGACCACCTGGCGGTGCTCGTGCCGGGCGAGGCTGGTCAGCAGCAGCCGGCCGCCCGGGCGGAGCACGCGTGCGGCTTCGAGCACGGCCTGGGCGGGATGTTCGGAATAGGTGAGCGCGTGCATCAGCACGACCAGGTCGAACTGCGCGGCGCCGAACGGCAGTGCGTGCATGTCGCCCTCGCGCACTTCGACGTTTTCCAGCTTGCGCAGCCGTTCCGACGCGGCCAGCACGACCTTGGTGCTGGAATCCAGGCAGACGTACCGGTTGGCGTGCGGGGCCAGCAGTTCGGCGAGCACGCCGTCGCCCGAGGCGATGTCCAGCACGTCGCCCGGTTGCAGCAGCGGCAGCGCCGAGCGCGCGAGCGCCTCCCAGGTGCGTCCGGGCGAGTAGTGGCGTTCCATGTCGCCGGCGACCGAGTCGGCCCAGTTCTGCTCGCTGGCGCGCGCCGCCAGCACCGCGGCCACGCGATCGCGGTCCTGGCGCAGCAGCGGATCGTCGCTGCCTTCGCGCAGCGTCTGCCACAGGGCGAGTTGGGCGGCGTCGAGGGCGCCCTCGTCGAACCGGTAGTAGGCGGAGACCCCGGAGCGGCGGTCGCGGACGAGTCCCGCCTCCTTCAGCTTGGACAGGTGGGTGGAGACGCGCGGTTGCGCCAGCCGCGTGATCGCCGAGAGTTCGGCGACGGTGAGCTCCTCGCGTTCGAGCAGCGCGAGCAGACGCACCCGGGTGGCGTCGGCGAAAACCTTGAGGCGGGAGGACCAGCCTTCGAGATCCATGGGAAATGTCCTTTTATCGACGTATCGCGATATAGCGATAAGTGTGCGGCCGCGGGCGTGGGCGGGTCAAGCGAGGGCAGCCGAAAAGGTGGGGTTATTTCGCCGCGGCGGCTACAATTCGCGTCTTCGCCGAGTCACAGAAGGGTACCGACGTGGATTTCCGCTTCACCGAAGAGCAGTTGATGATCCAGGACGTGGCGCGCCGCATCGCGCAGGAGAAGATCGCGCCGAGCGCCGAGCACCACGACCAGACCGGCGAATTCCCGCTGGAGAACATCCGTACCCTCGGTGAGAACGGCCTGATGGGCATCGAAGTGCCGGCCGAATACGGCGGCGCGGGCATGGATCCGATCAGCTACGTGCTGGCCATGATCGAGATCGCCGCCGGCGACGCCGCGCATTCGACGATCATGTCGGTCAACAACTCGCTGTTCTGCAACGGCATCCTGAAGTTCGGCACCGAGGCGCAGAAGCAGCTGTACGTCCGGGCCATCGCCGAAGGCCGCGAGATCGGCGCCTTCGCCCTGACCGAGCCGCAGTCGGGCTCGGATGCCACCGCCATGCGCTGCAAGGCGGTGAAGCAGGCCGACGGCACCTACGTCGTCAATGGCAAGAAGAGCTGGATCACGTCCGGCCCGGTCGCCAAGTACATCGTGCTGTTCGCCATGACGGACCCGGACAAGGGGGCACGCGGCATCACGGCGTTCCTGATCGACACCGCCAAGCCCGGTTTCCACCGCGGCAAGACCGAGCCCAAGCTGGGCATCCGCGCCTCGGCCACCTGCGAAATCGAATTCGCCGATTACGTCGTGCAGCCGGACGAGGTGCTCGGCCAGGAAGGCGAGGGCTTCAAGATCGCGATGGGCGTGCTCGACGCCGGCCGCATCGGCATCGCCTCGCAGGCGCTCGGCATCGCCCGCGCCGCCTACGAGAAGACCATCGAATACGTGAAGGAGCGCAAGGCCTTCGGCGCGCCAATCGGCACGTTCCAGATGACCCAGGCCAAGATCGCCGACATGAAGTGCAAGCTCGACGCGGCCACGCTGCTGACCTTGCGTGCGGCCTGGCAGAAGGGCGAGTTCGAAAAGGGCGGCGCGCGCTTCAGCAACGAAGCCGCCATCGCCAAGCTGATGGCGTCCGAAGCGGCCATGTGGATCACCCACCAGGCCGTGCAGATCCACGGCGGCATGGGTTATTCGAAGGAAATGCCGCTGGAGCGCTACTTCCGCGACGCCAAGATCACGGAAATCTACGAAGGCACCAGCGAGATCCAGCGCCTGGTGATCGCGCGCAACGAAACAGGATTGCGCTGATCCAGTTGTCCCGAGGGCCCGCGGTAGCACCGCGGGCCCGATTGCTTTGCATCGTCATTTGCGTATTTGCACTAACCCACATCTAACGGATCGGATTCCCACGTCCCCATGAGCACCGTACCCAAAGCTCCGCGCAAGGCCGCCGGCAAGGCGACCGCCAAGACCGTCGATGCCAGACAGGCGCCCGCCAGCGGGAGCCAGGCCGTTTCGCTCGAGCCCATCCTCGCTGCCATGCGCAAGCGCCTGCCCAAGGCGCGCCATGCCGAGGGCGAGGCGTTCATCAACGCGTTCTACCGCCGCATGAGCGACGACGAGATGCCGCAGCACAGCGCCGATGGCTGGGCCGCGCTGGCAGTGGATTTCCTCGACTTCGCGCGCGCGCGCAAGCCCGGTACCGCGCTGGTGCGCCTGTTCAACTCGACGATCAAGAGCCACGGCTGGGAATCCGCGCACACCGTGCTGCAGATCGCCAACGACGACATGCCGTTCCTGGTCGACACCGTGATCATGGCGCTCGCCGAACTGGGCATCGGCGTGCACGTGCTGGGCCACCCGGTGGTCACGTTCCAGCGCGACAAGGGCGGCAAGCTCGTCGCCGTGGGTGACGGCACGCCGGAGTCGCTGATGCACCTGGAAATCGATCGCCAGGCGCCGGACGCGATGCCGAAGATCCAGAAGGCGGTGGAAACCGCGCTGGCCGACGTGCGTGCCATCGTGCGCGACTGGGCGCAGATGCGCGGACGCATGCAGCAGATCGCCGAAGAATTCGGCTCGCGCAAGTTCCCGGCCGATGAGGCCGCCCGTCGCGAATCGCAGGAATTCCTGCGCTGGGCTGCGGACAACCATTTCACCTTCCTCGGTTATCGCGAGTACGAAGTGGTGAAGCAGGGCGACGACGAAGTCCTGCGCGCGGTCGACGGCACCGGCCTGGGGCTGATGCGCGGCCACGATGCCGGCAAGCCGCGTTCGGTGAAGTCGCTGCCCGCGCACAGCGTCAACAGGAAGGAAGGCGCCGAAGCGCTGATCCTGACCAAGACCAACGCGCGATCGACCGTGCACCGCCCCGGCTACATGGATTACATCGGCGTGCTCGACTTCGACGCGAAGGGCAAGCCGATCGGCGAGAAGCGCTTCGTCGGCCTGTACACCTCCAGCGCGTACAACCGCCGCCCGTGGGACATCCCGCTGGTGCGCCAGCGCCACGAATACGTGATGCAGCAGTCCGGCCTGACGCCGACCAGCCACAGCGGCAAGGCGCTGCGCCACATCCTGGAAACCCTCCCGCGCGACGAGCTGTTCCAGGCGACGGGTCCCGAGCTGCTGCGCACCGCGAGCGGCATCCTCGGCCTGCAGGAACGCGTGCGCAGCAAGCTGTTCCTGCGTCGCGACCGTTATGGCCGCTTCTTCTCCGGCCTGGTCTACATCCCGCGCGACCGCTTCAACACTGACGTGCGCCTGCGCATCGAGGCGATGCTGAAGGAGATGCTGCACGGCGAGTTCGTCGACACCAACGTGCAGCTCAGCGAATCGCCGCTGGCGCAGCTGCACCTGGTGATCCGGCCGAAGTCGGGCGACGTGGTCGAGGTCGACAACGCCGCGATCGAGTCGGCCCTGGCGAAGATCATCCGCAACTGGCAGGACGACCTGCGCGAACGCCTGGTCGAGCGTCATGGCGAACACGAAGGCCTGATCCTCGCCAACCGTTACGGCCGCGCGCTGCCGCCGGGTTACATCGAGGAGGTGGGCGCCGAAGTCGCCGCGCAGGACATCGCCAACCTCGCCGCGCTCACCGGCCCGGACGACCTGCGCCTGAGCCTGCATCGCGCCCACAAGGGCACGGGCGGCCTGCGCTTCAAGTTCTATCGCCAGAACGACGACATCCCGCTGTCGGACGCGCTGCCGATGATGGAGAACATGGGCCTGCGGGTGATATCCGAGCACCCGTACCGGCTCGCGGCCAATGGCCAGGTGTTCTACGTCCAGGACTTCGAGGTCGAGACCATCGGCGCCGAGCTCGATCTGGCCAATATCGACGAGAACTTCGAGGACGCCTTCGCCCAGATCTGGCGCGGCAACGCCGAGAACGACGGCTTCAACCGCCTGATCCTCGGCGCCAGCCTGTCCTGGCGCCAGGTCGCGATGCTGCGCGGCTACTGCAAGTACCTGCTGCAGGTCGGCGTGCCGTTCTCGCAGAGCTACGTCGAAGCGACGTTCGCGCGTTATCCGATCCTTGCCCGCCTGCTGGTGGAAGTGTTCGAAGCCAAGTTCGATCCGGCCACCGGCAGCGAAAGCAAGGCCGACATCAAGGCGGGCATGGAGCGATTCCGTGCCCAGCTCGCCGCGCTGGCCGGCGACGATGCCGCGCTGATGGCGGCGGTGTCGCCGGTGATCGAAGCGCGCGCCGGCAAGCGCGAGCAGCAGGTCGATGCGACGCGTGCTGCGTTCAAGTCGCTGCTCGACCGCGTTTCCAGCCTCGACGAAGACCGCATCTTCCGCAGCTTCCTCGGCGTGATCGACGCCACGCTGCGCACCAGCTACTACATCCAGTACGCGAACGGCCTGCGCAAGGATGGCGGCCCGGCCGATTACGTCAGCTTCAAGTTCGATCCGTCCCGCGTGCCCGACCTGCCCAAGCCGCGTCCGTACCGCGAGATCTTCGTCTACGGCCCGCGCGTGGAAGGCGTGCACCTGCGCTTCGGCCCCGTCGCGCGTGGCGGCCTGCGCTGGTCGGACCGCCGCGAAGACTTCCGCACCGAGGTGCTGGGCCTGGTGAAGGCGCAGATGGTGAAGAACACCGTCATCGTGCCGGTCGGCTCGAAGGGCGGTTTCTACTGTAAGCAGCTGCCGAATCCGGCCGTCGACCGCGATGGGTGGTTCAACGAAGGCGTGGCCTGCTACAAGCGCTTCATCAACGGCCTGCTGGACATCACCGACAACATCACGCCGGACGGCAAGATCGTGAATCCGGCCAACGTTGTGCGCCATGACGCGGACGATCCGTACCTGGTCGTCGCGGCGGACAAGGGCACGGCGACGTTCTCCGACATCGCCAACGGCATCGCCGCCGCGCACAAGTACTGGCTCGACGACGCGTTCGCCTCGGGCGGCTCGGTCGGTTACGACCACAAGGGCATGGGCATCACCGCGCGCGGCGGCTGGGAGTCGGTCAAGCGCCACTTCCGCGCCATGGGCCGCGACAGCCAGAAGGAAGACTTCACCTGCGTGGGCGTGGGCGACATGTCCGGCGACGTGTTCGGCAACGGCATGCTGCTGTCGAAGCACATCCGCCTGGTCGCGGCGTTCGACCACCGCCACATCTTCCTCGACCCGAACCCGGACGCCGCGATCTCGTTCAAGGAACGCGACCGCATGTTCAAGCTGCCGCGCTCGTCGTGGGAGGACTACGACAAGAAGCTGATCAGCAAGGGCGGCGGCGTGTTCCCGCGTTCGGCCAAGTCGATCCCGGTCTCCGCGGAAACCCGTGCCGCGCTCGGTATCGAGAACGGCGTGACGGCGATGAGCCCGAACGAGCTGATGAACGCCATCCTCAAGGCACCGGTCGATCTGCTGTGGAACGGCGGCATCGGCACCTACGTGAAGGCGACCAGCGAAACCCACCAGCAGGTCGGCGACCGCGCCAACAACACCCTGCGCGTCAACGGCAGCGAACTGCGCTGCAAGGTGGTGGGCGAGGGCGGCAACCTGGGCCTGACCCAGCTCGGCCGCGTGGAAGCGGCCATGCACGGCGTGCTGCTCAACACCGACTTCATCGACAACTCCGCCGGCGTGGACACCTCGGACCACGAGGTCAACATCAAGATCCTGCTCAACGGCGAGGTGCAGAAGAAGAAGCTGACCTTCGACGCGCGCAACAAGCTGCTCGCGTCGATGACCGATGAGGTCGCGCAACTGGTGCTGGCCGACAACTACCGCCAGAACCAGGCGATCAGCCTGATGGAGCGGATGAGCGTGTCGCGCATGGGCTCCAAGCGCCACTTCATCAGCACACTGGAATCGCAGGGGCTGCTCGATCGCCAGATCGAATTCCTGCCCAGCGACGCCGAACTGGTCGAGCGCAAGTCGCGCGGCGTGGGTCTGACGCGTCCGGAGCTGGCGATCCTGCTGTCGTATTCGAAGATCGTGCTGTTCCAGCAGCTGGTCGAGTCCGACGTGCCGGAAGACCCGTACCTGTCGAAGGAACTGGTCCGCTACTTCCCCAAGCCGCTGCAGGACAAGTACGCCAAGGCGATGGAAGGCCACCGGCTGAAGCGCGAGATCATCGCGACCGCGGTGACCAACTCGATGGTCAACCGCATGGGCGCGACCTTCACCCTGCGCATGACCGAGGACAGCGGCCGCACGCCGGGCGAGGTGGCCAAGGCGTTCACCATCACGCGCGAGACGCTGGATGCGCGCGCGCTGTGGGCGCAGATCGACGGCCTCGACGGCAAGGTGCACGAGTCGGTGCAGATCGACGCCCTGCAGGTGATCTGGAACCTGCAGCGCTCGTTCACGCGCTGGCTGCTGTCGCGTCCGGGTGCGATCCCCGACATCGCCACCGCGGTGAGCCGCTACTTCGACGGTTACAAGGACATCCGCGCCGGCGAGAACATTCTGGGTCCGCTGCAACGTCCGGGCTATGAGGCCTCGCTGGCCGAGTGGAAGGCGAAGGGCGTGCCGAACGATCTCGCCCTGCAGCTGGCCGCGCTGCCGTACCTGGAGCCGGCCTGCGACATCATCGAGATCGCGCGCGAACGCAAGCTCAAGGTGGTCGAAGTCGCCAAGGCCCACTTCCGCCTGGGCGAAGCGCTGAACCTGCCGTGGCTCAGCGGCCAGATCGACAACCTCGCCGTCGAGGGCCGCTGGCACGCCGTCGCCCGCGGCGTCCTGCGCGAAGAGCTGGCCACGCAGCAGCGTGCGCTGGTGCAGCAGGTGCTGTCGATGCCGGGCGGGAATGCCGACGCCAGGGTGCAGGCCTGGTTGAAGCGCGACGATGCGACGCTGCGCTTCACCATGGCGATGCTCAACGAGCTGGCCGCGCAGAAGACGCTGGATTACCCGACGGTGTCGGTGGCGGTGCAGCGCCTGTCGCAGCTGGCGTCCCGCGGGTAAGCGGATACCTGAGCCCCTCTCCCGTCGGGAGAGGGGTTTGGGGTGCGGCGAAGCGGGGTAGGCCAGGCTCGCACTGTATTGGCGACGCCGAGGCAGTTTGCCGATATCGCTTCGCCGAACCCTCATCCGGCGCTTCGCGCCACCTTCTCCCGGCGGGAGAAGGAAGGAGCCCCTCTCCCTCTGGGAGAGGGGTTGGGGTGAGGGTTCGGCGGAGCGGTGACGGTGAACAAGCGAGGAGCGATTCGCGCTCCTGCCGTTTTCTTCACCGCGCCAGCAACAACGCCCCGTCGCACCCTCATCCGGCGCTTCGCGCCACCTTCTCCCGGAGGGAGAAGGGGAAAGACGCAGCTACCGCTTCGTTCCGCAGCCATTGCATCACCGCTTCGCCGTATCCTCATCCGGCGCTTCGCGCCACCTTCTCCCGGAGGGAGAAGGGAAGGAGCCCCTCTCCCTCTGGGAGAGGGGTTGGGGTGAGGATTCGGCGGAGCGGTGACGGTGAACAAGCGAGGAGCGATTCGCGCTCCTGCCGTTTTCTTCATCGCGCCAGCAACAACGCCCCGTCGCACCCTCATCCGGCGCTTCGCGCCATCTTCTCCCGGAGGGAGAAGGGGACTCGGGTACCGCTTCATCCCGCAGCAAACGCACCACTGCTTCGCCGCACCCTCATCCGGCGCTTCGCGCCACCTTCTCCCGGAGGGAGAAGGGGACAGGCGTTGAATCAATCGAGGCCAACGGCGTGACTTGCCACGTCACGCCTCCGCGTTATGCTCGCGCCATCGCAACGGAGCCGCCGATGACCGCGACGCCACGCCTTGCCTTCCTCGCCAGTCCCGCCGAAGAGGCGCAGGCCGTGCTGGCGCAGATGACCGCGCGTTACGGCGATCATCCGCCGCAGGAGGCGGACGTGCTCGTCGCGCTGGGCGGCGATGGCTTCATGCTGCAGACCCTGCATCGCCATGCCGGCCTCGCCAAGCCGGTGTACGGCATGAAGCTCGGCACGGTCGGCTTCATGATGAACCACCAGCGCAGCGAGGACCTGATCGAGCGCATCCACGCCGCCGAACCCGCGATGTTGCGGCCGCTGGAGATGGTCGCGCAGACCGAATCCGGCGCGACCGTCGGCTCGCTGGCCTACAACGAAGTCTCGCTGCTGCGACAGACCCGCCAGGCCGCGCACCTGTCGATCGATCTCAATGGCCAGACCCGGCTGGACGAACTCATCTGCGACGGCGTGCTGGTCGCGACGCCGGCCGGCAGCACCGCCTACAACTTCTCCGCGCACGGTCCGATCCTGCCGCTGGGGGCGAACGTGATCGCGCTGACGCCGATCGCCGCGTTCCGTCCGCGACGCTGGCGCGGCGCCGTGCTGAAGGCCGATACCGAGGTGTGTTTCCGCGTGCTCGATCCCTTCAAGCGGCCGGTCAGCGCGACCGCGGATTCGCATGAAGTGCGCGACATCGTCGAAGTCACGATTCGCGAATCCCGCGATCGCACGGTGACCCTGCTGTTCGATCCTGAGCACAACCTGGAAGAGCGGATTCTGGCGGAGCAGTTCACCAGCGGGTGAGTTGTTTGCCATGCAGTGCGGGCCCTGATGCAGCGTTGCGCCAGTTGCGGCTTGCTCACGCAACCTGCGACGCGTGGTGCAGCAATAAAGGCAGGACGAAGCAGGAAAAGGCCCCGCAGAAGCCGCATCCTCCACGTTCACTGCGAGCGCTGCCCGTCGGGCTGGGGGTGCGGAGAGCGGACCAGGATGGTCCGCGACCCGACTTAAAGGCATGGATGCCGTCAGGAGGGCGTAGCACCCCCGGCCCGGCGGGCAGCGCGTCCTTCCGAAGCCGGGAATTTGACGGAAGACGTCAAAGTCACTGGATCCCCGCCTGATCGGACATTCGTCCGCTGAAAGCCGCAGGGATGACGAGCGAAGGTGGAGCCGCGCCAGGTTCGACGGGTGGCGTCAAAGTCACTGGATCCCCGCCTTCGCGGGGATGACGAGCGAGGGCGGCGAACCGCGCCTGTTCGAGGGGCGACGTCAAGGTCACTGGATCTCCGCCTACGTGGGGATGACGAGCAAGGCGGCGAGCCGTGCCTGATTCGACAGGCGGCGTCGAAGTCACCGGATCCCCGCCTTCGCGGTGATGACGGGCAAGGGGCAGGATGCACCGTGCATCGCCGGAGCGCCGGATCGCAACCAGCGAGACAACCACGTCGTAACATTCCCCCATGCCCGACCGCGATGCCGACCCCCTGATCGTAGCGATCTCCTCCCGGACCCTGTTCGACATGGAGGACAGCCACGCGCTGTTCGAGCGCGAGGGCATCGATGCCTATGCCGACTTCCAGCGTCTGCACGAGGACGACATCCTCGAACCCGGCATCGCCTTTCCGCTGGTGCGCAAGCTGCTGGCGCTGAACGAAGGCGCGCCCGCAGAGGCGCCGCGCGTCGAGGTGATCCTCATCTCGCGCAATTCCGCCGATACCGGCCTGCGCATCTTCAATTCGATCGCGCACCACGGCCTGTCGATCCGGCGCGCCGCCTTCAGCAACGGCGCCGCTCCGTATCCGTACATCCGCCCGTTCGGCGCGGACCTGTTCCTGTCCACGCATGCCGAAGACGTGCGCAACGCATTGGCTGCGGGCGTCGCGGCCGCCACGCTGCTGCCCGCCAAGGCGCCGCAACAACGCCACGACCAACTGCGCATCGCCTTCGACGGCGACGCGGTGATCTTCGATGACGAGGGCGAACGCGTGTCGCGCGAGGGCGGTTTGGCCGCGTTCGCTGCACACGAGCGCGCGCATGCCGGCGAGCCGCTGTCGGGCGGACCGTTCCGCGGCTTCCTCGACGCGCTGCATCGCCTGCAGGCCGCGTTTCCGGCCGGGCAGGCTTCGCCCATCCGCACGGCACTGGTGACGGCCCGTTCGGTGCCTGCGCATGAGCGCGTCATCCGCACCCTGCGCGAGTGGGGCATCCGCCTCGACGAGGCCCTGTTCCTTGGCGGCCGTGCGAAAGGGCCGTTCCTCGAGGCGTTCGGCGCCGATATCTTCTTCGACGATTCCGAACACAACATCGTGTCGGCGCGCGACCATGTGGCCGCGGGGCATGTGCCGCATGGTGTCGCCAACCGCGGCTGACGCGCTGTTGCGCACCGCGCCTGCACGATCTGACAGGACGCTCGCATGACGGAATTGCGCCTCGCCCGGCATGCCGATGTTCCCGCGCTGCAGTCGCTCATCGCCCGATCGGGCCGCGCATTGAGCGTGGGGCATTACTCGCCCGAGCAGGCCGACGCGATCACCCGGCATGTCTTCGGCGTCGATACGCAGCTCATCGACGACGGGACCTACTTCGTGATCGAGGAGGCAGCGCGGATCGTGGCCTGCGGCGGCTGGAGCCGCCGGCGCACGTTGTTCGGTGGCGACCAGGCCAAGCGCGGCCCCGATCCGTTGCTCGATCCCGCCACCGAACCGGCGCGCATCCGCGCGTTCTTCGTGGATCCGGACCGGGCGCGTCGCGGCTTCGGAAGCCGGATCATGGACGCGTGCCTGGCGGCTGCGCGAGAAGCGGGGTTTTCGGCGCTCGAACTGGTCGCGACGCTGCCCGGCGAGCCGCTGTACCACGCCGCTGGTTTCCAGGTGGAGCAGCGTTTCGAACTCGACCTGCCCGACGGCGTCCGGGTGCCGGTCTCGCGCATGCGCAGGGGGATCTGACGCATCGAACCCGGCATGCAACGACGCGTAGCAACGCTGCGCAGCAGCGCGTGGCTTCAACCGACAAAGCGCAACGGCACCACGGCCGCATCGCGGCCCTCCAGGTGCGTGCTGACCCGATCGCCCTGGCGCTGGAACACGACGTCGACACGCCGGCTGTCCACGACGACGCGCCGGATCGTGACGTGGTCGATGCCCGGCGGCAGCATCGGCCGCTCCACGCGGATCTCACCGCGCCAGCCGTCGATTTCCAGGCCGAGGCAGGCCTGCAGCAGCATGAAGGCCGAGCCGGCGGCCCACGCCTGCGGCAGGCAGGCGACCGGATAGGCCACGGGCGTCGCAGTCTGCACACGCGAGAAGCCGCAGAACAATTCGGGAAGGCGCAGGTCGAAATGCACTGCGGCTTCGAACATGCCCCGCATCAGCCGCGACGCCGCTGCGCGATCGCCGTAGCGCGCCATGCCGGCGGCGCACAACGCGGTGTCGTGCGGCCACACCGAACCGTTGTGGTACGACATCGGGTTGTAACGGACCTGGTCCGACGCCAGCGTGCGCAGGCCCCAACCGGTGTGGAACGCGGGTGTCAGCAGGTTGGCCGCGACCAACGCGGCGCGTTCGGCATCGGGCAGCCCGGCGAAGAGCAGATGGCCGGGATTGCTCGCGCGCACACGACACAACGCGCCGTCGCCATCCACCGCGATGCCGTAGTAGCCGGCTTCACTCATCCAGAAGCGCGCTTCGACCGCTTCGCGCATGCGTTCGGAACGCTCCTGCCAGTGCATCGCGGCATCGACGTCGTTGCGGCGCTTGGACAGCAAGGCCATCGCGCGGAACGCGGCGAAGGCGTAGCCCTGGACTTCGACGAGAGCGATGGGGCCGCGCGGAAAACGTCCGTCGGCGTGGAAGACCGAATCCTCGCTGTCCTTCCAGCCCTGGTTCGCCAGGCCGGTCGACGAGCCGCGCGCGTAGTCGAGGAAACCATCGCGGTTCGCATCGCAGACGCGCTCGATCCATTCGGTGGCCGCGCGCAGTGCGGGCCACAGGCGTTCGACGAAGGCGAGGTCGCCCGTGCGCTCGGCGTAGGCTCCGGCGAGCGTCACGAACAGTGGCGTGGTATCGACACCGCCGTAGTAGCGGCCGAAGGGCAATTCGCGCGTGGCGGCCATCTCGCCCTTGCGCGTCTCGTGCATGATCTTGCCGGGCGCGGCATCGAGGAAAGCCGATTCCTCCTGAGCCTGATGATGCGCGAGGAAGGCGAGCACGCCGCGGGCGATCGCCGGATCGAGCCAGAGCGTCTGCAACGCGGTGATGACCGCATCGCGCCCGAAGGGCGTGGAAAACCACGGGATTCCCGCGTACGGATACGGGCCGGTTTCCAGCTCACTGGTCAGCAGCGCGAGGTCCGCGCGCGACTTGTCCATCCATGCATCGAACAGCGGGCCACCGCTGCGGATCTGCCCGGTGCGTCGCTGCCGGCTGCGCATCGTCGCGCGGGCCTGCACGGCCGCATCGCGAAAGCGCTTCGGCGACGGGGGCTCGGCAGGCGTGGTGCCGCATTCCAGGTACAACTCCTCGTGCACGCCGGGATGCAGGTCGAGCACGAATTCGCCGGTGTCCTCCTCCAGTCCCGAGAACTCGCGCGAGAACGAAAGCACCGACGAGCGCAATGCTTCGTCCAGGCCCTGGTAGCGGAACAGCACGGTGTTGGGTGTGGATTCGACCGCCAGCAGCTCGCCGCGCGTCGCGCGCACGGTGCCGCGCACTTCGAACATGTCGCGGAAGTCCGCCGCGAACGACAGCCGCAGCGGCAGCCGCACGATCTCCTGTCCGTAGTTGCAGCAGGCGATCCGCTCGTACAGGCGATCGCGGTGCAGGAAGCGCTCGCGTTGCAGATGAATCATCCCCTGCGCCGCAGGCGGGCCGCCCAGCGGCGGCAGCGGACGGTTGGTGAGGTGGGCGACGAACATCACGTTGTCGCGGCTCACCGCGGCGCTCAGCAACGCCGGCTGCGAATCGCCGAGGCGCAGGCGGAAGTACGAAAGCAGGCGCGTGTCGTTGTGGAAAAAGCCGTCGCTGCCGCCCTCGATGTCGCCTGCGGCGTCGGCCACGATGAAGCAGTCGCTGTCTTTCAGGACATAGGTGGTCGACAGCGTGTTGCTGGCGATGGGCTCCATCGTCACGCCGTCAGCAGTTGTCCGGAATCCGCTTCCTGCGCCAGCCGGTGGTACATCTCGACGTAGCGGTGGGCCATCACTTCCGCGGAAAAGCGCCGTTCGAACACGCTGCGGATCCGGCGCCGGTCGAATGCGGCGACCTCCGAAACCGCAGCGGCGGCTTCCGCCTCGTTGTCGACGATCCGCCCGGTGAGGCCGTCGTCGAGCACTTCCGGCACCGCCCCGCAAGGCCATGCGATCACCGGCGTGCCGCAGGCCATCGCTTCGATCATCACCAGTCCGAACGGCTCGGGCCAGTCGATCGGGAACAGCAGCGCCAGCGCATTGCCGAGGAAGGTGGCCTTTTCGGCATCGCTGATCTCGCCGACGAATTCGATCAGCGGATCGTCGAGCAGCGGACGGATCTCGTTGGCGAAATAGGCGCGATCGGCCAGGTCAACCTTCGCGGCGATGCGCAGCGGAATGCCGACGCGTCTGGCGATCGCGATAGCGCGATCGGGCCGCTTCTCCGGCGAAATCCGGCCGAGGAAGGCGAGGTATTCGCCCCGCGGGCGTGGCGTGCAGGGAAGCAGGTCCACGGGCAGTCCGTGCTGCACGGTGCCCAGCCAGCGCGCGAAGCGCAACGGCCGGCGCTGGTGGTCGGAAATCGAAACCAGCGGGAAGCGCGGCCAGCGCCAGTACGCCTCGGGCAGATCCTTCAGGTCCAGGCGGCCGTGCAGGGTGGTGACGGTGCGATCGGCGATGTCCTCGAACATCGGGAAGTGCAGCAGATCGACATGGAAATGCAGCACGTCGAATTCGTGCGCACGCCGCCGTACTTCATGGAGCATCGACAGGTGCGCGGCGAGATCGGATGTCAGCGTCGTCGGGTCCAGGCGGATCGCCTGGTCGCGTACCGGCACGAGCGTGGCGTGCGTCACTGCATCTGCGCTGGCGAAAAGGGTCACGTCGTGGCCCAGGTCGACGAGCGCGTCGGCCAGATACGCCACGATGCGCTCGGTGCCCCCATACAGCTTCGGCGGAACGGCTTCGTAGAGGGGGGAAACCAGCGCGATTTTCATGGGACGACCGACTTCGTATGCAATGTTTCCGCAGCGTGCCTGCCATGGCGTGGACGCGGTGTGTCCGGGCACGCCGCGATCGGCGCGCCGCATCGGAGAGTCCGATGCGCACGAGTCAGGATCCGTCCGCGGCGTGCCGGCGCGTATCCGAAAACCGGGACGGCGCGATACCCGCGAAAAATGCACCCGGAACGATTACGCGCGCGTCAAGATCAACCGCCGTCCGGCGGCGCCGACAGGGGCAGGCGCACGTCGGTCACCTTCCATGCCAGGCCCTGTCGGCTGAGCACGAACACCACCGGATCGCCATCGGCATTGCGCACGGTGGCCGTGAAGCGTGACGGCGATTCGTAGCGATAGCGCGCGCCTTCGAGCGGATCGCGCGGCGGTGCGGCAGCGTAGGGATCCTCGCCGGAGCGCCGACCTTCGAGCCGATGCCAGAAGTTGCGGCCTTCCATCAACGCGGCGAGTCCTGCCGGCGTCGCCATCGCATCGACGATGCCACCCGTGGCGCCGCCCGCGACTCGCAGCGCGATCGCACCCAGCAGGCTCGACTGCATGTCGGGACCGGCCCGGCGCGCGACGTAACCGTCCACCTGCTGCTTCAGGCTGGTGCGCAGGGCAGGGAAGTCGATGTATCCGGACAGCCGTGCAGCGTCCTGGTCGCGCACAGCGCCGCGGATGCCGTGGATGGCGATGAATGGGCCCGCGGCGAGCCAGCCCGCGGCCAGAACACAGACGATGACGACGAGGGCGAGCCACTTCTTCATGCGTTCGCTCCGGGTTTGCGGGCCAGCATACGCGCGAGCGGCGGGCCGAGGGTTCCGACCCGCCGCTCGCGACGGTCACCACGAACTGCGGACGCGCGTGTTCAGAAGCGCGCGGCGCGGCTGCGGGTTTCCAGCGGCGCCATGCGGCTCTGGTCGTTCAACTGCAGATCGCGGATCTCGTACGGCGCGCCGTACCCGGACGGAACGTGCGCGCGATCGAACGCGAGGACCAGCGATCCCTTGCCGCGCCCGAACCACGCCGCCGAATGCGCCTGCGACACTGGTGCGAGCGAGCCGTCCGACGCCGTGGCGTACAGCGTGCCGCGGACTTCGTAGCGTCCGGGCGATGCGCTTTCCAGCGGCACCACGGCACGCAGCTGCGCGCCGCTCACCGTGATGTCGCCGCGCAGCCGCGCCGTCGGTGCGGCGACGCCGAACGCGGTGCGCGCGTCGCGGGCGATGCCGTCGGCGGTGGCGAACAGTTGCAGTTCCCACAGTCCCGCAGCCGAGCTCGCCTGCGCGGGCAGCTTCACTTTCGCAGCGAGCCGTCCCGCTGTGTCGCGCGCGACCCGCACCGGCAGGCTGCTGCCGTCCGGTGCCACGAGCAGGGCCTCGGCCTGCGCGGGGATGCTGCGGTCGTCGCGATAAGCCTCGAGCGTCACCGTGACGGTTTCGCCACCGAGCGCATGCTGGCGATCGGCGTGCGCCTTCAGTCGCACGGCGCTTTCCGGCTCGTACACGTGCACGACGTAACGGCCTTTCGCATTGCGCGCGTGCAGGGAATAGGCGCCGGCGCCGTTCTCGCGCGCGAGCTTGACCACCGCGGTGCCGGCCTGGACATCCATGCCGGCGGCCTGCAGCGCGACGGCACTGGCGGCCTGTTCCAGCCGCACGGCCTTGCCGTGGCCGGTGACGCCGACCTGCTTCGCCTCGATGGGCGCGGCACCGCGCCCCGGACTGATGCGGATCACCGCGCCCGGCGCCGAGGTCTGCACGGACACGCCCTTCTGCAGTTCGACGCCGTCCACCGTGCGCCAGTATTCGCGGCTCTCGGCCACGTACGGCGTCGGTGGCGACAGGGCGACCCGCGGGTCGAGTGCCCAGGAGAATGACACGGGAGCCCGTTCGAACTGCCCCGCCGGAGCCGGCAGCGATACCAGGCGCGTCGGCACCTGATCACCGCGCGCAGGCGGAAGCAGGGGCTGAGCGGCGAACGCGTGGAACGGAAGCGAAGCAAGGCAGGCCGCGACCAGCGCGGCATTGAAGTTCATGCGCATGGTTGGCCCCTCAGAGCTTGAGATCGTTGCGGAGGATGGTGTCGAGCGTGAAGCAGGCGCGTCGGCTCTGGTTATGGCTCAGCGGTTCCGCGCCGGCGGTGCGGTTCTTGTCGTAGAACCACACGCTGCCTGCCGCCGACTGGCTGCTGCAGTTGAGGAAGCCGTCCGAGCAGCTGTCCAGCCAGTTCTGCGTGGTTTCCAGACCGACGTTTTCGGCGTAGCCGCCGCAGTAGCTGTCGCCGTCGAACGGCGAGGAATCCACGTCGGTGCCGACGACGCTGCGGAATGTCTTCGGCAGCGCCGGCCGGCCGCCGGTGCCGTAGAGGTAGTGGGCGTTGTAGTAGGCCATCCAGCTGACCTGCTGCTGGCGCACGGCATCGGACTGGTAGCCGAGCAGCCAGCCCAGCGATTGTTCGAACACGTTGCCGTTGATGACGGCATCCGCGAGCGGCGTACCGGCCGAAGACGGTGCGAGTGCATTGACGCGGACGATCCGGCTGATGATGGCCGGATAGCGGCTGTCCCAGGTCGGGTTCGACAGGATCCAGCGCATCACGTTGCCGCCGTTGGAATGCGTGATCACGATCAGCCGCGTGATGCCCCTGGTATTGATGAAGTTCGTCAGCTGGCCCGCCAGGCATCCGGCGGCGCGGCTGTCCCACATGTACTGGGTGAAGTCGCAGTTGATGACGACGTAGTTGCCGGGGTTGGGCAGCCCCTGGCGTACCGAATCGACCATGGCCGGTTGCCAGTAGTCCTGGTACGCGTTGGTCTGGGATCCGGTTCCGTGGACGAAGGCGACACCGGTGACGTCGGCGGCGGACGCGCACGGCGCCGCGGCGGCCAGTGCCAGGCCGCAAAGCAGATTTCGCATGTTCACTCCCTCGAAGTGCAGCGGCTCGGCCCGACGGCTTCGCCGCGGAAAGTCCTGCTCGCTGCGCCGGGCCCAGCGGCGCATCGCGGGCGAGCATACCCATACGTACGGGTATGTCATGCGGCGATGCCGCACGGCAGGCCGGGGTCGCGGTCAGGGGCAGGCGTCTGCGCAAAAGAAGACAGGCCGGATGTCCGTCCGGCCTGTCGGGTCGCCAGCGAGGGCTGGAGCGATGCTCGTCTGCCCGCTCAGGAGCTCGTGCATTCGCAGCTGTCGCAATCGCAGCAGGTGCAGTCCGCGCAGGTGCAGGGGGCACAGGCGCAACAGCCGCACGACGCGGCGGGCAGGGTGGTGGTGGCGGTGGCGTCTTCGATGCGGGTCATGGCTTGATCTCCAGGAGGCGGCGGAATTGCCGCAGCGACAAGGCTGGGCCTTCCCATGCAGGGAAGGTCAACAGGCGTCAATGCGGCGATTTGCGCGCGGAGGTGCGGGGCGTGCGGGTATCGGTGGCCTGGACGGCCAGGTCCTCGAGGATCGGGCACTCCGGACGATCGTCGCCATGGCAGCGGCTGGCCAGGTCCTGCAGCGAACGCTGCATGGCCTGCATCTCGCGGATCTTCGCCGCGAGTTCGTCCGCATGCGCCTGCGCCAGGGCCTTCACCTCCGCGCTGGCGCGCGAGCGGTTGTCCCATAGCCCCAGCAGCGCCTCGATCTGCCTGATCGAAAACCCCAGCGTTCGCGCGCGCCGGATGAACCGGAAGCGGTGCACGTCGGCGTCGGAATACAGCCGATAGCCCGCGAAGGTGCGGCCCGGCTCGGGAACGAGCCCGATGCTTTCGTAGTGGCGGATCATCTTGCTGCTGATGCCGCTGAGCGCGGACGCTTCGCCGATGTTGTGCAGGCCCTGCTGGCGGGCATCGGCCAGTTCGGGACGGGGAAGGGGTCTGGCCATGACGCGGCTCCTGGGTTGATTGCGCGCGCGGAGGATGAACCTTCCCATCATGGGAAGCTCAAGGCAGGCGTCAACCGGATCTTGCCGCGCGCCGGATTCGCCCGGCTGGCGCTGCGCCGGTTGCGCCTCGCGCACGGTCGTGCAGGTTCGCCGAAGGATGATCTGAGTCCGCGCCGGACCGGCGCGTCAGAACTCCAGATCCAGCGCCGCGCAGAGGTAATCGACGAAGGGCGCCAGCCCCGCCAGGTCGCCTTCCAGCACCTTGCGCAGCCGCGGCCCGGTCATGGTGGCGTCGTCGATCGCGCGGAACGCGGCGAAGTTGCGCCGCCGCAGGTCGTCGGCGAATTCGAAGTCCGCGGGGAAGCCACGCGGCATGCGCGTCAGCATTTCGTCGTCGTCGAGATCGAAGCGCTTGCGGAACGCGGTGCCGTGCGCGGCGGCTTTCCAGCTGCCCGGGTTGTCGACGATGAAATGGCGGATGCGCCGCAAGGTCTCCGGCTGCGGATGCCAAACGCCGGCGGCGATGAAGCAGTGGCCCGGCTGCAGGTGCAGATAGAACGCAGGCGCTTCGACCTGCCTGCTGCGGGCGTGGAACAGGCGCGCGCCCTGCCAGTTCTTGTATGGCGTCTTGTCGTTGGAGAAGCGCGTATCGCGGTGGATGCGGAACAGCGAACCGCCGTTGCCCCGGGGCTCGGAGCGGTAGTGCTCGCTAACCGCCATCAGGCCCGGTTGCAGGTCCGTGAGCAGGCGCTGGAACGGCTCGCGCACGTGCGTGTCGTAATCCGCCTTGTGCGCGAGGAACCATTCGCGCTCGTTGTGCCGCGCCAGGCTGCGCAGGAAGCGGAGACTCGCATCGGAAAAGTAGGTGCTCATGCGGCAGTCCAGGGCGTCGCTTCCAGCACATCCTCGCGCAGGGAGGTTTCCAGGTCGTGGCCCCAGGCGTCGAGCTGGTCCAGCAGCACCTGCTTGCCGCCATCCCCCGCATGCGCGAGGCGCAGCGCCGCAATCTCGGCACGGAAGCGATCGAAGCTGTATTCGGACAGCCCGCGCTCGTCGCGCAGGCGCAGGCGGCGGTAGTCGTTCCAGCGCGCCCGCTCGCTCACCGACAGCGTCTCGGGCCAGTTGCGCGCGCGATAGCGGAACAGCAGTTCCGGGAGGCGCGGATCGCGGAAGCCGAAATTCTTCATTCCCAGTGCCACCGGCGGCGTGGCACGCACTTCGGCGAACAGGCGCTTGTCGCCGTCGCCGATGAAACCTTCGTACAGCGAGGCATCGACGTCGGCCGGCTGGCGGTCGCGCTCCGACGAATACACCTGGCGGACCTTTTCGGCGAGCGCGGGACCAGCCTCGCGCAGCACGGCGGCGCGTTCGGCGACCTGCTGCGGGTCGATCCGCAGGCGGGAAAAGTCCGCCGCACGCAGGTGGTCCCAAGCCACCAGCGAGGGGCAGCGGTTGAGATGGATTTCCTTCAGTGCGATGCGTTCCTCGCCTTCGGGCAGGTCGGCGATCGGCGTGTACAGACGATCGGCGATTTCCTCCGGCGACATACGCAGCAGGGCCGCAGGATCCTGGCCGAGGTCGAACGCGATCGCGCGGTTGTCGATGCGCGGATGCCGCGCCAGCGGCAGCACCGGCGCGGCACACAGCCGGCTCGCCGGAAAACGCTGCGAAACGTGCAGCACCGGCGTCATCGCCACGACATCGACCAGGCTCGCCACGAAGCGCTTGTCGCGCAGCTTCAGCGCGTACTCCCACAGCCGCGGCTGCGCCTGCCGCAGCTTGCGCGCGAGGCCGATCAGGGCGCGCACGTCCGACAGGGCTTCGTGCGCATCGCCGATGCGCACATCGTTGGCATGCGCCAGGTGCTCGAGCCGGAACGAGGTGGCACCGTCCTCGCGCTGCGGCCACACCAGTCCGTCGGGACGCAGCGCGTGGGCCAGGCGCAGCACGTCGAGCAGGTCCCAGCGGCAGTTGCCGCCGCGCCACTCGCGCTCGTAGGCATCGTAGAAGTTGCGGAACAGGCCGTGCCGGACGAACTCGTCGTCGAAGCGCAGCGAGTTGTAGCCGAGCGTGCAGGTCTCGGGGCGCGCCATCTCGTCGAAGATCAGCGAGAACGCCTGAGCTTCGTTCATGCCTTCGCGCAGCGCGGCCTGCGGGGCGATGCCGGTGATCAGGGTAGCGGTCGGCGAGGGCAGCAGGTCGTCGGCGGGGCGCACGAAGATGCTGATCGGCTCGTCGATCTGGTTGAGCTCCGCATCCGTGCGGATCGCCGCGAACTGGGCGACTCGGCTCGTGCGCGGATCGGCCCCGAAGGTCTCGAGGTCGTAGAACAGGAAGCTGGCAGCCATGGACGACGGTATAGCGCGAGCCGGTCTCAGCGACTGAGAGCGGCGACGGGAAGGGCGCGGCTGGATGGCCGCGCGGCCGGGCGCCACCGCAGGTTCATGCGTCCGCTTCCAGCGGCGGCAGCTGTTCCCGCACCGCCGCGTCCACGGCGTCCCAGTCCAGCGTATCCAGGGAAACGTGGCCGCGGGTCAGCTCGACCAGCAATCGGCGCTGCAGCTGGCCGCGTTCGAACGCGGTGGCGTAGGGCAGCCGGCGGAAGGTCACCATCGCATAGCGCGGCACGAAGCGGTCCGGATGACGCTGCGCCAGTTCGCGTTCGAGCGCGCGCTGCAGCAGGTAATCGTCGTCGTCGACGCGATCGCGCATCTCCAGGTAGTTCTCCAGCGCCATCTGCTGGATCGCGCGCGCGTTCGGCAGGCGATCCTGCTGGAACGCAGCGAACGCGGCGGCGCGATCGGCATGGCGCTCGAGCTGGTCGGCGAGCGCGACGCAGTCCTCGAACGCGCAGTTCATGCCCTGGCCGTGGAAAGGCACCATCGCATGCGCCGCATCGCCCAGCAGCACGGCGCGATCGTCGATGTGCCAGGTGTCCAGGTACAGCGTCGCCAGCAGCCCGGTGGGGTTCTGCTCGAAGTCGCGCTCCAGGTCCGGGATCAGCGGCACGGCGTCGGCGAAATCCCGTTCGAACAGCGCGCGCGCCTGTGCGCCGTTGGTCACCGTGGCGAAGCTCGGGTCGCCTTCGTTCGGCAGGAACAGGGTGACGGTGAAGGTCTGCTCGTCGTTGGGCAGTGCGATGCACATGTAGCGGCCGCGCGGCCAGATGTGCAGGGCGTTGGCCTCGATGCTGAAGCCGCCGTCGGTGCCCGGCGGGATCTCGAGTTCCTTGTAGGAATGGCCGAGGAATTCGGTGCGCTCGCCCAGGTCGCGTTCGCGCATCATCGCCGCGCGCAGCGCCGAGCCGGCGCCGTCCGCGCCGACCAGCGATCCGAAGGCGACATCGTGCAGGCTGCCGTCGCGATCGTCCCGGAAGACGGCGTTGTGGTGGCCGAAGTCGACGCTGGCCAGGCCACGATGGAAATGCAGGCGCGCGCCGGCCTTCTCGGCGATATCGAGCAGGCTCAGGTTGAGTTCGCCGCGATGCACGGACCAGATGACCTCGCTGTCGTCCTTGCCGTAGCGCTGCAGGTCGGTGCGTCCGTCGAGGAAGTGGACCATGCGCCCGCGCATCATCACCGCGTGCGCCATCACCTCGTCGTCGCCGCCGGCCATGCGCAGGGCATGGCGGCCGCGCTCGGCCAGCGCGAGGTTGATCGAGCGGCCGCCCGCGTAGCCCTGTACGCGCGGATCGCCGCGCTTCTCGTAGACATCCACCGACCAGCCGCGCTGCGCGAGCAGCGTGGCGAGCAGGGCACCGGCCAGGCCGGCGCCGACGATGGTGATGTGGCGCGGCTCAGCCATGCGCGTGGTTCCCCTGGGTCCAGTCCTGCACTGTCTGCGCGAAACGCAGTACGTCGTTGTGGGTGTTGTAGAGCGGGGCGGGCGAGATGCGGATCACGTCGGGCTCGCGCCAGTCGCCAAGCACGCCATTGGCCTGCAGGTATGCGAAAAGCGCGCGGCCGCGTTCGCGCCCGCCCACGACACGGATCGACAGCTGGCAGCCGCGCTGCGTGGGATCGGTCGGCGTGACGACCTGCAGCGTATCGCCGAGGCGTGCGTGGATCAGTTTTTCCAGGTAACCGGTCAGGCGGCGCGAACGTTCGCGCAGGGCCTGCATGCCGACGCGGTCGTACAACGCGAGCGAGGCACGCAACGGCGCGAGCCCGAGGATCGGCGGATTGCTCAACTGCCAGCCGTCCGCGCCGGGCGTGGGAACGAACTCCGCGCCCATGCGGAAGCGCGTCGTCACGTCATGGCCCCACCAGCCCGCAAAGCGCGGGCGGTCGGTGCTGGCATGGCGTTCGTGCACGAAGCAGCCCGCCACCGCGCCCGGGCCCGAGTTCATGTACTTGTAGTGGCACCACACGGCGAAATCGGCGTCGCTGTCGTGCAATTCCAGCTGCAGGTTGCCCACGCCATGGGCGAGGTCGAAGCCGCACATCGCGCTCTGCGCGTGCGCGAGACGCGCGATTTCCTTCAGATCGAACGCCTGGCCGGTGCGGTACTGCACGCCCGGCCACAGAACCAGCGCGAGGCGACGACCGTGCTGCGCTATCGTGCGTTCGATCGCGCCCATCGAGATGGTGCCGTTGGGCTCGTCGGCCTCCAGTTCGATCAGGTCGGTCTCAGGATCGAAGCCGTGGAAGCGCAGCTGCGATGCGACCGCATGGCGATCGGAAGGAAACGCGCCCGCCTCGATCAGGATCGCGGGGCGTTCGCGGGTGGGCCGGTAGAAGCTGACCATCATCAGGTGCAGGTTCACCGTGAGCGTGTTCATCGCCACGACTTCGGACGGCTTGGCACCCACGACGCGCGCGAGGGGTTCGCGCACGAGTTCGTGGTACGGCATCCACTGGGCGGTGCCCGTGAAATGGCCTTCGACGGCTTCCGCGGCCCACTTGTCGAGCACTTCCTCGACGTGGGCGCGCGCGCCGCGCGGCTGCAGGCCGAGCGAATTGCCGACGAAGTACGCCTGCTCATGGTCGCCGTGCCGCGGAATGAGGAATTCATTGCGCAGTGAGGTCAGCGGATCTGCCGCATCGAGCGCATCGGCATGGGCGGGTGAAAACAGATCAGTCACGGCATGCAATTCCTGTAGGAGCGCCCGATGGGCGCGATCCGGAGTAATGATGTGGGTGAGTCGCGCCCGTGGGCGCTCCTACGAGAATCTGGATCTGGACAGACCGAGCCATTCCAGCGCGGTGCCGTGATATAGCCGCGCCTGGTCGGCTTCGCTCATCTGCAGCGCTTCGATGCCGGCGCCCGGCGTCTGTTCGCCGAGCGGGAAGGGATAGTCGGTGCCGAGCATCACCCGCGATACGCCGCAGGTATCGAGCAGGTAGTGCAGCGCGCGCGGATCGGCGACCCACGAATCGAAGTACAGCCGGTCCAGATACTCGCGCGGATTGCGTGGGTTGTCGGTGGCGACCAGGTCCGGACGCATGTTGAAGCCATGCTCGATGCGGCCGATGGTGTACGGGAAGCTGCCGCCGCCGTGCGCGAGGCAGATCTTCAATTTCGGCAGGCGCTCCAGCACGCCGCCGAAGATCAGGCAGCAGGCCGCGCGCGACTGCTCGGCCGGCATGCCGACGAGCCAGGGCAGCCAGTACTTCGGCATCGAAGGCGTGCCCATCATGTCCCACGGATGCACCAGGATCGCGGCGCCCAGTTCGCTGGCGGCCTGGAAGAACTCGAACAGTTCGGGCGCGTCGAGGTTCCAGTCGTTCACGTGCGAGCCGATCTGCACGCCCTGCAGGCCGAGCTGGTCCATGCAGCGCTCCAGCTCCTGCACGGCCAGCCGTGGCGACTGCAGCGGCACCGTGCCGATGCCGGCGTAGTGACGCGGGTAGTCGCGGCAGGTCTGCGCCATGTGGTCGTTGAGCGCCTGGTGCAGCTCCAGCGCGTGCTGCGGCTTGGCCCAGTAGCTGAACATCACCGGCACGGTGCTGATCACCTGCACCTGCACGCCGAAGCGCGCGTAGTCGTCGATGCGCTCCTGCGGATCCCAGGTCTTGGACCAGATCTCGCGGAAAAACTTGCCGTCCTTGTAGATGCGGTGGCGGCCGTCCTCGGTGTGGTGGATGACCGGGAAGCGGTCGTCGCCGTACTTGCGCGCCAGGTCGGGCCAGTCGCGGGGCAGGTAGTGGGCGTGGGTGTCGATCTTCAGCATCGGGGCTCGGCGCGGCAATTACGTATCGGCCATCACATACTTCGCCGGCGCCGGATTCAGATGGCCGCAGTTGCGGCAGGTCCGGTGTTCGCGCGAGGAATAGAAGCGGTCGAAGACGGCGGGGAAATCGGTCTCGATGTTCTGCAGCGGGAAGAACTCTTCGTACAGCTTGTCGTTGCACTGCTCGCAGAACCACAGCAGGCCATCCAGTTCGTGCGGCAGGCGCTTGCGCTCGATCACCAGCCCGATCGAATCGGGCATGCGCTGCGGCGAGTGCGGCACGCGCGGCGGCAGCAGGAAGGTTTCGCCGGCCTTGATCGGGATGTCGCGCACCGCGCCGTCCTCCTGGATGCGCAGCACCATCTCGCCCTCCAACTGGTAGAACCATTCCGGGCCTTCGTCCCAGTGGTAGTCCGTGCGCTGGTTGGGTCCGCCGACGACCATCACGATGAAGTCGCCGTCGTAGATGCACTTGTTGCCGACCGGCGGCTTCAGCAGGTGGCGGTGTTCGTCGATCCAGGCTTGCAGGTTCAGCGGTGCGGGCAGCATGTTCAGTCCCTCACTACGGCGGTGCACTTGAGCTCGATAGCGATCGGCGTCGGCAACGCGGTGATGCCCAGCGTGGTGCGGCATGGTGCGCTGTCGATGTCCGGAAAATGCTCGGCCCAGATCGCGTTGTAGGCCTTGAAGTCGCGCGCCATGTCGGTGAGGTAGACGGTGACGTCCACCAGGTCTTCCCAGTGCGCGCCGCTGGCTTCCAGCACGGCGCGCACGTTGGCGAACACGGAGCGGGCCTGTGTGGCGATGTCGTAGCTGCGCACGCGGCCATCGGCGAAGTAGTCGTTGCCGGCGATCTCGTTGGTGGCCGGATCGCGCGGACCGATGCCGGACAGGAACAGCAGGTTGCCGACGCGGCGCGCGTGCGGATACGTCCCGACCGGTTTCGGTGCGGCGCCGGCCTTGATCACGTCGCTCATGCAGCAGTGTCCTCGGTGCGCGGGCGCAGTCGCGCCAGGGCGTTTTCGTAGGCGGGGGAAAGCTCTTCGAGCGAGTTCACGTCCATGCCCAGTTCGCGCACGCGGCCGTCCAGCAGGCTGTAGACCCAGCCGTGCACCGACAGCGCCTGCCCGCGGGCCCACGCGTCCTGCACGATGGTGGTGAGGCAGACGTTCGCCGCCTGCTCGATCGCGTTGAGCTCGCACAGGCGGGCGTGACGCAGCGATTCCAGTTCGAGGCCGTCGAGCAAGGGCGCGTGCTTGAGTGCGACGTCGCCGACATGGCGGATCCAGTTGTCGGCGAGGCCCACGCGCGTGCCCGTGAGCGCGGCATGCACGCCGCCGCAACCGTAATGGCCGACGATGAGGATGTGCTCGACCTTCAGCACGTCGACGGCGAACTGGATCACCGACAGGCAATTCAGGTCGGTGTGCACCATCACGTTGGCGATGTTGCGGTGGACGAAAACCTCGCCCGGAGCGAGACCGAGGATCTGGTTGGCCGGCACGCGCGAGTCCGAGCAGCCGATCCACAGGTACTTGGGGGCCTGCTGCTGCGACAAGCGCTTGAAGAAGCCGGGATCTTCGCGGCGCACGGCCTCGGCCCAGTCGCGGTTGTTGCGCAGGAGTTCGTCGAGTGTGGTCATCGTGATGCGGCTCCAATGGCGATGCCGACGTTCTTGGGTTCGGTGAAGAACCGCATCGCTTCCATCCCGCCTTCGCGGCCGAGGCCCGAGGCGCCGGTGCCGCCGAAGGGCGTGCGCAGGTCGCGCATCAGCCAGGTGTTGATCCAGACCATGCCAGTGCGCAGCTGCGCGGCGACGCGGTGCGCGCGATCCAGGTCGCGCGTCCACACCGAAGCGGCGAGGCCGTAGTCGCCGGCGTTGGCGAGCGCCACCGCCTCCTCATCGCAATCGAACGCCTGCAGCGTGGCCACCGGGCCGAAGATCTCCTCACGGTTGCTTGCGCAATCCGGTCCGAGACCTTCGATCACGGTTGGCGCGACGAACCAGCCCGGCCGGTCGAGCGCGTTGCCGCCGCACAGCACGCGGCCGCCTTCATCGCGCGCGCGGGCGAGCGCAGCGGTGACCTTGTCGAAATGCGCCTGCGACACCAGCGGACCGAGGTTGTTGTCCTCGTCGATGGGATCGCCGACGCGCAGGGCGAGCGCGCGCTCGACCAGCGCGTCACGGAATTCGCTGTAGATGCGCCGCTCCACGAGGATGCGCGAACCGCACAGGCAGATCTGGCCGCTGTTCTGGAACGCGGAGCGCACGATGGTGTCCAGCTGCGCGCGCCAGTCGCTGTCGGCGAAGACGAGCGTGGGATTCTTGCCGCCCAGTTCCAGCGACACCTTCTTCAGCAGCGGCGCCGCAAGCGTGGCGATGCGCTTGCCCACCGCCGTGCTGCCGGTGAAGGAAACCGCCTTGACCGCGGGATGCGTGACCAGCGGCTCGCCGACTTCGGGGCCGAGTCCGTGGACGATGTTGAGCACGCCCCTGGGGAAGCCGATCCGCGCCGCGAGTTCGCCAAGCATCGTCGCGGTCACCGGCGTCACCTCCGACGGCTTGGCGACCACCGTGTTCCCCGCGGCCAGCGCGGGCGCGATCTTCCACGTGAACAGGTAAAGCGGCAGGTTCCAGGGCGAGATCGTCGCGACTACGCCGAGCGGGGCGCGCAACGTGTAGTTCAGCCCGGCCTGGCCGTGATGCGATTCGCTGGCGAACTGCGTCGCCGCATGGGCGAAGAAACGCAGGTTGGAGACGGCCCGCGGGATCTCGACCTCGCGCGCGAGCCGGATCGGCTTGCCGCCGTCGCGTGACTCGGCATGGACGAAATCGTCCAGGTTCGCTTCGAGCGCGTCGGCGAGCTTCTCCATCCAGCGCGCGCGTTCCGTCGTCGGCAACGAAGACCAGGCGGGCAGGGCGCGTTGCGCGGCAGCGATGGCGGTTTCGACGTCGCCGGCGTCGCCACGCGCGACCTCGGCGAAGGGGCGGGCTGTCGACGGGTCGAAAACCTCGAGCCAGCGGCCGCTGGCCGCTTCGCGGGAGTCACCGTCGATCCAATGAGTCAGACGCATCCGCCAAGCTTAACCGGCGGGGCGTCCATACGGCACTCACTGTTGCTGCGGATGCCGCGGTGGAACCGCCTGCGGTTCGTGGTATTCGAGGCCGACCTGGCTGTCGGTGACGCGCGCGACGCGTGCATCGACCACCGCGACCATGGTCTGGTCGTTCTCGTGGAAGAACAGGCGCACCAGATCGTCGGGCGCCAGCGCGAAGCCCGCCGGACGGAAGATGCCGCAGCCCCACGGGGACAGGTCGATCAGTTGCGCGAACCACGCCGATTCGCGGCCGAGGACCATGACCCGCGATGCGTACGGAACACGATCGGCGCTGCGGCGGTCGTCCTGGACGATGGCATTCATGGCGGAGCGGTCCCTGCTGGCCAGGTTGAAGGAAGATTCAAAGCGAGCGTGTGCGTCCGCCGTCGACCGGCAGGTTCACGCCGGTGATGTAGGACGCCGCCGGCGAGCACAGGAACGCGATGGCCGCGGCAGTTTCCTCGGGGCGTGCGAACCGGCCCATCGGCACTTCGGCGGCCATTTTCGAGTAGACCGTCTCGCGGTCCTGACCGGTCTTGGCCATCGTCGACTGGATGATCTGTTCGATGCGCGGCGTCTCGGTCGAACCGGGCAGCACGTTGTTGACCGTGATGCCCTTCGGTGCGACTTCCGTCGCCAGCGTCTTGGCCCAGCTCGCCACCGCCCAGCGCGTCGTGTTGGAAACGCCCAGGCCGCGCAGCGGCTCCTTCACCGAGGTCGAGATCACGTTGACGATCCGGCCGAAACCCGCGCTTTCCATGCCGGGAAGCACGGCTTCCGCCAGCACGTGGTTGGCCAGCAGGTGCTGCCGGTATGCGGCCTCGAAAGCCGCGATCTCCGCACCGCGCACGGTGCCGGGCGGTGGGCCGCCGCTGTTGTTGACGAGGATGTGCACCGGCTTGCCGGCGCACAGTGCCTCCACCTGCGCGCGCAGGCGGTCGAGATCAGCGGTGTCCGCGGCGATCCACCCGTGGATCTGCGAGGCGCGGGGACGCGGCAGTCGCGACGCCTCCGCTTCCAGCACGTCGGCGCGCCGCGCCAGCAGCGTCACGTCGGCGCCGAGTTCGGCGAGCGCTTTCGCCGTGGCCAAGCCGATGCCCTGACTGGCGCCGCACACCAGTGCGTGTTTGCCGTTGAGGTCGAGATCCATGGTTTCAGCCTTCCGTCGGTGTGCGTTGGCGCATGAGGGCGGCGATCTCCCTGCTGGCGTCGCGCTGCTGTCGTTCGAGTTCGTCGGCGACCGCGAGGCGGTTGGCCGCAGGATGATTCTGGTTGAGCTTGAACTTCATCGTCGTGGTCTCGACGCGGAAGTAGAAACCGACGATGCCGCGCAGCTGCACGCGGTGGTCGTCGCGTCCGGATTCGAATCGCCAGTCGCGGCCGACGCGTGCTTCGTGCTGCCGGCTCAGGTCGTCGACCAACTGCGCGAGCGACGCCTCGTCCTCGAACGTCTCCAGGATGCCGCGCAGGTGGGCGACCGCGTAGTTCCAGGTCGGCACGCGCGCCTCGGCTTCCTTGTCCGGATACCACGACGGCGACACGTAGGCGTGCGGGCCGTGCACCACCAGGGTGGCGGGACCAGCATACGTCGCCTGCGGGTTGGGACGTGCCCAGTGGCCGCGCAGTTCGATGGCGTCGCCCTCGCGCCGGTAGAGCACGGGGAGATGGTTCACCACCGGTTCGCCGTCGCGCACCGTGACGAGGGTGACGAAGTTGTCGCGGGCGATCAGCGCGTCGAGCGCCGCCAGGTCGGTTTCGACGAAGGCCTTGGGCCGGTACATGTTCAGTGGCGCGGCGGCAGTTTCTGGATCATCAGGCCGCGCAGCGTCGCATCGTCGTCGGCGCTCGGCGGCACGAGTTCGTCGAGGGCGAAGCCGCGCTCGGCCGCGTCCTCCGCATCGAGGCCATCGAGCGCGACGAATTCGGCATCCATCAGCGCCGCGCGCGCGGTGTCCTCGCTGTCGTAGGGCAGGGTGGCGCCATCGCTGTCGAAGACCTCGGCGGTGCCGGCATCGCGCACTCGCAGCCGCGCCCAGACCACCGTGCGGCCGAGCGTGGCCAGCCACCATTCGTCGTGTGCGTTGTCGTCGCGATTCATATGGAAACCACCGTGGAAAGCGCCCAGAGCAGGCCGGCCATGATCAGGGCGATGATGATGGTCAGCAGCGAGATGCGCGCCGGCGACGCCAGGCCGGTCAGGTTGCGATCGTTCGCCGCGATGTAGCCGCGACGCAACAGCCAGCCCAGTGCCGTGGGATTGAGGAACGCGCCGGGGCCCAGCTGCGCGCCGATCTGCGGATGGCGATCGCGGATATGCACCAGCGACAGCGGCCAGAAGATCACGAATGCACAGGCGCCGGCGATGGCGGTGGCGACGAAGAGCAGGGCGAAGAACAGGATCATTCAGGGCGTGTGTCCGTCATCCCGGCGAAAGCTGGGATCCATTTGCTGTTGCTTTTGATGTTCCTGCGGGCCCCATCGAAATGGGTGCCAGCTTTCGCCGGGACGACGACGTGTCGTCCCAGCGTGCACCATGATCAGAAATCCGCACTGCCCGGCGCACGCGGATACGGAATCGCATCGCGGATGTTCGCCAGGCCGCACACGTAGACGACCAGTCGCTCGAAGCCGAGCCCGAAGCCCGCGTGCGGCACGGTGCCGTAACGGCGGAAGTCGCGGTACCAGCCGTAATGCGCCGGATCCAGCCCGAACTGCGCCATGCGTGCATCCAGCAGGTCGAGGCGCTCTTCGCGCTGCGAGCCGCCGATGATCTCGCCGATGCCAGGTGCGAGCACGTCCATCGCCGCGACGGTCCGGCCGTCGTCGTTCAGGCGCATGTAGAAGGCCTTGATGTGCTCGGGATAGTTCATCACCACCACCGGGCGGCCGACATGTTCCTCGGTCAGCCAGCGCTCGTGCTCGGTCTGCAGATCCAGGCCCCATTCGACCGGGAATTCGAACTTCTTGCCGGACTTCTGCAACAGCGAGATCGCATCGGTGTAGTCGATGCGTTCGAACGGTGCGTTGACGAATTTCTCCAGGCGCGTGATGGCATCGGGCTGCACGCGTTCGGCAATGAAGGCCATGTCATCCGCGCGTTCATTGAGCACCGCGCGGAACATGTACTTCAGGAAGGCTTCGGCGACGTTCGCGTCCTCGTTGAGGTCGGCGAAGGCGATTTCCGGCTCGATCATCCAGAACTCGGCCAGATGGCGCGAGGTGTTGCTGTTCTCGGCGCGGAAGGTCGGGCCGAAGGTGTAGACCTTGCTCAGCGCGAGGCAGTAGCCCTCCACGTTGAGCTGGCCGGACACGGTGAGGAACGCTTCCTTGCCGAAGAAGTCGCGGCTGAAGTCCACCTCGCCCTTCGCATCGCGCGGCAGGTTGGCCATGTCGAGCGTGGAGACGCGGAACATCTGCCCGGCGCCTTCGGCGTCGGACGTGGTGATGATCGGCGTGGAGATCCAGTAGAAGCCCTGCTCGTGGAAGAAGCGGTGCGCAGCCTTGGCCAGGCAGTCGCGGATGCGCGTCACCGCACCGAACAGGTTGGTGCGCGGGCGCAGGTGGGCGAATTCGCGCAGGTATTCCAGCGAATGCTGCTTGGGCTGCATCGGGTAGGTGAGCGGATCCTCGACCCAGCCGACCACTTCGAGCTTCGAGGCCTGGATTTCGAAGGCCTGGCCCTGGCCCTGCGACTGCACGAGCGTGCCGGTCGCGATGACCGCGCAGCCGGTGGTGAGGTGCTTCACCTCGGATTCGTAGTTGGGCAGCGCCGCGGGTGCGACGACCTGGATCGGCGCGAAACACGAACCGTCGCTCACGTTGACGAAGCTGAGCCCGGCCTTGGAATCGCGCCGGGTGCGCACCCAACCGCGGACCGTGACTTCGCCGCCGGCAGGCAGCTTGCCTGCGAGCGCATGTTCGACGCTGACCACCGTCATGCCTTGAATCCTGGCCGCTGCGGGCCGATATGGGGAAAGGCGGCAGTTTACCCGCCCGCGGACGCCCGCGGAGACAGGAACCCGCAGCTTCGCCGCTGCATCGCGCGCCGCCGGCGTGCGGACTGCACGACCTATAATGCCCAGGCACCACTCCGGAGTTCCGCATGGCCATCACCCTCGCTCCCGCCGCTCTCGCCCGCGTCCAGCGCTATCTCGCCGAGACGCCCGAAGCGATCGGCCTGCGCTTCGGCGTGACCCGCACCGGGTGCTCGGGCTGGCAGCACTTCGCGGACCTGGCCCGCGAGCAGCGCGAGGGCGACAGCGTGTTCGAGCAGGACGGCGTGCGCATCTACGTCGATGCGACCAGCCTGCCGCTGGTCGACGGTACCGAAATCGACCTGGTGAAGCAGCGCCTGGGCGAGCAGTTCGTGTTCCGCAATCCCAACGCCAGCGCCGAATGCGGCTGCGGCGAGAGCTTCACCACCGAAGCCGACCGCGCCGCCTGATCGGCACGCACCTGCGCCAGCCCAACCTTGGGCACGGGGGCGGAGGAAACCACCACGCTAGACTCCCGCGATCCGTGTCCGGGAGTCATGCCCATGTTCCGCAAACTGGCCGCCGTGGCGGTGATGCTGCTGGCATTCGCCGCGCCCGTGCAGGCGCAATCGAACGACGCTACCCGGGCGCTGCACAAGTTGTTCGACGACGAATGGGAGCGCGGCCTGCGCGAGAACCCGGTCAACGCCAGCTATCAGGGCGATGCGCGCTACAACGATCGCTGGGGCGACGCGAGCCTGGCGGCGATCCACGCCAGCGAGGCGGCCGATCGCGCAGCCCTGGCGCGGATACGCGCCATCGATCGCAGCGCGCTGTCGGCGGCGGACCAGCTCAATTACGACACGTTCCTGTGGTTGCAGGAAAAGGCCGTCGAACGGCAGAAGTTCCGCACCTGGCTGCAGCCCATCAGCCACCAGGGCGGCGTACAGACGCTCGATGGCGTCGCTGAAGTGCTGCCCTTCGCCAGCACCAGGGACTATCGCGACTGGCTCAAGCGCATGGATGCGGTGCCGGTGCTCGTCGATCAGACCATCGCCCTCATGCGCGAAGGAATCAGGGCCGGCAGCCTGCCGCCGAAGGTGCTGATGCAGCGTGTGCCGCGCCAGATCGCGGCACAGATCGTGGACGATCCCACGCGGAGCCCCTTCTACCGGCCGTTCGTCCGGTTCGGCGATGGCGTGCCCGCGGCGGATCGCGCCGGGTTGCAGGCGGAGGCGCAACGCATCGTGCGCGAGCGCATCGTGCCGGCCTATCGCAGCCTGCAGGCCTTCTTCAACGACGAGTACCTGCCGAAGGCGCGCAATTCCATCGCCGCCACGGCGCTGCCCGACGGAAAGGCGTACTACGACTACCTGGCGCGCTACTACACCACCACCGATCTGACCGCCGAAGAGATCCACGCGATCGGTCTGAAGGAAGTCGCCCGCATCCGCGCAGCGATGGAGCGGATCAAGGCCGAAGTGGGCTTCCAGGGCGCGCTGGCCGAATTCTTCACTTTCCTGCGGACCGATCCGCGCTTCTTCGAGAAGACGCCCCAGGCGCTGCTGATGCACTACCGCGACATGGCCAAGCGCATCGATCCGGAACTGGTGAAGGCGTTCAAGCTGATTCCGCGGCAGCCGTACGGGGTGCGGCCGATCCCGGACACGATCGCGCCCGACACCACGACCGCGTATTACCAGCCCGGCGCTTCCGACGGCAGCCGTGCCGGCTACTACTACGTCAACCTGTACAAGCCCGAGGTCCGGCCGACCTGGGAAATGCTGCCCCTGTCGCTGCACGAAGCCGTGCCGGGACACCACTTCCAGTTCGCCCGTTCGCTGGAGTTGCCGGACGCGCCCATGTTCCGCCGGACGGCCTACTTCGTCGCCTACAGCGAGGGCTGGGGGCTGTACGCGGAGCAGCTGGGCTTCGACATGGGGCTGTACGACGATCCGTACGACCGCATGGGCCAGCTGGCCTACGAGATGTGGCGGGCGGTGCGGCTGGTGGTCGACACCGGCATGCACGCCAAGGGCTGGAGTCGCGAACAGGCGATTGCCTTCTTCAAGGACAATTCGCCCAAGACCGACCAGGACATCGTCAACGAGATCGACCGCTACATCGGCGATCCCGGCCAGGCCCTGGCCTACAAGATCGGCCAGCTGAAGATCTCCGAGCTGCGCGCCCGGGCGAGGGCCCGGCTGGGCGAGCGGTTCGACCTGCGGGAGTTCAACGACGAGGTGCTGTCGACCGGTTCGGTGCCGCTGCAGGCCCTGGAGCGGCATATCGATGCCTGGATCGCGTTGAAACAGGGGTAGGGCGGGGCCGATCCCGGCCCGTGGCTGCTGCGATTTGCGCGTAAGCCTTTGAACCTGCCATAATTTCCGGCTCCCGCGGCCATGCCGCCGGGAGACCTTGCTCCACCACGGCCAATCCCGGCCGCCGGGGGGCTGTCCGGGATGCGCTGCAGCCCGGCATCCACAAGGAATCCAACATGCGTCATTACGAAGTCGTGTTCCTGGTCCATCCGGACCAGAGCGAGCAGGTGCCGGCCATGATCGAGCGCTACAAGTCGCTCATCGAAGGCGGCAACGGCAAGGTCCACCGTCTCGAAGACTGGGGCCGCCGCCAGCTGGCCTATCCGATCGAGAACCTGGTCAAGGCCCACTACGTCCTGCTCAACATCGAGTGCAACCAGAGCGTGCTGAACGAGCTGGTCGACGGTTTCCGCTTCAACGACGCGGTGCTGCGCCACCTGGTCATGAAGCGCGACGCCGCCGAGACCGAGCAGTCCCTGATCATGAAGTTCAAGGACGAGAAGGGCGACAAGCCCGAGCGTCGTCGCCGTGACGACGAGAGCGACAGCGCAGTCGGTTCCGCCGATTCCGCCTCCGCCGCCGACGAAGCCGAAGCCGCTTAAGGAGCACTGACATGTCCAAGTTTTTCCGTCGCCGCAAGTTCTGCAAGTTCACGGCCGAGGGCGTCAAGGAGATCGACTACAAGGATCTCAACACCCTGCGCCAGTACCTGACCGAGACCGGCAAGATCGTGCCGAGCCGCGTGACCGGCACCAAGTCGAAGTACCAGCGCCAGCTGGCCACGGCCGTCAAGCGCGCCCGCTTCCTGGCCCTGATCCCGTACACCGACAACCACAACGCCTGAGAGCAGTGGAGAGTGGCGGCTCCGCCGCCTTGAAGAAGTGAGAGACAAGGGGGAAGCCTTCCCTCGTTTCTCACTTCTCTTAACTCTCGACTCGTCTTCGGACAGCAATCGCTGCGGCGCACCGCGTCGCTAACGAATACGGAGCAACACCATGCAACTGATCCTCCTGCAGAACGTCACCAACCTCGGCAGGCTCGGCGACAAGGTCAACGTCAAGCCGGGTTACGGCCGCAACTTCCTGGTCCCGCAGGGCAAGGCCGTGCCGGCGACCGAGAAGAACCTGGCCGAGTTCGAAGCGCGCCGCGCCGAATATGAAGCCAAGGCCAAGGCGCAGCTGGAAGGCGCCGAAGCCCGCAAGGCCGCGCTGGAAGGCGTCGAAGTCACGATCACCGCCAACGCCTCGACCGAAGGCAAGCTGTACGGCTCGATCAGCCCGCGCGACATCGCCGAGGCGCTGACCAAGCTGGGCCACAAGGTCGAGAAGTCGGAAGTCGTGCTGGGCGAAGGCCCGCTGCGCCGTACCGGCGAACACGAAGTCACCGTGCACCTGCACGCCGACATCAACGCGACGGTCAAGGTCATCGTGGTCGGCGAAGTCGCCTGATCCACGCATTGCAGTACCCGAACGGGCGCCCATCGGCGCCCGTTCTTTTTTGAGTCGCCGGCAGGCGCCGTTCGTCGGCATGCAATCGCACGCACAGCGGTACGCGGCAAGTCGTCTCACGTTCTGCGATTCCCACCGGTTATCCACAGACTTGTCTGCAACGCACCGCGATCGGGGCGACTAGGATGACCGGCCAGCCGCATCCTCACTTACAAGAACCGGACCGCCAAGACGGCCCGACCAGGGGAGTTACCGCACCGATGAGCGCACGCCAGGGAATGCGCCCCGATCCCGCTTTCCAGACCCGTCGCGATCAGCGCATCGAACAGCTGCGCGTACCGCCGCAGTCGATCGAGGCCGAGCAGGCCGTGCTCGGCGGGCTCATGCTGGCGCCCGACGCCTGGGATCGCGTGGCCGATCGCATCACCGATGCCGACTTCTATCGACGCGATCATCAGCTGATCTACCGCGCCATCCGCGAATTGGCGGAAAAGAACCGTCCCTACGACGCGGTGACCCTCGGCGAGTGGTTCGAGTCGATGGGCCTGAGCGAGCAGGTGGCCGGCGGTGCCTACCTGATCGAACTGGCTTCGACGACACCCTCCGCGGCCAACATCGTCGCGTACGCGGACATCGTGCGCGACAAGGCGATCCTGCGGCAGCTGATCGATGTCGGTACCGACATCGTCAACAGCGGCTTCCAGCCCGAAGGCCGTGACAGCGCCGACATCCTCGAGGAAGCCGAGCGTCAGGTGCTGGCGATCGCCCAGGCCAGCAGCGACGGCAAGAGCGACTTCACTCCCGTCACCAAGGCGCTGGCCGAAGCGTTCGACGTCCTGCAGACGCGCTATGCCAACGGCGACGGCGTCACCGGCCTGCCGACCGGTTATGTCGAATTCGACATGATGACCGCCGGCCTGCAGAAGACCGACCTGATCATCCTTGCCGCGCGCCCGGCGATGGGCAAAACGACGCTGGCGCTGAACATGGCCGAGTACGCGGCATTCCGCAGCAAGCTGCCGGTCGCCGTGTTCTCGATGGAAATGTCGGCCAGCCAGCTGGCGATGCGCCTGATCTCCTCGGTCGGCCGCGTCAATGCGCAGCGCCTGCGCACCGGCCAGCTGGAAGACGAGGATTGGAGCCGCGTTACCAGCGCGATTCGCCAGCTGCGCGAGGCCAAGATCTTCATCGACGACGAACCGGGCCTGTCGCCGGTCAAGCTCGCCGCCAAGGCGCGCCGCCTCAAGCGCGAGCACGGCCTGGGCCTGATCGTGATCGACTACCTGCAGCTGATGTCCGTGCCGGGAAACAGCGAGAACCGCGCGACGGAGATCTCCGAGATCTCGCGCTCGCTCAAGGGCCTGGCCAAGGAACTGCAGGTGCCGGTGATCGCGCTGTCGCAGCTCAACCGCTCGCTGGAAACCCGCACCGACAAGCGTCCCGTGATGGCCGACCTGCGCGAATCGGGCGCCATCGAGCAGGACGCGGACATGATCGTGTTCATCTACCGCGACGAGTACTACAACAAGGAAAACTCGCCGGACAAAGGTTTGGCCGAAGTCATCATCGGCAAGCAGCGTAGCGGCCCGACCGGTTCGCTCAAGCTCAAGTTCTTCGGCGAATACACGCGCTTCGACAACCTCGCGCATGATTCGGTGGGCAGTTTCGAATAGGTTCGGCTTCCCGTCGGTTTCGCGGGAGGCAACCGACGGAATCGTTCACGGGAAGCGGGAGCGCGTGCCCGCTACTCGGTCAGCTTGCCCAGCGCCTTGACCGCGAATCCGCCGCCCGGCACCAGTGTCGTCGCCGCTTCGGCGCCGAGTTCGAACAGCATCTCGCGCGTCATCACTTTTTCGAAGCGGTCGCGGAACCACTCGCCGTTTTCGACGACGTCCCCGGTCAGGCCATCGATCTCGATCACGCCGATCTTGCCTGACGTCGACCACACGTACTCGAAGGCGAAAACCGGGCGGTAGTACAGCTGGATGCGGTCGAAGGTCGCGACGTCGCGATGGATTTCATGCGCGTCGACGGCCTCGGCGGCCAGGCGCGACTGCGCGAGCTGGAGCACGGTAGCGAAGGACATCCGCGGCGGCAGGGTGCCTTCGATGTCGACCTGTTCGCGCGGGTTGGCCTTGTACCTGTCCACGTACGACTGCAGGACCTGCGGCTTCAACGGCCGCTTCAGGCCGTCCTGGTAGACGACGGCGTCGATGCGGCGCTGGCAGTGTTCACGCACCGGCAGGTCGATGCGCGGCTTGGGGCCGGGGACCGGTTCGAAGCGGCGGCCCTCGACCTCGATCGAACGCGCGTGCTCGTTGCCGACGGCAACGGCGTAGGTGACCGCGTTGGTGTAGTCGACTTCACGGTGGGCCACGACGTGCCAGAAGGGTTCGTAGCGCAGTTCCCACTTCGCGAGGTTGACCGTGTCGGCCTTCGGCCGGTTGAGCGGGTTCAGGCGCGCGAGCGTTCCGAACGCATTGAGCTTGCTCTTCTCGGCCTGCTCCTGCGCCGCGCGCACGGGATAGACCTCGTCGAAGAACAGGATCGCGCTGGCGGTCGCGGCTGGGGCGAGAACTTCCATGGCACCGGTCCCGGTATTGCCGGCGTGGGCGCGTCGGCCTGCCTGTTGTCACGGGCAATACGCGCAGAATCGGCCAGGGCCGGCGGCCACCATCAAGGGCTGCGCATCCCGCATCGCGCCGCGCGCCGGGCCTAGAATGCGCACTCGCGGAGTCTTGCCGCGGCCATCCGAGAGCGCAGTGCACGAGTCACCCGGCATGATGCCCCCCGCCGTCGGCGAGCGTCCCACCCGCATCCGCGTCGACCTCGCCAATCTCGCCTTCAACCTGCGCAGCATCCGCGCGCATGTCGGCGTGCCGGTGATGGCGATCGTCAAGGCCAATGCCTACGGCCACGGCCTGGTGCCGGTTGCGTTGCACCTGCAGGCGCAGGGCGTGGAGCAACTCGGCGTGGCATTCGTGGAAGAGGGCATCGCCCTGCGCCAGGCGGGCGTCAACGTTCCCATCCTCGTGCTGGGCGGCATCTTCGGTCCGCAGGTCGCGCAGTTCATCACGCACGACCTGGAGATCACCGTGTCCTCGCTGGACAAGCTGCGCCAGGTCGAGGCGGCCGCCGGGCAACTGGGCCGCAAGGCGGTGATCCATCTCAAGATCGACACCGGGATGGAACGCATCGGCGTGCACAGCTATTCCTCGCGGGCCTTCATCGAGGCGGCGGTGGCCTCGCCCTGGTGCGAACTGAAGGGCATCTATTCGCACCTGGCGTGCGCGGATGATCCGGCGTCGGCGATGACGCAGCAGCAACTGGAGCGCTTTCTCGAGGCCTGCGGCCATATCGAGCGGATCGGCGCTCCGATGCCGCTGCGCCATCTGGCAAATTCGGGTGGCGTGCTGCATTTCCCCGGGACCTGGCTGGACATGGTGCGGCCCGGCATCCTGCTGTACGGCGTGCAGCCGGATCCCGCTTCGCAATGCACGGTCGACGTGCGTCCGGTGATGTCGCTTGCCTCGCAGGTGGTCTACTTCAAGGTGGTCAAGGCCGGAAACCCCGTCAGTTACGGTGCGACGTGGACGCCGGAACGCGACACCCGCGTGGTCACCGTTCCGATCGGTTACGGCGATGGCTACCCTCGCGCCTTGTCCTCGCGCGGCAGCGTGCTGATCCGCGGCCGGCGCTATCCCATCGTGGGTCGCGTATGCATGGACCAGTTCATGGTGGACATCGGCCAGGACAGCGCATGGAACGAGGATGAAGTGGTCCTGATCGGTGCGCAGGGAACGGAACGGATCACCGCCGAAGAACTGGCGCAGCGCGCCGGCACCATTCCTTACGAGATTCTCGTGGGGCTCAACGAACGCATCCCGCGCGAGTACCACGGCCGCTGAGATCCGCGGCATGGGCATGCAGGTGCATGCGATCCTCCAGTCGCGTTGACGCTCTTCGCGCCTGCGTGATTCACTCGCTGCAGGCGACAGGAGAACCCCATGGTGTCACGAGCGCACAAGGGCAGCGTCAGGGAAGGTGCCGTCAAGGAGCGTGCCGTCAGGGAGCGTGCGAAGCGCATCCGCGCCGTGCGTCGCGAGCCGATGGCGAAGGTCGATACGGCGTGGCTGCGGATGGAGCAGCCCACCAACCCGATGATGATCACCGGCGTGCTCATGTTCGCCGACCCCATGTCGGTGACCGAACTGCGGAGCGTGATCCGGCAACGCTGGCTCGCCTATCGGCGCTTCAACCAGAAGGCCGTCGACACCGCAGCGGGCGCGTTCTGGGAAACCGACACCGACCTCGACCTGGACTGGCATGTGCAGCTCACCGCATTGCCGGGCCGCGGCGGCAAGCGCGCGCTCGAGCGCTTCGTGAGCCAGCTGGCCTCCACACCGCTGGATACGGGGCGGCCGCTGTGGCAGTTCCACCTCGTCGAACGTTATGAGGGCGGTTCGGCATTGATCGCCCGCATCCACCACAGCTATGCCGATGGCATCGCCCTGGTGCAGGTGCTGCTGTCGTTGACCGACACCACGCGCGAACCTGCCAAAGGCAGCGACCTGCAACAGGCGTGGCTCAAGCAGGACGGCGCCCGCGTCGCGCGTCGCGTGGGCGCGGCGGAGCGCTACATGAAGCTGGGCAGCAGGGTCGTCGAGAAGGGCATGGAGATGTACCGCGATCCGACTTTGGCCGCCGTGTTGGCCAGGGAAGGGGGCGAGATCGGACGCGAGCTGCTGCATGCCCTCACGCTGTCCGACGATCCGCCGTCGCTGCTGCGCGGAAAGCTGGGCGTGAGCAAGCGGGTCGCCTGGGCGGAGCCGCTCGACCTGGAGGAAGTGAAGGCCGTCGGCCGTGCCTGCGAGTGCACGGTCAACGATGTGCTGATGGCGACGGCCGCCGGAGCGCTGCGGCACTACATGCTCGAGCGCGGCGACCGCGTCGACGGGCTGACGCTGCGGGCGACGGTGCCGGTCAACCTGCGCCCGCTGGAGCACGCCAGGAAACTGGGCAACCACTTCGGGCTGGTGTTCCTCGACCTGCCGGTGGGCGAGGACAACCCGATCCGACGGGTGGAGCGGGTTGTCGAGTGCATGAACGGCCTGAAGAATTCAAGGCAAGCTATTGTTTCCTTTGGATTACTTGCCGCCTTGGGCATGGCCCCCACGGCCGTGCAGGGACTCGCCCTGGATCTCTTCAGCCGCAAGGCGAGCGTCGTCGCCACCAACGTTCCCGGACCGCAGCAGACCCTCTATCTCGCCGGCTGCGCCCTGCGCGACATGATGTTCTGGGTTCCGCAGACGGGCTCGATCGGCGTCGGCATTTCCATCCTCAGCTACAACGGCCGCGTGCATTTCGGGCTGATTGCCGATGCGAAGCTGATTCCCGATCCCGACGGCGTCATCCGGCGTTTCGGCAGCGAGTTCGACAAGTTGCTGTACCTCTCGCTGATGAGCGACTGGGAATCGCGCCTCGATGCGCCCTCCGCCGATGCGCTGTTGCCGGAGGACACCCGTCGCGCGATCGACTTCCTCGTCGGCTAGCGCTCGTTCGTCCCGCATTCATTCACGGCTTCGTCGAAGCCGCGTTTCGTCACCCTCTGGCGACACCTTCGCCATTAGCGTTCGTCCCTGTTCATGTGGGGGCTGCCATCGTGCGCGGCCGCATGATCCCCGCAAGGAGGTAAGGAATGAATACGCAACGCAAGTTGATCGCCGCCGCCGTACTCACCACGTTGCTTGCTGCCTGTGCCACGCAGGGCGGCGGCTATTACGGCAGCCAGCCTTCCCAGCAGCCGCCCCCCGGCGAGCAGACGGGAATGAGCAAGACGAAGAAGGGCGCCCTCATCGGTGCCGCGGTCGGCGCCGTGGCCGGCCTGTTGAGCGGCGACGATGCGACGGAACGTCGCCAGCGTGCGCTCGTCGGCGCCGGCGTGGGTGGGCTCGCCGGCGGTGCGATCGGCAATTACCAGGACCGCCAGGAGCGCGCACTGCGCGAACGCATGGCGGGCACCGGCGTGGGCGTGGTGCGCCAGGGCGACAACATCACCCTGAGCATGCCGGGCAACATCACTTTCGCCTTCAACGACGCCAGCCTGCAGTCGCAGTTCTATCCGGTGCTGGACGACGTGGCTCGCACGCTCACCGAGTACAACCAGACGGTGGTCGAGGTTGCGGGGCATACCGACAGTGTCGGCAGCGATGCCTACAACCAGGAACTGTCGGTGCGCCGGGCCAATTCGGTAGCGGCCTACCTGCAGAGCCACGGCGTGATGCAGCAACGGCTGATCACCGTGGGCGCCGGTGAGTCGCGCCCGATCGCCAGCAACGACACCGAGGAAGGTCGCGCGCAGAACCGGCGCGTCGAGATCACCCTGGTGCCGGTGCGCGGTTGAGCGACACGCGCGGAGGCTCGTTCGTTTGCCGTCACTGTGGTTGACCCACGAAAAAGGCCCGCCGAAGCGGGCCTTTTTCTGAACTGGTGGAGGTGGGGGGAATTGAACCCCCGTCCGAAGGCACTCCATCCCCGGCACTACATGCTTAGCTCACCGTTGGATCTCGTCCCCGGACAGCACGATGCGCGAAGCGCATCCGGGGACCAGCCTGTTAGAGGTTGACCGGAAGCTGACAGGCAGCGGCTTCCAGCGATTCCGTGATAGTGACCCTACGCTGCGAGCACGGACACAAGCAGTTTCGGGGCTTAGGCCTTAGGCGGCCAGAGCGTAGTTGTCGTCGTTGGCAACTAGATTTTTGCAGCTGGATTTACGAGGAAAGCTACCCCCTCGGCATGCGCCAAGCGACTTTGCGACCCCCGTCGAAGCCAGTGCACCCCCGGGGACAGCGAAATTGCTGACCCGCCCAGTATAGGGGCGGTTGCATCGATCACAACCCGGTGGACTCGCGGTCACAGCGCGGGTTCAGTCGCAGCCGCGATGCGAAGCGGACTTGTATGCTTGGGGAATGGGGTCCCCCGAACCCGACATCACCGACATTCGTCGCGCGCGCTTCCTGCCGCGAGGCGGCTACCTGCTGGCACTGCTGGTGCTGTTGGGCGCCCTGGTGCTGGTGTTCGTCAGCTGGTACTACGCCCGCGAGCGGGAGCTTCGCGCCGCGGAGGCGCGTTTCGAAGCGCACACGGCCGAGGTCGTGGACCGCCTCTATCAACATCTCGTGTACTACGAACTGGTCGCCCGTGGCGGCACGGCGCTGTTCGCGTCGATGGAGCGACCGACGCCGCAGCAGTGGGCCGACTACGTCGACAGCATGAACCTGCGCGCGCGCTTCCCGGAGATAAAGGGACTCGGCTACGTCGGCTATGTCAGCAGCAACCGGCTGGACGATCTGCAGATCGAATGGCGCGAATCGGGTTACGGCCAACTGAACGTGCGCCCGCACGGGATGCGTCCCCGCTACGCCCCCATCCTGTATCTCGAACCGCGCACTGCCGAGAACGTCGATGCCATCGGCCTGGATCTGCTGGACGATCCGGAGGACGAAAAGGCGCTGCAGGCGACACTCGACACCGGCGTCGCGCGCCTGGGCGGACCGTCCGGCAGGCGCGATGGCGCACTGGTGATGCTCATTCCGATCTACCGCGGCGCCGACCATCCGCGGACGGCGGCCGCTCGCGAGCAGTTGCTGCAGGGCTGGGTGTATCTGCCTTTCGACATGGCGCGTTACGTCAACTCCTCGCTCGGACGCGAGTACGACACTATCGGCCTGCGCATATACGACGCCCGGAACGACGGACGCGCGATCTTCGCCACCCGCAGCGAGCCCAGGCCGGAATCCCTGTTCCATTACCGGACGACGATGGAGGCCTACGGCCGACGCTGGCGGGTGGAGTTCGATTCCGCGCCGGAAGCCGGCGCCGCGCCGCGTTTGAAGGGACTGGAAAACATGCTCGGGCTCGGGATCGTCGCCAGCCTCCTGCTGTACGGCCTGGCCTGGACGCTCGCGCGCACGGAAGACCGGGCCACGGTGATCGCCAGGCGAATGACCGAGGACTTCCGGCGCAGCGAACAACGCTTCCGCAGTTCGATGGAGTACTCGGCGATCGGCAAGGCGCTGCTGGACAGCGAGGGGCGCATTGTCGAAGCCAATCCCGCCCTGGGTCGCATCGTCGGACGCAGTCTGGAATCACTGGCGGGCGAGCCCTTCGATTCGTTGTTCGAAGACGAGGACGCTTCGCTGCGCTCGGGCGAGGAGGGAGAGACCGACGCCAACGGCATCTATCGCGTGACCCGCCACCTGCGTCGCGAGGGCGACCTGCCACGTCAGGCGCAACTCACCTACGCGCCGGTCCAGGGAGGCGTCGGCCAGGACGTCACCGGACTGGTGCAGGTGGAAGACGTCACCGAGCGCGTGCGTGCACAGGCGCGCGTGCAGGCGCTGAACCGCACGCTGGAAGCGCGCGTGGTCATGCGCACGCGCGAACTCAGCCAGGCGAACCAAGAACTGGAGGCCTTCGCCTACAGCGTGTCGCACGATCTGCGCGCGCCGCTGCGTTCGATCGAGGGCTTCAGTCGCATATTGATCGAACGCTACGAAAGCCAGCTCGACGAGGGCGGGCGCGATTACCTGTGGCGCGTACGCAAGGCGGCCTTGCGCATGGGCGAACTGATCGATGCGATCCTGCAGATCTCGCGTCTGGGTCGAGCGGAACTGCGTCGCGAACAGGTCGACCTCAGTCGCATGGCGCTCGAAGTGGTCGATGAACTGCGCGCGGACGATCCGGGCCGTGATCTTGCGGTCCGGATCATGCCGGGGCTGGCGGCGGTCGGAGATGCCACGCTCCTGCGCAACCTGCTGGGCAACTTGTTGGGCAATGCATGGAAGTTCACGCGCGGGCGCGAAGGTGCGGTCATCGAATTCGGTGCATTCGACGTCCCTGGCGGGGAAACCGAGTTCTACGTGCGCGACAACGGCGCCGGGTTCGCGCAGGCCTACGTCGACAAGCTGTTCCGGCCGTTCCAGCGACTGCATTCGCAGGAAACCTTCAGCGGGCACGGCATCGGTCTGGCTTCGGTGCGACGCATCGTCGAGCGTCATGGCGGACGCATCCGCGCCGAAGGTCGTGAAGGCGAGGGGGCCGTCTTCTATTTCACCTTGCCGGAAGCCGGTGAGCCGGGCACGACGCCCGCCGAATGAGTCACTGAAGCGCGGCTGTCAGGCGTCCTTGTTGTGCCGGCGCAGCAGGCGCTGCTTCTCGCGCGCCCAGTCGCGTTCCTTGCTGGCCTCGCGCTTGTCGTGCGTCTGCTTGCCCTTCGCCAGGGCGATTTCGGCTTTCACCTTGTTGCCCTTCCAGTACAGCGCGGTGAGCACGACGGTATAACCCTCGCGTTGCACGCGGCCGATGAGGCGGTCGATCTCGCGTCGGTGCAGCAGCAGCTTGCGCGTGCGCCGGTCTTCGGCGACCACATGCGTGGACGCTGAAATGAGCGGGGTGATCTGCGAGCCGTAGAGGAACATTTCGCCTTCGCGGATCATCGCGTAGGCGTCGGTGATGTTGGCGCGCCCGGCACGGATGGCCTTGAGCTCCCAGCCCTGCAATGCCAGGCCGGCCTCGAAGCGCTCTTCCAGGTGGTATTCGTGGCGAGACCGCTTGTTCAGCGCGATGGTCTTGACCGCCTCGCCGCCTTTGGCCGCCTTTCCTTTATCCTTCCCGGTCTTGTTGCTGGAATTCTTAGCCATCGCGCCATTGTCACATGCTGGCGATCGCGTTGCGTACCGACCGATACCGATGCCCACGATCCGACGTTCCGCCCTCGTCGAGCACTCCGCCGGACGCATGTTCGCGCTGGTGAACGACGTGGCCGCCTATCCGCGCCGCTTTGACTGGTGCGAGGGCGCCCAGGTGCTCGAGGCCGATGACGAGCACATGGTCGCCCGGCTGGACCTGGGGCTGGGCGCACTACGCACCTGGTTCACCACGCACAATTCGCTCAAGGCGCCGCACCACATCGACCTGAAGTTGGTGGATGGACCGTTCCGCAAGCTCAGCGGGCGCTGGGAGTTTCATGCCCTCGACGAGTCGGCCTGCAAGGTCACGCTGACCCTCGATTTCGAGCCGTCGGTGAAACTGCTCGGACCGGCGCTGGCCGTCGGCTTCCAGAGCCTCGCCGACCGCATGGTGGACGATTTCGTGCGCATCGCCGACGCCGGTCCGGACGAAGCGGCATGAAGGTGGAAGTCGTGCGGGCCTGGCCGCGCCGGCATGAACTGGCGGTCGTCGAGTTGCCCGAGGCGGCGACGGTGGGCGACGCACTTGCCGCGGCCGGATGGACCGACGACCCCGAAGTCGTTGCCGTCGCGGTGTTCGGACAACGCGTCGATGGGGCAACGCGGTTGCATGACGGCGATCGCGTGGAACTGCTCAGGCGCCTGCAGGCCGACCCGAAGGACGCTCGCAGGCAACGCGTCGAGGAACGCAGGCGCCAGCCCAAGGGCTGAGCGTGCGCCCAAAGAAAAAGCGGAGCCAGGCTCCGCTTTTTTCCTGCAAGGCCGCCCGGATCAACGGCGGCGCTTCTTGTCCTTTTCCTTGGCGAGGTTGCGGCCGAACTGCTTCGGCGCGGCCTTGGCGAGTTCCTCGTCCTGCTCGGGGAAATAGTCGCCTTCCCAGCGGGCCAGCGTGTCGCCGTCGAAATACAGCGTGAGGTTCTTCATCTCGGTGCGACCGAGCCGGCCGGTGCGCTGGGTGCTCGTGTAGTCCCAGCGCTCATGGTGGAACGGATCCTCGATCGAGGGCGTCCCCAGCAGCACCAGCACCTGTTGCTTGCTCATGCCGGCCTGCAGCTGGTCGACGTTGGTCTTTTCCAGGAGGTTGCCCTGGTAGATCGGCTGCTTGTAGAGGATGCCGCAACCCGCGGTGGACAGGGCGACGATAAGGACCAGCAGGAGCTTGCGCATCGTGTTGTTCGCACAGGCGGCAGTAGAATCAGGGGGCGATGATACACTGAAGCCATCGATAAGCAGCCCGGATCCCCGCGCGTTCATCCGCCGTTCCGGGCCTGGAAACGCGCCACGCACGAGCCGCGCACGCTACCGCCCGGGAAACCGATGGAATCCGACGATCTTCGCAATGCCGGCCTCAAGGTCACCCATCCGCGGTTGCGGATCCTGGGACTGCTGGAACAGGCCAAGCCGCGGCACATGACCGCCGAGGACATCTACCGCCACCTGCTGGAGCACGGCGAGGACATCGGCCTGGCGACGGTCTATCGCGTGCTGACCCAGTTCGAGGCCGCCGGTCTCGTCCTGAAGCACAACTTCGAGTCCGGCCAGTCCGTTTACGAACTCGACCGCGGCCACCATCACGATCACATGGTCGATGTCGACACGGGCAGGATCACCGAGTTCGAAAGCCCCGAGATCGAAGAACTGCAGCGCAAGATCGCCGCGCAGCACGGCTACGAGATCGAAGAACACTCGCTGGTGCTCTACGTCCGCAAGAAGGCGCGATAACGCGATGCGAATCGCGAAGCGCGCGACGACGCGCTACGCGTAGCGACGCCGAGCGGGTTACTCGACGTCTGCCAGCAGGCGTTTCGCGGCCGCGCGTGCTTCGCGGGTCATCTCCACGCCGCCCAGCATCCGCGCCAGTTCTTCCTCGCGCTGCTTCGCATCGAGGCACTGCACGGCGCTCTGGGTCACGCCTTCGCTGGCGGCCTTGCTGACCCGGTAGTGCGCATGCCCCTGCGCCGCAACCTGCGGCAGGTGGGTGACGCAGAGCACCTGGCGCGTGGCGCCCAGTGCGCGCAGCTTCTGTCCCACGATTTCGGCGACGCCGCCGCCGATACCGGAATCGACTTCGTCGAACACCATGGTGGGCACGGCATCCAGTCCCAGCGCGGCGACTTCGATGGCCAGCGAAATGCGCGAGAGTTCGCCGCCCGAGGCGACCTTGCGCAGCGGACGCGCGGGCTGGCCCAGGTTGGCGGCGACCAGGAACTCGGCGCGTTCGGCGCCCTGTGGATCCGGACGTTCGGATTCGATCGGCTCCAGCGCCACTTCGAAACGGCCGCCGCCCATGCCGAGTTCGGCGATGAGTGCTGTCGTGTCGCGCGAGAGGGCTGCGGCCGCGTCCCGGCGCCGTGCGCCCAGGGCCTCCGCCGCGGACCGCCAGCGCGCGCGTGCTCGGGCGATCTCTTCGTCCAGGGACTGCAGGCGGGCATCGGCGCCGCGCAGGCGATCCAGTTCCTCCGCGATCGCATCGCGCTGCGCCGCAAGCTGCTCGGCCGGTACGCGATGCTTGCGCGAGAGCTCATGGATGCGGCCGAGCCTTCGCTCCAGCGCGCCGAAGGCATCGGGATCGATGTCCAGGTCGCTGCGCACGCGATCGAGCAGAGCGAGGGCTTCGTCGATCTGGATTGCGGCGTTGTCCAGCATCGCATCGACATCGCCGAGTCGCGGTTCGTGCTCGGCGACGCGTTGCAGTTCGCTCCGGACCTGGTGCAGCGCACGCGTCAGCGAGGTGCCTTCATCGCCGCCCAGCTGCGCCAGCGCGCCGTCGCAGGCTGCGATCAGACCGGCGGCATGCGCGTGACGGCGGTGGTCGGCGAGCAGCTTCTCCAGCGACTCCGGATCGAGGGTCTCCCGGTCCAGCTCCGCGAACTGATGTTCGAGCCAGCCGATGCGATCGGAGACGTCGCCCTGCGCGAGCAGCGCGTCGCGTTCGCGCAGCAGTTCGCTCCAGGTGAGGGCGGCTTCGGCCACGGTTTCGAGTTCGCGACGGGTGCGGCCGTAGGCGTCCAGCAAGGCCAGCTGGCTGGTGCGGGCCAGCAGTGCCTGGTGTTCGTGCTGCCCGTGGATTTCCACCAGCAGACCGGCCAGTTCGCCCAGCTGCGCTACCGTCGCCGGCCGACCGTTGATCCAGGCTCGCGAGCCGCCATCGGCGCGGATCACCCGGCGGATCTGGCACGTCGCCGGCTGGTCCGGGTCGCCGTCCACGTCGTCCAGCGCGTTCTCCCGCAGCCAGGCAAGGGCGGGGGAGGCATCGTCCAGGATGAATCCGGCGGTGAGTTCGGCCCGCTCGGCCCCGTGCCGGACCACGCCGCTGTCGGCGCGCAGGCCCGAGAGCAGGCCCAGCGCGTCGACCAGCAGCGACTTGCCGGCGCCGGTTTCGCCGGAAATGACGGTCAGTCCCCGGCCGAAATCCAGTTCCGCGCTGCGGACGACGGCGAAATCCTTGATGGCGAGATGGGAAAGCATGGAGCGATTGTAAGCGGGGCCGAATGACGGAACCTCGCTTCTATCCGCAACGCGTCTCACCCGGCGACACGCCGATGATGGCCTTGGACCGCTTGCGTGCGGCCCGGGCCGGCTTTATATCGCCGACATGAGCCGCCATCCTGCCGACCTCGCCAGCCTCGATCCGCGCGCGCGCCAATTGCTGCGCACGCTGATCGGGCGCTACATCCAGAGCGGCGAACCGGTGGGCTCGCAGACACTGGCGCGTCACGCGGGTCTCGACGTGAGCGCGGCGACCATCCGCAACATCCTGTCGGATCTCGAGGAAATCGGTCTGCTGAGCGCCCCCCACACCTCGGCGGGGCGCATTCCCACGGCGCAGGGTTACCGCCTGTTCGTGGACTCGCTGCTGCAGGTGCGGCCGCTGCCCGAGGGCGAGGTCGCCCGGTTGCGTAGCGAACTGCCGGCCGGGTCGGGGACGCAGGCCCTGCTGGGCAGCGCCTCCGAACTGCTGTCGGCGATGACCCATTTCGTCGGCGTGGTCAGCGTGCCGCGACGCGAGCAGTTCGCGTTCCGGCGCATCGAGTTCGTGCCGCTGGATGCGCAACGCGTGATGGCAATCCTCGTCTTCGCCGACAACGAAGTGCAGAACCGCATCATCCAAACGCGGCGGGCCTACGAGACCGGCGAACTGGAGCGTGTCGCCAATTACCTCAATACCCACTTCGCCGGTCGCACCCTGCCGGACATCCGCGTGTGCCTGCTGCGCGAATTGCGCAACGCGCGCGACGAGATGGAAACGCTGTTGTCGCGATCGGTGGAGCTGGCCGAACAGGTGCTGACCCCGGGCAACGACGACATGGTCCTGGCCGGCCAGACCCGGCTGATGGGCGTGCAGGAACTGAACGACCTGGACCGGTTGCGGGAACTGTTCGAGGCCTTCGCGCGCAAGCGCGAGATCCTGCAGTTGCTCGAGCGCACCGTGCGTGCACCGGGCGTTCGCATCTTCATCGGCGAGGAGACCGGTCTCGCGCCCCTGGAGGGTATGTCGCTGGTGACCGCCCCGTACGCTGCGGGCGGGCATGTGCTCGGGGTCCTGGGGGTGATCGGCCCCAGCCGCATGGCCTACGACCGCGTCATTCCCGTGGTCCAGGCAGCCGCCGAGGCGCTGGGGGCGGCGATCCACCCCGACGCAGGCCTTTAGTCGGCTCCGTCGTCGGCAGGTGAAGGCCGCTTGAATCGTTCGGTCCGAGGCCCCATTGCTGCGGCGTGCGCATTTCGCGCAAGGCAGGCCCACGCCCACGATGACGACCGAACCGATGCAAGAAGCGAACGGCGAGAACACCAACGCCACCCTCAATGACTCCAATTCCCAGGCCGCCGAGCTGGACGCGCTGAAGGCCGAAGTGACGCGCCTGCGCGAAGAATCGCTGCGCGAGCGCGCCGAACTCGACAACCAGCGCAAGCGCCTGGCGCGCGACATCGACATGGCCCGCAAGTTCGCCAACGAGCGCCTGCTCGGTGACCTGCTGCCCGTGATCGACAGCCTCGAAGCCGGTCTTGCAGTGAAGGCGGATACCGCCCAGCACCTGCGCGAAGGCATGGAACTCACCCTGCGACAGCTGCTGAAAGTGGCGACCGACAACGGCCTCGTCGCCGTAGATCCCGTGGGCCAGCCTTTCAATCCCGAACACCACCAGGCCATGAGCATGGTCGATGGCGACGGCCATGCGCCGGGGCATGTGGTGCAGGTCTACCAGAAGGGTTGGCTGCTGAACGACCGGCTCCTGCGCCCGGCCCTGGTGACGGTCAGCAAGCACGATTGACACCCGCCTGCCGCCGAACCCTTGAACGGCGCAAGGCGATCCCCCAGATAGCGCACATCAGCGGTCCGGTACCGCTACAACGAACCAAGATTCGCGAGAGGAAACACCAATGGCAAAGATCATCGGCATCGACCTGGGCACGACCAACTCGTGCGTGGCGATCATGGAAGGCGGCAAGGCCCGCGTCATCGAGAACGCCGAAGGCGATCGCACCACGCCGTCGATCGTCGCGTTCACCAAGGACGGCGAAGTCCTGGTGGGCGCCTCCGCCAAGCGCCAGGCCGTCACCAACCCCAAGAACACCTTCTACGCGGTGAAGCGCCTGATCGGCCGCAAGTTCACCGACGCCGAAGTGCAGAAGGACATCGGCCTGGTCCCGTACAAGATCACCCAGCATGAAAACGGCGATGCGTGGGTCGAGACCGCCGACGGCAAGAAGATGGCGCCGCAGCAGATCTCGGCCGAGGTGCTGGCCAAGATGAAGAAGACGGCGGAAGCCTACCTGGGCGAGACCGTCACCGAAGCCGTCATCACCGTGCCGGCCTACTTCAACGACAGCCAGCGCCAGGCGACCAAGGACGCCGGCAAGATCGCCGGCCTCGACGTCAAGCGCATCATCAACGAGCCCACCGCGGCCGCGCTGGCCTACGGCATGGACAAGAAGGGCGGCGACCGCAAGGTGGCCGTGTACGACCTCGGCGGCGGCACCTTCGACGTGTCGATCATCGAGATCGCGTCGGTCGACGGCGAGATGCAGGTCGAAGTGCTGTCCACGAACGGCGACACCTTCCTCGGCGGCGAAGACTTCGACAAGCGCGTCATCGACTACCTCGTCGACGAATTCAACAAGGACCAGGGCATCGACCTGCGCAAGGATCCACTGGCGCTGCAGCGCCTGAAGGACGCAGCCGAGCGCGCCAAGATCGAGCTGTCCTCGTCGCAGCAGACCGAAGTGAACCTGCCGTACGTGACGGCCGACGCCTCCGGTCCGAAGCACCTCAACATCAAGCTGACCCGCGCCAAGCTCGAAGCGCTGGTCGACGACTTGGTCAAGAAGACCATCGAACCCTGCCGCGTCGCGCTGAACGACGCTGGTCTGCGCGCGTCGGACATCGCCGAGGTCATTCTCGTCGGCGGCCAGACCCGCATGCCGAAGGTGCAGCAGGCGGTGACCGACTTCTTCGGCAAGGAGCCGCGCAAGGACGTCAACCCGGACGAAGCCGTGGCCGTGGGCGCCGCGATCCAGGGCGGTGTGCTGCAGGGCGACGTCAAGGACGTGCTGCTGCTCGACGTGACCCCGCTGTCGCTGGGCATCGAAACCCTGGGCGGCGTGTTCACCAAGATCATCGAGAAGAACACCACGGTGCCGACCAAGGCTTCGCAGGTCTTCTCGACCGCCGAGGACAACCAGTCCGCCGTGACCGTGCATGTGCTTCAGGGCGAGCGCGAACAGGCCCGCTACAACAAGTCGCTGGCCCGCTTCGACCTGGCGGGTATCGAGCCCGCGCCGCGCGGCATGCCGCAGATCGAGGTCTCGTTCGACATCGACGCCAACGGCATCGTCCACGTGACCGCCAAGGACAAGAAGACCGGCAAGGAGCAGAAGGTCGAGATCAAGGCCGGTTCCGGCCTGTCCGAGGACGAGATCGCGAAGATGGTGCAGGACGCCGAAGCGCACCGCGAGGAAGACAAGAAGTTCCATGAGCTGGTGCAGGCACGCAACCACGCCGACGGCCTGATCCATGCAGCGCGCAACGCGATCAAGGAGCATGGCGAGAAGGTGCCGGGCGACGCGATCGGTCGCGCCGAGGGCGCCATCGCCGAACTCGAAACTGCGATGAAGGGCGACGACAAGGCCCAGATCGAGGCCAAGTCGAAGGCGCTGGAGGAAGCTGCGCAGTCCCTGTTCGCCGCCGCTTCGGCGGGCCAGCCGGGTCCGGACGTGGGTGCCGGCTCCGCCGGCGGCGCGTCGCAGGACGACGTCGTCGATGCCGAGTTCACCGAAGTCAAGGACGACAAGAAGCCGTAAGGCCAGGAGTCGGAAATGGGGAATCGGGAATCGGAACAGCGATGCTTCGGCTCGCGCTCCGTAATTTCCGGTTCCCCGTTCTTGTGTCCGCAGTCGAAAGACGATCCCGCTGCTTTCTGACGATTCCCTTTTCCCGATTCCCTATTCCCGGCTCCAATGAGTAAGCGCGACTACTACGAAGTCCTGGGCGTGGCCCGTGACGCCAGCGAGGAAGACCTCAAGAAGGCCTACCGTCGTTGCGCGATGAAGTACCACCCGGACCGCAATCCCGGCGACCACGCGGCCGAAGCGTCGTTCAAGGAATGCAAGGAAGCCTATGAAGTGCTGTCGGATGCGGCCAAGCGCCGCATGTACGACCAGCACGGCCATGCCGCCTTCGAACACGGCATGGGCGGCGGCGCCGGAGCCGGCGCGTACGCCGACATGGGCGATATTTTCGGGGACATCTTCGGCAACATCTTCGGCGGCGGTGCCGGTGCGCGCGGGCCGCGTCGCGGCGCCGACATCGGCTACGTGATGGAGCTGTCGCTGGAGGAAGCCGTCGGCGGGATCGAGAAGCAGATCGAAATCCCCACGCTCGACGAGTGCGACACCTGCAAGGGCACCGGATCGTCGGACGGCAAGCTCGAGAATTGCGGCACCTGCCACGGCCGTGGTCAGGTGCGCTTCCAGCGCGGCATCTTCTCGATGCAGCAGACCTGCCCGCATTGCGGTGGCCGCGGTCGGGTCGTGACCAGTCCCTGCGCGGATTGCCACGGCCAGGGCCGCGTCGAGCGGACCAAGCGCCTGCAGGTCAAGATTCCCGCCGGCGTCGACAACGGCGACCGCATCCGCCTGGCCGGCGAGGGCGAAGCCGGTCCGGCCGGTTCGCCTCCGGGCGACCTCTACGTCGAGGTGCGCGTACGCCCGCACGACATCTTCGAGCGCGACGGCGACGACCTGCACTGCGATGTGCCGATCCGCATCTCGCAGGCGGCGCTGGGTGACATCGTTCGCGTCCCCACGCTGGAAGGTGAAGTCGAATTGCGCATTCCCGCGGAGACCCAGACGGGCAGGCAGTTCCGCCTGCGCGATCGCGGCGTGAAATCCGTGCGCAGCCGCGCTCCGGGTGATCTCTACTGCCGGGTCGTGGTCGAGACCCCGGTGAACCTCACTATCGAACAGCGCGAATTGCTCGAAAAGTTCGAAGCGACCTTCGTCGGCGAAGGCGCCCGCAAGCATTCGCCGCGCTCGTCGACCTTCATCGACGGCGTGAAGGGGTTCTGGGATCGCATGACGTCGTAGGGCGACGACGTCGACGTCGACGCCGACGTCGACGCCGGACCGGTTGCCGGGCGCGGGCAACGGCCCTGCGACTGCGTTTCGATGAAAAGTCGGGGCGGTTGCGGATCCCGGGATCGATCGGAACCGCCGAAGGCGTCGATCGCGTCGATCGAGAGCGGGGCGAAGTTGCGGCATCGGGTGTCGCCAGTCGCATCCGTCATCGCGCCGCTTCCGTCTGGGCAGGGCGCGCGCGAACCGCTAGCCTGCGCACATGAACGCCCCCATTCGCATCCTCATCCACGGCGCCTCCGGTCGCATGGGCCAGGCGCTGTTGCGACTGGCCAGCGAGCGCACCGACCTCGAAGTGATTGCCGCGGTTTCGCGCAAGGTCGAGTCGCGCGTGATCGACGGCGTGCCCCGGTTCGCCGCGAACGAACTCTCCGGCGTGCCGGAGTTCGACGTCGCCATCGACTTCAGCCTGCCCGAAGGGTTCGACGGCATCCTTGCCGCGTGCCTGTCGCGCCGCGCGGGCCTGGTTTCCGGCACGACCGGTCTGTCGGCGGCGCAGCAGGACGCGCTCGCCTCGGCGGCCACGGAGATCCCGGTGGTCTGGTCGGCGAACTACAGCCTCGGCGTCGCCGTTCTCAACGACCTGGTCGAACGGGCGGCATCCGCGCTGGCGGGCTGGGATTGCGACATCGTCGAGTCGCATCATGTCCACAAGAAAGACGCTCCATCGGGCACGGCGCTCGCCCTGGGGGCGTCGGCGGAGCGGGGTGGGGCGCAGCCGCGGTACGCCTCGATCCGCGCCGGCGACATCGTCGGCGAGCACCTGGTCCAGTTTGCCGCCCTGGGCGAGCGGGTCGAGCTCGTCCACCGGGCGACCAGCCGCGATATCTTCGCCCGCGGGGCCCTTCACGCGGCGTCGCGCCTGACGGGGCGGCCCGCGGGGCGCTATCGCCTGCGCGATCTGCTCGACTAGCCGTATCCGTCCGATATGTGACGGATCGCACGTTCCAGAATTCGGATTGCCCGCCGATGAGAGAAGGAGGGCGGCTTCATGAACTGCGTCACCATGCCGTCTGCTCGGGTCGATAGGATGTCGGCTGAACCGGGGGAAGTTGCATGACGATGCAGGGAGATTCATTCCCGGCAGGAAGCCGAGATCCACAGCTGCTGCTTGCGGCGATGCAGCGGATCAGCCAGGAACAGCTGGGGCTCGCGCTCGAGCGCATCCTGCGCCGGGCGGACGACTATCTGTTCGACAGCAGCAGCAATGGCGCGGGCGCGGAACTGACCGCCCTGCGCGACCTGCGCCGGGCGCGCGGACAGATCGCGCAGCGCTTCGACCAGCTGCTCACCGGGGGATTCCGCAAGCTGCAGGAAGCGCCGATGCTGGCGCGTGCAGTCGATGCCGCGTCGCTGAGCCTCGTGACCGACGAGGCGCTGGAAGAGCAACTGGCCACCGAGCAGGTGGTCGACGGTCTCGGCCGCTACCACGCCCCCGCGCTGGAACTGCTCGACAAGCGCCTGGCCGCGCTGACGGAGCGGCCCGTGCTGATGGCGAGCGACAACCCGGTCGGCCCCAAATTCCTTGCCGAATCGCTGGGCAGCGCGCTCATCGCGCTCGATGTCAGCACCAGCGTCCGCATCATCATCTACAAGTACTTCGAGCGCGACCTGTCCACGGCACTTGCGCCGCTCTACGACCGCCTGAATTCGGGCCTGGCCGCGGCGGGCATCCTGCCGCACATCAAGCCGACCAAGCGCGCCGAACCGCTCCCGCACCCCAACCAGCCCTCCGAAGTGCCGGCCGCGGACCCCGACACCGTGGCGGTCGCCAACGCTGTGGCGACGCAGTTCGGCATGACCGGCCCGGGCGATCAGGCGATGTTCTCGAGCCTGCTGGGGCTGTTGCAGAGCTGGCGCCAGGCCATGCATCCGGCGCGCGTGGCCGACGTCGGTCCGAGCATGAGTACGTCGGACATGATGACGGTGCTGTCGCGGCTACAGCGCGAACCGGCCAAGCGTTTCGAACCGGGCAGCGTGGATTCGCGCATTCCGCTCGCGGAACAGCTGCGTAGGGAGCTGTTGTCCAGCGCCCGCCAGCTCGGCATGGGCGGGGAGAACCTCAAGCTGTCGAACGTCGACGAAGATGCCGTGGACCTGGTCGGCATGCTGTTCGACGTCCTGCTGGACGAACGCCATTTCGAAGCGGACGTCCGCAGCAAAATCAATCGCCTGCTGGTCCCGTACATCAAGGTCGCGGTCAAGGACCGTCGGTTGTTCCTGTACAAGGCGCACCCGGCGCGCCGTCTGCTCAACGTCGTGGCCGAAGCCAGCGAGGGCAATCGCGGAGAGAGCCCGCAGGAACGCGAGCTGATGGCGCGCGTCGACGGGACGATCGAACGCCTGGTGGCCGAATTCAACGAAGACATCGCGATCTTCGAGACGCTCGAGCACGAACTGCGCGGTTTCCTCGAGCAACACCGCAAGCGCATCGAAGTCACCGAGCGGCGTGCGGCTGAAGCCCAGCGAGGCAAGGAGCGGCTGGAACAGGCACGCGAAGGCGTGTCGGTCGACCTGGCGATCAGCCGCGATACGCGCGAACTGCCGCCCGCATTCGATGCCTTCATCAACCAGTACACCGCCCACCACCTGACCCAGGTGGTGCTGCGCGAGGGCAAGGATTCGCCCCGTTACTCGGACGCAATCAACGCGGTCACGTCGCTGCTGGTCGGTTTCGACCACGCCGAGCTGGGCGTGCCGTTCGACCGCCTGCCCGAGTTGCCCAAGCCAGTGATGGTGTCGATCCTGGAGAGCTCGGGCATTACCGGCCAGGCGGCCGACGAGGTCCTGGCGACGATCGAGCGCACCCTCCAGCGCGTCTCGGCGGGCGAGGACGTTTCGGCGATTGCCGAACAACTGCCTGTCTCTCCGGTGCCGCCGGCACCGGAACCCGCTCCCGATGCCGCCGGACTCCATGTGGTCGCCGGCAAGGACGGGCTCGAGTTCGATCCGGCACTGGCCGAGCGCATGCGCGCCCTCGAGGTCGGCACCTGGGTGCAGCTCACGAGCGAGAGCGGTCGGGTGGAGCCGGCCAAGGTGTCCTGGATCAGCCCCATTTCCTCGCGCCTGCTCTTCGTGAACCGGCGCGGCATCCGCGTGCTCGTGGCTTCCGCGGAGGAGCTGGCCGCGATGGCGCAACTTGGCCGCCTGCAGTTGCGCGAGGGCGACACGGCTTTCGACGATGCCATGCATCAGGTGATGGGCAAGCTGAAGGCAACGGTTCCGGCGGGCGACGGCGCGACGCCGGCGGGCCCGGCCTCCGAAAGCGCGACGGCCTGAACCCGCAGCGTCGCCCGGCGCGGTGAAATCCGCGCTGGCGCATTCGCGCCTGCGCCGCTACAATTCCCGCTCGCCTGAACCCCGCCCGTCGGACCGGTACTGACCCGAGTCCGCGGTTTGCTGCAACCTGAGTTTTGCGATTTCGCCGAAAGCGACGCCAGGCCGGTTGCCGACCCTGTGGGATCAGTCCCCCCAGCTGCCAAGGCGATCCCCGTGACCCAACCCGCAATCCTTGCGCTCGAAGACGGAACGATCTTCGAGGGCATTTCCGCAGGCGCGCCCGGCCTTTCGGTCGGCGAGGTGGTGTTCAACACCGCCATCACCGGCTACCAGGAAATCCTCACGGACCCGTCCTACGCGCGCCAGATCGTCACGCTGACCTACCCGCACGTCGGCAACACCGGCATGACCGAACAGGATGACGAAGCCCGCCAGGTGTGGGCTTCCGGCCTGATCGTTCGCAACGTGCCGCGCCGCCCGAGCAACTGGCGCAGCCAGGTCTCGATGCCCGAGTGGCTGGCCAGGCGCGGCATCGTCGCGATCGCCGACATCGACACCCGCAAGCTGACGCGCCTGCTGCGCGATACCGGTGCACAGAACGGTGCGCTGATGGCGGGCGAGATCAACATCGACGCCGCGCTCGAAGCCGCGCGCAAGTTCCCCGGCCTCAAGGGCATGGACCTGGCGAAGGTCGTGACCACGCCGACCGCGTATGAATGGAACGACGGGCAGCTCGACCTCGACAACAACGTGTTCGTGCACGCCGATCCGAAGTTCCATGTCGTCGCCTACGATTTCGGCGTGAAGCACAACATCCTGCGCATGCTCGCCGAGCGCGGCTGCCGCGTGAGCGTCGTTCCTGCGCAAACGCCGGCCGAGCAGGTGCTGGCGATGAATCCCGACGGCGTGTTCCTCTCCAACGGTCCCGGCGACCCGGAGCCATGCGACTACGCCATCGACGCGATCAAGGAATTCATCGGCCGCAAGATCCCGACCTTCGGCATCTGCCTCGGCCACCAGCTGCTCGGCCTGGCCAGCGGCGCGAAGACGATGAAGATGAAGTTCGGCCACCACGGCGCGAACCATCCGGTGCAGGACCTGTCCGGCGGCCGGGTGATGATCACCTCGCAGAACCACGGTTTCGCGGTCGACGAATCGACGCTGCCTGCGAACGTGCGTGTGACCCATCGCTCGCTGTTCGACAACAGCAACCAGGGCATCGAACTCACCGATGCGCCGGCTTTCAGCTTCCAGGGACATCCGGAAGCGAGCCCGGGCCCGCACGACGTGGGTCCGCTGTTCGACCGCTTCGTCGCCTCGATGCAACAGGCGAAGTGAAGGACGTCGTCGCCACGCCCCCCCGCAAGCGCCTGTGGCGCCGGTTGTTCGTTGTCGCGGTGTTGCTTGGCGCCTATCCGGCCTTCGTGCTGGGTGCGACGTATGCGCAGTGGTTCAAGGCCGATCTGCCGGGCGGCCGCAACGGCCCGGCCGATGCCTATCGCCACTCGCTCGCCAGCGCGATCGTCTCCTACACCTTGTCGCCGACCTGCGTCGACTGGGTGACGGCGGTGATGGAGCGGGGCGGTGAAGGAAATCCGGCGCGTGCCATGGACGCGCACAACAACCGGCTCGGCGCGCGCATCGGCGCGAACGCCCCAAGCTGGGACGCGATGCAGCAGGCGGTGCTTGCTGCGGTGAAGAACGGTGCGATCGACGCCCGATCGCCCGACCAGATTACCTGGCGTGCGCCCAGCGCATGGCAGGACCGACTTTACTGAGGAAGCCATGCCCAAGCGCACCGACATCAAGACCGTAATGATCATCGGCGCCGGCCCGATCGTGATCGGCCAGGCCTGTGAGTTCGACTACTCCGGCGCCCAGGCATGCAAGGCCCTGCGCGACGAGGGCTATCGCGTGGTGCTGGTGAACAGCAATCCCGCGACGATCATGACCGACCCGGACATGGCCGACGCCGTGTACATCGAGCCGATCAACTGGCAGACGGTCGAGAAGATCATCGCCAAGGAGAAGCCCGACGCACTGCTGCCGACCATGGGCGGGCAGACCGCGCTGAACTGCGCGCTCGATCTCGCCGACAACGGCGTGCTGGAGAAGTACGGCGTCGAACTGATCGGCGCCTCGCGCGAAGCGATCCGCATGGCCGAAGACCGCGAGCTGTTCCGCGTCGCCATGAAGGAGATCGGCCTGGAGTGTCCGAAGGCGGAAGTCGCCAAGACCTTCGAACAGGCCGTCGAGATCCAGGCCAAGGTCGGCTACCCGACCATCATCCGCCCGAGCTTCACGCTTGGCGGCACCGGCGGTGGCATCGCCTACAACAAGGAGGAGTTCGAGGAGATCGCCAAGCGCGGCCTCGAGCTCTCGCCCGTGCACGAGATCCTGGTCGAGGAATCGGTGCTGGGCTGGAAGGAGTTCGAAATGGAAGTGGTCCGCGACAAGGCGGACAACTGCATCATCGTCTGCTCGATCGAGAACTTCGACGCGATGGGCGTGCACACCGGCGACTCGATCACCGTCGCCCCGGCGCAGACCCTGACCGACAAGGAGTACCAGCGCCTGCGCGACGCCTCGATCGCCGTGCTGCGCAAGATCGGCGTGGATACCGGCGGGTCGAACGTGCAGTTCGGCATCAACGCGAAGAACGGCCGCGTGGTCGTGATCGAGATGAACCCGCGCGTGTCGCGCTCCTCGGCGCTGGCGTCCAAGGCCACCGGGTTCCCGATCGCCAAGATCGCCGCGAAGCTGGCCGTGGGCTACACGCTGGACGAACTGCGCAACGAGATCACCGGCGGCAAGACTCCCGCCTCGTTCGAACCGACCATCGACTACGTCGTCACCAAGATCCCGCGCTTCGCCTTCGAGAAGTTCCCGCAGGCCGACGCGCGCCTCACCACGCAGATGAAATCGGTGGGCGAGGTGATGGCCATGGGCCGCACCTTCCAGGAGTCACTGCAGAAGGCCTTGCGCGGTCTCGAAACCGGCAAGGTCGGCCTCGACCCCACCGGCCTCGACCTGGAAAGCGAAGACGGACTGACCACGCTCAAGCGCGAACTGAAGGAGCCCGGCCCGGAACGCATGTTCCATATCGGCGACGCGTTCCGTGCGGGCATGAGCGTGGAGGACGTGCACGCGCTGTCGTTCGTCGACCCGTGGTTCCTCGACCAGATCGAGGAAATCATCGCCTGCGAGAAGGAAGTCGCGACCGGAGGCCTGGCTTCGCTGGACGCGAAGCGCATGCGCGCGCTCAAGCGCATGGGCTTCTCCGATGCCCGCCTGGCGCAGCTGTGCGGCACTGACGAGGCCGCCGTGCGCACGCTGCGCCGCGCGCTCAAGGTGCGCCCGGTCTACAAGCGCGTCGACTCGTGCGCGGCCGAATTCGCCACCAGCACCGCCTACCTGTACTCGACCTACGAGGACGAGTGCGAAGCGCAGCCGACCGATCGCAGGAAGATCGTCGTCCTCGGCGGTGGCCCCAACCGCATCGGCCAGGGCATCGAGTTCGACTACTGTTGCGTGCACGCCGCGCTGGCGCTGCGCGAGGATGGCTATGAAACCATCATGGTCAACTGCAACCCGGAGACCGTGTCGACCGACTACGACACCTCCGACCGCCTGTACTTCGAGCCGCTCACGCTGGAAGACGTGCTGGAGATCTGCGACCTCGAGAAGCCCGAGGGCGTGATCGTCCAGTACGGTGGGCAGACGCCGCTGAAGCTGGCCCGCGCGCTCGAGGCCAACGGCGTGCCGATCGTCGGCACCTCTCCGGATTCGATCGACCTGGCGGAGGACCGCGAGCGCTTCCAGAAGCTGGTGCAGGACCTGGGCCTGGCGCAGCCGCTCAACCGCACCGCGCGCAACCCCGAAGAGGCGCTGCTGCTGGCTTCGCAGATCGGCTATCCGCTGGTCGTGCGCCCCAGCTACGTGCTTGGCGGACGCGCGATGGAGATCGTGCATACCGACGCCGACCTGACGCGTTACATCCGCGATGCGGTAAAGGTTTCCAACGATTCGCCGGTGCTGCTCGACCGCTTCCTCGACAACGCCGTGGAATGCGACGTCGACGTCATCGCCGACAAGGACGGCAACGTGCTGATCGGCGGCGTGATGGAGCACATCGAGGAGGCCGGTGTGCATTCCGGCGACTCCTCTTGCTCGCTACCGCCGTATTCGCTGAGCAAGGAAGTGCAGGACAAGCTGCGCCAGCAGGTGGTCGCACTGGCCAAGGCGCTGAACGTCGTCGGCCTGATGAACACACAGTTCGCCGTCACCTTCGACGAGGAGGGCAAGGACACGGTCTACCTAATCGAGGTGAACCCGCGCGCGTCGCGTACCGTGCCGTTCGTGTCCAAGGCCACCGGCATGCCGCTGGCGAAGATCGCGGCGCGTTGCATGGTTGGCCAGACGCTGGCGGAGCAGGGCGCGACGAAGGAAATCATTCCCGAGTACTACTCGGTGAAGGAAGCGATCTTCCCCTTCGCCAAGTTCCAGGGCGTCGACCCGATCCTCGGCCCGGAAATGCGCTCGACCGGCGAAGTCATGGGCGTCGGTCGCAACTTCGGCGCGGCGATGGCGCGCGCGCAGGAAGCGGGCGGCATCAAGGCGCTGCCGGCGTCGGGCAAGGTGTTCGTCTCGGTGCGCGACCCCGACAAGCAGCGCGTGCTGCCGGTGGCGCAGGACCTCGTCAAGCGCGGGTATTCGCTGGTCGCCACGTCCGGTACCCACCAGTTCCTGGTCGCCAACGGCCTGGAATGCGAGCGCATCAACAAGGTGCTGGAAGGCCGCCCGCACATCGTCGACCTGATCAAGAACGGCGAGATCGTGTACATCATCAACACGACCGAAGGCCGCCAGGCGATCAACGACTCGTTTTCCATCCGCCGCGAAGCACTGCAGCAGCGCGTGACCTATTCCACGACCGTGTCGGGTGCGCGCGCGCTGGTGAACTCGCTGGAGTTCCGTGGCCAGGGGCCGGTGTGGTCCCTGCAGGAACTTCACGCGGAAGTGAACGCCTCCGCCTGATGTTGTCGGCGTCATCCCGGTCCGCGCCGGGATGACGATTCCCGCGATCTGAGACAGAATCCGCTTCAGAAGCGCCGCGACAGGCGGCCGGCACCGGAACAGTACACATGCGAGCTCCCATCACCATGAAAGGTGCGCAACGCCTGCGCGCCGAGCTGGACGAACTCAAGTCGGTCAAGCGGCCGGCGGTGATCCAGGCGATCGCCGAAGCGCGCGCGCACGGCGACCTCAAGGAAAACGCCGAATACGCCGCCGCGCGCGAGCAGCAGGGTTTCATCGAGGGCCGCATCAAGCAGCTCGAAAGCGAACTGTCGCACGCCCAGATCATCGACGTGTCCTCGCTCAACGCGGGTTCGCGCGTGGTATTCGGCGCGACCGTCGAACTCGCCGATGCCGAGACCGATGAGGAAAAGACCTATCAGATCGTCGGTGACCTGGAAGCGGACATCAAGCAGGGGCTGATCGCGATCTCGTCGCCCGTCGCGCGTGCGCTGATCGGCAAGCACGAAGGCGACACCATCACGATCGAAGCGCCCGGCGGTACACGCGAGTACGAAATCATCGGCGTCAGCTACCAGGGCTGATCGGATCGTGCCCTCGGCGACGTTCCTGCTGCCCACGCGCGAACGTTTCGGTGCCCAGCGTTTGGACGCCGAACTGGCGAAAGCGCTGGGCCGCGCGGATCGCAACAGTGCCGACGGCGACCAGCGCGCACGGATTTTCGACATCCTCCCGCGAGGCTGGCCGGCGGCCGCAGTGACGCGGCAGCGCGATGCCGGCGATGCGTCGATCGGCGCGTGGCTTCGCGCCGATCCGGCGTACGTGCGCCCCGACATCAATGGCGCGTGTCTGCTGGCTTGCGGTGATGCACTGGCCCTGACCCGCGAGGAAGCCGCGGACCTGTTGCGTCCGTTGCGTCCGCTGTTCGGCGACGCCGGCATGCCCATCGACGCGCCGACGCCGTCGCGCTGGTACCTGCGCCTGCCGCGCGAAGCACGCCTGCCCAAGTTCAATGGTCCCGACGAGGCGCTGGGATCCGATCTGTTCGAACATCTGCCCGACGGCCCCGAAGGCCGGCGCTGGCGCGCATTGCTCAGCGAGGCGCAGGTGGTCCTGCACAACCATCCGGCCAATGCGCAGCGCATCGCCGCGGGCAAGCCGCCGGTGAACTCGCTGTGGTTCTGGGGCGCCGGCACCTTGCCCGATCATGTCGTGTCGGCGCACACGGCGATTTTCAGCGACGACGACACCGTGCAGGCATTCGCTGCGTCGGCCGGAGCATCCAGCCTGCCGGTGCCGGCGCGCTGGGGAACGGCCGGCGGTGAGCGCCTGTTCGACCTGCGCCACATCCGCGACCTGGCGCTGGTGCAGTCGCACTGGCTCCTGCCAGCGCTGCGCGACCTGCGTGCCGGTGCCGTCAATACGATGACGCTCGATTTTGCCGACGGCGCCGGCTTCGCGCTGCGGTCGGGTCAGCGCTGGCGCTTCTGGCGCGGTCCGCTGCGCTCGCTGGCCGCATGAAGTCCGCACCGCGACTGGTCCGGCGGGCGACGCCCGAACTCAGCGGCTGGCCCGAGGCATTCCCGCCGTTGCTGGCGCGCCTGTATGCCGCGCGCGGTGCGGTCGGGATCGAACAGGCCCAGCCGCGGCTCGCGAACCTGCTGCCGCCCGACCTGCTCGCCGGGATCGACGACGCCGTCGCGCTGCTGGCCGATGCGATGGCGCACGACCGGCACATCCTCGTCGTCGGCGATTTCGATTGCGATGGCGCCACCGCCTGTGCGGTCGGCGTGCGTGGATTGCGCATGCTCGGCGCCACGCGCGTGTCGCATGCCGTGCCCAACCGGATCGTGCATGGCTACGGCCTGTCGCCATCGCTGGTCGAGGAACTGGCGCGTCTCGAGCCGGAACTGCTGGTGACCGTCGACCACGGCATCGCCTGCCATGCGGGCATCGCAGCGGCGAAGCAGCACGGCTGGAAGGTGCTCGTGACCGATCACCATCTGCCGGGCAACACCCTGCCGGCCGCGGACGCGATCGTCGACCCCAACCAGCCGGGCGATCGTTTTCCGAGCAAGGCGCTGGCCGGGGTCGGCGTGATGTTCTACGTGCTGCTCGCGCTGCGTAAGCACCTGCGCGAGGCCGGACGGTTCCCCGCGGGCGTGCCGGATCTGTCGCAGCTGCTGGACCTCGTCGCGGTCGGAACCGTCGCCGATCTCGTTCCGCTGGATGCCAACAACCGTGCCCTCGTCGGTGCCGGGTTGCGGCGGTTGCGCGCGGGGCAGGGATGCGCGGGTCTGCGCGCGTTGATCGAGGTGTCGCAGCGCGATGCCGCGCGCCTGACCGCGGCGGACATCGGCTATGCGATCGGCCCGCGCATCAACGCGGCCGGGCGCCTGGAGGACATGGCGCTGGGCATCGAATGCCTGGTCACCGACGATGCCACCCAGGCGCGCGAGATCGCCGCGCTCCTCAACGAGATCAACGGCGAGCGTCGTGCCGTGCAGCAGCAGATGACCGACGAGGCGGAACGGGCCCTGGCCGCCGTGTCGTTGCACGAAGCGGGTTCGAGCCGCGCGGCGTTCTGCTTCTTCGATGCCGAATGGCATCCCGGGGTCGTGGGACTGGTCGCGTCGAAGATGAAGGAGCGCCTGCACCGCCCGGTCATCGCGTTCGCGCCGGCCGAACCGGGCAGCGACCGGCTGCGCGGCTCCGCGCGCTCGATCGCGGGATTCCACATGCGTGATGCGCTGGCCGAAGTCGCGGCGTCGCATCCGGGACTGATCGAACGGTTCGGTGGACATGCGATGGCGGCCGGCCTGTCGTTGCCGATGGCCGCGCTGCCCGCATTCGAGCAGGCATTCGGCGATTGCGCCGCGCGCTGGCTCACGCCGGAACTGCTGCAGGCGGAAATCGTGAGCGACGGGGAGCTGCGCGCCGGCGAACTCGACCGCCGCAACGCGGAGCTGCTGCGCGATGCGGGCCCGTGGGGGCAGGGGTTCCCGGAGCCGCTGTTCGATGGCGAGTTCGACATCGTGACCACCCGCGTGGTGGGAGAGCGCCATCTCAAGCTGGAACTCGCCCACGCCGGCGTGCGCCTGAACGCCATCCATTTCGGCGGTTGGGAGGGCACGGCTCCCGTCGGCCGCGTCCGCATCGCCTACCGGCTGGAGCCCGACGATTACCGGGGTGGCGACGCGGTCCAGCTGGTCGTGGTCCACCGCGAGCCTGCCTGATCCTTCAGTGGATCTTCGTCAGCACCGACCCGCGGTGCGCGGCGACGTGCTCGGTGCGATCGCTGCGGATCTCGTATTGCGGGTCGTCGTGCGTCGCGTGCCGGGCGTGGCCCTTGTAGTCGAAATCCCGGGTGTGGACGCGGATGATGCGTCCGCTGACGCGGCCGGCCTCCGAGTTCCAGCTGACGTGGTCGCCGACGCTGAAGCGCTTCATGGCTCGATCCCGGGCGGTGCGGGCAGTCCGCCCCGGGGCAGTCTAGGCGGCGACGGGCAGGCGGTCGTGAAGCCCTGTGCATCGCGTGTCGGGCCGGCGCGCTGCTAGAATTCACGGCCTTTGGTTGCAAGCATCCGCACATGATCGAGCTCAATCCCGTCCGCCAGCGCATCGCCGACCTCCGTGGCCGGCTGGATGCGCTGAGGGGGTATCTTTGACTACGACCGCAAGGTCGAACGTCTCGAAGAAGTGAACCGGGAGCTGGAAAGCCCCGACATCTGGAACAACGCCGAATACGCACAGACCCTGGGCCGCGAACGTTCGCAGCTGGAGAAGGTCGTGAACGGCATCCGCGATCTCACCGGCGGCCTGGCCGGAGCGGACGAACTGCTCGAACTGGCGGAAATGGAAGACGACGAGGGCACCGCGCAGGCGGTGGTCGACGACGTCGAGCGCTATGCCAGGGACGTGGAAAAGCTGGAATTCCAACGCATGTTCTCCGGCAAGATGGATTCGGCCAACGCGTTCGTGGATATCCAGGCCGGCGCCGGCGGCACCGAGGCGCAGGACTGGGCGGAGATGCTGCTGCGCATGTACCTGCGCTGGTGCGAATCGCGCGGCTGGAAGACCGAGCTGATGGAAGCCAGCGGCGGCGACGTCGCGGGCATCAAGTCCGCGACGCTGCGCGTCGAGGGCGATTTCGCCTACGGCTGGCTCAAGACCGAAACCGGCGTGCACCGCCTGGTGCGCAAGTCGCCGTTCGATTCCGACAATCGCCGCCACACCAGCTTCACCTCGGTCTTCGTGTCGCCGGAAGTCGACGACAACATCGACATCGAGATCAATCCCGCGGACCTGAAGACGGACGTGTACCGTTCGTCCGGCGCCGGTGGCCAGCACGTCAACAAGACCGAGTCGGCGGTGCGCATCACGCACGTGCCGACCGGCATAGTGGTCGCCTGCCAGACCGGCCGCAGCCAGCACCAGAACCGCGACAACGCGATGAAGATGCTCGCGGCCAAGCTGTACGAGCTCGAGATCCAGAAGCGCAATGCCGAACGCGATGCGGTCGAGGCGACCAAGTCCGACATCGGCTGGGGCAGTCAGATCCGCAACTACGTGCTCGACCAGAGCCGCATCAAGGACCTGCGTACCGGCATCGAGCGCAGCGACACGCAGAAGGTGCTGGATGGCGACCTCGACGAATTCGTCGAAGCGAGCCTGAAGGCGGGCCTGGAAGCGGGCTCGAAACGCAGCGACGCCGCCTGATTCAGGCTCTGAACGCAGCGATGCAGTTGATGGCGCGGTCCATTTGGGCCCGTCATTCCCGCGAAAGAAGGAATCCAGCGACTCTGGTTTTCGGCGGTTGCTGGAGCAAGGCAGAAGACACCGGATTCCTGCTGTCGCAGGAACGACGAGCAACAACAAAGCGAACGAACCCATGACCGACACGCCCGCCACTTCGACGCCCATCGACGAGAACCACCTGATCGCCGAGCGTCGCGCGAAACTCAAGGCGCTGCGCGAGGAGGGCGTGGCCTTCCCCAACGACTTCCGCCGCACCGACTACGCGGGCGACCTGCAGCAGCAGTACGCCGACGCCGGGACGTGGACCGCGGAAGCGCTGGAATCCGGCGCTCCGCGCGTCGTCGTCGCCGGCCGCATCCTGCTCAAGCGCGTGATGGGCAAGGCCAGCTTCGTGCAGATTCAGGACGAGTCCGGGCGCATCCAGCTGTTCCTGCAGGCCAACAACCTGGGCGACACCTACGAGGCGTTCAAGGGCTGGGATGCCGGCGACATCGTCGGCGCCGAGGGCGTGCTCACGCGCACGAAGACCGGCGAACTGTCGGTGAAGGCCGACCGCCTGCGCCTGCTGACCAAGTCGCTGCGCCCGCTGCCGGACAAGTTCCATGGCCTGGCCGATGTCGAACAGCGCTATCGGCAGCGCTATGTCGACCTGATCGTCTCGCCCGAATCGCGTGATGTCTTCGTCAAGCGCTCGCGCATCATCCGCGCCATCCGCGCGTGGCTCGATGCGCGCCGCTTCCTCGAAGTCGAGACGCCGATGATGCATTACATCCCCGGCGGTGCTGCGGCCAAGCCGTTCGTCACGCATCACAACGCGCTGGACCTGCAGCTGTACCTGCGCGTGGCGCCTGAGCTCTACCTCAAGCGTCTCACCGTCGGCGGCCTGGAGCGCGTCTACGAGATCAACCGCAACTTCCGCAACGAAGGCGTGTCGACGCGCCACAACCCGGAATTCACCATGCTCGAACTGTACGAGGCCTACGCCACGTACAACGAGATCATGGATCTCACCGAAAACCTGATCCGCGACGTGGCGCGCGAGGTGCTCGGCACCACGGTGATGGAATGGGACGGCGCGGCCATCGACGTCGGCCCGGCGTTCCGCCGCTGGCGCCTCGACGAGGCGGTGCGCGAGAAGAACCCGGAGATCAGCGTCGCCGACTGCCGCGACCGTGCGGCACTGGCGCGCCATTGCGAACGCCTGCGCATCCCGGTGAAGGACGGCTACGGCTGGGGCAAGCTGCTGCTGGAGATCTTCGAGAAGACCGTCGAGGGCAAGCTGGAGCAGCCCACGTTCATCACCCATTACCCGGTCGAGGTCTCGCCGCTGGCGCGCGAGAGCGACACCGAGAAGGGCATCACCGACCGCTTCGAGCTGTTCATCAACGGCAAGGAGATCGCCAACGGCTTCTCCGAACTGAACGATCCGGAAGACCAGGCCGCGCGTTTCCAGGCCCAGGTCGAGGCGAAGGAGGGCGGCGACGACGAGGCCATGCACTTCGACGCCGACTACATCCGTGCCCTGGAAGTGGGTCTGCCCCCAACGGGTGGGCTCGGCATCGGCATCGATCGTCTGGTGATGCTCATGACCGGCTCGGCGTCGATCCGCGACGTGCTGCTGTTCCCCTACATGCGTCCCGAGGCCTGAGCCGCGGGACCCGCGCACGTATTCCGGCAGGAATCCGGCCACCGCTGAAACGTTGCGCACGGTGCATTGGGCCGCGTTATGCTGCCCGGCAACTGCCAGGAACGGCGCCGGCCACAAGGGGGAAAATGCGTGGATGTCGTAATTGTCGATGACCAGACGTCGGCGCGCACGATGCTGCGCCACATCATCGAGGACATTGCTTCCGAGCTTCGGGTGCACGACTTCGGCGAACCGGCCGCGGCGCTGGACTGGTGCGAGTCGAACCAGCCGGACCTGCTGCTGCTCGACTACCGGATGCCGGGCATCGACGGGCTGGAATTCGCGCGCCGCTTTCGCCGCGCGCCCCTGCATCGCGACATCCCGATCATCCTCGTCACCGTCGTCGGCGATGAACCCATCCGCCAGGCCGCGCTCGATGCGGGCGTGATCGACTTCCTGGTGAAACCGGTGCGCCCGCGCGAACTGCGGGCCCGCTGCCGCAACCTGCTGCAGTTGCGCCAGCAGTCGGAGAACGTGAAGCAGCGGGCGATGTCGCTGGAGCAGCGCCTGCTCGCGAGCATGCACGAGGTGGAGGAGCGCGAACGCGAGACGCTGCACCGTCTCGCGCGCGCCATCGAATACCGCGATGCGGGCACCAGCGCCTGGCTCGAGCGCATGTCGCACGTCGCCGGCGTCATCGCCGAGCACATGGGCCTGTCGGAGGATGAGGCCCGCCTGGTCGAAATGGCCGCCCCGTTGCACGACGTGGGCAAGATCGCGATTCCCGATTCGGTACTGCTCAAGCCGGGCCCGCTGACCGAGGACGAAATCGCGGTAATGCGCCAGCACCCCCGGATCGGCCACGAATTGCTGAGCGGCAGCCAGAACCGGTTCATCCAGATGGGTGCCGTGATCGCCCTCCGTCACCACGAGCGGTACGATGGCAGCGGCTACCCGGATGGGCTGGTGGGAGACGAGATCCCCCTGGAGGCGCGGATCGTGGCGGTTGCCGATGTATTCGATGCGCTGGTGTCGCCCCGTCCCTACAAGCACGCCTGGGAAATGGACGCGGCGCTGGGCTACCTGTTCTCGCAACGCGGGCGCCTCTTCGACCCCCGCTGCGTCGATGCGCTGATGCGCAGCCGCGAACGGCTGGAAGACATCTGCCAGCGCTACTCACGGATACCCCGACGCCCCGGCACGGAGTGAGCCGATGTCGAACCTCCTGCAATCGCTGAAGGCACGCCTGTCCGGCCGCCCGGACAGCGAACACACGCAGGACATCATCCGCATCGTCATCACGGCGCTGTTCATCACCTACCTGGGATGGCGCTACCACCTGCTCGACAACAACGACACGCTGCTGCAAACCTGGCTCATCCTGGTCGGGGAACTCGTGGTGGCGGTGGGCCTGCTCGTGGCGATCGTGATGCGCCCGGCCACGTCCGCCCTGCGGCGCTGGATCGGCATGCTGACCGATTACACCGCCATGGGCTGGATCATGTGCATCCAGGGCGAGCCGACCTCGCCGCTGTACGCCGTGTACCTGTGGGTGACGATCGGCAACGGCATGCGCTACGGCCATCATTACCTGCGCGCCGCGACTGCGCTGGCGACGGTGTCGTTTTTCGCGGTCATCCAGATTTCGCCCTACTGGAGAGCCAATCCCTACCTGTCGTGGGGCCTGCTCCTGGGGCTGGCCGCCGTGCCGCTTTACTTCGATTCGCTGCTGCGCGCGCTGACCAGCGCGGTGGACGAGGCGAAGCGCGCGAACGAGGCCAAGAGCCGCTTCCTGGCCAACATGAGCCACGAATTCCGCACGCCGCTCAACGGCCTGGCGGGCATGTCCGAAGTGCTCGCGGCGACGCGCCTGGACACCGAGCAGCGCGAAGCCGTCAACACCATCCAGGCCTCGACCCGCAGCCTGCTGGCGCTGGTCGAGGACGTGCTCGACATCTCCGCGATCGAGGCCGGCAAGCTCAAGCTCGACCTCACCGAGTTCTCGTTGCGCGACGTGATCGAGAACATCGGCCTGATCCTGCTGCCGCAGGCGCGCGCCAAGCAGCTCGTCTACACCGCGGACGTGGCGGAAGCCGTCCCGGACGCCGTGATCGGCGACGCGGGCCATCTGCGCCAGGTGCTGATCAACCTGATCGGCAACGCGGTGAAGTTCACCGACCAGGGTTCGGTGCGGCTGCAGGTTGAGCCGATCACGCGCACGGCCGAGCAGGTGCGGTTGCGCTTCACCGTCAGCGACACCGGCATCGGCATCCCCGAATCGATGAAGCAGCGGCTGTTCGAAGCCTTCGAGCAGGCTGACGCGGGCCTGGCCCGCCGCTATGGCGGCACCGGTCTAGGCACCACGATCGCCAAGGGCCTCACCGAAGCCATGGGCGGCAGCATCGGCTTCGAAAGCGTCGAGCAGCGCGGTACCCGGTTCTGGGTCGAATTGCCCTTCATGGTGCGCGCGGTCGTCGCTCCGGCGGCCACTCCCTCCGCCGGCGAGGTGGCCGAGCCGGTCACTCAGCCGAAGAACATCATTTCCTTCGGCGACCCCTTCCTCCGGCACCGCGCGCGCGTGCGCAGCCTGGCGATCCTGATCGCCGACGACCATGCCGCCAACCGGACGGTGCTGCAGCGCCTGCTCGAAAAGGCCGGTCACCGGGTCACCAGCGTCGACGGCGGCGAGGCCGTGCTGGAAGCCGTGGCCGCGTGCGACTACGACGCGGTGATCTGCGATCTCCATATGCCGGACGTGAGCGGCCTGGACCTGCTGCGGCAGTTGCGGGTGATGCAGGCGGGCAGCCCGAACCGCACCCCGGTCCTGATCCTCAGCGCCGACGTCACGCCGGAGTCCATCCAGGCCTGCCAGCAGGCCGGGGCCCGCGCGTTCCTGTCCAAGCCGGTGGCCACTTCGCGGCTGCTGGACGCATTGGCGGAAATCGCCGCCAACGGCCGCATCGCCACGCCGCTGATCGCGGTGCGCGAGGAGGCGGTGAACGCCGACGGCATCTTCGACGCCTCGGTGCTCGACGAGCTTGCGTCGCTGGGCATGGGCGAGGGCTTCGAGCGCGAGTTCATCGCGCAATGCCTGCGGGACGCGGATGGGTGCCTGGCCGGTCTCACCAGTGCGGGCGAGGCGAAGGACTGGGAGCGCCAGCGCGAACAGGCGCATGCCCTGAAAGGCGTGGCCAGCAACCTCGGCCTGATCAAGCTGGCCGCGGCGGGTGGCGAAATGATGCGGTTGCCGGACTGGCAGCTCGGCAACGAGTGGCGCAAGCGGCGCGACGACATCGAGGGCCTGCTGCAACAGGGACGCGCAGCACTCGAAGCCCGCCAGCGCGAACGCAAGCAGCGGGACAGTGGACAGGCGGACTGAACCGTCTTTCCCCTACGAGACCTGCCGTTGGCAGGCCCAAGCCCGGCGTCTGCGGCCGGGCCCGATTCCCCTTCGACCCTACGTCAGGCCGATCAGGCCATGGCGACAGTGCTGCGACGTGTCTGCGCGCGCACCAGTCGGTCCATGGTCCTGAGCGACTTCTCGCCGAGCTTCAGCGCGGTGTCCACCCAGATCTCGGTGATCTTCATCATTTCCTCGAGCGTGACCGCCTGTGCGAACGAGCGGACCTTGTGCATGGCGGCGCGCGCATGCGGAATGCGGCGGTTGGCGCGGATGACCTCCTCCACGGCGGCAACGCCTTCGCCGCGCGGCACGAGCACGTCGACCAGTCCCATCCTGAACATCTCCTCGCTGGCGTAGACGTTGCCTTCGAGCATCAGTTTTTCCGCCTGGTGCGGCGGGATCCGCTTGCACAGGAACGAATAGGCGCCCATGCCCGGGAACAGGTCGAACAGCACCTCCGGCAGGCCCATCAGCGCGCCTTCCTCGGCAACGATGGTGTGGCAACTCAGCGCCGCCTCGAAGCCGCCGCCGAGCGCGTCGCCCTGGACCAGGGCAATGCTGTGCGCGCCGGCGCCCAGGCCGTCATGGAACGCATGCACGCCGCGAACGCACTGGCGGGCGTAATCGAGCAGACCCTGGCGGTCGCCGGCGCGGATCAGGCGGCAGAACAGTTCCAGGTCGCCGCCGAGATTGAAGGCATCGCCGTCGGAAGCCAGCACCACGTGCGGCACGGTGTCGGTGTCGCCGCGAGCGCGGAGTCGTCCGCCCAGGCTGCGCTGGTAATCCAGGATGTCGTCGACCAGCTTGCTGGAAAAACACGCGCGCTGTCCCGGGACAGCGTCGGCATGCATGTGGCACCAGTAGACGTCGCGTCCGGTTTCTTCGATCACGCGCAGGGTGTGACCAGTGTCGGGACGAGGGAAGGGGTGAACGGCTGACATAGCGAATCCTCCGAAGGGGTGCCGCCCGGCCGGTCGCGCGATTTTTGGACGGCAATGGGGTGAGGTGAATTGCGTCCGACGGGCGATTCTATGCCCCTAAAACGAAGCGCCCGCAAGGCCTTGGCCGTGCGGGCGCCGGAGCGGGGAGTTTCAGGTTGTTTCAGGCCTTTACAGGTGCGTCGCGCAGCTCTCGGCGGAGGATCTTGCCGACATTGGTCTTTGGCAGTTCGCTGCGGAATTCGACGTACCTGGGCTGCTTGTAGCCCGTCAGGTTCTCGCGCGCGTGCGCCTTCACCTGCTCGGCGGTCAGCGCCGGGTCCTTCTTCACGATCACCACCTTCACCGCTTCGCCGGACTTCTCGTCCGGCACGCCGACCGCGGCGACTTCGAGCACGCCCGGCATCATCGCGATCACGTCCTCGACTTCGTTCGGATACACGTTGAAGCCGGACACGAGGATCATGTCCTTCTTGCGATCGACGATGTAGAAGTAGCCCTTCGCATCCATCTTCGCCATATCGCCGGTGTGCAGCCAGCCGTCGCCGTCGATGACCTTCGCGGTTTCCTCGGCGCGGTTCCAGTAGCCGCGCATCACCTGCGGGCCCTTGATGCACAGCTCGCCGACTTCGCCGACGGACAGCTGGCGGCCTTCCTCGTCCTTCACGCAGGCATCGGTCGAGGGAATCGGCAGACCGATCGCGCCGTTGTAGTCCTTGAGGTCCATCGGGTTGATGCAGGCCGCGGGCGAGGTCTCGGTGAGGCCGTAGGCCTCCACCAGGGTGACGCCCGTGACCTGCTTCCAGCGATCGGCGACGGCGCGCTGCACCGCCATGCCGCCGCCCAGGGTGAGATGCAGCCGGGAGAAATCGACCTGGTCGAAGCCGGGCGTGTTGAGCAGCCCGTTGAACAGCGTGTTGACGCCGGTGATGGCGGTGAACGGAATCTTCTTCAGCTCCTTCACGAACCCGTGCATGTCGCGCGGGTTGGTGATCATGTAGTTCAGGCCGCCAAACTTCATGAAGACCAGGCAGTTCGCCGTCAACGCGAAGATGTGGTACAGCGGCAGCGCGGTGACGATGACTTCCTCGCCGTACTTCACGTTGGTACCGACCCACGCCGCCGCCTGCTGCATGTTGGCGACGAGGTTGCGGTGGGTGAGCATCGCGCCCTTCGACACGCCGGTGGTGCCGCCGGTGTACTGCAGGAAGGCGATGTCTTCGGCATCGATCTGCACTGCCGGCAGCGTCTTGAGCTGGCCGAGCACCAGCGCGTCGCGGAAGCGGATCGCGCCGGCAATGTCGTAGTCCGGCACCATCTTCTTCACGTGCCGCAGCACGAAGTTGACGATCGCGCCCTTGGGGAAGCCGAGCATGTCGCCCAGGCCCGTGGTGATCACCTGGCGGACCGGTGTGTCGGCGACGACTTCCTGCACGGTGTGGCCGAAGTTGTCGAGCACCACGAGCACGGTCGCGCCCGCATCCACCAGCTGGTGGCGCAGTTCGCGCGCCGTGTACATCGGATTGACGTTGACCACCGTCAGCCCCGCACGCAGCGTGCCGAAGATGGCGATCGGATACTGCAGGCAGTTGGGCATCATGATCGCGACGCGATCGCCCTTCTTGAGTCCGAGTTCGCCGAGCAGGTAGGCGGCGAACTGCTTGCTCAGCCGGTCGACTTCGCCGTAGGTGAGGACCTTGCCGAGGTTCGCGAACGCCGGGCGATCGCGGTAGGTGTCGATGGCCTTCTCGAGCACGGAGACGACCGACGGAAATTCGTTGACGTCGATTTCCGCCGGCACGCCCGCCGGATACTCGGCCAGCCACGGACGTTCATTGCTCATCGCGATCCCCCAATTGACTCGACATGTGCGACCTGCAGGCCGGCGCGGGCGGAAATGCGGCGCCGTACGGTCGTTCCGGTCGATTGGAGCATAGGGTCCATAGGCAGGCAAGGCGGCCGACACGCAGATGCACGCGGGCCCCGGCGGGCTTACGCTCGTGCGCGCAAACGCGATGGAGGACGGCATGAAGCGGGTGGATCGAGGGGGCTTCGCTCGGATGTTGCTGGTGCTGGCACTGGCGTTGCCGGGCTGCGCGCGCACGCCGCCGGAGCAGCAGTTGCGCGAGGACGTGCACGACCTGGGCAGCGCGATCGAGCGTCATGACGCGGGGGCGGTGGAGGATGCGCTGGCCGCGGATTTCATCGGTCCCGGCGGCATGGACCGCAAGGCGGCACGGCGCCTCGCGCAGGGCATGTTCCTGCGCTATCGCGACATCGGCGTCACGACCGGCCCGCTGGACATCGACCTGCAGGCCGACACGGCGACGGTGCGCTTCAGCGCGGCAATGACCGGCGGGGCGGGCGCCTTGCCGGGCAGCGGGCAGTTGTACGAAGTGGAGACCGCCTGGCGGCGCGAGGACGACGAGTGGCTGCTGGTCAACGCGCACTGGAAGCCGAAGCTCTGATCGACCCGGGTACCTGCGCCGCCGGGCGCCCTCGCGCCACGCGAGGGCGGGCTTCCGCCCCTTCCGAAGGTTATGCCGCCTTCTTCGCCGCCAGCTGCCGCAGCACGTAATGCAGGATGCCGCCATGGCGGGCGAAGCGGCCGCTTACGCGGCATCGCCGCGTGCGCCGCTGAGCGCCCTCGCGCCATGCGCGAGGGCGGGCTTCCGCCCCTTCCGAAGGTTATGCCGCCTTCTTCGCCGCCAGTTGCCGCAGCACGTAATGCAGGATGCCGCCGTGGTGGGCGAAGCGGCGCGCTTACGCGGCATCGCCGCGTGCGCCGCCGAGCGCCCTCGCGCCATGCGCGAGGGCGGGCTTCCGCCCCTTCCGAGGGTTATGCCGCCTTCTTCGCCGCCAGTTGCCGCAGCACGTAATGCAGGATGCCGCCGTGGCGGAAGTACTCCACTTCCTTCGGCGTCAGCAGCAGCACCTTCACCTCGAAGCGGATCTCGCGGCCGTCCGGCTTGCGTGCCGTCACCGTGGCGGTCTTCGAAGCGCCGTCCTGCAGGCCGGTGATGTCGACGATTTCCGATCCGTCCAGTCCCAGCTTCAGCGCGTTCTGGCCTTCGGCGAACGCCAGCGGCAGCACGCCCATGCCGACCAGGTTGGAGCGATGGATGCGCTCGAAGCTCTCGGCGATCACCGCCTTGATGCCCAGCAGCTTGGTGCCCTTGGCCGCCCAGTCGCGTGAGGAACCGGTGCCGTATTCCTTGCCGGCGAAGACGACCAGCGGCACGCCATCGGCCTTGTAGCGCATGGCGGCATCGTAGATCGACATCTTCTCGGTCGCGCCGTGCGCACCGTGGTAGATCGTGTTGCCGCCTTCCTCGCCGCCGAGCATCAGGTTCTTGATGCGGATGTTGGCGAAGGTGCCGCGCACCATCACGTCGTCGTTGCCGCGGCGCGAGCCGTAGCTGTTGAAGTCGGCCGGCTGCACGCCGCGCTCGATCAGGAAGCGTCCGGCCGGCGAATCCTTCTTGATGTTGCCGGCCGGCGAGATGTGGTCGGTGGTGATCGAGTCGCCGAACACGCCCATCACGCGCGCGCCGTGCACGTCGTCGATGGTGCCGACCTGCATGGTCATGCCGTCGAAGTAGGGCGGGTTCTTGATGTAGGTGGACGAGGCATCCCACTCGAACGATTCGCCTTCCGGCGAGGCGATCTGGTTCCAGCGCGTGTCGCCCTTGAACACGTCGGCATAGTTCTGCGCGAACAGCTCCGGCCCGACCGTCGCCGAGATCATGTCGCCGATTTCCTTGTTCGACGGCCAGATGTCGCGCAAGTACACGGTTTTGCCGTCGGGCGTGTGGCCCAGCGGATCGCGGGTGAGGTCGATGTCGACGGTGCCCGCGATCGCGTAGGCGACGACCAGCGGCGGCGAGGCGAGATAGTTCATCTTCACCTCCGGATGCACGCGTCCCTCGAAGTTGCGGTTGCCCGACAGCACCGAGGCGACCACCAGTTCGTTCTCCGCGATGCCCTTGGAGACTTCGTCCGGCAGCGGACCCGAGTTGCCGATGCAGGTCGTGCAGCCGTAGCCGACGACGTAGAAGCCGAGCTTCTCCAGGTCGGCGAGCACGCCGGCCTTGCGCAGGTAGTCGGTGACCACCCGCGAGCCCGGGCCGAGCGAGGTCTTCACCCACGGCTTCGCCTTCAGACCGAGCTTGGCCGCGTTGCGCGCCAGCAGGCCGGCGCCGAGCATCACCGCCGGGTTGGAGGTGTTGGTGCAGGACGTGATCGCCGCGATCACGACCGAGCCGTCGGTCAGGTCGCAGTCCTGCTCATGCACGCGGATCTTCGACTTCGGTTTCGCTGCCAGGTGTTCCGCCTGCGGCTGCTCGCCGCCTTCGCCGGCCAGGCGCTCGAGGTCTTCCTTCGGCTTGGGCTTGCGGTTGGCGATCAGGCCTTCCAGGTTCTTGTGGAAGTTGTCCTTCACGCCTTCCAGCAGCACGCGGTCCTGCGGGCGCTTGGGCCCGGCGAGCGAGGGCTTCACGTCGCCCAGGTCCAGTTCGAGCGTCGCCGAATAGGTGGCGTGCGGCGAGTCGGGTTCGTGCCACAGCCCCTGGGCGCGGGCGTAGGCCTCGACCAGCGCGATCTGCTCGTTGCCGCGGCCCGACAGGCGCAGGTAGTTCAGCGCTTCGGCGTCGATGGGGAAGATGCCGCAGGTCGCGCCGTACTCGGGCGCCATGTTGGCGATGGTGGCGCGATCGGCCAGCGGCAGGTGCTGCAGGCCGTCGCCGTAGAACTCCACGAACTTGCCGACCACGCCGAGCGCGCGAAGCATCTGCGTCACGGTGAGCACGAGGTCGGTCGCGGTCGTGCCTTCGGGCAGCTTGCCGGTGAGGCGGAACCCGACCACCTGCGGAATCAGCATCGAGGAGGGCTGGCCCAGCATCGCCGCTTCGGCCTCGATGCCGCCCACGCCCCAGCCGAGCACGCCGATGCCGTTGATCATCGTGGTGTGCGAGTCGGTGCCGAACACGGTGTCGGGGAAGGCGTGCAGGACGCCGTCGATGTCGCGCTCCATCACCACGCGGGCGAGGTTCTCCAGGTTCACCTGGTGGACGATGCCGGTGTTGGGCGGGACGACCTTGAAGTTGCCGAAGGCCTTCTGCCCCCAGCGCAGGAAGCTGTAGCGCTCCTTGTTGCGTTCGAATTCGATCTTGCCGTTGAGATCGAGCGCGTCGGGACGTCCGAACACGTCGACCTGCACGGAGTGGTCGATGACCAGCTCGGACGGAATCAGGGGATTGATCTGCTTCGGGCTGCCGCCGAGCTTGGTCACCGCATCGCGCATCGCCGCGAGGTCGACCACGCAGGGCACGCCGGTGAAATCCTGCAGCACCACGCGCGCGGGCATGAAGGCGATCTCGGTGTCCGGTTCCTGCTTCGCATCCCATTGCGCGACGGCTTCGATGTGCTCCTTGCCCACCGTCATGCCGCCGTCCTCGTGGCGCAGCAGGTTCTCGAGCAGGATCTTCATCGAGTAGGGGAGCTTCGACAGATCGAAGCGCTTCCCGAGCGCGGGCAGGCTGAAGTAGGTGTAGGACTTGCCGTTGACCGCGAGCTGGGCGCGGGTGGCGAAGGAGTCGAACGACATGGGGGGCTCCTTGTTCGAGTGCGGGCGGGCGCCTGGGGCGCATGAGCTGGCAGGCCTGCCGCAGGTCGAAGCCGGGCGGCATGACGGACCGATTATGAACGCGTCAGCGTCGAAGGCTGCCGATTCGGGTGTTACGGGGATGGGAAGCAGTGGCTTGCGGTCTGCACCCATTCGCGTGTGCAAGCGCGAGTCGGCAGGGCTCATGCGGCATTCCATCCGCGCCATGCCGGCTTTCGGATTCCGCGACCAGCTTATGGATTCCGATTCCGCGGGGCCGGACCCGGAAGGACCCGGAGACCCTCAGGAAAGACCGGAAGCCCCAAGGTAAGGACTCGGAGCTCCTCTCGAAGGACTCGAAGACCCAACGGAAAGAGTCGGAGACTCGACGCAAGGATCCGGAGACCCGACGGAGAGGCTCTGAGGTTCAACGGAAGGATTCGGAGAGCCAAGGGAGGGACTCGCAGGCTCAACGAAAGGATTCGGAGAGCCAAGGGAGGGACTCGCAGGCTCAATGGAGGGATTCGGGGACCCAAGGAAGGGATCCGGAGGCTCAATGGCAGACTGAGCCCCGCTTCAGGGCGCCGCTCCTTGGGTATGACTCCATCGGTATGTATAATTCGTACATACCGACCGGGAGCCGCCCATGGAAGCCACCGTCGCCGAGCGAGGCCAGATCACCCTGCCCAAGGCCGTGCGTGACGCCCTGGGCCTGACCAAGGGCACGCTGCTCAAGGTCGAGCTGGAGGGCAACCGCATCGTCCTGCGCAAGAGCGTGGACGATGCCGTGTCCCGTGCCCGCGGCCGCTTCCGTCTGGACGGCTTCGCGTCCACCGACGAGGCGATGCGTGCGATCGGTCCGTCCGATGAGACCGGGGCCGACGAAGCGTGAGCGGCACCATCGCCATCGATGCCGCCGTATTGATCGACCTGCTCGCCGACGGCCCGCAGGCCGATGCCGCCGAAGCCTGCCTGCGCCAGTCGCTCGGCAACGGCCCGGTGGTGATCAGCGATGTCGCGCTCGCCCAGGTGTGCAGCGCATTGCACGACGGTGCCGAGGCGCTGGCGGTGCTCGAGGAAATGAGCATCCGCTTCAGCCCGATCGAGTCCAAGTCCGCACTGCGCGCCGGCGAGATGCAACGCCGCCATCGCCAGAAGGGCGGGGCACCAGCGCATGCATTGCCCGATTTCCTCGTCGGCGCGCATGCGCTGCTGCAATGCGATGGCCTGATCACCCGCGACGACGCCTTCTACCGACAGTACTTCAAGGGCCTCAAGCTGATCGTTCCCTCCGCTTGATGCCGCACCTTTTCGACACCCGCCACACATGGAGTTCCTGATGCTTGCTGCCTACCGCCAACACGTCGCCGAGCGCGCCGCCCTGGGCATTCCGCCCCTGCCGCTGACCGCGCAGCAGACCGCCGACGTGATCGAGCTGCTCAAGAACCCGCCGGCGGGCGAGGGCGCGGCTTCCGAAAGTGAATTCCTGCTCGACCTGATCACCCACCGCGTGCCGGCTGGCGTCGACGATGCCGCCAAGGTGAAGGCCTCGTACCTCGCCGCGGTCGCCTTCGGCACCGAGAAGAACGCGCTGATCTCGCGCGAACGCGCCACGCAACTGCTGGGCACCATGCTCGGCGGCTACAACATCCATCCGCTGGTGGAGCTGCTCGACGACGCGCAGGTGGGCACCGTCGCCGCCAACGCGCTCAAGCACACGCTGCTGATGTTTGACGCCTTCCACGACGTGCAGGAGAAGGCGCAGGCCGGCAACGCGAATGCGAAGTCGGTGCTGCAGAGCTGGGCCGATGCCGAATGGTTCACCAGCCGTCCGGAAGTGCCGGAGTCGATGACGATCACCGTGTTCAAGGTGACCGGCGAAACCAACACCGATGACCTGTCGCCGGCGCCCGACGCCACCACGCGTCCGGACATCCCGCTGCACGCGCTGGCGATGCTGAAGAACAAGCGCGACGGCATCGAGCCCGAGGAAGACGGCAAGCGCGGCCCGGTCGCCTTCATCGAATCGCTGAAGCAGAAGGGCCACCTGGTCGCCTACGTCGGCGACGTCGTGGGCACGGGCTCCTCGCGCAAGTCCGCGACCAACTCGGTGTTGTGGTTCACCGGCGAAGACATTCCGTTCATCCCGAACAAGCGCTTCGGCGGCGTGTGTCTGGGCTCGAAGATCGCGCCGATCTTCTACAACACGATGGAAGACGCCGGCGCGCTGCCGATCGAACTCGACGTGTCGCAGATGAACATGGGCGACGTGGTCGAGCTGCGTCCTTACGAGGGCAAGGCGCTGAAGGACGGCAAGGTCATCGCCGAATTCGCGCTGAAGTCCGACGTGCTGCTCGACGAAGTGCGTGCCGGTGGCCGCATCCCGCTGATCGTCGGCCGCGGCCTCACCGCCAAGGCGCGCGAAGCGCTCGGCCTGGCGCCGTCGACGCTGTTCCGCCTGCCGCAGAACCCGGCCGACACCGGCAAGGGTTACTCGCTGGCGCAGAAGATGGTCGGCCGCGCCTGCGGCCTGCCGGAAGGTCAGGGCATCCGTCCGGGCACCTACTGCGAACCGAAGATGACCTCGGTGGGTTCTCAGGACACCACCGGTCCGATGACACGCGACGAGCTGAAGGATCTCGCGTGCCTGGGCTTCTCCGCCGATCTGGTCATGCAGTCGTTCTGCCACACCGCGGCGTATCCGAAGCCGGTCGACGTCAAGACGCACCACGAACTGCCGGCCTTCATCAGCAACCGTGGCGGCATCGCGCTGCGCCCGGGCGACGGCGTGATCCACAGCTGGCTCAATCGCATGCTGCTGCCCGACACCGTCGGCACCGGCGGCGACTCGCACACGCGCTTCCCGGTGGGTATTTCGTTCCCGGCGGGCTCGGGCCTGGTCGCGTTCGCCGCGGCCACCGGCGTGATGCCGCTGGACATGCCGGAATCGGTGCTGGTCCGCTTCAAGGGCGAAATGCAGCCGGGCGTCACGCTGCGCGACCTGGTCAATGCGATCCCGCTGGCCGCCATCAGGCAGGGCCTTCTGACCGTCGCCAAGCAGGGCAAGAAGAACATCTTCTCCGGGCGCATCCTCGAGATCGAAGGCCTGCCGCAGCTGAAGGTCGAGCAGGCGTTCGAGCTGTCCGACGCCTCGGCCGAACGCTCGGCCGCCGGTTGCACGGTGAAGCTCGACAAGGAGCCGATCATCGAATACCTCAACAGCAACATCACGCTGCTGAAGTGGATGATCGCGGAAGGTTATGCGGACGCGCGTTCCCTCCAGCGCCGCATCAAGGCGATGGAGAACTGGCTGGCCAACCCGCAGCTGTTGGAAGGCGATGCGGACGCCGAGTACGCCGCGGTCATCGAGATCGACCTCAACGAGATCGTCGAACCGATCGTCGCGTGCCCGAACGATCCGGACGACGTGAAGACGCTGTCCGACGTCGCGGGCGCGAAGATCGACGAAGTGTTCATCGGCTCGTGCATGACCAACATCGGCCACTTCCGCGCCGCCGCGAAGCTGCTGGAAGGCAAGCGCGACATCCCGACCCGCCTGTGGGTCGCGCCGCCGACCAAGATGGATGCCTCGGAGCTGACCAAGGAAGGCCACTACGGCACCTTCGGCACCGCCGGCGCGCGCATGGAAATGCCGGGCTGCTCGCTGTGCATGGGCAACCAGGCGCAGGCGCGCGAGGGCGCGACGGTGTTCTCGACCTCGACCCGCAACTTCCCCAACCGCCTGGGCCGCAACACCAACGTGTACCTGGGTTCGGCGGAACTCGCCGCGATCTGCTCGCGCCTGGGCCGCATCCCGACCCGCGAGGAGTACATGGCGGACATCGGCGTGATCAACGCGAAGGGCGCCGAGATCTACCGCTACATGAACTTCGACCAGATCGAGGAATACCGCGAAGTGGCGGAGAAGGTCGCCGCGGCCTGATTCCGGTTGCGGTTCGAGTTGACGAAAAAGCCCCGGCATTGCCGGGGCTTTTTCTTGATCGACGTTGGCAAACCTGTCGATCGAAACGGGCCTTTGCCTCATCGCGCGCGCGGGCGTGCTCGTCGATCGCAAGCTGCTTGCCCCGCTCTTGCTCGTTATCCCCGCGAAGGCGGTCCAGTGTCTTGCTTCCGTCCGTCATCCGCGCAAAAGCGGGGATCCAGGGACTTTGCCTCGTCCTCCCCGCGGCCTTCCACGGACGGATGTCCAGTCAAGCGGGGATCCAGTGACTTTGCTTTGCTTGCAGTCGCCCGTTGAAGCACACCCGACTCCGGAGCGACGCACTACCCGCCGGGACGGGGGCGGCTCCGCCCTCCTGACGGCATCCATGCCTTTAAGTCGGGTCGCGGACCATCCTGGTCCGCTCTCCGCCACCCCCGTCCCGGCGGGTAGCGCTAACCGCAAGCGTGGCGATCGCTGCTTCGGGCGGTGCTTGAATCTTCTTCTCCCCGCTCGCGTGGAGATGCCCGCAGGGCAGTTTCACCGGGACTTTTTCTTCTCCCCGCTCGCGGGGAGAGGAGAGGGAAGGGACGAGCGGTGACCGGCTGTTACGAATCGCTCCAGTGAGTGTCGGCGCTAGGCCAGCAACTCCTGCACCGCCTCACCCATCGCCCGCTTGCGCAGCAGGAAATCCCACAGGCTGCCGCCCATCTGCCGCCACAGCACCGCTGAACGCACCGCCGACAGAAGCACCGCGCGTACTTCGGCAACCACCGCCGCCTGTCCCAGGTAGTGCGGATTGCCCTGCACGAGCACGCGCGGGCGCAGATGGCTCAGCGTGTCGGCGTAGAGCGCTCCCAGTGCGGTCAGCACGTCCGGATGCGAGCTGCCCAGTCGCTCCGCGGCCGCATCCAGGGCGCGGATGCCGCCCTGGACCCGCATGACCATTTCCTCATCGCTGACGAACCGGCGCTCGAGCTGGATCACCGCCAGCGCGAGCCGCGGCAGTTGCTCGTCGGGCATCGATCCGCCGAAGTAGTCGCGCAACAGCATCAGCCCGGTCCGCAGCGAACGTGCGCCGCCATAGACCGCTTCGGCGCTGTCGGCATCGATGCGGAAGACCGAGTCCAGCGCGGTGGAAAGCACATCGGCATGGGCCTGTCCGGTGTCGGCGATGCGCCGGACCTGCGCCAGGGCCTGCACCAGGCCGGCGAGGGCGAGGACGCGGTCGGACAGGGGAGCGGAGCGGTCGGTCATGCGGCATGTTCCCGGAGGCGTTGTTCCAGCGCGGCGTCGGTGGCGGAGATCACGGCGCCGCCCAGGCAGACGTCGCCGTCGTACAGCACGACGGATTGCCCCGGCGTGACAGCGCGTTGCGGTTCGGCGAATCGCACTTCCAGCGTGCCGTCGGGGCGCACGACGATCTCGCAGGCCTGGTCGGGCTGGCGATAACGCGTCTGCGCCATGCAGGTGAACCGCGCGGCGGGTGGGGCGCCGGCGATCCAGTGCACGGTCTCCGACCACAGCGTGCGCGAGTGCAGGTACGCGCTGTCGGCGCCCTGGTCGACATACAGCACGTTGCGGGCGACGTCCTTGCCCACCACGTACCACGGCGCGGGTTCGAAGCCGCGCACGCCGCCGATGTTCAGGCCCTCGCGTTGGCCCAGCGTGAAGTAGAAGACGCCCGGATGCTCGCCCAGCACGCGTCCGTCCGGCGTGCGCATCTCGCCCGTACGCGCGGGCAGATAGCGCGCCAGGAACTCGCGGAAATCGCGCTCGCCGATGAAGCAGATGCCGGTGGAATCCTTCTTGGCATGCGTCGACAGGCCGGCCTCGCGCGCGATCTCGCGCACTTCGGTCTTGCGCAGGTCGCCCAGCGGGAATTTCGTCGCCGACAGTTGTTCCTGGCCCAGCTGGTGCAGGAAGTAGCTCTGGTCCTTGCTGCGGTCGGCGGCCTTCAGCAGTTTCGCCTCGCCCCCGTCGACCACGACGCGCGCGTAATGGCCGGTGGCGATGAATTCCGCCCCAAGTTCATGCGCCGCGTCGAGGAAATGCTTGAACTTGATTTCGCGGTTGCACAGCACGTCCGGATTGGGCGTGCGGCCGGCGGCGTATTCGGCGAGGAAATGCGCGAAGACGCCGTCCCAGTACTCGCGGGAGAAATCGCGGAAATGGATCGGGATGCCGAGGCGACCGCAGACCGCCACAGCGTCGCGCCGGTCGTCCTCGGCGCGGCAGTCGCCGCTGCCGTCGTCGGCCCAGTTCTGCATGAAGAGCCCGGCGATGGGTTCGCCGGCATCGCGCAGGCGCAGCGCGGCGACGGACGAATCCACGCCGCCCGACATGCCCACGATGGTGCGTGCCGTGCTCATGCCAGGTGCTGCAGGAGTTCCAGGGGCTGGCGACGGCCGGCGAGGAAATCGGACGCCGCGCGCCAGACCAGCGGACTGCGATGGCGGTGCGCCTGCGCCTGCAGTTCGGCCGGCGACAGCCACAGCGCGCGGACGATGCCTTCGTCGAGCGGGCGCTCGGGGCGATGCACCAGCGGTTCGGCGGCGAAGGCGAAGCGAAGGTAGTGACGCCCGTCGCTCTCGCCGGGGCGGGCAGGGGCCTTCCACTGGTAGGCGCCGACGAAAGCGGTCAGCCGCACTTCCCAGCCGGTTTCTTCCAGGGTCTCGCGCAGGGCGGCTTCGACGAGGCTTTCATCCGGCTCCAGATGGCCGGCGGGCTGGTTGAGGACGAGCTGGCCGCCGACGGCTTCCTCCACCATCAGGAAGCGGCCGTCATCGACCACCACCGTGGCGACGGTCACATCGGGTTGCCAGAAGCGGCCTTGGCGGTAGCTCATTCGGATGTACTCGTTGCAGACGGGGCGTGCGCCAGTGGACGCTCAGAAATCGTCCTTGCCGGGCGTCAGTTCCTGTTCGATCTCGTCGGCGGAACGCAGGGCGGCGTCGACGGCATCGTCGAGCTCCTCGGCGCTGGCGTCGGCGGCGACCTTGACGACGAACACCGCATAGCGGCCCTGCTTGGCCCAGGCCCCCAGCTTGCTCTGCTGCGTGGCCTCCAGCAGGCGGTTGGCGACGTCGGCCGGGAATTCATCGGTCGTCGACACGTAGCCCGGCGACCAGATCTCGCGGACCTTGTGCGAGCCGTAGGTTTCCACCGGCGAGCGCACGTATACCAGCTGGCTGCGGGCGTCCTTGTCGTCGCCCAGGCCGAACGTCAGGCGGTAGTCGCCTTCCTCGTCGATCTCGTACTTGTATTCGAGCTTGTCCAGCAGTTGCCTGACGGCCGGATCGCCGTCCTTCCTGGCCGGGGTGGCCGGCTCGGCCGCGTTGACGAGGACAGGAGCAAGGCACAGCAGCATGGCGATTGCGAAGGTGCGCATCGGGCTCTCGGTGGGATGGTGTGGCGCCATTGTGCGGGCGGCCGTGTCGGGGCGTCCATCGAGCCGCGCTCTGGCGTCATTTCCTATAATTCGTCCATGACCAAGAGGACCGACCAGGAACACAGCCATGGCGTCATGGTGGAAACCGGCAAGCCGGAAGTCGCCCGCCCGCCGCTGTATTCCGTGCTGCTGCTGAACGACGACTACACCCCGATGGACTTCGTGGTGGAGGTGTTGATGCGCTTTTTTTCGTTCAATGCGGAAAAGGCCACCCAGATCATGTTGCACGTCCATACCCGCGGTCGCGGCGTATGCGGCGTCTTCACCCGCGAAGTCGCCGAATCCAAGGTGGCGCAGGTGAACGAATATTCAAGACTCAACCAGCACCCCTTGCTCTGCACGATGGAAAAGGCCTAAAAGCGACGGAAAGGCCGTTGTGTCGGTTGTACCGATTGAGTTGAAGCGTGCCACGCAGCGTTCCGAATGCCTGATGGGGCTGGCATGGAAATGGCCGGTTGCTGTCCCCAGATAGGGTTGCAGCAAGATTTTCGGCAAAGTTTTCCGGAGGCTATCGCCCCATGTTCAGCAAGGATCTCGAATACAGCATCGGCCAGTGCTACAAGCGCGCCCGCGAGGCGCGCCACGAGTTCATGACGGTCGAGCACCTGCTGCTGGCACTGCTCGACAACCCGTCGGCCGAAGCCGTGCTGAAGGCCTGCCACGCGGATTTCGCGCGGCTGCGCACCGACCTCGAACAGGCCATCTCCACTTCGGTGGCCAAGCTGGCCGACGATGACGGCCGCGACACCCAGCCCACACTCGGCTTCCAGCGCGTGCTGCAGCGTGCGGTCTACCACGTGCAGTCCTCGGGCAAGAAGGAAGTCACCGGTGCCAACGTGCTGGTGGCGATTTTTGGCGAGAAGGATTCCCACGCGGTCTATTTCCTGAACCAGCAGGACATCGCGCGCCTGGACGTCGTCAACTATCTCTCGCATGGCATTGCCAAGCACGGCGGCGAGGAATCGTCGCAGCATCAGGACGATGGCGAATCGCGCCAGGGCGAGGGCGGCGAGGGCGACGTCAAGGGCGATGCGCTGGCCGAGTTCGCGGTGAATCTCAACCAGCTCGCCCGCGAAGGCCGGATTGACCCGCTGGTGGGACGCGTGAACGAAGTCGAGCGCACCATCCAGGTCCTGTGCCGCCGCCGCAAGAACAATCCGCTCTACGTCGGTGAAGCCGGCGTGGGCAAGACCGCGATTGCGGAAGGCCTGGCCAAGCGCATCGTCGACGGCGACGTGCCGGAAGTGCTGGCCGACGCGACGATCTACTCGCTCGACCTGGGCGCGCTCGTCGCCGGCACCAAGTACCGCGGCGATTTCGAGAAGCGGCTCAAGGCGGTGCTGGCGCAGCTGAAGAAGCTGCCGGACACCATCCTCTTCATCGACGAGATCCACACGATCATCGGCGCGGGTTCCGCCTCGGGCGGCACCATGGATGCGTCCAACCTGATCAAGCCCGCGCTGGCATCGGGCGAGCTGCGCTGCATCGGCTCGACCACGTTCCAGGAATACCGCGGCATCTTCGAGAAGGACCGCGCGCTGGCCCGCCGCTTCCAGAAGATCGACATCGTCGAGCCGACGGTGGGCGAGACCGTGGAAATCCTCCAGGGCCTCAAGCCCAAGTACGAACAGCACCACGGCGTGACCTACGCCGACGAGGCGCTGCAGGCGGCGGTCGACCTGTCGGTCAAGCACCTGGGCGACCGCCTGCTGCCGGACAAGGCGATCGACGTGATCGACGAGGCCGGCGCGCGCCAGCGCCTGCTGCCGGACGACCAGCGCAAGACCCTGATCGACACCGAGGAAATCGAGACCATCGTCGCCAAGATGGCGCGCATCCCGACCAAGCAGGTCAGTGCGTCGGACAAGGACGTGCTGAAGAACCTCGAGCGCAACCTGAAGATGGTGATCTTCGGCCAGGATCCGGCGATCGAGACGCTGACCTCGGCGATCAAGCTCGCGCGCTCGGGCCTGGGCAATCCGGACAAGCCGATCGGCAATTTCCTGTTCGCCGGTCCGACCGGCGTGGGCAAGACCGAGGTCACCAAGCAGCTCGCGCTGCAGCTGGGCATCGAGCTGGTCCGCTTCGACATGTCCGAGTACATGGAGCCGCACTCGGTGAGCCGCCTGATCGGCGCGCCCCCGGGCTACGTCGGTTTCGACCAGGGCGGCCTGCTGACCGAGAAGATCGTCAAGACGCCGCACTGCGTGCTGCTGCTCGACGAGGTGGAGAAGGCGCATCCGGACATCTTCAACATCCTGTTGCAGGTCATGGACCGCGGCATCCTCACCGACACCAACGGTCGCGAAGCCAACTTCAAGAACGTGGTGCTGGTGATGACCACCAATGCCGGCGCGGCGCAGGCCTCGCGGCGTTCGATCGGCTTCACCAAGCAGGACCACTCGACCGACGCGATGGAAGTGATCCGCCGCGCCTTCAGCCCGGAGTTCCGCAACCGCCTGGACGCGGTGGTGCAGTTCCAGGCGCTGGGCTTCGAGCACATCCTGCGCGTGGTGGACAAGTTCCTGATCGAGCTGGAGACCCAGCTGCACGAGAAGAACGTGACGCTGTCGGCCACGCCGAGCGCGCGCGACTGGCTCGCCCAGCACGGCTTCGATCCGCTGATGGGCGCCCGCCCGATGGCGCGCGTGATCCAGGACAAGATCAAGCGGCCGCTGGCGGACGAACTGCTGTTCGGCAAGCTGGTCGGCGGCGGTCGGGTCACCGTCGACGTCCGCGACGACGAACTGGTGGTCGAAGCGCAGCCCGAGCCGGAGAAGCTGCTGCCCGTCACCGTGTAATCGCCGCGACGCGGGCGAAAAAAAGAGAAGGCGGCCAATGGCCGCCTTCTTCTTGTTCGTGACGGTTTCGCGGTGAAGCGGAGAGTCCGACCTCGGACCGACGACGGGCACCGTGGCGCACAGTTCCAGTGCAGAAACGCCGAAGGCGGCCGTCGGCCGCCTTCGTTCATCCGGATCTCGCGTTACTTCATGCGATAGGTGATGCGACCCTTGGTCAGGTCGTACGGGGTCATTTCGACCTTCACCTTGTCGCCGGTCAGGATGCGGATGTAGTTCTTGCGCATGCGGCCGGAGATGTGGGCGATGATCTCGTGGCCGTTCTCGAGGCGCACGCGGAACATGGTGTTCGGAAGGGTTTCCGCCACCGTGCCCTCGAATTCGATCACATCGTCTTTTGCCATGAAGTTTCCGGTTGTCGCTGTTGGAATGGGCGCCGACGCGCTCGCGAAGCCGCGCATTCTGCCACAAATGCGGGGGCGATGGCGCGACGCCCCCGGTTCATCCGCCCCTTGGTCAGCTGCGGGCCGGGGCGAGCTCGGCCGCGCGCAACGCGCCGAAGCGTCCGCTCCAGCTGCCTGCCGCGTCCGGCTCGGCCGTCAGACGGCTCACCGCCTCCAGGAAACGGGACCGCGGCCACGATTCCGCACCCAGCGACAGCAGGTGGTCGTTCTCGACCTGGGCGTCCAGCAGCGGCCATCCCCATTCGCGCACGCGGTGGGCAAGGGCGGACAGCGCGACCTTCGAGCCGCCCGAGCGCGCGCTGAACATGCTCTCGCCGAAGAACATCCTTCCGATCGAAACGCCGTAGAGCCCGCCTACCAGCCGGCCCGCGTCGAAGACCTCGATGGAATGCGCGTATCCCAGGCGATGCAGTTCCCGATAGGCCTCGATCATCGCCCCGGTGATCCAGGTACCGTGCTGCCCGGCGCGCGGTGTCGTGGCGCAGGCGGCGATCACCTCGTCGAAGGCGGTGTCCGCGCGCACGACCCAGTCGCAACGCCGCAGCCACCGCCGGAAGCGCGATGACAGGCGCACGCCATCGCTGCGGAATACGGTGCGCGGATCCGGACACCACCACAGGATCGGCTGATCGTCCGAGTACCAGGGAAAGATGCCCGCCCGATAGGCATTGAGCAGCCGTTGCGGGGCCAGGTCGCCGCCCATGGCGAGCAGGCCGTCGGGATGACGCAGGGCCGATTGCCCGGGCGGAAACGGGGCGTCCGGGTCCGGCGAAAGCGAGGGCAATCGGATCGACATCGCGTCGATCATGGCCCAGTCCGGCGCCTTCGCGCGAGACCCGATCAGGCGTGGCGGAAAGGCGAGTGCGCGGCCAGGGTCGCGGCATAGCGCTGCACGGACGCCGTTTCCTCCCGGGCCCACAGCCGCAGTGCGTCGCGGAAGACCGGATGGGCGATCCAGTGCCGGCTGTGCACGAAGGTCGGCAGGAACCCGCGCGCGAGCTTGTGTTCGCCCTGGGCGCCCGGTTCGAAATGCGTGAGGCCTTCGCGCAGGCAGTATTCGATGCCCTGGTAGTAGCAGAGTTCGAAGTGGAGCCCGGGCACGTGTTCCCCCGCGCCCCAGTAGCGGCCGTACAAAGTGTCGCGACCGCGCAGGCAGAGCGCGCCGGCGATGGGCCTGTCGTCGCGCTCGGCGAACATCAGCACCAGCGCGCGCGGCATCGTGGCGGCGAGATGGCGCAGGAACGGCAGCGTCAGCGCCGGATGGTTGCCGTATTCGGCGAAGGTCCGCCGGTAGAAGGCATGCATCGCCGCGAGGTCGGCATCGCTCGCCTCGTCGCCATGCACGAGCCGGCAGCGCACGCCCTCGCGCGCGACCCGGGCGCGCTCCTGGCGGATGTTCTTGCGATGCTTGTGGTCGAACGCCGCGAGGAAGGCGTCGAAGTCGCGCCAGTCCCCGGCGTTGCGCCAGTGGTACTGCACGTCGGTCCGCGCGATCCAGTCCGGCCCGAACGTGGCTTCCGGCTCGGAATGGAAATTGATGTGAGCCGAGGAAAAGTGCCGTTCCTCGCAAAGCGCCTTCATCGCCTGCAGCAAGGCCGCGCGGCGCGAGTCGTCCATCGCGAGCAGGCGCGGCCCGGTGACGGGCGAGTAGGGAACCGCGCACAGCCACTTCGGGAAGTACTCCAGGCCGTGGTGCGCGTAGGCATGCGCCCAGGCATGGTCGAACACGAATTCGCCGTGGGAATTGCTCTTGATGTAGCCCGGCGCCGCGGCGACCAGGCGGTCCGCATCCCACAGCGTGAGGTGGTGAGGTGTCCAGCCCCATTCTTCGCGCAGGCAGCCGTGGGCTTCCAGACCCGACAGGAACGCGTGCGTCACGAACGGGTTGGAGCCGTCATGCAGCGCGTCCCACTGCGCTGCAGGAACGTCCGGCAGGGAGCCGACGATGCGCGGAGTCGCCATGCGGGCAGGGTATCAATGGTGCGGGCGAGGGCGCTTGCACGCTTCGCCCGCTGCAGCGGCCATGGCGGCGCTTCCGCCAGCCACCAGACGGAAGGGCGCCGATTCCCGCGGGAATCGGCTGAACGGGCCTACTCGCTCTTGTCGAGGAACTTCTCTGCGTCGAGTGCCGCCATGCACCCGAAACCCGCGGACGTGATCGCCTGGCGATAGACCTGGTCGGCCACGTCGCCCGCGGCGAAGACGCCGGGGATGTTGGTCGCGGTGGCTTCGCCGGCCAGGCCGGTACGGATCGTGATGTAGCCGTTCTTCATGTCCAGCTGGCCCTCGAACAACGTGGTGTTCGGCGTGTGGCCGATGGCGACGAACAGGCCGTGGATCGGCAGTTCGCGCGTCGAGCCGTCCTGGACGGATTTCACCCGCACGCCGGTGACTCCGGCATCGTTGCCCAGCACTTCGTCGACGACGTGGTGCCAGACCGGTTCGATCTTGCCGGCCTGGATCTTCGCCTGCAGCTTGTCCTGCATGATCTTCTCCGCGCGCAGGGTGTCGCGGCGGTGCACCAGGTAGACCTTGCGGGCGATGTTGGACAGGTACAGCGCTTCCTCGACTGCGGTATTGCCGCCGCCGATCACGGCGACATCCTGATCCTTGTAGAAGAAGCCGTCGCAGGTGGCGCAGGCGGACACGCCGCGGCCCTTGAATTCTTCCTCCGACGCCAGCCCCAGGTACTTGGCGGTGGCACCGGTGGCGATGATGAGGGCATCGCAGGTGTACTCGCCGTTGTCGCCCTTGAGCTTGAACGGGCGACGCGAGAGGTCGGCGGTGTGGATGTGGTCGAAGACGACTTCGGTATCGAAGCGCTCGGCATGGGCCTGCATGCGCGCCATCAGGTCCGGCCCCATCAGGCCGTGCGCGTCGCCCGGCCAGTTGTCGACTTCAGTCGTCGTCATCAGCTGGCCGCCCATCTGCAGGCCGGTGATCACCACCGGCCTGAGGTTGGCGCGCGCGGCGTAGACGGCGGCGGTCCAGCCGGCGGGACCGGAGCCGAGGATGATCAGGCGGGAGTGTTTCGATGGGGTCATGGGCATTGAGCGGTTGGGCGCGCGGGCAGGGCGCCGGGCGGCAAGGTAGGGAGTTGGTCGGGACATCGCGACCGACGGTGGGCCCATAGAGTGGCGGCCGCTTCGCGGCATTACAAGGCGAATCCGGTGCACTGCAGCGTTGCGGGTGGACATGCATCAATGGCCTGGCATCAATGCCTTGGGTCGCGGTGCGTCGGCGCGCGGTGCTGTGCGCAATGCGCCGGCGACCGCTGGCGGGACCGGAAGCTGCCGCGCCCGTCCCGCTGCCTCGCGTTTCCTCGCTATGCTCGATGCCGCCCGGGGCCGTCCAAGACCACCTACTTGTTCCATGACCCCGTTTTTTCCCGTATCTTCAACAACTAACAGAATCTAGCTCAGGCAGAACCTCACAGTGGCGCAAGCCCCGGCAGCAACCCGCAAGAAGGCCAAGGCGGAAACCGCCGGCAGAGAGCGCGCAGCGCCGTCGCCGCGCCGGCAGCGGCTCATGCGCGATATCGCCCTGATCCTGATCGCGCCGCTGCTGCTGTACCTGATGGCGAGTCTGTTTACCTATTCGTCCACCGATCCGGGATTCACGCATTCGGGCAACATCACCGCGCCGCTGCACAACGTAGGTGGCCGCGTCGGCGCGATGATTGCCGACGGTCTGCTCCTGCTGACCGGCTACGTGGCGTTCCTGTTGCCGATCATGCTCGGCTTCATTGCCTGGATCGCCCTGTTCGGCATGGATGCGGATGGCGATGGCGACGCCGATCTGGGGCCGGCCTTGCGCCTGGTCGGCATTGTCGGCTTCCTCGTGTCGGCGACCGGCCTGCTATATCTGCGGGTTGCCGCGCCGGACTACTTCCCCGCGGGGTCGGGCGGCATTCTCGGCCGGCTGGTCGGCAATTCGCTGCACAAGGGGTTCGGCCCGATGGGCGCGAACCTCTTCACCTTCGCGTTGCTGCTGGTGTCGGTGACGCTGGCGACCGGGCTGTCGTGGCTGACGGTCATGGACAAGCTGGGCGCCTGGACGCTTGCGACGGGTCCGTTCCTGCGTAACGTGTTCCGGCGCGGCAGCCAGCAGGCGACCGAATGGCAGCAGACGCGCGCGTTCCGCGAGGAGCGCGAGGAAGCCCGCAAGGTCGATACCGAACTTCGCGCCCGCCGTGCGCCGGTGAAGATCGAACCGCCGCCGGCGCCGGTCGTGGAAAAGAGCGACCGCGCCAAGCGCGAGACGCAGATCCCGCTGTTCCACACCGGCGACGGCACGGGCATTCCGCCGTTGGCGTTGCTCGACGATCCCAAGCCGCAGCCCAAGGGCTACGACGAGCAGACGCTGGAAACGCTGTCGCGCCAGATCGAATTCAAGCTCAAGGACTTCCGCATCGATGCGCAGGTCGTCGGAGCCTATCCCGGCCCGGTGATCACGCGCTTCGAACTCGAGCCTGCCCCCGGCGTGAAGGTCAGCCAGATCAGCTCGCTGGACAAGGACATCGCCCGCGGCCTGTCGGTGAAGTCGGTGCGCGTGGTCGACGTGATACCGGGCAAGTCGGTGATCGGCCTGGAAACGCCGAACACCACGCGCGAGATGATCTTCCTCTCCGAGCTGCTGCGTTCGAAGGAATACGACAAGTCCGCGAGCCCGCTCACGCTGGCGCTGGGCAAGGACATCGCCGGCCGCCCGACGGTGGCCGACCTGGCGCGCATGCCGCACCTGCTGGTGGCGGGCACCACCGGTTCGGGCAAGTCCGTCGCGGTCAACGCGATGGTGCTGTCGCTGCTGTACAAGGCCTCCGCGAAGGACGTCCGGATGCTGATGATCGACCCGAAGATGCTGGAGCTCAGCGTCTACCAGGGCATCCCGCACCTGCTGGCGCCGGTCGTCACCGACATGAAGGAAGCCGCCAATGGCCTGCGCTGGTGCGTGGCCGAAATGGAGCGGCGCTACAAGCTGATGTCGGCCGTCGGCGTGCGCAACCTCGCCGGTTTCAACAAGAAGGTGAAGGACGCGATCGACGCAGGCCAGCCGATGCTCGATCCGCTGTTCAAGCCGAACCCGGAACTGGGCGAGGCACCGCGCACGCTGGAAACCTTGCCCTTCATCGTCGTCTTCATCGACGAATTCGCCGACATGATGATGATCGTCGGCAAGAAGGTCGAAGAGCTGATCGCCCGACTCGCGCAGAAGGCGCGCGCCGCCGGCATCCACCTGATCCTGGCCACGCAGCGTCCGTCGGTGGACGTCATCACCGGCCTGATCAAGGCCAATATCCCCACGCGCATCGCGTTCCAGGTGTCGAGCAAGATCGACTCGCGCACCATCCTCGACCAGTCCGGCGCGGAGACGCTGCTCGGCCACGGCGACATGCTGTACCTCCCGCCCGGCACGGCGCTGCCCGAACGCGTGCACGGCGCCTTCGTCAGCGACGAGGAAGTGCATCGCGTCGTCGAACACCTCAAGCAGGTCAGTGGCACGCCGGACTACATCGAGGGCGTGCTCGACGAAGTGCAGACCCTGGGCGAGGGCGTGGTCGTCGGCGCGACCGGTCTGCCGGAAAGCGGCGGCGGTGCGGGCGACGAATCCGACCCGCTCTACGACGAAGCCGTGCGGATCGTGACCGAGACCCGGCGCGCTTCGATTTCCGGCGTGCAGCGTCGCCTGAAGATCGGCTACAACCGCGCCGCGCGCCTGATCGAGGCGATGGAAGCGGCCGGTGTGGTGACGCCGCCGGAACACAACGGCGACCGCAGCGTGCTGGCGCCACCGCCGCCGAAATAACCAGGAGAGGCAGGCATGGATCACGGTTCGCTGCGGCGCTCGGCGCTCCGGTACATCGCGAAGTTGCCGCGCGCCGCGTGGCTGCTGGTCGCACTCGCGGCCACGTGGATGGCCGCACCGCACGTGCGCGAGTTCGTCGCCGGTTTTCTCGACGGTGCCGTCCGATAGCCTGAACCGACGACGCGCCCCCACCCGGCCATCGCAGGCTTGTTCAGTTTTTCGCGGTCAGACTGGCCGCCTCGCATTTCCCGGAGTTCCCCATGACCCGCATCGTCAAATTCGCCTGGGCAGCTGCCCTGGCTGCTTCATTGCTTCCGGCGGCGGCCTTCGCGGGCGCGCGCGATGACCTGGCGGCCTTCACCAAGGGCCTGAAGGGGCTCGATGGCCAGTTCTCGCAGCAGGTGTTCGACCAGAAGGGCAAGTTGAAGGAGAGCTCCAGCGGCAAGGTCGCGCTGTCGGCGCCGCGGTTGTTCCGCTGGGAGTACATGAAGCCGTATCCGCAGCTCATCGTCGCCGACGGCACGACGGTGTGGGTCTACGACCCGGATCTGGAGCAGGTCACCCGGCGCCCCCAGGGCGCGGAAGAACAGAACAGTCCGCTGTCGGCGCTGATCGATCCCGGCAAGCTGGACGCGCAGTTCGTGGTGAAGGAAGAGGGCGCCGCCGAAGGCCTCGAGTGGCTGGTGCTGACGCCCAAGGGTAACGCCGCCGATGCGAACTTCCGCACTGCGCGGCTCGGGTTCGGCACGAACGGACTGGTGAAGATGCAGGTCATCGATGCGCTCGGCCAGCGCACCGAAATCAACTTCAGCGGCTGGCGGCGCAACCCGCCGTTCCCGTCGAGCACGTTCCGCTACACGCCGCCCAAGGGCGTGGATGTCATCGGCGGCGAGTAGCTGGTACCGCTTCGTTTCTGCGGGCCAGTCCGGCGGCGAACGTGACGTGAGGGGCGGCGGGCCGGGGCCCGCCCTACAATGGCTGCATGTCACGCCGCAGTCCTCGCGAAGAACGCACGCCCGATCTCCTGGCTCCCGACCAGGACCACCTGCGCCCGCTCGCCGAGCGGATGCGTCCGCGCACGCTCGACGAGATGGTCGGCCAGCGCCGCCTGCTCGCGCCCAACACCGCGCTGCGCAAGGGCATCGAAGCGGGTCACGTGCATTCGATGGTGCTGTGGGGTCCGCCCGGTTGCGGCAAGACGACGCTCGCGCTGCTGCTGGCCCAATACGCAGAAGCGGAATTCCAGGCGATTTCGGCCGTGTTGTCCGGCCTGCCGCAGGTGCGCGAAGTCCTCGCCGAGGCCGCCCAGCGTTTCGCCGCGGGACGGCGCACCGTGCTGTTCGTCGACGAGGTGCACCGCTTCAACAAGGTGCAGCAGGACGCCTTCCTGCCACACATCGAGCGCGGCACGATCATCTTCGTCGGTGCGACCACCGAGAATCCGTCCTTCGAACTGAATTCGGCACTGCTCTCGCGTTGCCGCGTCCACGTGATGGAAGCCGTCTCGGCCGACGACATCGCCGTCGCCCTCCGGCGCGCGTTGCTCGATACCGAACGCGGCCTGGGCGATCGCCACCTGCAGATCGACGATGACCTGCTGCACCTGATCGCCACCGCAGCGGATGGCGACGTGCGACGTGCGCTGACCTTCCTCGAGATCGCCGCCGACCTGGCGGGCGAGGGCGGTGCGATCACCGAAGCCACGCTCCAGCAGGTGCTCGCCGACCGCACGCGCCGCTTCGACAAGGGCGGCGAGCAGTTCTACGACCAGATCTCCGCGCTGCACAAGTGCGTGCGCAGTTCGAACCCGGATGCCGCGCTGTACTGGCTGGCGCGCATGCTCGACGGCGGCGTCGATCCGAGCTACCTGGCGCGCCGGCTCACGCGAATGGCGGTCGAGGACATCGGCCTCGCCGATCCGCGCGCGTTGCAGATGGCGATCGAAGCCTGGGACACCTACGACCGGCTCGGCAGCCCCGAAGGCGACCTCGCGCTGGCGCAGCTCACCCTCTACCTGGCCACGACCGCGAAGTCGAACGCAGGCTACGCGGCGTTCAACGCGGCGCGCGCGGACGTGGGCGAATACGGAACGCTGGAAGTGCCGATGCACATCCGCAATGCGCCGACGAAACTGATGAAGCAGCTCGGCTACGGCAAGGGCTACCAGTACGACCACGATGTCGAAGGGGGCATCGCCCTGGGCCAGACCGGCTTCCCGGATGCCATGGGCGAACGCGTCTACTACCGCCCCGTCGAGCGGGGACTGGAAATCCGCCTGAAGGAAAAGCTCGACGCCCTGCGCGAGGCACGCGAACGTGCGCGCGAAGGGAACCCGTGAGTTGCTCGCTGCATTGAGCCCTGCGTGCCACAACGTCCGCATGGCATCATCGAACGCATGAACTGGCAGGCATTCATCGCAGTGGGCGTCGGCGCAGTGCTGGGTGCATGGGCGCGCTGGGGTCTGGGCCTGTGGCTGAATCCCCTGTTTCCCGCGGTTCCGATCGGCACGCTCGTGGCCAATATCGGCGGCGGCTACCTCATCGGGCTCGCGCTGGCCTGGTTCGCCGTGAATCCGGGCGTGTCGCCGGAAACCCGTCTGCTGATCGTCACCGGTTTCCTCGGCGCACTCACCACGTTCTCCACGTTTTCAGCCGAGGCCGTGACCCTGCTGCAACGCCAGCAGTTCGGCTGGGTTGCGGCGCACGTGGGCATGCACCTGGCAGGCTCGCTTGCGGCGACGATGCTGGGCATGTGGACAGTGCGCCTGTTCCGCGGAGGTGCGTGATGACCGAATGCGTCTACCTGAAGTTCTTCGTGCTCGAAGCGCAGCGCATCCACGAGCGGCTGGTCTACGACTGGTTGCTCGACGAAGCGAAGGCACTGGGTCTGCATGGCGGGTCAGCGTTCCGCGCCATCGCGGGCTACGGGCGCCATGGCGTGCGCCACGAGGCGCACTTCTTCGAGCTGGCTGGGCAACTGCCGCTGGAGGTCGTCTTTGTCGCCAGCCGCGAGGACGCGCAGCGCCTGATCGACCGCGTGTCGGCCGAGGGCCTGTCGCTCTTCTACTACCTGCTTCCGGCGACCTGCGGCACGACCGGTAGTCGGGAGTCCTGACGTGCGCCGGCCCGGCGCAGCGCTGCGTGCCTTGCCGCGCAGTGTCTGGCTGCTCGGCTTCATCAGCCTGATGAACGACGCGGCCAGCGAGATGGTCTACCCGCTGTTGCCCTTGTTCCTCGCCGGCATGCTCGGTGCCGGACCACGCGTGCTTGGCCTGATCGAAGGGCTCGCCGAAGCCGCCAGCAGCCTGCTCAAGCTCGCTTCCGGCATATGGTCGGACCGCACGCGACGCGCGAAACCCTTCGTCGTCGGCGGCTATGGCATCGCGGGACTCGCGCGTTCGCTGATCGCCGCCGCGACGGGATGGTGGTTCGTGCTGCTGTGCCGGCTTGCGGACCGCGTCGGCAAGGGGTTGCGCAGTTCACCGCGCGACGCGTTGCTGGCGCGCAGCGTCGAACCGGGACAACGCGGCCTCGCCTTCGGATTGCATCGTGCAATGGACAATGCCGGCGCGGTGCTGGGACCCTTGGTTGCCGCCGCGTTGCTGGGGGGCGGGCTGGAGTTGCGCACGGTGTTCTGGTGCGCGGCGATTCCCGCGCTGCTGGTGTTCTTCGCCACGCTGCGATTGCGCGAACCCGACGCGGAGACATCGGTGCAGACGCCGCGCTTCAACTGGCGCCTGGGCGAATTCCCGCCGGCGTTCCGCCGCTACCTGGCGATCCTCGGCCTCTTCATGCTGGGCAATTCGTCGAACCTGTTCCTGCTCATGCGGGCACGCGAGCTCGGCGTGCCGCAGGCGCAGATCCCGCTGCTGTGGGCGACGATGTCGGCCGTCGCCGCCGTCTTCCTCACGCCGCTGTCGGCGTTGTCGGATCGCCTGGGGCGTCGCCGCCTGATCATCGGTGGCTGGATCGCCTATGCCGCGATCTACCTGTTGCTGGGCTGGAGCGGACTGCGCGCCTGGGGCGTGTGGGTTGCGTTCGTCGCCTACGGCCTGTTCATCGCCGCCACCGAAGGCGCGGAGAAGGCGCTCGTCGCCGACCTCGTCCCGCGCGGGCAACTGGGTGCTGCATTCGGCTGGTACCACCTCACGCTGGGCGTGGCCCTGCTGCCCGCGTCGCTGTTCTTCGGCGCGCTGTGGGAGTCCTTCTCGGTGCTCGCCGCGTTCGCCTTCGGCGCCGGCTGCGCGCTGTTCGCGTCCTTCCTGCTGATCGTCTGGTTGCCGCGCGCCAGGGATTGAATTCACCGCCGGCCAACGGCTCGTGGGTGAAGGTGCGCGGGAGTGACCATGCGGGACCGCGGATGAGTCTGCAGGAGTACCAGCGCAAGCGCCGTTTTCGCGAAACCCCGGAGCCGCGCGGAATGGTCGCGCGTCATCGGACCAAGGCGCGCAGTTTCGTCGTGCAGTTGCATCATGCGCGTGCCCGCCATTACGACTTTCGCCTCGAAGTCGATGGCGTGCTGCGCAGCTGGGCGGTGCCGAAAGGGCCGTCGTTCCGGCCGGGCGAGAAGCGGCTGGCGGTGGAAGTGGAGGATCACCCGCTGTCCTACGCGTCCTTCGAAGGCACGATTCCCGAGGGGCATTACGGCGCCGGCCATGTCGCCGTATACGACGAAGGCACGTGGACGACGGACGGCGATCCGGCGGACGCAATCGGGCGCGGCAGCCTCGACTTCGTGTTGAAGGGATCGCGGCTGAAGGGCGCCTGGAAACTGGTGCGCACCGGCGAGCGCGGCGGCAAGCCGCAATGGCTGCTGTTCAAGCGCAGCGACGGGTTTGCCGGCGATTTCGAAGCCGACGACCTGCTCGAAGGCGTGCCGCGGGCAGCGGCGCGCGGACGCAGGCAGAACGACGGCGCCGGCGCGAACGAAGCTGCGCGAGCCCGGCGAACCACAAGCGCCGCGAAGACCAACGCCGCAAAGACCACCCGAACCGCAAAGACTTCCGCGCGCAGCTCCGCGATGCACCGCCGCCTGATCGACGGCGCCAGCGCACTGCCCGGCGCACGCCGCGCGGGCAGGCTCGACTTCATCGCCCCGATGCTCACGACCGCATCGAAGACGGTTCCCGCGGGCGAGGAATGGCTGCACGAGTGGAAGTGGGACGGCTATCGCCTGATCGCCGCAGCCGGTGGGCGCACAGGGCCGCGACTGTGGTCGCGCAACGGCTTGCCCTGGGCAGATCGCGTGCCCGAGATCGTCACTGCGCTGTCGGCGCTGGATTTCGAAGCACAGTTCGACAGCGAACTGATCGCCGTGAACGCGACCGGCTACAGCGATTTCAACGCATTGCAGGCGGCGCTCAAGAGCGGCGAAACCGCCCAGTTGCGCCTGGCCGTCTTCGACCTGTTGCGCCTGGGCGGCATCGATCTCACCAGCGTCGAACTGCAGGCGCGCAAGGCCTTGCTGCGCGAGTTGCTGAAGGGCGCCGACCCGCGGCTGTTCTACAGCGACCATGTCGCCGGTCATGGCGACGAAGTTTTCCGGGTCGCTTGCAGCCGGGGCATGGAAGGCATCATCAGCAAGCGCGCGGATTCGCCGTATCGCAGCGGTCGCGGCAATGCGTGGCTGAAGATCAAGGCGCAGGACACGCGCGAGTTCGTCGTGGTCGGCTACACGCAACCCAAGGGCAGTCGCAAGGGCATCGGGGCGTTGCTGCTGGCGCAGCCGCGCGACGGCAAGCTCGTGTATGCCGGTCGCGTCGGTTCGGGATTGAGCGATGCGATGCTGGCGGAGCTTCCCGGGATACTGCGTGCGCTGGAAACGTCGGAGCCGGTGGTGGCATTGCCGCGGCACACGCCCTTGCCGGCAGGCAAGGTCCACTGGGTCAAACCGGAGCGCGTGGTCGAAGTGATCTTTCGCGGCTGGGGCAAGGAAGGACTCCTGCGGCAGGCATCGTTCTCGCGGCTACGCGAGGATCGCTCGCCGGCGCCGGATCTCGAACAGCCCGAACCCCTGCCTGCGCTCACCAGTCCGTCGCGCATCGTCTATCCCGACATCGGCGCGACCAAGCAACAGGTCTACGACTACTACCTCGAAGTCGGCGAGCGCCTGCTGACGGAGATCGGCGGGCGACTGCTCTCGATCGTGCGGTGTCCGGACGGCATCACCGGCCAGCGATTCTTCCAGAAGCACGCCGGCAGCGGTTTCGGACGTTCGGTGAAGCGAATCAAGGTGCGCGAGGCCGACGGCGACTTCGCCGAGTACTTCTACGTGGAAGACCTGCCCGGATTGATGAACCTGGTACAGATGAACGCCATCGAATTCCATCCGTGGGGTTCGCGCGTGGCGCAGTTGGAACTGCCGGATCGCATGGTGTTCGATCTCGATCCGGATCCGTCCATCGCGTGGAAGGAGATCCGCCGCGCCGCGCGCGACCTGCGCGATCGACTGGCGGAACAGGGACTGCCCTCGTACGCGCGCCTGTCCGGCGGCAAGGGCGTGCATGTGGTCGTGCCGCTCGCGCCCACCGCGGACTGGGAGGCCGTGCGCCGCTTCTGCGACCACTTCGCCACCGGCGTGGCCGAGGCGGAACCCGATCGCTTCGTGGCAACGATGAGCAAGGCGCGACGCCAAGGCCGGATCTTCATCGACTGGCTGCGCAACGCGCGCGGCGCCACCAGCGTCGCGGCGTGGTCGCTGCGTGCGCGTGCCGGCGCACCCGCGGCGATGCTGGTCACCTGGGATGAACTCGCACGCATCCGCCGCCCGGACCATTACGGCATCCGCAACGCCGCCGGGCGCGCGATACCCGAGGAAACCGCAGCGGCGATTGCCAGCGCTCCGCCCCTGCCGGTGTGAGGCTCAGTGGTGCGTTGCCTGCGGCGGCGCGGCGTCCTGAACATGCACGACGCCCTGACCGTCGGCGAGTTGCAGCACCTGCGCGGACTGGCGGCTGGCCGAACGCGCCAGGCCGCCGCGGCGCCCGGCCGCGCGCGCTTCTTCCGAACTGAATTCGTGCGCGTTGCCGCTGCGATGCGCGGCGCGTCCGCCGGCGCTGGCAATGGCGCGCTGCCGTTCCGCATCCATCGATGCGAAACCGCGGCCGCGGTGGGAGGTGGGTTCGCGGTGGGTCATGTCGGTTCTCCCGTCGTGGAGTCCTGAGGCAGGCGCTGCGGGAAGCGTCACGGTGCGGTGCCCGGTTGTTCGGCTGGCACGAGAGTAGGAAGCGCCACGCATAGGAGCGGTGACGACACCGGCCGCGACGCCACTCGCCGCAGGTCGGGAACGTCCGGCAAACGCCGTGCCTTTCCTTCGCCATCGCGTCCGCAGCACGCGCGCATAACGCAGCCGATTCCATGCTTCGCGCGGAATCGGTTGGCCTGCGGTCAGCCGGCTTTCCGCAGGCGATGTCATCCACTGACGCCAAGGGAGGGTTCCGGATGCGTGACTCCAATATCGGGCATGAACTGAAAGAGATGGCGCAGGAAGTAGTGCGCTTCGGCGAGCGATGCGTGCAAGCGGGTCGCGATTGGCTTAACGAGAGGAGAGAGGACATGAACCATCGGAACGACGAAGGCCACCGCGACTACCAGGCGGGCGGCCGGGAATACGGCCAGGAAGGCAGCAACCTGCGCGGCACGACGCACGCCCGCAGCGAGCAGGAATACGGCGGCCGGTATGGACAGGGCCGTTACCCGCAGTCGTCGGGCATCAACCGCAGCCGTGGCGACTACTACGGCGGTACGCAGTTCGGTGAACGCGGCGCGGGCTGGGACGAAGACCGCGGCAACTGGGACTACGAGGGTGGACCGGAACGCTACGGCGCCTACGGACAGGCCGAGCAGGACTACGGCCAGGGTCGCCAGGGCCGGCCATACGGTTCGCAGTACGGCGGACAGCGCGAATACGGCCAGGCGAATACCGGTGACTACTATCGCGGCCGGCAAGGCTACGGGGCGCAAGGTGCGTTCGGAGCCGAATACGGCGGTTACGGGCGCAATCTGGGCTACGGGGAAGGCTCGGGCTACACCCGTCAGCAGTCGCGCATGCAGGAGAACCGCGCGCGTTACGGACAGGGGACTGCCGGCATCCATGGCGGCGAAAGCGCGGGTTCGGGCGGACGCAATTCGCTGTACGGCAACCAGAGCTACCTCGACGAAGGCGAAATGTCCGGCTACGGCGGCCGCGAACTGAGCTCGCAGCAATACGGAAGCAGCAGCAGCGGACGCTACGGCACCGCACCGGGCCAGTACGGTTACGGCGGCTATGGCGCCGGCGCCTACCGCGGTGTAGGCCCGAAGAACTACCGCCGCTCCGACGAGCGCCTGGCCGAAGACATCAACGAACGACTGACCGACGACGATGATCTCGACGCCAGCGATATCACCGTGCGCGTCACCGACGGCCGGGTGACGCTGGAAGGCGCCGTCGGCCAGCGCTGGATGAAGCACCGTGCCGAGGACATCGCGGATGCGTGCATCGGCGTCAAGGAAGTCGACAACCGCATCCAGGTGAACTCGCTCGGCGGCAACCTCGGTCAGGGCACGGAACGTTCCTCGACCACGCGCACCACATCGCCGTCCAGCGCCAGCAGCACCGGCGGCACCACTCCGCATTGACGCGACTTCGACCGGCCTTGCGCGACACTGTCTGCAGCAGGCGATATCGAACGGCGCAAGCCTGATATCGCAAACCCTCTCTCCCGGCACGTGGTCCGGCCGGGAGAGAGGAGGGCAGTGGGACGCGCGCCGGACAACCATCACGACGCAGCAGCGGATGAGCGAGGACTCATCCGTTGCATTTGCGCGACTGAACGGAAGGAAAGCAAAAAACACACTGGAAAGCGCGCCCCGAGCAGGCGTTTTTCCCATTCAATTTCGTGTCGATGAATGGTTCACGGGCCTTTGATTGATTGGCCTCACAGAACCGTAAGGACACCGCTGATTTCCTTCACGGCATCTATACATTCCCTCTGAACCCGGCGCTGTCCGGGCTCGATCCAGCCGTCATGTAAACGGATGCCGCGACGGCCGGCGCCAAGGGGGAATTCCATGAGCTTCCACGAACACGTGCGCAACGCGCGCGCGCCGGGCATGGCGCGTCGCGATTTCCTGAAGAAGTCGTCGATCGCCGCAGCCTCGCTGGCACTGGGCACCACCGCGCTGCCCGCGCTTGCGGCCTACGTCGCGCCGACGCGGGCACGCGGAACCGCCGTGCTGGACGTGCGCAACTACGGCGCCGTCGGCGACGGCGTGCACGACGATACCGCCGCGATCCAGACCGCGATCAATGCGCTGCCGGCGACCGGCGGCACCGTCTTCGTGCCGGCCGGCACCTACATGATCAACGCGGTCAAGAACCTGCGGCTGCGCAGTCTGATGCACCTGCAGCTGGATCCCGCCGCAAAGCTGGTGGCGATTCCCAACGCCGCCGATCGCGCCTACGTGCTCAACGTCTACAAGGTGAGCGATGTCGAGATCTCCGGCGGCCAGATCGTCGGCGAGCGCGACAAGCACATGGCGACGTCGGGCGAATGGGGCCACGCGATCATGGTGCGCGGCTCCAATCGCGTCACGGTGCGCGACATCCGCCTGTCGAACTGCTGGGGCGATGGCCTCTCGATCGGAGGCGCCGCGGCCACCACCGGCACGATTCCGAGCCAGGATGTCGTGGTGACCAATATCGTGTCTACCGGAAACCGTCGCCAGGCCCTCACCATCGGTCGCTCGCGCGGCGTGAAGATCTACGACTCCGAGTTCAGCTACACCAGCGGCATCAAGCCCGGCTGTGGCATCGACATCGAGCCCGATCCGGACAGCACCGCGAGCACCAGCGGCGTGCGCGTGGAGAACTGCTGGATCCACCACAACGACGGCAACGGCATCCAGGTCTACAAGACCGTGCTCAATACGGTCATCAAGGCCTGCACGATCGAGTACAACCATGGTTATGGCGTGCTGCTGCTGAACGCCGACTCCGGCTACGTGGTCAGCAACAAGTTCATGCACAACCGCCTGTACGGCGTGTCGGCACGCAGCGCGACGCACGGCGTGCAGATCAGCGCCAACACGTTCCGCAACAACAAGACGCTCTACTACGGCATCCGGGAGTCGCTGGGTGCGCTGACCACTATTGCCGGCACCGGCACGTCGGGAACGATGAAGAGCTCGTGGCAGCTGGAGGTCACGTCGGATTGCTACGACATGGTGGTCGGCAAGAACTATTACGCGCTGTAGCTGCAGCCACTATTTGAAGTTTCCAGGGAAGGGATGGGGCGCGGCGGCCGGAGGGAAATCTCCGGCCGTCGCTTTATTCGCGCGACGCCGATCGCGCAGATAACAGAAAATTTGCATTTCGCTGCAACCTCGCAAGCGCGCGCTTTCCGCATTCAAGTTTTTTCGTTGTTGATGCGCTTCACAGAAGCGGACATCCGGGCGGAAATCTTTCACGCATCCTCTACATTCCCTGCCGGCCGCGACCGGACGAACGGCCTTTCGAAGAACAACGCCGCCAGGGAACAACCAGACGCCGATGGCGGCCGGCATGAGGGAAACCCGATGCTCGACAACGAACACGTGCACGCCGTGCACGCGAACGACGCGGCGCGCCGCCAGTTCCTGAAGAAGTCTTCCGCTGCGGCTGCTTCGCTCGCCCTGGGCACCACGGCGTTGCCGGCCCTGGCCTCCGTCTACGCTCCGCCGGTGCGCAAGCACGGCAGCACCGTCCGCAACGTCCGCAACTACGGCGCCGTGGGCGACGGCGCGCACGACGACACCACCGGCATACAGCGGGCCATCGACTCGCTTCCGTCCTCGGGCGGTACCGTCTTCGTTCCGGCGGGCACCTACCTGATCGACGTCACCCGCACCATCCGCCTGCGCAGTTACACGCACCTGCAGCTGGACCCCGGCGCGAAGCTGCTCGCCAAGGCGACCTCCGCCAGCCGCTATTACGTGATCAATGCATACAAGGTCCACGACGTGGAGATTTCCGGCGGGCAGATCGTCGGCGAGCGCGACCGTCACCTCGGCACGATGGGCCAGTGGGGCCATTGCATCGGCATCCGTGGTTGCACCCGCGTCACGGTGCGCGACATCCGCCTGTCGAAGGGCTGGGGCGATGGCATTTCCATTGGCGCGGCTAACGGCACCACCACGGTGCTGAGCGAGAACATCGCGGTCGCCAACATCGTCTCGACCGGCAACCGCCGCCAGGGCATGACCATCGGTCGCTGCCGCAACGTCAAGGTCTACGACTCGGAGTTCAGCTACACCTCGGGCATCAAGCCAGGTTGCGGCATCGACATCGAGCCCGATCCCTTCGGCACGTCGTTGACGGACACCGTCCGCATCGAGAACTGCTGGATCCACCACAACGCCGGCAATGGCGTGCAGGTGTACAAGACCGTGCGGGACGTCGTCGTCAAGGCCTGCACCATCGAATACAACAAGGGCTTCGGTGTCCTGATGCTGCGCGCCAACACGGGTTACGTCGTGAACTGCAGGATCTACCACAACCGGCTCTATGGCGTGTCCGCGCGCGATGCCACGCGCTACTACCAGATCAGCTCCAATACCTTCCGCAACAACAAGACGCTGTACTTCGGCGTGAAATCGTCGACCGGGTCGCTGACGACGATCACGGGAACCGGGAGCAGTGGCAGCATGAAGTCGTCCTGGCAGCTAGAAGTCGAGTCCGACTGCTACGGCATCAAGGTGGGCGCCAACTACTACGCGCTCTGAGCGGCGCGGCAGATCGCAAGCCGGACGTGGCCTGAACGGCGGCGTCCGGCTTCCTGCTTGTTGACCAGTACGGTGAACAGAAGCGATCCAGCGTGAGATCGCCTTCACTTGCGCTTCGGATAATGCGTCCATTCGTTCGACACGAAAGGATGACGCAGGATCGACATGAAGTTCATGTTCTTCGCCAATACGGACTGGTACCTCTACAACTTCCGTCTTTCCACTGCGCTTCACCTGAAGGAGCAGGGCGCCGAAGTCGTGATGCTGTCGCCGCCCGGGCCCTTCGGCGAACGGTTTGCTGAACACGGCATCCGTTGGCTCACGTTGCCGATGGAGCGCGCCAGCCTCAATCCGGCGCGCGAGGTCACCACGCTGCGCCACATGGTGCGCGTGCTCAGCGACGAGCGTCCCGATCTGCTGCACAACTTCACCGTGAAGTGCGCGGTCTACGGCGCGATCGCCGCGCGGATCTCGCGGGTGCCGGCGGTGGTCAATGCCGTTGCCGGGCTTGGCTACGTCTTCACGAGCGACGCGCTGCTGGCGCGTGCCCTGCGCCCGGTGGTGAAGGTTCTCATGCGCGGTGCGTTGGGAGGGTCCAACTCGCGGCTGGTGCTGCAGAACCCCGACGACGCCGCGACGTTCGTGAGTTCGCGCCTGGTGCCGCAGAGCCACATCCGGCTCATCCGCAGCTCCGGCGTCGACACCTCGCGTTTCGCGCCACAACCGGGCGAGCGACGTTCGGACCGGCCCCTGCGCATCCTGCTGGCGGCGCGGCTGCTCTGGGAGAAGGGCGTGCAGGAATACGTCGATGCCGCTGCGCTGGTGCGTTCGCGCGGCCGGAACATGGAGTTCCTGCTGGCCGGTGCGCCCGATCCGGGCAATCCGCGTTCCGTCGACGCGCAGCAGGTCGAGCAGTGGGTGCGTGAGGGCCTGGTGACGTGGCTGGGCCATGTCGAGGACATGCCCGAACTGCTGCGCTCGGTCGACGTGATGGCATTGCCGAGCTACTACCGCGAAGGCGTACCGAAGAGCCTGATCGAGGGCGCGGCGTGCGGGCTCGCGCTGGTGACGACCAACCTGCCCGGATGTCGCGAAGTCGTCACCCGGCACGGCATCGACGGCCTGCACGCCGAACCGCGCGATGCCGCGTCGCTGGCCGAACTGCTGCTGCGGCTCGACGATGATCGCGAACTGCTGCGGCGTCTCGGCGAAGAGGCGCGCAATCGCGCGCTCAACGAATTCGACGAGCGGCTGGTGATCCACCGCACGCTCGAGGTCTATCGCGAGTTGCTGGCCGGTTCGGAATGGCGCCTGGGCCAGCGCCAGGAAGCGGCGCGCCGGGCGGCCTGAATGTCGACGCGAGGAGCCGCCGTGGCGGCGCACAGGTTCACCGGCCTGAAGCGCGCGGTTGCGGCGTTGTCGCTGCTGTCGTTTGCGACGGCGTTCGGCGCCGCGCTAGTCCTGCTGACGCAATCGCTGCTGGCGCGCCAGCTCGGGCCGGAAGTCTATGGCCTGTTCGCATCGTCGCTGGCGACCGTCAGCATGATCGCGCCGTTCGCCGGTTTCGGTCTCTCGCAATTCCGGCTTCGCGTCTACGGCGCCGAAGGCTGGAGCGCGGACCGATGGATCCGGCCGTCGCTGCACCTGAGCCTGATCACCGGAGGCGCGGCGTGCCTGGTCGTCGTCGTGTGGGCCTTGCTCGCGCCGGCCGGAACGGGCCGCGTGCTGCTGCCGCTGTTGCCCATCGTTCCTGCGTTGCTCGCGGTGGAACTGGTGGGCTGCAAGTTGCGGCTGGAAGAGCGTTATCGCGTGCTGGCCGGATGGCAGTTGCTGATTCCCGCCGGTCGACTGCTCGTGGCCTTGGTGGCGGTGCTGCTGGCCGCGCGCCACGTCGTGCCGATTGCCGTCGGATATGGCGCGGTCGCGCTGCTCGTCGCCGTGCTCGCTCTGCCGCACGTGCGCGCGATGCTCGACGGTTCCATGGAGCTGCATGGACACGGCCCGCGGCCGGAGCGTCTGCCGGCGTCGCGCGTGCCTGCGACGGCGGAGGTATGGGCGCAAGCCTGGCCTTACGGCGTCGCGGCCGCGCTCTATCCGATCTTCTTCCAGGTCAGCACGGTGATGCTCAAATACCTCGGCGGCGACGCGCACGCCGGGCGTTTCGGCATCTCGATGGCGGTGATGTCCGCCATCTACCTGATCCCGACCACGATCTACCAGAAATTCCTGCTCTCGAAGCTGCATCGCTGGGCCACGCACGACCGCCCGCGCTTCTGGCTGGTGTATCGCCGCGGCATCGCCGCGATGCTCGCGCTCGGTCTCGCCATCGGTGCGTTGCTGCTCGTGGCGATGCCCTGGGTGGTGCCGCTGGCGTTCGGCCCGGCGTACCTCGGCGTGGTGCCGATTCTCACGGTGCTGGCGCTATGCCCGCCGATCCGCTTCCTCTGCACCGCGGTGGGCTCGGTGTTGCTGACCGGCACGCACATGCACTACCGCGTGCTGATGATGGGCCTGGCTGCGGCCGTGACGATCAGCCTGGATGTGCTGCTGATTCCCGCCTACCACGAGATGGGCGCAGCCTGGGCCATCGTCGCCGGGGAATGCGTGCTGCTCGCGACCACGTGGATCGGTGCGCGCCGGTTCGGCGGGGAATTCCGATGATCACGGGCACCTCTTCGGGCTCTCCGCGCCGTCAGTTCATGCGCCAGCCATGGCATTGGCGCATTCAGTTCACGGATGCATCACCGCGAACATCGATCATGTGGCGTTGAGCCGCGCGGATGAATGCGCGCAGGCCGACACGACAGGAGCACGCTTGAAGACTTTCTATCTCTCCGGACAGCGCACCTTCGGCAACCGCGGCTGCGAGGCGATCGTGCGCAGCACGGTCGGCCTGCTGCGCGCGCAGTTCGGCGACGTGCAGGTGCTGGTGCCGTCCGTCGACATCGAGCGCGATCGCGCGCAATGGCCGGATGCGGATGCGCAGGGCGTGCGGTTCGTGCGCGCCTATCTCCCGCGCGCCGCCGGCTACTGGGTGCACCTGCAGCGCCTGCCGCTGCCGTTCCTGAAGCGCGCCGGCTGGCCGTTCCCGATGCCCGAATGGCTGCGGCGCCAGCTCGAAGACGTCGACGCGGTGCTCGCCGTCGGCGGCGACAACTACTCGCTCGATTACCGTATTCCGTCGCCCATCATGGGCCTGGACCGCTGGGCGATGGACCTGGGCAAGCCCGTGATCCTGTGGGGCGCATCGGTTGGTCCGTTCGATCGCGAACCGGGTTTCGTCCCCGCCGTGAAGCGGCACCTGGCGCGGATGAATTTCATCGCCGTGCGCGAGTCGGCCAGCTATCGCTACCTCACCGAGCAACTGGGCCTGGGCAATGTCGTGCAGATGGCGGACCCGGCCTTCATGCTCGGGCGCGAGACCGTCGACTACGCGCGATTCTGGCCGCAATGCCCCAACGGCGTGCTCGGGCTCAACGTCAGCGCGCTGATCGAGCGCTACAAGCGTCCCGACCAGGACCTGCGCGCGGAAGTGGCGGAATTCATCCGCCGCGCCGTGCAGCAGCACGACCTGGGCGTGCTGCTGGTGCCGCACGTGAATCCCTTGCAGGGCGAGCATTCCGGCGGCGATGCCGGTTACATGGCCGACCTGCTCGAACGCACGCGCGACCTCGGGCCGCGCGTGTCGATGATGCCGCATGAGCTCAATGCCGCGCAGATCAAGTACGTGATCAGCCAGCTGCGCTTCTTCATCGGCGCACGCACGCACGCGACCATCGCGGCGCTGTCCAGCGGCGTGCCCACCGTCTCGATCGCCTACAGCGTGAAGGCGCGCGGCATCAACCGCGACCTGTTCGGCAACGAGGACGCCGTATTGCCGACGACCGAACTGTCCGCGGACAGCCTGCAGCAGCGGCTCGAATGGCTGCTGCGCGAGGAATCGGCGCTGCAGCAGACGCTGGCCCGGCGCATCCCGCAACTGCAGGACCAGGCGAAGACGGCGACGGCCCGTGTCTCGCGGCTGGTGGCGTGAGCTGAAGCGATGGACACCGCCGTGCCGCCGCCGATTCCACAGGGCCTGTCCTCGCAGGGCAGGGCCACATGGCGTGCGCCGGTGAGCGTGGTCGTGCCGTGCTACCGCTGTGCGGACACGATCGCGGCGTCGGTTGCCTCCATCGCCGCGCAGACGATGCCGCCCGAGGAGGTCCTGCTGGTCGACGACTGCAGCGGCGACGGCACGCTGGAGGCGCTGCACCGCCTCGCCGCGCAATATCCGCCCGGCTGGATCCAGGTGATCGCCTCGCCGCGCAACGGCGGCCCGTCGCAGGCGCGCAACCTCGGCTGGGCCCGCGCCAGCCAGGAATACGTCGCCTTCCTCGATGCCGACGACACGTGGGCGCCGACCAAGCTCGAACTGCAGGTGGCGGCCCTGCGCAACGATCCGGAGATCGCACTGATAGCGCATCGCATGGATGTACGTGACCGCGCGTCCGGGGCGCCACCGTTGCGTCCTCCCGTGCGCGTGCGCGTGCTCGGCCGTCGTCGACTGCTGCTGAACAATCCGTTCCCGACCGCCTCGGTGGTGCTGCGTCGCGATCTGCCGTTCCGCTTCAACGAGAAGTTCCGCCGCGTCGAAGATTTTCTGCTCTGGGCGCAGATCGCCTTTTCGGGCTATCGCTGCGCCAAGATCAACCAGACGCTGGCGTCCTGGCACAAGGCCAACTACGGCGCGGGAGGACTCAGCGGCGATCTCGCCGCGATGCATCGCGCGGGTCGCGAAGTGCGCCAGGAACTGCTGCGCCAGGGTCTGGTGACTCCCACCGAGCATTTCGTCGCACGCGCGATCGGCATGGTGCGCCGGCTCCGGCGCAACGCGATGATGCTGTTGCGGTCCTTCATTGGCTGGTTGCGCGGTGCGGGCGGGCGACGCACGGCAGGTGGCGAGGGCTGAGCATGGCGACGTATGCCGCACTGCCGATGCCCGAATCCAACCGCGCCGACGTCGCGGCCGCCGGCCTGAGCTTCCTGCTGGTGGTGCTGGCTGGCGCCTTCGGGTGCTGGATGGTGGGCGGTCGCCCGCTCGACATCGGTACTGACACGAGCGTCTATGCGGGCTTTTACGAAACCCTGGGTCACACGGCGATCCGCACGCGCCTCGAGCCCGGCTTCGTGTTCTTCAGCTGGCTGGTGAGCCGGCTGGGCCTCGGCGTGATCGGCTACCAGACCGCGCTGTTCGCCCTGCAGTTGCTGATCGCGTTCGTGGCCTGCCGCAAGTATTTCCACTACATCGGCGGCGGCCGCGGCTTCATGCTGCTCGCGACCGCGTCGCTGATGCTGTTGTACGTGTCGCCGATGTTCATGAACGGCGCGATCAATGCGGTGCGGCAGGGGCTGGCGGCATTGCTGGTATTCACCGCACTGCTGTCCTTCCATCGGCGGCAGTGGCTGCAGTTCCTGCTGTTCGGCGGACTGGCGACGAGCTTCCACCTGTCGTCGCTGATGTACCTGGCCTGCGCGCCAGCGCTGCTGCTGCGTCCGCGAATCCTGCGCTGGATCGCGGCGCTCGCCTTCGTGCTGTACGTGTCGGGACTGTCGATGAAGCTGGTGCAGGCGTTCCTGCCGTTCCTCTACACCTTCGTGCGCGAATACGCGGCGAACCCGGACTACCGGTCCGGCGTGCGGGTGGATTTCGCCGTGTTCTCCATCTTCTGGTACCTGCTGCCGCATATGGCGGCGCCGCTGCTGCGCGAGAGCCATCGCGAAGCGATCATGCACAGCGCCGCCATCTACCTGGTGATGGTGCTGCCGTTCTTCGCGGTGGGGTGGGGCTCGTATTCCAACCGCTTCCTGCTGCCCGCCTGGCTGTCCGCGTCGCTCATCGTCGCGGCCCTGCTGTGCTACAGCCGGGTGACGCTGCTGCGGAACCCGCTGCTGATCCAGATCGGTCTGGTGGGCGCGTGCCTCGCTCTCTACTTCTACGTCAGCCATGGAATCGTCGTATGACCCGAACATCGAATCGACCGTGCGGAGGCCAGCGATGGTCGTGATGCGCGACCGGATAAAGGCGATCGTGCCGGCCGAGCGCCGCGTCGCGATCCGGCGCCTGCTCGCACGCGTGAAGGTGTTCTCCAACTATGCGTACGACGCACGCCGCTACCTGCGCGCGTCCACCGCCGGTCGCATGGCCGACGATGCCGAACGCCTGGCGGCGCATATCTGCATGGACTACCACCGTCTGGAGAAGGGGATGGCGCTGCCGTCGCCACGACACGGTTTCGGCCGCGACGTGGTGATGCGCCTGATGCGGACGGTCGGCCGCTACGAAGACCGCTACGGTCCCGCCGACGTCACCGCGTTCGCGCGCGGGGCGCTTGCCGGCTATCGGCGCTTCAATGCGGGGCAACTCGCGCCCGAGGTGGAAGGCGCGCTGGACGCCTTCCTCTCCGCTCCGATGCAGGACGGCGGGGCAGGGGGCGTGGAAGCACTCACGTCTGAAACGCTGTTTCCGTTCGACAGCGACGCGGCCCGGCGCTTCCTCCGCAGCCGGCGCAGCGTGCGGCAGTTCGACGGGCGACCGGTACCGGAGGCGATCCTGCAGGATGCGGCGCGGATCGCGCAGCAGGCACCCTCGGTCTGCAACCGGCAGAGCGCGCGCATCTTCGCCAGCAACCGGCGCGAAAAGATGGACGAGCTGCTGAGCCTGCAGAACGGCAACCGCGGTTTCGGCGATCGGCTCGGCGCGGTCATCGTTATCGCCTCCGACATGCGCGCATTCACCTCGATGGGCGAGCGGAACCAGTGCTGGGTGGACGGCGGCATCTTCGCGATGTCGATGGCGCTGGCCCTGCATTCGTTGCATGTCGGCGCGTGCATGCTCAACTGGAGCGTGGAACCCGGGCGCGATCGCGCCCTGCGCCGCTGCCTCGGCATCGAGGACCACTACGCGGTGATCACGATGATGGGCGCGGGTTTTCCGCCCGATGCCCTGATGGTCGCGGCATCGCCGCGGCGCAGGACGGACGACATCATCCGGTTCGTCTGAGGCGACATGCTGTCCGGACTGTCCGCCGCGGGCTCGTGGCTGAGCTATCCGCCCTGCGCCTCGGTCGTGCTCGTCGTAGCCGGGTTCGTGGTTTCGCTGCGCTTCCGCCGCACCGGCCGGCTGATCGCGATCGCGGCGCTGGCCTGGTCGCTGCTGTGGTCGGTGCCGGTCGCTTCGGATTGGCTGCGCGGCACGCTGGAATCGCGCCATCCGGTCGTCGCCGCGCAGGAACTGCCGCGAGCCGATGCCATCGTCGTACTGGGCGGCGCCACCTCGTATCGCTGGATGCAGCGCGAACGCGTCGATCCCTGGCAGATGGAAAGCAGCCGCCTGGCCGCCGCGGCGCGCGCGTGGCTGTCGGGACGCGCCCCGGTCGTGATCCTGTCCGGCGGCAATGGCGGCCGCGAGGGCAGCGAGGCCGCGCGAATGCGGACGGCAATCCTGCGCCTGGGCGTTCCGGAGCACGTGATCGTGCTTGAGGAGCACAGTCGCAATACTGAAGACAATGCGCGCAACAGTGCGCGCGTGGCGCGAAGCATCGGTTTGCAGCGCGTCCTGCTGGTGACCTCGTCTCTGCACATGCCCCGGGCATTGCGATTGTTCCGAAACACCGGGCTCGATGTGATCCCCGTTCCGGTCCCTGAACGCGCGTTGCGACGCACATGGCGCGACCGTTGGCTGCCATCGCCTTCCGCGTTGTGGCGCAGCGGTCGCGCGATAAAGGAATACACGGCGCTGCTGATGCTGGCGTTGCAGGACCATGCGAAATGAACGCGCGTCCACACGATCGTGATGCGAAGAACGCGGCTTTTCCCCAGCAAGCTTCACGTGGCGTGGGCAATCGGCCGCTTACGCTGCCTGCTGTCGTGATGTTCACAGGAGCGGACGATGCAACTCAACCATGACATGGCAAGGCCAACAGGTTCGCGCACCGGAATCTTCTCCGCACCGCACGCCACCACAGGCGCGACGCGCATCGCCGGATTGGCGGTCGTGCTCGCGTCGAGCCTGCTGCTCGGCGGATGCCTCACCGGTCAACAGATGTCGCGCGGCGACACCGTCGAAGGTGCCGACATGCGGATGGTGGAAATCACCCCGCAACTCGTCACCAGTGGAGAAAGCGCGATGGCTGCCACGCCGCTGCCCGCGGAACTCACCAGCTACCGTCCGCAGAGCTACCAGATCCAGCCTGGCGACACGTTGCTAGTGACGGTCTGGGATCACCCCGAGCTGACGGCGCCCGCCGGCACGCAGCAGTCCGCGGCCAGCAACGGCCGCCTGGTATATCCGGACGGCACGATGTTCTACCCGTACGTCGGCAACCTGAAAGTCGCGGGCATGACGATCGAGGAGCTGCGTTCGACGCTCAGCAGTCGCCTCGCCAAATACCTGCGCAATCCGCAGGTCGACGTCAGCGTCACCGGCAACGGCGGCCAGGTGGTGCTGGAAGGCGCGTTCACCAACACCGCGCCGCAGAACCTGGGCACCGTGCCGTTGACCGTATCGAAGGCGGTGGGCGCGGGCGGCATCAACGTCGAGGAAGCCGACCTGTCCGGGCTCACGCTGATCCGTGATGGCCGCAGCTACAACATCGACATGGACAGCCTGCATCGCCGCGGCGACGTCAGCGACATCTACCTGAAGCCCGGCGACCGGCTGTACCTGCCGTTCAACGACCGCAAGCAGGTGTACGTCCTCGGCGAAGTGACGCGCCCGCAGGCGCTCACCTTCAAGACCGCGGACATGTCGCTCACGCAGGCTTTGGGTCGCACCGGTGGCCTGAACCAGGTGACTTCCAACGGCGACGCGGTCTACGTCATCCGCGGCATCGACGCGTCCAACCTGACGCCGCAGGCGCCCGCCAGCGCAACGGTCTACCACCTGCGCGCGAAATCGGCAGCGGCATTCGCGGTCGCCAGTGCCTTCCCGTTGCGGGCGGGCGACGTCGTGTTCGTCGGTCCGGCCGGCATCACGCGCTGGAACCGCTTCTTCAGCCAGTTGCTGCCGCTGTCGGCAATCGTGAATAGCGCGGCCAATGCTCAGAGCAACTTCAACGATTGAGGCGGAGGACGCCGCAACGTCGCACCGGATGCGTGGCGAATCGCGCTTCGCGATCCGCCGGATCCTGGTGGTGTGCCTGGGCAATATCTGCCGCAGTCCCATCGCGGAATACGTCCTGCGCAAGCGCCTGACCGGCCGCGACGTCGTGGTGGAGTCGGCCGGCCTCGGCGCCGTGGACGGAGCACCGATCGATCCGTATGCGCTGGCCGTGCTTGCCGCGCACGGGATCGATGCGCGCGGGCACCGGGCGCGGCTGCTCGACAAGGAACTGATCGACCGCGCCGATCTCGTGCTGGTGATGGAGACGGCGCAGCTGCGTTACCTGCGCTGGCAGATTCCGTCCGCGGCGGGAAAAACCTTCCTGCTCGGAAAGTGGCAGGACGGAGCGGACCTTATCGACCCCTTCGGGCAGTCGCGCGAGGCGTTCGAAGATGTCTACCGCACAGTCGAGCTTGCGGCGGAGCGCTGGTGCGAGCTCATCTGAGTGGTGATCCGCAGAAGCCGGAAGGCCCTACGCCGGGTGCCGTTAATGCCGCGTCGGTCGCCATGCGCGCCTGAATCCGTCCGCGCATGTTCTCCAGGAATCACAACGGGATGAATGCGCGACACGAGCGCGTTCATGTTTCCGTGAGATCAACTTCTTGTATCGACGATGTACGCGGAAAGTCGATTTCATTCGTTCGTCAACTCGCGATCCCTAACCTACGCGCACATATGGAAGCGCTTCGCCCGACGAAATACACGCCGTTGCGGCGATGCATGCAGAACAGTGGTTGCGTGGACGCATGGATGCCGACTCCGATGTGCGTAAAACGATACATAGCCAGGAGCATTCATGCCGGACGCAAGACTGGTGGCCGCGGGTTCGGTCGCTCTCACGGTTACATTGGTGGCGATTTTTTCGCTCAGACCACTGGCGCCACGGGTCGGCCTGGTCGATCGCCCGGACATGCGCAAGCGCCATCGTGGGCGCGTGCCGCTGATCGGCGGGCTGTGCTTTTTCACCGGACTTGTGGCGGGGCTGAGTTATCTCGGCTTCCTTGACCGGTTCACCGTTTCCCTGCTGGTAGCAGGCGCGGTGATCATGCTCACCGGCCTGCTGGACGATCTGTTCGATCTCAGCGTGCGGGCGCGACTGGCGATCCAGTTCTGCGCGGCCATCGGCGTGATTGCCGTGACCGGCGTGTATCTCGATAGCCTCGGTCACCTGGGCAGTCATGAATTGCGGCTGCATCTGGTGGGCATCCCGCTGACGGTGTTCGCCGTCGTCGGGCTCATGAATGCGTTCAACATGCTCGACGGCATCGACGGCCTTGCCGGCGGCTTGACGATGGTCAGTATCCTGGCGGTGCTGGCCTTCACCACCGGCACCGGATGGCAGGCGCTGGGGGTGTTGCTGCTGCTGCAGGTGCTGCTCGCGGCGATGATTCCGTATCTCGGCGTCAATCTCGGCTGGCCCGACGGCCGCAAGATCTTCATGGGCGACGCCGGCAGCACCGTGATCGGGTTTCTGCTCGCCTGGAGCCTGATCTACCTGAGCCAGCGTCACGTGGGACGCATGGAGCCGGCAGACGTGCTGTGGTGCGTCGCGATTCCGATCATGGATACGCTGGCGGTGATCGTGCGAAGGCTGCGCGCTGGCCGTTCGCCGTTCCGCCCCGATCGCCAGCATCTGCATCACCTGCTGCTGGATGCGGGCTATTCGCCGCGCCTCGCGCTCGTCGTCATCGTCGGCGCGGGCGGATTGCTCGCGGGCATCGGCTATGCCTTGCGCGAGGTGCCCGATCTGCTCGACATGGCGGTATTCGCGGGCCTGCTCGCGCTGTACGTGCTGAAGCTGCCCGATGCGCTGCGTTGGCTCGGCGATGCGGGACGAGGCGAGTCCGCGGTCGGCGAAGCCGTGGCCGCAGCGCTGGATGGCGAGGCCGCGCGCGCGCTCGACGCGATCGAAGGCCTGCCCGCCACCGGCGCGCATCCCGGCAAGGTCAGGACGCTGTGCGTGCTGGGCGAATCGCAGGACGCGATCCGCATCGCACCGGTGGCCAGCAAGCTGTGCCACGACACCCGCTTCGCCACGCACGTGTGCGTGACGGATCTCGCCTCGGAGAAGCAGCGCCGCATCCTCGAGCTGTTCGACCTCAAGGCCGACTTCGACCTCGGCATTGCGTCGCCGCAGGCGGATCCGAGCGAGATCACCTCCGCCACGCTGGACGGCATCAAACGCGTGCTGCTCGAGTTGCGGCCCGATGTGGTGCTGGTGCATGGCGACACGCCGGCAACGCTGGCGGCGACCCTGGCGGCGTGCTACCAGCAGATTCCCGTTGCGCGGCTGGAATCCGCTGCCGAGGCGATGCACCTGCCGTCGCGAACTGCCGGCGGCGAGGTCAACCGGCGCGTGGCCAGCGCGCTGGCCTCGTTCCATTTCACCTCCTGCGAATCCGACAGCGACGAGCTCGTTGCCGCGGGAATTCCGCGCGACCGCATCCAGGTGACCGGCGACACCGCGATCGACACGCTTCGCACGGCCATTGAACGCATCGGCAATGACCGCGAGACCGAACGGGCATTGCGCGAGCGCTTCGCCTTCCTGCGCCCGGACAGCCCGCTGCTGCTGGTGACGCACCGCGAACAGATCGACGGCTTCGCCCAGCTGGGCCGGGCCCTGCGCAAGGTCGCGCGCATGCGGCCCGACGTGGACATCGTGTATCCGATCGCGCTGACGCCCGACGCGCAGCGCGACACGCAGAAGCTGGGTTGGCGCCCGCCCAACGTGCATCTGGTCGAGCCGCTGGATTACCTCGCTTTCGCGTGGCTGATGCAACGCGCGCATGTCGTCCTGACCGGATCGGCCGAAGTCGAAAGCGAGGCTGCATTGCTCAGCAAGCCGATCCTGGTCCTGCGCGACGCCGGCGTGGACGCGAACGACCCGCGCCAGCTCGCCGTGGACGATGCGGCGATTTCGGCGGGCGTCATGGCGCTGTTCAGCGATCGCGATGCCTACGAAGCGCTGCGCGTCGCCTACAACGAAGGCGATGCCGCGCCGAGTTACCGCATCGTCGACGCGCTGGCCTCGGTGCCGCCGCGCAGTTCGGCACTGGCGGCGTGACATGCACCAGACATTGAAATCGGAATATTCGCAGCAACCGTCCGCGTCCGCGCGGATCCGTGGCAATACCGGAGGTCCTGAGTGAACGACATCATGCTTGCATCCGATCGCACCACGCAGATTCCCCTTGCGCGTGGCGGTGGGGATGACGTGGACATGCCGGCCGTGTTCGGTCTGTTGTCCGATCACAAGTGGCCGATCCTGATCGGCACGGCCCTGTTCGCGCTGGTCAGCGTGATCTACGTGCTGTTCACGACGCCGGTCTACCAGGCCACGGCGGTGATCCAGATCGAAGGCCCGCAGGCCACCCTGCCGGGACAGGAGCAGCCGGCGCAACCGGCCGCGACCGGCGCGCCGCACGCGGCGACGGAAGTGCCGCTGATGACCTCGCGTCGCGTGCTGGGCGAAGCGGTGAAGGATCTGCACCTGGACATCCAGGCCGCGCCGCGCCGCTTCCCGGTGCTCGGCAAGCTGGTGGCCGGCAGCTATCGCGGTGCCGACGGAAATCGTGCGGCCACGCCCTGGTTCGGCCTCTCTCGCTACGGCTGGGGCGGCGAGCAGTTGAAGATCGCGCAGTTCGACCTGCCCGATGAACTGCTCGATGTTCCCTTGCTGCTGGTCGCCGGCAGCGGACAGCGCTACACACTGTTCGACGGCGCCGGCCGCCGGCTGCTGGAGGGCAGGGTGGGCGAGACCGCGCGTGGCGAAGGTGTGTCGATGCGCCTGACGCAGCTGGTTGCCAACCCCGGTACCTACTTCGACGTGCAGAAGAGCAGCCCGCTGACCGCGGTCAACAATCTCTACGCCCAGCTGGAAGCGGTGGAGCGCGGCAAGGACTCCGGCATCATCGGGTTGAGCTACAACAACACCGACCCGGTGGTCGCCGAGAAGGTGCTGGAGAAGATCACCCAGGCCTACGTGCAGCAGAATGTCGATCGCACCTCGGCCGAGGCGAAGAACCGCCTGCAGTTCGTCAACGAGCAGCTGCCGAAGGTGCGCGCCGACCTCGAACGCGCGCAGGCCGCGCTGCAGGAATTCCAGAGCCGCAACCAGGCCGTCGACGTCGGGCAGCAGACCGGTGCGATCCTCGCGCAGAGCACGGCGCTGGCCAACAGCATCGCGCAGCTGAAGGTGCAGCAGGCCGACATCAACAGCAAGTTCACCTCGGCGCACCCGGCCGCGCAGGCGCTGATGCGCCAGATCGGCGAGCTGGAACACGAGAAGGCCAAGCTGCGCGGACAGCTCAGCGCGATGCCCGACGTGCAGCGCGGACTGTTCCGACTGACCCGCGACGTGGAGGTCACCAACCAGACCTACACCAACCTGATGAACGAGGCACAGCAGCTCGACATCGCGCGGGCGAGCGCGATCGGCAATGCCTTCGTCATCGACGCGCCGGCCGTGGATCGCCTGAATCCGGTCTGGCCGAAGAAGGTGCCGCTGGTGCTCGGCGCGACCGCGGCGGGCGCGCTGCTGATGATCGGCTGGGTGTTCGTGCGGCAGATGTTCAATCGCGGCGTGCAGGATCCGGCGGAGATCGAGCGCCTGGGCCTGCCGGTCTACGCGTCCATCATGCTCAGCCCGAAGGAACGCGCCGACGCGCCGCGCCTGCAGTCCGCACGCGCGAGCACGCGACCGCGCCTGCTGGCCTTGCGTGCGCCATCGGACATGGCGATGGAGGCACTGCGCAGCCTGCGCACCAGCCTGCATTTCGCGCGCATGGAGACCCGCAACAACCTGCTGATGATCGCTGGCCCGAGCCCCGGCGTTGGCAAGTCGTTCGTGTGTTCGAACCTGGCGGTGACGATCGCCCAGGCCGGGCAGCGCGTGCTGCTGATCGACGCGGACATGCGCCGCGGCACGCTGCATCGCGTGCTCGGCGTGCGCGCCGAGGACGGTCTGTCGGAGCTGATCTCGGGCCAGATTCCGCTCGACGATGCGATCCGTCGCGTCGCCGGGACCGAGAACCTGTCCTTCATCTCGCGCGGTCGCATCCCGCCGAATCCGTCGGAGCTGCTGATGCACGCGAACTTCGGCTCGCTGCTGCGCCAGCTGGAGTCGCGCTACGACCTGGTGATCATCGATACGCCGCCGGTGCTGGCGGTGACCGACGCGGCCGTGATCGGGCAGCACGCCGGCACCAGCCTGCTGGTGGTGCGCTACGGCGAGAACCAGTCGCGCGAGATCGCGATGGCCAAGCAGCGCCTGGAACAGAACGGCGTCGAGGTGAAGGGCGCGATCGTCAACGGCGTGCAGAAGGGCAGCGCGCGCAGCGCCGGCCACTACGTCTACAGCTACGAGGAGCCGCTGCGCGCCGCCTGAGCGCGCAGCCGGTCCGGGAGGAATGCAGGGAATGCCGAGACAGACCGCCCGCATGGTCGATGGAACGTCCCACGCCGACGTCCTCGAACAGCCCGGCGCGGCGCGGCTGGAGCGCCAGGACGGCGCGCGCCATGCGCAGATCGAGACCTCGCCGTATGCGGGCACGCCGGATCTGTCGTCGTTGTCGAACCGCCGTGCCGGCCGCATCGACGCGGTATCGGTCGCCGACCTGCTGCGCAACAGCTTCGTCTATCCGCCGCATTCGATCCTGGAGGAAGTGAAGCTGGTGACGCCCGGCTTCGACGCGCGCACCGACATGCGCAGCGCGCCGCGCTTCCATTTCCTGTTCCGCGAGCGCGACCGCGGGCGCAGCGACGCAGGCGAGTCGCGCGACTGGGTCGGCACCTACCATCGCCTGCTGTGCGATGCGGTGACCGAAGCCTGCGCCGGCATGCGCGCACCGTGGCTGCTCCAGAGCGGCGGCAAGGATTCGACGACGCTGGCGATCGCCGCCGCGGAAGCGAAGCCGGAAACGGTGTGCATCACGTACCTCGGCGGCCGCGAGGAGGACGAAGTCGCGTCGGCGCGGACGATTGCGCGGACGCTGGGGCTGCGTCATGAATCGCTGGTGTGCGATCCGGGGCGCGCCTGGGACCGCTACGTGGCGATAGCACCGCGCATGCCGTTGCTGACAGCCGATTTCGCGCTGCTTTCGTACGTGGACCTGGCCACGGAAGTCGCTGCCGGCGGCGGCGATGGCGTCATGGACGGGCTGGGGTCGGACTGGTATTTCGGCATGGCGATGCAGCACCAGCAGCGTCTGCTGACGGCGCTGGCGCGCGGGCTGCGGCTTCCGTTCGCGCTGTCCGAGCTGCCGCTGATCGATCGCAGCTTCGTGCTGTGCTTCGTGCTGTCGAGCCTGGAGATGACGCGCGTCGAACGCCTGTTCCCCGGTTCGCGCTTCAGCGACGCCGAAGTGGACGAGCTGTTCGGGCGCGAAGTCTCGTCGCACTCCCGTGCGCGCCTGGCGACGTTCCAGGCCGAACTGGAATCCGCCGAGACGCCCAACGAATGGCGCGCGATGGTGGCGTCCATTTCCGGTGGTGCGGCGGCCTTCGCGAAGGGCCTGTACACGCTCGAGGCGATGTCGCTGCGGCCCGCCTATCCGTTCTGCAACAGTCGCCTGCGCGAATGGGTGCACCGCGAGGTGCCACCCGAACTGCTGCTGGACCCGGCGACGAACGACAACAAGGTGCTGGTCCGCCAGCACATCGCGACGCGCTTCCACGATCTTCCGTACGTGTCGCGCAAAGGCAGCTTCCGCTTCGATCTGCGCGGGCTCGCCCGGGCGCGCTTCGACCAGGTGCACGCGCTCGCGCGCCAGGCGGACTCGCTGCTGCCGGGCGCGGCGCGCTGGCTGGAGCGCAATCGCCGCCGCCTGGACAACAAGTACCACGCGTCGAAGTTCTACCTGCTGGCCGTCGTCCTGCCATGGATCACCGCGCGAGGAGAAGATGCACGCCAACTTCCATGATCCTGCGGCAACGGCCTTCCCGGGCGATGCGGCGGCTTCGGCAGTGCCGTCGGCCACGGAGCCTGCGCGATCCTCGCGGGGACGCCTGCAGATCCTGATGTCGCCGTATTACGGCGGTTCGGATTTCTCGATGCTGGAACACGGGCCGGCGCGGCGTATCGACCGGACTTCGATCGCCGACCTGCTTCGCAACGCCTTCGTCTATCCGCCGCATTCGGTGTACGAGGACGTGAAGGTGGTGACGTACGGCTTCAGTCCGGCGCAGGACATGCACGGGCGGCCGGAGTTCCACTACCGCTTCCGCGACGCGGACAAGAACCGCCGCGCGCGTCGCGACGGCCTCGACTGGGTAGGGCAGTACCACCGGCTGCTGTGCGCGGCGCTGGCGCGCTCGTGCCACGAGATCCGCATGCCCTGGCTGCTGCAGAGCGGTGGCAAGGACTCCACGCCGCTGGCGATCGCCGCGTCGGAGGTGCGTCCCGAGACAACGTGCATCACCTATCTCGGAGGTACGGAGGAGAACGAAGTCGCCTCGGCCAGCTTCGTCGCGCGCAAGCTCGGGTTGCGCCACGAGACCCTGGTCTGCGATCCGGCGCGGGCATACGACCGCTACCTGGCGATCGTGCCGCGCATGCCGCTGCTCACCGCCGACTTCGCGCTGCTGTCGTACGTCGACCTGGTCACCCAGATCGCGCGGGCAGGGGGCGACGGCGTCATCGACGGCATGGGCTCGGACTCCTACTTCGGCCTCTCCGTCGACAGGACCCACCGCATGCTGTCGACGCTCGCCCGCGGCTGGCGCCTGCCGGCCTTCCTCGGAACGTTGCCTTTGGTGGAGCGCAATTTCGCCCTGTGCTACGTGCTGGCGACGTTGCAGATGGAGCGGATCGAGCGCGCGTTCCCCGGTTCGCGCTTCACCGATGCGGAGGTCGACGAGTTGTTCGGCAGCGACATCTCGGCGCGCTCGCGGCAGCGGCTGGACCTGTACCAGGAAGAACTCGCCTCGGCACACACCGTGGACGAATGGTTCGCCATCGCGATGTCGCTGGCGGGTTCTGCCGGCGGCTTCGCCAAGGGCCTGCTGAGCAGCAGTGCGTTGTCGATGCGCCCGGCCTATCCGTTCTGCGACAACGAGCTGCGCGATTGGGTCTATCGCGAAGTGCCGCGCGAGCTTCTCGTCGATCCGATCACCAAGGCCAACAAGGTGCTGGTGCGCGAGCACATCGCCACCCGCTTCGATGAGCTGCCGTACGTAGCGCGCAAGGGCAGCTTCCGTTTCGATCTGTGCGGACTGGCGCGGACGCGTTTCGAACTCGTGCACGACTTGTCCACGCACGTGCGGCACATCCTGCCGGGCGCGACGCAGTGGCTGGAGCGCAACCGCGGCCGGCTCGACAACAAGTACCATGCATCTAAGTTCTACCTGCTGGCGGTGGTCATGCCGTGGCTGGAGCACCACGGCAGCGGAGGCTGACGCATGCGGAGCAGGGAAGAGGGCAGGCGGCGTTGTCTGCGCGCCTCGCTGGCGCTGCTGGTGCTGGCGCCGCTGCGCTGGCCGGCCCTGGCGTCGGCAGTGCGCGAAGGTGTCGACGTGCGTGCGCTCGGGGCGCGCGGCGACGGCATCGGCGACGATACGGCCGCATTCCAGCGCGCGATCGATCGTGCCGCACGCGGCACGGGTCTGGTCGAGGTTCCCGCGGGCCGCTATCTGATCGATCCCCAGCGCAGCCTGCGCCTGCGCAACGGCATCGACCTGCGCCTGGCGCCCGATGCCGTGCTCATGGCCAAGCCCAATGCCGCGCCGCGCGCCTACGTGCTGCTGGTCGAAGGCGTCAGCGACGTGACGATCTCCGGCGGTGCCATCGTCGGCGAACGCGATGCGCATCTGGGCAAGACCGGCGAATGGGGCCATGGGATCATGATCCGCGGTGCCTCGCGGGTGAGCGTGCGCGACATGACCATTTCGCGATGCTGGGGCGACGGAATTTCCGTCGGTGGCCTCGCGAAGGTCGGCGCGGAGGGGCGCCCGTCCACCGACATCCTGATCGCGAACGTGCGCTGCCGCGGCAATCGCCGGCAGGGACTCACCATCGGCCGGTCGCGTCGTGTGCGCGTGCGGGATTCCGAATTCAGCGACACGCACGGCACCAAGCCCGAGTACGGCATCGACATCGAGCCGGACAAGCCCGGCACTGCCGACGACATCACGATCGAGCGCTGCATCGTGAAAGGCAATCGCGGTGGCGGCATCCAGGCGTACCACCGCGCCTCGCGCGTGACGATCCGCAACTGCACCATCGAGGGCAACGGCTTCGGCATCTTCACGGTGTCCGCCAACGGCGGCGTCGTGTCGGGCAACACCATCCGTGGCAATCGCCGCGCTGGCGTGGCCTTGCGCGGTAAGACGCGCGGCTTCCGGGTCGAGGACAATCGCTTTGCGCGCAACAACACGACGCTGCGGTTGTCCCGCGCCGCCACGCGTTCCTCGCGCGGTCATGTGCAGCTTGCGAAGGATGCGCTCGGCAATTCGGTGGCGGCGAACCAGTACGAATGAGCGTGGCGTCGTCCGTGACGCCGCTACGGACTCACACCCGTGCGGCCAGCATCCGGTCCAGGGACTGCTGCACCTGGTCGATGGTGTAGGGCTTGGCGATCAGTGGCTCGCGGCGGAACTCCGGGCCTATCTGCTTCACGTCGGTGGCCGAGGCGAACACGAAAGGCGTTTGCAGTTCGCGCAGGCGTGCGGCCACCGGAAAGACGTCCTGTCCCCCGATATTGATATCCAGGATCGCCGCGTCGAAGCGCTGGTGTTCGACCAGCGACAGCGCCTCGCCGAGCGAACCGGCGTGCACGACGCGGTGGCCGGTTTCCATCAACAGATCCTCCAGCATCATGGCGAGCAGCTTTTCGTCCTCGACGATCAGGACGTTGTTGCCGGTATGTGCCAGATGATCCATGCAGTCCACCTCGTTTCAGGGATGGACGCAGTGTGCATGGCGGCATGTCACGGTCGCGTGTGACGACGGCGTCAGGCTGAATCACGGCCCACCGGGCAATCGGGGTGAAGGCTCAGCCGTCGAGCATGTTCCGGAACTGATCGGCCAGATGCTTCAGGGCCTTGTCGATATCCGGTGCCTCACCGGTGTCTGCACGCGTCGCGCGCAACGCGGCCCCCGACGCGCGCAACCGATGACGCAGCCGGACGATGCCGTCCTGGACCAGGCCGGCGCGCGTCGCGTGATGCGCGCCCGCATCGTCCATGCGCGCCCACTCCAGTGGCGCGACGGGCTCGCGCGTCGCGGTCGCCTTTGCGACAGCGGGTGGCGCCGGGCGCTTGCGCGCGGAGGCCTTCTTCGCGGGCTTCGCGGTGGGTGTCTTTGCGGGTTTTGCCTTCCTGGCGGCGCGGCGCGCCGTTTTCTTCGTGGCCATACATGCTCCTGGCGCAACGCGCTCATACGTTCATCAGGTTCAGGGGATGCCATGGGAGGGGCAGGGCGGTGCCGACGGTGCCGACGTGGATCTCTCCCGAAGTGATGTTGCCCACGACGGTGCAGCACGGTACGCGGCCCATGCGCGGCTGCAGGAGGATCGACGCCTTGTTCTGCGCCGTGAGCCGGTTCGACGCAGCGACGATCGTGTCCGCCATCACGAAGATGCAGGGATCGTCCTTGGCGCCGGCCTGCAGGCACTGGTTGTCGCTGAACACGACGTCGCCGTCGCGACAGACGAGCTGCACGCCGGTGCGCGGGCTCTGCACCTCGATCTGGTTGGCGTTGACCGCCAGGCGTGCGCCGATGTCGTCCATCGGGAAGCTCTGCACGCGCATGGCCTCCCCCGTGATGCGGAGGAACTGGTTACCCAGGATGCTGAGCTCGCGGATGCGGACGCCGTCGCGGGTGTAGAGGCCGAGCTCGCTGCCCGAGATCTCGTTGCGCCGGATCATCGCGTTGGCCAGCGGCACGTCGAGCTCGATGCCGCCGAAGAAGTCGGCGATCCGGTTGCCCACCAGCTGGCAGCCGTTCATGCCGTTGTCGCCGGTGAGCCCCGGCACCAGGCGGATACCGACGTTCTCGTCGCCGGTCTGCTTGATGACGGCCACGTTGTTGTCGGCGACCCGCGGGCCGTCCATGCCGACATGCATCCCGTCGCCCATCACCTGCAGGGAATTGCCGGCGATGTCGACACCCGAGCCATCGGTACTCGCGCCCGTCAGGATGAAACCGGCCTTGCGGCAACCGCGCACGGCGTTGTTGGCGATGCGCGATACGGCGTGGTGCACGGTCACGTCGGCCAGGGAGATCGCGCATTCCTCGCAGTTGAACAGGTTGTCCTCGATGCGGAGGTCCATCAGCCCGGTCGCGACACCCGCCGCATTGACGCCGCCACTGCCGATGCCCACGAATGCCTTGATCTGGTTGTCGCGGATCGAAAGGTCGGACAGGGCACCTTCCAGCAGGATGCCGGTGCCCGTCTTCTCCGCACCGATGCGCAGGTGCTCCAGCTGCGCGCTTTCCACCTCGCGCAACAGCATCACGCCCGCGATGTCGCCGCCTCCACGCGAGAGCGCGGTGAAATGCGCAAGGCCGATGTCGTGGCATTTCTCGATTGGCCAGAACACCTGGGTGTCGGAGACCAGCTCGGTGTTCCAGCCCTTGCCGACGATCCGCAGGGAACTTGCACCAACGATCTTCAGGGGTTCGCGCAGCTCGTAATGCCCCACCTGCAGGCAGACGGTGCCGCCACCGGCGGCGATGACCTTGTCGATGGCGTCCTGGATCGAGGGGTTGTTGGCTTCGTGCTGCGCCGGAGTGACGCACACGGTACAGGCGCAGTGGTCGACCTTGTCGCCACCGCCGCCGCCATTGCCGGCCGGCGGCGGCCAGAAGATGCGGCAGTCGGTCAGTCCGGTCGGAAAGGTGACGAAGCCGAGCTTGGCGTAGTGGTGATGGATCGCCAGCGGCGGCGCGGCGTCGAGTTCTTCGATGGTCGCGTCGGTGCTGCGCGCGGCGAACACCCAGGCATCGCCGCTCTTCATCGCGCCGCCCGCGGGATCCAGGCTGAAGCTGGCGATGACGTTGTGCTCCAGCAGCACGCTTACCGCGCCGCTGGCGGGCACGGTGATCTCGCCGGTCGCCGTGGCGAGATCCAGGTCCTGCAGCAATGCGCCATTCTGGTCGAGGACCTTGCCGCGCTGGTCCCAGCGCTTGATGCGCGTATGCCGCGCAGGCTGGGTGCGGTTCTGCGCATCGGTGGGGAACAGGCCCGCCGGCAGCGGCTGTTCGAGAACGATGGTGCGCGTCGCATCGTCGACGCCGTTGCCGATCCTGATCCGGCGCAGTTCGCCCGGTTCGTTGTGGAGTTCGCGCCAGTCGTCGGTGATCTCGATCCAGTCGCCGTCGGAGAAGCGCAACACTGAATCCTTGCCGATGCTTTCGACCACCAGCTGGTTGAGCGCCGGAATGTGCGTCACGCGCGTCTCGACGCTGGCGTTGTCGCGCGACCATTTGAACGTCGCGGTGCCCAGGCCGCCGCCCTTGTGGATCTCGATGCGATAGAGCTGGTTTTCCAGGCCTTTGTAGCCGCCGCCCGGCGGAATGAGGCAGGGATCGGGTTCGCCCGGCACCGGCGCGGTGGTGGTGGTCAGGCGCGCGGCCGAAGGCGCGTGCTCCGGCAGCCAGCCCGGGATGGAATCCAGCGGCGTGGCGCAGTTGGCGGTGGATCCGACGTTGGGCAGCAGCTTCACCTGCCACACCGTCTGCAGTCGCGTGGTGCTGTCGACGCCGACGGCCTTCTCGATCAGATCGGGGCGGACGAGGTGGCTGACCTCTCGCGTCCACACGTCCAGGTAGACGAGATGCCGCCCGCTGGTGGGCAAGGCCGGCGGGTTCGGATAGTACGGCTGTCCGGCATCCGGATCGGAGGCGGGCGGCGCGTAGAACACCGGCTGCGTGCCGACTTCCTCTTCCAGCTGCGGATCCCAGGTCCTGGTGCCGCTGCCGTGGTTCTGCGCCAGCAGCCCGTCCACGTACATGCGGCCGACGCCGATGCTCAGGTTGCCGCCGGAGAAGCCGAGCTTGAAGGCATCGGGCGTCTGCAACGGCACCACGGCCGGGCCGATCGTGTCGAGCGTGTCCACCTGCATGCGGCGTCGCAGTTGCAATGCGAGCGCGTTCCATTCGGCATCGCTGAGCGGCCGTCCCTGTTGCAGCAGCACGCCGAGATCGTCGTCCCAGGGGTCGAAGGTGATCCGGCTGAAGTCTCCGCTCATGACACGCTCCTCATTGAATCCAGTCACTGGTCGGCGCGGCGGCCAGGTTTCGAAATCCGCCGGGCAAACTCAGGTCTCGTAGAACACGCCGGCCTCCAGGCCGACCCGCAGGTATTCGTCCAGACGCAGGCGCAGGTTGGCTTCGCGCTGCGGTCCGTGCACGTGGTGATAGGCGCCCATTTCGCCCTCGTCGTCGGCGCCCATGCGCACCTGCCGGCTGGCCGCCTGGCCGAGTTGCGCATAGATCGCCGTGCCGTAGCGGAGCGAACCGAAGCGCAATACCGGTGAGTCCGTGGTGTCCTCGCCCGGTACGCAACGGAACCGCCGCGGCGTACGCGCCGTGGCCGGCACATAGCTGTAGCGCACGCAGCCCAGTTGCCGGCGCTCGGCCACGACCGGTGCCGCCCAGGTATCGCCGGTCGCCGGTTCCGCCAGCAGGATCGAGTTGGAAACCAGCACGAAGCGCAGCACGTGCAGCTTGCCGATGCAGGTGCAGGCCTCCAGGGTCAATGGTCCGCCCGCGGCATCGCCATCGAGCGCGGCATAGGCCACGCGTTCCTGCGCCGTGGCATCGACGATGCAGTCCAGCAGTTGCGATTCGGAGCCTTCGACCACGCGCAGCGCGCCGACGATGCAACGCTCCAGTCGCGTCTGCACGTCCGGGATTTCCACCCGCAGCGACACATCGCCCGGCGACACCGGCGAGCCGTCGGCATTGAGTTCGTGTCCCGGCACCAGGGTGCAATGGCGCAGCGTGAGTTTGCGCAGACGATTGCTGCCGTCGTCGACGACGTTGAGCCGGTCGCCGCAGATCAGCAGTCCGTTCAGCACGATCTCGCCGTCCTGGCCGCCGGTCAGGGGCATTTCGCCGCCCAGCACCAGCGTGGGGCGATGGCCGTTGCGCGCGCGCAGTTCGATGCGCTGGCTCGCGGCCACGTCGATGGCCAGCGTTTCCTCGTAGCGGCCGCTGTCGGTGATCTCCACGACGCCCTGTCCGCCCAGCGCGGTGATCGCAGCCTGGATGGTCGCGTGATCCTGCGGAACGCGCACCGGCGTGGTCGATGCGGGCTCCGCGAAGGTCGCCGCGCGTTCGTATTCGCCGCCTCCGAGCGCCGCGCCGAAGCCGTAGTGCCAGTCGACGCGCACGCGGGTGCCCGCAGGCAGCCCGGGAGGCAGCGCAATGCGGCCGAGCACCGGATCGATCGCGTACTTCCCCGCAGGCGGGAGATGCGCCCAGCTGCCGGCGTCGTCGGCGAGATTGCAGACGCACACGTCCTTGTAGTCGACCGCGGGCAGTGGCTCGGTGGTGCCGACGTACAGGCGCAGGCTGCGGCGCAGGGCACCGTCGCTGTAGTACTGCACGGGTCGCTGCGGATCGGCCGCGGCCGCCTTGCGCTGGTCTTCGTGCAGCACGCGGCGACCGATCGGGCGCGGCACGTTCAGCGGTGTCGCGAGATGGGTGATGTCATCCTCGGTTTCGGGCCGCGTCACCAGCGGCTGGTCGTGGTTGAGCGGGCTGAAGCGCCAGCGCCGGTCATCGACCCGCGCGGCGGGCGAGTAGCTCAGCGGCCAGGCGTCGAGCGGCCACAGGAACAGGCCGATGTTGGGAATGTTGTGCCTGCCGCGTCCGCTCTCGATCCGGCGCACGTCGATCGTGCGCGGCATTGCGTCGAAGGCGCTGCCGACGCGGTCCAGCGCCTGCCAGTTGCGCAGATCCGGCGCCGCGTGCACCCAGACGCGGCGGTGGTTCATGTACTGGGTGGTGATGAGACGCTGGAAGAATTCGACCGCGCAGGCATTCCAGTCGGTGACATCGCGGGCGAGCTGTTCCAGGACGGTCGCGGTGCCCTTGCGCCGGCGATAGGCAATCGTGTGCGCCACTTCCGCGCGGGCATTGGCGACGCGCGATGCCACGCCGTACAGCGCGCGGTAGCCGATCAGGTCGCCGATGTACGGGACCGCCCATTCGGCGCAGGTTTCGATGAAGGCATCGTCCTGCAGCTGCTCCAGGTCTTCCTCGATGACAGCGATCTGCTCGGCCATCAGCGCCAGCAGTTCCTGCAGCGGACCGGCCGCCAGCCCGAGTTCCTGCGCGATCTGGCCATCGCGCAGACGCTGGAACGCCGGCAACAGCGACATCAGCTTGTGCTGGTCGAAGTTCATGGCATCACCTCCAGCGCCAGCTGGTCGGAATCGAGCGTCACCAGTTCGGCCGGCGCGACGCTGCCGTCGGGTTGCAGTTGCGGCGGTTTGGCGAACAGACGCGCGACGAGGTCGGGAGTCGCGCCCGGATCGAGCCGGTAGAGTTCGTCCACGTCGACGGCTTCCACGCCCGACACGTTCTGGATGACCGCCATCACTTCGTCTATCGCCACCTGCTGCAGGAAGTCGCGCTGGTCGAAGGCGAAGTGGCTGTGCAGGCGCTGGCGCGCCGCCTTGAGCACGTCCTCGACGACGAAGGCCGCATCGACCTTGATCCGGGCCCTGATCCGGAACCGCACCGGCGCATAGCTGGTGATGCGCAGCGGAATCAGCGGATCGCCGTATCTGCGCAACGCCTCGGTCAGGTGCTGGTGCGTGGCGCTGCCGGCAACGATGGCGTCGCCGTTGGGGCCGGCAATGGTCAGATGGATGCCGCGGGCCGGCCCGGACTTCAGCCAGATCGCGCAGGCCTTCGCCACGCCGGCGAAGCTGCGCGCGAAGTCGGTGTAATCCTGCACGGAGACCGCGCGACCCAGCGTCAGCATGGTCAGCGGTGCGTTGCGGCGCGCCTCGTCGCGGGATTCGGGATCCTGCCCGCCGGTGGCGGCGACCGGGTTGCAGGCGGCCTTCACGCCCAGCGGCCGTCCGAGCAGGGTCGTGAGCTGTCCGCTGCGGACATTGCCCTCGACGCCGAGCCCCTTGCGGTAGCTCAGGCGCACGTTGTCCTGGCCACTGCTCAGGCGCGCACCTTCCTGGTTGTCGCCGAACTGCACGATGGTGCGCTGTTCGTCGTCCTGCCGCAGCGCATAGACGTGTTCCCTGGGGCCGCGCCCGAACAAGGACGGCACCTCGTTCCACAGTTGTCCGTCGACGCGCACCTCCAGCGTGGATGCGCGTCCGGCCGGCGTGGCGGCGCTGACATAGGTCAGCGGCGACTGCTTGAGGACGAAGCGCTGTCCCGGCAGCGCGGCGTCGCCGCTGCCGGCGATCTCGCCCACGCGTTCGCCGTGCGTGGCGGGCGCGAGGTTGGCGCAGACGGTGAGCGTGGTGCGGTCGTAGACATGCGCCATCGCGGCATCGAGCTGCAGCACGGTGCGATCGCGGGTATGCGCGACGGCATTCGCCGGCTTGGCGACGTGGCGCAATTCGCTGACGACCGGGTCGTCCTTGCGCGCGGGTTCCAGCGCGACCGAGAACGGCGAACCGTCGAGCACGCCTTCGGCACCGCTGCGATCGGCGAGGCGCCAGCGCAGGGTGAGGCCGGGCTTGAAGCGCAGGAACACCTCGAGCAGCCACGGCGGCAGCGCGAGCTCCCACGGCGACAGCAGCCACACCGGCGGCGCGAGCACGACGAAACTGTCGCCCGGACGTGTCGCGACCGCGGTGCCACCATCGGGCACGAACTTCAGCGCGGGATCGTCGGCCACGATGCGCAGGCGCTGGCGTTTGCCGCTCAATGCGAGCGGCTGGCGCGGTTCGAGATCCGCGACGCGTCGGTCGAGCGCGAGTTCGGCGCCGTAGGCCGGGTAGGGCAGGTAGCGCGGCGCCAGCCGGAGTTCCTCGCTTTGCGCCAGCACCAGCGTGTCGGGCAGCGCGAAGTGGGCCGGATCGGGATTCACGTCGCCCTTGAGGCGGGTGAGGCGTTGCGACAGGCCGTAGGCGCTGCGCGACAGTTGCCGGACGCTGTTGATCCGCACGAGCAGTTCCTCGCCCGGCAACGAGGCATCGCCCTCACTGCCCGATCCGCCCGCGAGCACCACCCATCCGCCGGCGACGATCTTCGGATACGTGCCGTCGAGGTCGATGTTGCCGCCCTGGATCTGGTAGTTCGCCCAGTTGTTTCCCCACGGCCACGTGGTGATGCCGGAGATGTAGCCCAGCTTGAGCATGCGCGGGTCGGGCGCGTTGTTGCCGAACAGGCCGGCACGCGCACGCAACGCGAACACGCGCACCGCCTTGTCGGAGTTCCACTGCAGGTTGTTGGCGCCCAGGGCTTCGTCCCAGGTGACGCGGGTTATCCTGCGATCGTTGTCGGCTTCGACGGTGAGCAGAGGGCGCACCGCCCAGCGCTTGCTGGCGCTGGAGTCGAAGCGTTCGGTGCCCACCAGCAGCAGCATGTCGCCGGGCTGCAGCTGCGTGTCGACGCCGGCGAGGAACAGCTCGCGCGTGCCGGCGGGCAAGGTCTGCGCTTCGCTCTGCTGAGCGGGAATCGCGTTCCATCCCACGCGCGCCAGTACCGGTTCGACCGTTTCGAAAGTCTGCGGCTGTTCGTCGGGTCCGGGGATCGACTGCACGCGCGTGCCCACCGGCACGGTCACCGGGCCGGCGGCAAGCGAAGGCATGCCCGGCGCGTCTTCCAGCGTGAAGGCCAGATGCGTCGAAGCGGCGACGCCGGGCGAAGGCCGGTAGCCGATCAGTCGCGCGAGTTCGACGATCGAGCGCCGTTCCACCGACGTGCGCAGATAGGCCTCGTTGGCCATGCGCTCCTGGTAGAAGCTCAACACATCGAGCATCACCGCGCCGGCATCGCACCAGGCGATGGTGAAGTCGTCGTTCTCGCGCGTGCGCAGTCCCGCCAGCGCGGGGAATCGCGAACTCGACACGCGCGCGAGCAGGGCGGCCTTGAACTCGCCATGGCGGCCGATGCGATAGTCGATCGCCGGCAATCCCGGCGCATTGAAACGTACCCCCGGCGGCCGGGCGGAGCCGGCGCAGCAACCGCAGTCGTTGGCTTGTTCGCTCATGGCCTATTTGCCTCCGTGCAGTTCCATGCTCAGCACACCGCGTTCGGGGAAATTCGGATCGTTGTCCAGGCGCGCGATTTCCAGACGGCCCAGTGCGATGCGTCCTTCCTGTAGCGCGAGCTCGTCCTTCGAACCCTGCCGGCGGAACGCGGTGACCTTGACCGACAGCACGCCCGGCACGGCATGCGCGGCCGCGTACAGGCGGCTGAGATAGACCGGGTCGCCGAAGCTGAAGTTGTCGGGATGGAACAACCCGCGCCGTCCGTCGCGCAGCACACGACTGCTGAAGAGTTCCTCCAGTGCGCGCTTGACGTCGCTGCGGAAGTGGTCGGCCTTCACGCACACGTGCAGCGCGAGCTCCAGTGGCACGAAGATCGGCTCGTTGAGCTCCAGGTCGTGCCCCGCCATGCGGTAGCGGTCGATGTGGCGCGTCAGCGAATCGGCGAACGGCGCGGTCAGCGTGTCGCCGCCTTCGCGGTCCACGGTGACGAAGACCGTGTGCCAGCTGCCGGTCCAGCGCAGCGTCGCGGCCGCGTTCTGCACGTCGTCGTGGCGTTCGCTGACTTCCGCGTAGTCCTCCGGTGTCACCGCGCGTTCCTGGCGGCGATAGGCCTCCGGCGCGCGGCGGCGGGCGGACTCGGAAGTCTCCGGGTCCGTGCCGCCCCGTGCGGCCAAGGGATTGCGTACCGCGACGATCCCGTCTTCGCTGGTGACGATGTGGACGATGGATTCGGCGCCGACGTTGCCGGCCGCGCCGTTGCCGACGCGATAGCTCGCCACGAAGGCGGTGCCGCTTTCCGGAAAATGTCCGTTGCGGTCGTCGCCGAAGCGCAACGCGCAACGCTGCAGTTCGTCGACTTCGGCGACGAACTCGTCCGCGTCCGCGCGGCTGTTGAGCAGGTCGCGTTTCGGTCGCCACTCGCGCACGTCGCTGCCGAGCGTGCCTTCGAGGGCGATGCACGGCTTCACCGTCTGCAACGGCCAGCGCATCGCCAGGGCGGCCGGCGCCGCGGGATCGAAATCGGCCGCCTGGGTGAGCGGCGCCAGCGCCAGTTGCGGGTTGAAGCGGGGGCGCACCGAGACCAGTGGCAAGGGGTCGCAGCGGTCGCTGGCGCCACGCGGCGCGTACAGCAGGGCGGGTTCGGGCACCGTGCCGAGAGACTCGTTGCCGATGCTCAGGCCATGGTCGACCAGGACCAGATTGCCGCGGGCGACGCTGACCTTGCCAATGAAGCTGCTGCCGTGATCCTCGTCGGTGACCGACGACACGCACAGGGCGAACGGCAGCGCGTCGTCCCCGCTCCACGCGATCTCCGTGATCTCGGTGTCGTCGAGCGGATCCACCAGCGGATTGCCCGCATCGGTGTGGATCACTTCGGTCAGGCGCACCACATGCCGGTGCTCCGGATCGGCATCGTCTGGCAATCCCGTCGTCGGTCCGACGATTTCCTCGAACAGCAGCGCGTCGCCGACGGCGAGATCGGGAAAATGCCCGCGCAGCGTCGCGCGCGTCGCGCCCCTGGGCAGGCAGCAGCGTTCGTCGCCCCAGGTGTAGAGCGGCAGCTCGTTGTGCAGTTGTCGCAGCACGGCCTTGTGCATGGGTTCGAAGACTTCCGGATGCAGCTGCATCGCGCGGTCGTAGTCCGGCGACGTGGGCTTGATCGTCACCGGCAGTCCCTGGCACCGGGTGAGGAAGCGCGTGCCGTCCGTGCCCAGGTCGATCTTCGCGGCATCGACCCCGATCTGCATCCAGGTGCGCGCATTGCAGCCGTCGTGCATGGCGTAATCGACCAGCAGTGCGTGGCGCCGCAGCGAGACGCGCTTGCGTGCGGTACCGAGATAGGCTTCGGTCGCGGCGGCGTCCTGCCGGTAGCTCAGGTGGTCGCCGACGTAGGCCAGCAGCTCGGTCAGCATCACGCCGGTGTCGGCGGCGGGACGGTTGCGCTGATCGGGGATCAGCTGGGCGATGCGATCGAGCAGCAGGCGACGGAAGCTGGCGTAGTCCTTCGCCAGGTAATTGATCTCCGGCTCGGGCAGTTCCTGCGGCGGGCAGCGGTGTTCGACGCGGCAGTCGAAGTCGCTGTCGCATTCCACCTTGAACGAGAAGTCGATCTGCGCCAGTTGCGGATCGAAGCCGTCGGGCACGCGATCGTCCAGCGGCGAAGTCACCAGCTGCATGCGATAGGTGGAGCGATCGCCGGTCGAGTCCGTGCGCACCACCAGCACGCGGTCCGGATGGGGCAGGGCCGCGAGCAGCGCGGCTTCTTCCGCCGTCAGTGCAGCGGGGGTTGGCACACCGGGTTGCGCCCACTCGATGGCGACGTTGCGGATGCGGTCGCCGCCCGTCAGTCGCAGGTTGTCGCGGCCCAGGCCGGCGATCGGCTTGAGGAAATGCAGGAACAGCGTGCGCTGACGGAATGCGTGCGTCTCCGGCAGATCGCGGTCGAGGACTTCGAGATAGTCCAGCCCGTTGAGCGTCGGATGCGCGGCGACGGCGTTGCGGCGGTAGCGATCGCAGCAGTGGTATTTCATGGCCCGCCTCCGCGCACGAAGTCGGCGATCTGCACCTGGTCGCTGCCGATCACTGAATAGGCGACTTTCACGCTGAGCACGGCGTCGCTGGCTTCGACGCGGATGTCGCGCACGGTGATCCAGTCGCCGAGGAACTGGTTGAGCGCGCCCTGCACCAGCATCTGGGTGGCGCCGGCGAGTTCGGGCGAGTTGGGCGCGAACACCAGCTGGGCGACGCCGCTGCCGAAGTCCGGGCGCATCACGCGTTCGCCGGGCGCGGTGAACAGCACCGCTTCGATCAGATCGCGCACGTAGCGTTCCAGATCGCGTTCGGCTGTGCGTCCGCGGTGGTCGAAGCGATAGGGGCTGGCGAGGTTCATGCGGTCACCTCACGACGCAATCACGCGCGGTTGCACGACGGTGGGCATCAGGGGCGTTCCGGTCGGTACGCAAAGCGCGACACCGGACTGGATCGCCAGCGGCTGCCCCATCGCCAGCACGCGCAACGCTCCCACGATCCATTGCGCGGTAACGCAGGGACCTCCGGAGGCGGATGGGAAAGGACAGCCCGCGACGGCATAGGGCGCGACGATGGTCGCCACCGGTTGTCCGCTCACCGTCACGCGCGGGACCGGCGCGGTCGGCGTGGCCTGCCCGCCGTGCGCGCAGAGCACGACCGCACCGGCATGGAGGACGGGACCGGGCATCTCACATCACCGTGAGGGCCGCGCCGTTCATGTCGATCGGCGCGCCCACCATCTGGATGGCCGGGCCGACGAGGCTGATCATCGCGCCCTTGCCGTTGGAAATGACGATGCCGACGTCGCTGACCGAAATCATCGCGCCCAGCGTCGTCTGGATCATGATGCCGCCGGTGGGGCCGGGCACGTCGCTGATGACGATGCCGTTCTTGAGCGTCGTCTGCAGCGTGATGCCCGGCACGGCCGGCGGCACGATGCGCGACAGCACCGGCACTTCCGCGCCCATGCCCCAGTAGCAGCCCACCCAGATCGGCTTGCTCGGATCGCCACGCTCGAATTCGATCCACACGCCCGAGCCGATCAGCGGCGGCGAGAACATGCCCATGTTGATGCCCGCCACCGGCACGCAGGGCATCACCCAGGTGCTCGGCACCAGGAAGGCGGCGTCGGGGACGATCACCTGGATCCGCCCGATGAACAGCGGATCGACGTTGTTGGTGACGATCGCCCGGTACTTGCCGTAGTACTTCTTCGTGCTGACGGGAGCTTGCGCGCTCATGGTGGCACCACCGGTGTGTTGGAGATCAGGCCATCGCGGGACAGGTTGAAGCTCTGCTTGAACTGCCCGCGCTTGATGTCGTGCGAGACGCTGTTGACGTAGTAGAGGCCGTCGTAGGCCAGGCCCGCGCCGCGCACGCCGACCATCATTCGCGAGCGCAGCACGTGGCCGTAGCGCAGCACGTCGAGCGTGCCGGTGCCGCTGATGGCGTCCTGCGCGCCCAGCACGATGCCCAGCGCCATGTTCGCGGCGTCGGAGGGATTGAGGTGCGCGACATAACCGGGAAACTCCACGCGCGCGGGTGGTGTCGGACGCACACCCATCGGTGGACGCAGCACGCTGATGTTCGGGACCGGAATCGGTATGGGCGTGCGCCGCGTGATCGGATCCATCACCGTCATCACCACGATCTTCTTCGCGGTGCCGTCGAGGCTGAAGCTCAGCGACTCGACATTGGTGTGCGCATCCATGTTGACGTTGAGCGCCGGTTGCGGCGCCGGAATGCGCACGTCGGGACCGAAGTAGGCGATGTTGGCGCCGGGCGTGGGACCGGGTTCGACGTAGAAGGTGTAGCCGCAGCTGCTCGCCAGCTGCTGCAGGTATTCGCGGTCGGTGCCGTTCTGGTGCGGCATCTCCTCGAGCGGGTTGGGGATGTCGGGAACGATCGGCGGAATCGCGATCGGCGCGATGCCGAACGCGGCGTACTTGGCGAGGATCGCGTACACGCGCGCGATCACCGGCATGGCGGGAAAACGCATGAACGGCATCTCGACGAGGTCCATGAGCAGGCTCAGGTCCTCGCCGGTGATCGTCAGCGTCGACTTGCCCGGGTCGTTGCTGGGCGACAGTTCCTGCCGGGTGACGACGCCATCGGCCAGCACGTTGGGAATGCCGCGCACCGTCGCAATGACTATCACGCGCGTGACGATCGGATCGAAGTAGCCCGCCGGCAGCAGCGTGGTCTGCAGCACCGAACGCTTGCCGACCTGGAAGCTGAGCTGGAAGCCGCTGCGATCGCCGCCGCTGTTGATCTGCACACCCTCGAGCGCGTCGAGGACTTCCGTCGGCGCGGGCACCGGCACGGCGGGGCCGATCAGCAATGTGAGGTGCAGGCCGTCGAGCATCACGGCTTTCCTCCCGGCTTCGTCTGCAGTGCGGCATGGCAGGCGGCCTTGATCGCCTCGGCCTGCTCGCCGTTCACGCCGCTGGCGTCGATCGCCGCGTCGCAGCCGGCTTCCGTGCCTTTTTCGATACCCGCGCGGATGCCCTCGCGCGCCTTGTTGCGCAGCGATCGGGGCAAGCGGGCGATTACCGGCTCGAGCGCGCGGGTGACGCCGTCGACGAGCACGTCGTTGATGCTCTTCGGCTTGCGCGGATGCTGGCGGTCGAACCGTTCGATCCTGCGCTGGTTTTCTTCCGCGCGTTGCCACCAGTTGTCGTCGCGGCGCCGCGGACCCGGCGGTGTCGGGTCGTAGTCCGGCGGCAGGGTCAGCACCGGCGGACGCGGCTGCACCCTCGCGACGGGTTTCGGCGTGGGTGAGGGGGCAGGGCCTTCGATGGTCACGGTGATTTCGACGCGGCGGTTGCCCGCATCCTTCACGCCATCGCCGGCGGCGTTGACCGGCTGCGATTCGCCCATCGATTCGGCGAGGATCGGCGTCAGTTGATTGGCCCCCAGCCTGTACTTGCTCAACGCCAGCGACAGCGCGGAACGCGCGGCTTCGGCGCGTTGCATGCCGAGCGCGAGATTGCGTGCTTCATCGCCGGACGTATCGGTGTGCCCCTTTATGCTCACCCGCGCACGGCTGCCTGTCGCGAGCGTCAGGCGCGTCGAAATCGCGGCGGCGAGCGCTTCGATCCGGCGACGATGCGCGGGCGTGAGGTCGGAGCGGTTGTGCGCGAAACGGTCGCAGGTTTCCGACCACGCGTCCGCGCCCGTCTTGCGCACGTCCTGCCTGCCTGTAGCGGTTGTATCGGCGTTCGCTGCATCTGCGGAAGGGGCGGCAACCGGAGCAGCAGGTCCGCCGGGTGCGCCCTGGGCTGGTTTCGTCTGCTGACCGGTTGCCGCAGTGGGTGCGCCTTCCTCGCCGGCGCGCATGCGCAAGGTGGAGAAGTCGGGCCGGCGCGCCGCCTGGTCCGGCCCGGCCTGCGCCTTCTCGCGCGGCTTGTCGGACTGCGTCGCGTCCGGGCGACGCGTCGGCGTCGACGACGTCGGCACGGGCGGCTTCTGGTCGAGATCGAATCCGTTCACGGCGATCCCAACCCCTCCGGCAGGGTGATGCGCAGGCTGCGGCCGATGGCTTCCACCAGTTCGTCCGGCCGCAGTGCGCCGTTGCCGTCGCACAGCTTCCAGTACTGTTCCGGATCGCCGAGATAACGCGCCGCGAGATTGTCGAGCCGATCGCCTTCGACGACGCGATGCGTGCCCATCGTGCTGAAGCGCTCCGGCGGCGGTACGAAACGACGCGCGAGATAGGCCACCGGGCGCCCGTCGGCGAAGGTGTGCGTCAGCAGCGGCAAGCCGTTGTAGCGGCTGTTCGGCGGAAACGGCTTCGGGCCGGCTGCGGCGTTCTGCAGCAGGTTTTCCAGTTGCTTGAGGGCTTCGTTCACGGGATGCCTCCGATGCCGAGCGCGCCCAGCGCCGCGCCCGGCGCCTTGCCGGCCAGGCGTTCCTTGTTCTGCAGGTAGCCCATGAACAGGTTGCCGGCCTTGTGCGAGAAGCCGACGTCGTTCACCGACAGCACGCGCAGGCCAAGGCTCACCTTGGCGCGCAGCGGATTGAGGGCGGGATCGAAGGCTTCCTCGGTGATCGAGAACTCGGTGATGCGCACGGGCAGGATGCGCTGCTTGCTCCACACGAAGAGCGTGAGCGGCGCCTGCGTGGGGGCGATCTCGATCGTGCCGGCGCCGGCGATGCCGTTGCCCGACAGCAGATCCGCGGAGGCGGGGTTGATCAGTCCTTCCAGCGCGGCCAGTTGCGGCTGGATGCCGAACTCGACGACGGCGGCGTTCTGTTCCGGAAACTCGAGCTGGTCGGCGGCATCGATCTCCGCTTCCAGCTTGATGGTTTCCACGGCCGGCCCTTTCAGTCGCAACACTTCCGAACGTTCGCCGCCTTCGCCCGCGGCCATCACCTGCAGGGTGCGATTGAGCGAATCCGGGTTGTACTGCAGCGCGATGACGCGCCGCACCTGGCCCGAGTCCGGGTCGACCAGGACGAGTCCGCCGCGCAGCAACCGGGGGGAATTGGGAAAGGAGGAGGGCATGTTCAGGGCCGCCTGATGATGTGGCTGTCGTAGCGCCGGTCCTCCGGGAAGATCGGATCGACCGCGTTCGGATAGCCACGGGTGAGGAACTGCACGTAGGTGCCGGCCCGGCCAGCCTCGAACTGTGCCGCGTTCTTGCCGAAACGCTTGCTCAGCTCGGCGGCAGTGCGGCCCTTGGGATCGAACTTCTGGGTGGCCAGCCACTTGCCCAGCGCTTCGTTGCGCCTGGCGTCGTCGATGTGCAGCACCGGGCGTGGATGAGCGAACGTCTGCTCGGTCGTGACCACGCCACGTCGGGTGCGTTGCTTGACATCGATGGCGCTCGCCAGCCCCGCGACTGCTTCGCCGCCGCGCACGGCTGCGACGAAATCGTTCTTGCCCGTGCCTACCGCGGCGAACGGCTTGCCCAGCAGATCCCTGGGAACGGTGATCCTGTCGCCGGGACCCAGCAGCTTGGGGTCGCCGATACCGGGATTCACGGCCAGGACCTTCGGCCACAGATACTTGTTTCCCAGGTACTGCTGGCAGAAGTCATCCAGCGATTTGTAACGGCCCAATGGCACGACTTCGCGTTGCACCAGCCAGAGCAGGTCGCCTTCCCTGAGCTCATCGAACTTCTCGATTTCCGGCGTGAACCGCCGTGCCTTGGAAGCGTCGAACCCGTACTTCTTCGCCAGGTCGTCGAGCTTTCCGCCGACGTGCAGGCGGATCACTTCGCCGGCCTTCATGCGACGCAGGTCCTCGAACGCAGTCTGGATGCCCAGGCGGCTGTCGCCGTAAGCGGCCTCCAGATCGGCTTCCTCGTCCTTGTGGTAGCTCTTGACGTTGAGCTGGAAGAAGAACTGGAACAGATCGGGCGCGGACAGGGCCGGCAGCGCGTCGGGGTTGCCGAAGAAGGCGCGCAGGCCATCCATGGTCTTGATGTCCTTGCCGACGTTGCAGCCGCGGATCTCGATTTGCGTCTTGCCGTTGATCTTGCTGCGCACGCTCCTGAGCCGCTTCAGGAACGGGCCGCCGGCGCCTTCCCGTATCGATCTGGTGAAGCTCTTCTTCAACCCGCTGCGCTTGCCGGGTGTTTCCACGAAATCATCCGCAAATGTCTTGGCTTCGTCTTTGTCGATCTTGCCGAAGCTGATCCTGGCGGCAGCCATCACGGCCGGCAGCTTTTTGCCGAGGTCGGCGATCGCCTTTTTGGCGTCTGCCTGTTCGTCTTTCGGTTTGGCCTCGACCAGCAGCTTCCCGTAGGTATCGCGGCGCAGTTTGATGAAGGCCTGCAGCGCGGCCTTGTTGGGAATGTCGGGTTTGCCTCCATCGGCGAGCTCGACGTCGGCGAGGAATCGCTCATCGGCGATGGCGCGGAGCACGATGCCGAGGTTGCTTTCCTCGTTCGGCGGATCCTTGGCGCCGCCCAGCGTGGTCAGCAAGGCCTGTGTTGCCGCGTCCTTCCACAGCGCGTTGTAGATCTCGACGAACTTGCTTTCGACCAGGATGCGTTTGTTGGCGAACTCCTTGCGGAATCCGCTCTCGGTCGTGTACCGCGTGGCCGCGGGCGTGTCGCCGACGGGCTGGGCCCAGAAGTAGTCGCTGGCGATTTCCGGCAACAGGCCCAGTTCCAGTCCCAGGGATGAGCCGTGCGAGACGATGCGGAAGGATTCGATCGGGTTCGTGGCCGTATCCAGGTCGTCCAGTACCTGGCCCATGTGGGCGACGCGCTTGACGTTGGGATGGCCCCAGGTGCGATAGAACTGCTCGCCGGCATCGAGATACGGACTGGAGCCGATGGTGGACACGTAGGTCCCGTGCTCCGCTCGCTGCAGGCGCTGGACGCCGGTGTCCGCTGCGTGCGACACGTGAACGCGATCGCCGCACGGCGCGGCATCCGCGGCGCGATGGGCTTCGCGTTCGAGTGCGGAATCGCCGGATTCGAGCTGCAGCGGGCGATCCGCACGATAGTCGAGCGGCCCCTGTTGCACGACATGCGCCAGTTCGTGGGCGAGCAGGCGTTGGCCCTCCGGCGCAGCGGGCCGGTATTCGTTGCGATCGAACACGAGATGCCGGCCGACCGCGTACGCACGCGCACCCAGTGCATGCGCCGACTCGTGCGCGGCGCTGTCGCAATGCACGCGCACGGCACCGAAGTCGTGTCCGAAGGCGCGCTCCATGTGTGCGCGCAGGTTCGGCTCCAGCGGCTGGCCGCCGCCCTGCAGGACTGCTTCGGCTGCGGCGAAGGCCGGTGCGGCGAATGTGCGCTTCGCAGGTTGCGGTTTCGCACGCGCGGCCCGGGCCGGTGCTTTCGCCGGCGCGCGTCCCCGGTTTGCAGTGGCCGTCGGTTTGCTCATGGCTTCTGCACCCGGTACCAGGCGGGGCGCCTGGGCCTGATCAGGAAGGGCGCCTGGCCTTCGGGCGCGATATCGATCAGCTCGGTGTTGGTCGACTCCAGCGTGAAGTAGAGCCAGGTCACGTTGGGTTTCTTGTCGTCCTTCTTCTCCGTCGGTGCTTCGGTGACTTCGTAGGTGAGCTTGTAGTAGTAGGCCTTCTTGTCATCGCCGATCCACTGCAGCGTCATCAGCGGCTTCGCACCTTTGCCGGTGGACGCGGTGATCTGCTTGTCGACCACGAACTGGTAGTCGCGTTCGTGCACATCCTTCAGATCGCCCTTGAAGGGCCGCGCGACCGTGAACTTGCCGCTGTCCGGGCCGCTCTTGCTGCCTTCGCCCGGTGGTGCGGAGCCTTCGTCCTTCCTGCTCGACGCGCCTGCGCCCTTGCCGACGCCGCTACCCGCGCCCTGGCCCTTGCCCTGGCCGGCTTCGCCGGTGGGCGGTTGCTTGCCGGTGGACTTGGCGTCGCCCTTGCTTTCGCTCGGTGGCTTTTTCTTGTCTTCCAGTGCCTTGAGGACGCGCTTGCGCAGTTCTTCGGCAGTGACGTGTCCGGGTGTCCAGTTGAGCGTGGCCAGGAACTTGAGGTCGTCCTCGGTGATGCCCTTGGTGGCCTGCAGGATCTTGTCGACCCAGTCCGATGCCGGCACGCGGTATTCGTTGCCGTTGTGCTGCGCCAGTTGCGCGAGCAGGGCCTTCTGCGCGGCAGAGGCCGTCTTGAGCATTTCGTTGATCTTGACAGCTTCTTCCGCGGCCTTCTGCCGGTCCTCCGGTTTGGAGTTCGGGTCGAGCACGCCAAGGATGTCGGCGAGTTCGCTCTTGAGGTCGCCGGTACTCTTGGGACCGGTTCCCTGGCCTTGCTGACCGGCGCTGCTCGCGCCCGTACCCGGTTGCGTCGTTGCATCTCCCGCAGCCTGGCCGGTGCCGGGCTGGCCGGTGTCGGTCTTCTGCCCGCTGCCTGTGCCCGTGCCCGGAGTTGCAGTCTTGCCAGTGCCAGTGCCGGTGCCGGTGCCGGTTCCCGATCCCTTTTTGTCCCCGGGCTTTGCCGATGACGAGGTCGTGCCGCCCGTGCCTGTACCCGTGCCGGGCTTGCCCGCCGGTGAGGGCTGGGCTTTTCCCGTGCCACTGCCCTTGTCGCCGTGCAGGTCCTTCGCGTCGACGGACTTGTCGCCGGAGCCTGCGCCCTGGTCGCCCTGCGTGTTGCCGGATGTCGTGCTGCCGGCCTCCGCCTTGATGCTGCCTTCGGCGTCGCCCGAACCCGCAACGCCTGCGGCGGCCTGCACATTCTCCTTGCCATTGCTCTGGGTGGCGGTCGCGGCCGCTGCGGTCGTGCTGCCGTCATCGGTACCCGCGGTGGCCGTGGCGCCACCGATACTGGTGCTGCCCTTGCTCGCCGTCGCTCCCACGGAGAGACCCGTCGCGCTCGAACTGTCGGCGCTCGCGCTCACCGCCGCAGCGCCGCCGGCAATGGAGTCGGAGAAGAGCGAAACGCTTGCGCCCGCCGTACCGAACGACGTGCTGGTGGAAAACACGGAGATGCCAACACCGGCGTTTCCCGCGCCGCCACTGACGCTGAAAATCGACAGCCCGAAGCCCACGTTGGCGGCACCGCCCGCCGACTTGGGTTTGGGTTGGTTCGATGGCTTCTTCGACGCCGGCTTCTTGGGTGCCTTTTTCTTCGGTGCCTTGGGCTTCTTCGGCTTCGCGGGCTTCTTCGGCTTGGTCGCCTTGGGCTTTTTCGCCTTCGGCTTTGCCTTCTGCTTCGTCGGCGTCTTCTTTTTCTGCTGCCTGGTTTTCTTTTTCTGCTGCTTCTTCTTGCTCTTCTTTTTCTTTTTCTTCTTCTGCTTCCTGCATTTGCAGGCCGGTGTCGCCTCGAGCGTGGTGGCGTGAGGGGTGCACTCGTACAGATACACGCCCGGCTGGGGATTGGTGATGGTGACGGTCTGCACGGGGCATGCGGGCAGGCGTGGGTTCTTCAGCGCCAGCGGCCGCGGTGTGAAGTGCTCCCTCTTCATCAGGCGGGCGAAGTAGTTGCTCCACTGCGGGTGCGATGCGATCAGGGCGAAATAGAACGCCAGGTCCGCACGGGCCGAAGTGGCGCCGCCGGCGCTGTTCGGCTTGAGTTCGCCTATGTAGATGGTCTGCTCGCGCGGCCGGACCACGGCCATGTCGAGGCGTCCACCACGTGCACCGGGGACGGGTGCACTGATGCGGAATTCGGCTTCCGCACCCCCTCCCTCCTCATGGAAGATTCCCATGATTCCGGTCTTTCGCCCCACCAGGCTGTGGACCAGCGTTCCGGCCAGCATCGGGTTCATGCACACACCGCAGCCGCCCGGCGAATTGGGCGCGCGATTGAGCATCGGCGTGCCCGTGTAGCGGACGGTGACGTTGAGTCGGCCGGCCTGGTCGATGCGCGCCGCGTTGCGTTCGGCTTCGCGCTCGGCGGGGGCGTGGTGATCGCCGCGGGGCGAATAACGCAGCACGCCGCCGGGGTTCGCGTGGCCCTGCTGCACCACGTGCGTCAGTTCGTGCGCGAGCAGGCGCCTGCCTTCCGGCTGCTCCGGGTTGAAGCGTCCGCTGGCGAAGACCACGTGCCGGCCCACGGTATACGCCTGCGCATCGACATCGCGTGCGGAACGATCGGCGCTGGCGCCGGTGTGCACGCGCACGCTGGAAAAGTCGTGGCCGAAGCGGTGTTCCATGTCGCGCCGCACGCGCGGTTGCAGGGGGCGCCCGGATTCCGCGAGCGTGCGATGGACGCTATTGGGAACTTGCGGCGTGGGCGATGCGGCGCGGTTGGCGCGGCGCTGGATCGAAGTTGGCGCCGCGCCGGTGCTTGCGGCATTCGCGCCCTTGAGCACCTGGTCCGCGACGCGATCGGCTTCGTGTTCCAGCGCATCCTGCGTCCCCGACGCGGCGTTCGCCGCCTGTTGTTTGCACTTGGGGCATTCGGCTTTCGCATGCGAAGTGCCGCAGGTCGAACACTTGCGCTGCAAGGGTCCATGCGCCCAGGACACGGCGGCCGACGGCTTGGCCACGAGCGCGCGCATGTCAGCCCTTCAGTCCCAGGGCAAGGGCACGTGCCGCTTGCAAGCCCAGCTGTTTCGGGCCGCTGCTGCCCGGCAGCTGCAGTCTGCCGGCCTCGAGGGTCGGCGCATGGCGCGCACGGAGCGCGCCATGCGGCTGCGCCTGCGCGAATTGCCTCGACAACTCCTTCTCGAAGGCGGCGACGAACGCATCGCGCTGCTCGCGTGGAATCCCGCGCAGCACGAGTCGATCGATATGCACGCGGACGCGGCCGGGCTTCATATCCACCCCCGCGTCTCGACATCGGCGAGCGGGCGTTCGAGCTTGGCGCTTTCGCTCTGCGCGGCGCGCAGCAGGTGGGCCATGCCGAGCGGCTCACCTGCATCCGCCGCCAGGAAGGCCGAATTCAGCGCGATATTGCGGATGTTGCCGCCGGGCAGGTTGAGCTTGGCGAGCTTGCGGTAGTCGATGCCGGACAAGGGCACCTGCGAAGGGAAGACGCGGCGCCAGATCGCTTCGCGCAGCTCGCTGTCCGGGAACGGGAAATTCAGGATGAAGCGCAAGCGTCGCTGGAACGCGCGATCCAGTGCCGCCTTCATGTTGGTCGTCAGCACCGCCAGCCCGCGGTAGGCCTCCATGCGCTGCAGCAGGTAGCTGATCTCGATGTTCGCGTAGCGGTCGTGGCTGTCCTTGACCTCGCTGCGTTTGCCGAACAGGGCATCGGCTTCGTCGAACAGGAGAATGGCGCCGCTGTCCTCGGCCGCATCGAACACGCGACGCAGGTTCTTCTCGGTCTCGCCGATGTACTTGCTCACCACCGAGGACAGGTCGATGCGGTACAGATCCAGCGACAGTTCGTTGGCGAGCACTTCGGCGGCGAGCGTCTTGCCGGTGCCGCTCTCGCCGCAGAACAGCGCGCTCACGCCCAGTCCGCGCGTGCTGCTACGGGCGAAACCCCAGTCTTCGTAGACGCGCATGCGCTGGCGCAGGTGCGCGGCGATCTGGCGCAGCGTGCCGGTCTGCGCCGCGGGCAGTATCAGGTCGTCCCACTGCGCCACAGGGTTGATGCGTTCGGCCAGGTCCTCCAGCCGCTCGCGGCCGATGCGGCGCGCGGCGTGCCAGACCGCATGATGGCCGTCGATGTCGAGGTCGCTTTCCGATTCGGCAATCGTGGCGATGGTCTGCGCGCTGAGGCGGAACTGTCCGGACAGGGCGTCGAGCGCCCCGTTGAGCCGGCCGGCGCGCGCGCCGAGTGCCTGCCGCCACAGCGTCTTCTGCTCGACGGCGTCGGGCTTGTCGACGGTGAAGGTCCAGGAAGCGCGTTGCACGCGCAGCGGCTCGCGGGAGGACACGAACAGCGGCGCCCGCAGGTTCTCGACGAACGAGGCCATGACGTTCGTCGCCGTGCTGTCGCTCACCTGCAGCAGCAGCACGGCGGGAAGCAGGCGCGATTCGCGTTCCCACAGCACCTGCAGCTGGTCGAGCTCGTTGCTCGCGCCGGGCAGGTCCTCGCCGCGCAGGGTGTACAGGCGCGAGCCCAGAGTCGCCGCGACGCTCGCTGCCAGGTCCTGCTGCCCGTAGAGATCGTCGCCGTCGAAGTGCACCAGGCCGGCGGCGTGCGGAGAATTCAGCAGGCGCGCGACGATGTCCTTCGACAGGTCTTCGTGGCTGGCCGCGATCAGGCGCGGCGGTTCGCGCAGCGTCAGCAACGGGCGCAGGCGCGCATCGAGTGCGTTGATCCCGGCGATGAAGTGCAACACGCGTTCGTCGACCCGGAGCGGACTGTCGACGAGTCGCAGTCCGGCATCGACTTCCACCAGACGCCAGTGCCGCAACGGACGCGACGGCGTAAGCGCGCTCCAGTGCGCTTCCGGCAGGTTCGCCAGCGCCAGGCCGAAACTGGCATTGCGCGCCGCGGCGTTGCCATGCAGGCGCGCGCAGGCATCGGCGATGTGCGCATCGAGTTCGGCGCCGCAGCACAGCAGCAGCACCAGACGCTCGAAATCCGACAGACCGAACAGTTCGGCGACGATGTCGATCGCTGCCGGTGCAGGCATGGCATTGCGCGCGTCGTCCACCGCCCGCGCGAGGGCAGGGCCGCGCTCGCTGACGGAACCGCCGCCTTCCTGGCCGTCGTCGATCTGCTGTTCCAGTCCGTGACGCAGCCAGGCCAGTTCCGCGGCGAGCAGGGCCTGGTTGGCGGTGCTCCAGTCGAGGACGGATTCGTTCATGCGATTTCGATCCGCTGGTCGAGGAACTCCGGTGGCGACTTGCTGCGATCGACGAGCTGGCTGTCGACACCGTCGATGCGCAGGCGCACGTGGTGCTTGCCGATCGGCGCATCGGGAACCGTGAAGCTGAGATTGGCCGTCGTCGCGGGATGGTCGTCGGCCACCACTTCGCGGCTGCCGATCAGCAGCGACACGCGCTGGTTGGGACGCACCTGCGGCGAGCAGGAGATCGTCACGACGGCGGTACCGTCCGGATCGGCGTTGAACACCTGCGGCGGCGTGGTAAGGCTGGTCATGCGCGGCGCGATCTTCAGCAGCATCTGTTCGGACACGCGCGGCGCCGTCTCACCCGGACGCTGCACCTGCAGCGCCATCAGGTAATTGCCCGCGGGATAGTTGGCCGGCTGGTTGGGGATGACGAAGCTGATCTCGTCGGCGGCCACGGCGCCCGGTGCGAGCGTGCGTTCGATGTGCAGGCGCGGCAGCTCCAGCAGCAGGGCCTGGTTGCTGCCGTCGAACAGCGCGCCTTTCAGCGTGACCGTGTCGCCCAGGTGCGCGGCGAGTTGCCTGTTCGGCAGTTCGACCTCGTCCACCTGCGGATAGGTCGCACGCAGGTTGGCGGCGACGGCGACACCGCGCTCGCGCTGTTTCGTCGGATCGACCTGCGAGGTTTCGGTGGGCCCGCGACTGAGCACCGGCAGCGCCGAGCGCGCGGGTTGCGTGGCTTCGATCAGCACGACGGTGACCTGGTAGGCCGCGGTGGGCCGGTAGTGCGCCTGGATCGCCGACCACAGCTTCGACATCTCCTCCGTGTTCATCGGTGCCGGGGTGATCTTGATCTGCTCGTATTGCTCGGCCAGATCCGAAGCGCGCAACGCCTCGTACACGGCCGGGAGCAGCGAACCGCTGACGGGCGCGTTGGGCGGGTTCAGCGCGGTGCGCACGGCGTCGCGCGACAGCATCGGCGTCTCGTGCAGCAGCTGCATCGCATAGCCGAGCAGGACCTCCGCCTGCAGGTCGGTGATGCCGTATGCCGTGACCAGGTAGTGCAGGTCGAGCGCCAGCGGCGGATTGCTCAGGCGTTGGCCGTTGCGATCGCGCGAAGGCAGGCCGACGTTGCGCAGTGCGGCGTTGGGTGTCGCCTGGTGGAGGAAGATGTTGAGCTGCGGCTTGGCCTCGGAGCCCTCGACACGGATGGTGTCGGGCGCGACGGCGGTCACGCTGACGCCCTGGCCCATCGCGTCGGTGATTTCGTGGTCGATCAGGCCGCTGTCCAGCAGGTCGCGCAGCACGGCGGTGACGCCGGCGATGGCCAGTGCATTGCTCATGGCGACCCCGTGCGGCCGGCGCGCCGCTGCCTGAGGTAATCGTCGAGGGACATCGGCCGGCGTTCGGCCGGCGATTCGCGCCTGGGCGCGGCGGGCGCGGTGCTGCCTGCGGTGAGTTCGACGCGACCGATATGGATGTGGACGTCGGGAGCGGCCGGCGGCATCTGCCGACGGGGCGCCACGATGCTCTTCGTCCTCGTTGCGGAAGCCGCGCGTGCCGATGTGCCCATCGGCGCCTTGTGTCTGCGCCGTGTTGCCGGCACTGACGGCTGCGCTGCGCCCGGTGGCGCGGTGGACGCGGCTGCCGGTCGCGCCGCTGCGATGCTGGGCGCGACCGGCGGCCGCGGTGCGAGTGCCGGCATGAGCGCTACGACCTGCTCGACGATGCTGCGTGGCGTCCGGCGCTCGCGCTCGGCTGGTCGCGGCGATGGCTTGCTCCTCGCACGCACGGGATTGGTGGTGGCGCGGCTGCGCTTCGTGCCATCGCGCCGGGACGAAGGCGACTTCGCGGGCGTGTTGCCTGCCGGACGCGCGGGCGCGATGTGATTGGACACGTCCACCCGCAGCGAGCGCGATGTGTCGGGCAGCGCGGCCGGCCAGGTATCGGCATCGGCATCGCCCGGTGTGTCGCGCGCGCCGGAGTAGGGCAGGGCCGCCGACGAATGCAGCCGGGCCGCCGGTGCGTGGACGCGCTGCGCGAGCTGGCGGAAGAAGCCGGCCATCATCCGACCCGCTCGAGATAGCAGTGCCGGCGCGCATCGGACATGGCCAGGATGGCGCGTTCGCTCCAGCCATAGGCGCTGGCCAGCTGGTGCACCTCGTCCAGCAGCTCCAGTGCACGCGCGCGGATTTCCTCCCACAGGAAGGCACCCGGGTCGAAGTCGTGCAGCCAGTGTTCGTTGCAGGCGGCGCAGCTCAGTTCCAACCGGAAGCCGCGTTCGCCGGCGAGCTGCGCCAGTGCGGCTTCGGTCTCCGGCGACGGCATCGCCGCGGGTGCGTCCAGGGCGCAGCGTTCGACGAGCGCCTGTGTTGCCGCTTCGACGTCATCGAGATTCTCTATCGCGATGAGGTCGCGAGTGGACGGCAGGCGGAAGCGGCGACCGTCCTCGCCGCGGAATTCCGGCGCCGGCGCGGGTTCGACATCGTCCTGCAACTGCCGGGCATCGAGTTCGATCTCCAGCCGTTCACCGCATGCCGGACATTCGGTGTAGCCGTCGAGTTGCGTGCCGAACAACCGCCGCCGCAGTCGCAGCAGATGCCAGTCGCGCGAGCCCAGATCCCAGTCCGCCAGCGCATCGACACTGTGATCGGGCAGCGCCCACGCCAGCAGCACCAGTGCGCGCTGTGAGGCGCTGCAAGGTTCGCAACGCTCCCACAGTTCCAGCAGGCTCGCGGCGCCGCCCGATCGCATGGGTCAGATCGCCGGTTCGCTGAAGCTGGGCTCGGCCGGCTCGACCACGTCGTAGTCGCGCTCCCAGCCTTCGTTTTCCAGCTTCAGGGTCTGGATCGCCACGGCGTTGGCATTGGCGTCGAGGTCGGGAATCGACTGGAATTCGGACACCCAGCAGCGATAGACCTTGTAGGCGAGCACCGGCTGCCCGGCCTCGTTGTAGACCTCGATGATCAGGTCCTTGCGGAAATCCTTGAGCGAGACTTCCGCGCCCAGGCCCGAGCCGAAGTTCCAGACCTTGTTCGCCCACTTCTCGAATTCGGTGTCGTGGGTGACGCCCCGCTCGAGGGTGATCGGCTCGTACTTGCTGCGGCCGGGCGACTTGCGCGACGTGGACGGATCGCCGCCGTTGCGATGCTCCACGACTTCGGTGCTGCGCTTGAGCGCGCTGACCTTGGACACGCCGGCAACGTACTTGCCGTCCCACTTCACCCGGAACTTGAAGTTCTTGTAGGGATCGAGCCGCCGGGCGTTGACGCTGAACTGTGCCATGTCGTTCTCCTTAGACCTGCGCCTGCTGCGTCATCTGCTGGAACTTGATCACGACGAATTCGGCGGGCTTGAGCGGCGCGAAGCCGACTTCGATGTTGACCACGCCCTTGTCGATGTCGGCCTGCGTCGTCGTCTCGCGGCTGCAGCGCACGTAGTAGGCCTCGCGCGGCGTCGCGCCCTGGAACGCGCCCTCGATGAACAGCGAGTGCATGAACGCGCCGACATTCAGGCGGATCTGCGCCCACAGGGGTTCGTCGTTGGGCTCGAACACCACCCATTGCGTGCCACGGAACAGCGTCTCTTCCAGGAACATCGCCAGGCGGCGCACCGGCACGTACTTCCACTCGGAAGCGAGCGCGTCGTTGCCTTCCAGCGTGCGGGCACCCCAGACCACATGCCCGATGTTGGGCAGGTTGCGCAGGCAGTTGATGCCGAGCGGATTGAGCGTGCCGTTCTCCTGGTCGGTCAGCGATCCGGGAGCGGCGTTGATCGAGAGGCCGAGGACGCCGGCGAGGTTCGCCTCGATGCCGGCCGGCGCCTTCCACACGCCGCGACCGGCGTCGGTGCGCGCCATGATGCCGGCGACCGCGCCGCAGGGCGCGAAGTCTTCCAGCTGGTTGTCGCGCAACGGATCGGGCACGCGGATGCGCGGGAAGTACAGCGCGGCATTTTTCCGTGTGACGGCGCTGAACGTGGCGACGCCGGCTGGTGCGTTGGCGACGGTCCAGGCCGCGGGCGCATCGACCAGCAGCAACGCGCGTTCTTCGTTGCAGAACGTGGCCGCGGCGGTCCACACGTTCATCGGCACGTCCGTTTCGAGGCGCTCGAACGCCGGCGCCGTGGTTTCGCGCGCGTACACCAGCGGCGGGATGCACAGGAGGTTGAACAGGTCGGCCTTGAGCAGCGCGTACATGCCGCTCTTGCCGCTCGGCGAGCCGAGGATCTCGTTGGCGGCCGCCGTGGCCGCGGCGGCGGGCGCGCCCTGCAGGATGCCGTCGCTGCCGGTGCTCGCGGTCGCCGCGACATTGGCCTGGACGGTCGGGCGCGCGGCGCCCAGCGTCTGCATCCGCGCCAGCGTCGATTGCTCGGCCAGGATCTTGGTCACGAAGCGCGGGCTGTTCGGATCGATGGAAACGTTGCGGAACGTCTCGCGCAGACCGGAGCCGCCGCGGCCGGCGCTGTCCACCTTGAGCGTCGGGTCGTCGTAGATCTCGAGGTTGAACAGATTGGTATCGGCGGTGTTGCTGGTCGTGTGGTCGACCGACGCGCGCAGGTTGCGTCCCCAGGTGCCCGGATTGGCGGCGACCAGTGTCGTTCCTGCGTTCAGCGTGATGGTCGCGGGCGCGGCCTGGATGCCGGTGGTCGCGGCCACGCGGACGATGAGCGCCTGGCTGCCGCCATTGAGGAAGTACTGCTGCACGGCGTAGCTCATGCTGCTGTTGCGCCACAGGCCGCCGAACTCGCGTTCGTAGTCTGCGTAGCTGAAGACGGCCACGGGCTCGTTGGTCTGGCCGCGCCATGCGCGGCCGACGAAGGCGGTGATCGACGTGGCGACGCCGGTGATCGTGCGGACGCCGCTCGGGATTTCCTCGATGTACACGCCGGGATGGCGGAGTAGGGCAGGCATACGAATGGGCTCCTAGGCTGTTCTTGGATCGTTCCGGTGAACCGGCCGATGCGCTCGCGAGCGGAGCGGAACGCGGAGGAGGGCGCCGACGCGGGTCATGGCGTGCCGGCGTCCTGCGCGCGTGGCAACGCATACAGATGCGATCCGTCGCCCAGGGTTTCGCGGCGGAGTTCTCCGCTCGCCACCATTTGCGCCAGCGCCAGCCTGATCATCTCGATCGACGTGCTCCTCAGCGATTCCGGCAGCCACCATTGGCGGATGCCGACCAGCGTGTCGGCCGCGAGCGGGTGCGATCGCAAATACCCGCGGACGGCTTCCTGCAACTCGCGCACTGCATGCACCGCACCCGCCGGCATGGCGTACTTCCTCGAACCGGATTGGGCGCAACCGTCACTGGAGCAAACCTCGTGCCAGCACATCGATGCGCCGTAGCGCGGGTTGCGGCGCCCTGTGCAGGGCGATGCGGGTCGCCGGTGATGCGCTGCCCGCCCGATGAGCGCAGCCGTGCCGCGACTATCGCGGTGAAGGGGTGGGTGGATTCGGACCCGCCGCGCGCACGTGCGGGACCCAGGCAGGCACGGTCGTCTCTGCCGGCGCATGGCCGGAAGGCGCTGCGTTCGATCGGTCGGGCCTCAGGCCCGGTAGACGTCCTTGTCGATGCCGTGCTTCTTCAGCAGCTTGCCCAGCGCACGCCGCTCCTTGCACGCCATGCGTGCCGCGGCGCTGATGTTGCCGTTGGTTTCGCGCATCAGGCGTGTGAGGTAGGTGCGCTCGAAGGAAGCGATCGCCGCGGCCTTGGCGCGCCGGAAATCAGGGCAGGTCCGGTCTGCGGGTTCGTCGTCGGGATCGCCGGCGTAGTACAGGACATCCCCATCGCAGAACAGCACGAGGCGATGGACGAGGTTTTCCAGTTCGCGAACGTTGCCGGGCCAGTCGTACTGCTGCATCCACAGTCCGGTGCCGTGGTCCAGTCGCTTGGCGCCGAGTCCGTAGCGCTCGCAGAACAGGGCAACGAAGTGCGTCGCCAGCGGGACGATGTCCTCGACGCGTTCGCGCAGGGGCGGGACGCGCAGGTTGAGCACGTTCAACCGGTACAGCAGGTCGGACCGGAATTGCCCCTCGGCCACGATGCGCGGCATCGGCTTGTTGGTCGCCGCGACGACGCGCACGTCCGCGAGCTGCTCGCGGCTGTGGCCGACCGGTCGATAACGGCGGTCCTGCAGGAAGCGCAGCAGGGCGACCTGGCCCTTGGGCGAGAGCGTCTCGATCTCGTCGAGGAACAGCGTGCCGCCCTGGGCATGCGCGATGACGCCTTCGCGGTTGTGCTTGGCATCGGTGAACGAACCGCGGACATGGCCGAACAGCTCGGCTTCGACCAGGGATTCGGGAATCGCCCCGCAGTTCAGCGGCACGAACGGCCGTTCACGCCGTCGGCTCAGGTAATGCACGGCGCGTGCCGCCAGTTCCTTGCCGGCGCCGGTCTCGCCCTCGATCAGAACGGAGGCGTCGTTGCCCGCCATCTTGCGGATCTGCGCCACGAGGCGCAGGTACGCCGGCGACTGTCCGATGATTTCGCTCAGCGGCGATATCGCGGAGCCGTCCGCAACGGCATCTCCCGCAACCGCCCCGATGCCGCTTCGCAGCGCTTCCATGGCGACGCCTCCTTACGCTCCCTGGCGCTGTGCCGCCTCTGCCCCACCGCAAACGATGCGGCTCCATGAACTATCACGGCGCGCCTGCCGCAGGGCGGCCAGATTAAAGCAACCGGCGTCGACGTTGCTGCCGTTTGTCGATTCGCTGGGCGGCCGGTGCTTCGTCCGGGCGGGAAATGTCTTCACGGGATGCCTGGCGCGTGAGTGGCGCTGCCGGAGCGGGCGTGCGGGCGGGCACTAACGGTAGCGAACCTCGGAGGCCCGTTGATCGCAGGAGCGATCGCCGCCAGCCGTGAATTCAGGCGCAGCAGCAGGTCCAGGCGTGCGTGCCCATCCATCCGTACACCACGTCGTAGCATCGACCGCGGACGTGCTGCGGCGAGAGCGTGGTGTTGAGGCGAAGGGTGAGTCGTGCGTCGTGGACGGCGCAAAGCGTTGCGTCGAGAAACTCGAAGTACGTCCCGACCTGCGGGAACAGGGCCTTGAAGAGACTTTCCTTCGCGGAAAAGACCAGCGTGAGCCACGCGTCATCCATGGCCGGAGCACACAGCGCCAGTTCCTCGGGTGTGGCGATCCGGCCGCGGATTTCCGCGGCGACGCCCGGCTCGATGCGTGTCTGCACGTCGACGCCAAGCCGACCCGCACGCGATTCCCGCGCCACGATCGCAATCGCCAGGCCGTCGCCGTGCGAAATGGACCCCCGGAATCCCGGCGGCCACAACGGTTCGCCATGCGACCCGGTGCCGATCGCGGCCGGCATCGCCAGACCCGCGCGGTGCAGTGCCCGTTCCGCACAGGTCCGACCGGCGAGGAAATCGATCTGGCGAACCAGGCTCGCATTGCGTCGCGGATACCGATGGCGATTGTCGGCAGACAGCTGCGCCAGCGCTTCGGGCGTACAGGCGTAACGCAGCGTGGCGGCACAGACGCCGTCCACGCCCAGGGCCATGTCCTCGGCCTGCAGGCCTGCCGGCGCGTCCGGTTCGCCGGTGACGGCTCCCGCCGCCGGCGATATAAGCGGAGTGGGAGCCCGATCGGGTTCCCCGCCGTTTAGCCTGCAATCCGCAAGCCGTGGCGCGTGCGTCGTCATGACAGTCCCAGGCTCGCTGCAAGCGCCGGGCCGAGTTCGGTCACATGCGGCTCTTCCATGATCGAGAAGTGCGTCGCGTCGAATTCGCGGCAGACGATGGGACCTCGCACGAGCGCCTGGATTTCTTCGACGCGCTGCACGACAGTCTTGAAATTGCGGTTCTGGCTGCATCCGAAGTAGGACACGGGCGCGTCCAGCACGAAACGCGGCTTGTGGAACTCCAGTCCGATCTGGTTGGCGGCGACCAGGTAGTTGAAGTAGTCGCTCGCGGGAACGTCCAGGATCTCGCCGCCGGGTCGCGCCATCGGCAATGTCGGATCGAACTCGCGCATCAGTTCGCAGGCTTCGTCGGGCGACAGTTGTTGCAGGGCATCCAGCCCGAGCGTGTGGAATCGCTCCGGAATGCCGGTTCCCGTCGCCAGCATCGTGTCGATGAGCGCGACCCCGGCCACGTTCCGGCCCATCGATTCGAGCCGGGACGCGACCTCCAGCGCCAACAGTCCGCCGCTGGACCAGCCCGCGAGCCGATACGGACCCTCCGGCTGTTGTCGCAGCAGGCGCGCGAGATAGACCTCGGCGAGCTCTTCCACCGACTTGAACATCGGCACCCGCTGGTTCGGCAACTCGCTGCGATGGAATCCGCAGACCGGGACGCCCGGAGTCAGGTGGCGCAGCAGCGGGTGGTAGCAGACGACGTCCCCGCCGGCAGCGTGGAAGAGGAACAGCGGGGGCATCGTGTTCCCTTCGCGCAGGACGATGAACGACTCACCGGCCGACGGCTGGTAACCGATGACCTGCGCCGCCAGGGCGCGGATGGTCGGCGCCTGGAAAAGAATGGAAATAGGCAGCGATTTCCCGGTGCATTCGCGGATCGAGGACATCAACCGCACCGCGTTGAGCGAATGCCCGCCCAGGTCGAAGAAGTTCGCGGTGACGCTGATCCGCTCGTGGCCCAGCAGTCCCTGCCAGATCGCGGCGATCTGCCGCTCCAGCGGCGTTTCCGGCGGCGTGTATTCCGAAGCCGCGTAGGCACCGAGGTCCGGCTCGGGCAGGGCCCTGGCGTCGAGCTTGCCGCTCACGGTCAGCGGCCATGCGTCGAGCAGGACGAAGGCGGACGGAATCATGTACGCCGGCAGGTGCTGCGCCAGGTGCTCCCGCAGCGCGCCCGGTTCCGGGCGGTCTTCGCGGCAGAGCAGGTAGGCCACCAGGCGGCGGTCGCGGTCCGGTCCCGTTTCCCGCGCCAGCACCGCGGCTTCGTTCACGCCGGGATGCGAGCACAATGCCGTCTCGATCTCGCGAGGTTCGATGCGAACACCGTTCACCTTGACCTGCTGGTCGCGGCGTCCGTGGAACTCCAGCTGACCTTCTGCCGACCAGCGTGCGAGATCGCCGGTGCGATACAGGCGGCGGCCGGAGGGGTGTTCGATGAAGCTTTCCCGCGTCAGGTCCGGCCGGTTGAGATAGCCGCGCGCGACGCCCAGGCCGGATACATGGATCTCGCCCACCACGCCCGGGGGCACCGGTTGCAGTGACGCATCCAGAAGATGGATCTGCGTATTGGCGATGGGGCGCCCGATCGGCGCATTGCGCGCGCGGTCGCGGATGTCGGCGTAGCTCGTGCAGTAGACGGTGGTTTCGGTAGGGCCGTAGCCGTTGACGACCGACAGGCCGGGGAGCAGACGCATCAGCCGGTGCAGGTCGGCTTCCACGAGCGGTTCGACGCCGACCAGCAGGCGACGCAGCGACAGCGCGGCGATCCGCTCGTCCGCGATTTCACGCCAGCGGCGTACCACGAATGGCGGGAGATAGGCCTGCGTGATTCCTTGCGCGGCGAACCACTGCAGCAGCGCGTCGGGATCGGCGCGGATCTCTTCGGGCACGAGGTGCACCGTTGCGCCCAGCGCGAGCGCCACGAACACCTCGAACACCGACACGTCGAAGCCGAGGCTGGTCCACAGCGAGGCTTCGACCGGGCCGTTGTCCGCGAACTCGGTGCAGGCGTGATGGACGAGGTTGAGCAGGTTGCCGTGTTCGACCATGACGCCCTTCGGTGCGCCTGTCGAGCCTGATGTGTAGAGCACGTAGGCAAGATTCGAGCGTTGCAGCGTCATCGTTCGCCGCCCCTCTGCCAACGGTGCAGCGGACGGAAGGTCTTCCACGCACAACACCCGCGTGCCATCCGCAGGCAGCGCTTGGCGCAAAGCGGACTGGGTCAGCAGGACTGTCGCCCCGCTGTCGCGCAGGATCGCGGCCAGGCGTTCGCGGGGATGGGCGGGATCGAGCGGCACATAGGCGCCACCGGCTTTCAGGATCCCGAGCATGCCGGCGAGCATGTCGATGCCGCGTTCCATGTGCAGCGCTACGCACCGGTCCGCGCCCACGCCGGCGGCCTGCAGTGCGTCGGCGATCCGGGCGGCGCTGGCGTCGAGATCGCAATAGCGGATCTCGCGCGATCCGTCGCGGGCGGCAATGCGCTCCGGCACCCGCCGGGCATTGGCTTCGAACAGCTCGTGCACGCCCGTCACGTTCGGCAGGGCGCACGCCGTTTCCGCTTCATCGGCGAGCGCGCCCTCCATCAGGGGCAACTCGCCCACGCGCCGGTCGGGATCGCGCACGATGCCCTGCAGCAGGGTTTCGAAGGTCGCGCCCATGCGGGCGATGGTGTCGGGCCGGAAGAGGTCGCGGTTGTAATCCCAGCAGGCCTCGAGCCCTTCGGCGGTTTCGCGCAGGTTGAGCGTGAGGTCGAACTTGGCATGGTGCGAGTCGCCCGCCGCATCCGAGACGTCCAGTCCTTCCAGCGGGACGATCGCGCTGCCGTTGTTGTCGAACGCCAGCATGACCTGGAAGAGCGGACTGTGTGCCAGCGAGCGTGCGGGCCGCAGGCGGTCCACCAGCATCTCGAAGGGAAGGTCCTGGTGCTGGTATGCGTCCAGGGCGACCGAACGCGTGTGTCGCAACGCCTCGACGAAGGACGCTTGCGGATCCAGTCCGGTCCGCAGCACCAGCGTGTTGACGAAGAAGCCGACCAGTGGTGCGAGCGCCTCGTGCCTGCGGTTGGCGATCGGGGTGCCGATCACGATGTCGGCATCGCCGCTCCATCGCGACAACAGCACCGCGAAGGCCGCATGGAGCACCATGAAGGACGTGGCATCGTGCTTGCGCGCCAGTTGCTGGAGGCCGGCGAGCAATTCGGCCGGCATGCGCTGCCAGTGCATGGCGCCGCGATAGCGCTGCGTTTCGGGGCGGGGGAAGTCGAGCGGGAGGTTGTGCACCACCGGCAGTCCGGCCAGCTGGTCTTCCCAGTAGCGCAGCTGCGCGTCGAGCCGCTCGCCCTGCAGCCATTCCTGCTGCCAGTGCGCGTAGTCGGCGTATTGCAGCGGCAATGGTGCCAGCGCGGCTTCCCGTCCTTGCTCGCGCGCGTTGTAGGACTCGGCGATTTCATGCAACAGCACGCCCATCGACCAGCCGTCGGCCGCGATGTGGTGCACCGTCATCAGCAGCACATGCTCGTTTGCGGACAGGCGCAGCAGTTGCGCGCGCAGGAAGAGGTCGCTGGCAAGGTCGAAGGGACGTGCGGCCTCTTCGTCGATCCGTCGGCGCAGTTCGTCGTCGCGATCCGGCTGCGATTCCAGATCGTGGGTATCCAACCGCACATCGAAGCTATCGCGCAGTTGCGGCACGGCCTCGCCCGACTCCGCGACCAGCGGCGTGCGCAGCACTTCGTGACGCTGCACCACGGTGTAAAGCGCCGCATGCAAAGCTTCCACGTCGAGCGTTCCCCGCAGGCGCAGTGCACACGGAATGTTGTAGACCGCGCCGGCTTCGCCCATCTGGTCGATGAACCACAGCCTGCGCTGCGCGAACGACAGCACCGGCGGCGCATCCTTGGGCCGGGGCTTGGGCGCGACGCCCGTCGCTTCGCGAGCAGAAGGCTCCCGGGATTCGATGAGCCTGGCCTGCTCACGCACCGTCTGCGCGGCAAACAACTGCTTCAGCGGCAACTCGATCGCGCAATGCGCGAGGATCTGGTTGCTCAGACGGGTCAGCAACAGCGAATGTCCGCCCAGTTCGAAGAAATTGTCGGTGACGCCCACGCGTTCGCGTTGCAGCAGTTCGCGCCACATGTCCGCCAGGCGCGCTTCGAGGGGCGAACGCGGTGGCTCATGCAGCGTGGGGGACGCGTCGTCGCCGTCCGGAGCGGGCAGGGCATTGAGGTCCAGTTTGCCGTTCGCCGTCACCGGCATCGCCGGCACCAGCACGAACATCGACGGCACCATGTGCGCGGGCAACACCGCCTGCAATTGCCGCCGCCATTGACCAGTACGAACGGAGGTGTCCGCATCGTCCGCGGCGACGACGTAGGCGACCAGGGCGGGGCCGCCGTCGCCGACGTCGCGCACGACCACGGCCGCCTGGCCAACGCCCGCCAGGTTGCGCAGCTGCGCCTCGATTTCGCCGAGTTCCACGCGCTGGCCACGGATCTTGACCTGGAAGTCGTTGCGTCCGAGGTATTCGATGTTGCCGTCGGCCCACTGGCGGCCGAGATCGCCGGTGCGGTACATGCGGGCGTCGTCGCCGGGATGGAACGGATCGTCGAGGAAGCGCTCCGCGGTGAGTTCGGGGCGATTGAGGTAGCCGCGCGCGACCTGGCAGCCGGCGATGTGGATTTCTCCGCGAACGCCGCGCGGAACAGGCGCGCCACGCTCGTCGAGGATGTAGATGCGCGTGTTGGCGCCGGGCCTGCCGATGGGAATGATGTCCGGGATCCCCTCTCTGGGGCAGTCCCAGGCCGTAACGCTCACGGCCGCTTCCGTGGGGCCATAGAGATTGTGCAGCTGCGCATCCGGGAACTCGGCGCGACAGCGGCGCGCCAGTGCGCCCGGGAGTGTTTCGCCGCCGCAGAAGATGCGCTGGATGCCGGTGCAGGTGCGTGCGCGCGGATGGTCGAGGAACGCCTGCAACATCGACGGCACGAAGCCGACGACGTTAACCCGCTCGCGCGCGATCAGATCGATGAGGTAGCCGGGATCGCGATGTCCGTCGGTCCGCGCCTGCACCATGCGGGCGCCAGCGATCAGGGTGTGGAAGATTTCGCGCACCGAGACGTCGAAGCCGATCGGTGTCTTCTGCAGCACCCGATCCTGCGGAGCGAGCGGATAGGCCTGCTGCATCCACAGCATGCGGTTGGCGACACCGCGATGCTCGTTCATCACGCCCTTGGGCTGTCCGGTGGAGCCCGAGGTGTAGATGACGTAGACGAGGTTCCGCGGCGTGAGCCCGACGTCTTCGGGCCGCGGATTGTCGAGCGGTCGATCCGACCAGGCCGCTGCGTCCGCCACGATGTCAAGCACCGCCGATGGTTGTTTCCCCGTTGCGGAGAGCAGGGAGCGCACGCGGTCCGTGCTGTCGCCCAGAGTCAGCACGACCGCGGGTGCGCAGTCGTCGAGCATGTAGGCAAGCCGTTGATCGGGGTGATCGGGCTCGATCGGAACATAGGCGCCGCCGGCCTTCATCACCGCCAGCACCGCGACCATCAGGCGCGGACAGCGCGGCATGACGATGCCGACGCGCATCTCCGGGCGCACGCCGAGCGCGCGCAGGTGGTGGGCGAGGCGGTTGGCTTCCTCGTTGAGTTCGCCGTAGGTCAGCGCTTCATCGCCCTGGGTGACGGCGACGGCATCCGGGCTGCGCGCGACCTGTGCTTCGACCAGTTCGTGCAGGCAGCGATGCAGCGGGTAGTCGGCGGCTTCGCCGACACCCAGGGCCAGCACCTGGCCTTGCGCTGCGTCGTCGAGCAGCGGCAGATCGCCGATCCGCTGCGCCGGATCGGCGACGATACCTCGCAGCAGCGCTTCGAACGAGGCGCCGAGCCGCGCGATGGTGTCGTTCCGGAACAACTCGGTGCTGTAGTCCCAGCACGCCTCGAGCCCGCCCGCGTTTTCGAAGAGGGTCAGGCCCAGGTCGAATTTCGCGTTGCTGCAGTCCGGAAGGATCGCTTCGGCCGTGATTCCCGGCAGGTCGATCGCCGACGCCTCGTCGATGTCCAGCAGCGAGAACATCAGCTGGAACAATGGCGCATGGTTGAGGCTGCGCGGGGGGTTGAGATCCTCCACGAGGACTTCGAACGGCAGGTGCTGGTACTTGTAGGCGTCCAGCGCCGTCGAACGCGCCTCGCGGACCGCCTCGGCGAATGGCATGTCCGGCGGCAGCGAGCTGCGCAATGCCAGCGTGTTCGCGAAGAAGCCGATCAGCGGCGCGAGCTCGTCGCGCGGACGATTGGCCACCGGCGTGCCTACCACAACGTCGGACTCGCCGCTCCACCGCGCGATCAGCACGGCGAAGGCCGTCTGCAGGGTCATGAAGAGCGTCGCACCCAGGTGGCGGCTGAGTTCGCCCAGCGCACGGTGCAGCGCTGCAGGCAGTTGCTGGCGCCAGGTCGCGCCGACGTGGACCGCATGCGACGGGCGCGGAAAGTCCAGCGGAAGCCCGTGCACGGCGGGCGCGCCAGCCAGGCGGTCGCGCCAGTACGCCAGTTCGCGATGGAGCCGTTCGCCCTGCAGCCATTGCAGCTGCCAGGCCGCGTAGTCGGCGTAATGCAGCGCCAGGGGCGGCAGCGGATCGGACCGCGCTTCGATGAAGGCGGCATACAGCACCGACAACTCGCGCAGCAGGTTTTCGACGGACCAGCCGTCGGAAGCGATGTGGTGCAGGGTCAGCAGCAGGACATGCTCGCGTTCGGCCAACTGGAACAGGCAGGCCCGCAGCGGTAGGTCGCGGGCCAGATCGAAGGACTGCGTTATGGCCGCCTGCAGGCGATTGCGGACGTGCGATTCGCGGGCGTCGCGATCCAGCGCCCGGATGTCCTCGCACTCGAACTCGAATCCTTCCGCGTCGCGGATGAGGGCAATCGGTTCGCCGTCGTTTTCACCGACGACCGTTCGCAGGCTTTCGTGCCGTTCGACGATGCGGTGCAGCGCCCGGGCCAGCGCATGCGCGTCCAGAGGTCCGGTCAGCCGATACGTCACCGGAATGATGTAGTTGGCGCCGGTCAGCCGATCGATGAACCAGAGTCGCTTCTGCGCGGGCGACAGCATGGCGTCGCCGGCACCGCGAGGCGCGAGCACCGGTTCGCTGTCGCCCGGCATCGCCACGTCGCCCGCGTCGAGGAAGGCGAGGAAATCCGTCTTCCGGTCGCTGATGAATTGCCGGCGCTCGGGTGTCAGCGCGCCCGGGGCGGCCTTGCAGATGAGCTTTCCGTCCTGGACAGCGAGGTAGACGCCGGCCTCCGCCAGCGCTTCGATGGCCTGGTCGATGCGCATGGAGGCATTCATGCCATGGCCACCACGCGTGCGTCGCACAGGGACCGCAGGTCGGCAGGCGCGATCTCGATTTCCACCCGCGGCACGCCGCTACCGGTGAGCACGGTCGAGTGTTCCATCAGCGATTCGTCGATGAAGACCGGAATGCCTTCCACCGCAATCGGCGTGACCGACGTGGGCGGATATCCGATGTGCTTCTGCAGGTCCGTCAGCGGCGCCATTTCGAGTCGTCCCGCGTCGAGCCGGCTCGAGATCCCGCGCAGGTCCACGCGCTTGTCCATGCCGCAGACGACCAGGCAATGACGGCCGGAGTCGCGACAGCGCAGGAACAGCGTCTTGGTGATCCGCCCCAGCGCGTAGCCGAGTGCTTCGGCAAAATCCCCCGGGTTGCGGATGGGCTGGGGGAAGTCGTCGTGGCGGTGCACGCGATAGGTCAGCTCCGCGGTTTCCAAGGCCTCGATGATGCGGGGCGCGCCTTGCGGCGCATCGTTGCCCGGCGACAGGACGACGCCGAACCGCGCCGATGCTTCCTCGAACTGCGCGCGGAAGCGCTCCGGCACGGCGTTGCCGTAGATCTTCGTGTATTCGGCGAAAAGCCGCGCGTCGTCCTTCAGGAAAAGCACGTCCGTCGGCACCATGTGGCGGATCACCAGCATCGGGACTGGGCTGTAGAGGGGCTTGAACTCCGGATTCCACAAGCCCGACTTGCGCGGCGGACCGGCGTGGAATTCGCCGACCATCAGGCCGTTCGGAACGAAGCACTGCTGCAATTCCGCCTGCGCCGGCTCGATGAGCGCCCGCGCATCGTCGAGCGACAAGGCCGGGAAGAGCACCATCAGGGATTTGAACTGCGCCTCGTTGCCGGAGGTCGGCGGCAGTGCGATGAAGCGCTCCATTTCGGCCAGCAGGATCGCCTTGATCGCCGCCACGTCGAGGTCGTCCCGATCGTAGGTGGCGACGAACAGCAGCTCCTTCTGCAAGGCGCCAGGGACAAAGGGACACATGGGCCCGTTGCGGCCCAGTTCGGGATGGGGGCGGCAAAGGTACTCCTTCACCCACGTCGTCACGGCGGCGATCGCCGGTTGTTCGCTCGCGACCATGAGCGCATCGGTGAGCGGCAGCAGCGCCGGCATGTCGCGATGGAGAGTCAAGCTGGAAAGTTCCTGTCCCATATCGTCCCTGCTCAGATCAGAATTCGGTGATTTCGTCGAGGTCGCTCTGCCGGAAGCGCTCGGCAGCCCTGCGTGCGATCCGTTGCCGGTGAATGCCTTCGGCAATGGCGCGGATGGTGGGTGCCGTGAAGAACGCCTTCAGTTCGAGCTCGTGCGCCAGCACCTCGCGGATCCTGTTGACCACGCGCAAGGCCAGCAGCGAATGTCCGCCGACGGCGAAGAAGTCGCAGTCGACGCCGAAGCGGTCGTGCTTCAGCAGTTCCACCCAGATGCCGTGCAACTGTCTTTGCACGTCGTCCTCCGGCGGTTGCAGCCCGCTGGTGCCCGCGATGACGCCGGGAACGGGCAGGGCTTCGCGATCGAGCTTGCCGTTCGCATTGAGTGGGAGCCGCGGCAGCACGCAGTACGCCGCGGGCACCATGTGCGCGGGCAACTGCGCCTTCAGGTGGCGACGCAGGTCTTCCAGCAACGCTTCTTCCGGGGACGGCATTTCGTCGGGCACGACGTAGGCAGCCAGGCTCATGCCGTCTCCCCGGTCGCGCGCGACGACCACGGCCTGGCGTATGCCCGGCGCCGCGATCATCTGCGCTTCGATGTCGCCCAGTTCCACGCGCTGTCCGCGGATCTTCACCTGGAAGTCGTTGCGGCCCAGGTGCTCGATGCTTCCGTCCGGCAAGTGACGGGCGAGATCGCCCGTGCGGTACATGCGCGCGCCATCGGAATGGAACGGGTCCGTGCTGAAACGTTCCGCGTCGAGTTCCGGACGATGCAGGTAGCCACGGGCGACCTGGCGGCCGGCGACATGTATCTCGCCACGTACGCCGCGCGGAACCGGCTCGCCGCATGCGTCGAGGATATAGATGCGGGTATTGGCGCCCGGCGTTCCGATCGGCACGTTGTCCGGAATGGGGACGCGGGTGCAGTCCCAACCCGTGGACAGGACGGCGGTTTCGCTTGAGCCGTAGAGGTGGTGCAGTGCGGCCTGCGGCAAGCGCTCCCGACAGCGACGGGCCAGCGAGCCATGCAGCGCCTCGCCGCCGCACAGGATCCGCGCAAGGCTGCGGCAGTCGCCGGCCTGCGGATGGTCCAGGAAGGCCTGCAGCATCGAAGGCACGAAGTGGAGGGCACCAATCCGCTCGCGCTGGATCACCCGGACGAGGTAGTCGGGATCCTTGTGCCCGTCGCCACTGGTGAGCACCAGCTGCGCGCCGGCGGTCAGTGGCCAGAAGATCTCCACCACCGACGCGCCGAATCCGAGCGGCGCCGTCTGCAGGAAGCGATCGTCCGTCGCCAGCGGATGGGCTTCCTGCAACCACAGCAATCGGTTGACGATGCCCTGGTGTTCGTTGCCAACCCCCTTGGGCCGACCGGTCGAGCCCGATGTGTAGATCACATACGCCAGATGCGACGCATCGACAGGCTCCGGCAGGTTGGCATCGCTTTCAGCGGCCCACGCGGTGGCATCCGTGTGCAGATCGAGCACACGCGGCGCGCTCGCCAGCGCAGCGGCGTCCAGTGCGGATTCCAGCGCGGGCAGCGTTGCCGGATCGGTGAGAACGACGCGCGGTGCGCAGTCGTCCAGCATCGCGGCGAGCCGTGCCTGCGGGTACCCGGCATCGAGGGGAACGTAGGCGCCACCGGCCTTGAGGATCGCAAGCAGGCCCACGATGAGCCCGGCACCGCGTTCCATGGCGATGGCCACCGGCACGTCACGACCGACACCCGATGCGATCAGGTGGCGCGCGAGCCGGTTGGCCTCCGCATTGAGCGCCGCGTAGGAAGTGCGGGATTCCTCGTGGATGACGGCGATCGCGTCGGGCCGGCTGGCCGCCTGTCGTTCGAACAGCGTGTGCACGCAGAGCGTCTGCGGATAGGGCCGCGCGGTCGCATTGCCGAGTTCGAGCACCTCGCGCCGTTCGGCATCGGACAGCAGCGGCAATCGCTGTATCGGCGAATGCGGCGATGCGACGACCGCCTCCAGCAGCGTGGCGTAGCAGCGGGCCATCTGCCCGATTGTCCCGGCATCGAACAGGTCCGGGTTGTATTCCCATTCCGCCCGCAGGACGTCGCCCTCCACCTGCAGGTTGAGCGCGAGGTCGAATTTCGCGAACCGCTCGGCGAGGGGAATCGGCTCGCATTCCGTGCCGTCGAGCCGCAGGTGTTCCATCTCGTTGTTCTGCAGCGCGAACAAAACCTGGAAGAGCGGCGTGTACGCGGAACTCCGCGCGGGGTTGAGTCGCTCGACCAGCAGCTCGAAGGGCAGGTCCTGGTGCTCGTAGGCGTCCAGGGCGTAGTCGCGACAGTGCTGCAGCAGGTCGATGAAGGTCGGCGTCGCGGAAAGATCGGTTCGCAGGACCAGCGTGTTGATGAAGAGGCCGACCAGCGACGCCAGGGCCTCGTCGCGGCGGTTGGCGACGGGTGTCCCCACCACGATGTCGGTCTCGCCGCTGTAACGCGAGAGCAGCAGTGCGAAGGCCGCATGCAGCACCATGAACAACGTCGCATCGTGGCGCTTGCCAAGGTGCTGCAGGGCGTCCACCAGCGACCGGGGAAGGCTCTGCACATGCAACGCGCCGCGATACGTCTGGAGCTGTGGTCGCGGACGGTCGAGCGGCAGGTTGTGCAGCAGCGGGAGCCCCTCCAGCCGCTGCTGCCAGAACGTGTATTGCGGCTCGAGAGCGGTCTCGTCCAGCCAGCGGCGCTGCCAATACGCGTAATCCCGGTACTGCACAGGCAACGGAGGCAATGACGCGGTTTCGCCGCGGCGTGCTGCCGCGTACAGGACCCCCAGTTCCTGCTGCAGGATGCCCATGGCCCAGCCATCGGCGGCGATGTGGTGCACCGTCAGCGCCAGCCAGTGCTCGTCCGTCGCGAGTCGCACCAGGCGCGCACGCAACGGGGGTTCGTTGGTCAGGTCGAAGGGACGCGTGGCCTCGCGCGCCAGCAGCAACTGCGCGATGGCGATGCACTCTTCCGGCGGCTCCGCCGAAACATCGTCGACGGGCAGCTCGAGCGAGTTGAACGATTTCTGCCGCTGCCTCGGCTCGCTGCCCTCGTTGCAGAACACGGTCGCCAGGACGGAATGCCGTTCGATCAACGCATGCAGCGCAGTGCGCAGCGCATCGATGTCGAGTCCCCCACGCAGCTGCAGGCGATAGGGGATGTGGTACTGCGCGCTGTCGCTCTCGAACTGGTGGATGAACCACAGCCGCTGCTGCGCATACGACAGCGGCGCGTCATCGGCATGCGCAGCCACGGTTACGGGCGGCAACACGGCCCGGGAAGGCTCGTTCTCCTGGCTTTCCAGGTACGCAGCGAACCGCCGGATCGTCGGTTCCTGGAACAATGCGCGCAATGGCACGTCGACGCCGAGTTCGGCACGCACGCGGTTGTGCAGCCGCGTCGCCAGCAGCGAGTGGCCGCCGATGTCGAAGAAATCGTCCTCGACGCTGATCCGGTCGATGCGCAGCAACGATTGCCAGATCGACAGCAGGCGCGCCTCCAGCGCCGTGGCGGGCGGCACCACCGGAAGCACGACGTGGTCGTCGCGTTCCGGCGCGGGCAGGGCTTGCAGATCGGCCTTGCCGTTCTGGGTCAGGGGCCACGCGGCGAGCCGCACGAAAGCGGCCGGCACCATGTAGCCGGGCAAGGCCTCCTGCAGTTGTGCGCGCCATTCGATGCGGTCGTGGCAACCGTCGTCGATGACGTACGCCACGATCTGCCGGTCGCCGCCCGCACCACGACGCACCAGCACCCTGGCGTCCTGCACGCCGGGGCAGGCGCGCAGCCGCGCTTCGATTTCTCCCAGTTCGATGCGGAATCCGCGGATCTTGACCTGCTGGTCGCTGCGTCCCATGAAGGCGAGCAGCGCATCGTCGCCGTCCCCGGCTCGCTGCCACCGCACCAGGTCGCCGGTACGGTAGGCGCGGACGGTTTCCCCTTCGATTTCCAGAGTCACGAACCGCTCCGCCGTCTGCTCGGGACGGTCCAGATAGCCCTGCGCCAATCCCTGTCCGGTGACGAACAGTTCGCCCACCGCTCCGGTAGGTTGCAGTTGCCCGGCCTCGTTCAGCACCAGCAATCCGGTGCCCGGGACCGGATGACCGATGGGAATCGGCGACGGGCATCCGCGCGGAATCGGGTAATAGCTCGTGAGGATCCCGTTCTCGGTGGGGCCGTAGTGGTTGACGACCGTGACCTCCGCATCGAGTCCGTACAGACGCCCGACGGTCGTGGCCGAAAGCGCTTCGCCGCCTGCAACGATCCGCCGCAGCCCCGTGGGTCCCGACAGTTGTTCCACCCACATGTCCAGCAACGCAGCCGGCAACGTCAGCGTATTCACGCCATTGGCGGTGATGAGGTCGCGCAGCATCGAGACATCGGGCGATTGCCCGGGATACAGCACCAGGCGGCCGCCGCAGCACAGCGGCGCCCAGGTTTCCAGCACCGAGGCATCGAATGCCGCGTTCACGCTCTGCAGCATCACGGTATCGGCGCCGTACCCGAGTGGCCCGGGATCGGCGAACAGCCGCGCGACCGCACGATGCGGTACCAGTACGCCCTTGGGTTCGCCGGTGGACCCCGACGTGTAGATCACGTAGGCGATCCGGTTGCCATCGTCGATGGCCGCTTGCTGGCGTCGCGGGCTTTCGCCGATCCGCGTCAGCGTCGCGGCATCGTCCACGCAGGTCACGTGCAGGCCGGAAAACCGCTCCGCCAGCGCCGACGTGGTCACGACATGAGCAACGCCGGCATCCCCGGCCATGTAGCGGTGCCGCGCTTCGGGCAACTCGGGGTCGAGCGGCACATAGGCGGCACCGACCTTCCAGCACGCCAGTACTGCCGCGAGGAAATGCGGAATCCGCGGCAGGCACAGCGCGATCCGCGCACCTGGAACCACGCCGATCGCATGGAAATAGTCCGCGATCCGTTCCGCCTGCTGATCGAGTTCGCGATAGGTGAGCTGTGCAGCACCGTGCGACACCGCGACCGCATCCGGCTGTCGGCGCGCCACGCGTTCGAAGAGGGCATGCACGCCGCCGTCCGGCACCTGCGCTGGATGAGATGCCCAACGCAGCAGCTGTGTCCGTTCCGTTGCGGTGGTCAGCGGCAGACGGTCGACGCAGCAGTCGGGATCGGCCAGGGCCGCGTCCAGGAGCACGCAGAAACGGTCGAGGAGTCCCTGCGCATTCGCGGAGTCGAACAGGTCGCGGTTGTACTCGAGCGACAGCGCCGCGCCGTCGGGAAGGAAATCGAGCACCAGCGCGACGTCGAATCGCGCCCGCTCCATGGCGAGTTCGCCCAGGTAAGCCATGCGCAGGCCATCGCCGAGGGTGACTTCGCGACGACGGCCCTGGACGACGAGCATGGCCTGGAAGACCGGCGAGTGCGACGGATCGCGATCCGCCTGCAATGCGGCCACGACCTCGCCGAACGGACAGTCGGCGTGCCGGAACGCCTCCAGGCAAGTGCGCCGGGCCGAATGCAGCAATTCGCGGAAAGTGGGCGACCCGGCGATCTTCAGGCGCAGGGCCACGGTGTTGACGAAGAAGCCGATGAGCCCCTGCGTGTCCTTGTCGCCACGCAGCGCGAACGGGCTGCCGATGACGACGTCCTGCTGGTTCGCGTGACGGCACAGCGTCACGGCGTACGCGGCCAGCATCGTCATGAAGGGCGTGACGCGCTCGCGGCGGCAGAAGGCATCGAGGTTGCGCCCGGTGTCCACGGAAAGGCGACGGCTCACGCTGGCGCCGTTGTAGGTCTGCCGCGGCGGGCGGGTCCGGTCCGAAGGCAGCGTGAGCAGCGGCAGGTCGTCGCCGAGTTGTTCGCTCCAGTACGACAGCGACTGCCGGAAGCCATCGGCGTCGGCGCGTTCGCGTTCGCGGCGAGCGAGGTCGCCGGGTTGCAACGCGAGTGGCGGCAACGACGGGGCCCGACCAACGAGGAAGGCGGGATACAGGCTTTCCAGTTCCTGCATCAGCACGTCGGCGGACGCGCCGTCGAACACGATGTGATGCACCGCGATCAGCAGTTCGCGGCGCTCGTCCGCAAGGCGGTAGAGCGCAGCGCGGAGCAGGGGAGGGTGCCGGAGATCAAAGGGGCGAGCCGCCGTCTCACGCTGGTGCCGACGCAAGGCTTCGTCCGGATCGGTGCAGTCGCGCAGATCCTCGACTGTGAACGGAAGCGTCACTTCGGCCGAGACGTCGGGGCGGCCGTCCGCTGCGGAGAAGCCGGTGCGCAAGGCCTCGTGCCGGGCGACGATTTCGGACAAGGCCCGCTGAAGCGCCTCCACATCGAGCGAACCCGTCAGTGCGAACCGCACTGCGGTGTTATAGAGCGCCTTGTCGTCGACCAGCTTGTCGATCAGCCACAGGCGCTCCTGCGCGTACGACGGCATGGGAGAAAGTGCCATGCGTTCCGTCTGCGCGGCGTCGCCTGCGGTCGGGCCGGCCGGGAATGAGATGTGGTCCATGCGGGTGTCCGTGGTCATTCGCTTGCCTGCGTTGGAGCCGATCCGACGTGCTGTCGCACGCTCAGCGGTCGCATGTCGGTCCAGCGGTTGCCGATCGCCGCGAGGCACTGCGCGCGCGACCCTACGAAGCCGTCGCTGCGCCATCCACCCGGGAGTTCACGGCCGGCGGGCCAGATCGAATACTGGAGTTCGTCGTTCACCACGACGACATACAGGTCTGGTGTGTCTTGCATGTCTCAGGCAGGGGTCTGTGGAGTGGGAATGCGGGCGGATGCAGCGGGCGATTTCAGTTGCCGGACGCGTGCGATGACCGCCCCCAGCGAATCGGCCTCGAACAACATCGAAAGCGGCAGTTCGATGCCGTGCCGTTCGTCGAGGTGCGCGCAGAAGCGCATAGCCGTCAGCGAATCGCCACCGGCATCGAAGAAGTTGTCGTCGACGTCGAGCTGCTGGTTGCCCAGCAGGCGCCGGAACTGCGTCAGCAACTGGCCTTCCAGTCCGTCCGACGCATCCTCGGTTTCGATCGCGGCGACCGGGGCGATTCGCGCCCGTGCCGCCGCGGCGAGCTGCGCGCGGTCGACCTTGCCGTTGATGGTCAATGGCAGTTCCGGCAGGAACACCACATGCCGCGGCAGCATGTAATCCGGAAGACGCTGACGCAGGTTCTGCAGGAGTGTCGCTTCGTTAATTTCCGTCGCCGCGCGGGCGACGCAGTACGCGACCAGCATCGATGCATCGGCATTGCGGACATGGACGACGCACGCAGCGAGCAGGTCGCCTGCGGCGCACAGACCGGCTTCCACCTCCGACAGCTCCACGCGGAATCCGCGGATCTTCACCTGTGTGTCGATCCTGCCGATGTATTCGAGCCATCCCTGTGGCGACTGCCGGACCAGGTCGCCCGTGCGGTACATGCGCGCACCGTCGGCTACGAAGGGATCGGGCAGGAAGCGTTCGGCCGTCAGACCCGGATTGTCGAGGTATCCCTGCGCCAGTCCGGTGCCGGCGAGGTACAGCTCGCCTTCCTCGCCGATCGGCACCGGGCGCAAGTCCGCATCCAGCACGTACGCGGAAGTGCCGGGTACCGGCAGACCGATCGGAATGCTTTCCGTTTCGTTCTGCGTTGCCGCCATCACATGGCAATGGGAAAACGTGGTGATTTCCGTCGGGCCGTAGACATTGGCGAGGGTGCCGCCCGCCATCAGAAAGTCATGAGCGGTCTGCGACGACATGACGTCGCCGCCTGCAAACAGCATGCGCAGACCGCTCAGTCGCCGGAGCGCGTCGCGCGGCAGCGAGTTGAACAGCCCCGTGCTGAGCAGCAGGATCGTTACCCCGCGTTCTTCGACAAACGCACAAAGCCCGTTCGCCGACACGTTCGGCGGCGCCATGGCCAGGCACGCGCCGTTGAGCAGCGATCCCCAGATCTCGAACGTCGCGCCATCGAACGCGATCGACATCACCTGGCCGACAGCGTCGTGCGGACCGATATCCGCGCAGTTCGCCCGCATGGCCAGATCCACGACACCGCGATGCGTCACACAGACGCCCTTGGGTTCGCCGCTCGAGCCCGACGTGTACATGACGTAGGCGAGTTCGAGTTCGTGGACATCGGGCAGCGGCACGCGCTCCGGCACGTCTGGCGTCGCGGTGCCGATCGCATGGGGGATGCGTTGCGCGGCCCAGATCGGCACCGACTGGCCTTCCGCGATGACCACCACACGTACCCGGGCTGCGTCGGCCTGCGCGGCAAGGCGCTGGTCCGGCGCGGCAGGATCGAAGGGGAGATAGACCGCGCCGAGCTTTGCGATTGCCAGCATCGCGATGACCGCTTCGGCGCAACGGGACATGTGGATGCCAACGACTTCGCCGCGGACCACGCCCAGACGGGCGAGGGCGGCTGCATGCGCATCGCTCGCCAGGTCGAGCTCGGCGTACGTCCATGTGCGCACGCCGTCGACCATGGCCGTACGGGAGCTATGCGTGCGCGCGGCGTTCGCGAATGCCGCGCGTAGTGATGCGGCCGATGCGGGCGCCGCATCGCGGTTCACCGCCATGCTTGCCATTGTGGGAAATGGCGAAAACGAGTCCTGCGTGCCGCGATCCAATGCCTTCCCTCCAGCAAAAATCACCGTAATGGCGCGGATCGTCCGCGCCGACGCATGTCGTTCGGATTACGTCGTCTCCGGCAACGCGCAGGCCTCCAGGTCCGCTGTCACCGCATGCGCCAGTTCCGCTTCGGCGCCGTGCAGGAACATGTGCCCACCGACAAAGCCGCGGGTACGGAACGAAGCGCTCGTTTCTCCTTGCCATGCCTGGTAGCGGTCGCCGACGCTCGCGTCGTCGATGCCGTGGCAGGCGACTATGGGCACAGGGAAGGGCGCGCGATCGGGGCGTCGGTAGCTTTCGAAAAGCCGCAGGTCCGCGCGCACCACCGGCGCCATGAGCGCGAGCAGTTCCGGCGAATCCATCATCTCGTCCGGGATTCCGCCCAGGTGGCGCAATCCTTCGAACATCCGTCGATCATCACGAAGATGCAGATCGCTTCGATTCATGGCGGCCGGACCGGGTGCGGCGCATGCGATGAGCGCAAGGGGCGAACGCGGGGAATGCTGCCTGAAGAGTTCGGCCATCACTTCGAGCGCGACGACGGCGCCGAGGCTGTAACCCAGCAATGCATACGGACGATCGATTTGCCGCTTCACGTCCGATGCGAGCAGGCGCACCAGGACCGACCAGTCGTCCACGAGCGGTTCTGCATGCCGCCTGCCGCGACCTGGCAGGTCGACGGCGACAACGTCGAAGCGTCCCGCCAGCCGCTGCGCCAGGCCGCGGAAGATCCACGCAGCAGCGCCCGCGTATGGAAAGCAGAAGAGCCGGATGGGTGCCACCAACTTCGCTCCTTCCTTGCGCTCGCGGCGCAGCCGGCTTCGGCTCCTGCCGCATGCGATGCGTAGTTCACACACGTTCGGCCGTGATCGGCACGGCACGTGTCACAGACGCGACCGCCCTAGAATTTTCCCGACTGCTCCAGCTGCTGGAACAGATCCTGGATATTCGCGTCGACGAATCCGTCCTCTCCGTGGCGGCTGATGAACTCGAAACTCAGCCCGGTATTGCTGCAGCGGGAGGAAAAAGCCTGGGTCAGTCCCGGACCGCGAATGACGTTCGTGTCGAAATCGAGGCCTTTCCTGCGCAGCTCGCCGACGGTTTCGTCCACGTCTTCGACTTCCAGTGCGACGTGCGCCAATCCGACGCCGAAGTTCTCGACGAGCCGGGAAACCTGCGACTCCGGCTCGGTGCCCTGGCACACGACGAATTTCACGCCGTTCGCCTCGAATTCCGCCGACAGCATGCCAGTCGTTGCGCCGCGAACATGCAGGCGCCGCTTCAGGTCGAAGCCGAGTACGTTCTGGAACAAGGCGATCGCCTGTTCGATATCCGCCACCGCGAGTGCGATGTGATCGATCCTGCGATACGGAGGCGGCGTGGCGTTTGTTGTACGGACCACTCCCTGGTCGTGCAGCTCCGTATCCCGCGAATCAATCTCCATTGACATCCCCTAACCACAATCCATGCGGATGAAGCAGGCGGAACATACATGGCCTTGCTAGCTTCTGTAAACCTGCGGGCAGGTCGACGCGTGATGCGATGCAAAATCGCATGCCGTTTCGTGGAGGCGAAAATTGGAGCTCCGCAATGCGAAGCAAGGACTGCATCAGACCAACCGTCGATTGCCTTTGCATCTGCGGTTGGCTGGGCTCGAACGTCGTGATCCGTGTTTGATTGGCCAGCGTTGGACGCACTCTTGCCCAGTTGCACACACGATCGAGAACAAGACCGGTTTTGGCGGATTCGGCGAGCGATAGCCGATCACAGACCACTTGCATGCGATCGGCGGCCCATCCGGATGCCGCATCCGTGCCTGTGGCAATCGTCGGCGAAGGCATCACGATGTCAACGCGTGGGCCGTCGAATGCTTCGGGGCAGGAGTGAGCGCTTCCAATCGAGAGCTACATCGGGGCGTATCGCCGGGGGCGTTACCTGTACTTCGCATAATGTATATTATGTAATTAAATCGAAGCGATGCGCCGTCGCTGCTGTCGGCGGCATCCTTACCCTTGCATATGTGCCCTATCTAGCCCCCCAATAGTGACGCGCCCCGTAGTTGGATTTGCAGAGCCAGCCAGAATGTTGACTAGCGTGCTTTTCCCACTTCCAGAGCGCCCAACGATGGCGACCGAATCGCCGGGAGAGATTGCAAATGTGCAGTTTCTGAGCACTAGCGGATATTGCTCGCCATACCGGAATGAAACAGCCTCGCAACCAAGTTCTGGCGAATCTGCCACAGAGCCGCCAGCGCCATGCAGGTACGGCTCTATAGGGTGCAAAACGATGTCGGCCATCCGGAACGCCGTGCAGGCAACTGTCCATCCGAGACCGTTGCGACGGTTTGAGATCCGGAGCGCATTCAACTTTTGAAAAGGCGCAGTTGCGGCCGAGGTTTCGGCTCGGGACGCTCGATCGTTAGCCGACGAAGGTTCTCAAGTATCTGATCCCCGAGCAGGGTGCTTTCTGTCGCCCTCAGTTCCGCTAAGCGCTGCACGGTCGCGGGCATATCTGTTGGGCGAATCGGTCTCTCATCATGCGTCACAAACGGCCCATCACTCTCGGTCAACAAGCGATCCGTTGGCAACGTCCTCAGCAAGGCATGCATCTTTGGAGTTCGCAACATCTCAATGTTGATGGAGAAATAGCAGCCCAACTCGATAGCTCGCGCCGCCTCGGATCGAGTGCCCGTGAACCAGTGCAGCACTGGTACGCAGGTGCGATTCTGCAAGTTGGCCTCTAGCTCGCGTAAAACCTTGGAGACCGATCGCACGCTGTGGATGCTCAGTACCTTGCCGCCTTGCTCGTTGCAGGCCCCGAGTATCCTTTCAAAAATACGCCGTTGTTCCTGGAAGCTAGCGTAGAACCTAGGACCGGCGTCGAGGCCGATTTCTCCTACGTAGCGAGTTCGGGCAAGCAATTTCTCAAATAGCGGGAGCTCGCCTGCCCGCTCCGCAACCAACTGCGGATGTAACCCAAGCCCCACTATCGCGAATGGAAAGCCGATCGCCATTTCCGCATTGCGTTCGAATGCCTTCGGCGTAGTCGTTACTCCAAAGGTAACGATCTTCTCTTCATCACACTGACGGATGAGACGCTTATGGTCGCGATACAAATCCAGATGGCAATGGAAGCCACATCCCAGGTCCGAAGCCTGGCGCTAGAAAGCGTGTTCGTGCGTACAGTGGGCGCGATCAATGAGCTGGCGGTGACTCGCGAGGGTCTGCGCTTTCTGCCGACGACCGTCACTCAGCAGCAGGTCGCCAGTCGCATTGGCGCTACCCGAGAGATGGTCAATCACGTGTTCCGCGATTTGGTGCGCGGTGGATTCTTGGTACGCGATGATCAGGTCGGTTTCGTGATTCCCAAGGCCCTACCTAAGCAGTGGTAGTTTCTAGAACCGCTGTCCACCGGTTAGGGCCTAATCTTCAGTGGATCCGGTCTTTCACGAACTCGCGGATGCTGCTATCAGCGCCCTACTCGCGCACGTACCTCATGTAGTCCGCTTCAATTTCCGCCGAATAGCACGTAGCCGTTCTCCGTCGTCCACTAATCCATCCGTGGTCAGCGCGTGATGAAAGCAGCAAGAATGAGCGTGCAATAGATGCCGACAACCAACTTTGGCTCGACGAAGCCGCCGTGCACCAGAACGATCGAAACCAATGCTTCTTTGAGAGTTGCCATACATTCCTCCAAATGGTGTGAGCTAACGCGTAGGAATGCTCGCCCGGACGGCTGCGGAAATCGCGAACGATCAGGACACAGGTTGAACGATTCGGACGTCGCCTAACGTGCCGCAACGGGCGCCCCCTCTTCGGGTCACTGTCCGTCACTTGGCCGATGTCCGCTTCCGGCCAGCAGTGGACAGCGGCCACGTGAGACCGCGCCGCTCGAGACCGAGACCAGCTCAGTCCCGATCAACGCGTCGGGCTCTCTTGTCACTCGCGAGGGTTGCCTCTCGAACTTGCGTCGGAAATCTCGCGCTATCACGTTCGTTGTATTCGCCGCGCGGCAATACCCTTTGTCCAGGTTGATCCGAGTAGTCCCCGGGCTTACGAAGCTGGCCTCGTCCCAACTTTGACTCGACTTCGCCATGAAGCTTACTCATGAGTCTTGCCTCCGTTTGCGACCGTATAGGATTCGGTATACGGCGGTGTAATAGTTCCAGAATGAACAAGGCCCGTTTCCAGCAACACGAGCCCCAAATCTTCGGACACGCTGGCGAAGGAATTCCGCTCCCAGTCAGACCAAATGCGCGACCAGATATCCGAGGACATCAGATGAGAATGGATCGTGCCCTCAAAGATAAGGGGGCCATGGATGGCGGCGGCATTAGTAGGTTTCACACGCAGGGGTACAACCACCCAACACGTAAAACCAGAATAGAGCGAGATAAGCATGAGAGGGCCTTGACTTGCAGCGAGCTGCACGGAGGCCCGTAGGAGCACGACGAAGGTGGCAATCGTCGAGTGCATCAGTTAAGTGTTCACCTGCGCGCACTACCCGGTAAATCCCTACTCCTTTGGCGTAGTGCTTTGCTCCTTAGCCGGATTCGTCAATGAGTCCAGCACGAACCGGTAGATCTCCACTGCTTGAGCGGCGGCTACGGTCATGTTCTCCGCCCCGGGCATATTCGCGCCTCGGATAATCAGCGCGGCGGCCAAGGTCGCGGCCGCTTGCTTATCGGCATCCTCGATTTCACTTTCCCGACCCGTCCATTCGTGTGACATGACGACCTCCTCTGCCAAGACGACATATCTCCGGATCTCAGGCGGGGCATTCTCGGCTAGCTCTTCGCAAGGCGCGCCGGGCACCCCAGGGTATGCAGCCTCACTTTCTACCGACTTGATCGCTGTCGCCACGAAGGCTGGCCTGCCAACGCTCGAGGGTTCTATCCAACCTAACACTATTGAGCGCACGGTGACGTGGTCTCGGACCGGCGGTGACCTGCTGTAAACCGTAGCACCGTCAAATCAGCAGCAATACACAACACGCGGTGACCGCGCTCGGATGTAGCACGCGCCAGATAACATCCAAATAACAACACGAAGCGCACTCTCACTTGGCACTACGACGCAACGTCGTAACGGCCACTCAGCCGCGCTGCACTTCCCCTCCTCCTCCGCACTGAGCCTCGCGTTCTGCCATCGGCAGGGCCACCGGCTTCGGCCGCTCTCGAATCCGCAATCTGTGGATCGCACTTCCAAAGGCTCTCATTCTTATGAACACCATGACCACCCCTCCTAGCACCAAGAACCTGCTCGATACTGCCGCCGCCAATGGGTCGTTCAAGACCTTCGGTAAGGCCGTTGAACGCGCCGGCATCAGTGACACCCTGCGCAGCGCGGGCCCATTCACCATCTTTGCTCCGACTGACGCCGCGTTCGACAAGCTGCCCGCCGGCAAGCTAGAATATCTGTTCAAGCCCGAGAACAAGGAAGAGCTTGTCTCGCTGCTGAACTATCACGTTGTAAGCGGCCGCGAGCTTGTGGCCGATATCGCAACGTGGAAGACGGCCCCGACGATCCACGGCCAATCGGCCGCGGTCAAACTGATTGACGACAAGGTCAGCATCGACGGCGCGCTCGTCACGTCAGCCGACATCGGCTCGAGCAACGGTGTCATCCATGGCATCGACAAGGTCAATATCCCAACCAAGCTGTAAATGTCGTTGCATTGGTTACGGAACGGCGAGGCGAAAGCCTCGCCGTTCTTGTTCGTCGCATCTCGACACACACATTCTTCGAGCGAGCGCAGCGAGTTTGGACATGAGAATCATGCCGAGACGCACGGGTGTGCGACATTCCAGCGCCTCAACGGCGACTAGATCACCTGCGTTGGAAATGCGAGTGTCCGCTCTTGTCTGACAGCAATCAGCTGTGGCGCCGATGATCGACCAGGCTAGGCGGGTTACCATTGAATGACGGTCGTTACTTCGGGCCGGCCTACGCCCCCCAGCCGCTGACTGCCAGCGTGACGACTAAGGCCGTTCCGGCTACGACCGTCAACCAGTAGGCGCAAAGCATCAGGATGCGATTGCGATTGCAAAACCGCATGCCGCCTTCATCTCGGCTAGCGAGGTAGGTTTGGTCTCGGAAGTAGATCATCGTGCGGCGAGCGTTGACCAGGGTTCGATCGGCGTGCCGCCATTGGAGGGGATGTCGGGACTTTAGTCGATACAAGCACGTCGCCCAGACCGCGCTTTCCAGCACAACGGCCAAGCTGAAACTTCCTAAAGCTATGGCCGTCGGGGTCATGAGCAGGTTTCGCGCGTTTCAAAGATTGCACGCGCAAGGCTGCCCGCCAATCTAGGGTGTGCAGGCCGTGGCAGGAGCGCCGACTGACTCCGCGGCGGCCACCCCTCGTTCTCTGCCGCTTCGATAGCAGCGTCCGAGCGAGCAACGATCGTTGATCGCTCTGTTATGTCGCGGACTACCCGATGGCTCTTCATGGACATAGCTCCTATCCCTTCGATTGGTCGCGCAGAAGGCCGAGCTCATTGCACAATTAGTCAACTGCGCCAAGCCGTGCAGGTGCTGAGCGCACTGCTGCGTGGTCTCCGATACTGCGTCGCCGGTGCGGTGCTCCACTATGGCCCTCTTTTGTGCGTTGCGCCCACGCGCATTATTCGCGTTTAACCCAGGTTCGCTATACGAGCGCCGTACCGACAAGGTCCACTCCCGATGGCGGCATTAGCATCGCCCAGCCACGTTTGCCTTCTACGCCAGTTCGCCAGCCGTGGTGGTCTCGGATGGAAGCAGTGCTAGTACGTCCCCATCGCGTTAGCTGACTTGCTTTCCCGCTCAGTCTCTAGTCGAGCGTAGTTCAATGCGTCATCCAGCTTGTCGTACAGGTAGGTACGGTATCGATACTTCGCCCCGTCCCTAGTGATCTCGAGCATCTGCATGGCTGCGGAATCACCACTCGGATCCAATGATTCCTCATCCTTGCGGCGCTCCACAGAATTCAACGCCGCAAGCACGCAGCGGTAAAGATTCACGGCTTGTGCAGCCTCGCTCATCGCGGTGGTTGCCCCTGGACGCGCAGATCCGTTTGCGCTGTTAAGCAGGGCCGACGTCAGTAGTGCCGCCACATGACTATTGGGCCCGCGCACACGTTCCACGCCATTTGACCATTCGTTTCTCATTTCAGAGGTCTCTCGTATTGCCCCGTACACTGGGCTGTAACCAAACCTAGGCGCTGATGCTATTCAGGGAACGTCGCGACGGCCGCGTGCGGAGAACCCGCGCGTTCTGGGCGGAGTTTTGGAGTCTTCACGATGGGATCCAGCGTGCGAGCTGAACGGAACTCGCAACGACGGCGCTGCTATTGCGGCTCCGGTTCACAGAACAATCTACGCCCTCGGAAGTGAGCTTTGTGTGGGCAGAGCGTACCCTCTATCGGTAGAGCTCTTGCTTTGCAGCCTCCACGCTAAACCCACGCCTCAGTCCGAATCCTTCTGCTAGCGGCAACTGCGTCATAAAGGCGGCGTGCCAACCTAGCGAGCTGCTCATGTCTCCAGGCACTCGACGGCCTGGCCATGCGTGGGCTGTCGAAGAGCGCCCTCTCGGGCTTGGCGTGCCGGCTCGGGGCGGGCGAACGTCATCCCGACGACATGCGATCACGCTCCCTATGCGGCTTGCGCGCGAGGGTTATCACATACGCTCACATTAACGGCGACTCAACGCTTCAGGTGGTCTTCGGAGCTGAACAATGGAGCTGACGCGGGGCGCTCCTGGGCTCCTGGACGCCATTCTTGACAGCCTGTCCGACTACGCCGTCATCGTGCTCGACCACCTTGGGGTGATCTGCATATGGAACGTGGGAGCCCAGCGTATGTTCCAGTTCACCGAAGCCGAGATGGTCGGCAAGTCCATTGACGCGCTCTATACGTCTCAGGACCTAATCGTCGCCGCGCCTCAGCAGGAGCGAGATGGAGCAGGGAAAGCGGGCCGCATTCTTGATCTGCAATGCCTCAGACGAAAAGATAGCTCGACGCTCTGGACAGAGGGGACGCTGACGCCGATCCATGGTCCTGGGGGCGACTTGCTTGGCTACCTCAAGATCATACGCGACGCAACTAATCGCAAGCGGGATCGCGATGAAATGCAACAGCTCGCCCGCGTCGATCCGCTGACTGGACTCAGCAATCGCATCGCCCTCAGCGAGCGCCTTCATCAGATGACGGAGATGGCCGCGAGACAAGGCAAATCGGTGGTGGTGCAAATGCTCGACTTGGACCACTACAAGAGTATCAACGACCAGTTGGGCCACGCTGCGGGTGACGAGCTGCTGCAGCAGGTTGCCAGGCGAATCACTGCGGCCGTCCGAGAAGTGGATCTCATCGCCCGTGTGGGTGGAGATGAATTCGTCATAGTGCTTCCGGATGTTCGGGATCCGGCTGTTGGCGGGCGCGTAGCTGAGCAGATTGTTGCTTCACTTTCCGAGCCCTTTCTGATCGCTGGAAGCGAGGTTCAGATTGGTGCCAGCATCGGCATCAGCGTGTACCCGCGCGATGCAAGGGGACCCGCGGAGCTATTGCGCATGGCAGACGTTGCCCTGTACAAAGTCAAGGCCGAGTCGCGTGGCGGCTATCACTACTTCGCGAAGCAGTTGGACGATCGGGCGCACCAGCATGGCCGGGAGCAACGTTTGCTGCGGCGCGCGGTTGATGAACGCGCCTTTCTGCTGTACTACCAGCCGCAAGTCGATTCCACTAGCGAGCAGGTCGTCGCTATGGAAGCCCTGCTTCGCTGTAATGCTCCCGGACTCGCGCATCTTTCGATCGAAGAAGTTCTCTCGCTGGCGGTGAGCTCGGGGTTGATGCGAGAGATTGGCGCGTGGACGGTAGGTGAAGCCTGCGCACAGACACGACGATGGCGGGATATGGATATCCATCCATTGAGGATATGCATCAACATGTGTGCCGCAGAGCTAAGCGATCCAAGAATCATTCGCCATGTCGCTGACGCGCTAAGTGCAGCGCGGCTCGCCCCGAGTGATTTTGAGATCGAAGTGACGGAGCGGCAGTTGTTGGAAGACAGCCGTGAAACGGGCTCCATTCTCGACGCATTCCGATCGCTGGGTACCTCCATTGCGATCGATGACTTCGGCACTGGTTACTCCTCACTTAGCTACCTAACGACGCTTCCGGTCGACCGAATCAAGCTTGATCGATCGTTCGTGCAGCACATTCCGGCGGTCTCTCGAGGCTGCGCTATTGCGCGCGCGATTGTCGCGCTGGCGCACACATTGGACTTGGAGGTGGTTGCGGAAGGTGTCGAGTCGGCCGAGCAAGCACGGTTCCTGGAAGAATCTGGCTGCGAGATGCTGCAGGGATACCATTACTGCCGTCCGCTATCGGCTGGCGCCATGACACAATGGCTAGAGCGCCGCCGCTCGCTAGCCCCGCACTGAGCGCCGAAGCCGCTTTGCAAACAGAATCGACAGGGACGTTCGCGAACCGAAAGGCGCGCCAAATATCCGTAAAGCGGACAGGACTGCGCACAATCGCCGGTGCTGTGGTCGTAGAGAGACCGAAAGAGACATTTGGGCTATTGGCTGCCTAGGTCAGGAGGCCCATCACCGGGCGGGGGAACCTATCCGGCATGCCGCATGAACGACAATTCGCCGTGAGGGCACGGCTCAGAAAAGAGCGGATAGTAGCTAAGCCGCGGGCCGTGCGACGGAGCCACGGCCGGCTCCGTAGGCGGTGCTCCCGCCGGCGAGCACCCAATTCGCAGTCAACAGGACATCGCAATGAGCGCACTCATACATCTGGCCCGACAACTGGTCGCAGGCAATCGCCGCCCCGATGGAGGCAAAACGACTACACCCACATTTCCGATCACACGCACCGGTTGGCCGGCATTGCCAACGCAGCCACAGGTGCGACGACGATCGACGGATGCGCGGGCATGGGCACCCCATGGACCTCATGATGAATGGGATCGCGCAATGCTTGCGAGAATGGCGACCGATCCCCGACGCGGGTTTGGATCAACGCAATGATCCAGATCCAAGAATATCTGCTAAATCCGCTTCACGTGGCTGCGATATCGCCGGCGGTCGAAGCTTCGACTCAGCATACGTCATCGGCTTCAAGCTTCAAGATCATTCTGTCAGGCGGGAACGAGATCATTTTCCGGTTCGATAGCGAACGGGCGGCACAACATGAATTAGCGCGTATCCGAGAACTAGTAGACCAGGCTAGCAGACGTCGCTAGTCGAGACGGCCCTCGTACTCGGTAAAAGAGAAGGTAGCTAGTGACACGCGCATCACGCACTGCACCACACTGGGACAATGCACTACTACCGCACTGACCGTAACGGCACTCGGCCGCGCCCCATCTGAGCCACGTGTTCACTCTACGGGCGGTATATCAGCTTCGCCGACCGAGCCATTACCGGGAAGGCCATGCGCCGATACCCCGGTCGTTGGCGAGGTCAACGTACTCAGACCAGATCGACAAGAGCGGAAGCGCAGGCGAAAGCGCGCCATCGACCAATAGACCGGCCTAGTCTTAGCATCGATTCGCTTCAATCGTGGCAGCAGAATGGCGGAGTGAGAGCTCCGCCATTCCTTTCGTTGCTAGGCAAGCTTTGAATGGGCCCGCAGATGCGCGGCGGCTTCCAGCGATAACGTATCGCAGAATCTGGTGTCTGCAAAGGGTCGGAAGCGGACATCGTTCCCGAGGGGACGGCGCGCTGCAAACTATGCCGCAAAGCTCACCACACTAAGCTTAGAGACGCCCACATGGATCGCCATATGGCTTTGTAGCGTCAGCTCAACACACGCCGCTCAACTGAGTGCGTGTTGCTTGCCGTGGGCCCGAGAACACATCGGGCCCGGCGAACCCCACTGAGAAAGAACATGAAAGTGACACTTCTGGGCGCAACCGGAAAAACCGGTCCCTATCTGATCAATGAAGGGCTTAAACGGGGCATTGAGCTCACGGTCTACGGCCACACCAAGCACTCGCCTACGCTCAGTCGCGAGAACCTGGCAAAGGTCATGTTCGATCAGATTGAAAGCCCCAAATACGTCAAGCAGGCGCCGGGGGTCAGCGGGCGGTGATGGATCCAGGTCATGACTGACAGTGACATTTGATCGATTTTTGCGTGACCGCCTCTTACTTCGACGCCCACTCGCGCCGGGAGCCACAGCTAGTACATAAGCCACGGAATCTCATCCAAGGCGCTGCCTTCGCCGGTGCCCTCTCCATGATCAGCAAGTACGGGGACCGCGGCGCTTCCCGTCGGCTGGATATCCCGGTATGCCGGCATCAGACATTCCAGCAATGAAATGAAAGGATGACAGTGCTTTGTCGATGGACGCCGTGTCACTGACGGTGCGCGGCCCCAAGTGCTCGGCAAGGCGTAGCCTGCCCGCATTGATGGCGCTGAGCTAGCCTCATCGCGCCGCACAGGCGATGGTATATCCGGGCAGATCGACCATACCCTGGCTGACGTCATTGTTCTCAGCGAGGACCGCCGCACGGTCATCGGCCGTCCCTGGGTAACGCTCGCGATCGACGTGTGCAGTCGTTGCGTGCTGGGCATGTATATCGGGATGGCCTGCCCGTCTTCGGCACGCGTGGTCGTGGTGACCGTCTGCAGCAACGGATTGGTGACCGTGCGCGGGAAGTAGCCGTCGGCGCTGTAGGTAGTGCTGGTGATGCGCGCCCATTGGGATCGCCCGAAGCGTTCATCGCCATCGATGTCGGCGGTAGTGATCTGCGCGGCATGCCAGGGGCATAGCCGCTCTTTTCGCAGTAGGTGCGGCCGAACTCGTCCTCGGTCGGGTCGTTTTCGCCGGTGCAGTGTTCGATGCCGAGGTTGGTGGCGAAGGTGATGCGGTTGCCCAGCCCCTTGCCGTTGTTGAAGCGCACGGTCCAGGCACCGGAGCCGCCTGCCTTCGCCCACAGCAGATCGTCCAAGCCATCGCCATTGAGGTCGACCCACATCGAGTAGGTTTGGCCGCTGGCTTCCGCCGACTGGATCGGATCGCCGCTCGGAAACAGATCGGCGTAGGCCCGCTGTCCCCGCAACGTGTACGAGGTTGCGTGCCAGGTAACCTGATGTTGCGCGTATTTGCCATGCATGACATTCAGCATGTCATGTCCGTGAAAGCTGCCGAATGAGTGGCTAAGGCAATGGGTCTGACGTCGTTCTTTGAGGGCGGATCCTGACTTGGCACGAAAATGCAGGCAGTGGTGCGATTCCGAGCCGACAGTGATTATGATCGGGCGGTCCAAGTCTTGGGGCTTGCGTTCCATGATCACGTCCCGCAGCAGTAGCCAGGCGCAGCTGTCGCTGCCCGACGCTTTGTACGGGCGCGACGCCGCCTACGAACGGTTGATGGCCGCCTGGCACGAGGCCCGCGGCGGCAAGCGGGCCCTGGCGCTGGTGTGCGGCTACTCCGGCATAGGCAAGACCGCGATCGTCCGACAACTGCGGGAGCAGATCGGCGGCGAGGCGGTCTTCGTCGGCGGGAAATACGACCAGGTGCAGCGCAGCACGCCGTACATGGCCATTGCCGAAGCGCTGACCGAATTCGCCCAGTACCTGGCCAGCCTGCCCTCCGCCCTTTTCGAGACACGCTGCGCCACCATCCGCGAAGCGATGGGCGGGCTGGCGCGCGTCATCGCCGACCTGGCGCCCGCGCTCGCCCGGGCGCTCGGAAATCCGCCGCCGGTGCCAGTACTGTCTGGCATCGAGGCCCGCCACCGCTGCGCCGCGGCCTTCGGCCGCCTGATCCACGCGGTCAGCGATCCGGCGCAACCGCTGTGCCTGTTCCTGGACGACCTGCAGTGGGCCGACGGCGCGTCGGTGGAACTGTTGCGCGCCGTGCTCTGCGACGAGGCGCAGATGTCCCGTGGGGGCCTGCTGGTGATCGGCACCTATCGCGAGAACGAGGTCGATGCATCGCACCCCTTCGCGCGGGTCGTGGCGGATGCCGAAGCGGTAGGCCTGCCGATACGGCGTATCGCATTGAGCGGACTGTCCCGGAGCGACGTGCGTTCGCTGCTGGTGGACACGCTGCACGATGGAACCGAGGCGCAGCGAAGCCGCCTGCTGACCTTGGCCGACACGTTGCATGGCAAAACCGCGGGCAACCCGTTCTTCCTGCGCATGCTGCTGTCGCACCTTCACGCTACCCGCGTGCTGAGTTGCGAACACGGCCGGTGGGAATGGCAGGAGGAGGCCGTCGTCCACCTCGGCGTGGCGGACAACGTCGCCGAGCTGATGTCCGCACGCCTGCACCGGCTGGCGGCATCCGTGCGCGACACGCTCGCCACCGGCGCCATGCTCGGCCGCTCGTTTTCGCTGACGCTGCTGGCCGAGGCCGCGGGCATGGACGCGGCCGAACTCGTCGAGCGGCAGCAGGGGCCGCTGACGATCGCCCAGCGCGAAGGCCTGATCGACGTGCGCGGCGGACCGGATGGCCCGGTGACATTCGTCCACGACCGGATCCAACAGGCGGCGCTGTCGCTGATCCCGGCTGACCAGCAGGCCGGGATGCGCCTCACCGTCGGACGCCGCTTGCTGCGGGGTCGCGATCCGGAGTCGCTGGGCGATCAGCTGTTTATCGTGGCGGCGCTGTTCGAAGCGGGCGCGCCGCTCGATGACCCCTCCGAGCGCCTACAGATCGCGCAACTGCACCTGTGCGCCGGCCGCCGCGCCCGCGCCGGCGCGGCGTTTTCGGTGGCTTGCGAATTCCTCGAGGCGGGAATTGCGCTACTCCCTGATGATGCCTGGAAGCAACATCCCGCGCTGGCCTTGGCCCTGCATCGCGATGCGATGCTCTCGGCGGTCACCGATGCGCGTCACGAGCGTGCCGCGGAGTTGTTCGACATCCTGCTGGCGCACGTCGACGACCCGGTGGAACTGGCGGAATGCGCCAGTTTCCGGACCATGCAACTGGCCATCCTGGGCCAGTACCAGGAAGCGCTGCAGCTCGGGCTGGAGTTTTTCGGACGCCTGGGATTTCCGATCGATCTCGATCGCATCGACAGCGAGATCGATGGGCTTCTGGACGAGGCGCACCACTTCCTGCAAGCGCCCGGTGCGCTGGAAGCGATCGCGGACCACCCCATGGCGTCGGACCCGCGGCTCGTTTCCGCGGTGAAGCTGGGCATCTTTCTCACGCCGACGGCGTTCTTCGTCGACATGCGCGTCCACGATCTGATCGTGCTGCGCGGCTTTTCATGGGCGTTGCGTCACGGCCCCTGCGCCGCGACACCGGCCTACATGGTGCGTCTCAACCTGATCTTCATCACGAACCGGCAGGACTACTCGCTGGCCGATCGCGTGGGCAAGGCGGCCATCGCGGCGGCCCGCCGGTTCGGCGATCCGCAGTGGCTCGGGGACGCCTTGTTCATCCATGCCCTGTTCGGCTCGCACTGGAAGCGGCCGCTGCGCGAGGCGCTCCCATTTGGCGAAGAAGGCCTGGCGAGGTTGCGCGAAACCGGCGACCTGCAGATGTCGCGCTTCTACATCACGCTGCCGCTCGCAATCGAATGCGGCGACTCGCTGGAACTGGCTTTGGCCGAAGCCGACGCCGGCATCGCCGATGCGTGCCGCAACCGCAAACGTCACCTCGAATTGCTGTTCATGCCGCAGCGGCAGTTCGTGCTGGCGCTCCGCGGCGACACCCAAGGGCCCTGCTCCTTCACCGATTCGGCGTACACCGACGAGCGGCTCTGGGATGAAGTCGCGTCCTATCCCATGGCGCGCACGTACTACGCCGTGTGCCGCCTGCAACTGGCGGTAATGGCGGGGCGCTGGGAGGAAGCCGTGAAATTCGCGGCCGAGGCGCAATCGACCCTGTGGAGCGTTACAGGTTTCCTTGCCACCGCCACGCATCGCCTCCACGCCGGCATCGCTCGCTGTGCGGTGGCCGCATCCACGACCGGGGTGGAGCGCGAATCGCTGCTGGCCCAGGCCGCCGACGACCTTGCGCAGATGCAGGCATGGGCGCGCCTGAACGCGCACGATTTCGAACACCGCGCGATGCTGATGGAAGCGCAATGGCACAGGGCCCACGGCGAGAGCGCGCGGGCGATCAAACGACTCGAGCAGGCGGCGGTGCTGTCCCGGGCGGCCGGCTTTACCCAGGACGAAGCCCTCGCCCATGAATTGATCGGCCGTCACCATGCCGCCTGCGGCGCAACCGGGCTGGCCGCCCACTCCCTGGCCGCCGCTCGGGACGCCTTCGCCCGATGGGGAGCGACGGTCCACGTGCGCCGCCTGGACGCCGAAATCTCCCGCCTGGCCGCCGAGGTGCCATGAGCGCCACCCGGCCTTGGACGTCGCGGGACGATGGGAGCCTGTGGCGAGCCATCGAGAGCTGCGGTCACTGTCTTTGGGACTGGGACATGCTGACCGGCGACTGTCATTACTCGCCGGCCTGGAAGGCCCTGCTCGGTTACGAGGAAGACGAGCTCGCCGACCGCATCGACGAGTGGGAGCAGCGAGTCGAGCGCGAGGACCTCGCCACGCACTACGAAGCCGTGCGCGCGCACGAGGAAACCGGCACGGCCTACCAGCAGGAAATGCGCGTTCGCTGCAAGGATGGCAGCGTCAAATGCTTGCTGGTGCGCGGCGCCATCGTCGAGCGCACGCCCAACGGCCAGGGCCGGCGCATGCTCGGCACGGTCACCGACATCACCCTCTGGAAACGCGCCGAACAGGCCTCGCGCGAATCCGAGCGACGCATGCTGCTGGCGATGGACAGCGTCGGCGACGGCGTGTGGGACTGGGATCTGACCAACGACCGGGTCTATTACTCGCCGCGCTGGAAAGCCCTGCTCGGATACGCAGACGAGGAGATCGGCGACACGCTCGATGAGTGGCGCCGCCTGACTGTGCCCGAGGATGTCGAACGCACCATGGCCGCCGTGCAGCGCCACCTGAGCACGGGCGAGCCGTTCGAGACCGCGTTCCGCGCCCGCTGCAAGGACGGCAGCATCAAGTGGCTGCTCGGCCGCGGCAAGGTCACGGCCCGCGACCGGGACGGCCGGCCGCTGCGCATCATCGGCACCAACACCGACATCAACGAGCGCAAGAACGCCGAAGAACAGCTGCGCCATCACCGCGACAACCTCGAAGAGCTGGTCGTCGCGCGCACGGCCGAGATATACGAAGCCAACACCGCGCTCGAAAAGACCGTGCAGGCGCTTGGTCTTTACCGCTACATGCTCGACCGCGCCACCGTCAGCATCCAGCTCATCGATCGCGATGGCCAGATCGTCTATGCCAACGAATGCGCAGCGCAGTATTCGGGCTATGCCCTCGACGAGCTGCTCGCACTGCACGTGGACGACATCTACCCGGGCCACGACAGCGCGCAATGGACCCGGCAGTGGAGCGAACTGGAGGACCTGCCGGCCGGCGAGCTGCGCGCCAACCGGATGATCCAGCTGCGCAGGGACGGCTCGGCCTTCCCTGTCGAAGTGTTTGCCCATCACATCCGGCACGAGGAACGGGTCTACCAGCTTTCGATCGCGATCGACATCACCGAGAGGCAGGCCGCCGAAGAAGCGCTCGAGGAAGCGCGCAAGACGTCGGAAAAGGCCAATCGGATGAAATCGGAATTCCTGGCGAACATGAGCCACGAGATCCGCACGCCCATGAACGCAATCCTGGGCATGTCGCATCTGGCGCTCAAGGGGAGCGCCGACCCGCAGCAGCGCGATTATCTCGGCAAGATCCAGCGAGCGGGACAACACCTGCTCAGCATCATCAATGACATCCTCGACATCTCGAAGATCGAGGCCGGCAAGCTGACGATCGAGCATTCCCCGTTCGAGTTGCGCGGACTCCTCGACGATGTCGCCAATGTCATCAGCGACCCGGCGGCCGCGAAGGGACTCCGGCTGGTCTTCGAAGTGGCTCCCGATTTGCCCGGAGAACTGGTCGGCGACCGCATCCGCCTGGGGCAGGTCCTGATCAATTACGCGACTAATGCGGTCAAGTTCACCGAGCACGGAGAGATTCGCGTGACGGTGCTGCCGCTGGAACACACTCCGCGCGGGCTGCTGCTGCGCTTCGCCGTACAGGACACCGGCATCGGCCTCCGCGCCGAACAACTGGGCCGGGTCTTCGAAGCCTTCCAGCAGGCGGACAGCTCCATCACCCGCCGTTACGGCGGAACGGGGCTGGGGTTGGCCATCTGCCGGAACCTCGCCCACATGATGGGCGGCGAGGTAGGGGTTGATAGCACTCCCGGACAGGGCAGTACGTTCTGGTTTACGGCGTTGGTCGGAATCGCTCCGGACGCCCGGAGCGAACTGGAGACCCGCATCAAGGGACGGCACATATTGCTGGTGGAATGCGACGCCGGACATGCCTCAGGGTTGCGCGCGTCCCTTGTCGAACTTGGCCTCCTTGTAACTTCCGTCACTGACGCCGACTCCGCCCTGGCGGCCTGGACGGATGCTGCAGGAAGTGAAAGGCCCTTCGATCTCGCGCTTTTCGCGCCGGACTCTTTCGGACTCGGCGACGCTGCCGTGGCCGCACAGCTCGCTGAGCTTGCATGCCTCGGCGGAAACCTGATTGTCGCAACGGAACGTTCCGGGACGATTGCACGAGCTCGCGAGTCGGGAATGATCGTGGTCAAGCCCGTCGATATCGCGGCCCTGCTCGGCACATTGGTCGCGACCACCTCCGCGTGCGAAGGCGCGGACGCGCCGGGCATGCAGGACTCAGAGCGGGTGCACGCCCTGCTGCAGGGGAAGAAGGCGCTGCTTGCCGAAGACAACGAGTTCAATCAGGAAGTCGCCCGCGAGCTGCTCGGGGACCTGGGTCTTGTGGTCGATGTCGCCAGCGATGGCGCCACCGCGTTGCAGATGGCATTGTCCGGCCGATACGACATCATTCTCATGGACATGCAGATGCCCGTGATGGATGGAGTGACTGCCACGCGTGAGATCCGGCGACTGGGCTCGCGGCCGGCTGTGCCCATCGTGGCGATGACCGCCAACGTGATGCAGGAAGACCGCCAAAGCTGCCTGGAAGCGGGCATGAATGATGTCCTTACCAAGCCCATTGACCCGGAACGCTTGTCATATATGTTGCTCAAGTGGATTCGGAGCCCCACCCTCCCCATCGCTTCGATCCTGGATCGACCATAACTCGGTCAGCCTGGGCGGAAGAGTCGCCTGTGGCGCCATCACCACCAGTGGTGCTTGGGCCATTTCAAGGCGATGGTTTCACGCGAGCGCAAGCCAAACGTTCGTCTTGCTCCGCAATGCTCGCGGCGTAGCTATCCGGTGAGTGGCAATCCAACCGGGGCCGCAGTGTCGGCAATGCCTCGCCAGCAATAGGCTTCCAAAGCGCCTGGCGTCGTTTCGATCTACGACGGCGCCAGCGGCAACGCCGCCAGCGCCAGCATGGCCAGGCCGGGATGCCGGACCCCTTCCCGTTCCGTTGTCGCCTCGCGCACACGCAGACGGGAGCCGATCAGTCTCATCATCCTCAACGTTCCTGTATCAATCTTGCTCGCGTTCCGCATGGTCGACCGGCGCATCCGGATCCTCGCTGGCCTCGACCCGCACCATGTCGCGCATTTCCGCAGGTAGCCGCTGCATGAGCGCCTCCTGCACCGCCTGCGCCCGCTGCAGCCCCAGCGCCGTGTTGTAGGCATGCGCCCCGCGCACGTCGGTGTGGCCCACGATCGTCACCACGCCGCCCTGGTGTTGTTGCAGCAGCGTCGCGATCTGGTCGAGCAAGCCGTTGAACTCCGGCCGGATCGCCGCTTCGCCGGTGTCGAACAACACCGTGCCCAGCACCCACCCGCCCTCGCCCACGCCCGTCACCAGCGTCTGCGGTGCGTTGACGTCGGTGCGCACGCTCACGCTCAGTTGCGTGGCCACGTTGGGTTCCAGCTGCGCCACCAACGCGTCGCGCACCGCGTTCGCACGCGCCAGGGCCAGCGCCTCGCCCTCGCCGTCGGCTGCGATCACCACCTCGCCGCCGCCGTGCGCGTTCACCGTCGCGGCCATCTGCTCGACTACGGGCAGGTGCTGCTCGCGGATCTGCGCACTGCCCGGCGCGAACAACACCGTGCCCAGCTGCAGTTCCTGGATCTCCTTCACGCACCGCTTCACGCCCCAGTCGAACCGCACCGGCACGCCCGGCGTGATCCGCTTCAGCAACGGGTTGTCTGTCGTGAACTCCGCATTGGCCGGCAACGTCGCCGGGTCCACCTTCAGGATGAAGTTGCGCCCCCGCTCCCATGGACCGCCGGGGATGCCCGCCAGGTGGTAGCGGCCATAGCGATCCGTCTCCGCCACCAGCCCCTCCACGGACACGATCCGCACGCCGGGGATGCCGCGCTCGTCCGGCGGCGTCTGCGTGCCATCGCCATTGCAGTCGTTGAACACCGTGCCGAACACCAGGCTGTCGTCCACCAGCGGATCGGCCACGATCTCCACCCGCGCCGTGGCGATATTGGAGATCGGCTCGCCCGTCGTCGGCGAGAACGCCTGCGCGCTGTTCTCGTGCACGCCCGGCCGTACGCCCGCGCCCACCCGCACCAGGTACACCAGCGTGGCCGTGCCATGGCCGGCGATGTCCAGGCCGCCGAACCGCACCGGACCGGCCCCTTCGGCCGTGCCCGCGTCGTCCTCGTCGTCCACCACCAGCGAGCCGGCCACGTAGGTGAACCCCGCCGGCGGCGTGTCCACGATCGTCCCGTTGCGCAGCCGCCCGTTGCCCAGGTTCTGCACCGTCAGCGTGTAGCGCACCAGGTCGCCCACGTGCGCCTGCCGCACCGCCGCCACCTTGGCGATGCGCAGGTCGGAGGCCGCCACCACGTGCTGGGTCGCGCAGCTCGCGCACGTCACCACGATCAGGTTGCCGTTGCTGGTGGCCGTCACCGCATTGCCCACCGTCGCGCCGGCCTGGTCGTTGATCGTCGCCGGGTAGGTGAAGGTGTACGTGCCCGGTGCCGTGCCCGCCGGCAAGGTGCAGGTGATCACCCCACCGCCCTGGACGCAGCCCGCCGGCAGCGTGCCGATCGTCAGGCCCGCATCGGGCGTATCGGTCAGCACTACGTCGCCATTGAGTGCCGCCCCGCTGACCGTCGCCGTCAACGTGTAGGTCAGCCCCTGCCCCACTTCCAGCTCCGTGCCCGGGGCCGGGTCGGACGTCTTGACCACGTCGACTTCTGCCGCGATCACCGTCACCTGCACCGTGCAGGTCCCCTCGCACGTGGGCGGGTTGGACGGATCGGCGCTGCGGCCGGTCACCGCGTTGTCGACCGTGCCGCCGCCTGGTGCCTGGTTGGTCACCGTCGCCGTGTACACCACCGGGTAGGTTCCCGGCACCGTGCCCGCCGGCAGCGTGCAGGTCAGCACCGTCGCCGTGGCGCTGCAGGTGTACACCCCGGCGTCGGTCACCGCGCCGAACGCCAGGCCCGTGCCCAGCGTGTCGGTCAGCGTCGTCACCGCCGTGGTCTGCGACTGGCTCACCGTCGCGGTCAGCGTGTAGGTGATCACATCGCCCACCCGCACCGGGCCGGCCGTGTCGGCGACCTTGGCGTAGCGCACCGCCGGCGGCGCCACCGGCGTGGCCGTCGTGCAGGTGCCGCCGCAGGTCGGCGCCGGATCCTGCGGATCGCCGCTGGCCCCGGTCACCGCGTTGTCGACCGTGCCCGTCGCGGTGGCATCCACCGTCGCGCTGTAACCCACCGTGTACGTGCCCGGCGCCTGCCCGGCCGGCAATGTGCAGGTCAGCACGTTGCCGGTGGCCGTGCACGTGAACGCGCCCGGCGTGGTCACCGCGTTGAACGTCAGCCCCGGGCCCAGCGTGTCGGTCAGGATCACCGCGCTCGTGGTGGGCGCGTAGGCCACCGTCACCGTCAGGGCAAAGCCGATCGTGTCGCCCACCGCCACCGGGCCGGGCGTGTTCGCCGTCTTCGCGTATTGCACCAACGCCCGCGCCCCGACGGTGACGCTGTCGGTGGCCGGGGCCAGCGTGCCGCTGGCCGGCGTGCCCGTCGCGCTGGCGTTGTTGGTCACCGACCCTGCATCCAGGTCGGCCTGGGTGATGGTGTAGGCCGCCGTGCAGGTCGTGCTTGCGCCCGGCGCCAGCGTCGTCACCGGGCACGTCACGGTCGCGATCCGGTCGTCGCTGACCGCCAGCGCGCTGATCGTCACGTTGCCGGTGTTGGTCACGACATAGTCGTACGTGACCACGTCACCCACCGCCGTGTACGGCACGCCACTGACCGCCGACTTGTCCAGCGTCAGCGCCGGCGTCGTGGTCGCATTGACGGTCACGCTGTCCGTCGCCGGGCTCAAGCTCCCGCTGGCCGGTGTGCCGGTGGCACTGGCGTTGTTGGTCACCGAGCCCGCATCCAGGTCGGCCTGCGCGATCGTGTAGCTCGCCGTGCAGGTCGTGCTCGCCCCTGGCGCCAGCGTCGTCACCGGACAGGTCACCGTCGCGATCCGGTCGTCGCTCACCACCAGCGCGCTGATGGTGATGTTGCCGGTGTTGGTCACGAGGTAGTCGTACGTGACCACGTCCCCCACCGCGTCGTACGGGGTGCCGCTCGCCGCCGACTTGTCCAGCGTCAGCGCCGGCGTCGTGGTGGCCACCACCGTCTCGGCATCGGTCGCCGGCGTCAGCACGCCCTGCGCCGGCGTGCCCGTCGCACTGGCGTTGTTGGTCACCGACCCGGCATCCAGGTCGGCCTGCGTGACGGTGTAGGTCGCCGTGCAGGTCGTGCCCGCGCCCGGCGCCAGCGTCGTCACCGGGCACGTCACCGCCGCGATCTTGTCGTCGCTCACCCCCAAGGCATCGATCGTTACGTTGCCGGTGTTGGTCACCACGTAGGTGTAGGCGACGACGTCGCCCACCGCGTCGTACGGCACGCCGCTCACCGCCGTCTTGTCCAGCGTCAACGACGGTGATGCATCCGCATCGACGGTCTCCACCGCCGTGGGCGGGGTCAGGGCCGGCGGCGAACCCGTCGCCGTCGCCCGGTTGGTCACCGAGCCGGCGTCCAGGTCCGCCTGCGTCACCGTGTAGCTCGCCGTGCACGTCGTGCTTGCCCCCGGCGCCAGGCTGGTCACCGGACAGCTCACCGCCAGGATGCGGTCGTCGTCCACCACCAGGTCGTTGATCGTGATGTTGCCGGTGTTGGTCACCACGTAGGTGTAGCCGATGACATCGCCCACGCTGTCGTAGGGCACGCCGCTCACCGCCGTCTTCACCAGGGTCAATGCCGGCGAGGCCGTCGCCGCGACCGTCTCGACGTCACGGCCTGGGACCAGCGTGCCGCTGGCCGGCGTGCCGTTGGCGATGGCGGTGTTGGTCACCGACCCTGCATCCAGATCGGCCTGCGTGATCGTGTAGCTGCCCGTGCACGTCGTGCTCGCGCCCGGCGCCAGCGTCGTCACCGGACAGCTCACCATGGCGATCTTGTCGTCGCTCACCGTGAGCGCGGTGATCGTGATTGCGCTGGGGTTGGTCACCAGATACGTGTAGTCGACGACGTCGCCGACCGCGTCGTACGGATCGCCCGCCACCGCGGTCTTCACCAGCGTCAGCGACGGCGTCGCGCTGGACGTGGCCACCGCGCTATCCGTCGCCGGGCTCAAGCTCCCGCTCGCCGGTGTGCCATTGGCAGTTGCCGTGTTGGTCACCGAGCCGGCATCCAGGTCGGCCTGCACGATCGTGTAACTCGCCGTGCAGGTCGTGCGCGCGCCCGGCGCCAGGCTCGTCACCGGACAGCTCACCGTCGCGATCTTGTCGTCCGTCACCACCAGCGCCGTGATCGTCACGTTGCCCGTATTGGTCACCTCGTACGTGTAGCCGACCGGGTCGCCCACCGCCGCGTAGGGATTGCCCGAGGCCACCCGCTTCACCAGGGTCAGCGATGGATTGGCCGTCGCCGTCGCCACCGCGCTGTCCGTCGCCGGGACCAGGCTGCCCTGCCGCGGCGTGCCGGTCGCACTGGCGTTGTTGGTCACCGAACCGGCATCCAGATCCGCCTGTGTCACCGTGTAGGTGCCCGCGCACGTCGTGCTCGCGCCCGGCGCCAGCGTCGTGGCCGGACAGGTCACCGTCGCGATCTTGTCGTCCGTCACCGTCAGCGCATTGATCGTGATGCGGCCGGTGTTGGTCACTACGTAGCGGTAGCTGATCAGATCGCCCACTTCGTTGTACGGGCTACCCAGCGCGATGCTCTTGTCCAGCGTCAGCGCCGGCGTTGCCACGCTGTTGACCGTTGCGCTGTCGGTGGCCGGCGCCAGCGTGCCGCGGGCCGGCGACCCGGTCGCCGTCGCGGTGTTGGTCACCGACCCGGCGTCCAGGTCCGCCTGCGCCACCGTGTAGCTCGCCGTGCAGGTCGTGCTCGCCCCGGGCGCCAGCGTCGTCACCGGGCACGCCACCGTCGCGATCTTGTCGTCGCCCACGGCCAGCGCGCTGATCGTCACGTTGCCGGTGTTGGTCACCACGTACTGGTAGCCGACCACATCGCCGACGTTGCCATACGGCGCGCCCGCCACCGCGGTCTTCACCAGACTCAACGATGGCTGTGCCGTCGCCGTCGCTACGGCGCTGTCCGTCGCCGGCGTCAGCGTGCCCTGCGCCGGCGTGCCCGTCGCGCTGGCATTGTTCGTCACCGAGCCCGCGTCCAGATCGGCCTGGGTGACGGTGTAGCTGCCCGTGCAGCTCGTGCTCGCCCCCGGCGCCAGCGTCGTCACGGGACACGTCACCGTGGCGATCTTGTCGTCCGTCACCACCAGCGCGTTGATCGTCACGTTGCCGGTGTTGGTCACCGCGTACCGGTACGACACCACCGCGCCCACCGCCGCGTACGGACTGCCCGATTTGATCGTCTTGTCCAGCGCCAGCGACGGCAGCCCCGTCCCGGTCGCCACCGCGCTGGCCGTGGCCGGCGTCAGCGTCCCGCGCGCCGGCGTGCCGGTCGCCGTCGCGTTGTTGGTCACCGATCCGGCGTTGAGGTTGGCCTGCGTCACCGTGTACGTCGCCGTACACGTCGTGCTCGCGCCCGGTGCAAGGCTCGTCACCGGACAGGTCACCGTCGCGATCCGGTCGTCCGTCACCGACAGTGCGCTGATCGTCACGTTGCCCGTGTTCGTCACCACGTAGCGGTAGTCCACCGTGTCGCCTACCGCGTCGTACGGGCTGCCGCTGGTCACCGTCTTGGACAGCGTCAGCGCCGGCGCCGCCGCCGGGCCCGTCACTGTCGCCTGATCACGCAATGTGGATAGCGTGCCGCCGGTCGGCGACCCCGTCGCCGTCGCGACGTTGGTCACCGAGCCTGCGTCCACGTCCGCCTGCGTCACCATGTAGCTCGCCGTACAGGTCGTGCTCGCGCCGGCCGCCAGCGTCGTCACCGGGCACGTCACCGTCGCGATCTTGTCGTCCGCGATCGCGATCGCGTTGATCGCCACGTTGCCCGTGTTGGTCAGCACGTACTCGTAGTCGACCGTGTCCCCCACCGCCGCGTAGGTCGGGCTCAAGGCCCGCTTGTCCAGCGTCCAGGTCGGTACCGCCAGCGAGATCACCGCATCGTCCGTCGCCGTCAGCGTCTGGTTGCTCGGGTTGCGCGCCGTCGCCCGCACGATGTTGGTCACGATCGTCGCGTCCACGTCGGCCTGCGTCACCGTGTACGTCCCGGTGCAGGTCACGCTCGCCCCCGCCGCCAGCGCGGTCACCCCGCCGCAGTTGACCGTGGCGATCTTGTTGTCGGTCACCGCCAGCGTGCTCAAGGCAGTGCTGCCGGTGTTGGTCACCACATAGCTGTAGGTGGCCGTGTCCCCCACGCTGTCGTAGAACGACCCGCTGGTCACGCTCTTGACCACGCGCAGCCCCGACGGCGCCGTCGTCGCCCGGTTGGTGAGCGTGCAGCTGATGTTGTCCCCGGCCGCGATGGTCAGGTCGAAGCTGCTGCCCGCGCCGCTGGGCAGCACCGTCGTCGACTGCGGCGTGGTGTTGGTGCAGCTGATCGACGGCGCGTACGCCGTCAGCGCCGAGGTGCTCCCCGTCGCCATGATCTCCCGCACGGTATACGTGGTCCCCACCGCCGCCGGCGCCACCTGGATGCTGCCGTTGCCGACCGTGCTGCCCGTGCCCGTCGTGGTCGTCTGTACGCCATTGGTGCCAACGATGCGCAGCGTGAACTGATCGCTCACCGCCACCCGGGCGGACGCCAGCGCCTTGTTCAGCTGCAGCCGCGGCAGCACCGGCTCGGCCTCGTTGATCGTCGTGGTCGCCGCCCGCTGCGGCGTCCCCCCGCAGGTCCGCAGCGAGGCCACGTTGTAGGGATCGGCCGTATCCGTCGGTTCCAGTTCGAAGGTGATGGTCTCCCCGGGATCGCCCAGGCCGTCGTCGACCAGCGTCACCGGCAGGTCGAACAGGGTGTCGTCGTACGTCCCCGCCGGAATGAACACGTCGAAGCTGGCGGCGTTGCCGGGCGTCAGGTAATCCGCCCCCAACGTCGCCGTGCCGCCGGTGATCGTCACCCGCACGTTCATGCCGCCCGCCGGTACCGTACCGGCCAGCCGCAGCTGCGGCACGTTCACCGCCGGCTTGTCCTCGGTTTGCAGGTACGTGGTCTGTGCGAACTCCACGAAGGGACGCAACGTCACCTGGATGCTATCTATGTAGTTCCCCAGGTTCGCATTACCGCCGGCCGCGCTGATGGCCTCGAATCCCAGATCTACCGTGCCGCTAGTGCCGTTATAGGCAAAGGTTCCGCTGTAGTCCACCCAACCGTTGCCGGACGTGCCATCACCGGCCAGTACCGGGGTATTGGCAGTACCTAATGAGGGGACAATCGTGCGCACACTGCCGTTGCTGGATGTCGTCATCCGCGCAATGGCCTGCGTACCGATGCGAAACTCCATCGCGTCGCCGACGGTGTTGGACTGGCGCCCCAGATGGCTGACGGACCAGTTGACCGTCTCGCCGTTGAGCAAACACATGTCTTGGCGTAGGCGGGATGCTGAATAAGCATTGAGCTCGGCGAACTGGTTTCCGGCGCGTGCAAGCAGATGGGTATTGCCGCCAGGCCCGTACGGATCACGACCACCACTGGCCGTAACTTCAATGGGACGGCCACTGCTCGGAGCACTGGCGATCGTCGTCCCTTGGCAAGTAGTAGTGTGGGTGGCCGCCACCGGGTGGGTGGTAATCCAGCCCGGGACCGCGGTGTCAGCAATGTATCGATAGCAATAGGCTTCTAGAGTGCCCGGTGTCGAGTCTATGCTCGGCTCCTCGAACCCGGTATTGATCATGGTGCGCTGCACCTGCGCCACGACCGGTGCCGCCAGCGTCAACCACGCCAGCCCCACGACCACCACGCACAGGCGTCGTGTCAACGCCGCCATGGAAGCCTTCTTGGACGCAACCCGCATACGATTCTCCCCGCTCATGTTCCGTTTCCATCCCCGCACCTGAAGACCTCGGGGGTCAGGCGCCTACCCTGCGGCGCAGCGCCCTCCCTTTAGCTGGTTCTCAGCGTCCGCTCTCGCCCGGCAGGGCCGGTGCGCCCTCACTCTCTTGCACCCGCACCCGCACCTTCGCCTGCAGCGCCGGGCTCAGCCGCTGGACCAGCGCCTCCTGTACCGCCTGCGCCCGCCGCAGCCCCAGCGCCGCGTTGTAAGTGTGGCTTCCACGCACGTCGGTATGACCCACGATCGTCACCACCCCGCCCTGCGTCCGCTCCAGCACCGCCGCCACCTGGTCCAGCAAGGCATCGAACTCCGGCCGGATCGTCGCCGCATCCGTGTCGAACAGCACCGTGCCCAGCACCAGACCGCCCTCGCCCACGCCCGTCACCAAGGTGTCGGGCGCGTTGACGTCGGCACGCACGCTCACGCTCAGTTGCGCCGCGACTGCCGCCTCCAACTGGGCCACCAGCGCCTCGCGCACCGCGGTCGCACGCGCCAGGGCCAGCCCCTCGCCTTCGCCGTCGGCCGCGATCACCACCTCGCCGCCACCGTGCGCGTTCACCGTCGCGGCCATCTGCGCGATCACCGGCCCGTGCTGCTCGCGGATCTGCGCACTGCCCGGCGCGAACAGCACCGTGCCCAGCTGCAGCTCCTGGATCTCCTTCACGCACCGCTTCACGCCCCAGTCGAACCGCACCGGCACGCCCGGCGTGATCCGCTTCAGCAACGGGTTGTCTGTCGTGAACTCCGCATTGGCCGGCAACGTCGCCGGGTCCACCTTCAGGATGAAGTTGCGCCCCCGCTCCCATGGACCGCCGGGGATGCCCGCCAGGTGGTAGCGGCCATAGCGATCCGTCTCCGCCACCAGCCCCTCCACGGACACGATCCGCACGCCGGGGATGCCGCGCTCGTCCGGCGGCGTCTGCGTGCCATCGCCATTGCAGTCGTTGAACACCGTGCCGAACACCAGGCTGTCGTCCACCAGCGGATCGGCCACGATCTCCACCCGCGCCGTGGCGATATTGGAGATCGGCTCGCCCGTCGTCGGCGAGAACGCCTGCGCGCTGTTCTCGTGCACGCCCGGCCGTACGCCCGCGCCCACCCGCACCAGGTACACCAGCGTGGCCGTGCCATGGCCGGCGATGTCCAGGCCGCCGAACCGCACCGGACCGGCCCCTTCGGCCGTGCCCGCGTCGTCCTCGTCGTCCACCACCAGCGAGCCGGCCACGTAGGTGAACCCCGCCGGCGGCGTGTCCACGATCGTCCCGTTGCGCAGCCGCCCGTTGCCCAGGTTCTGCACCGTCAGCGTGTAGCGCACCAGGTCGCCCACGTGCGCCTGCCGCACCGCCGCCACCTTGGCGATGCGCAGGTCGGAGGCCGCCACCACGTGCTGGGTCGCGCAGCTCGCGCACGTCACCACGATCAGGTTGCCGTTGCTGGTGGCCGTCACCGCATTGCCCACCGTCGCGCCGGCCTGGTCGTTGATCGTCGCCGGGTAGGTGAAGGTGTACGTGCCCGGTGCCGTGCCCGCCGGCAAGGTGCAGGTGATCACCCCACCGCCCTGGACGCAGCCCGCCGGCAGCGTGCCGATCGTCAGGCCCGCATCGGGCGTATCGGTCAGCACTACGTCGCCATTGAGTGCCGCCCCGCTGACCGTCGCCGTCAACGTGTAGGTCAGCCCCTGCCCCACTTCCAGCTCCGTGCCCGGGGCCGGGTCGGACGTCTTGACCACGTCGACTTCTGCCGCGATCACCGTCACCTGCACCGTGCAGGTCCCCTCGCACGTGGGCGGGTTGGACGGATCGGCGCTGCGGCCGGTCACCGCGTTGTCGACCGTGCCGCCGCCTGGTGCCTGGTTGGTCACCGTCGCCGTGTACACCACCGGGTAGGTTCCCGGCACCGTGCCCGCCGGCAGCGTGCAGGTCAGCACCGTCGCCGTGGCGCTGCAGGTGTACACCCCGGCGTCGGTCACCGCGCCGAACGCCAGGCCCGTGCCCAGCGTGTCGGTCAGCGTCGTCACCGCCGTGGTCTGCGACTGGCTCACCGTCGCGGTCAGCGTGTAGGTGATCACATCGCCCACCCGCACCGGGCCGGCCGTGTCGGCGACCTTGGCGTAGCGCACCGCCGGCGGCGCCACCGGCGTGGCCGTCGTGCAGGTGCCGCCGCAGGTCGGCGCCGGATCCTGCGGATCGCCGCTGGCCCCGGTCACCGCGTTGTCGACCGTGCCCGTCGCGGTGGCATCCACCGTCGCGCTGTAACCCACCGTGTACGTGCCCGGCGCCTGCCCGGCCGGCAATGTGCAGGTCAGCACGTTGCCGGTGGCCGTGCACGTGAACGCGCCCGGCGTGGTCACCGCGTTGAACGTCAGCCCCGGGCCCAGCGTGTCGGTCAGGATCACCGCGCTCGTGGTGGGCGCGTAGGCCACCGTCACCGTCAGGGCAAAGCCGATCGTGTCGCCCACCGCCACCGGGCCGGGCGTGTTCGCCGTCTTCGCGTATTGCACCAACGCCCGCGCCCCGACGGTGACGCTGTCGGTGGCCGGGGCCAGCGTGCCGCTGGCCGGCGTGCCCGTCGCGCTGGCGTTGTTGGTCACCGACCCTGCATCCAGGTCGGCCTGGGTGATGGTGTAGGCCGCCGTGCAGGTCGTGCTTGCGCCCGGCGCCAGCGTCGTCACCGGGCACGTCACGGTCGCGATCCGGTCGTCGCTGACCGCCAGCGCGCTGATCGTCACGTTGCCGGTGTTGGTCACGACATAGTCGTACGTGACCACGTCACCCACCGCCGTGTACGGCACGCCACTGACCGCCGACTTGTCCAGCGTCAGCGCCGGCGTCGTGGTCGCATTGACGGTCACGCTGTCCGTCGCCGGGCTCAAGCTCCCGCTGGCCGGTGTGCCGGTGGCACTGGCGTTGTTGGTCACCGAGCCCGCATCCAGGTCGGCCTGCGCGATCGTGTAGCTCGCCGTGCAGGTCGTGCTCGCCCCTGGCGCCAGCGTCGTCACCGGACAGGTCACCGTCGCGATCCGGTCGTCGCTCACCACCAGCGCGCTGATGGTGATGTTGCCGGTGTTGGTCACGAGGTAGTCGTACGTGACCACGTCCCCCACCGCGTCGTACGGGGTGCCGCTCGCCGCCGACTTGTCCAGCGTCAGCGCCGGCGTCGTGGTGGCCACCACCGTCTCGGCATCGGTCGCCGGCGTCAGCACGCCCTGCGCCGGCGTGCCCGTCGCACTGGCGTTGTTGGTCACCGACCCGGCATCCAGGTCGGCCTGCGTGACGGTGTAGGTCGCCGTGCAGGTCGTGCCCGCGCCCGGCGCCAGCGTCGTCACCGGGCACGTCACCGCCGCGATCTTGTCGTCGCTCACCCCCAAGGCATCGATCGTTACGTTGCCGGTGTTGGTCACCACGTAGGTGTAGGCGACGACGTCGCCCACCGCGTCGTACGGCACGCCGCTCACCGCCGTCTTGTCCAGCGTCAACGACGGTGATGCATCCGCATCGACGGTCTCCACCGCCGTGGGCGGGGTCAGGGCCGGCGGCGAACCCGTCGCCGTCGCCCGGTTGGTCACCGAGCCGGCGTCCAGGTCCGCCTGCGTCACCGTGTAGCTCGCCGTGCACGTCGTGCTTGCCCCCGGCGCCAGGCTGGTCACCGGACAGCTCACCGCCAGGATGCGGTCGTCGTCCACCACCAGGTCGTTGATCGTGATGTTGCCGGTGTTGGTCACCACGTAGGTGTAGCCGATGACATCGCCCACGCTGTCGTAGGGCACGCCGCTCACCGCCGTCTTCACCAGGGTCAATGCCGGCGAGGCCGTCGCCGCGACCGTCTCCACGTCACGGCCCGGGACCAGCGTGCCGCTGGCCGGTACCCCGTTCGCTGTCGCGACGTTCGTCACCGTGCCTGCATCCAGGTCGGCCTGCGTGATCGTGTAGCTGCCCGTGCACGTCGTGCTCGCGCCCGGCGCCAGCGTCGTCACCGGACAGCTCACCGTCGCGATCTTGTCGTCGCTCACGGTGAGCGCGTTGATCGTGATCGCACTGGGGTTGGTCACCACGTAGGTGTAGTCGACCCCATCGCCGACCGCGTCGTACGGATCGCCCGCCACCGCGGTCTTCACCAGCGTCAGCGACGGGGTCGCGGCCGAGGTCGCCACCGCATCGTCCGTCGCCGGCGCCAGCGCACCGCTGGCCGGCGTGCCGGTCGCACTGGCGTGGTTGGTCACCGAGCCCGCATCCACGTCCGCCTGCACGATCGTGTACGTGCCCGTGCACGTCGTGCGCGCGCCCGGCGCCAGTGTCGTCACCGGACAGCTCACCGTCGCAATCTTGTCGTCCGTCACCGCCAGCGCATCGATCGTCACGTTGCCGGTGTTGGTCACCTCGTAGGTGTAGCCGACCGTGTCGCCGATCGCGTCGTACGGGTTGCCCGACACGACGCGCTTCACCAACGACAACGACGGGGTGGCGATGCCCGTCGCCACCGCGCTGTCCGTCGCCGGGACCAGACTGCCCTGCCGCGGCGTGCCGGTCGCACTGGCGTTGTTGGTCACCGAACCCGCGTCCAGATCCGCCTGTGTCACCGTGTAGGCACCCGCGCACGTCGTGCTCGCGCCCGGCGCCAGCGTCGTGGCCGGACAGGTCACCGTGGCGATCTTGTCATCGCTCACCGTCAGCGCATTGATCGTGATGCGGCCGGTGTTGGTCACTACGTAGCGGTAGCTGATCAGGTCGCCCACTTCGTTGTAGGGGCTGCCCAGCGCGATGCTCTTGTCCAGCGTCAGCGCCGGCGTTGCCACGCTGTTGACTGTTGCGCTGTCGGTGGCCGGCGCCAGCGTGCCGCGGGCCGGCGAGCCGGTCGCCGTCGCGGTGTTGGTCACCGAGCCGGCGTCCAGGTCCGCCTGCGTCACCGTGTAGCTCGCCGTGCAGGTCGTGCTCGCCCCGGGCGCCAGCGTCGTCACCGGACACGTCACCGTCGCGATCTTGTCGTCGCCCACGGCCAGCGCACTGACCGTCACGTTGCCCGTGTTGGTGACCGCGTACTGGTAGTCGACGACGTCGCCCACCGCGTCGTACGGCGCGCCCGCCACCGCCGTCTTCACCAGCGTCAGCGCCGGCTGCGCCGTCGCCGTCGCCACCGCGCTATCCGTCGCCGGTGTCAGCGTGCCCTGCGTCGGCGTACCGGTCGCCGTCGCGATGTTGGTTACCGAACCGGCATCCAGGTCCGCCTGCGTGATCGCGTAGCTCGCCGTGCACGTCGTGCTCGCGCCCGGCGCGAGTGTCGTCACCGGGCACGTCACCGTCGCGATCTTGTCGTCGCTCACAGCAAGCGCGTTGACCCTCACGTTGCCAGTGTTGGTCACCACGTAGCGGTAACTCACCACGTCGCCCACGCTGTCGTATGGGCTGCCGCTGTTCACCGTCTTGTCCATCGTCAGCGACGGCAGACCCGTCGCCGTCGCTACGGCACTGTCCGCCGCCGGCACCAGCGTCCCGCGCACCGGCGTGCCGTCCGCCGTCGCGTTGTTCGTCACCGAGCCCGCGTCCAGGTCCGCTTGCGTGGTGGTATAGCTCGCCGTGCACGTCGTGCTCGCCCCCGGCGCGAGTGTCGTCACCGGGCACGTCACCGTCGCGATCTTGTCGTCCGTCACCACCAGGCTGTTGATGGTCACGTTGCCCGTGTTCGTCACGACGTAGCGATAGTCGACGACGTCGCCCACGCTGTCGTACGGACTGCCCGACGTCACCGTCTTGGCCAGCGTCAGTGCCGGCGCCGCCGCCGGCCCCGTGATCGTCGCCTGGTCACGCAACGTGGACAGCGTTCCGCCAGTCGGCGTGCCGGTCGCGGTCGCGATGTTGGTGACCGACCCCGCGTCCAGGTCTACCTGCGTCACCGTGTAGCTCGCCGTGCACGTCATGCGCGCACCCGCGGCCAGCGTGCTCGCCGGGCAGCTCACCGTCGCGATCCGGTCGTCGGTCACCGCGATCGCATTGATCGTCACGTTGCCGGTGTTGGTCACCACGTACTCGTAGTCGACCGTGTCCCCCACCGCCGCATAGGTCGGGCTCAACGCCCGCTTGTCCAGCGTCCACGTCGGCACCGCCAGCGAGATCACCGCATCGTCCGTCGCCGTCAGCGTCTGGTTGCTCAGGTTGCGCGCCGTCGCCCGCACGATGTTGGTCACGATCGTCGCGTCCACGTCGGCCTGCGTCACCGTGTAACTGCCGGTGCAGGTCACGCTCGCTCCGACCGCCAGTGCGGTAATGCCGCCGCAGTTGACCGACGCAATCTTGTTGTCGCTCACCACCAGGTTGCTCAACGCCGTGCTGCCGGTGTTGGTCACCACATAGCTGTAGGTCGCGACATCACCGGCGTTGTCGTAGAACGACCCGCTGGTCACGCTCTTGACCACGCGCAGCCCCGCCGGCGCCGTCGTCGACCGGTTGGTGAGCGTGCAGCTGATGTTGTCGCCGGCCGCGATGGTCAGGCTGAAGTCGCTGCCGGCGCCGCTGGGCAGCACCGTCGTCGACTGCGGCGTCGTATTGGTACAACTGATCGACGGCGCATACGCGGTCAGCGCCGAGGTGCTCCCCGTCGCCATGATCTCCCGCAGGGTATAGCTGGTGCCCGCCGCTGCCGGCGCCACCTGGATGCTGCCGCTGCCGATCGTGCTGCCCGTGCCCGTCGTGGTCGTCTGCACGCCGTTGGTGCCGACGATGCGCAGGGTGAACTGGTCGCCTGTCGCAATGCGGTTCGAAGCCAGCGCCTTGTTCAACTGCAGCCGCGGCAGCACCGGCTCGGCCTCGTTGATCGTCGTGGTCGCCGCCGTCTGCGGTGCGCCGCCGCAGCTGCGCAGCGAGGCCACGTTGTAGGGATCGGCGGTGGTCGTCGGTTCCAACGCGAACGTGATCGTCTCCCCGGGATCGCCCAGGCCGTCGTCCACCAGCGTCACCGGCAGGTTGAACAGGGTGTCGTCGTAGACCCCCGCCGGAATGAACACGTCGAAGCTGGTGGCGTTGCCTGGCGTGAGGTAATCCACCCCCAGCGTCGCCGTGCCACCGGTGATCGTCACCCGCACGTTCATGCCGCCCGCCGGCACCGTGCCGGCCACGCGCAGCTGCGGCACGTTCAGCGCCGGCTTGTCCTCGGTTTGCAGGTACGTCGTCTGCGCGAACTCGACGAACGGGCGCAGAGTGATCTGGATCCTGTCGAGGAAGTTGCCTGCCGCAATACCACCCGGCGCACTGATCGCTTCAAATCCCAGATCGACCACGCCCGAAGTGCCGGTGTAGGAAAAGATGCCGCCGTAGTCCACCCAGTCGTCGTTGCGAATGGGCGTATCCACCGTCCCCAGAAAACCCGTAATCGTTCCAGGATCACCATCGTTTGCGGTGGCCATGCGGGCAATGGGCGTTGACCCGATCCGGAACTCCATGACGTCGGCCACTGTTGCACTCGCGCGGCCGCGATGACTGGCTTGCCAGCCCACCGTCTCTCCGTTCAACAGGCAGATGTTCTGACGCAGGCGGGATGCGGTAAATGCATTGAGCTCAACGAACTGGTTCCCTTCTCGTGACAAAACCACTCCGCCGGAATCAGCCCTGTTAACCCCTGTAAACCACATTTCTATAGGGCGGCCCGAACCACTGGTGCCGGGGATAGCCACTCCTTGGCACGTTGTTGTATGCAGCCCTCCTCGACTCGGATCGGTCGTAGTCCAGCCAGGCACAGCGACGTCAGTAATAAACCGGATACAGTTTGAACTCGGCCCTGATGAAATAACGGGTTGCTCGAAACCGGTATTGATCATCGTGCGCTGCACCTGCGCTGCGACCGGCGCCGCCAGCGTCAGCGACGCCAGTCCGACGACCACCACGCACAGGCCTCGCGCCCACGCCACGGGCCGCGTCAACGCCGCCATGCAACCTTTCGTGGACGCAACCCGCATACGATTCTCCCTGCTCATGTTCCGTTGCACTCACCGCACCTCAGCGTTCGTTCTCGACCGGCGCTTCCACATCGCCGGCCTGCACCCGCACGACACCGGCCATTCGCGCGGCGCCGCTTCCGCTCGCGCGTCAATAGCGGCCCGTGAGATTCAGGAACCAACCGCGCTGCCTGTAATCGAAGTCCGTCAGGTCATCGCTGAAGTCGGTGAAGTTGTAGCCAACGCCAATGCGGAAGTTGCGGCCGATGTCGCGATCCAGTCCGATCAGGAAACCGCGCTTGGTGCCGCCGTCGTCCACTGCGAGCCATCGGTACTCGGCCAGCGCGTGCCATTGCGTGCGCAATTCGTAGCGCGCCTGCAGCGCCGCGAAAGTCGTGGCGGAATCAAACCATTGACCTTCGCCGCGCCCCATCCGCACTTCGCCTTCGCGACGCGCCAGCTTGGCGGCGTATTCCCAATGCTGTCCCGGCTTGAAGACGCCTTCGAACGAAAGCACGTGCGAGCGCTGGTCGACCTGTGCGCCGCCGTCCTGCCCCAGGGTCGCCAGGTCGTACAGGTACGTGTAGCGGCCGAACAGGCCCCAGCGCGTGCTGTCCCACGGCCGGTACGCGAAGCCGAAGTTGCCTTCGATGAACTTCGCCCCTGCCAGCGGATCGAGCCGATCATCGGTCTCCGAGTAGTTCAGGCGCGCTGCGATGCGCCAGCTCTCGTTGATCTTGTGCGTCAGGCGGTTGGTGCTGACCCACTGCTCGCGCTGCTCGGCGCCGGTATCGCGGCGCCATTCCAGCTGGCTGCGCCATTCGGTATCGGGTGAAGTACGGCCGCCGCTGATGCTGGCAGCGCGCCGATCGACGACTCCGGTGGCCGATTCGAGTTCGCCCGAGTTGAGGGTGAAACCAAGGTTCCAGCCCAGCCCCGGATAGAAGTCCATCCCGAAGGTGTGGGCGATGCCGCTCTGCGAGGGCTCCTTGAGGAACTGGCTCTCGTTGTACATCGTCACCTGGTTGGACAGGCGCCAGCGCTGGCCCAGCGTCCAGCCGCCCTGCGGGTCGGGATCGAACAGCGAGCGCTGCGTGCTGTCGGTCGAATACGTGTAGGCGCCGTAGAGCGTGTAGTCGGGACTGAACCAGTATTCGGCGTTGAGTTGCGCCGAATCGCCGCGATCGCCCGTGGTCGCTTCGACGCCCACCGAAGACTGGCTGCCGAACAGGTACTTGCCGCCCACCGTCAGCGCATCGTTGTCGTCGTAGCGGCCGTGATCGTCGTCGAGCGTGACCTGGGCCTGTCCGTACACGTCGAACGACGTGCCGAGGCGCTGCGAGTAGCGGATCGCGCCGAGCGTGCCGGCCGCATCGGCGATGCTGCTGTCTTCCACGCGGCGCACTTCGCCGCTCAATGTGCGCTTCTCGTCGATGTGCCATTCGAGCGTGGCCTGCGCCTGGGTGAGCGCATCGCTGCCGCTCTCGGCGCGGGTGTAGCGTGCGTAGAGGCCGAACTGCGGCGTGAAGCGGCCCAGCACTTCGGCGCCGTATTCGGTGACCGCACGTCCGTGCGAGTAGCGGCTCTGCGAATAGCCCTCGCCGATGTCGCGCCACCAGGCGCCAGCGGACCATTCCTGGTCGGTCCAGCCGATCTCCCGGAAGTTGGCGCGCGCTTCGACCAGCTTGGCCTCGCCTTCGCGCGGCCCCTGCGCGTCCAGGCGCGTGAAGCTGAAGCCGCCGTTGTCCGAGTAGAACACCGGCGAGGTGGATGACTGGGTCTGCACGTACTCGGCCTTGAGGTAGGTGCCCTTCCCCGCCTGCAAGGTCACGTCGCCGCCGAAGATGGAGTAGTCCTCGCCGGCGCGGTTTTCGTCCACATAGGTCACGCCGACGCCGACGTGATCGCCGAACCAGTGCCGGGCCCGGCCGCCGGCCGTGATCTGGTCGCTGTCGAAGTCGGACGGCACCCATTCGTAATCGACCACGAGACGCTGTTCGAGGCCATCCAGCGGGGCGTCGCGGGTGAGCGTCGGGGAGTTGTCGCGGGTGATCTGCGCAAGCGGGCGCGTCAGCAGGATGCGGCCCTGCAGTTCGTCGATCTCGTAATCGGCACCGCGTTGCAGTGGGATGCGCCGCTCGACGCGCCCGGTGGTCGGGTCGCGGACTTCCGCCACCACGACGTCCGAGCCCGGCAGCAGGTCGGTGTGCCGCAGGTAGTAGAGGCTGCCGCCGGTACCGAGGAATTCGACATGGCCCGGCGCCGTCTGCGCTTCGGAGCCGAACAGGCGCAGTTCCTGCTTCGGATCGCCCCAGGGATTCGTGTCGGGCGAGCGCCAGTTCAGCGCCGCGCCGTACAGCGAGCGGACGTACTGCGCGTATTCGGTGCCGGTCAGGCCGGTGGCGTAGTTGCCCCACAGCGCCTGGTTCTTGTCCCAGTCCACGCGCAGGTAGAAGCGCCCCATCGTGTCCACGTCGCGGTACGTCGTGGAGTCGTCGCCGTACACGGGGTAGTACAGGTCGGGATCGAGGCGCCGGAAGACGTCCTGCGGATCGGCCTGGGTGAAATCGTCGAACAGGTGTTCGAGATCGCGCTCGGTCGTGTCCGCCTGCGCGGTCACCAGGTACTTTCCGCGCAGCTTGGCCTTGCCGTAGAACGCCAGCCGGCCGTCGCTGAGGATGTCGTCGCCGTAGCGGCTGTCGTTGGCGAACGCCGCATCCGAGCCGCTGACGCGGTTCCGGGTCAGCGTCACGTCGGCGAGCGCGACCGCGAAGAAATAGCGGCCGGTGACGTCGACTTCCGCTTCGTGGCGTTCTTCTTCCGTGCCCTCGCCGCCTTTGGCGACGATCTCGAACACGTGCCTGCCGACCGGAACGAGGTACTCGGCCGCGAACTTGCGCTCCAGATCGACCGGGTAGTCGTCGCCGTTGATGGTAAGCGACATGCCTTCGGGCACATCCCGTCCCTGGATGCGGATGCGCGAGCCGTAGATGGGGATGTTCTGCAGGCGCAGGCCGTTGCCGGCGAATGCACTGTCGACCAGGCTGCGCTGCAGCGCTTCGTCGACGCTCAGGCGGGCGCCGTCAGGCGTCTTCGTGCGCAGCAGCTGGCCGGTGCGTTCGGCCTCCTGCGGCGTGACCAGCTGCAGTTTACGCGGCTGGGTTTCGTCGTAACGCCCGGCCTTGTCGTAGGCGCGCAGGACATACACGAGCTCGTCGCCGGCCCGCAGCCCGGGCGTCTTGGACAGCACGCCGTCCCACTGCGCACGGGACACCCCGGTCACGGCGACGGGCACGGAGGCCAAGGGTTCAATCAGATCGCCATCGCTGGCGCGATAGAGGCTGATTTCGTAGCGGTCGATGAAGGCCGGATAGTTGCCGCGTACGTAGAAGTCGACGGGTTCGATGACGCGACCGTCTTCGAACGGCACCACGGACGGCGCCGATACGGCCAGTTCGGGCTGGCCGAGCACGGGGTCTTCCGTCGCCCAGATCGCCGCGCCGCACGCGAGCGTCACCGAGAACCTGCCGGTGACCACGGCCTGTCCCGGTTGCTCCATCGCAACGGTGACGCGCCGGTCGGGTTGCAGGGCTTCGGAGGAAGAGTTGGCATTGGTGCCCTGCGTCACGGGCACGTCGTAACTGCGGGTACGCAGCTGGAACAGCAGCCCGTCGCTATCGGAGCAGCCTTGCTGCGTGCAATCGAGCGACGGCGATGCCGCGGCGGCGTTGTTGTCGTCGGCGGCCGCCGCCACGGTCGACATGCCGGCGAGCAGTCCCGCAAGCGCGCAGTCGAGCGCCTTCACCTTCAGCGTGCCGCGTGCAGCGCTGCTGCCGCGCGTCATGCGCGCGTGACGCGGGATTCCAGTCGATTCCATTGCGTGCTCCCCCTGAACTGTGCAGCCCTGCGATCAGGCCGATGGTGCGATCGGCTCGCCTGCTACGAAGATCGAATGCATCCCGCCGGCAAAAGCATCGAATCCGGTGCGCTGGTGTTCGCGCGAAGCGTCGTGGAAGGTGCGGCCTGCCCAAAGGCGGTGCGCCTCCCCGCACGGATGACCAGCGCAAGACCCCACAGTTGTTTCCCCTGCATGCCGGAAGCTCCCCGCATGACAGTCCGGGTTATAGCACCGGAGCGAAAGCTGCACTACGAGGGATACCACCCATGCCATCCGGCCTTGCGCGCCCACCCGTACCGCACGCGCGAATGCACCGGAGCGATTGGATCGGCGTGATACCACGCATGCCATGGCAATACCCGTCCAGGATCGCACCATCCGGTGGTCTTTCATGGCGACACCCCGCCGGTCACCGGGACCGCCGCAATGCCGCCATGCGCCAGCCGCACGCGCCAGGCATGGACCTCCGATGCTTCGCTGAAAGGTCCCAGCCGCACCCGGTACATCGGAAGTCCGCCGACCATCGCCGGCTCCATGTGGCTGCGTGCGCCCAGCAGGGCAATGCGTGCGCGGTGGGCTTCGGCGGCCTGCGTCGTCTGGAAGGCACCCGCCTGCAGGAAGTATCCGTACATCGCGGGCGCGGGTCGGGATGGGACGATCCGTTCGCGGGATTCGACCGATGCGGCGTGCCCATGCGCGGTCGGCAGGGGAAGCACGGGGCGCGTCGCCGTCGCAGCGTGGCGGTCCTTCGCCAGCGATGTACGTGGAATGCTGCGACCGGAGGCATGACCTGTTGCAGCCGCCCGCGACGGCGATTGCGCGGCCACGGGCGGTGCGGCGCCTGCGACCTCGTTGAGGACGGCGGCCGGCCGCGCGTGCATGCGGTGCGCGGCGCCCTCGCTGCGCACCAGATGCGCGAGGCTCTCGTCCGGAATGGCGGTCTCGCCCGGCGACAACGAACGCGGCAAGGGCACGGCCGGCAGGTCCTGCTCAAGCGAGGGCAGAGCAAGAGGGACGGTCACGTAAGCATCGCGGTCCTTTTCGTTGCGGCGCGCCTGCAGGGCAATGACGCAGGCAACGACGACGAGGCATGCAGACCAGCTCCACGCGGCGATCTTGCCACTGTCTGCCTGAGGGGCCGTTCGTTGTGCAACGGGTGCGTGTTCTCGCATCTGCTCTTCCGTTCTGCCAGGGGACTGGGCCGTACGGCGTCGACTGTGCGAGCGGAAGGCGGAAGCTCCGAAGCCTGTCTGCCAGATCCCCCCGAAGTCCTTCCCGGTGGCCCGGGACCGTTTCGGCTGGAACCAGCCTAGGCATCCTTCCCGATGAGGAAAATTGGGAAAAGTCCTAGGCGCCGGCCAAAGGGCACTGCCGCCACCCGTCATGGACGGTGCGCGTGCGCCCGTTCGTGCGAATTGCCGCACGCCAACGGGGCGTGGTGCGCTGCCCTGCTCGCCCGAAATCGCACCCCCGCGAGCACGGGGCGAAGCCAGCCCATCGCGCGGCGACAGCTGCGGCCATTTCGATGCGGGAAACCTTGCATCGATGCCGGCGTCGCGGCCGCTGGCGCCTTCGCTCGCGGCCGTGCCGGATTCATCACGCTGTTGACGAATCGGCCGCACGTTGCGGCATCGATCAGGCCGTAGTCCCTACTGCGCCAGCGTCTGCGGGTAGTACCAGACGGGCGAGGTCCAGGCGCGTTCCTGCACGGTCTGCGAGAAGCCCGCCGGATGCGGCAGTCCGCTCGCCAGAGCATCGCGCTGGCTGTAGCGGCACACGGGATTCTCCAGCACGCGGATGTAGTAGAACGCCGCGCGTGACGGATCGAAGTCCGGATCGGTCCACGTCGTCGCCAGTTCCGCGGCGCCACGATCGGCGCTGATGCTGCAGTCGCGCAGATCCACGCGCGCGCCGTTGTCCGGGCAACGGTGCGTGGCGGCATCCGGTTGCAGGCCATCGGAACAGGCGACGTCGTAGACCTCCTCGAACGTCTCGCCGCCGACCGACCAGCCCTTGACGACCTGCAGCTTCTGCAGCGGCGCCGAATGCGGATCGCGCATGGCGCGGATCAGCAGGCGCGGCGCCTCTCCCGGCGCGGCGGGCGGAAGTTCTCCGCCCATCGGGATGCCTTCCGCATTCGCCTGTTCCAGCCAGTCCGTCGATGCATGCAGGTCGGGCGCGAAGTCGTAGCCCGCGAACATGCGCACGCGGATCCGGCTGCCGCTGGTGCCCCAGGTCTCGCGCCGGTACAGCGCATCCCAGATCGCTTCGCGCGTGTTCTCGGTGGCCCACACGCCAGTGAGGCCGCCCGGGTTCATCTCCGAACCGGTGAAGCCGAGCGTTTTCATCGCCAGCGAACGGTCTAGCCCCAGGCGCGCCTGCGGCGTGTCGTCGTTGGAACCGGCGTGGCCCTTGTAGCGGTCCTCGCTGGTATCGCCCGGCGCGCCGTTGTGGTTGTCCGTGCCGGACACGATGCCCAGCTGGAACGGATTGAAGCCCAGCCGCTCGCGTTCCAGCAGGCCGCGACGCAGGACGCCGCGCACCATGTCGTTGGGACCGACGCAGTGGGTGGCGTGCTGGCCCGTCGCGGGATCGATCGCCTGCTGTTCGGCCGTGCATGCCGGCCACAGGTTCTCGAAGCCGCATTGCTCGTCGTTGTTGCCCACGCCGCGCGCGCATTCCGAGCTGCCCTTGATCTGGAAGATCTCGACCAGCCGCTCGTAGCGTGCACGCAGCGCCAGGGTCTCGCGCGACACGGGCGACGCATCGCTGTTGCGTTCGCCGAACATCAGTCCCCAGGAAAAGTTGGGGTTGTGCGGGATCGACAGCGCGCGGCATTCGTCCTTGCACTGCACGTCGAGCCATCGCATCAGGTCTTCGGCGAAGCCATCGGCAGCGGAGAACACTTCGTCCGGCACCTTGTCGTTCCGGAAGATCACGTTCCGATGCAGCATCCCGCCGTCGACCAGGGTCGGGCTGTACTCGAAGCCGATCAGCGTGGTGAAGCGACCCGGGCGATAGAACTCGTTGGCTGCGCTGCGGATGTCGTTCCAGACCGAACCGGCGGCCTCGATGCACAGGCGGCCGTCTTCGCCGCAGGCACCGACCGGGTAATGGCCGTGCTCGTCGCCGCTCTGCACCAGTGCCTTGAACAGGCGCGGATAGAACAGCAGCAGGCGCAGGCGCATGCCGGCGCAGTCCGCGCTCCAGAACGACTCCCGCCGCTTCTCGGTGCATTGCGCATACAGGCCCAGACCCTCGGCATGGTCGGTGACGGCGGCGAAGTCCAGCGGCTCGACTATACGTTGGCGCAGCCCGTGCGCTGGCAACTCGATCTCCTGTCCCTGCGCGAAGCGGTACGCGGTGCGCGGATCGTTGCTGGTGCCGAACAGATGCGCATCCATCGAGTAGCTGCTGTGCATGTGCAGCTCGCCGAAGTAGGCGTTGCGCAGCGGGTTGGGTGCGGGCCGGTCAGCGGCGGGGACGGGTGCCGGAACGATCGCCCGGGCGGGCACCGGTCGGGCGGCGCGATAGCTGGCGAACAGCGCCAGCGCGGCCAGCGCCAGCAGCAATCCGGCGAGCAACACCAGCCAACGGAGAACCTTCTTCATCTCACTCCCCCTACTGGAATATCGAAATGGCGCGCTGCCACCACCAGCACGCCGCTACCCCGCCGATCGCGTACACCGGCATGGCGGCCAGCCACCGCGGCCACGCGGAACGCAGCCGGCGCAGCAGGGCGATCGCAGCGAGCAGCAAGGCCACGAACAACAACTGTCCTATTTCCACGCCCACGTTGAACATCAGCAGCGCGGCGGGAATGTCGTCCTGCGGCAAACCGATCTGCGCGAGCGCACCCGCGAACCCGAAGCCGTGCAACAGGCCGAAGACAAAGGCCATGCGCCATGCCGGCCCGCTGCGTGCGCCGGCCTGCATGCCGTTCCGCGCCAGCGTCGCCGCGCAATACAGGATGGACAGCGCGATGGAGGCTTCCACCGCGCGCGTGGGCAGTTGCACCACGCCCAGCGTCGAAAGCGCGAGCGTCAGGCTGTGGGCCAGCGTGAAGGCGGTGATCGTCCGCAGCAGTGGCCACCACCCTGGCACCAGCAACACCAGGCAGGCGACGAACAGGAGGTGGTCGACGCCCCCGAGGATGTGCTCGACGCCCAGCCGCGCGTACGCCGGCACGCCCGGCGCCGATTGTGAGGGCGGCGCCGGTGTCACCATCGGCTGCTGCGGATGGGTGATCGCCGTGTAATGCGTGCCGTCCGCATAGGCGATGCGTACGAGCACATCGATCAGCGTGAGCTCCTGCCCTTCGAATGCGATGACCGCGCCGTCGCGCAGCGCCCGATTGCAGGACAGGGTCCATTCCGCGAGCCGCGCTCCCGGCAGGAACTCGATGTGTGGCGCGGCCAGCGCCGTGCAATCGTCGGGAAACCGCGGCTGTATGCGCGGAGCGACGCCCTGCTGCGCGGGAATACGCCACCGGACCGCAAAGGTACCGGTCGTGGTTTCGTTGACCTCGAGCGAGGCCGGCATGACCTCGTGCGCGCGGGCCGCGCCACCGGCGAGACACGCCAGCAGCATCAGCCCCGCCCCGAGCCACGGCCGCAAGTTCATCACGGCGCCACCGGCGGTTGCATGCGCCCGTCCACGCGCACCTGGTATTGCGCGCGCAGTTCGGCGTAGGCGCGATCGCGGGCGGCGTCCATCCGTTCGCGCGATACGTCGTTGCGCAGCCGGTCGCGCAGCTCGTCGAAGTCCGGAACTTTGCGCTGCGTCGCGGTGACGCGCAGCAGATGGAACCCGATGGCCGATTCGACCGGCCCGGTCCACTGCATCTGCTTCGCAGTGCTCACCGCCTCCGCAAATGCATTCCCGTATCGCTGCGCGAGTTGTTCGCCATCCACACCCGGCTGCAGGCGCGGCAGCATCGACGCCGCGCCGGCCACGTCCCGCCCGTCAAGCAGGGCCGGCAGCGCGTTCGCCGCGCGGGCGCGCCCCTGCTCGCCTTCCCCGAAATACACCTGCTCGATGTCATAGGTCGCCGGTTCGCTGTAGCGGTCCCGATGCGCGCGCAGCCACGCGCGCAATTCGTCATCGGTCGGCGCCGCGATGTCCTGCTGCGCCAGGTAGTCCATCTTCTGCGCCAGCCGGCGCCGCACGATCACGTCGTCCTGATCCAGCCCACGTGCCACCGCTTCGCGATAGAGGATTTCCTCGCGCACGCGCGCCTCGATCAGCGCCTGCAGCTGTTGCGCATCGGGTTCGCGCTGCCATTGCTGCAGATAGATCTGCTTCAGCTGCCCGATGTCGCTGCTGCCAAGTACGATGCGCCGCGCCGACGACGCACCCGTGCCGAACGCATGGTCGGCGACGAACAGCAGCGCGCCGATGAGCAGGAACTGGATCAGGGGATCGCGCCAGCCACGCGCGCGTTCGGAGTGGGTCATGGGCGCGATCTCCCTCAGAACCAGGCTTCGTCCACTTTCAGGCTGCCGCTGCCGCTGCGGATCGAGGCGATCAGCGAAGCCGTGCGCGGCAGCAAACGCGCGAAGTAGAACCGTGCGGTGGCCAGCTTGGCGCTGGCGAATTCATCCTGTCCCTGAAGGTCGAGCGCGGTGCGCGCCATGCGCGCCCACATGTACGCATACGCGGTGTAGCCGAAGACATGCAGGTACTCGACCGACGCCGCCCCCAGCGCATCCGGATCGGTCCGTGCCTGCTCCAGCAGCCAGGTGGTGAGTTCTTCCAGTTGCTGCACGGCTTCGATCAGGGGATCGGCGAACTCCGCCAGACCATCGGCATCGGCATCGACGAAGCCGCGGATCTCGGCGGTGAACAACGAGCACAACGCACCCGCACTGCCGCCCACCTTGCGTGCGAGCAGATCGAGCGCCTGGATGCCGTTGGTGCCTTCGTAGATCTGGGTGATGCGGCAGTCGCGGACCAGCTGCTCCTGTCCCCATTCGCGGACGTAGCCGTGTCCGCCGAGCACCTGCTGCCCGTGCACCGTGGTTTCCAGCCCCATGTCGGTCAGGAACGCCTTGACCACCGGTGTCAGCAGCGCGACCAGCGATTCGGCGCGTTCGCGCAGCGCCGCATCGCTGCCGTAACGCGCGATGTCCAGTTGCGTGGCGACATAGGTGGAGAATGCGCGGCCGCCTTCGTTCAGCGCCTTCATCGTGAGCAGCATCCGGCGCACGTCCGGATGCACGAGGATCGGATCGGCGCCCTTCCCCGCCGTCGCGCCGCCCGGGCCCTTGCCCTGCACGCGTTCGCGCGCGTACGCCAGCGCGGTCTGGTAGGAGCGTTCGCCCAGCGCCAGTCCCTGTATGCCGACACCGAGGCGCTCGTAATTCATCATGGTGAACATCGCCGCGAGGCCGCGGTGCGGCTCGCCGACGAGATAGCCGGTCGCGCCGTCGAAGTTCATCACACAGGTGCTGGAGGCCTTGATGCCCATCTTGTGTTCGATGGACCCGCACGACACGGCATTGCGTTCGCCCACGCGTCCGTCCGCGTCGACGAGGAACTTGGGCACGAGGAAAAGCGAGATGCCCTTCGGGCCCGGCGGCGCATCGGGCAGTCGCGCGAGCACCAGATGGACGATGTTCTCGGTGAGGTCGTGCTCGCCGCCGGTGATGAAGATCTTGGTGCCGTATAGCCTGAATGCAGCATCTGCGCCGGGTTCGGCGCGGGTCTTGATGAGACCCAGCTCGGTGCCTGCCTGTGGCTCGGTCAGGCACATCGAACCGCTCCAGCGCCCTTCGTGCATCGGCGGCAGGTAGGCCTGTTTCAGTGCTTCGCTGCCGTGCATGTGGATCGCCAGGCAGGCGCCAGCGGTCAACATCGGGTACAGGCCGAACGACAGGTTGGCGGCGTTGACCATCTCCTCGATCTGCGCGGCGATGACCTTGGGCATGCCCATGCCGCCGAATGCCGGATCGCCGCCGACGCCTGGCCATCCCCCCTGCGCATAGGCGCGATATGCCTCTGGAAAGCCGGCGGGAGTGGTGACCTTGCCGTCCTGCCAACTGCAACCCTCTTCGTCGCCGCTACGGTTCAACGGCGCTACGACGGCAGCCGTGATCCGGCCGGCTTCTTCCAGGATGGCATCAGCTATGCCGTCATCCAGGATTCCCGCGAGTTTGGGAAGCTCCGCGTAACGGGACGGAATCCGGAAAACGTCGTTGAGCAGGAAGCGCATGTCGCACAACGGCGCGCAATAATCCGCCACGGGAATACCTCAGGCAGTGGGAATCAGGTGTTTGCGGAACTGCTCGCGGAGACGGTTCTTCTGCATCTTTCCAGTCGCGCCCAGCGGGATCGCGTCGACGAACACCACGTCGTCGGGTATCCACCAGCGAGCGACCTTGCCGTCGAAGTGGCGCAGCAGTTCCTCGCGCCCGAGCGTCTCACCCGGGCGCGGCACGACCACCAGCAGCGGCCGCTCGTCCCATTTCGGATGGGGAACGCCGATGCACGCGGCCATCGCCACCTTCGGATGCGCCATGGCAATGTTCTCCAGGTCGATCGACCCGATCCACTCGCCACCAGACTTGATCACGTCCTTCGCGCGGTCGGTGATCTGCATGTACCCGTGCGCGTCGATCGTGCTCACGTCGCCGGTGGGGAACCAGCCATCCACGCAGGGATCGGCGCCGCTCTGGTACTGCGCCACTACCCAGTGCCCGCGCACCATCAACTCGCCGGCCGCCTTGCCGTCCCACGCGAGCTCGTCGCCGTCGGCATCGACGATCTTCATGTCCACGCCGAACAGCGCGCGCCCCTGTTTGGCCTGCACGGCGAGGCGCTGCTCACTGCCGAGCGCCGCCAGTTCCGGCTTGAGCGAACAAGCGGTGCCGATCGGGCTGAGCTCGGTCATGCCCCAGGCGTGCAGCACTTCCACGCCATGGCGACTCTGGAACGCATCGATCATCGAAGGCGGGCACGCTGCCCCGCCGATGATGGTGCGACACAAAGTCGAGAAGCGCAGGCCATTGCTTTCGACATGCGCCAGCAGCGCCTGCCAGACAGTCGGCACGCCGGCCGCCAGCGTCACCGCTTCGGCCTCGAAGAGGTCATACAGAGACTTTCCGTCCAGCGCCGGGCCGGGGAACACCAGCTTCGCCCCGACCATGCATGCCATGTACGGGATGCCCCACGCGTTGACGTGGAACATCGGTACTACCGGCAGCACCGCCTCCCGCGCGGACATGCACAGGACATCCGGTAGCGCGCCCGCCATGGTGTGCAGGACGGTCGAGCGGTGGCTGTAAAGCACGCCCTTGGGATTGCCCGTCGTGCCGGAGGTGTAGCAAAGCGATGACGCGCGGTTCTCGTCGAACTCGGGCCACTCGTAGCCATCGTCCTGGGCGATGCACAGGTCTTCATAGCAAAGCAGTCCGGGGATGCGCGTTTCATCGGGCATGTGCGCGCGATCGCTCATCAGCACGAAATGGCGGACGCTGCCGAGCCGCCCGGCCACCGCTTCGACCAGCGGCAGGAAGGTGAGATCGAAACACAGCACCTGGTCCTGCGCGTTGTCCACGATCCAGGCCAGCTGGTCGGGATGGAGCCGCGGGTTGAGTGTGTGCAGGACCGCGCCCATGCCGGACACGGCGTAGTACAGCTCCATGTGGCGGTAGCCGTTCCACGCCAGAGTGCCGACGCGGTCGCCGTCGCCGATCCCGAGCGCGGCCATTGCCTTGGCCATGCGTCGCGCGCGTGCGGCAAGATCACGGTAGGTGTACCGGTGGATGTCGCCTTCGACGCGACGCGAGACGATCTCGCCTTCGCCGTGGTGACGTTCAGCATGGCGCAGCAGAGACGAGATCAGCAGGGGCTGCTGCATCATCAGGCCATGGATCATTGGCACCTCATGTCGCTTCGGGGAAGGCTGCCGCGAGACCGCCCGGCGGGCGTTCGGCTTCGGACGCCGACCGGAACCGTTCGTCGAGCAGAAAATGGGACAGCGCCGGGATGAGCACCAGCGCACCGACCATGTTGAGCAGGAACATGAAGGTGAGTAGCACGCCCATGTCCGCCTGGAACTTGATCGGCGAGAAGGCCCAGGTCACCACGCCAGCGGCCAGCGTCACGCCGACCAGCGCGACCACGCGGCCGGTGAAGCGCAGCGCTTCGCGACAGGCCTGCGCCAGGTCGAGGCCGCGACGCTGCCCCGCGAGCTGCACCGACAGCAGATAGAGCGCGTAATCGACCCCGATGCCTACACCCGTCGCGATCACCGGCAGCGTCGCCACCTTGACGCCGATGCCAAGCCACACCATCAGCGCTTCGCACAGGATCGAGGTCAGCGCGAGCGGCACGACGGCGACAATCACCGCACGCCACGAGCGGAACGTCACCAGGCACAGGACGATCACCGTGGCGTACACGTAGAACAGGATGCTGCGGTTGGCCTTGTGCACGACGATGTTCGTGATCGCTTCGATGCCCGCCGATCCCGCGACCGGCAGCACCTGCAGTTTCGCCGCGTCCGTCGGATTCTCCTTGATGAAGCGCTCGACGGTGCCCAGCGTGTCCTGCAGCGTCGTGGCCTTGTGGTCCGACAGGAAGGCGATCAGCGGCATTACCGAGCAATCGGTGTTGAACAGCTCGGGGTTGTTCACCGAGGCCTGTTGCGCGCCGTAATTGAGGATGTCCTGGTTGCGGCTGATGGTCAGCCACTTCGGATTGCCTTCGAACGAACCCGCGGTGATTTGCCGAACGACGTCGGTCAGCCCTAGCGTGGCCTGCACCTGCGGCACCTGCTTCAGTTCCCACGCGAGGCGATCGACGTGGACGAGCGTGTCGTACCTGAGGCAGCCTTCCGGCGGCGTCTTCACGATTACCGCGAACACGTCGCTGGTCAGCCCGTAGTGGCGTGTGATGTAGTCGTTGTCGCGGTTGTAGCGCGAATCGGCGCGCAGTTCCGGAGCGCCCGGATCGAGATCGCCCGTCTGCAGCCGCAGGCTCACCAGGTAGCCGCCCGCGCCCAGCACGGCCGCCACGGCGAGTGCCGCAGCCGCCCAGCGCCGGCGTTCGGCGAAATAGCCCAGCCAGCGCCAGATGCGGCCCGTTTCGCCGAGCGCGTCGCGCCCTTCCACTTCCAGGCTGCGTTGCGCGGCCTTGGCGCCGACGCCGACATGGCTGAGCAGCACCGGCAGCAGCAACAGGTTGGTGAACACCAGCGCCGCGAAGCCCAGGCTGGCGGTCAACGCGAGTTCGCGGATGACCGGGATCGGGATCAGTACCAGCAGCGCGAAACCCGCCGCGTCGCTGAGCAGCGCGGTCACGCCGGGCAGGAACAGGCGCCGGAACGTGTAGCGTGCGGCCACCAGGCGATGGGTGCCGCGACCGATGTCCTGCATGATGCCGTTCATCTTCTGCGCGCCATGGCTCACGCCGATGGCGAAGATCAGGAACGGCACCAGCATCGAGTACGGATCGATTTCCAGACCGGCCAGCGCGACCAGCCCGCACTGCCACAGCACCGCGAGCAGCGAGCACGCCAGCACCAGCACCGTGCTGCGCACGCAACGCGTGTACCAGTACAGCAGCGTCGCCGCGATCAGGATCGCCGCGAGGAAGTACGCCATCACGTTGAGCAGGCCGGCGATCAGGTCGCCGACGATCTTGGCGAAGCCGACGATGTGGATGCGGACCGCACGCGACTTGCCGTCCTGCGCGCCGCCCTCGTAGCGGCTGCGGATCTTCTCGACCGCCGTCGACAGCGCGCGATAGTCCAGCCGGCGCCCTTCCGCATCCTGCTCCAGCAGCGGCAGCACGATGGCACTGGACTTAAGGTCGCCCGCGACCAGGTTGCCCACCAGCCCCCCGCGGGTGATGTTCAGGCGCAGCTGCTCGATGCTTTCCGACGAACCGTCGTAGGTGTCGGGCATCACCGGGCCGCCCTGGAATCCTTCCTCGGTGACCTCGGTCCAGCGCACCGCGGGCGACCACAGCGACTTCACCCACGCGCGGTCGACGCCCTGGGTCAGAAACAGCTCCTCGTTGATCTGCCGCAGCGTCTCGAGGTAGCGCGCATCGAAGATGTCGCCATCCGGGTTCTCCACCACGATGCGCAGCGTGTTGCCCATGCCGCGCAGTTCGTCGCGGTTGGAGAGGAAGTTCTGGATGTACGGATGATCGACGGGGATCATCTTCACAAAACTGGCGTTGAGCTTGACTCCTGTCGCCATGAAGCCGAGTGCGATCGTCAGCAGCGCGGTGAACACCAGCAACGCGAGGCGATGGTTGAACACCAGCCGTTCGAGCAGGTTGCCGGAGTTGCGCGGGAAGTCTTCCAGCGAGCGCACCACGGGCATGGTGTCGTGTTCGTTTGGCTTGATGCTCATCGGGCCCCTTCGCTGTCGAAACGCTGCAGGCCGCGCGGGCCGCCCAGCACGATTGCCGGGCCTTGCAGCGCCAGCGCTGCGGCCGGCAGCGCCGCTGCCAGCGGCTGCGCGTGGAGGCTGTATCCGCCATCCGTGCTGGAGGCGACCGCTCCGCTCTGGTCGGCAAGCCAGATCTGGCCGTCACCGGTGCGCACGCCGGCCGTGATGCTGGCGCGCAGGCCGGAATCGACCTGCTGCCACGTGTCGCCGCGATCGGCGCTCAGCCAGACGTTGCCGCGCATGCCGAATGCGAGCAGGTTGTCCTGCGTGGCGACGAGGCCGAACCAGCTGCCCTCGTACGGCGATGGCAGCGCGATGAAACGTTGCTGTTCCGCATCGAGTCGCAGCAGCAGGCCGCCCTCGCCCGCGATGACCAGCGTGCCGCCGACCGGCCGGATCGCATACAGGTTGAACAGGCGCGGGTTGTCGGTGCGATCGAACCACGGCTGCCAGCTGCGCCCGCCGTCGGCCGTGTGGAAGATCAGGTTGTAGGCGCCGACGACGAAGCCTTCGTCGGCGCTGTCGAACCACACATCGAGAAAGGGTTTGTCCGGGCCGAGCCCGGCATTGCGCCTGGCTTCGTCCAGCAGCGCCTGGTTGGCGTCGGACGGATCGGCCGCAACTCGCTGCTGCATGTGGTCCACCAGCAGGCGGTTCGCCTGCCGGCCGTCGAGCACTCGCTTCCAGGAGCGTCCGCCGTCCTCGCTGCGCAACACCACGCCGTCGTGTCCGACGGCGTGGCCGACTCGCGCGTCGACGAACTGCACGGCGGTGAGGTCGGACGAGACCGGCACCTTCGATTGCACCCATGTTGTGCCGGCATCTTCGGACACCAGGACGTGGCCACGCTGGCCCACGGCCACCAGCCGGTCGCCCGCCGACGCCAGACCGGTCACCAGCGCTCGGGGGGCGAGCGGACTGATGCGGGCCGGGCGGTCGAGCGGATCCGATCCGGTGGTGGTCGCGGGCGACGCGGCAAACAGCAACCCGGCGGCCGCCACGGCCGCAACGGCCGCAACGGCAATCTGAAGGCGCGGAATCGGGATCACCGGATGCCTGCTCCCGCCAGGCCGTCCGGCGTCCAGGCCGAATTCGACAGCGGCTTGATGAACTTCAGGCCGACGTCGTAGGCGCCCAGCAGGCCGGTGATGTTGTAGCCGCCGCCGACGAAGTCGTGGAACGACTGCGCCGAAGCCGACGGTGCCGGCAGGTCATACGATGGATTGGTGTAGACGAAGCCGGAGCGGAACAGCTGCCCGCGCGCGTCGTACTGGTCGGAAGCCACGGCGATCCACGAATCCTCGTCGATGTAGAACACGCGCTTGGCGTAGATGTGGCGCTTGCCCGGCTTCAGCGTGGCTTCCACCACCCACACGCGATGCAGTTCCCAGCGCACGTTGTCGGGATTGACGTGACCCGGCGTGGTCGCCGCGTACGGATCCTTGGCGTAGACCAGCCTGAAGCTGTTGTACGGGATCAGCATTTCGCGCTTGCCCAGCAGCTTCCAGTCGTAGCGGTCCATGGCGCCGTTGAACACCCACGCCTCGTCGTAGGTCGAGCGGCCCATCGCGCCCGGATTGGGCGTGTCGTAGGCGATTTCCGGCGCGAGCTTGACCCGGCGCTGGCCCGGCAGGTACTGCCACGCCTTGCGACCGAACTTCGTCGGGTTGATGTAGTCCTGCGCCAGCAGCGCTTCGCCCGCGCGACGTGCCGGCGCCGTGTAGGCGATCTTGGTACGGAAGTAGATGTCGTTCGGCGCGGACTGCCCCTTCCGTTCCGGTGCGTAGTACGGATAGTCGACGTAGATCTCGCCGGTCGTCGCCAGTACCGCCTTGCCCGCCGCATTCACGTTGATCGAGTCGTACTTGGTGAAGTACGTCGATCCGTTGAAGCGCAGCAGATGGTTCCACATCACTTCCTGGCCGGTTTTGGGAATGGGGAACGGGAAGCCGGCGTACGTGCCCTGCAGGCCCATGCCGCCGTCGGTGGTACTTACCGATTCGGCATTCCTGCGGGTGTTGGCCAGCACGAAGTCCGGGAACGCCATCGAGCGATGCGTCGGATAGACATCCACGCGCATGGTCTTGGGATAGCGACGCAGCATTTCCTGCGCGCCGGCGGTCAGGAATTTCGCGGACTTGGCCATGTCGACCGCGCGGATCGAATACAGCGGCTTCTCGCCGGCCCAGGGATCGGGGCGCACGCCGGAGCCGGCCTTGTAACCCGCCGGTGGGCGCGTGAGTCCGCCCGTGTAGGCGGGAATGCTGCCATCGGCGTTGCCCGCCTTCTCCGCGCCAACGGCGGTCAGCGTGGTGCCCAGCTGCTGGGCTTCGCTGGCGTTCACGCCGGCCAGGGCACTGCCGGAGGCCAGCGCCGCAACGAGGCCGGCGCACAGATATCGGAATTGGGTCATTTCGTGTCTCCGGGTTCGATCAGAACGTGGTCTTGTAGGTCAGCAGCACGTGGTCGCGATCCGACAGCACCGCGTTGGTGCCGTTGGGCACGTTCATCGCGCCGGACGCCGTATGGGTGTAGTCGCCGTAGAAGCCGACATAGCGCAGCGCCACGTTGTGGCGGGCCTGGATGTCGGCGGCGATGCCGACCGAGAAGGAACCCGCCTGCTCGTTGCCGCCCGACAGCACGGCCGAATTGCCCGACAGACCCGCCGACCACGCGATCGGCATGGACAGGTCCACGCCCGACATCGCCTGGTACCAGGTGGGCGTAAACGTCAGGTTGATGCCGAAGTAGTCCTTGCTGACCGCATCGATGTTCGCCGGATTGCTGCGATACGCATCCGAACCCTTGAAGGCGCCCGGGTTGTGCGTGACTTTTTCCCAGCGGTTCCACACCAGTTCGGCGCCCCACGACGCGGAGTCGAACAGCGCTGTTTCGGACACGAGGCCGAGCAGGTTCACCACGCCGTGCAGCGTGTTGCCGCGCGCCCCGGGCGCGTTGCCGTCGAGGTCGTCGATGGCGATCTGGCCGGCGGCGCGATTGACCAGCGGCGCGGGAAGCACGGTCACCGGCACGCTCTGCAGCGGCATGTTGCGGCGATAGCTCAACTCGGCGCCCAGGCTCAGCGAACCGACCTGCTTGCTCAGGCTCCAGCCGTAGATGTCGATGTCCTGGCCGAAGTGGACGTCGTAGCGGCCGAGCTGCCCGGCGAGGATCTGCGGCACGCTGGCCGCGCCGGGATTGATGTAGCAGGTATTGGCTGCCAGCGGCGTCAGGCCGACCGCGCTGCACACTGCGGCGGGCACGGTCGCCACGGCCGGCGTCACCGTCAGCTGTGGCTGGATGTCCGCGGTGCGACGCACGTACAGGCCGGTGGTGCCGCCCCCCAGCCAGTCCGGACTCCAGCGCGCCATCAGGCCCCAGTCGCCGTGCTTTTCCGGCTCGTGCACTTCACCCGCCAGCAGGCGCTGGCCGGGGCCGGTGATCAGTGAGTCGCCGCCGCGCAGCAGCGCGTCATTGACCGTCAGGTAGCTGCCCGATTCCGGATAGCGCGCCTCCTCCCAGTCGAAGAATGCCTGCATGCCGATGGTGAGCTGCTGCGTCGGCTGCACCTGCAGCGTCAGCGACGTGCGCGGGCGGAACAGCTCCTTCGCCTCGATGCCAGGCGTGGCGAGTGCCTTCCACAGGTCGAGCGAATACTGGCCATAGGAAATGCCATGGATCGCGCCGCCGCCGAACAGGCTCTCGCCCCAGTACGCGGTGTGGCGACCGGCGCGCACGCTAACCGGCACGCCGCCGATATCGCCATGCGCGAACACGAACGCATCCAGCAGCTCGCCCGAGGCGCCGCGCGCATAGCGGTCGGCATAGGACGACAGCTTGCCGGCGACCGGAGTGCCGTTCGCGTCCAGCGTGTTGGCGGTGGCGGCATTGCGGTTGTCCAGAGAGTGGTAGGCGTGGTCGTACCAGGCGGTGCCACTGACGCGGAAGCCGAAGCTGTCGCGGACTGTCACATCGAATTCGCTGAGCAGGTCCAGGCGATTGGCGACCAGGCTGTTGCGATCGAAATTGCGGTCGCCGTCGTCGTAGTTCGGATTGGCCAGGATCGCGTCGTCCTGCCCTTCGGTACGCACGCCGAGGTTGTAGCGGATGGTGTTGTCCCAGCGCACCACGACATCCGGGTTGCCGGTGTCGATCTGTGCTGCATGCGCGCCCGATACGGCGGCCAGCGCGAGCGCCGCTCCAAGCGACAGGCGATGGATTCTTGGAAGACGCGGCAGACCTTGCATGTGGATCACGGAAACTCCTGTGGTTTGTGTTAGCGGAGCCTTGCGTGGGGAGAGATCAGACGTAGCCGGCGCTTCGCGCGTCCTGCAGCACCAGCCGCTGCGCCAGCCTCCGGGAGAAGCAGCGCAGGTAATAAAGGGGTTTGGCGAACGGACCGACCAGCACCAGTTCGCGTCCGCTGCGCACGGCGCGCACGATGGCGTCGGCGACCACTTCGGGATTGGCTCCCTGGCGGGTGTAGTACTCGGTCAGGCGTTCGTACTGCGCGTCGTCGATGGTCGTCGCGACATTCGCGCGCACCTTCGCGATCTGCGTGTTGATGATGCCGGGGCAGACCGTAGTGATACCCACCTGCGCGCCCTTCAGCCGGAGTTCGAGACTGAGGCTTTCGCTCAGGCCGACGACGGCGTGCTTGGTCGCTGCATAAGCGCTGATGTTGGGCGCGGCAACCAGACCCGCCAGCGATGCGACATTGACGATGCGCCGCTTCCCGCCTGCGCGGATCATGTCCGGCAGGAAGGCGCGGCAACCGTTCACCACGCCCAGCAGGTTGACCTGCAACACCCGCTGCCAGGCTTCCGGCGGCGTATCCAGGAAAGAGCCGAGGTAGCCGATGCCCGCATTGTTGACGAGCACGTCCAGTGCCGGAGCCGAAATCTCGGCACGCACCCAGGCGGCGAGCTCGCGCATCTCCCTGTCACTGGAAACATCTGCGGGGCGCGCAACGCAGTCGCTCCCGCGCCCCTGCACTTCCGCGAACACTTCCTGCAGTGCCGCGGCATTGATGTCCGTCAGCACCAGGTTGGCGCCCGCATCCGCGAACGCCAGCGCGGTGGCGCGGCCGATGCCCGAGGCTGCGCCTGTTACCAGAACCCACCCCGGACGTACGCTGGAGAACATGCCCGCCGTCAGCCGAAAGCGGTCAGGTCGCGCGGCGTGATACCTGCCTGCTCGCAGTAGGCGAGGTAACGCTGCAGGCCGGTCTTCCAGTTCTCGATCGCCATCACCTGGCCGTTGGCATCGAGGAAGATCAGGTCGCCCACCACGATGTTCAGCACGACGACGTGGCCTTCGCTGCCCACCGCCTCCGGCGTATGGCTGGACGCGGCGGTTTCGAACACCACGCTGCCGGGACCGGCGATCCAGTCGTGCTCCTTGTACTTCCAGCGCCCCTCGATGGTGTAGACGATGACGGTGCCGGAATGATGGTGGCGCGGCAGTTCCATGCCGGCCGGGGCCTTCATCAGCACGATCATTTCGCCGCGGATCGGATCGAGCTTGAAATACTTGAGTTGGACGTCGTTGGTGTAGGGCGCGAAGGGCACCCAGGGCAAGGACTCGTCGTCGATGACCGCGGTCTGGACGTGCTCGTGGTACATGAAATCCCTCCAGTGGCACTAGTGGTGACCGCTGGCTAGAATTTCGCCGGCGGCTGCATCTCCAGCTGATCCCCCGGCACGACCATCGCAGGGATAGGCAAGAAGCCTGATAGTCAACGGGGGAATTGAAGCCTGGCGATGTTCCGTACCGACACCCGCCTGTCACTTCTCGACAAGTGCGGGTACAGATCAACCGGCAAAGGGGGGCGACCATGAATGCAGCGCGGAGGGTTCCCGCTCGCTACCTGGTGCTCCTGCGCGACTGGCTGAATTCGCAGGCTGTCGATACCGCCGCCATCCTGCGCATGGCAGGAATCGACGCCGCGAAATTCGACCGGCGCGACGCGACGCTCGACCCCCCGGAGATGGAGGCCTTCATCGCCAACGCGCGCCGCCTCACCGGCCGCAGCGACCTGGGCTTCGAGCTCGGTCGCCTGATCAAGATGACGTCCCACGACCTGCTGGGCTACGGCATGCTCAGCTGCCGCAACATCGACGAAGTCATGCGGATGGTGACGCGCCACTATCACCTCATGACCGAGACGTTCACGATGCGCTACCACCGCGATCCCGGCGGGCGGGGCGAAACCGTGTACACGCCGACGATCGCGATGCCGCTGGAAACGCTGCGCTTCTACCTGGAGACGATCGCGGTCGCTCACGACAACCAGGTGCGCCTGATGCTGGGCAACGCCGGCGGCAGCTACGACGTGTACGTCACGATGCCCGCTCCCGCGCACGTGGCGCGTTACCACGCCCTCGCCCCGACACGCTTCCATTTCGAGGACCGCTCGCCGCCCGGCGTGCGCGTGGTGATGGGCCCCGCGGTCCTCGAGCACCTGCTTCCGTTCGCCGACGTCCATCTGGCGCGCGACATCGACCGGCGTTGCGGCTCGCTGGGCCAGCGACCGCCGGCCACGAGCCGGGAATGGGTGGACTACATCCGCATGACGATCCGGCAGGCGGAAGGCGAAGCGCCCACGCTGGAATGCATCGCTTCGCAGAACCGCGTGTCGAGCCGCACCATCGATCGTCATCTTCGTCGCGAGAACTTTAGCTTTCGCGAGATCGTCAATCAGGTACGCTTCGAGCGCGCCTGCGAGTTGCTCCAGGACTCGGGCGCCACGGTTGCACAGATCGCGCTGCGCCTGGGCTTCAGCGACTCGGCGAATTTCAGCCGGGCGTTCCGGCGCGCAGTCGGTGTACCACCCTCCGCCTATCGCCAGAAGACGACACGGAAGCGCAACGCGTCGTCCCAGGACCCCTTCCCCCCCAGAGGTTGAGCAGTGCTTGCCGAGACTGGACGCCGGCATGAATTGCAGACAAGCAGATGTTCGATTTCGAATCCGCATTAAAGACCGTCCCGCCCCGGCTGCCCCAGTCCTCCCTCAAGCGTGAGCACCTCACCCAGCGGTGGAAAGAACTGCGGGAATGCACCGCCATAGCGGTGACCGCGCCCGCCGGGTTCGGCAAGACCACGCTGCTTCTGCAGTGGCGGCATCTGTGGTTGAACCGTGATGCGACCGTAGTCTGGCTTACGGCGGATGCGCAGGACACGCCTGCAAAATTCACCACCGCATTGCTTCGGGCATTCAGGAGTCCCGGCGCCTTCCAGTACCCCTCTTTCGACACGCTGGCGATGCTCAATTCCAGTGCTGCCGGGCGCGAGCTGGAGGTACTGACCGGCTTGCTGGCAGAGGTCGCGCACGCGGGCACGGAGACCGTGCTGATGATCGACGAAGCCGAACGACTGCCCGCCGCGACGCAGGACCTGGTCGGCTATCTCTTCATCAATGCGCCCGCCAACTTCCGGCTGGTGGTTGGCTCCCGAAACGCTCTTCCAATCAGGAACACCGAACTGGCGGCCAAAGGCCAGCTCGCCCTGGTTTCCGACGACGATCTGCGGTTCCGTCTGGACGAGTCGCTCGAAATCATGCGGCGACGCCTTGGGCGATCGGCCGACCTCAGCGACCACGCCCGCCTCCACGAATCGACGCAAGGCTGGCCCATCGGCCTGCAACTGGCCATGATCACCGTCGAGCAGGAATCCAACATCGGCAAGGCGATCCGCTCCCTTTCCTCGCGTCCCGCGAATCTGCACGACTACCTCGTGGGTTCGCTTCTGATACGCCTGCCGGAGGCGTTCGTATCATCGCTCACGCGGCTGTCCATCCTCGACTATGTCAGTGACGAACTGTGCCAGACCCTCCTGGGGCCGGACGGCGGCGATGTGATGGCCAAAATCGCCGAAGAGATGCCGACCATGACAGTGGGCGACCGCGGCGCGCTGGTGCTCCACCCGCTGGTTCGCGACCATTTCAGGGAGCGCTTCGAGCAACTTCCCCACGACGAGCGGATTGCGCTGCACGCACGGGCTTCGCTCTGGTTCGCCGAGCACGGGCAACTGCATACCGCAGCGCGCCATGCGTACGCTTCCGGCGACGATGCGAGGGCGCACGACCTCGCCTTGAGTTCGCTGTGGTTACTGGGCGCCGAAGGGCGATTGGCCGAAGCGCGGGAACTGCTGACCGGCATCCCGCCGCAAGTTCTCGCGCGCGACCCGACGACCCGGCTGAAGGCAGCGTGGATCGAGGCCTTGGGCACACGTAACGATCAGGCGCTCGCTACCGCGCGCGCCGTCGCAGAGGACCCGCGCTCCACGCCGGTCATGCGCATGACCGCCTTGCGTATCGCCGGTGGCGCTGCGTCGTACTCCGACCGGTTGGGCCTGCTTCCTGGTTTTGTCGACGCATGGCCGACGGAAACGCCAGAGGTCGTGGACCCCCTCTACCTGGTGGCCCCTCTGAACGGCAGGGCGCTTGTCGCGCTGCAACTGGGCCGTACCGGCGAGGTTCGTGAACTGACGGAGAAAGTGCGGTCCTTCGGGACAGCCGGTTCACTTCGATTGGCTGCCGCCTTTTCGAGCGTCATCTCGGCGCTGGGCCATCTTTGGGAGGGCAATGCCTTCCTCGCAGAGGAAGGACTGGAGGAAGCCCTCGCACAAGCAGAACGGGAGGAAGGCCGCCGGGGTATGGTGTCGTGTCTCTACGCCGCCGTACTTGCAGCGGCCTGGGCCGAGCGGGATCGGGCGCAGGCCGTGGTCACGTTGATGGCGGATCGACTGGACGTCATCGAACAATCCGGTTTTCCCGACACGATTCTTGCGGCTTATCGCGCCCTCGCCCGGGCCTCCTTCCGCCAGGGCAACGAGCGCAAGGCGCTGACTATCCTTTCGAGCCTCGGTGCAATCGGAGAGCGCCGGAACATGCCCCGCCTGAGCCTGTACAGCCTGGCGGAACAAATCCGTATCCATGCGATGCGGGCTCGCGTCGAAACGGCTGAGAAGCTCGTACGGGCGCTCGAGAAACTCACGGACGCTTTCGCTGCGCCGGAATTCCGCGTTTTCGCCCGCCAGCACGAGCTCGCACTGCACATCGCGTACGCCTATATCGCATTGGCGCGCGCGGACAGCGATAAGGCCCAGCAGGCACTGCGGGCAGCCATGCTCTCGGCCGAGGAACTGGGACACAAGCGCGAGGCAATGACCATTCAGGCATTGCGGGCCATCGCTTCGCGACTCGAAGGAAATCCGGACGCCCTGCCCTTGCTGTCCGAGGCCCTGGGCCTGGCGCACCTGGGCGGCGTGGACGGACTGGCGGAATCGACGCATCCCATCGCCGTTCGCATGGCGGGAGAACTTCGCCGACACCTCGATTCCAGAACCATCGATGCATCCCCGGTGACCAGGGAACAAGCGCGCGTCGCCCCGCCCGTGCTTCAAGCCATCGCCGCGGAGCAAGGTCTGCTGACCGCGAAGGAAGCAGACATTCTTCAGTTGCTGGCGCGTGGCATGCCCAACAAGCTGATTGCAAAGCACCTGAGCATCGGCGACGAGACGGTCAAGTGGCACCTCAAGAACATCTTCGGAAAGCTCTCGGCCGCCAACCGAAGGCATGCGATCGATCGGGCGCGCATGCTGGGGCTGGTGCACTACTGATCGCTGCGTGCTGCGACGCAAACCGGAGCCATGGGTGCACGTCGTGACGGGCTCACGTGCGCCTTGATCCAAATGAAAGGCCCGCCTTAGCAGGCGGGCCTTGTGCTTCCGGTGACGGCTCGATGCGGCCGCTTCCCGTCCTGTCGTGTTACTGCGCGTTGATCCAGGAGGCGTAATCCGACAGCTTCGTATAGACCTGATACGTGCTCTGGGTGTAGCTGATCATTCCGTACAGCGTGGTATCGGTGGTCGCGGTCACGAAGGCACCCGGCGTAAAGGTGTAGCCCGGCATGGTGACCAGCGTCCATGGCGCGGTCGCCGTCGTCTGCAGCCCGTTGTGGTTGGTGCCGCCGTTCTCATAGCCGATCTGGGTGAACTGGGTGCCTACGGCATTGGAGAACGAGGCCGCGATCGTCGAGCCGAACACGTTGGCGTTGTAGGTGAGCGCGGGCACGCGGATGATTGCGACGTCGTTGGTCGCCGGAACGTTGTAGTTCGGGTGAATCGTGTAAGACGAAACGTTCCGCACCTCACAGGTTCCGCAGGTGGTCACCGTGCGGCTGTTCGATCCCGCAAGGATGCTCAGGCTGGCCGGAGACTTGCCTGCTACCACGTGCGCCGGGACCAGAATCTTCGTCGGACTGAGGATGGCGCCGTAGGCCACGTGGCTACCCCCGATTCGAACGGACACGAAGTTTCCGGCCGGTGGCAGCGACTGGGCCTTGGCCACTGGGGCTGCAACGGCCAGCAGGAGAGCGATAACCGCACAACAAAAAGACGACTTGATGTTGAACACGAGCACCTCGCTGAGAAAGCCGCACGGGATGTGCGGGTTGGGAACTCCAATGCAACTACCGTTTCGTTTGTAACGGCCGCAGGAAAATTCGCAACAACTAAAACGGGGGGGGCTACCCCCCCCCATTCCCAACGAAGCCAGGCACGTCGACGCCAACCCGGCGTCGTCACGACCGCCAGGAAAACACGTCGTCATCGCAAGGCGCGATACATCGTCGCTGTCATCGGCATTAGCGTGGAAGCAAGGACGTCGCTGGCGTCCGGGCAACACGCGTGGTCACCGGCGCAACGCCACACGAATGTCTCCGTGGCTTCGCGCATGCCCCGCATGCCGCGCATCCGACACGATCGCGCGCAGCGACGCCAGCGGCGGACTGCCCCGCCGCCATGCAGCGTTTGCTATGCGTGCCCGGCGCGTCCCGCCACGGCCGAGGTGCGGCGCTGCAGCTGCACCGGCGGCAGCAGCCGCGCGCCCTCGAAGTAGGACACCCGCAACTGCAGGCCCTTGGGCGAATAGCCGATGAAGGCCGAATCGCCCGCCGGTTCGTACGCCCGCGTGTAGTGCCTGGCGAGCATCGGATTCTCCAGCTCCAGCAACACACCCAGGCTTTCCGGCGTCGCCAGCGCTGCGTTGTAGTCCTGCAGTATTCGACGCGCACGGTTGAAGAACGGCACCGTCTGCTTCTGGCCGCGGAATTCCGGCGCAAAGAACTGGCGGTAGAAGTACAGCGGCTGGCGCAGGCGCGGCAGCACCCGGACGATCGCCGTGCCGACGCCGCAGATCGCACCGCTTCCGTCGCGGGTGATGCACACCGCCTGGCTTGCGCGGGCTCTTGCGCGGACGGGGTCGTCGATCGCCTTGTTCCGGCTCCACAGCCCGATGAGCTCTTCGGAGAGTTCGGGAGTGACGCTTTTCCAGACCGGGGTGATTTCGAATGATGTCTCGGTATTCAATCGGATGTCCTCCGGCAACCGCGCGCTGCGGTTGCCCGGCAATTACTTCTTCGCCGCCGGAGCAGCCGGCTGCGCCGCCGACAACCGGCGCAAGGCGGCCAGGTATTCGGCGAAGTTGAGTCCTTGGCTCTTGTCCGCGTCGAAGGCGCCGAACGACGGTGCCGCTTTGCCCGCGCGCTTCACGAATTCGAGGTTGCCGTACTCGGCCTGCTCGATCGCGCCGCTGCGGTTGGTGTCGAGCGCCTGGAACTGGTCGCGCAGGCGCATTTCGAGCACGACGGCCCGCGCCATTCCCGGATAGCCCGCCTGGAATTCCTGCAACGACAAGGTCCTGTTCCGGTCGGTATCGAGCGCGTTGAAGATCGTTTCGATGCCGCGGTTCGCAGCCTGCGCCGAGGCGGCCGCGCGCGGAGCGGGCGTTTGCGCAGCGGCCGGCAGCGTGGCGGCGACGAACAGGCTCGCAGCGGCCACGGAGATGCATTTTCTGGTGTTCATGCGGTGGCTACCTCGTTCTGCATTTCGGATTCGAACGTGATGAGTTCACGGATTTCCGGGGTTCGCAGACCGACCACCATCGGATTGCGCACGTTGGACAGGAAGCAGAGATCGAAGATCTCGCTGATATCGCCCTCGAAGCGGATCCAGTTGGTCACGTCGCCATTGATCAGCGAGATGATCTGCACGCCGCACCACGGTTCGGCGTCGCGCTTGCGCAGTTCTTCGTCAAGCTGCAGCCCCTCGAAGCGCTGGTTGCGCGGCTTCGACAGGCCCACCGCGGCAACGTTCCCGATGATCGACAGGCCACGCGCGAAACCCGGCACGAAGGCCAGCGGGACGAACTTCTTCGTGGCGAAGTCGACCCAGCCGATATGCCCGGTGCCGGCGTTGAGCAACCAAAGTTTGCCGTTGGCCCAGCGTGGCGAGTGCGGCATCGACAGGCCTTCGCACACGATCTCGTTGGTGGTGATGTCGATCACCACACCGCCGTCGTGGCGCCGGTCACGCCAGCCGTCGACGGTGTCGCTCCTGCAGACCGCGGTGACGTAGCGCGGCTCGCCGTCGACCATCGCCAGGCCGTTGAGATGGCAGCGGTCCTCGGGTGCCAGCTTGCTGATGAAGTCCGGCTTCCAGATCGCCTTGAAGCTGTGCGTCTGGCTCAGTTCGGCCAGGCACGAGTACTTGGTGTTGACGAACACCACCTTGCCGTTCCTGCGAATGCCGAGCTCGTGGATGTCGAGGTCGCCGATGGTCTGGGCGTTGCGCGGTACGTAGCACTTGTCGAACTGCTTGTGGATCACCTCGTTCGAACGCAGCACGTTCTCGAAGCGCCACAGCTGGTAGAGCCCGCCCAGGTACAGGCGCTGCGCATTGCCGACGATGCCCATCGCACGCTCGAAGATGCGCTCGAAGAACGACACGCGGCCGTGCGGATCGCTGCCGACCAGGTACAGGCGCCCGGTCTGGTACGAGGAGATCGCCAGGGAGAGCCGGTTGGCTGAGAGCCAGGCGGACAGGCCGCGCGAGCAGCTCTTCCCTACCTTGAGGTTCATGAGGTTCTGCGGCGGCTTGGCCGGCTGTCCCTGCGCTGCCGCCGGCGCCGCGGGCGGCGGCTCGACGGTCTGCAGGATCGGTTCGGCCGTTTCCTGCGACGACCCCGTTGCGGTGTCCTGCGCGACTTGTTCCACGATCGCGTCGCGGGCTTCTCCGGCATTCGTGCCGGGCGTTTTCTTTCTTGCCACTTGTCGTACTCCTCGACCCGGATCGACCGGGCACTCCGAAATCTCAGGCAACCGCGCGGAGGCTACGCTTCCGCAAACGGATGCCGGCGTACCGTTGATCGGCCCGCGGACGATTCCGCGGGCCGGCAACGGCCCTACTTGCTTACCAGTTGTAACGCACGGTCAACTGGGCACCGGCGACGCTGTCCACCGCGCCGCCATCCGTCCAGTTCGCGCCGCCGCTGACCGACAGCCCGCCCTTGCGGACGCCCATGCCCAGCTCGACCATGCGGCTGCTGCCGCTGGTGGTGGTCGTGCCTTCGATGCCGCCGTTGATCGCATGGTCGAAGTCGCCGTCGAACTCGCGCACGACGTTGAACGAACCATATGGCGTCAGCGTGAAACCGCCGCTCTGGAACGACTGGTCGAACGCCACGCCCAACCGGCCGCGCGACGACACGCCGCCGTCGTTGGCGAACTCCGAATCGCTCGAGTGCAGCGTGCGGATGTCGCCGATGCGGGTATGGGTGTACTGCAGCTGCGGCACGACGTTGAACCCGCCGGCCGAGGTCCAGGCGGTGAAGCCGCCTTCCACGTTGAGCGACTGCGCCGACGCCTTGGTCGTCTGCGTGCCAAGGCCCGAACCCAGGCGTGCATCGACGCCGGTCCAGCGGTGCGATACGTCGACATAGGCGCCGTGGCCACCGAACCAGGTTCCGTACAGACCGAAGGTGCTGCCGTCCAGGCGATTGCTGCCGGCGCCGTTCACGCGCTGGCTGCCGTCGGACTTGCCGATGAACGCGCCGAAGGCGAGGTGCTCGGAGGGACGCGTGTCGAGGCCGACTTCCCAGCCGTGGTTGGACTGGTGGAAACCGAGTCCGCCCGCGCCGAAGTTGCCGCTGTATCGCGCGTCCACGTTGCCGCTGTCGGTGAACATGCGCATCCACGGCCCGAGCCCCGCGCTGCCCGCTTCCGGCAGCACGCCCATGCGCTGGCGATAGGTCCCGACCTGCGCATTGACCAGGCTCTGCACGCCCGGCGCGATATCCGCGGCGAGCTGGCCCGTGGCGTTCAGGCCCGTGACGTCCACGCCGAGCGACACCGCGTCGTCGGCTACCTTCAGGTCGAAGTCCATCGCGACGAAGCCGTCCAGCGCGAAGTGCACGTCGCCCAGCACGAAGTCGCCGGCGAGCGTGCCGCTGGTGCCGATCAGCGGAACCTCGATGCTGGGCGTGGTCGGCGCGTCGACCAGGTTCACGTTGAGCGTCTGCGTCGTCGACTCGATGATGTTGCCGTCGACGTACAGCTGGTCGCTGGCCTGGTTCAGGCCGCTGACATCGAGGTTGATCGCGCCGTCGCCGGAGAAGTCGCCGGTAATGGTCAGCACGTCGTCGGGGCTGCCGTCGACGAAGCTGACGACGCCGTCGTTGACGAACGCACCGGCAACGATCGCGTTGTCCGCGCCGGAGACGAGCATCGTGGCGTTGTTGCCGAACGTGCTGCCGCCAGCGGCGGCCGGCTGGACCGCCAGGAGCGTCGCGGCAGCGCCACCGTCGAGATTGATCGTGGCGTCGTCCATCACGATCGTGCCGGCGTTGGCCAACTGGTTGTTGCCCGCGCCGAAGTCGCTCTCGCCCACCGCGATCCAGGTGCCTCCCGCCGCATTCTCGAAGCTGTCGTCGAGGTTGCCCGTGACGATCGCGCCAGTGATCGAGCCTTGGTTGACGATGGCGGCCGTCGCGTCCGCGTTCGAGGAGATGGCGATCCGCGTGCCGTCGCCCAAAGCGGCGATGGTGCCGGTGTTGGTCAGCACGTTGCTGCCGTAGGACTGCATCGATACCGCGGTGGCCGTTGCATCGGCGCCGTAGGCGGCCGCGACGATCGTGCCGCTGTTGTCGGCCTGGACCCCGGTATCCGCGAGGAGGTTCGCACCAGTGGCGTTGGCAACCGGGCCGGTGGCGACGGCGAGGAGGTCGCCGCTGTTCACGAGGCTGGCGTTGCCATAGAAGCTGTTCGCCAGCGCGGCGACGGCGACCGCATCGTCGGCTTCCGCGACCACGGTGATATGACTGGCATTGGTGATGCCGGCCTCGAGCGCACCGAGCACCACGGCGCCGTAGCTGTGCGCCACGCCACCATCAGCACTCGACGCGACGCGGATGTCGCCTCCGTTGTAGAGGGTGGTAGAGCCACCATCCGTCACCCGGTTCGGATGTGCCCAGTCGCAGTAGTTGTACTGCCCGTAGGGACCCTCCCTGTACTCGCAGTTGTAGGTGGTCGTCTGGTGCAGCGCATACGCGAAGCTGCCGACGGCCCATGCGTCGCCGCCGATCGCGGTGGCGCTGGCGCGAATTTCGCCTGTGTTGTCGGTATAGGCGCTCCACAAGGCGCGAACGTAGGTGCCCTGGGCCGTCGCATAGCCGAAATCGGCGCTGGCGACCGCTTCGACATCGCCTACGTTGACGATCTCACTGGTTCCGCTGTTGCTGTAGAAACCGATGGAGGCGCCCGTCGCGTTCGCGATGCTGCGCTGGCCATAGTCCGCACTGTCGGCGGTGACCGTAGCGTGCGCAAGCACCGTACCTGCGTTGTAGACCGTGGCGTAGCTGGCCCCGCGATTCTTCAAACCCTGGACATTGGCGACGCCGGCATTGAGGTCACCTGCCATGCTGCCGACCGAGGCCTGCGCAGCGATGGTCGTGCCTGCGTCATTGACAATGCTGCCGTACTGACCCGCCTTGATGTCGACGGCGTAAGCCAGGGTCAGCCCCAGATCCGCGATGGCCGAGGCCGTGATATCGCCCGAATTGGCGATCGCTACATCGCCTCGCGAGTAAACCCGAATGCCGACTGCCCCTGCGGAGCCACTGATCGAATTCGGGGCGTCGTCGGCAATCGCAATTGCGTCGATATCCCCGTTGTTGGCGATCGATATGGTGCTTCCGAAGTCCGCCGCAGCATAGATGCCCAAGGCCGCGGCAGAACTGATGAAGCTATGCGGCGGATCCGCCAACCCGTGGGTATGCGCATAGGCGGTGATCTGCCCGTCGTTGGTGATGTCCATGCCGTACAACGCGGCACCGACGACGCCCGTCGCATATCCACCGCCGTAAACCGATGTCTCGGCAATGGCACTGATGCTCGCATCGGCGGCATTGGTGACGGTCAGGTACTTGCCGCCGCCCTGGACGCCCGTGGCCCCCACAATGCCGCGATCGGCAGACGCATGGGCCCGGATGTTGCCGTGATTGTCGATGGTTGCGTTGCCGTACCCGACCGGGCTCAAAGCCACAACGCCAGTCGAATAGGCATAGGTATCGGCCGGCCACTCCGGCTTGCCGCTCACCGTGCGCGCATCGGCCTCGATGTCGCCATAGTTGGTCACGCCCACCGAGCCAAGCAGGTTGTAGGCGTAGACGCCCGTGGAGCTTGCCGAGCCGAAGTCGGCTTCGGCATAACTCCGGATCGTGCCGGTGTTGTCGATCGAAATCGCACCGGCGTACTTCCCGCCGACCCGCGCCGCCACGCCCCAGGCTGCCGCATAGCCCTGGCTGGTCAGGGCGTTGGCAGTGATCGAGCCGGAATTGGAAACCCCGGTCTCCGAGTAGCTGTTGGTCGCGAGGGCCATGACGCCGATTGCCTTGGCCTGCAGGAAGCCGTAGCTGCCGGTCATGTCGTCCTGGGCGAGCGCCGTTGCCTCGATCGACCCGCTGTTGTCGACCTGCGACGCGTAGTAGACGGCCATGTTGTACACGCCCAACGCGTAGGCCTCCGCTTCGCCGTAGCTGGCTTGCCCGCCTTCAGCGACCGCCAAAATGTCACCCTGGTTGATGGTGATGGCATCGCCGATGTAAAGCGACGCATTGACGGAGCCGTACGCACGAGCCGCCTCGCCCTGGGCTTCGGCGAGGATGCTTCCGGTGTTGGTGGTGTAGGCACTGAATGCCATGCCCACCGAATAGGACCCCATCGCCGTCGACACATCCGCGCCCGTGGCACTGACGTGGATGTCGCCTGCGTTGTAGACGGTAGACCCGTAGAAGCCTGCCGAATCCGCGCCGCGTGCAACGGCAGTGCCGCCGTCGGCAGTGGCGATTGCGGTGAGATCGCCATAGCTGTAGACAGCCGAATACGAGCCGTAGGCGCGCGCCGCACGGGCCTCGGCGGAACCGCCCTCGCCCGCCGTGGCAATGGCGGTGCTGCTGACGTCGTTGAATACGCTGGCGACATTGGCGTAGGCATATGCGCCGGTCGCATAGGCCAATCCGCCGGCGCCGGCAGTGGCTTCCGCCAGCAGGTCGCCGCCATTGATGAGGACGCCGATGCCGCCGTTATAGGCGCCATCGGCCACCGCCGCATACGCCTGGGCATCGCCGCCTTCGCTCGTCGCGCTGGCGGTGATTCCTGCGTAGTTGTACAACGTGGCGGCGTCCCAGCCCTGCGCCAGCATGCCGACGGCGAGCGCGTCGCCATCTTCGGCGGTAGCCGTCGCCGAGATCGAATCGTAATTGCTGGCGAGCGTGAAAGACTCCGTCGCCTCGACGCTGCCATAGCTGATCGCGTCGTCGGTGCCAGTGGCGGTCACCCTCTCTTCGATGATCGCGAAGGCTCCCACCATCGGCGCGTCCGCCGAAACCGCGGCCGTATCGCCGTTCACCACCGTCAGATCGTCGACCATCGAGTCGAGACCACCGTGCGCATCCCACCTGGCGGATGCACCGGCATCGCTCGCAAACGAGACGCCGATACCCGTCGACGACGACAGCATGTCGACTGCAGTTGCATCGCAACCCTCGCTTACCAGCGTCGGATCATCGATGGGTGCGAAATCGTTGTCGCCGGTTTGCTGGCCGATGCGTTGGACGGCCTGTGCGTGCGACGTCGACAGCGTGCAGCTGCCGATGACCTGGGCCGACACGGGTGCCGACAGCACCAGCATGGTGGCCGAGACTGCCAGAGCGCCGCGCACGGCGCGCGCGATGGGAGCGATGGCAGGAGTCGCCTGGGCGCGTCGCGTGGACGCACCGACATTACGGATGGAACCGATCATTTATGCCCCTGGGAGATTCGTTGCTTGTCTAAGAACTGAGCCAACCGGCGGTTCGGCCTCGGCCGAACCGCCCACGCCCGATCCGCTCAGTTGACCTTGACCGCGGTCCACGCCCTCGCGACCGCCGTCGCTTCGGTGGACGTCGTGCCGTACAGGTCTTTTGCCGCCTGGATGGTCGCTGCGCGCGCGCCCGCGTAATCCGTGCTGGAGGTGAAGTACAGGCTCAGCGCGCGATACCAGATCTTCGCCGCCTTGGCGCGGCCGATACCCGAGAATGTCGCGCCGTTGCACGTCTTGGGAGCGTGTTTGACGCCGCTGAACGTCCTGGCGCTCGTACCTTCCGCGAGCAGGTAGAAGAACAGGTTCGCCACACCCGAGGAATGATGGACATCGAGGGTGCCGATGTCGCTCGAATAGCAATTACGGGACAGGCCGTCCGCGGCCGGATTGAACATGAAACGCAGCGCGCGCTGGTCCGCGCTTCCCGGCACGTTGGTCACCACGACTTCTTCGCCGATCATGTAATCGGGCGTGTCCTGCGGATTGTTCGCATGGAACTCGACCATGGTCCCCAGGATGTCCGAGTTCGCCTCGTTCAGGCCGCCGGATTCGCCGGAGTAGATTAGATTGGCGGTGTTCGCGTTCACGCCATGACTCATTTCATGGCCGGTGATGTCCAGCGCGACCAGGGGACCGATAGTCACGCCATCGCCGTCGCCATAGGTCATGCAGAAACAGTTGTCGGACCAATAGGCATTGCTGTAGCGGCGGCCGTAATGCACGCGGCTATAGCTGCCCTTGCCGTTGTTGGCGATGCCGTTCCGGCCGTGGACGCTCTTGAAATAGTCCCAGGTGACGGAAGCGCCGTACTGGGCATCCGCCGCCGCAGTCGCGCGATCGTCGTTGCTGTAGTTGCCCCAGGTGTTGTCCGAATCCTTGTAGACCTGCCCCGCGGTGCGGCTGTTGGATCCATCGATGGTGAAAAGCCCGCCACGCGAGGGATCGCGCAGCTCGTACCCGCCGGAGACCGAATTGGTGACGATGGAGACTTCGCCCGAGTACAGCGTCCTGGCCTTGCCGGTGACGGCCGCCGTGTGAAGGTTGCTCCATCGCTCGAGAATGCGGCCGTTTACGGCATCCACGATGTATGTCGAATCGGCGTTCTGGTTATGCAGGCGCACCTGCCAGGCCAGCCGGGGCGCCTTCTTGCCTCGTGCATACACCGCCAGGACGGTATCGGGAGCGCCGACGAAGTCGGCGCCGAATTCGGTGCCCGCGATCACCAGCGCAACGGTCGCCTTGATCGACGGACGGGTCGACAGCTTGAGGGCAGCGCCCTGCGTGACGGAGGTGGATTTGTACTGCCCATTGCGCGAATGCACGACCAGGTCGCCGCCGATCACGGGCAAGCCTTCGTAGGTGCGGTCGAAGCGGACATGCTCGGTGCCGTCGGCATCCACCACGACATCCCGGGTCACGAACTGATCGCCGGCCGAGGTACGGGTCGCCGCCTGATGATTCCTGATATGGCCCAGTGCCCGGCCTGCGGCGGCGGAGCGGTCCACGACCGCCGCCGAGGCGGTACTGGATCCCAGAATAGCCAGCAAAATCGACGACGACAGCTTGCACATCAACGACATGAACGCCCTCCCCTTGCACGAATAGCCGGATGCTCCCGGCAGTTCGACGGGAAGCACAGTGAGGGTTCGAGTAGAGCCGCGCCCGGGCGGAAACTCGCCCCCCATTTTCGGGGGGGGCTCTCAGTGCGATGGGCGGGGCCGGTCCGGAAGGCCTCGAAATGGGGGCCGCGAGCGCCAGAAGGCGTGGTGACGATGGCGCTTTCGTTCTACCCGCAAAAAGGACAGAAAATGCAAAGTGGCGACTCAGCGCCCCCTGCCACACGACCCACTGGCCACGCCCGTCCCGTTCCGCTCTCGGAACGGGTGACTAGGCCGGCGCGGTACGCGCGACGACCGTCTTCGCCCGCTTCCGGGGAAGCCACAGGCACGGGAGCCCGGGTTCAGAACTCGACCGTCACCTGCACACTGTCCACATACACCCCTGGAGGAGGCGTTGATTGGGAGGCACTGATTTCCGCCCGGTATACGAAACCCTGACTGGAAGTCCCGTCCGGAGTCCCGGCATTGACGTCGGCATCGGTGTTGCTTCGACGCTCGCTGCCCAAGCCCCCCCACCGCGCAGTCGTGCCCGACTTGTAGATTTCATACGCAAGGGAGCCGCTCCCACCCTGCAGGAGTCGCTGGCCATTGAGCGCGTGCAGCCCATCGGTCAGCCCGACCTGATACGCCTGGTCGCGCGTGCAGCGCACGTTGATTGTCTGGGTGACGGGATTGAACACGCTGACGAGAGGGGCGCTGCCGAAGTCGATATCAGGGGCATCTATCAGACAGTCCGCGGTGACGATCAGGCTGATGTTGATGAGCGTGGCCTGGCCGCTGCCCCAGTTGGTGACCTGTCCGGTCAGCAGATTGACGGTAAAGCCAGGGCTGCTGCTCTGCCCCAGGCAGATCCCGAGCGCACCGATGCCCGAGCACGTGTAGTAGTACCAGCGCACGGCGACGACGCCCGTGTACACACCGGCCTTGAGTGCGGAACCCGGCCCCGCACGCACATACATCGGGATACTGCTGTTCGGACCCGAGAACAGGCCGAGCAATGCACTGATCAGGGCGGTCTGGGACACGAAAACGACTTCGTCGCCGTTCCCCAGCGGCGCGCCGCCGGCGCTCGTGGCCAGCCGGAAGGAGACGGTGATGCCATCGGGGCCGGTCAGCACGCCACTGCCTCCCGGCAGCCCGCTCTCGATGAGTGCCTTGATGTGGGCCGGCGTGCCGATGCCGATCAGGCCCGGATCGCAGGCCAGGCCGCTGGCGGTCTGGGTATCGCCCGTCGGTGCGGACTCCAGTGCGAGCGACGTGTAGCTGCCCAGGTTGGCGGAGGCGGCCGACACCGAACAGGCCGCCTCGACACCGGGAGCGCCCAGCAAGGCGACGATGAAAAGCAGCAACTCGATGCGCGGATACGCGCGATGGACGAAGCGGAATGTCATAGCCTTGCCTCCGCACGGCAAACCAGCGGCCCGATCTGCGCCACCTGCGGTGTACCCGTATCGGCCTCGAACCGGATCACGCAGCGCCCGGTCGGCGCATCGATCGAGATTTCGTTATCGGCGCCGACCGATTCCAGATACAACACGCCATCCCAGCCGATGGTTCGTCGCTGCCCGTCCGCAGTCGTGGCCACGGTGCCGACCGGCATGGGGTTGCCCTGCTCGTCGTGCACGGTGATCACCGCGCTGGTCACTGCGCGCAGAGGGAATCGGACGACTTGCCCGCTGCCACCCCGCACGGCGACGCGTTGCTCCACGACGGGCGTCTGCATGTAGGCGGGCAGCCGCTCGGCCTCGATTTCGTACTTCGCCGCATACCAGGCAGTTACCCACGGCACGAGCAGGCGGCCGTTGCGGTCGGTGGTTCCCACCAGCTGGTTTTCGTAGCGGACTCTCACGCCCGGCTGCCCGTCAGTCGTCACCAGGACGAAGGCATCGTTGATCCGGTTGCTGGGGAATATCCCGCCATCCATCCAGACCAGCGATCCGGTCGCATTGCCCCAGACCGTGTGCGCATCCTCATCGCCGTAGACGCCCACGCGAAGCTGCAGATTCGGGTTGCGCCAGTGCAGGCCCGCCTGGCCATAGCGTGAACCATCGGGTTCGCGCGCGACACCCAGCTGCCACCCCAGCCCGCCGTAGGTGGGCACGGCCTGGTCGTAGTCGAAACGCAGTCGATTCTTCCCGAAGCGGTTGCGGTCGTAGCCGGCGTGGGCGGTTCTGCGATCGCCCAGCGACACCAGCCATTGCAGGCCGAACGACCAGCCGTTGTCGTCATCGAGATCGCGACTTCCGGACAGATACACGTAGCTGTTGCCGAAGCTGCGGCTCCAGGACAGGTTCCCCAGCCTGCTGCGCGTGCCGTCGGCCGCTTCGATATCGAAATATCCCAGGCCGACGTTGCCGAACGAGAACAGATTGAAGGCTCCGGTTGCTTGCAGTGTCCTGCGCGACATGGTCGAGCCATCGGGATAGGCGGCCAGGTCCGCATAGAGGCGATCGCGATGCGTGTCCTGGATCGCCACGCTGAAACGGCGCGAGCTGTATTGATAGCCGACGCTCGTCTGCCTGCCTCTGTCATCGTTGCGCTGGCTGGACGCGTAGGACGCATTCACGACGCCGTAATGCCCCAGCGCCATCACCGCGCCCACTCCGCCCAATTGCAGACCCTGCGCGTGCTCCGCGTGGGTCTCGAGCGTCAGGCGATCGCTCAATCCGTAACGCAGCGAGCCAGCCACCGCCGCGTCTCCGTACGCGAAATTCTCCCGCCCGTACTCCTGCCGCAAAGCCCCCGCGGCGATCGAATAGTCCATGAAGCCATCGGCGAGCAGCGAACTGCTCACGTAAAAGGGCAATGTGGTCGAAACCTGGCGCCCCATTACGTCGGTCGTCACCACCACCGCTTCGCCTGCTCCGTTGATATAGGGCAGGCTGGTCAACGTGAACGGACCGGGTTCGAGCGGTCGGCTATCGATCTTCTGCCCCGCGATGAATACGTCCAGTGTGCTTGGCACCGCTGCCTCGCCGGAAAAGACCGGCAAGGGATACGTCACCACGTCGGGACGTATCGCGAAATTGCGCGACACGCCTACACCGCCGAGACGAACCGTGCTGTTCCAGCTCAGTCCACGCGTGATCATGTCGCCCGCTTCGAAGGTGAGCATCCGCGCGGGGTCCGAGTATTCCCATCGCGTATCGAAGCGGGTGTACCCGTTGCGGCCAGGGCCATATGAATAGGTACCGCTGCTGGTGATCGATCCCCATGGACCGAACAACCTCAGCTCATTGGCGATAGATGTCGTCGTGGATGCATCGCTCGGCGCATTGACGAAGGCGTCGTAGTTGAAGATCGCGCCCGTGCCGCTTGTCGCGGGCTCATAGGCGTTGCGACGGTAGTCGCCGACGTACTGCATAGGCAGCATATCGGCGGGCACCTCAAGCAACAGCCGCAAGTTGTTCTCGTCGTAACTGAATTTCAGCCAGGACAGATCGTTCAGCGTGACCAGATCGGAATCGTTGCCGAAGACAGGCAGACCGAATGCGCGCAGATCGCCGACCGCCACCCGGAACCCATCTCCGCTGCGAAGCACACGGACCACTTTCCGTGTGGACTTCTGGTTGACGACCAGTTCGAGGTACTGCGGCTGTGCGTCATCCAGCGAGGCGGGATCCGGAGGCGTCACCACCTGCGCCTGGACACTCAGGCACGTGACGGTGGCGAGCCCACCCAGAATGGCCGACCACAGGGGCCGGTAGCGCCGGCACCTCTCTCGGGCGAGATGCCTGCGCGCGCCGATCACGGCATCTCCCTGTCCAGTTGCCTGACCTCTCCCCCATCGATGCCGGACAGCACAGCTACCGGCGCGGCCGCGTTCACGGGCAGTTGCCAGCGGGCGTAGCTGCCTGCCAGCACGTAGCCGAGCTTGCCGTTCTCGGCATCCAGTGTCTTGCCATTACTGTCGCGCACGCTGATGGCAGCCAATTTGGCATGCGTCTGGCCGAGGTTGCGCACTTCGATCCAGCGCCGGCCATCGTCCGTCCCTTGGCGCCAGACCAGTTGCGGAGCGTTAGCGCCGCTGTTCTTCGAAGAGGCCAATCCGGCGCCGTAGCTGAAAAGCGGAATCGAATACCGAACCTGGAAACGCAGGCCGGCGGCCGGGGCTGACACAGCCGAGGTTTGCGCCGAAGCGACGGAAGCTTGGTCGGGGACCTCGTCGATCAGCAGCCGGTAAGCCACTTCCCGGGCCGATGCGGGCATCTGCGTCCGCGTCAGACGGATCAGCTGGCGCTTGCCGGGTTCGACCCGGAACATCGCAGGCGTGCCGACTAGCGTCGACTGCGGCATGTACACGTTGCGTCCTGCTTCCTGTGTCCAGGAGAGCACCCGCAGCTGCATCGTCTGGCCCTGAGTGCCGCGATTCTCGACCCATAGCGCAACCCCGGTCTGATCGCCTTCGATCACGGGATCCAGCGGCCAGATCATCACTGCCCCGAACGCGCCCACGGGCAGCAATCCGGACGCCAGCCAGAATGCGACGACAAGGACGATTCGCCGCAACGAGCGCGGTGATGTGAAGCGGTTTCGGGAGAAGTTCTCCTGCATGCAGATTCCTTTGCCTACCAGGTCACCGTCACCACCAGCGTGTCCTGGTAGGTACCTGGTTCGGCATTGCCGGGCAGGACCACGCAGCCATGAATGGGGATGACGACGTTGTCGGACGAGTTCGTCGTATCGATCTGGAGGTCGAGGGAAACCGGAATCTCGTCCGTGCAGTTCGCCTGCCGGAAGATCCGATACGACAACAGCGTGTCGGCATCCAGACGCAAACGACGGTTGCCGTTAAAGTTCTGTCCACCATCCACTTGCATCGCCAACTCGGTTCCCGGCGTGCACGACAGGACTACCCCGGCATTTCGGATCAGGCTCGCCTGGACCGTAGCCGTGGACAGGCTGGAATGAGTTCCGAAGTCCAGGATGCCCAGATCGCCCAGATCGGCCCCGTCAGCGGGAATGCCTGCATTGACGAGGCAGCCCGCTTCGATCTGCGCACTCACCTGGAACTCTCCCGGTGTCACGGCCAGACACGGCACTGAAAACGCCGCAAGCAGCCACCCGACGAAGGCCCGGAAGGGATCGATGCGCATGGAGGAGCGCTGCACGCCAACATCTCGTTGCCATGCGCCGACAGGAAGGTCGACCACGTCAGAAGGTCAAAGTGACAGCGATTGTGTCCGTGTAGCTGCCTACGATAAGGCCGCTTTCGCCGAAGGCGCGGCCGTAGACATTCACCGTTTGCGCGGTCCCATCCGCCGTGAACGGCCCGATGGTTCCGTTGACCGCCAATGGCGTCACGCGTGCCTGATCGTCATACAGGTTGTAGGTCACGAAGGCGTTGGCGGCAGTGTGCTTGAGTGCGCGCAAACCCAGCGCCGCATTGGCATCGGCGGAATTCTGGCCGCCATCGAAGGCCATGCTGTACTCGGTCCCCGGCGTACACCGCACGCTGATGCCCGGGCCGTTATCCGAGATTTCGCCATCCGCTTGGGCGAACAGCGTGGGATGGGTTCCGTAGTCCAGGGTGCCGAAGTCGACACCGGACGTGCCGGGCGCGCCATTTACCTCGCAGGCGGCCTCGAGGGTAATGGATGCATCGACCGAACCGCTGACCACCTGGGCCGCGACAGTGCCGTGGAAGGCAAGAGCAAGGACACAGAGAACGAGAGACTCGCAGACACGGACTTTCATGGCTTTCCCCCTGGACGAGCAATGAAAAGGCAAGTGACGAATTGCGTTCGACTACGTCTGATGCTGGTGTCCTGCGACCTCCTTCACGATGAGCGTGTTCGGGTCATTACTATCCAATCGTCAGCGCGGCGTCCAGACACTCCACGCGCAACTGGTGTTGCAGGATCCGCAACACGCACTGTGCGTTCGAGTCGAACGGACTCGGCTCCCAATACCACCATCAGAGACCGGGAGACTGCAGTTCCCACGCCGACGGTCGCGGAATCCGCTCGGCAAGAAAATCGGCCAGCGCCTGCACTTTCGGCGACTTCCTTCGTCCCGGGGGATACACCACGGAGATGGGGCGATGGGGTGGCGCACAAGCCTGCATCACCACGCGCACCTGGTCTGTCGCGACGGCATCGGCAATCAGGTAGCCCGGAAGTAGCGCGATGCCCAGCCCTGCCACGACGGCGTCCAGCAGCTGCAAATAACACGCGCTGCGAAGCCGCTCGCGCACACGGTACAGGCGCGTCTTTCCGCCGCATCGCAGCACCCAGCCGGAGAGCAGTTCGCCGCCCGAATGCATGAGGCATGCGTGCTGTTCCAGTTCGTCCGGAGTTTCCGGGACGCCGTGATGCTGCAGATAGCCCGGACTGGCGCACAGCCAGGTGCCGGTGGAGCCTATCGCCCGGGAAATCATGCTCGAGTCCGGCAACTGTCCGATTCGAACTGCAATGTCGAATCCGGTGTCGCGCAGGTCCGCGTCCCGCTCCTCCACATCGATCTCGACCCTGAGGTCCGGATACTTTCCGGCGAACTCGGTAAGCGCAGGCGCGGCAACGCATTCGCAGAAGTATCGGGGAACGGAGACCCGGAGCGTGCCCCTGATATCTCCGTTGAATCCTGCAACGAAATCGTTGGCAGCCTCGATCGACTCCAGGATCTGGACACACCTGGCGTAATAGACCGAGCCGATTTCGGTGGGTGTGACGCGAGCCGCCGAGCGATCGATGAGCCTTGCGCCGAGGTGGCGCTCGATCTCGCTGATCCGGCGGCTGATGACGGACTTCGAAGTACCCAGCTTGCGGGCGGCCCCCGTGAAGCTTGCCGAATTGACGACGGCGACGAACGCGGACATTCCCGCCACATCGACAAGTGGAGCTCCGCGGGAGATTTGAGGGGCTGCTTCCTGATTCATCGCTTCGGCCTGTGAGACATGTTTTCAGGCGCGACGAATCCGCACCTCACTTCGCCGTTTTCACGGCTATCAGGTGTCCAAGTTCGATCCCCCCTGTGAGTCCCGGCCGTTGTGTCGGAGGAATGGTCCCGGACGCTGGCCAATGGCTGGTTCGTGCTGGGACTTTTGCTGTTCAAGTCACTCCCCCACCCCCCCCATGGCGGGGGGCATGAGGCCCGAGGCGCACACGAGTGCATTTGCGGCGACTGTTGCTGTGGGCTTCGATACGAAGCGTCTCCAGTTCGGGGCACAGGTGTCCGGACGTTGCCGGTTGGACAACGTCGCGTTGCCGCCGCCGTTTCCTTCGCTGTCATAGTCTTGTCGCGCGCCCGGGGAGCTCGCGACCACCCCTGTGTCGCGACCTGACGCACCATCCGCCCGCCCCAAGGCGGATAGGGACTGTCGTGAGGCAGCCAGGACGAGGTGGTCTTTCGGCCACCTCGTCCAAGTTCCTGGTCAGGCGGGCACTGTCCGCATGGGAAAATCAGATCTGCACGAGGTTGCGCTGGCGTTGGCGGATCAGGCTGGTCGACAGCACCGCCACCAACAGCACTGATGTCACCGCGAAGATGCCCATGCCCAGGTTGGCGCCGCTGAGTCCGAACTGCTCGGCCTGACTGCCATTGGGAATAAAGGTGGCGGCCTGCATGCCGGTGTAATGCATGCCGCACACCGCCAGTCCCATCACGAGCGCGCTGCCCAGCATCTGCCACCGGCCACGGAGGTTGAATGCCAACCAGAGCGCGACGATCGAAGCCACAACCGCGATAAGCGCGGAGGCCGCCACGATGGTCATGTCGTAATGGGTGTTGGCAGGCATCAACATCGCGGCCATGCCGGTGTAATGCATGCCCGTCACGCCCAGGCCCATGAACAATCCGGCCAGCACCAGCTTGCCCCAACTGAAAACCCCGGCGCTGGCGATCGCAAGGCCGGCCATGCACGAGGCGATCCCGATGACCGCGGAAGCGGCCGTAATGGCCAGGTCGTAAGACACCTGGAGATCCATCTGGCAGGCCAGCATGGCGATGAAATGCATCGCCCAGATCGCACCGCCCCCCATGGCGGCACCGGCATACGTGATTGCGCTCCACCGCTGCATCAAGCCGCGTGCGGCCGGGATGGCGATCGCCAGCTGCAATGCGGTAAACGAGCCAAGTACTGAAACCAGGTAAGACAGCATCATCAGCAGCGGATCATGTACGCACTGGATCGCGTGTTCGTGCAGCATTGGTTCTCCCCCGTTTTTGTGGCCGGTTTCAGTGGTGGAATTCGAATGCGCAGGCGGCCGCCCCCGCATTGCGGCATTGGGCCTCGACGACCCGGAACGTGTTGGTGCCCTGCGCGGTATCCAGCAAGCCGGCGAGCATTCCCCCAAGGAAGTGGCAGCAGGCGCCCTTTCGCCCGCGACCACAGAAGGGACTGTTGGTCACATGCAGCTGCTGCCCCTGAAGTTCGGCCTCAAGGACCTGGCGCATCGCCGGAAGCGCGATGCGCCTGATCGCCTCGCCGGGCGGTAGTTGTCCGCCCAGCGCAAAGTCGCGCTTGTAGACCCAGGCACCCACGCGCCGACCGATGTACTCAAGCGTCGCGTCGTATTGCTCGGCCGTCAACTCGTACTCCAGCGCCCGCAGGTGCACGAAGATGTTCGGATACTCGCGGGCCAGCAGCGGCAGCAGGGCCTGCACGCGGGGCATCTGTGCAGGATCATGGATGATGACGGGCGCCTTCGATGGTGCGGTGGCAGGCGCCGCCATCGGTGCCATCGTTTCCCTGGGCTCCGGCCTGACGGCAGCGCCATCGATCGGCGATGCCTCGAAACTTCGCACCAAGGGATGCGAACCGAGATTCTCTTCCAGTTGCAGCAACCGGTTCTCGGGACCACGCACATGCATGGTCAGCGAAGCCCCCTCGCTGCCCGCCACCATGCGTTGTCGCAACAAGGTGAACCCGTTGGCGATTACGACCTGCCCCAATGCCAGCAACAACCCTTCGCGCTGTCCCCCGACCACGCGAAACTCGACATCAATCATGAGCCCCCGAAATTTGCAGATGAAATGACCGGTGCCATGCACGCCCTTCCCCGCGGATGCGCATTCGCATGAACTCCGACGCGGGTGCCATGGGCTTGTCGCCTAAGTGCACCATGTGCCGGCACACCTTCACACAGGCCATCGTTCCACGGCCAGACGAAAGTCGGAAACATTAGGTTTCTCCGCCAGCAACGCTTCCGGAATATGCGCACATTGCATCCGGAGCTGCGGGCCTGCGTCGCTGCGATGCGACCTCGCAATGCCCGGCAGGATCGTCGATCGGCTTGCCAGAATGCGATCCGTGAAGTCGCGGTGCGCGTTCTCCACACCATGTTCGCGACAGATGCCGCGCGCGTTGGGACCAAGCCATGCGGAAGACAGTTGCCTCACGTCGCCCGACCCGCTGGAATCACACTGCTGGAATCACGAGCTGCACCGCCGCTCCCGGCGGTGCAGCTCGTCATAGCGTTACCAGCGCACGCGCATGCCGAGATAGCCGCCAGCCTGTTGGTAATCGGTGCCGTCCAGTTCCTGACCCAGCGACAGGACGCCGAACGCGCTGACGCGCTGGTTGAACGTTGCCTCGAATCCGATGTCGAGCGTCGCCGACGTGCCCAGGTCGTGGTTCGGAAATGCCTGCGAATCGCCGTCCACGGGCGCCAGGGACACGCTGTCGCGGTTCTGGCCCATCACCCGCTGCACGGCCAGCGTCGCCCACGGCCGGATCACGCCGCCGTTGGCGCGCGCGATCTCCTTCTCCACGCGCAGGCCGGCGCGGCCGGTCGCGATCAGGTCATCGTCGAAGATCACTTCCTTGCCGGATGCATCCACCTTGCCGCCCCAGCTCTGCGCGCTGACGTCGAGTTGCAACTGCGGTTCCAGCTTCCAGCCGTCGCCCAGTTCGTAGCGGTGCCCCGCGCGCGAGCTCAGGGTCAGGCTGTTGCCGACGATGCGTTCGCTGAAGCCGTCGGGCGTGTGGATGCGGGCGTGCGGGAGCTGACCGGTCAGCACGAAGTTGACATAGCCACCCTTGTCCCAGGTGTGGCTCATGTACATGCCGCCGACCGCGGTATCGATGTCGACATTGGCGATGCCCGAGCCCGGCAACGCGGTGGAGTTGACGCCGGTCGTCCAGTAATTGCCGTGGCGATAGCCCAGGAACACGCCGCCGCGCAGCGTGCGGCCCGGACGGTCGAAGGCGCTGTCGGCACCGACGAACAGGCCGATATCCTCGCCGGAGACCTCGAAGCCCGGATTGGCGCCCAGCTTCACGTCGTTGTAGGACACCGCGGTCCAGATGCCGCGGCAGTCGTCGATCACACCGGTTCCCGCGCGCTCGACCGGCCATTGCGGCCGGGCACCGCATTCGGGCAGATCGTCGCCACGCACGCCGGCCAGGCGCTGGTGGATCAGGTTGTCGTTGTTCTGTGCGGCCAGCAGGCCCAGGGTCGGCAGCACCGCGTAACCGGGCGTTTCGGGCAGCACGCCCGCTTCCGCGTTCAGGTACCAGTTGTTGTCCGCTTCCTGGCCGAAGCTCCACGGCAGGATGCTGCCCTGCAAGCGGACCACGCCGTCTCCGGTGCTGTCCGGCACGAAGCTGCCTGCCGTCGACGTGTCGTCGTTCGGGCTGTCGATCACCAGGATCGATGCGGTGCCGCCCGCGGTGAAGTCCGTGCCGTCGCTGTCGAACACGATGTTCGTCGTGCCGGTCACGTCGCCGTCGATGTCCAGGCCGCCGGAACTGAGCGTGCCCGGCGATACCGTCACATGCAACGCGCCTTCCTGGCCCGCGTAATTGCCGCTGATCGCCAGGCGGTTCGCGCCCACGTCGATCAGACCCGCGTTCTCCACGTTGCCGTCCAGCGACGCAGCCGCGTCGGCCAGCCACTGCGAGCTGGCATCGATGAACAGGGTGCCGCCGTCCAGGTCGAAGGCGCTGTCCTGGCTCAGCGTCGTGTCGCCCAGCAACTCAATGCGCTGCCACTGGCTGACCACGGCGAGGTTCCCGTCGTCCAGGTCCTGCGCGCTGAAGCGCAGCACGTTGTCGCCATCGCCGCCTTCGATCGCGGTCAGGCCGCTGATGTCGCCGCCGATGAAGTGCGCCGTGTCGTTGCCGGCGCCGAAGTCGAGCGCTCCGTTCACCGTGCCGCGCGAGGTGAACGTGTCGTCGCCCGCCGTACCGGTGTAGCTCCCGTCGATGTTCAGCGTCGCGCCGGCGGCGACGGTCGTGTTCTGCGCCGCCACGCTGCCGTTGGCCGTCACGTCCAGCGTGCCGCCCAGCACGTTGACGGTGGTGAAGTCCGAACTCATTGGGCCGTTGACGTTGAGTTCGCCCGCGCCCGTCTTGCTCAGCGTCTCGAACTGCTGCACCGCGCCCAAGCCGGCCACGCCGGCGATGTCGGCGTTGAAGGTGTCGTTGCCGGCACCGGCTACCACGGTACCCACGATGCGGGTGTCGTCGTGGATGGTCAGGGTGTCGTCGCCATCGCCGAGCAGCACGGCCCCGCCCAGCGTGTCCAGCGTACCGGCCACATCCAACACGTCGTTGCCGTCGCCCAGGTCGCCGCTGGCCAGCAGCGTGCCATCCGCGCCCACCGTCACCGTGTTGCTGCCGGCGCTGCCGGTCAGTTCCACCGCGGTGCCGCTGCCGGCGTCCAGCTGCCCATCGACGTTCAGCGTGGTGTCGTCGGCCATCGCGACGGTCGGCGTTGCCAACGTCCCGGCCACCGTGAGCGTGCCGCCGTTGATCGTGGTGCCCCCGATGAAGGCCTGCGCGCCCACCAGCGTCGCTTCGCCGGCGTTGTCCTTCTGCAGGAATTCGAAGTTGATCGTGTTGGTGGCGTCGAAGGTGAAGTCCGCCGCGGTATCCAGCACCACCGTATCGCCGGTGCCGTGGCTGCCGCCGCTGATCACGTTCTGCAACTCGGCGCCGTCCTGCAGCGTCAGCACGTCCTCGCCGCCGCACAGGTCGATGATGCCGTTGCCCGCCACGGTGCCGGCCACTGTCATGTGGTCGTTGCCGTCGCCGCAACCGTAGGCACCGTCGACGTGGAGCGTTGCGCCGCTGGCCACGACGGTGTCGAGCGGACCACCGGCGATCGCCACCACGCTGGCGTCCTGGCCGACGTTGAGGATGCCGCCCAGCACGCTCACTTCCTGCAGGTCGGTCGCGCCGGGACCGTTGATGTTGAGCACGCCGGTGCCGGTTTTGGTCACGCCTTCGAAGTTCACCAGCGCCCCCAGGTCGGCGGTCAGGTTGATGTCGTAGACGCGCGTGTCGAGCCCCGCGCCGCCGTCGACCGTGCCCTGCACCACCGTGCCGTCGTGGACGACGAAACTGTCGTCGCCATCGCCAAGCGCGAAGCCGCCGTCCAGTGTGTCGAGCGTGCCGACGATGTCCAGCACGTCCTCGCCCCCGCCGAGATCGCCGGTGGCCAGCGCGATGCCGTTGACGGTCACCGTGTTGGTGCCATCGCTGCCTGTGATGGTCGCAACCGTGCCGCTGCCCGCATCCAACGTGCCATCGACGGTGAGCGCCGTGTCGTCGCCCAGCGTCACGGTCGGCGTGGACAGCGCACCGACGACCACGAGTTCGCCGCCGGCGATGCCTGTGCCGCCGCTGAAGGTCTGCGCGCCGGCCAGCGTCGCTGTGCCGGTGTTGGTTTTGGAGAGGAATTCGAAGTTGACCGTGTTGGACGCGTCGAAGCTCAACGCCCCGGCGTTGTCCAGCACCACAGTGTCGCCCGCGCCATGCGCTCCGCCGTCCACCACCGCGGCCAGCACCGCACCGTCGTGGAGGATCAGCGTGTCGTCGCCGTCCGCCAGGCTGATGAGGCCGTTGCCGCTGACCGTGCCCGACACGTCCATCGCGTCGTCGCCGGCCGAACCCTGGAAGCTGCCGTCGACGTGCATCGTCGCGCCGGCGCTCACGGTGGTCGCGACCACGCCGCTGACGTCGCCGTCGACGCCGACGTCCAGCGTGCCGCCTTCGACATTCACCGTGGTGAAGTCCGACGCCGCCGGGCCGTCGATGTGCAGGGTGCCGACGTTGGTCTTGTCCAGCGTCTGGAAATTGGTCACCCCGCCCAGCGTGGCGCTGCCGGCGATATCGGTGACGAGCGTATTGCTGCCTGTGCCGCCGTCCACGGGGCCGGCCAGCCCGGACAGGTCCGCGCCGTCCTGGATCACCAGCGTGTCGTCGCCATCGAGCATGTCAATGGTGCTCGTGCCGGTGACCGTGCCGGCCACGGTGAAGAGATCGTCGCCCGGGGTGAACAGCAGGTCGCCGTCCACGTTGAGGGTCGCGCCGCTGGCGACAGTCGCGTTCTGCACGCCGGCGATCTCGCCGTCGATGCCGATGTCGAGCGTGCCTCCGAGCACATTGACGGTGGAGAACGCCGACAGCGCCGGCCCGTCGACGTGGAGCGTGCCGGTATTGGTCTTGGTCAGCGTCTCGAACTCGACCGCGCCACCGAGCACCGCACTGCCGGCCAGATCGGCAACGAAGGTGTCGATGCCGAGACCGCCGCTGACCGGCGTCGCCAGGCCGGACAGCTCGGCGCCGTCCTGGATGGTGAAGGTGTCGGCGCCGTCGCCCAGATCAATCGTGCCGCTACCGGTGACCGTACCGGCCACGGTCATCGTGTCGTCGCCATCCGAGCCGGCGAAGGTGCCATCGACGTTCAACATCGCACCGCTGGCGATCAGCGTGTCCTGTACGTTCTCGATTCCGCCGGCCGGGCCGATGTTCAAGGTGCCTTCCAGCACGTTCACTTCGTCGAAGCCCGATGCACCCGGGCCGTTGACGTTGAGCACGCCCACGCCCGACTTGGTCAGCACTTCGAAGTTGTTCAGCGCGCCCAAATCGGCGACGCCGTCGATGTCGGGATTGAAGATGTCCTGTCCCGCACCGCCATCCACCGTGCCGACCACCTGGGTGCCGTCATGGATGGTGAAGGTGTCATCGCCGTCGCCCAGATCGAAGGTGCCGCCGCCGGAGACGTCGAGGTTGCCCGCCACGTCCAGGACATCGTCGCCGTCGCCGAGGCTGCCGTTGGCACGGAGCACCGCTCCGGAGTCCACGATGACGGTATTGGTCCCGCTGCTGCCGGTAATGGTCATGGAGTCGGTGGGCAGCGGACCGCCGCCCGCGAAGCCTCCGATCTCGAGCATGGTGTCGTCGGCCATCGTCAGTGTCGGCGTCTCCAGCGTGCCGGCCACCATCAGGGTGCCGCCGTTCAATTCGCTGCCGCCGGTGAAGGCGTGGTTGCCAGTCAGCGTCGCCTCGCCCGTGTTGTCCTTCTCCAGGATTTCGAAGCCGGCGATGTCGCTACCGTCCAACGTGAACCCGCTGGCGTTGTCGAGCACCACCCGATCGTCGCCGGCATCGCCGTCGATGGGGTTGGCCAGTCCTGCAATATCCGCGCCGTCATTGAGCGTCAGTGTGTCGTCGCCGGCGCACAGGTTGACGGTGCCGCTGCCGCTCACGGTTCCGGATACGGTCATCGTGTCGTTGCCGTCGCCGCAACCGTAGTCGCCATCGACATTGAGGGTGGCACCGCTGGCCACCGCGGTGTCCAGCGCACTGCCCGGTGTCGCCACGATGCTCGCGCCGGCGTGCACGTCCAGCACGCCTTCGAGCACCTGAACTTGCTGCAGGTCGGTCGCGCCCGGACCGTTGATGTTGAGCGTACCGGTGCCCGTCTTGGTCACCCCCTCGAAGTTGACCAGTGCGCCGAGATCGGCGTTGAGGTCGATGTCGTAGACGCGTGTATCGAGCCCGGCGCCACCGTCGATGGTTCCGGTCACCGCGGTACCGTCGTGGACGACGAAGTTGTCGTCGCCATCGCCGAGGAAGAAGGTGCCGGTACCGAGGTCCAGCGTGCCGGCCACGTCCAGCGTGTCGGTGCCGTCGCCGAGGACGAAGTCGCCATCCAGGGTGTCGAGCAATCCTTCGACCAGCACCGTATCGTCGCCGTCGCCCAGGTCGCCGGTGGCGACCAGCGTGCCCCCGCTCCCCACGGAGATCGTGTTGCTGCCGGTGCTGCCGGCAATGAGCGTCGGATCCGCCGGACCGGCGTCGACGCTGCCGTCCACGTTCAACGTGGTGTCGTCGGCCAGGGCGATCGTCGGTGTCTCCAGTGCGCCGTCCACGTCCAGCGTGCCGCCGTTGATCGTGGTCCCGCCGAGGAAGCTCTGCGTGCCCGTCAGTGTCGCGGTGCCGGTGTTGTCCTTCTGCAGCAGCTCGAAGTCGGTGGTGTTGGTCGCATCGAAGGTCAGTGCCGTCGCGTTGTCGAGCACCAAAGTGTCGTCGCTGCCCAGACCACCGCTGATGGCGTTGTCCAGAACCGCACCATCCTGCAGGGTCAGGGTGTCGGCGCCGTCGCACATGTCGATGGCGCTGCTACCCGAGACGATGCCGGCCACGGTCATGCTGTCGTCGCCGTCGCCGCAGCCGAAGCTGCCGTCGACGTTCAGGGTCGCACCGCTGGCGACGAAGGTGTCGAGGGTGCTCCCCGGCGCCGCGATCACGATGCCGCCGGCAGTGATGTCGAGCGTGCCCTCGAGCACGTTCACCGCACTGAAGTCGGAGCTCAGCAGGCCGTTGATGTTGAGTTCGCCGGTACCGGTCTTGCTCAGCGTTTCGAAGCCCTGCACTGCGCCGAGGTCCGCCACGGAGTCGATGTGGGTATCGAGCGTGTCGTTGCCCGCCCCCGCCGACACGGTGCCGATGATGTTGGTGTTCTCGTGGATGGTCAGCGTGTCGTCGCCGTCGCCCAGCGCGAAGGTGCCCGCGCCGGTGTCGAGGAGGCCGGCGACGTCGAGAACGTCATTGCCTGTGCCCAGATCGCCGCTGGCCAGCAGGGTTCCGTCCGCGCCGACGCTCACGGTGTTGTCGCCCGCGCTGCCGGTGATCGTCGCCGTCGTGCCGCCAACCGCCTGCACGGTGCCGTCCACGTTCAGGGCGGTGTCGTCGGCGAGAGTGATCGTCGGCGTTTCCAGCGTGCCGTCGACATCCAGCGTGCCATCGAATATGCCGGTGCCGGCGCTGAAATCCTGGCTGCCGGTCATGGTGGCGGTACCGGCACCGAGCTTGTTGAGTCGTTCGAAGCCTTCGGTCTGGCTCCCGTCGAAGACGAGAGCATCGTTGTTCAACAGTTGCAGTGTGTCGTTGCCGGTGCCCGCGTCGACGCCGCCGCCTTCGAGCACGGCGCCGTCCTGCAGGTTCAGGAAGTCGTCGCCATCGCCCAGCGCGAGGACGCCGGCGCCGGTGTCGAGTGTCGCGTCGTTGAGCAACACGCTATCGACACCGTCGCCCAGGTCGCCATCCGCGCGCAGGGTGCCACCGAGCGTGACCTGGATGAGGTTGGAACCGGCGCTGCCGGTAATGGTGGCCGGGTCGCCGCCATCCGCTTCCAGCGTGCCGCCGGACACCAGCAACTGTGTGTTGTCGGCCATGCTCACCGTCGGCGTTTCCAGACTGCCGAGCACCTGCAGCACGCCGCCGTCGATGGCGGTGCCACTGCCGAAGTCGTGATCACCCGTGAGCACCAGCAAACCGGTGTTCTGCTTGGTCAGGATGTCGAAGGTGTCGATGTCGCCGCCGTCGAGCGTGAAGCCGAGCGCCGTGTCGACCACCAGCGTATCGGTGCCGCCGGCGCCCGCGGCATTCACACCGCTGCCCAGCATCTCCGCGCCATCATGGAGCACCAGCGTGTCGTCGCCGTCGCCTAATCCGAGCGACCCGTTGCCGGTGTCCAGCGTGCCGGTGAGGTCGATCGTGTCGCTGCCGTCGCCGAGGTCGCCGCTCGCCAATAGGTTGCCGCCCGCACCCACGGTGATCGTCTGATCTCCGGCATCGCCTGTGAGCGCGGCCTGCCCGCCAGTGTCAGTCTGCACCGTGCCATTCACGGTCAGTGCCGAAGTGCCGCTCATGTCGATGGTAGGCGTTTCGAGTCCACCGTCCACCTGCAGCGTGCCGGCGGTGATGACGGTAGCCGCGATCTCGTTATCCAGCGAGGTCAGCACGCTGGTGCCGGTGCCGATCTGCGCCAGCGTGCCGCAGGCTACCGGGCCGCACATCAGGGTGCCGTCGAAGGTGAAGGTGTCGCTGCGGTTGAGCGAAAGGACGGACGTCTCGGAATTGATGATCACGTCGCCCGCGCCGGCGTTGCCGGTGGTGCCGCCGTTGCCGATCACCAGGTTGCCGTCGTTGATGACGGTGTTGCCGGTAAAGGTGTTGTTGCCGGTGAGGATCCAGGTGCCACTGTCGTTCTTCGCGAGCGTGGTCTTGCCGGTACCGTTGTCGCCGATGGTGCCGCCCAGCGTGTTGTCACCTGTGTTGGTACCGCCTAGCGCGATGGTGCGCGCGGTGTTCGTGCCGGTCAGGGTGACCGCACCGGTGTTGGTGAACTGCAGTGCGCCGGTGCCCGAGGACTCGATGAAGGTGGTGCCGGTATCCAGGGTGAAGCGGCGGTCGGTGCTGTCGCCTGCCCCGGTGTAACGCAGGGTCGAACCGTTGCCGATCACCAGGTTGGCCGCAGCGTTGGTGGCTGCGCCGATGCTGCTGGCCTGTCCGCCGTTGGCCATCTGATCAACGCTGAGCACGCCACCATTGATGCGCGTGACGCCCGTGTAGGTACTGCTGTTGTTGCTCAGGCGCCAGGTGCCGGTTCCGGTCTTGGTCAATGAGGTGACGCCAGTCCCGTTGTTGTTCAACTGCCCCGAGAACAGGTTGTCACCGGTGTTGGTGCCGGTCAGCGTCAGGGTGCGGGCGACGTTGGAGCCGGTCAGGGCCACTGCCCCGGTATTGGTGAACTGCACCACGCCATTGCCGGACGCATCCAGCGTGCCGCCGTTGGTACTGAGCGTAAACCGGCGATCAGTGCTGCTGCCGGCACCGGAATAGAGCAAAGTGCCGCCGTTGATGATCAGGTTGGCCGGATCGGCCGAGGAGGCGCCGATGGAGCTGTTGAGGCCGCCGTCTTCCAGGCAGGTTACCTGCAAGGTGCCGGCATTGATCGTGGTGGTGCCGGTGTAGGCGTTGTTGCAACTGCTGAGCGCCTGCAGACCGGTGCCGTTCTTGACCAGGTTGCCGGTGCCGCTGATGACGCCGGCGTAGGACCGGTTGTCGACGCTGTTGATGGTGAGGGTGGCGCTACCCAGGTCGATGTTGCCGCCGGTGGTGCCGCCGCCGATCAGGGAGGTCACCACCGTATTGAAACCATCCAGGTCCAGCAGCACGCCCGCCGTGTTGTTCAGCGTCATGTGTCCCTGCGGGCCGAATGCATTGGTCGTTCCCGCGCGCAGGGTGCCGCCTTCGACTCGGGTATTGCCCGTGTAGGTGTTGGTGCCCGACAGCACCAGGGTGCCGGCGTCACGTTTGATCAGCGTCCCCCCGCCAATCACGGAGCCCCCGAACTCCAGGGTGGTGCCGGCGCTGGTCACCTGGATGGTGCCGCTACCCTGCAACTGGAAGCCGCGGTCAATGGACACACTCGCGCCGGTGTAGAGCAGCGACCCATTGTTGAACACCAGGTTGGTGGAGCCGGCGCCGGAGGCGCCGATGCCACTGGCCAGCCCTCCATCGGCCAGACAATCGGTGCGTAGGTTCGCGCCCTGCAGGGTGGTGGCGCCGGTGTAGGTGTTGTTGCAGCCGTTGAAGGTCTGAGTGCCGCCATCGGTGCGCCACACGCCACCGGTACCGCTGATCGCGCCCGAATAAGTTCCGTCACCGCTGGCGATACGCAGCGTGCCGGAACCGAGCGTGATGTTGCCACTACCGAAAAGCGGCCCGATCCGGTTGTCAAAATTGTTGAGGTCCAGGGTGGTGCCGGCGGCAAGGTTGGTGGATGCGTTGGTCGCTCCGCCGAATGCATTCGTCGCACCGGCACGCAGAATGCCGCCGTTGACGGCGATGCCGCCGAGGAAGGTGTTGGCCGTCCCGCTCAGCACCAGCGTGCCTGCGCCATCCTTGGTCAGTCGGCCGCTCTGGTTCGTTGTCCCGGTGCCCACCACGTTCCCGCTGACGGTCAGCGTGGTCGCCGCATTGCTGACGTCCACTGTGCCGCCGCCGGTGCCGTTGGCCCCCAGGGTGAATCCGCGGTTGGTGCTGGTGGTGGCGCCGGTGTACTGCAGGCCGCCGCCGTTCAGTACCAGGTTGGACGAAGCGGCCGAGGCCGCGCCGATGCCGCTGGCGATGCCGCCGTTCGTCAACGTGTTCACGGAAAGCAGGCCGCCGTTGACGGTGGTAACGCCGGTGTAGTCGTTAGCGCTGTTGGCCAACGTCAGCCTGCCCCCGCCGGTCTTGGTGAGGCCGGCATCGTCCGGGCTAGTGACCAGGCCTGAGAAAACGAGGTTGGCACTCGAATTGTTGACCTCGATGGTGGCGCCCAGGCCGCCGGACCTGGCGATGGTGAAACCACGATCACTGGTGTCGCCGGTGCCGGAATAGCGCAGTGTGCTGCCCTGCAGCAGCAGGTTGGCGGCGTCGGCGGACGAGGCACCGATACTGCTCGCCAGGCCGCCGTCGGCGATCTTGTCGACCGCCAGTGTGCCCTGGAGGACCTTGGTGCCACCCGTATAGCTGTTGCCCATGTTCGTCAGCCGGACCACCCCCTCGCCCGATTTGACGAAGCCCAGGTTGTTGCCGTTGTCGACGATCTGCGAGGCGATCGTGAAGTTGCCGGTACCGTTCTGCTGGACCGTCAGCGCATCACCTGTGCCGTTGCCGCCAGTGATCATGCCGCCGGTGATCAATTGATCGGTGTTCAGCACTGAAGGGGCTACGATGATCGGCGCATCCACGCCCAGAGTGTTGCCCGGCGTCACGGTCACGGTGGTGGACACCGGCATCGTGTATTGCAGACCGCCCAGCTGCACGCTGCCGGTGACGGTGCCGAAGTAGCCGTCGGTGTCGCCGTCGCTGTCGGAAATCACCTGGCCGCTCGCCCACAACGAGGCATCGTCCTGGTCGGTGTAGTCGGACTCCAGGAAGGCGCGGATATGACCATCCTCGACCTTGGCGTAGTCGGTGTTGTTGACCGTTGCCCAGGCTAGGAACATGTCCGCGTTGCTGGTGAGGATGCTGCCAGCGTCCGGCAGCTCGAAGTTCATCAGGCCGCCAGTTCGGGTAATGGTCCCCAGGTCGATGGTTACGCTGCCACCGCTGCCCGAGCTGGCACTGATGGTGTTGTTGCCGCCGGTGACGAACAGGCCGTCGAAGGTCTGCGTGTTGGACTCGCCCGCGGCGCCAGTCACGCTCAAGGTGCCGCCGCTCATGTCCAACGCGGAGTCGTTGCCGATGATGTTGCTGGTCGGGCCGCCGGCCGCACTGAAGTCCAAAACCAGGGTGCCGCCCTCGATGCGGGTATCGCCGGTATAGGTGCTGGCGCCGGTCAGCGTCTGCGTGCTGGCGCCACGCTTGATCAGGTCGCCGCTGCCGGCAATGCTGCCCGCATAGCTCGCAGTGCCGCTCGCCGCTTCGATCGTCAGGTTGGCGCTACCCAAGTCCAGCGTGCCGCCGGTGCCGGACAACCTCGTCACGGTCCTGTCGAAGCCATTCATGTCCAGCGTGCCGCCATTGACGACGAAAACGCTCGACGCGCCGAAGGCATCGGCCGTACCTGCACGCAACACGCCGCTGTCGACGATGGTCTGGCCCGTGTAGGTATTGGCGCCAGTGAGCAACCAGGTGCCGTCGCCTGTGCTGCGCAGGTTGCCGGTACCGGAAACGACACCGCTAACGACATTCTGGGCGCCAGTGAAGCTGCCGCCGAGACTCGCAGTGTTGGTGATGGCGACCGTGCCGCCCAGCGTCAGGGCGCCGGTTCCATTGTTGGCCAGCGTACCGTTGTTGATCGTCCAGTTCTTGTTGCTCGACTCGCCTGCACCCACGTAGGCAAGCGTGCCGTTGGAGGAGATGCTGATCGAACCGATGCCCAGCGAGCCGGCAACACCGGCATCGGAAAGCAGCGCTGCTTCGACGGTCCCCTCGCCCGTGATCTGCGCCTGCCCATCGAACGTATTGGCGGTACCCAGCCGGATCGTACGCCCGCTGCGGCTGCTGAACTGGACGGGATGGTTGTTGCCGCTGATCACACCCAGCACTTCCATGTCCGCCGAGTCCGCGAGGAAGCCGATGGCATGCCCGCCCGCGCCAGTGGCGGTAATGTTGCCAGTCAGCCGCAGCGTGCCGCTGCCGGCGTTGTGCAGGTAGGCAGCGCCGGCGTAGGCGCCCGGATTCATCTGCCAGTTGCGGTTGGAACTGTCGCCACTGCCGGTGTAGTAAACCTGGGTCGCACCCAGGTCCTGGCCGCCGCCGCGCCCGATCACGATGGTTCCGTTGGCCACGGTAGTAGGGGCTCCGAGGGCGCTGGCCTCCCCCAGGTCTCCGATCGAGCTGAAGGCGTTGTAGCTACCGCCCCAGTTTGTCGCGGTCGTGAATCGGGTTTGTCCTGTGTAGTTGTTGGCGTCGTTGGTCAGCGATATGCCATCGCCGACGGTCAAACCACCCGCTCCCGTGTAGAAGGCGCCGCCGGTTCCGGCGCCATTGATGGTGGAAAGGCCACTGACGAGGTTGATCGTGCGATTGGCCGAGATCGTGCCGGTCGACGTGAGCGTGCGCCCGTTCCCGAGATTGAGCACATTGCCGATGTTGCCCAGTGCCGGATCGCCGATCGTGCCGAGGTTGAGATTGCCGCCGGTCGCGTTGATGGTGCCGATGAAGTCGTTGGCTGCGCCCAGCGTCAACGTACCCCCATTGATATCGATGCCACCGTTGAAGGTGTTGCTTCCGTTCAACGTCAGCGTGCCGGCACCGGCCTTGGTCAGGCCACTGGTGCTGGTGATCGACGAGGCGATGGTGCTGGTGCCGGTGGTTACCGTGATGGTCGGACTGGTACCGCCCAGGGTCAGGCTGCCCCCGGTGAGCGTGTAGCCATCCGTCTGGAAGGTCAGGTTGTGAACGCTGATCGCTCCGCTCAAGGTCACCGTGCCTGCGGTACCGCCGAAGAAGGCATTGTCGAGCGCCGCGTTGTTCCAGGCACCGAAGGGCCCGCTGACGCCGTCGTTGTTGGGACTCCAGAAGGTATTGGTGGTGTTCCAGGTTCCCGTCCCGCCGGACCCGACGGCGGTGCCGTTGACGTCCCAGTACCGATCCGCAGCGCGCGCCGGTGCGTATTGCACAGCCAGTGCGAGCACGATCGCCAAGCGCAGCGGCCATGCCATGGGGGGGCCTGTTTCGGCCAGGATGCGATCGTCTGCGTGGTCGGTTACGGCGACACGCTTGTCGACGCCGCCGCTGCGCTTTCCGCGTCGCTTGCTCAGTTCAGACGTCACTACCCAAGCCTGGAGGACGTACGACCAGACGATGCGAAACACATGATTCATTTTCCCTGCTCCTCTGGTTGCACCAATGATTGCCATCCATCGCAACGCGTCAGCATTGGCACGAAATCACCAGACATGCCGTGCATCTCGTATCGGGTGGCAAGCCCTTCGATCCGCATGCACTGCGGAAACCGCGCGCAGAACGGGATACTGGAAAAAATCCGGCTCATACCACGCGCACCCCGCGGACGTTCGCCCGTTCGTTGAGCCAGAACGCCTCGTTCTCGAAGCGCCGGAAGATGTCTGGAGGCAGCACCGTCGCACGCTCAGGAGCAGCCACCCTCCTGCCGACCTTGTGCAGGCCGGGCATGCCTGTGCGTGCGTCGAACTCGTCGGCATCGAACTGCACGTCATCGAAGTCGTGCCGGAACGGCGGCTCGCCGATGAAGTCGTAGACCGCCGCCATTGCCCTGGCCGGATCGCTCACCAGCGTTTCGTACTGCAGCACCATCAGCTGTCGCGCGTGCTCGCCGTAGAACGCTTGCTTCAATGCGTTGTAGGAGAACCCCAGGATGCCATCGCCGTTGGCCATGCCTTCGGTCCGGTTGTAGACCGTACCCGCGGTCTGGAAATTGAACATGAAGGATGGGCGCAAGGCATTTTTCTGGATCGCTCGTTCCACGCTATCCACGATCCACGACACATGGCGCACGCAGGCGATCGTCTTCGATTCGGGAAATATCCCGGACAGCACCGGCTGCTTCGCGCACCATGTACGACTGGTATCGAAGACAACTTCCGCCGCGAACGCCTCGCCGTAGTAACCGGTGAAAAGGCCCTTCAGCACGCGCCGGCGCTGCTCGTCGCTGACGAACATGGAAAGCTCGTTCCGGCTGCTCATTTCCCCCAGCAGGACATCGACCATGCCGGCAAGCGGGCTGCTCATGTGCGCGTGGAATCGCGGATTCTGTCGCAGCAAGGCCGCCAGCAGCGTGGAACCGGACCTTGGCAGGCCTGAGATGAAATGAACGGATCGCATCCTATCGCCTCGCTTTTTCAAACTTGGGGAAGTCATGCGGCAGTGGCGGGCGTCCGCAGGGAACTGGGACCCCCAGAATTCGACACCCCTCCCCCCACGTGCGAGCAGATGATGCGCAACACGTGGCTCATGCCCTTTTCCCTGGATGTGCTTTCAGGCCACGCTCGGCCGGTTGTGCAAACTTGTGATTCGATGCGATCAGTCGAAGGCGACCGGGTAGTGCTCAGCGACCGCTTCCGCGTGCTCGGCGAGGCGGGCCAGGTCGTCGCGATACAGGCGGTATTCGTTGCGCATGCTGCGGGCGTCGCGCAGGCGTGCCAGCGAGCAGATTGCGAATTCGGCGCGGTGTTCGGACACCTGTTCGCAATCGATGGAGATGCGTCGCGCCAGCATACATACCGATTGCCAGTCGCCCTGCTCCGCGGCCTGCTCCATGCGCTGCAAGTCCATCAGGATGGAGCGGTATAGCGAACGCGATACCAACTGCAACTTTCTGGCGTCACCACCCAGAAGCGAATGCAACCCGGAGATGCCCTGCGGTGCATCGCGTAATTCCGTCCCACTCATCTGACCCCCTTTTCGACCCGAGAGCGGCTAGCGGATGCAGCGCGCACGGATTGGCGATGGGTTGCATATTAGGAGCGCCGGCACCCCACAGGTATTGGGAAAAGTCTTAGCTCTCTGCAGCCGTATTACTCCGCTTTTCGGCAGATGTCGCTGAGGGAAATCACCTATGCACAGCGATGGCGGCAAGACGATGCAAGGCGCTCCGATGCGCAAATCCATGCGTCAGGATGGCTTGCCGGACGCGACCGTCTGCATCGCTCTGGCAGCAGCCGAGCTTGCTTTTTTTGCCCATGGCGAACAGGAGTTCGCGGATTGGCGCCGAGGACGCCTCCGGCAGACCGAGCCGTCAAGCGGCCCGGCCCGGTGTCTTCTGCTCCCTCATTACCACTTGATGCGGACACCCACGTTCACCGAGCGCTGCTCCTGATCAGAACCGCTCACGCTGCGGCCGTAGGACGCGGCGCCAAAGAGACTGACGCCCTCGCCCAGACGGGCTTCGACACCCAAATCGATCGTCGCGGAGGTGCCAACGTCATGGGCGGGGAACGGTTGCGTTTCGCCGTCCGCACCCGGCACGACCAGCGCATCGTCCTTCTCGCCTACAGTGTTCTGCACGCCTACCGTCACCCACGGCCGGATGGTGCCGCCGTTCGCGGTCAGCCGGGTCCGCTCGACGCGCAGCGACGCGCGCGCGGTCCCGAACACGTCGTCGTCGATGACCAGTTGCTTGTCGCTCGCGTCGACGGTGTCGCCCCAATGCATGGCTGTGGCCGCGAACTGCAACTGCGGTTCCAGCATCCAGCCGCCCGAGAGGTGGAACGAATGTCCGGCACGGGCGCTCAGGGCCAGGCTATTGCCGGTGATGGTCTGGCGGAATCCGTCTTCCGTCTGGATGTCGGCATGCGGCACTTGAGCGGTCAGCGTTAGATCGACGTAGGACGACGTGTTCCACGACGTGCTGGCATACAGGCCACCGGCAGGCGCGCCCACGTTCACGTTGGCTTCGCCCAGGCCCGGCAGGTCGGTGGAGTTCGCACCTGTCGTCCAGTAGTTGCCCTGCTGGTAACCGAGGAACATGCCGCCGCGGAACGTGCGCCCGTCGTGCTCGGAAAGCATCGCATCCACGCCGGCATACAAGCCCACGGCGTCGCCACTGAAGGCGAAACCCGGGTTGGCGCCCATTTTCAGCTCGCTCGCCGTCGCCGCGATCCAGACGCCATGGCAGTCGTCCACCAGTGCGGCGTCAGCGCGACGCGACTTCTCTTCAGGACGACCGCAGGCCGGCGTGGCGTCTTCGCGCATGCCGCTCATGCGGTCGTGGACGAGGTTGAAGCCCTGCTCGCCCAAGGTCCGGCCTACGCTGGGGAGGATCGCGTAGCCGGAGATTTCCGGAAGCAGCCCGTCGGCCGCCGACGACAGGTACCAGTTGTGGTCGGCCTGTTGGCCGAACGTCCACGGATAGACGCTTCCGCTCAGGCGCACGTTGCCGTCGACCGCACCGCTGGCGACGAAGCTGCCCTGGGTGGAGAGGTCGTCGTTGGGGCTGGAGATGACGAGGATCGACGCAGGCCGAGTGGGGACTTCCGAACCGTCGGGCTTGAACACCACCGAGGTGGTGCCGGTAACGTCGCCCTGGATATCCAGCCCGCCCGCGCTTTGCGTGCCCGGCGAGACCGAAATCTCGATCGCGCCATTGCTGCCCGCGTAATTGCCGCTGATGCCCAGGCGGTTGTCGCCGACATCGATCCGGCCCGCATTCTCGACGCTGCCGGTCAGGCTCGCGCCGGCGCCGACGATCCAGCTAGACGTGTCATCGATGGCCAGCACACCGCCGCCCAAGTCGATGGCGCTGTCCGACGTCAGCGTCGTGTTGCCCAGCAGTTCGACCCGCTCCCAGTTCGCGATGCTGTCGAGGTTGTCGTCCTGCAGGTCCAGCGCACTGAAGCTGAGAACATCGGCCGTACCGCTGCCGCCGTCGATGCCGGTCAGGCCGCTCAGATCGCCGCCGACGAAATGCACCGCGTCGTTGCCGTCGCCAAAGGCCAGTGAACCTTTCACCGTGCCCATCGACAGGAAGGTGTCGTCGCCGCTGGTTCCGGTGAAGTCACCCTGCACATCGAGCGTCGCGCCGATATCTACCATGGTGTCTTGGCTGGCCAGAACCGCGTCCGCAGCCACTTCGAGAGCGCCGCTGCCGACCTGCGTCAGCGCGTAGGCCTGGTTGCCTTCGAGCACCAGGGTGCCGGCGCCGTCCTTGTACAGCGCCTCGAAGTTGACGGTCGGACCGAGCGTCATCGTCGTGTCGACCTGCGCCAGCACCGTATCCGAGCCCGCACCGCCGTCCAGGGCGTTGCCCAGGCTGCCGAGGTCCGCGCCTTCCATCAACAACAACCGGTCATTGCCGTCGGCAAGCGAGATCGTGCCATTGCCGGTGACCGATCCGGCGACCTCCATCAGGTCGTCATCCGCGCTGCCAGCGTAGTTGCCGTCCACGTTCAAGGTCGAGCCCGACGCGACGATCGTGTGCTGCACGCCAGCGAGGCTGCCGGCCGCGCCGATGTTCAAGGTGCCGCTGTCGACCTCGACCGTGCTGAAGGACGAAGCGGCGGGGCCGTCGATATTCAGCGTGCCGGTGTTGGTCTTCGTCAGGGTTTCGAAGTTGATCGCACCGCCCAGCGTGGCCGTGCCGGCGAGGTCGGCGATGAAGGCGTCGGTGCCCGCGCCGCCATCGATCGAAGTGGCCAGGCCGGACAGATCCGCCCCGTCCTGGATGGTGAAGCTGTCGTTGCCAGCAGCCAGATCGACGCTGCCACTGCCGGCCACGGTACCGGCGACCACCATCGTGTCGTCGCCGCTGGTGCCGGTGTAGCTTCCATCGACCTGCAGCGTGCCGTCTGCTGTCACGATCGTGTTCTGCGCGGCGACGCTGCCGCCGGCACTGACCTCCAGCGTGCCGGCCATAACCTCCACATCGATGAAGGACGAGGGACCGTTGATCTGCAGCGTGCCATCGCCCGACTTGCCCAGGGACTCGAAGCCCAGCAGGCTGCCCAGCGGCACGAGATTGCCGGCGCCGACGTTGACGTTGAGCATGTCGTTGCCGAGCCCGCCATCGACCGTACCCGTCATCGCGGTGGTGTCGTGCACCACGAACATGTCGTCGCCGTCGCCGAGCGAAAACACGCCGCCGTCGGTGTCGAGCGTACCGGCGACATCCAGGACGTCATTGCCGTCGCCCAAGCCCCCAGTGGCCTGCAGGAGCGCGCCGTCCGCCACGTTCACCGTGTTGGTGCCGTCGCTTCCGGTGAGGGCGGCATAGCCGCCGCCGCTGCCCTGCAACGTGCCGTCGACATTGAGCGTCGTGTCGTCGTCCATCGCCACTGTCGGCGTCTGCAGCGTGCCGGCCACGGTGAGCGCACCCGCGTTGATCGTCGTGCCGCCGGCGAATTCCTGCGTGCCGGTCAGCGTCGCTTCGCCGGTGTTGTCCTTCTGCAGCTTCTCGAAGTTGACGACGTTGCTGCCGTCGAAGCTCAGTGCACCGGCGTTGTTCAGCACCACCGTGTCGCCGCTGCCATGGCCGCCGCCGCTGATGGTGGTCGCCAGCACGGCGCCATCGTTGAGCGTCAGCGTGTCCTCGCCGCCGCACAGATCGATGGTGCCGCTGCCGGAGACCGTGCCCGCGACCGACAGCGAATCGTTGCCGTCGCCGCAGCCGAAGCTGCCGTCGACATTCAGCGTGGCTCCGGCGCCGACCACGGTTTCCAGCGTGCCACCGGGTGCCGCGGCGACAGCGCCGCCGGGGCCGATGTTCAGCGTGCCGCCGAGGACATCGACTGTCTGCAGCTCGGTCACGCCAGGGCCGGTGATGTTCAGCGTGCCGGTACCGGTCTTGGCGACGCCTTCGAAGTTGACCAGCGCGCCAAGATCGGCCGTGCCGTTGATGTCGTAGACGCGCGTGTCCAGTCCCGCACCGCCGTCGACCGTACCCAACACCACGGTGCCGTCGTGCACGACGAAGTTGTCGTCGCCGTCGCCGAGCGCGAAGGACCCGCCGGTATCGAGCACGCCAATCACGTCGAGCGTATCGTCGCCGTCCCCCAGGTCGCCGCCTGCGATTGCCGTGCCGACGATGGTCACTGTGTTGGAACCCGTGCTGCCGGCGATCGTCGCGGCGCTGCCGCCTCCTGCTTCGAGCGTGCCGTCGACGGTCAGCGACGTGCCGTCGCCCATGGCGACCTCTGGCGTCGTCAGGCTGCCCTCCACCACCAGTTCGCCGCCAAGGATGTCGGTGCGCAGGCTGTAGTCCTGGGTGCCCACCAGCGTGGCGGTGCCCGTGTTCTGCTTGCTCAGCACCTCGAAGTTCGCGACCGATCCGGCGCCGAACGTCACGTCCGACGCGTTGTCGAGCACGATGGTGTCGCCGCTGCTGTCCGCGCCGCCGTCGAGCACGCCGGTGAAGCCGCTGAGGTCCGCGCCATCGCGCAGGATGAGCGTGTCGTCGCCGTCGTCGAAGCCGACGACGCCGCTACCGCTGATCGCGCCGGCCACGTCCATGGTGTCGTTGCCGGCCGAACCCAGGTAGCTGCCGTCGACGTTCAGCGTTGCGCCACCGGCGACCGTCGTTGCGACGACGCCGTCGATGCTGCCCGCCGCGCCGACATCCAGCGTCCCTCCTTCCACGTTGACCGTGGTGAAGGCGGAAGCCGCCGGGCCGTCGACATTGAGGACACCCGTGTTGGTCTTGGTGAGCGTCTCGAAGTTGATCGCCCCGCCCAGCGTGGCGCTGCCGGCGAGATCCGCAATGAAGGCGTCGATGCCGGCGCCGCCATCGAGCGATGAGGTCAGGCCCGACAGATCGGCGCCATCCCGCAGCGTGAAACTGTCGTCGCCGTCGGCGAGGTCGATGGTGCCGCTGCCCGTGACCGTGCCGGCGACGACCATCGTGTCGTCGCCATCGGTGCCGGTGTAGCTGCCGTCTACCTGCAGCGTCGTACCCGCGCCGACCGTCGTGTTCTGCGCCGCGACGCTGCCAGTCCCGCTGATTTCGAGCCTGCCACCCGTCAGGTCAACATCGATGAAGGTCGAGGGACCGTTGATCTGCAAGGTGCCATCGCCTGACTTGCCCAGCGATTCGAAGCCCAGCATGCTCCCCAGCGGAACCAGGTTGCCGCCACTAACATCGACGTTGAGCAGGTCGTTACCGGCACCGCCATCCACCACTCCCAGCATCACGGTGCTGTCGTGCACGACGAACGTGTCGTCGCCGGCGCCCAGGTCGAAGATGCCACCGCCCGTATCAAGGGTGCCGGCGACATCGACTACGTCGTCACCACCGCCCAGGTCGCCGCTGGCCTGCAGTAGTGCGCCATCGGCGACGTTGACCGTGTTGGTCCCGGAACTGCCGGTGATGGAGGCATAGCCGCCGGCATCGCCCTGCAGGGTTCCCGCGACGTTCAACACGGTGTCGTCGGCCAAGGCAACCGTCGGTGTCGACAGCGCACCGGCCACCGTCAGCGCACCGCCGTTCACCGCGGTGCCACCGGTGAAGCTGGTAGTCCCGGTCAGCGTGGCTTCGCCGATGTTGTCCTTCTGCAGGAACTCGAAGTTGACCGTGTTCGCAGCGTCGAAGCTCAGCGCGCCGGCGTTGTTCAACACCACCGTGTCGCCCGCGCCGTGCGTGCCGCCGCTGATGACCGCCGCCAGCGTCGCGCCGTCGTTGAGCGTCAGCGTGTCCTCGCCGCCGCACAGGTCGATGGTGCCGCTGCCGGAGACGGTGCCCGCGACGTCGAGCGTGTCGTTGCCGTCGCCGCAGCCGTAACTGCCGTCGACATTGAGCGTGGCGCCGGCCGCTACAGTCGTATCCAGCGTGCCACCGGCAATCGCCGTGACACTGCCACCCAGGCCGACGTTCAGTGTGCCGCCGTCGACATGGACGATGTTGAAGGACGACGCGGCCGGGCCGTCGATGTTTAGGGTCCCGGTGTTGCTCTTGGTCAGCACTTCGAAATCGACGACGCCACTCAGCGTGGCCGAGCCGGCGAGATCGGCGATGAAGGCATCGGTGCCCGCGCCGCCATCGATCGCATTGGCCAGCCCGGAGATATCCGCGCCATCCTGCAGGGTGAAGCTGTCGTCGCCCGCGCCCAGATCGATGTTGCCGCTGCCGATGACGGTACCGGCGACCACCATCGAGTCGTCGCCACCGGTGCCGGCGAAACTGCCGTCCACCTGCAGCGTGGAGCCGATACCGACCGTCGTGTTCTGCGCGGACACGCTACCGCCGGCACTGACCTCCAGTGTACCGGCCGAGACACCCACGTCGATGAAGGACGACGGGCCGTTGATCTGCAGCGTGCCTTCGCCGGATTTGCCCAGCGATTCGAAGCCCAGCAGGCTGCCCAGCGGCACGAGATTGCCCGTACCGACATCGACGTCGAGCATGTCGTTGCCAAGTCCACCATCGACCGTGCCCAGCATCGCGGTGGTGTCGTGCACGGCGAAGGTGTCATCACCGGCGCCTAGCGCGAGCACGCCGCCATCGGTGTCGAGCGTACCGGCGACATCCAGCACATCGTTGCCGTCGCCCAGGTCGCCGCTGGCATGCAAGAGCGCCCCTTCGGCGATGTTCACGGTGTTGGTGCCCGTGCTGCCGGCGATGGTGCTGTAGCCGCTACCCGATCCCAACAGCGCGCCCTCGACATTGAGCGTGGTGTCGTTGGCCATCGCGACCGTCGCTGTCTCCAGCACTCCGGCTGACGTCAGCGCGCCTCCTTCGATGTCCACCGACTGCCAGTTCTGCGTCCCCGTAAGGGTCGCGGTGCCGGTGTTCTGCTTGCGGAGGATTTCGAAATTGACGGTCTGGGTATCGCTGAAGACGTAGTTGCCGGCGATGTTCAGGGCCACCGTATCGCCGGCGCCATGGGCGCCGCCGTCGATGGGATTGGCTCCGGTCAGGCTGGCGCCGTCGTTGAGGACGAGCGTGTCGTCGCCGTCGGCGAGACTGATCGTGCCGGCTCCGCTCACCGTGCCCGAGACATCCATGACATCGTCGCCGCTGCTCGCGGTGTAGCTGCCGTCCACGTTGAGGGTCGCACCGAGGGACACGTTGGTGTTGAGGAGGTTGCCGGCCTGCGCGACGACCGTCGCGGCGGCTTGCACGTCCAGCGTTCCCTCTTCGACGCGCACGTCGGCGAGCTCCGACACGCCGGGTCCGGTGATGTTGAGGGTGCCCGCACCGCGCTTGGTCAGGCCTTCGAACTCCTGCAATGCGCCGACATTGGCCGTGCCGGCCAGTTCGAAGATTCGCGTGTCGGTGCCCGCGCCGCCGATCACCGTGCCGAGCACCAGCGTGCCGTCGTGGACCAGGAAGGTGTCGTCGCCGTCGCCGAGATCGAGCGTCCCCGCGCCGGTATCCAGTACGCCGGACACATCCAGCACATCGCTGCCGTCGCCCAGATTGCCGCTGGCCAGCAGAGTACCCGTGGCGCCGACAACAATCGCGTTGTCTCCCAATCCACCGTCGAGCACGGTCTGCGTGCCGCCGGTGCCCTGGACGAGACCGTCGACGTTGAGCGTCGTGGTGCCCGTCGTATTGGTCAGGGCGAGCGTCGGCGTGGTGAGGCTGCCGTCCACGTCCAGGGTTCCCGCATTGATGGTGGTGCCGCCGCTGAAGTTGCTCGCGCCGGTGAGCGTGGCGACGCCCTCCTGGTCCTTCACCAGGAACTCGTAGTTGGCGACATCGTCGCCGTCCAGCGTCATCGCCAGCGCGTTGTTGAGGATCACGGTGTCGCCCACATCGTGCGCGCCGCCGCTGATCGCATTGACCTGCACCAGGCTGGCGCCATCGTCGAGCGTGAGCGTGTCGTCTCCACCGCACTGGTCGATCGTGCCATTGCCGGCAACGGTGCCCGCGACCGTGAGGGAATCGGCACCGGTGCCGCAGCCGTATGCACCGTCCACGTCGAGCGTGGCGCCATTGGCGACCGTGGTCGTCAGCGTTCCGCCCGCGGCGGCTTCGATGGCGGCTCCCGCCGCCACGTGCAGCGTTCCCGCATCGACATTGACGTTCGCGAAGTCCGATGTGCCGGGTCCTTCGACGTGCAGCGCGCCGCCGCCCGTCTTGGTCAGCGTTTCGAAGCCTTGAACGACGCCGAGACTGGCGGTGCCCGCGATGTCGGCGTCGAGCGTGTCGATGCCTGCGCCGCCGATGACCGTGCCCACGACGTCGGTGTCGTCGTGGATGACGAAGGTATCGTTGCCATTGCCCAGGTCGAAGCTGCCCGCGCCGGTATCCAGGGTGCCGGCCACGTCGAGCCGGTCGGTACCGCCGCCCAGCGCGCCGATGGCGAGCAAGGTCGCGCCGGCGTTCACGTTGACGACATTGCTGCCCGCACTGCCGATGATGAGTGCCTGTGTTCCGCCATCGGCCTCCACACTCCCGTCGACATTGAGCTGCGTCGTTCCGGTCGCGTTGGTCATCGCGATGACCGGGGTGGTCAGGCTGCCGACCACGTCCAGGGTGCCGCCACTGATCGTCGTGTTGCCCGTGTAGGTGTGGCTGCCGCTCAGCGTTGCCGTGCCCGTGTTGCTCTTGAGCAGGTTTTCGTAGTTGGTGACCGAGCCCTGGGCGAAATCGAGCGTGCCGGCGATGTCCAGTTGCACGGTGTCGCCGATGCCCGGCGTGTTCGCGCCGCCGTCGAAGACGCCGGCGTAGCCGCTGACATCGGCGCCGTCGCGCAGGGTCAGCGCGTCGTCGCCATCGCATTGATCGATGGTGCCGGTGCCGGTGACGTTGCCGGCGATGTCGATCGAATCGTTGCCGTCGCCGCAACCGAACGCGCCATCGACGTTCAGCGTGGCGCCGGAGGCGACCGTCGCATCGAGCGTGCGGCCTGCGGTGGCGATGATCGCCGCGCCAGCCCGCACGTCCAGCGTCCCGGCGTCGACATCTACGGTGCTGAAGTCGGAGTCGCCGGGGCCATCGAGATGCAGCACGCCTGCGCCGCTCTTGGTGAGCGTTTCGAAGCCCTGCACCACATCGAGGGCCGCGGTGCCGCCGATGTTCGCTTCGAGCGTGTCGATGCCGGCGCCGCCGAGCACGGTGCCGATGACATCGGTGTTGTCATGGATCAGGAAAGTGTCGTCGCCATCGGCCAGGTCGAAGCTGCCCCCGTCGGTGTCGAGGGTGCCCGCGACGTCCAGGCGGTCGTCGCCTGCGCCGAGCGTGCCATTGGCCAGCAGATTGCCGGCGGGGTCCACGCGAACGGTGTCGTCGCCCGTGCCGCCGGTGATCGCGACCGCATCGCCGGTCGAAGTGCGCATGGCGCCGGCGACTTCCAGCGTGGCGCCGCCATCGTCGCTGAAGGTGACATCGTCGGTGAGCAGGGTGCCGGGCGTCACCAGCCTGCCGTGCTCCATCACCACGTGATCGATATCGCTGTTGCGCGTCATCGTAGTGGCGCCGGTACCGCGCTGGACGAGCGTTCCGTCGCCGATGATCGCCTGGGCCAGATTGAAGGCGTTGGAATGATTCGCCACGAGCGTCGCGCCGGAGGCCACCAGCGCAGTCGTGCCCGTGCCCATGTTGCCGGTGGTGCCGCCCGTGCCCAGTTCCAGCGTGCCGGCATTGATGGTGGTGGTGCCGGTGTAGGTGTTGTTGGCGCTGAGCGTGAGCGCGCCGTCGCCGGTCTTGGTCAGACCACCGAGCGCGCTGGTGCTGCGCAGCACACCGCTCATGATCGCGTCGCGACCGGCGGTGCCGTTGTTGACGCGCACGGTCCGGCCAGCGGCGCCCAGGTTGATGCCGTTCTGGAAATCCACTGTGCCGTCGGCAGTGACATAGCCAAATACCAGCTCGTGGCTGGTCGGCACGAAGCCGCCGCTGCCCCAGGTCAGCTCGCGTGCGTCGCCGAACAGGTTGACCACCTGGGTGCCGTCCCAGGCTGCGAACCCGCCGGAGCCGATCCAGCGCACGCCCTGCTCATAGTTGTCGTCGTCCAGCGCTTCGGTTCCGTATGCCGGCAGCGGCCCCGTCGCCCCATCCGGATCGACGCCAACCGTCGTGCCGTTGTTGTCGATGAAGGCGAGCCCTCGGGTGCTGGTGCCGCGGAAAAACCCGCCGCTGGCGGCGGTCAGGCCCAGCACGCCACCGGTGCCATCGGCGGTGCCTTCGAAGCGGATCAGGCTGCTGCGTTCGCTGGAGCCGGTCGTGCCATGGCTGCTGGTGACGCCGAAGCCGCCAGTGATCGCGCCGGCATCGTCCGCGCGCAACGCACCGCCGAAGATGCGGGTAAGGCCCGCATAGGCATTCGCATGCGCGTTGTTGTCGGTGACCAGGGCCCACAGACCGGGGCCCTCCTTGATGAGATTGAAGATGTTGTTGGGGTTGTGGAACTCGGCCGGCGTGAGGCCGTTGACCAGCGTCGGCGCAAACAGGTTGTCGCCGGTATTGGTGCCGCCCAGGAACTGCGTGAAGCCGCCATTGCGGTCGACGATCAGCCCGGTGTTGGTGAGCACCAAGGCACCGGAGCCGGAGGATTCCAAGTGGGCGTTGCCCCATGACCAGAACAGGCGGTCGGTCGTATCCCCGCTGCCGACGTAGCGCACCGTTCCGCCAGCGCCGCGAAAGTCGGCGATTAGGTCGCCGCCGCCCACAGCGGAGGCGTCGCCCGCATTGGCGATCGAGGTGACTTCGAAGGTGCAGCCATTGGGATTGAAGCGGCCGGTGAAGGTATTGGCGCCGCCCAGGCGCCACACGCTGCCGGCGGCGCATTGGGTGCCGATGAGCGAGGTCGTACCCGCGCCGTCGGAAATGACGCCCGAGAGGATGTTCGGATCGTCGGCCACACCATCGCCGTTCGCATCCGTGCTGACGAAAGTGCCGCCGACGCGCAGTTCGTTGCTCGCGCCGCTGACGGTCGTGGCGATGTCACCGCCGATCTCTAGTACGCCGCCCCCACGATTGAACAGATGCAGCAGTGCGCCGCTACGTCCGGACAGGCCGATATTGCGGTTGCCGCTGGCGGGGCCGGCGCCGGTGTACACCATGGCGCCGTTGTGGCTTCCCAATTCAATGGTGGCGCCGGTGCCGAACGAACTGGCCGTGCCAATGTCCGTGAAGGTGTTGAAGTAGACGTACATGCCATCGGTGGCGCTTGTAATGTCGCCGCCGTTGATCCGCGTGGTTCCCGAATAGGTGTTCAATCCGAACAGGTCGATATCGCCCTGCCCCATCAGGTCCAGGCCACCCGCACCCTGGATCACGCCCTGCAGGCGGACATCGCGATCGAGATTGTTGCCCTCGTTGACATTGATCGCGCGCGCCGCTGCGCCCAGATCGATGCCGTTGTCCCACACCACGGTGGAATCGGCGAAACGGCCGGCGAAACGCAGCATCTGGCCATCGGGCACGAAGCCGCCGGCACCCCAGGTGAGGGTCGCGCCGGCACCGCCGATATTGACGTGCCGTTCGCCACCGATGGCGCCGAAGCCGCCGGAGCCGGTCCATTGGATCTGGTTGCCGCCGGCCCCTAGAGACTCGGTGAAATCGCCGTAGGCAGCGGTCAGCAGCAACATGCCACCGTTGTTGATCGTGTCGGGACCGTCGAACTGGATGTTGCTGTTGGCCGAGTTGGCCCCTGCGCTGCCGAGAATCAGATGGCCAACGCCTGCGGTGCCATCGCCGATGACCGTGGCACCCGAGTAGGTGTTAGTAGCGGTCAGCTCCAGGCCGCCGTTGCCCAGCACGTGAAGACCGCCACTGCCCACCAGCGCGCCGCTGATCATTGCGTGGTCGTTGACGTTGCCGTTGTCCGCGCGCACCTCGCGCAGACCGCCGGAAAGGTCGATACCGTTCTGGAAATCCACCTGGCGGGCGTCGCCGCCGGTGGCATTGGTGCCCAGGATCAACGCGTGGCCGTCGGGCACGAAGAGACCGTCGTTCCAGGTGAGCGTGGCGCCGGCTCCGCCCAGGTTGACGGTGACGTCCGACTGGTTGTTCAGCGCATAGAAGCCGCCGGTGCCAGCCCAGCGCAGCTCGCCGCCGCCGGCGCCGTTGGGCATGGTGATGCTGGGTTCCGCATTGGTGCCGTAGATGAGGGTATTGCTACCGTTGTTCAGGCCCTCGAAGCGGATGTTGCTGTCGGGCGACAGGCTGGTGCTGTTCAGTACCAACTGCGCGGCGTTTCTGATGATGGTGTCGCCGCTGTAGGTATAAGCGCCGCCATCGAACCAGATGGTGCCGCTGGCCAGGGTCAGGTCGCCGGTGAAGCTCAGCGGTCCGTTGAAACGGACATTCCCGCCTTGCGTCTGCACCGAAAGCTGGTTGGCACCGGTATCCTGCAACGGTCCGCGCACGGTCAGGTTGTGGCCGCCGACGCCCAGGTGCAGCAGCGTGTCGGCCGTGAGCACCGTGGCGCCGCTCCAGGTGGCGTTGCCCAGGCCATCGATGTAGCGGTCGCCCCCGGTGAGGGTCACATCGTGGTTGAGCGTGTTGTTGGTCTCCACGCGCAGGGTGCCGCCGTTGAGGACCAACTGCGCGGCGTCCGTATCCCCGCCGAAGGCATCGCCTTCCACACGGAGATAGCCGCCGTTGAGAGTGACCACGTTGCCGGCGGCGGCAGCGGCCGCATCGGTGCCCCTCATGAAGAGCTGACCGGCATTCACCGTGATGCCGCCGGTAAAGCTGTTGGTGCCGTCCAGGTAGAGACTGCTGTCGACGCCGCCGCCTTCGTTCAGAACCAGGCTGAGCTTGTTGGCGCCGGTATCCGTGAGGTTGCCCGCAAAGACGGTATTGCCGTTGGCACCGGTGTTGGTCACCTGCAGCGTGGTATTGGCCGTCAGGACGAGATTGCCATTCCAGGTGCTGGTGAGATTGGCGAATGGCTGGTTGATGTTGATGGTGCCGCCGCCGGCAGCGGTGATGTTGTGGGTCAGACTGACGCCGCCCAACCAGAGGTTGCCGCCGTCGTTGACCACCAGGTTGGCGGCCGCGGTATTGCCGCCGAATGCATTGGCGTTGTTGACCTGCAGCACGCCCCCGTTGTTGACGGTGACTACGTTGGCGGCGCCGTTGAAGCTGTTGCTGCCGCTGCCCACCAGGCGCGCGTTGTTGTTGACGGTGATGCCGCCGGTCAATGTGTTGGTGCCGCCCAGCATGATCCAGCCGCTGGTGGAGGTACCGTTCACGGTCAGGCCATTGCTGCCGGCCAGGACCGAGTTGATCGTCGCCGTGTTTCCGCCGGTAGTGCTGATGAACGGGTTGGTACCGGCCAGAGTCAACGTGTTGCCGGTGATCGTGTAACCGTTGGCGAGGAAGTTCAGGCTGTGAGCTGTGATCGGCGACCCTAAGGTAACCGTGCCGGCGGTGCCGCCGAAGAAGGCGTCGTCGAGCCCCGCATTGTTCCAGCCAAACACGCCCCCGCCCGTACCGGTAGAGCTGCTGTTCCAGAACAGGTTGGTAGCGCTCCAGACGCCCGTGCCGCCCAGGCCTGCCGTGTTGCCGTTGATATCCCAGTAGCGGTCGGCGGCGCGGGCCGGAAGATGGAGCCCGAGCAGAGCCAGCGCTATGGCCAGACGCAACGGCCATGGGCCTGACGGCGCGTTGTCTGTCGCACCGCGTAGCGGCTGGTGGCAGTCGACTTCGACGTGCCTTTCGATTCCGCCGCTCCGCTTGCCGCGACGCGAGGCCAGTTCCGAGACGACGACCCAAGCGCCCTGCACGTGCGACCAGATGATGCGGAATACGTGGTTCATGCCCTTCCCCTGGATGTTTCAGGCGCTGTTGCCGACGCCTGGTTGGAAGTTGCTACTCGATGTGGCGGGTCAAGCGCGATCGGTTAGTGCCAGGCGACCGCGCTATGTGTCCAATCCGGCGACCCGACAGCCGTTTATCCGGTTCGCATGCCGGGTACGTCGTGCAAGGCACGCCAGCGAGCGCGCCCATTCAGCGAGTGCCCAAAGTCGGCTCGTCACCGCTGGCAATGCTTCGCGCCTGCGTTGGCACGCGCGGCCAGCGTCCATGCGTGCCGACACGTCGTATGGAGCAATGACGCGAAGGCGCCACCTCGCTCGGAATGTCGCCGACCGGCAGCGAAAGCGACCCGAAGATGCCGTAGACACCGCAAGATTCCATCCCACTCATTCGCCCCCAAATGCGATCCGGGCGCGGCCACGGATGCGACACGCACGGTCCGGCGATGGATCGCATGATAGGAAATGCCCGGGGTTCGCCGGTATTGGGAAAAGTCTTACCCCTGAGCGTCAACGTCTTACTCCGCTTTCCGGCGCATGTCACCTGAGGGAAATCCCCTACATGACGCCGCTGATCTGCGCGAAAACCGACTTCCGCCGACGGCCATTACTGACATCGCTTCAGCGCAATTCCGGCTCGATCCAGCGCTGGAGCACCGCGAGCAGTTCGTCGGGATCGATCGGCTTGGCGATGAAGTCATCCATGCCCGCCGCCAGGCAGCCTTGTCGCTCTTCCTGCATCACGTTGGCGGTCATGGCGAGAATGGGCAGCCGTTCCCTGGGTTTGAACAGGCGGATTTCCCGCGTGGCGGTCAGGCCATCCATTACCGGCATCTGGATATCCATCAGCACGATGTCGTAATACCGGTCCTCGACCAAGCGCACCGCCTGTTCGCCATCGCCGGCGACATCGACCACGAGACCGGCGTCGCCGAGAATGGCCCGGGCGACTTCCTGGTTGAACTCGTTGTCCTCGACGAGCAGGACACGAACGCCGTGCAGGGATCTTTCCACGGGCGCCTGCTGCATCGGGTGCGGCAGCGCCGTGTGACCTTCGTCCACGCTCACGCGCGCGGTGAACCAGAACGTGCTGCCCTGCCCCGGTTCGCTGTCGACGCCAACTTCGCCGCCCATCAACGCGGCCAGACTCTTGGAAATCGCGAGCCCCAGGCCGGTGCCGCCGTAACGGCGCGTCGTCGAGCTGTCGCCTTGGCGGAAGGCCTCGAAGATGACCCTACGCTGTTCGGCATCGAGCCCGATGCCCGTGTCCTGCACGCAGAAACGCAGAACCAGTCCGCGCTTGCTGCGTTCGACCGTTTCCACGGCGACGCGGATCGAACCCTGCTCCGTGAACTTGATCGCGTTGTCGACATAGTTGATCAGGACCTGTCCCAGCCGCAGCTGGTCGCCGACGAGATCCTCGGGAACGTCCGGCGCGATGTCGAACGAAATCGGCAGCCCCTTGGCGATGGCCTTGTCGGCAACGACGTTGGCGATGTTGTCCAGCAGCTCCTTCATGCGGAAGCGCGAGCGCTCGACGGTCAGCTTGCCCGCTTCGATCCTGGAGATATCCAGGATGTCGTTGATCACGCCGAGCAGATGCTGTCCGGCAATGTGGATCTTTTCCAGGTATTCGCGGGTGACGTCGTCGGCGCGTCCTTTCAGCGCCAGGTGCGACATGCCCAGGATAGCGTTCATGGGCGTGCGGATCTCGTGGCTCATGTTGGCCAGGAAGCGGCTCTTGGCGGCACTGGCGGCGTCTGCGGCGAACTTCGCGGCCATCAATTCTTCCTGCACGCGCACCAGTCCGGTCACGTCCTGGGTCGTGCCGCTGACGTGCACTGGCTTGCCCTTCTCGTCGTAGTAGGTGCGGCCGCGAGCCGAAAGCGAATGCACGCTTCCGTCGTCCCAGATCACGCGGTAGTCGAGCGCATAGGGTTCGCCGCGCAGCGATGCTTCCAGCGCGCGTTCGCCCGCTTCGCGGTCGTCCGGATGCACGCGCCGGAACAGCTCCCGGCGCGTCCACTGCCGCTCGGCCGACACGCCGAACATTTCCAGCGTGCGTTCGGACCATGTGAGTTCGTCGGTTGCGACGACATACTGCCAGGTGCCGAGGTCGCCGCCTTCGATCGCCAGGCTCAGGCGCATCTCGCTTTCGCGCTGCGCCGCTTCGGCCCGTTTGCGCTCGGTGATGTCGCGGATCCAGGCCACGATCAGCGTGCGTTCGTCGTCTTCCGCCAGCGTGGCCACGATCTCGACATCGCGCAGCGAGCCGTCGCCGCGCAGATGCCTGCTTTCGAACATCTGGGGATGATTGCTGCCGCGCAGGATCTCGAGCATCGGCTCCATGCGCTCTGGCGAGAACTCCGGGTCAAGGCTCAGGATATCGGCGCCGACCACCTCCTCTGACTTTCGCCCCAGGTGCTCGAGCGCCGCCGGATTCGCGTAGACGATCCTGCGATCCTGCGGATCGATCCAGAGAACCGGTCCTGCCGTTTCCACCACCTTGCGGTTGAAAAGAATCCGCTGCTCCGCGCGGCGCCGGCGGGTGATGTCCTCGATCGCAAACTGCAGCAACTGCCGGCCGCGATAATTGAAGCTCATCAGGTGCACCGACGCATCCCAGATCTCGCCGCTGGGCCGCTCGTTGCGCCACTCGAACAGGTCTGCGCCATCGGCCAGCGCGCTAGATACGTGGCGCGCTAGCGCCACGCGTGATCCGACGCCTTCGTACTGGTGTTCTGCAGACAGTTCCAGCGGCCCGACTTCCAGCAGTTCGTCGCGCGCGCCCAGTCCATGCAAGCGCACGGCCGCGTCGTTGCAATCAATGAACCTGTCCTGCAGTGGGTCGTAGACAGCCATCGCCAGGCGCGAGCCCTGGAACAGCAGCCGGTTGAACGCTTCGCTTTCCTTCAGCATGTCCTCGGCGAGTTTGCGCTTGGTCACGTCGCGCACGATGACGAGCACGCCATCGCGGCTTTGCAGCCGTATCGGCTTGACGACCTGCTCGGCGAAGAAGGGCATGGTTCCGCCGCGCAGGTGCAGCCATTCCACCTTCACCGCATCGTCCACGACCTGCGCGGGAAGGTCCGCAGGCAACGGCGCGCCGGTTCCCTCCAGGAAATGGCCGAGCAGATAGTCGCGCAGCCGCTCTCCCAGCGCGGCGCTGCTCTGTCCGCTGGGTTGGATTGGCGGGGTGAGACCGGGGTCGGACAGACGACGGCCGATCAGATCCGCCTTCGAGCCAACGCCATACAGGCGCACAGCCGCGTCGTTGGCATCGACGATTCCGTCTTCTGTGACAAACAGGTAGCAGTCCGGCGATCGTTCCCAGAGCATGCGGATCTGTTCCAGCGCGGCGCTCGCCTGTTGCTCGGCTTCGTGCCGACGGGTGATGTCGACTGCTATACCGCATAACGAATACGGCTTGCCGGCGTCGTCCGTGAGCGGGAACTTGGTGCTCATGAAAACGCGTGACCCTTCCGCGCCGGGCACGTGCTCCTCCACCTCCATCGCCTGCCCGCTGGCCAGCACCTGCGAATCGGCTTCGCGCACGCGCAGGGCGGCCTCGCGGGGAATGATCTCGAAGTCCGTCCTGCCAACGGCCGCGCCCGGCGGAAGCCTGAAGAACTCGTCGTAGGCGCGATTGGTCAGGACCAGGCGTCCTTGCAGGTCCTTCACGAACACGATCGCGGGGTATTCATCGATCACGCCCTGGATCAGGCGTCGCGAGCGTCGTTCCTGCCGCATCGCCCGGAACAGCAGCCACGACAGGGCCACGCCCGTGATCAGGCAGACGATCATAGAGCCCGCGATGATGGCGACAATCCAGGCGTATTCCTGCTGCGCCTTTTCGTTTTCCTCGCTGGCCACGCGCGACTGCAGTTCGATCAGGCTGAGCAGGAGGATCCGCGCGCGATCGGCGGAAGCGAGCAGCTGCTCGCGCCGTGCCGCGGATGGTACGACTCCCTCATTCGCCTGGCGCCCGTCGAGAAGCGCCTTCACTTCGATGCCGGCCCGTTCCGCCAGCCGTGCCTCTTCGGAAGTCAGGTAGGTCTGCAGGTACGAGGTCCAGATCCCCGGCATCCTGCGAACCGCATTGTCGGCGCGCAGGCTCGGTCTGTTGTCGTCGGGATGCGCACCCGTGGCTTCGCGCATGGCGGAAGCGACGCTCTCGACACCATCCAGCATTTCGGCGAGCAGCCCGGAGGTCACGGTGCGATCGGCGTAGACCGTGTTGATCCGCGCCTTGGCATTCTGCAGACCGACGATGCCCGCTATGCCCGACAGTACGGCTGCAAGAAACGGCAGGACCAGCAGCAACGTGAACTTGTCGACGACTCTCACCGGGCCCCCGCCTGTTCGCTCACCACGTCTGCCGCCAACACTTCTGCCCGTGCTCATCCGCTACGGGCCCGCATACGCCGACATGCGCATCGCGACGCGATGATCGCAAAACAGGCGTTGCGGACCCGGTGCCTTCCGGCGCCGGATCCGGGTTCTGTCCGTGTTGGCGGACGCGGCCAACCTAGCCCCTTCCTCAGCGTCGGGATATGGGGAAAAGTCTTAGACCGTTGGCCCGCCTGGCGTGCCGCCGACCTCTCGCCCGCGAGGCGCTATCCCGGTCTGGGGGCCGGCGCCGTGGTGGCTCGCGCTTTCCCTGCGGCCGGAGGGGAACAAAGTTGTTGGGGTGCCGTGCTTCCCATGGCGTCCATGTACTGCGATACCCGCGCGATGGCGTCGATCAACGCACCCCGCGCCCGGACGATGAGCTGCGTCATGACCGGATCGATCGTGCCGGAGTTGCCAGCCCTGGAAATGGCCTCGAGCTGCGATCCGGCGCTGCCTTCGCCGACCAGGTAGCAGCTCATCGCCGAACGGTAGGCGACCTGCCTGACGATGTCGCCCTTGCCCTGCCGGACCGCTTCGTCCAGCTGCAGCAGGTCGTTGTTGGTGGCGTGGCAGAACGCCGCGAGGATCCGCAGCACCCGGGTTTCGTCGCCTTCCATCAGATCGTAAAGCGTCATCGCGTTCCCCGCTGGCCCGGGAGTGACAGTCGACATGGTTTCACCCGTCCTGGGTCATGGTGTGTTTTGCACCGCACCGTCCGCGCAGGCCCGGTCCAGGCAGCAAGCCTAGTGAGCCCGGGCGCGCACAGGAACTGGGAAAAGTCTTAGCCGCGGCAGCCGCAGCAGGCCGCCGGTGCATTCGTTCTGTCCGAAATGCCGCAGCACTCCCGCGCATCGAGGCCATGCATCGCGGAGGCCGACTCGCTTCTGCTCAGCCCAGCAGATAGTCCAGGCCGTGCGCCGCCAGATACGGGCCGATTTCGGCATTGGAACGCAAGCCGAGCTTGTGCAGCGCGTTGTACTTGTGCGTGGTGACGGTCTTGTAGCTGCGTCCGCTTTCGATGGCGATCGCCTGGAGGTTGCGGTTGTTCGCAAGCGCCAGCAAAACCTGGCGTTCGCCGCTGGTCAGCTGGTGCCAGGGGTGCACGCGGGCGGACTCGATATCCACCGCGGGGTCGAGGAAAGTGCGGCCTTCCGACACGGCGCGAATGGCTTCCATCGCGACGTGGGGACCGCTCGATTTCAGCGCGTAACCCTTGGCGCCCAGATCGAACGCCGCCAGCGCCAGCGACGGATGCGTCTGCCCGGTATAAACGACCACCTTCAGGTCGGGCCGGCGGGCGACGATGGTTTCGAGCAGGCGAACGCTTTGCAGTTCGCCCGGCATCTGCAGATCGAGCACCAGCAGGTCGTGCGAAGCGTCCAGTCGCGACAGCAGCGCATCGCTGTCGCTGACCACTTCGATGCCGGTGTCATCGCCGGAAAAGACGGTCTTCAGCATCTCGCCCAGGGCGATGCAGATGATGGGATGGTCGTCGGCTACAAGAATCCGCATTCCAATACCCTGCTCAGCTCTCCATCGCGAGGTAGCGGGCTACGCGCTCTTCTACCCGCTCCAGCTCTTCACGCACGATCGCATAGGCGCGTGCCCGCGTATCGGGGTCGGCCGCCGCTCTCTCCACGGCCACTGCTGCTTCCGCCGCCGCCCGCTCCCCGATCTGCAGGCAGGCGGATTTCGTCTTGTGCATCAGTTGCGCGATCTTCTTCCAGTCGCCCCCGGCATGGGCGCCATCCAGTTGCCGCAGGTCTTCCCTCGTCACCCGCAGAAAGATGTCGAGCGTGCGCCTTATCCGCTCGCGATCCCCACGCAGGAGGCTGTTCAACGGTTCGAATGCCGGTGCCCCGTCCGTCATGGCCCCTTCCCCATGCTTCCCGCCGGTTCCGATGAGACACGCCAGAGTGTACCCGCGAACCGGCGCCGAACTGCTACTGTTCGCGTCAGACAGGATCCGGCCTGCCCCTGAGAGGACGGCACCGCCATGCCCCGCGCCCACCTTAATGGATTAAGCACGCTCGTCGTCGACGACGATCCGCTCATGGTGGAGGTCATCTCCACAGTATTGCGCGACCTGGGACTGGCCGTCATCGACGGAGTCGCCGACGGCGCCGCCGCGCTGCAACGCCTGGACGAGTCCACCATCGACCTGCTGGTGTGCGACCTCAACATGCCGGGGATGGATGGCATCCGTTTGCTGAGCCGCGTTGCCGCATTGCCCACGCGCCCTGCGATCATCCTGCTCAGCGGCGAGGATCCGCGCATTCTTGAGGCCGCCTGCCGATTCGCCGAAGCCAAGGAACTGACGATCATTGGCGCGGCTTCCAAGCCGATCACGCCCGAATCGTTGATGGGACTGCTGGAAGCGTTCCGGCGCCCGGAGATCAAGCCGGTGAACTCCCTGCAACAGATCGTGGACTGCCAGAAGGTCCGTCTGGGACTGACCGAACACGCCATCGCCCTCGCCTACCAGCCCAAGGTCGATCTCGTAGATGGACGGCTCATCGGCGTGGAAGCGCTGTTGCGCTGGCACGACGCCGAACTGGGCGTGCTGCCGCCGCCCGACATCGTGCGCGCCGCGGAGAGCTGCCACCTGATCGACGAGCTCACGATCGGCGTGCTCGCCTGCGCCGTGCACGGCCGCGCCGCGATGGTCCGCAACGGCATCGACACCAACATCGCCCTGAACGTGTCGATGCACAACCTGCACAACCTGTCCATCGTCGACCGCATGTCCGAACTGGTCCTCGATGCCGGCGATCAACCGAGCCACTTCACGCTGGAAGTGACGGAGACGCACCTGATCTCCGACCTGACCTCGGTGCTGGAAGCCCTGCTGCGACTGCGGCTGCAAGGCTTCAAGATCGCGATCGACGACTACGGGACGGGCGCGGCGACAATGCAGTTCCTGATGCAGCTGCCAAGCACCGAACTGAAGATCGATCGCTGCTTCGTTGCAGAGGCGACCCGCAGCGAAGCCGGGCGCGCGATGCTGCAGTCGGCGATCGACCTGGGCCTGCAGCTGGGACAGGACGTGATTGCCGAAGGCGTGGAAACGCCCGGCGAAGCCCGCTTGCTGCAACAGCTCGGCTGCCGCTTCGCACAGGGGTATTTCTACGGACGGCCGATGACGCTCGAGGCTTTCACCGCCTGGATCATGCAGCACCGCCTTCACGCGGCAGCCGCACGCACGCCGGAATGAGGGTCGCCCGGCGCGACGCGCGCCCGGCAGCAAATCGCCGGTCTTGACAGTGGCATCAGGCGCCGCGCAGTCTCCATCGCACATGCGCGAGTCCAGGAAGGGCTCAGGAACTGGCGGTCGAGCGGCGCGGGTGCGACGCGGTCACTGCCGTGGAATCCTTAATGCGGCGACTGCTTATCGGTTCGATCCTTGCAGTAGGCCTGGTCTGGGCGAAGCCCGGGCATGCGTTCGAACAGGCGGCCCCTTTCCGGTACCCACGCGTGCACGAGGTGACGATCGGCGAACCCGCCTTCGACATCTTCGACCGCACGCACGGTCTGCAGAGCACGCAGCTGTTCGACGTCTACACCGATCCGAACGGATTCATCTGGCTGGCGGGCGACCGCGGCATCCACCGCTTCGACGGCCATACGTTCTTCGATCTCGACCGCGATCCCAATCGTCGCGATACGCTCGACAGCCGCTACAACTACCTGGTGGCCCCGTCGCGTCAGGCCCTATGGATCATCGCACCCAACGGCACGGTCCAGGTGCTCGATTCGAGCACGGGAACACTGTCACGCGTGGCGACGCGCGGCGCCAGCCAGAAAGACATTGACTGGCTGGAAGCCGACACCCGGGGCCGGCTCTGGTATCTCAATCCGGAGGGAGTGATCCGCCTGGATCGCAGCGGCACGGCCACGCGCGTGGCGCCTCCGATGCTCGGCGCCGTCTTCAGCAGCGATCGCCAGCGGCTGTTCGCGGTGGCTGCCGATCAGGTGATCGCCATCGATACGGCAGGGCCGACGAGAACCACCCGCGTGCTCGATCTGCCCGAGGCGTTCGAAGGGCCCATCGTGCGCATGACCTCGGATGCCGACGGCCTGTGGGTGGCGGTTGACCGGGGGCTGTGGCGTTTCGATCTGACGACGCATTCCACGCAGTTCATCGAAATGCCATTCCCCCTGTCGCTGATAACCGGCCTGGTGCGCGCCAGCGACGGCACGCTCTGGTTCGGCGGTTACGACGGGGTGCTATATCGCTATCAACCCGAGACCGGTGCGCTCTCGGCCATCCGCAACAATCCCAACGATCCAAGGAGTCTGCGACTCGGCTCCATCGCCGCAATCACGCTCGATCGCAGCAACAATCTCTGGCTCGCGCTCGGCGGTGCGGGTCTGGCGCGTCTGCGTCTCAACCAGACCGCGCCATCGCACTATCGGCTCAAGGGCGGCTTGCGGATCTGTTCGGTAGGCGAAATCGACAGCCGCAGACTGGTGCTGGGACTGTGTCCCGGCGGCATTGTCGAAATCGACCGTAAAACCGGGCAGCAGCGTCCGTTGCCTGCATCGAAGCCGTTGCCGGAACGGTCGCGGGCCCTGATCAGCGACCGTCACGGCGGACTGTGGATCACCAGCCTGCGCGAAGGCCTGATCCACTGGCGACCGGACGGATCGACTGAACGCTATTTCCTCAAGGGCCGCGAGAACCGCCATCTCTTCCTCAGCGGAATCCACATCGATGGCCAGGATCGCGTATGGGTTTCGCACCTGCGCGGACTGGCGCTGCTGGACCGAGAGGCCGGGGAATTGCGCAGCGTCGGCGGCGACCAGTTCTACATCGTCAACGACGTGTCCGGCGGTCCCAGAGGCACGCTCTGGCTCGGCACCGTGAATGGCCTGGTCAGTTTCGATCCGGTTTCGGGCGGCACGCGCCGCTATGGACACGATCCGAACGATCCCACCACGCTGTCGGACAACGACGTCATCCAGGCTTACACCGACAAGCGCGGCACGCTGTGGGTCGCGACACGCGCGGGCCTCAACCGCCTGGTCGGCATCCGCGACGGGCGGCCGGTGTTCAAGCGCTACGGTCTGGCCGACGGGCTGCCCGACATCACCATCTCAGCCGTCGTCAACGACGCGCAAGGCGCGCTCTGGGTCGGCACCTACCGCGGCATCGCGCGATGGGATGCGAAGACGGACCGCTTCCAGAGCTACCTGCCCGCGGACGGGCTCCCTTCCAGCGACATCTATGCCAAGGCGGTGCTCAACAGCGCCGATGGCAACCTCTACCTGGGAACCTGGTCCGGCCTGTGGCGGGTCGATCCGAAGACCATCCATCTGGGCGAGCCGGTGCCGGTAGTGCTCAGCAGCTACGAGGTCGGCGACCGCGCCACGATCAACCTGCAGGGCAAAGCCCTTTCGCAGATCAGGGCCAAATACAGCGACAGCCGCGTGGCCTTCCACATCGCGGTCCTGGGCGACGCGCGCCGGCTCTCCTACCGCCTCGCGGGGCTGGAAAACGACTGGCGCGACATGCCCGGCGATTTCAACATCAGCTTCTACCGATTGCCTCCGGGCGGGTACAGCCTGCAGATCCGGCAGTTGCAGCGCGACGGCAGCTGGGGCGCACCGGAACTGTCCCTGCCGGTGGAAATCATGCCGCCGCTGTGGCGCACGACCTGGGCCTACCTGCTGTACGGCGTGATTGGTGCGGTCCTGCTGATCGCGATGGCGCGCGCCTTCATGGCATGGCGTCATCGCGCGCTGAGGGAGCAGTTGAAGGAAAGCCATGCGCGCCTGTCGGTCGCATTGCACGCGGCCCGGTTCGGCATGTGGGCCTGGGACGTGGATACCGACGTGGCCCAGCTCGATGCGTACGCGAAGGAACTGCTTTCGGTGTGCGCCGACGCATCGCCGGTGGCGGACGTGTTCGCGCGGATGCACCCGGACGATGGCGAGCGGGTTCGCGCACAGATCGACCGTGCATTGCGCGAACGCGAAGCGGTCGACTTCGAATTCCGCATGGCTTCGGACGACGCGCAGGGCCAGTGGCGCTGGATCGAAGGTCACGCCGTGCCCTACCAGGGCGCCGGCAAATCCGCCTACGTCATTGGCGTCAATCGCGACGCCACCCAGCGCAAGCACGAACTGCTGGAACTGGAACAGTCCAAGCAGGCCGCCGAAAGCGCGCTCGAGGAGCTCAAGCGCTCGCGCCAGGACCTGTCGCTGGCGCTGGAAAGCGGCGACCTTGGCGTCTGGCGCTCGGCACTGTTCCCGACCGGACCGGGGCCGCGGAAGTGGACGCGCGACGTACCGCTGGATTGCGACAGCAACGTCAACCGCATTTTCGGCTGGGACACGGATTCGCCAACGCGCCGCGATTTCCTGCGCTCGGTCCACCCGGACGACCGCAGGCGCGTACTGGAAAAACTGCTGGACGTGCACACGCACGGCGGCGGCTACGCGGACCAGTACCGCATCGTCCATCCCGATGGCGAAGAGCGATCCGTGTCGGTACGCGCTGTGCTCGCGCAGCATGCCGCGCCGACGCCGGGACAGGGCAAGCAACTGCTGACTGGAATCGTGCATGACGTGACCAACGAGGAAGCGCTGAAGGCCGATCTGCAGCACACCGCCGCGGAAGCACAACTGGCGACGGAAGCGAAGGGCCGCTTCCTGGCGATGATGAGCCACGAGATCCGCACGCCCATCAACGGCGTGATCGGCATGGTGGACCTGCTGTTCGACAGCCCCCTGAGCGAGGAGCAGCAGCAGATGCTCGGCATCTGCCGCGACTCCGCCTACATGCTGCTGGCAATCATCAACGACATCCTGGATTTCTCGAAGATCGAAGCGGGCAAGCTGAAACTCGAAATCGCACCGCTGTCGCCGCGCAAGCTGGTCGAATCGGTCGCCGACGCCTTGCGTACCCAGGTCGCGCAGAAGGACATCGACCTGGACATCTACATCGCCGGCGACGTGCCCCGCCGCCTGCTCGGCGATCGCGTGCGCCTGCGCCAGGTGCTCAACAACCTCATCGGCAATGCGGTCAAGTTCACCGAAAAGGGCAACGTCCGTATCGACGTGAGCGTGGCGGGATCGTCCGGCGACAGGCCGGTGATCCGGTTCGATGTGGTGGACACCGGCATCGGCATGGACCGCGCCACCCTGGACACGCTTTTCCAGCCATTCCAGCAGGCCGACGAAGCCACGACCCGCCGTTTCGGCGGAACCGGCTTGGGGCTGACGATCGTCAAGCACCTGGTCGCACTGATGGACGGACGCATCGAGTGCGAAAGCACGACCGGCGTCGGCAGTCGCTTCAGTGTGTTGCTGCCGTTGCGGGTGACGGACGCCGGGCAGAGACTGCATCCGTTCCCAGGGCTCCGGATCAGGGCCCTCTGTAAATCCCGAGAACGCGCGATTCTGCTGAAGGCACTTGCCGCAGATCTCGGCGTCGCCATGGAGGTGGAGAGCACGTTTGATCGATTCCTTGAAGTACAGCAGGCAGATGCCGGCCAGGCATCACAGCTTCTGCTCATCGATCGAAGCCATGCGCTTGAGCATTCTTCGCTGTGTAGGGCGATCCGACGCAATCCACGCACAGGGCGTCTTCCCGTAATTCTCGTGCGCGGGGTCGATCCGACAGGTATGGTCGGCCCTGAACCGGGCATTACGGTCGCCCCGGGAAGCCCGCTGACAGCTGCCACGCTGGCAAGGGGCATCCAGCTTGCCTTGGGTCTAGAGAGTCCCGCGGTTCCGGCCACAGCAACTCTGACGCCCAAGTCAACAGCGAATGGACACACACCGGCCGTGCAGATCCTCCTCGCCGAGGACAATGCCACCAACCGCGAGGTTCTCGTCCGGCAATTGCGACGCCTTGGATTTGGCTGCGACGTTGCAGAAGACGGTGAGCAGGCGTTGGCGCTCCTGCAAGCACATCCTCGTCGTTACCGCATGCTGCTGACGGATTGCCATATGCCCCGCCTCGATGGCTATGGGCTGACTGAAAGGATCCGACAATATGAAGCGGCGACAGGCGATGAGCATCTGCCTATAGTCGCAATCACGGCTAATGCGCTCCTGGGCGAAGGCGAACGCTGCCTCGCCTTGGGCATGGACGGGTACTTGTCCAAGCCCGTGCAGATCCCGGATCTGCAGAAGATGCTGGCACGCATGCTCCCACCCGAGGCGCCACCAACGATGGAGGGCCCGGGCCTCGCCAACCTCACCGGTCTGCTGGGCCAGCGCGAAGGCAGGCTCCAGCGCCTGCTCGATGTTTTTGTGAAGAGCACCCGCTCGGATCTGGAATACTGGGAACAGGCGCGGGCTGCAGGCGATCAAGAAGCGCTGCGGAAGCTCGCACACAAAATTAAATCAGGATGTCGACAGTTGGGGGAGGACGCAGCAGCGAATGCGCTTGATGCCGTCGAACACCACGCCGGGTCGACCGCCGAGTTCGAAGTCCTTGCCGACCACGCGCAACGGGAGCTCCAAAGGAGTCTGATTCGGATGGACGCCACGGCCGCGCAGTCACGGAAGGAAACCGATCTGGAAACCTGAGTTCAAAGCGTTCCTACCCATCGCAGGCATGCGTGAGGCAGTGAACTGGTGAATGATCGAATACAACGAAACCCGGCCCCCACAATGCACCCGACGGCATGCGCCGTCGAATCGCGCAACACGTCCGCCAGAAGTTCTGATGGGGGGGCTTACGCTGCTACCGCGTGGGGACATGTCGCTGAACGACGCAATTTCCAAATAGATCGAGCCCAACCGCCGCTTCTTGAAAAGTTCTAGTCATTTGGCGCGGAATGCCATTAGTTCGTGGCAATTCGTTTCGATAAGCGACCACAAATATTCATTTATAACTTAAATATATTCTATTAAGTAACTGTGTTTAAAGCAATTTTATTGCAAGAGCACAGACTGATCAAAGCGACACAGACTCGGCAAGGCTCCGCCCTGAGGAACGCGGTCTCATACCCTTCCGGCCTGGCGGATATCCGATGACGACCGACACGACCTACCTGCTGGAAAACCGCAACCTCGAAGCCGGACAACGCTTCGCCGCGCTCTCGGCGCTGTTCGATCCGGTCAGTCTTCGCCAGTTCGACGCCTGCGGGATCGCCGAGGGCTGGCGTTGCTGGGAAGTCGGCGCGGGCGGATCGGCGCTGGTCCAGGCCGTTGCGGATCGCGTGGGATCGACCGGTCATGTCCTGGCCACGGATATCGACGCGTCGTGGACGCAGCCGGCGGCGCGCGGCAACGTCGAGATCCGCATCCACGATGTGGCCGACGATCCGCCGCCCGCGACGTCGTTCGACCTGGTGCACGCGCGGCTGGTCCTGGTGCACGTCGCCCGGCGCGAACTCGCGTTCCGCAACATGGCGTCCGTGCTGAAGCCCGGCGGCTGGCTGGTCGTCGAAGATGCCGATCCGGCGCTGCAGCCGTTGAGCTGCATCGACGTCCATGGTCCCGAGCAGGAATTGGCCAACCGCGTCCGCGCGGGCTTCAGGACCTTGCTGTCGGGGCGCGGTGCCGATCTGTCCTTCGGACGGAAGCTGCCGCGGATGTTTCATGAGGCCGGACTGGAGGATGTGACTGCCGAGGCCTACTTCCCGATCCGCCACCCGCAATGCGTGCCGCTGGAAATCGCCACGGTGCGGATGCTTCGAAAGGATCTTGAGGACCGAGGCATCGTGACATCGGATGAAGTCGAGAAGCATCTGGAAAATGTCCGGGGGGGGCGGCTGGATCTCTCCCAGCCGCCGATGATTTCGGTGCGCGGACGTAAACCGCGCTAGCGCCCTGCTCTCGCGCCCGCCGGTTTCGGCATGCCACTGCATCCAGGCACACGTCCTCGCTGCACGCAACGGGTAAATCGCATAGCCTCGCGAACATGTCGCAAACCTCGCGCAACAACAGGAACGGCCATTTACGCATCGTGGTCTGCACGGCCAAGGAGCAGGCGGAATGGCGCGATGCGCTCGCATCGTGCCTGCCGGATGCCGCGGTCCATGTCGGAGCGGACGCACCGCCCTGCGATTACGCGGTGGTGTGGAAGCCGCCCGCGGCGCTGTTCGAGGCCCAGACGGGCCTGAAAGCCATCTTCTCGCTCGGTGCCGGCGTGAACGGATTGCTGGACATGCCTTCGCTGCCCAGGCAGGTGCCGCTGGTGCGCATGGAAGACGGCGGGATGCGCGAGCAGATGATCGAGTACGCGCTGTACGTGGCGCTGCGACAGCTGCGTCGCTTCGCGGCGTACGAGCGTGACCAGAATGCCGGGACGTGGCAGCCGCGCGGTGCGCGCACCCGAAGCAAGCTGCGGATCGGCGTGCTCGGCGCCGGTGCTCTCGGTGGCCAGGTGGCGCGTGCCCTCGCCGATTTCGGCTTCTCCGTGAGCGTGTGGAGCCGCACGCCGAAGCGGCTGGACGGAATCCTTTCCTGTCAGGGCGACGACGGGCTCGATCACGTGCTCGCCAACAGCGACCTGATCCTGATGTTCCTGCCGCTGACGGACGCGACCCGCGGTCTCGTCGGCCACGCGCAACTGCAGAAGCTGCCGCACGGCGCCAGCATCGCGAATCTGTCCCGCGGCGAGGTACTCGATGACGACGCGCTGCTGGCGCTGCTCGATTCCGGACACATCGACGAGGCGCATCTCGACGTCTTCGCCCGCGAGCCCCTGCCCGAAGATCACCCGTACTGGCGTCATCCCCGCGTCCGGATCACGCCGCACGTTGCGGCGCTGACCGATCATCGCATGGCGGCCGAACAGGTGGCCGCAAAGATCCGGCAGCTCGAAAGCGGACAGGCGATCACCGGCGTTGTCGATTTCGAACGGCAATATTGAGGTGCAGACGTTCGGGCCGCGGCCGTTCAGCGACGCGGGCACTACCGCCCTGCTTCCAAGCCGTTACCCTGTGGAGCGATGAGTACGTACTACGACCCGCACAGCGGCATTCCCGTCGATCCGGTGACTTCGCTGTACCGGCTGGGTGCCGGTGGCCCGAGCCTGCCGGCCGGCCTGGCCGCCGCCGGCGCGACCGGGCGCAAGGTCGCGCTGCTGCACATCGACATCGACCGATTCGGCGCGATCAACGAAAGCATGGGCCCGATGATGGGCGACCAGGTGCTCGCCACCATTGCCCATCGCCTGAGCAAGGCGATGCCGGCCGGGGGCTGGCTGTGGCGCCTGGGCAGCGACGAATTCCTCGCTGGCATCGGCTACCGCCACGAGGAGCCCGATGGCGTCGCGCTCGCCGAGCGACTGCGCGATGCATTCGATGCGCCGCTGTCGATTCCTCCGTATGTGCTGCGCGTGAACCTGGCGATCGGGATCGCCGTGTATCCGGAGGATGCGCAGGACGCAGCCGGCCTGCTCGCCCAGGCCGAACAGGCCGTGCGCCTGGCCAAGCGCGAAGGCCGCAACGGCGTGGGCATGTCGTCCCTGCCCGACGCGCCGGCGCAGACGCCCGAAACCGTGTCGCGCACGGTGGTCGATGCGATGGCGAACAACGAATTCACGCTGTTCTATCAGCCGACCGCGAATGCACAGGACGGCAGCATCGACGCGGTGAGCGTGCTGCTGCGCTGGCAGACGCCGATGCACGGGATGTTGCGTCCCAGCAGTTTCCTCGACCTGATCGAGCGCAGCGGCCTGTCGGCGCGCGTGGATTACTGGGTGGTCAACCGTGCCCTGGCGCAGCTGGCGAAGTGGCGCGACGAGGGCATGGACTACCTCAACATCGCCGTGCACCTGGCCAATCCGATGCTGCTGCGGCCCGACTGCGTGGACCTCATCGGGCAGATGCTGCACAAGTTCCAGATTCCGGCGCAGGCGGTCGAATTCGAGATTTCCGAAAGCGTACTCGCGCTCGATGCGCGCAACGTCGCTGACACGCTGGCGGGATTGCGCGCATTGGGCGCCACCTTGACCGTGCGGGATTTCGGCATGGGCGGACTCGGTCTGGCCGCGCTCGCGCAGTATCCGCTCGATCGCCTGAAGATCGATCGCAGCCTGATCCACAATGTCGCCAGCGATCCGCGCGCCGCCGCGATCGTGCGCGGCATCATCGCGCTGGGCCATCGCCTCGGCATGAAGGTCACCGCCAAGGGCGTGGAGACCGAAGCCGAGCTCAATTTCCTGCGCCGCAACCACTGCGATTTCTTCCTCGGGCACCTGTTCAGCCCGCCCCGCCCCGCCGAGGACATCGGCGACCTGATCCGCCGCCGCTTCCTGTTGCCGGAAGCCTTCGCGACGACGCGGCCGGAGCGCACGCTGCTGCTGCTCGACGACGAGACCAACGTGCTCAACTCGCTCGTGCGCCTGTTCCGCCGCGACGGTTACCGCCTGCTGACCGCCGCCAGCGTTCGCGAAGCCTTCGACCTGCTCGCCAGCAACACCGTACAGGTGATCGTGTCCGACCAGCGCATGCCGGACATGAACGGCACCGAGTTCCTCGAGCGGGTCCGCGACCTGTATCCGGACACCATGCGCATGGTGCTGTCGGGTTACACCGACCTGGCGATGATCACCGATGCGATCAATCGCGGCGCGATCTACCGTTTCCTGACCAAGCCCTGGAACGACGACGAGCTGCGCGAGCACATCCGCGATGCGTTCCGCGCGCACGAGCGCACCAGCACGTACGAAGAATCCTTCTGAGGCGACGACCGATCGCGGCCGGCGCCGGCGCGTCATGCCGGCGGCGCGACTTCCGAGGTCGATCCTTCCGCGGACGCCGGCTGCTTCACCGGCAGCACCACGCGGAACACGCTGCCGGTGCCGAGCGTGCTGCTGACCTCGATACGGCCGTGGTGCTTGGCGATGATGTTGTAGGCGACTGCGAGGCCCAGGCCGGTGCCGCGACCGATCGGCTTGGTGGTGAAGAACGGCTCGAAGATGCGCGGCAGCACGTCCGGCGCGATGCCGCTGCCGGTGTCGGCGATGCTGATCCACGCCTCGCCGCTTTCCACGCCGGTGGTGATGACGATGCTGCCCCGGTTCTCGATCGCCTGCCCTGCGTTGATGAGCAGCGTCATCAGCACCTGGTTGATCTCGGACACATGGCACTCGACCAGCGGCATGCGGCCGTAGTGCTTCTCCAGATGCACCTTGTACTTGAGCTCGTTCCAGACGATGTTGATCGTCGATTCCAGGCCCTTGATGAGGTCGGCCGGCCGCATCGGCTCGCTGCTGCTGCTTCGCGAGAAGTCCTTGAGGTCCTGCACGATCTTGGTGACGCGCTCGATGCCTTCGCGCGATTCCTCCAGCAGCTTGGGCAGGTCGCCGCTGATGAAGTCGATGTCGAGGCGGTCGCGCTTGGCCTGCACTTCGTGGCGGCGTGCGACCGGATCGCTCGAGTGGAGGACGGATTCGTAGCACTCCACCAGCGCGAGCAGCGCGCCGACGTAATCCTGCAGCGTGCCCAGGTTGGAGTGCACGTAGCCGATGGGATTGTTGATCTCGTGGGCGACGCCGGCGGCGAGCTGGCCGATCGAGGCCATCTTCTCCGACTGCAGCAGTTGCTCCTGGGTGCCGATGAGCCGCTGGTAGGTGCGCTCCAGCTGGTCACGCTGCATCTGCCGCGCATCGGCATCCTCGCCGGCGCCGGCGCCCGCTTCGCCGACGGTCAGCAGGCTGCGTGCCGCGCTGCCCTGCATGCCCGTGTAGAGGCGGACGCCGAGAATGGTGTCGTCGATCGTGACTTCGCCGCTCCAGCGGCCTTTCGCTCTCGCTTCCGTCCAGTCGCGCTCGGTCACCAGGCCGAGCAGGAATTCGGGGCCGGCGTCCTGGTGCAGTCGTGCGGCCAGCATCCAGGCCGACGGGTTCGCATGGAGGATCCGCCCGTGCACGTCGAGCAGCATCGCGGCCGTGTCGACCATGTCGATGGCCCAGCGGATGTCGTCGCCGCGATCGGTCGACGGAGGATTCGATTCGAGTTCGCTCATCCCACCCCGAGGCAGCGCGCCGTCGGACTGGCGCCGGATTGCCCGGTGGCATCGTACACGCCGGTGGATTCCACGCGGCCGAGATGGCGCAACGCCCAGCCCACTTCGCGGCGACGCCGCGCGAGCAGGATGCCGTTGGCCTGGTTGAAGTCGCGCAGCGCCAACAGGCGCGCTTCGTCGACCGCGCGGGACGGCAGGCTTTCGGCCTCGCGCAGGGCCGCCAGCTTGGCGGCCGTGGAACTCAACAGCGCATCCGCGTCGTGCTCGAGGAGTGCGCGACGTTCCGCATTGAGCGCCCGTTCCAGCGCTTCGAGCGGATGCACGGCGGGCATGGCGGCCTCGGCGGATGGCATCGGCGGGCTTTACTTCGTCAACGCGCGGTCGAAATCGAGCATGCGGGTGGCGATCTGCTCGGCATCGACACGGTAGGTGCCGTCGGCGATCGCGCTGCGCAGCGCGTTGACGCGCGCCATGTCGATGCCGGCGGGCGCGGAACCCAGCTGGCGTTCCAGGGCCTGCAGGCTTTCGGCTTCGCCGGTCAGGCGCACGCTTTCGCTCGCGCCGGTGGCGGACACCGACTGTGCGCGTTCGGCACCCGCACGCTGGGCGGCCGACGTGGCGACGGTCTCTGCCGGGCGGACGGCGGGCGACGCTCCTTCGATCTTGTGGGTCATGACACGTTCCTGATTGCTCGGTCGAACACGGTAACGGCGTCCCGGGAGGGAACTTGAGGGCTGCGGTACCGGCCCGGACGAAGGGGCCGGGCCGCGGGTCCGGTCCCCCGGGAAACTGGGGCCTCGGCGGGCCGCATCAGAGGAGAATTTCCACTTCCCCCTCCCCGGCTATCCGGCCGCGCAGTATGCGGCGTGACGAAACGTTTTCGACCGTGACCACGCCCCCGGCCTGGGCAGGGCCCAGGGCCCGCCCCTGCATGCGCACCTCGACGCCGCCGGTCCGGGCCACGAGGGTGACCGGATCGCCGCGGCGCAGGGTCGTGGCCGAGGTGAAGTCGGATTCCGTCGGCACGATGCCGGCAGCGAGCGCGCGACGCGGTGTGCGGCCGACCAGCGCGGCCGGATCGGCGAAGGCCGCATCGCCGAGCGTCGAGACCTCGCGGCGCTGGACGACCAGCTGCTGCGCCGTGATCGGCATGCCCGGCGCGGCCGGCGCCGCGAGCACGACGACATCGGCCTCGCGATGCGCCCGTACCGGCACGTACACGCGCCAGCCCGGCGCGTCGGGGCAACGCACCAGCGCCGTGCGCGGGCCCGACGCCACCGCCTGCAGCGGTTGCGTGCATTGCACCAGTCGCAGCGCGGGGTCGAGGGTGATCTGCGCGTCGGCAGGGGCGCCGACGGCCGTCGCCGCTGCAATGCGGATGTCTTCCGTGGGGTGAAATGCGCCCGCAATCGCACCCGTCGACCACGCGATCAACGCAAGAGGCAACGACACCCGGGGAGGCAGGAGCTTCGGCATGCCCGACAGCGTGCAAGCGACGTGCCTGCGGCGGCGCTCAAGAATCCGTCGCGGCGGCCGTCAAACCGCCCATGAGTCAGGACCTGCTGGACCGCATCGACCAACGAACCCGCCTCGCCGGCCACAACCGGCTGGCGCTGCTGTTGTTCCGGCTCGCCTCGCGTCAGCTTTTTGGCGTGAACGTGTTCAAGGTGCAGGAAGTGCTGCCGCGTCCGGCGCTGTTCACCCTGCCCTCGCTGCCGCCCGCCTTCGCCGGCGCGGCCGACGTGCGCGGCCGCAGCGTGCCGGTGCTGGACCTGGCGCGCGCGATCGGCCAGGCCGGCGATGCGGCGTTCGATCCCAGGTATCTGGTCGTCACCGAGTTCAACCGCTCCGTGCAGGGCTTCCTGGTCGGCGGCGTGGACCGCATCGTCAACATCGCGGTCGAACAGATCCAGCCGCCACCCGAGCTCGGCGGCGCCTGCCATTACCTCACCGGCGTGACGCGCCACCAGGGCGAACTGATCCAGCTGATCGACGTGGAAAGCGTGCTGGCCGAATCCGCGCCGCGCGGCAGCGATGCCGGCCAGATCCGCGCCCTGCCGGCCACGGCCGGTCCCCGCGAAGTGCTGGTGGTCGACGATTCGCGCGTCGCGCGCAACCAGATCCGCGCCGTGCTGCACCAGCTGGGGCTCGAAGCCACGCTGCTGTCCGACGGCCGCCAGGCGCTGGAGCACCTGCAGCAGCTGGCGCAGTCCGGGCAGCTCCCGCACGAGCGCTACGCCATGGTCATCTCGGACATCGAGATGCCGGCGATGGACGGCTACACCCTGACGACGGAAATCCGTCACGACCCGGCGCTGCGGGGCCTGTTCGTGCTGCTGCACACCTCGCTGTCGGGCGTGTTCAACCAGGCGATGGTCGAGCGCGTCGGCGCCGACGATTTCGTGCCCAAGTACTCGGAAAAGGACCTCGCCGACCGCATCGCGGCGCGTATCGGGTCGCTGTAGGGCGGTTCTCGGCCCGCCGTCAATGAGGCGGCATTCCCGCCTCCGTTTGAAAGGATGTGCCCGATGACGGGTCAAGACCCCTCCCAGGCCGCATCGCGATTCTCTGGCACGCCGCTTGCCTCGACGGGACGGAAATCCGCTCCCGGAGGGGCCCAATGTCCGACTTCCTTGGCATCCACGGCACCGCGCTCGCGCTGCGCGAGCAGCGCCTGCAGTTGCTCGCCGCCAACATCGCCAACGCCGACACGCCCCACTACCAGGCGCAGGACCTCGACTTCACCGCGGCGCTGAACAGCGCGCTGCAACCCGGCGCGGGTGCCACCACCGCCGCCGGCGGCGATGCGATCCAGCAGGCGGCCGCCGCCGCGCGCTACCTGCGGCCCGCGAGCCAGCCCAGCCTCGACGGCAACACCGTCGACGGCGATCGCGAGAACGCCGCCTACGCGCAGGCCGTGGTCGAGTACCGCGCCTCGCTGTCCTTCATCGAATCCAAGGTCCGCTCGATGCTGACCGCGATCACCGGTCAGTAAGGAGCGATGCGATGAGCAACCTGCCGATCTTCGATGTCGCCGGTTCGGCGATGAATGCGCAGTCGGTGCGCCTGAGCACCGTCGCATCGAACCTCGCCAATGCCGATTCGGTATCCGGCGATCCCAACACCGTCTTCCGCGCGAAGCAGCCGGTGTTCTCGGCCGAGCCGGTCGCGAACAACCCCGCGCTCGCCGGCGTGCAGGTCACGCAGGTGACCGAAAGCAATGCCGCGCCACTCAAGCGCTACGAGCCCGGCCATCCGCTCGCCGATGCGCAGGGCTACGTGTACGCGCCCGACGTCGATCCGGTCGCGCAGATGGTCGACCTCATCTCCGCTTCGCGCAGCTACCAGGCCAACGTCGAAGTCTTCAACAGCGCGAAGGAACTCGCGCTGGCCACGCTGAACATGGGCCGCTGATCGCGGCCCTGACAAGGAACCTTCGACATGACCACGGTCGGCACGAACAACAACGCGGACAGCCTCGCTTCGCTGGGCCTGTCCGTGCAGCAGAACGCGCGCAGCACCTCGCTCGGCCAGGCCGATTTCCTGCGCCTGATGACCGAGCAGCTGAAGAACCAGGATCCGCTCAAGCCGCTCGACAACGCGCAGTTCCTCGGCCAGCTCGCGCAGTTCTCCACCGTGCAGGGCATCGACAAGATGCAGAACGCGATGCAGGCGGTGGCGAGCGTCATGGAATCGGACCAGACCCTGCGCGCCGCCGCACTCGTCGGCCGCGATGCGCTGGTCGAGACCGACACGCTCGACGTGCAGGCCGGTGCCGCCGTCAACGGTGAAATCGCAGCGACCGGCGCCGGCCCGATCACCCTCGAAATCGTCGACGCCGCCGGCACGCGCGTGCGCACGATGACCGTGCAGGCCAACGCCGCCGGCGGCACGCCGTTCCAGTGGGACGGCAAGGACGACAGCGGCAAGGCGGTGGCCGCCGGTCGCTACACCGTCCGCGCCACTTCGGGCACCGGCGACGACGCCGAAGCGCTCGCGGTCGGTGTCGCCGCACGGATCGACAGCGTTTCCATCGAGCCCAGCGGGCTCGTCCTCAATCTCGAAGGCCTCGGCAGCCATCCGCTGTCGGCCATTCGCCGCATCGGCTGACCGCCGAAGCCATCACCAGGAGTCACCATGAGTTTCCGCATCTCGCTCAGCGGCATGAACGCGGCCTCGGCCGACCTCAACGTCACCTCGCACAACATCGCCAACGCCAACACCACCGGCTTCAAGCAATCGCGCGCGGAGTTCGCCGACGTGTTCCCGGTCTCCGCCTCGGGCCTGTCGCGCAATGCGATCGGCGCGGGCGTGCGCCTGGAAAAGGTCGCGCAGCAGTTCGCGCAGGGCAACGTCGACTTCACCGGGCGCGCGCTCGACATGGCGCTGTCCGGCCAGGGCTTCTTCACGCTCTCGGCCAACGGCTCGATGGTGTATTCGCGCGCCGGCAACTTCGGCACCGATCGCGACGGCTACGTGGTGAATCCGGCGGGCCAGCGCCTGCAGGTGTTCCTGCCCAATGCCGGCGGCAACGGCTTCGATACCGGCCGCATGAGCGACCTGCGCCTGGCCACCGGCGATTCGCCGCCGCAGGCGACGACCTCGGTGGAAGTCGGCACCAACCTGCCCGGCAATGCCGTGCCGCCGACGATCACGCCGTTCGATGCCAACGATCCGACCACGTACAACCACACCACCTCGCTGACGATCTACGACTCGCTCGGCGCGCCGCACACGCAGTCGATGTACTTCATCAAGACGGCGAATCCCAACGAGTGGCAGGTGCAGACCCAGATCGACGGCACCGACGTGGGCACGCCGCAGACGCTGCAGTACTCGTCGACCGGCCAACTCACCGCGCCGGCCACCGGCCGCATCGCCCTGCCCGCCTACACGCCCACCGGCGGCGCCGCGGCGATGCCGATCACGCTGGAACTGGGCGACTCCACGCAGTACGGCAACGCCTTCGGCGTGTCATCTCTGACCCAGGACGGCTACGCGACGGGTCGCCTGATCAATATCGAAGTGTCGAGCGAAGGCGTGGTCAACGCGCGCTACACCAACGGCGTGTCCACGCCGCTGGGCCAGGTCGCGCTGACGACGTTCACCAATCCGCAGGGCCTGCAGCCGCTGGGCGACAACGGCTGGGCCGAGACGTTCGAATCGGGCCAGGCGCGTCGCGGTGCGGCGGGCACGTCCGAATTCGGCCTGGTCCAGGGCGGCGCGCTGGAAGCGTCGAACGTCGACCTCACCGAGCAGCTGGTGAACATGATCACCGCGCAGCGCAACTTCCAGGCGAACGCGCAGATGATCTCGACGCAGGACCAGATCACGCAGACGGTGATCAACATCCGTTGATGAAACCGCTCGTCATCCCCGCGCAGGCGGGCATCCAGTGACTTTGGTTCTGAATTGACCGGCCTGGTGAAAAAGCAAAGTCGCTGGGTTCCCGCTTTCGCGGAACGACGAACAAAAGCAAACAGCGTCTCGCATCGCTGGAACGCCGAGCCAAAGCAGCTGAACTGACGCAGGAACCTCCCATGACCGACCGCTCGCTCTACATCGCCATGACCGGCGCCAGCGCCACGCTGCGCTCGCAGGCATCCGTGGCGCACAACCTGGCGAACGCGAACACGGTCGGCTTCCAGGCGACGTTGAACGGCACCGTGGCCGCGCCCGTTGCCGGTGCCGGATTGCCGTCGCGCGTGGCGACCGTGTCGCAGACGCTGGGCGTCAGTGCGGCGGCCGGTTCGCTGACCGACACCGGCAATCCGCTCGACATCGCCCTGCAGCCGGAACACTGGCTCGCCGTGCAGGACCGCAGCGGTGGCGTCGCCTACACGCGTGCCGGCGACCTGCGCATCAATGCGAACGGCCTGCTCACCACCGCTTCCGGCCTGCCCGTGCTCGACCAGGCGGGTGCGCCAGTGACGATCCCGCCCAACGACGCCCTGCACATCGGGAGCGACGGCACGGTGTCGATCGTGCCGCAGGGGCAACCCGCCTCGACGATGGCCAACACCGGGCGCCTGCAGGTCGTTGCCGCCAGCACGCGCGACCTGGTGCGCGGCGACAACGGCCTGATGCGCGCGCCGCCGGGTGCGACGCCTCCGGCGCCCGCGGCCGGCAACGTCCTCACCACCGGCGTGCTCGAGAACAGCAACGTCGACGGCACCGCGATGCTGGTGTCGATGATCCAGCTCGCCCGCCAGTTCGAGACGCAGGTACGGGTCTTGCACAGTGCTGACGAGAGCGCGCGATCGGCCAATTCGTTGCTGTCGTCGCGCTGAGTTCCGCCCTCCTTCACTACGAGTAGTCCGCCATGACCCAGGCTCTGTGGATCGCCAAGACCGGCCTCGACGCGCAGCAGACGCGCATGGCGGTCATCTCCAACAACCTCGCCAACACCAACACCACCGGATTCAAGCGCGACCGCGCCAGCTTCGAGGACCTGCTGTACCAGACCGTGCGCCAGCCCGGCGGTGCCTCGTCCGAGCAGACGCAGCTGCCCACCGGCCTGTCGACCGGTACCGGCGTGCGCGTGGCGGCGACGTCCAAGCAGTTCGCGCAGGGCAACCTCGCCCAGACCGGCAACGCGCTCGATATCGCGATCAACGGCCGCGGCTTCTTCGAAGTGCTGATGCCCGACGGCAGCACGGCCTACACGCGCGACGGCACGTTCCAGCTCAATGCGCAGGGTGAACTGGTCACCAATTCCGGTTATCCGGTGCAGCCGGGCCTGCAGTTCCCCGAAGGCACGCAGAGCGTGACCGTCGGCAGCGACGGCACGGTGAGCGTGCAGATCGCCGGACAGGCCGAATCCGTGCAGGTCGGCCAGCTGACCCTGGCGGACTTCGTCAATCCCGCCGGCCTGCAGGCCAAGGGCGAAAACCTCTTCGTCGAAACCAGCGCGAGCGGTCCCGCGCAGAGCGGCGCGCCCGGCCAGGGCGGCGTCGGCGTGCTGGTGCAGGGCGCGCTGGAAGGCTCGAACGTCAACGTGGTCGAGGAACTGGTGTCGATGATCGAGACGCAACGCGCGTACGAGACGAATGCGAAGGCGATCTCGACGACCGATCAGATGTTGGGTTACCTCAACAACAACCTGTGAGTGGTGTGATGAAGCGGAGCCGCGGCATTCTTTCGCTCGTCGTTCCCGCGAAGGCGGGAACCCAGCGACTTTCGGCCTTTCCTCGTTGCATGGGAGGAAAGGCGAAGACACTGGATTCCCGCCTTCGCGGGAATGACGAGCAAAAGCAACAGCGGGGGCTGCAGGTTCTGACCGCCTCCGCCCTGCTCGCGCTCTCCGGTTGCGCCAGCATCGTCGGCGATGTGAAGCCGTTCGCTTCCGAGGCCGGTTCGCCCGCAGGCCGTCCGATGCCCGTGCAGAACTACGCGCCTGCCGCGCCGACGGCGGGCGATGGTGGCGGTTCGATCTTCGCCGGTGCCGGCAACGGCGGCGGCAATGCGCGCATGCGGCTGTTCGAGGACAACAAGGCGCGCGAGGTCGGCGACCTGCTGACGATCGTGCTGGTCGAGAACACGCGCGCCAAGACCAACGCCAAGACCGCGGTGACCAAGGATTCGGGCGTCGACATCGCCGCGCCGACGGTCTTCGGCCAGGACGTCACCTTCCACGGCAAGCCACTGCTGCAGGCCGGGATCGAAGGCTCGCGCGACTTCTCCGGCGCTGGCGACAGCGCCCAGAGCAACCAGCTCGCCGGGAACATCACGGTCTCCGTGGTCGAGAACCTCGGCAACGGCAACCTGCGCGTGGCCGGCGAAAAGCGCCTGCGCCTGAACCAGGGCGACGAGCTCGTCCAGATTCAAGGAATCGTCCGCACGGCCGATATCGGTCCTGACAACCGGATTTCCTCCGATCGTGTCGGCGACGCGCGGATCGTCTATGGCGGCCGGGGCACGCTCGCGCGTTCCAACGCGATGGGCTGGCTCGGACGCTTCTTCAACTCCGCGGCGTTCCCGTACTGAGGCAACAACATGAAGTACGTGACGCAAGCTTTTGAATTTATTAAAAACGAGCATGGATCCGTTGGTCCTGAGCGCAGGCGCGCAATGCCGTCGTCGAAGGCATCCGGGGGCCGCCACGATGGGGCTGACCTTCGACGACGGCCTTGCGCCCTGCGCTCAGGACCAACGGATCCGGCTGCACGCACGAGCATGGCAGGACGCCTCGCGCTGGCGGCGTTGCTGCTGGTGTCGGTCATCGCGCCGGCCCACGCCGAGCGCATCAAGGACCTCGCCCAGGTCGCCGGCGTGCGCGGCAATCCGCTGGTGGGTTACGGCCTCGTCGTCGGTCTGGACGGCAGCGGCGATCGCACCAGCCAGACGCCTTTCACCGTGCAGAGCCTGAAGACGATGCTCGACCAGCTCGGCGTGACGATTCCGCCGGGCGTGAATCCGCAGCTCAAGAATGTCGCCGCCGTCGCCATCCAGGCCGAACTGCCCGCTTTCGCGAAGCCTGGCCAGACCATCGACGTCACCGTCTCCTCGATCGGCAACGCCGGCTCGCTGCGCGGCGGCACGTTGGTGATGGCGCCGCTGCGCGGTGCCGACGGCCAGATCTACGCGATCGCGCAGGGCACGCTGATCGTCAGTGGTTTCGGCGCGGCGGGCCGCGACGGCTCGAAGATTTCCGTGAACGCGCCCAACGGCGGCAGCATTCCCAATGGTGCGATCGTCGAACGCGCCGTGCCCAACGCGGCGCAGGGCAGCAGCGTGGTGACGCTGAACCTCAACGATGCGGACTTCACCACCGCCGCGCGCATCGTCGAAGCCGTCGACGCGGCCTTCGGCCCCGGCCGTGCGCACGCGCTGGACGGCGTGACCATCGAAGTGACGCCGCCCGCCGGCGACCGCATCGCCTTCCTGGCCCAACTCGAATCGCTGGACATCGCGCCGGGCGCCGCGGCCGCGAAGGTGATCGTGAGCGCGCGCACCGGCACCGTCGTCATGGGCGGCCAGGTGACCGTGCTGCCCGCCGCGGTGTCGCACGGCTCGCTCACGGTCTCGATCACCGAAAGCATCAACGTCAGCCAGCCCGACGCCTTCGGTCGCGGCAACACGGTCGCGACGCCGCAATCGAACGTCGAGGTGCAGCAGGACGGGGGGCACATGCTCATGTTCGCCGGCGGCACCTCGCTGGAATCCATCGTGCGCGCCGTGAATGCGGTGGGTGCGGCCCCGGGCGACATCGTCGCGATCCTGGAGGCGCTCAAGCGCGCCGGCGCGCTGCGGGCGGAACTCGAGGTGATCTGAGGTGGAGCAAGGGCGGGAATGAAGAGCGGGAACCGGGAACAGGAAATCAACGCGGCGCGCGGTGACGCGAGTCGATCCGCTACGCCCACGCCTTCACGAGCGTGGCTCCCTGCCTCGCTGTTCCCTTTTCCCTGTTCCCGCCCTTCGATACCAGGCACGCCGCTTGCAGCGCCCCTGACATGCGCCTGACTTCCGCCACCGGCATCGCCCTGGAGCCCGCTTCGTCGGGCTCTTCGCATGCGCGCATCGAGGAAGCCGCGCGCCAGCTGGAGACGCAGTTCGCCCACATGCTCATCAAGTCGATGCGCAGTGCGTCGATGGGCGATCCGATGCTGGGCAACGACACCACCTACCGCGAGATGTACGACCAGCAGCTCGCGAAGGAACTGAGCAAGGGCCGCGGGCTCGGCCTGGCGCCGATGATCATGCGCCAGCTGGAACGCAGCCAGCCCGAGGCGCCGCAGGCAACATCGCCCTTTCCGCAGGGCCTGCCGGCCGGAAGTCCTTCCGCGCCGCTGCCGCTGTCCGTGCCGACCGGGCCGATGTCGCTGCCGGCCATGAACGGCATGTTGCCGCTGGCACCGGCACGCAATGGCGTGTCGATGCAGGCGCTCGATCTGCCGGCGCTGAACGCCACGCAGCCGCAGGCGCCCGCCGCATGCGAGGCATCGGAACGGCTGGATTGCAGCAGCCCCGAAGCCTTCGTCCGTTCGATCTGGCCGATCGCGCAGAAGACCGCGTCGGAACTGGGCGTGCCCGCGCGCGCCCTGGTCGCGCAGGCGGCGCTCGAAACCGGCTGGGGCCGCCGTCTCGTGCAGAAGAACGGCGAGACCTCGCACAACCTGTTCGGCATCAAGGCCGGCGGTCGCTGGAGCGGATCGCGCATGAGCGCGTCCACGCACGAATTCGTCGATGGCGTGCGTCGCAGCGAACGCGCCGACTTCCGCGCCTATGGCTCGGTCGCCGAAAGCTTCGCCGACTACGCGCGACTGCTCGGCAACGGCCGCTATGCCGCCGCGCGCGGCTCGGGCGAGGACGTGCACCGTTTCGCCAGCGCCCTGCAGCACGCCGGCTACGCCACCGATCCGGCCTACGCGAAGAAGATTTCGGCGATCGCGCATGGCGCCACGCTCAACCGCGCCCTGGCGATGCTGCCGGCGCAGGACACCGGTGCGGACCGGCGCTTCGTCGCCAGCGCCGATGTCGCCACCACGCCACGGGGCTAAGCCATGAGCGGAATTCTCTCGACCGGCACCTCTGCCCTGCTCGCTTTCCAGCGCGCATTGGGCACCGTCGGTCACAACGTCGCCAACGCCGCCACGCCGGGTTACAGCCGCCAGCGCGTCGAATTCTCGGCGCGTCCCGGCCAGGGCACGAGCACGACCTACGTCGGCCAGGGCGTCGATGTCGGCAGCCTGCGCCGGCTCGCCGACGGCCTGGTGTTCGCGCGCCAGATCGACAGCAGCAGCGAACTGGGTCGCCTGGAACAGGTGTCCTCGCTCGCGACGCGCGTCGATGGCCTGCTCTCGGGCGATGCCACCAGCCTGTCGCAACCGTGGTCGGCGTTCTTCGGCGCGGCGCGCGGCGTGGTTTCCGATCCGACCTCGCCGGTCGCACGCACCCAGCTGATCAGCTCGGGCCAGCAACTGGCCACGCGCTGGCGATCGCTCGACAGCCAGCTCGCCACGGTGGAAAAGGACACCGACCAGAAGCTGGTCACGACGGTCGCCGATGCCAACCGCCTCGCCAGCGAGATCGCCAACCTCAATCGCGACATCGCAGCATCCGGCAGCAACGCGTCGCCGGACCTGCTCGACGAACGCGCCCTGCGTATCGACCAGCTGGCCAAGCTCGTCGGCGCCGAAACCGTCGCGCAGGACGACGGTTCGCTCAACGTCTTCACCACCGGCGGACAGGCGCTGGTGCTCGGCGGCCGCGCCATGACGCTGGACACCGTGCCCGATCCGTACCGTCCCGACCGGCTGCAGCTCGCCTTGCAGGGCGCGAACGGCCCGATGCGCCTGCCGACGAACGCCATCGGCGGCGAGATCGCCGGCCTGCTCGAATTCCGCGAACGCGTGCTCGATCCCGCACGCGCCGAACTCGGCCGCAGTGCGACGGCCTTCGCCCTCGCCTTCAACGAAGCGCAGCGCGCCGGCGTGGACTACAACGGCGCGCCCGGCACCGACTTCTTTTCGATCGCGCCGCCGCGCGTCGATGCGCACGCCGACAACGCCGGTAGCGCCGGCATCACCGCGAGCGTGGCCGACGTCGGCACCCTCACGGGCCAGGACGTGGTGCTGCGCTTTGATGCGGGCACCTGGTCGGCGACGCGCAGCGACAGCGGCGAGCCCGTCGCGTTGACCGGCACCGGCACCGCGGCCGATCCGCTGCGCATCGGCGGACTCGCGCTGGTCGTGGGCGGCGTGCCCGCGAACGGCGATCGCTTCGCCGTGTCGCCGACCGCAGGCGCGTCGGCGAGCCTCAAGGTCGTGCTGCAGGATCCGGCCGCGATCGCGGCCGCTTCGCCGCTGCAGGGCAAGGCCGACACCGGCAATCTCGGCACGGCAAGCGTCGGTGCGGCGCAGGTCACCGATCCGGCGGCCTTCGCCGGCTTCACCGGCGCCAGCATCGAATTCATCGACGACGACCAGTACACGATCGACGGCGCGGGCCCCTACGCCTACACCGCCGGCACACCGATCGCCGGCAGCGGCTGGTCGGTCGCGCTCGAAGGCACGCCGGCCGCGGGCGACAGCTTCGCGCTCTCGCCCACGCCGCCGCGTTCGGCCGACAACGGCAATGCGCGCGCGTTCGCCAATCTCGATACGAAAGCCCTGCTCGACGGCGGCACCACCAGCCTCACCAACGGCCTGAGCCAGCTCACCGCGCGCGTCGGCAGCGCCGCGCGCCACGCCGACCTCACGCTGGAAGCGCAGCAGGCCATCCACGCCCAGGTCGAAGCCGAACGCGAATCCGTGTCCGGCGTGAACCTCGACGAGGAAGCCGCCGACATGCTGCGTTTCCAGCAGGCCTACCAGGCCGCGGCGCAGGTGATCGCCACCGCCGACAACGTGTTCCAGTCCCTCCTGGGAGCCATCCGCCGATGACCCTGCGCATTTCCACCGCCGGCCTCCACGCACAAGGGCTTGCCGCGCTGCTTCGCCACCAGAGCGAAATCGCGCGCACTCAGCAGCAGATCACCACCGGCAAGCGCTTCAGCCAGGCCAAGGAAGATCCCGTCGCCGCGTCGAGCGCGCAACGGCTCGATCACGTGCTGGCGATGCTGGGCGAATACAGGCGCGGCGCCGAACAGGTCGACAACCGCCTGCGCCTGCAGGAAGAAGCGCTCGCGGACGCCGGCGACATGCTGTCGCGCGCGCGCGAACTCGCGATCCAGGGCAACAACGCGCCGCTGTCGGACAACGACCGCAAGGCGATCGCCGCCGAGATCCGCCAGCTGCGCGCCGGACTGATCTCCGTCGCCAACCGCGACGACGGCAACGGCCGTCGTCTGTTCGCCGGCACGCGCGATGGCGTGGTGCCCTTCGTCGACAACGCGGGCAGCGTCAGCTATCTCGGCGACGACGGCCAGAACAACGTCGACATCGCACCCGAAATCGCGGTCGCCGACACCGATCCGGGCAGCGCGGTGTTCCTGCGCGTGCGCACGGGCGATGGTTATTCGCGTGCGAGCGCCGGGGGCGCGAATGCCGGTTCGGGCGTGCTGGAGGAAGCCAGCGTCGGCGATCCCGCCGCGTGGAATGGCCGCGCGTTGTCCGTGCGCTTCACGTCCGCGACCGATTACGAAGTCGTCGATGCCAGCGGCCCCGCGCTCTCTCCGCCGGTCACCGGCACGTGGTCTTCGGGCCAGGCGATTCCCGATCCCGCGGCCGGACTCGGCGTGCAGTTCCGCATCAGCGGCGTGCCCGCGGCCGGCGACACGTTCTCGATCGAACGCGCGCCCACGCGCGATGTCTTCGCCACGCTCGACATGCTTGCCGATGCGCTGGAAGCGCCTTCCGGCACCAGCGCGGATGCAGCGCGACGCGCGAACGCGATGGCCTCGGCCATCGGCGATATCGCCACCGCGCAGGACCACATGCTCACGGTCCGCTCGGGTACCGGCATGCGCCTGCAGGAATTGGATCGCACCGCCGAACGCCGCAGCAGCGAGGAAGTCACGCTGGCCGGCACGCTCTCGGAGTTGCGCGACATCGACCTCGCCGAAGCGGTGAGCCGCCTTTCCCTGGAAATGACCGCACTGGAAGCCGCGCAGAAGTCGCTGCTGCGGGTTCAGGGGTTGTCGTTGTTTGATCAGTTGTGACGAAGGGCGGGAACGGGGAACGGGGAAGCAAAGGCAAAGCGCTGCAGTTCGCTTGCTTCCCTGTTCCCCGTTCCCCGTTCCCGCCTCCAAATCCCCAACCCCCATCACAAATTCAGCAAATTCCCCGCTAAAGACCCCCCGGACGGTGCCGTTACCTAATCCAGCAGAGGACAGGGCCGGTGGAAACGGCAAGCCCCTGCCAGACCACCACCCAATCGACGTTCCGTCGGCACCGTAACCGGAGACAAACAGATGTCCATCATCAACACCAACGTGATGTCGCTGAACTCGCAGCGCAACCTCGCGACCAACAGCGCCAGCCTCGCCACCACCATCCAGCGCCTGTCGTCGGGCCTGCGCATCAACAGCGCGAAGGACGACGCGGCCGGCCTCGCCATTTCCGAGCGCTTCTCCACCCAGATCCGCGGCATGAACCAGGCCGCGCGCAACGCGAACGACGGCATCTCGCTGGCGCAGACCGCCGAAGGCGCGCTGGGCGAAATCGGCAACAACCTGCAGCGCATCCGCGAACTGGCCGTGCAGTCGCGCAACGCCACCAACTCGGCCGACGACCGCGCCGCCCTGCAGAAGGAAGTGTCGCAGCTGAAGTCGGAAATCGACCGCGTTGCCAACCAGACCACGTTCAACGGCACCAAGCTGCTGGACGGCTCGTTCACCGCGCAGGCCTTCCAGGTCGGTGCGAACCAGGGCCAGACGATCACCGTCGACGCCATCGCCGATGCCAACATCGCCGCGCTGGGTACCTGGAACTCGGTCGCGCAGTCCAATGCTTCCGGCGCCGCCGGCACCTTCACGCAGGTCGACCTGGCCGATACCGAGGAGTACAGCCTCGAAGTCGACGGCGTCTCGATCATCTCGGTGACGGGCGATGCCGACGGCGAATCCGTCACGGCCGCCGACATCGACGCGCAGCTCGCCGACTCCACCGTGCAGGCCAACCTGGCCACCGCCGGCGTCACCGTCAGCGGCACGGCCGCCGGCGGCGACCTGAAGTTCACCAAGACCGACGGCAGCGCGATCGACATCGTGGTCGCCAACGATGCCGGCGCGAACGGCTTCGGCGGCGCGGACTTCGCCACGGGTACCAACACCGTCGACAACGGTGCCGCCGCTGCCGCGCAGACCGGCTTCGCCTCGCTGGACATCTCGACCGCCGAAGGCGCCGACAACGCGATCCTCGCGATGGACGCCGCCCTGAACTCGGTCAACAGCGCCCGCGCCGACCTGGGTGCCGTGCAGAACCGCTTCACCTCGGTGATCGCGAACCTCAACACGACCGCCGAAAACCTGACCGCGTCGCGCAGCCGCATCCGCGACACCGACTTCGCGAAGGAAACGGCGGAACTGACCCGCACGCAGATCCTGACCCAGGCCGGTACCGCGATGCTGGCCCAGGCCAACCAGGCGCCGCAGGGCGTGCTGAGCCTCCTGCGCTGATGAACGACGCGGGACGCGGCTCCGGCCGCGTCCCGCTGTCCGGGCACCACGGCACTACTGCAACACGCTTCAAGGCTTCAAGGTTTCAAGGCTTCAAGGTTTCAACGCTTCACGACTTCATTGCACCACCGCTCCGCTTCAACTCCAACGCAATTGGCTCCGCGTAATCCGTTCCAACTTTCTCCCGCGAGGCGTTCCATGGCCCACGACCGACTCCTATCGAACCGCCGGTCCGTGGTTTCCCGGAGCGCCTCGCTCTTCTTCGCCCGGTGGTCGCGATGAGCATCACGTCCACCGGTATCGGCAGCGGCCTCGACGTCGCATCCCTGGTGCAGCAGCTGGTCGCCGCCGACCGCGCGCCCACCGCGAACCGCATCGACGCGCTCGAGAGCAAGACCAAGGCCCAGATCTCCGCCTTCGGAGCGCTGCGCAGCGCCTTCGACAGCCTGCGCACGGCGATCGGCAAGCTGCGCTCCGGCGACACCGTCGATGCGCGCAAGGCGACCGTGCAGTCCGACGCGGGCTTCACCGCCAGCGCGACCGCGAAGGCCGCAGTGGGCACGTACAGCGTCGAAGTGCTTGCGCGCGCGAGCGCGCACAAGCTCGCCTCGCAGGCGTACGCCGCCGCCGACACCAGCGTCGGTAACGGCCATCTCACCATCACCAGCGGCGAGACCACGCTCGAAGTGGACATCGACGCCGAACACGCCACGCTGCAGGGCGTGCGCGACGCCATCAACAAGGCCGCGCAGGGCAAGGGCGTCACCGCCACGATCGTGACGGCGGACGACGGCGCGCGCCTGGTGCTCAGCGCCACGGCGACCGGCGCGGACAACGCGCTCGCCATCGCGGCCAGCGGTGGCGACGGCGGCCTGTCCGCCCTCGCCTACGCGCCGCCCGCGGCCACCACGATGACGCAGCTGCAGGCCGCGACCGATGCGAAGGTCAAGGTCGACGGCTTCGTGCGCAGCAGCGCCAGCGACACCATCGGCGACATGATCGAGGGCGTCACGCTGACGCTCACCGAAGCCGAGCCGGGCACGGTCAAGCAGCTCACGGTCGCGACGGATCCGTCGGTATTGCGCAGCGCGGCCAAGAGCTTCGTCTCCTCCTGGAACAGCGCCATCAATGCGATGGCCAGCACCACGAAGTACGACCCGGCGACCAAGGTCGCCGCGGCGCTCAATGGCGATGCACTGGTTCGCGGCGTCGCGCGCGACCTGCGCGGCCAGCTGGGCGACTCGGTCGCCGACCTGAAGGCGCTGGGCATCACCATCGACACCAACGGCACGCTGAAGCTGGACGAGGCGGCCTTCGATGCCGGCATGGCGAAGGATCCGGCGGCCGCGGCGCGCCTGTTCACCGCGGACGACGGGTTGGCGGCGGGACTCGACGCGAGCCTCGATCACCTGCTCGACAGCGACGGCCTGCTCAAGAGCCGCGACGACGACCTCGCCAGTCGCACCAGGTCCATCGCCGACCAGCGCGCCGCGCTCGATACCCGCATGAGCGCGCTGGAAGCCCGCTACCGCGCGCAGTTCGTCGCGCTCGACGAGCTGATGACGCGCATGCAGTCCACCAGCAGCTACCTCGCCCAGCAGCTCGACAAACTCTGACCATCCCCCAGTCATCACGAGTCCCGCCATGTACAGCGCCCGCAACTACGCCAACCAGTACCGGCAGACCGGCGTCTCCAGCGCCGTGCTCGATGCCAGCCCGCACGAACTGGTCACCCTGATGCTGGCCGGTGCGCGCGAACGCGCCCGTCTGGCCATCGCGTGCCTCGAACGCGGCGACCTGCCGCGCAAGGCCCAGGCGATCAGCGAAGCCGGCGCGATCATCGGCGGCCTCGACGGCGCCCTTAACCTCGAAGCCGGCGGCGAGATCGCCGACGGCCTGCAGGCGCTCTACGACTACGCGCAGCGCCGGCTGCTCGCCGCCAATGCCCACAACGATCCCGAGCCGCTGCGCGAAGTCGACGGTTTGCTCGGCGAGATCGAATCGGCCTGGCGTGCGATCGCGCCCGCGCCGGCGAAGTGATGGGTGAAGTGACCGGCGACGTGGCCAGCGGCACGAAGGTGCCGGATCTGCCTGCGGAGGAAATCCGCGAGGCTATCGCGCAATGCGACTGGCCGCGCGCGACCGCGCTGCTCGCACGTCACCAGCACGAACTGGTGACGGCGCTGGACCAAATCGATCGCGCCACGATGTCGCGCGAACCCTGGCTCGACCTGCTGCTCGCACAGCGGGCACTGCTCGCCGAGCTGCGTCACGCCCGCAACGAAGTGACCGACGCGCTCGAACGCCTGTCGGCAGACCACCGTGGCGCCCGCGCCTGGTTGCGGGAACTGGCATGACCACCGTGCTCGCAGCGATCGAGCGCGCGAACGAACAGTTGTTCGGGGACGCGCTCGCCTGCGAGGAAGTGCATCCGGCAGTCTTCCTGCCCGGTCCGGTCGAGGCGACGCGCCTGCGCGCGCACCTGCTCCAGGCCGAGGCGCTGCTGCGCGCGCTCGCCGTCGTCGAAGACAGCCCGCGCAACGAGGAAAGCGATCCGCACATCGACGCCGCCTTCCGTCGGCTCGAGGCCAAGGTCGACCTGCTCACCGCCCTGGTGGCCGGGTTCGCCGCCGGCCAGTCCACCGATCCGCTGCGCCGCCTGCGCTGGTCCGCCCGGGGCGTGCGCATGTCGCATGACGCGGCCTTCGCGCCGGGAACGCCAGGATTGTTTCGGGTGCAGGCGGCTGAATGGCTGCCTTCGCCGCTCGTGCTCCCGGCGACCGTGCTGGCGGCGGAAGCCGGCGTGGAACCCGGCTCGCAGTCGTTGTGGCTGCGCTTCGAGGGGCTCGGCCCGGTGCTGGAAGCGGCCCTCGAGCGCCATCTTTTCCGCGTGCACCGACGCGCCGTGGCCGAAAGCCGACGCGCAGGGTAACCAAACTGACGCAAGCGGCGATTTTGCGGATACACCCGCGGCATTAAGCTATCGTCCTAAGGGAATGCGGAGGGGCGCGGGTGATTCGAGTCTTGATTTGCGACGACCACACGCTCGTCCGCGCCGGCTTGCGCCGGCTGGTGGATGCCTTCGACGGCGTGGAAGTCGTCGGCGAGGCCAGCAGTGCCGACGAGGTCGTGCAACGCGCCAGACAGATGCTGCCGGACGTGATCCTGCTCGACGTGTCGATGCCGGGCCGCAGCGGTTTCGACGCGCTCGGCGAATTGCGCCACGGCCTGCCCGAAGCGGCCGTCGTGATCATGTCGATGCACGACGACTCGTTGCATGTGCGCGAAGCGATGCAGCGCGGCGCCAACGGCTTCGTCGTCAAGGAAGCCGCGCCGGCCGAACTGGAAGTCGCGATCCGTGCCGCCGCCGCCGGCCGCACCTTCCTCAGTCCGCAGGTCTTCGCCTCGCAACTGCAGCCGCCAGGCGCGCGCCGCGCGATGGGCGATATCGACAAGCTGTCGCCGCGGCAGCGCGAAATCCTCGATGCGCTCGGCGCGGGCCGCACCACCAAGCAGATCGCCGCGGACCTGGGCCTCAGCGTCAAGACGGTGGAAACCCACCGCTCGCGGCTGATGGAAACCCTGGGCTGCCGCAACGCCGTCGAACTGCTGCGCACCGCGATGCGCCTGCACGATCGCCGCTGACCGCGGCATCGCGCTGGGATTCCGCCGCCCCGCTCCGCCGCCCCGCGTCCCCCTGCGACGGCTCGCGTCACTTTTGCGACGCGGTGTAAGGGATTCCCCTACATGGGCCCGGGTTTTCCCCTAGTCGCGCCCGGGTTTGCCCCGATTCGTCTTCCGTCATGCGCCCTTCACGATGGTTCCCGGGGTCGCCCACAGGGCGGACGGGGACGAGTGACGATGAAGGCGGGAATGCGCGCGAACCTGGTGCAGGGCGTCAACCTGACACCGCAGCTGCTGCAGTCGATCCGGCTGTTGCAGCTGACCTCGCAGCAGCTGGAACAGGAACTGCAGCAGGCGCTGGAGCGCAATCCGCTGCTGGAACAGGACGAGCCCGCCGACGAATCCGACGCTCCAGCCGCCGACGCGGCCTCCGCCGCGCTCGAAACCGCCGCCTGGGACGAACTGCCCGAACCCTCCTTCCTCGCCGGCATCGCCGCCGGCGGCAGCGCCGGCGACGACGACGGCATGGCCCGCATCGCCGATGCCGCCTCCAGCGACCCGCGCGTGCGGCTGCTGCGCGAACTCGCGCTGCACTGGAAGCCCGCCGACCTCGAACTGGCAGCTTGGTGGCTCGACCGCTGCGACGACCGCGGCTATCTCGAACAGCCGCTGGCCGAACTGCTCGCCGAAGGCCGCGCCGCCTTCCCGCAACAGGCCGACGAACTGGAAGTCGTGCGCCAGCGCCTGCTGCACGGCGACTGGCCCGGCATGGCCGCCGCCGATGCCGGCGAATGCCTGTCGGCGCAGCTGGCGGCGCAGCCCGCCGGCCCGCTGCGCGAGCTCGCCGCGTGCATCCTGCGCGACCACCTCGCCCTGCTCGCCGCGCACGACGAAGCCGGCCTCGCCCACGCCCTGGCCGCGGATGCGGAACAGGTGCGCGCCGCCGTCGCCCTGATCCTCAGCCTGCGTCCGCATCCGGTCGAAGCGCCGGCCACCGACGAAGCGCACGTCGTGCCGGAAGTGGTCGCCTGGTTCGCCGGTGGCGCCTGGCGCGTCGCCCTCAATCCGCGCACCACGCCGAAGGTCCGCATCGCGCCGCATTGCGAACGCGCCCTCGCCGGCGGCGGCGCCGGCGACCATGCGGTGCTCAAGGGCCTGCTCGACGAAGCGCGCTGGCTGGTGCGCGGCCTGGGCATGCGCAACGACACGCTGCTTCGCACCGCGCAGGTGCTGGTCGAACGCCAGCGCGGTTTCCTCGAACGCGGCGACGAAGCCCTCGCCCCGCTCACTCTGCGCGAAGTCGCCGACGCCATCGGCATGCACGAATCCACCGTTTCGCGGATCGTCGCCGGCAAGTACATCCAGACGCCGCGCGGCACGCTCGAACTCAAGCGCCTGTTCGCCGTGCGCCTGGAAGGCGCCGACATCGGCGGCACCGCGGTGCGCGCGATGGTCAAGCGCCTTATCGACGCCGAACCCGCCAACGCGCCGCTCGCCGACGACGTGATCGCCGGCCTGCTCGCCCGCCAGGGCGTGCGCATCGCCCGCCGCACGGTCGCGAAATACCGCGACCAGCTTTCCATCGGTCCGGTCCGCGCGCGTCAGCGCGTCGCGGCGCGCGCCTGAACCCGGTGACCCGCATGGCAACGCTCAAGATACTTCTGGTCGACGACCACCCCGGCTTCATCAACGCCGCGGTGCGCCACCTGCGTCGCGTCGAGTGGATCGAACTCGCCGGCTCCGCCGGCAACGGCATCGAGGCGATCGCTCAGTGCGAAGTCCTGCGGCCCGACGTGGTGCTGATGGACCTGGCCATGCCCGAGATGGGCGGGCTGCAGGCAACGCGCCTGATCAAGGCGCAGGACGCACCGCCGTACGTGGTCATCGCCAGCCATTTCGACGACAGCGAACACCGCTCGCACGCGCTGCGTGCCGGCGCCGACGCCTTCGTCAGCAAGTTGAGCTACATCCACGATGTCATGCCGCTGCTCGAGCAGCTGGCCACGGAAAAGGGAATCAGGGAATGAGCGAGTCGCGCATCCTCATCATCGACCAGGACATGAAGCGTGCCGAGCACGTCGCCAACCTGCTCGAGTTCATGGACTTCACGCCGCGCATCGCGGCCGAAGCCGGCGACGTCGACCTCGCCCGCGCGCGGGGCAGCGACTGGGTGGCGGTGGTCGTGGGCGACATTGGCGACGGCGCCGCCTTCGACGGCTTCGCCCGCTGGCTCGCGCGCGAATCGCTGCATCCGCCGCTGCTGGAGCTGCCCGGCCACGCCGCCGACGCCGCCTGGCGCGCGCATCTGCATCCGCAGGCGGTGTGGCCGCTCGCGTATCCGATCCGTCGCGCCCAGCTGCAGGAAGCCCTGCGCCGCGCCAGCCTCAAGCGCATCGACGAGGACGCGCGCCGTGACGTGCCGCGCATCGGCCCGACCGGCCGCAGCGTCGCGGTGCTGCAGCTCAACCGCATGATCGACCAGGTCGCGCCGCACGACACCACCGTGCTGGTGCTCGGCGAATCCGGCACCGGCAAGGAAGTGGTCGCGCGCGCGATCCACGACCGCTCGGTGCGCCGCGACAAGCCCTTCGTCGCGATCAATTGCGGCGCGATCCCGCCGGACCTGCTGGAAAGCGAGCTGTTCGGCCACGAAAAAGGCGCCTTCACCGGCGCGCTGACCCAGCGCAAGGGCCGCTTCGAGATGGCCGAGGGCGGCACGCTGCTGCTCGACGAAATCGGCGACATGAGCCTGCCGATGCAGGTCAAGCTGTTGCGCGTCCTGCAGGAGCGCTGCTTCGAGCGCGTCGGCGGCAACCAGACGATGAAGTGCGACGTGCGCGTCATCGCCGCCACCCACCGCAACCTGGAATCGCGCATCGCCGACGGCCAGTTCCGCGAGGACCTGTTCTACCGCCTCAACGTGTTCCCGATCGACATGCCCGCACTGCGCGAGCGCACCGACGACCTGCCCGACCTGATCGCGGCGATCGCGCGGCAGCTGTCGGAAACCGGCCGCGGCCAGGTGACGCTCGCGGCCGATGCGATCCATGCCCTGCAGCACTACGCCTGGCCGGGCAACGTGCGCGAGCTGAGCAATCTGATCGAGCGCCTGGCCGTGCTGCATCCGGGCGGCACCGTGCGCGCCGTCGACCTGCCCGCCCGCTACCGCGCGGCGATGCCGGTGAATGCGGTCTCGAGCGTCGATTTGCCGGGGGGAGATGTGCCGGGGGCGGCGGTTTCGGCAGACATTTCGTGTAACCGGTTCCACTCCGCACCGGAACCCGAACAGATCGCACTGCCGCAGACGCACGCCGGCGCGGCACCGGAGCAGAACGCAAAGGCCACCGACGCCACGATCGATCCGTCGAAGTATTCGCCGAACGCCACGCTGCCTCCGCAGGGCATCGACCTGCGCAGTCACATGGCCAGCATCGAACTCGAACTGATCCGCGCCGCGCTGAACCAGTCCAGCGGCGTCGTCGCCCACGCCGCGCCACTCCTCGGCCTGCGCCGCACCACGCTGGTGGAGAAGCTGCGCAAGTACGGGATTTTCCGCGACCAGGGCGACGAGGTGCAGTCGGACGACGCGGCGGCATGAGGGTTTCCGGCTGAGCGGAACAGGATTCCTCTCCCACCTGCAGGAAACGGATTCCTCTCCCACCTGCAGGAAACGGATTCCTCTCCCACCTGCAGGAAACAGATCCCTCTCCCCGCTTGCGGGGAGAGGGTGCCCGAAGGGCGGGTGAGGGGGAGCGAGCGCAGCGAGCTGCTTTTGCTTTTGCCGTCGTACCTGCAAGAAGAGCAAAGGCAACTCGCTTCGCTCGCCTCCCCTCATCTGCCCTCCGGGCATCTTCTCCCCGCGGTGCGGGGAGAAGAGGAACAGGCTTTGCTTTATCCCTCTCCCGGCTCACGGGGAGAGGGTCGAAGCGGCGACAGCCGCTGAGGGAAGGGCGATGAGGAAGAGCGAGCGCAGCGAGCTGCTTTTGCTTTGCCGTCGTACCTGCAAGAAGAGCAAAGGCAACTCGCTTCGCTCGCCTCCCCTCATCTGCCCTCCGGGCCTCTTCTCCCCGCGGGGCGGGGAGAAGAGGAACAGGCTCCCCCTCGCCCCGCATGCGGGGTGAAGGCGGACGTTCATGCGCCACTGGCGCATGTCCGACTGAACGCCCTTGCGCTATGCGCAAGGGCCGGGGGCAGAGCGAGGGACCGCGTGGCGTCGCGACGCAGGGTGAGGGGACGTATCGCGAAGCAGCGACATAGCCAAAGCCCCCACGCCAACTTCCCGTCACCCCTCTGGCACACGCCTTGCCTAGCCCCTGCAAGTCCGTTCCGAAGCGACGACCGCGATGACCGACGCCATCTCCTCCATCCTGTCGCAGATCCGTGCCCACGAGATGCGCACGCGCGGCGCGATGGCCGATGCGCCGGCCAGCACGGCCATCACGCCGCCAGGCGCAGGCGGGATTGCCGGTCCCGCCGCCCCGGCGACGGGATTCCAGCAGACGCTCACCAAGGCCCTCGACCAGGTCAACCAGACCCAGGCCAACGCGAGCAGCCTGCAGCAGGCCTTCGAAATGGGCGACCCGCGCGCCGACCTCGCCCGCGTGATGGTCGCGATGCAGCAGTCGCAGGTCGCCTTCCGCGCCACCGTCGAAGTCCGCAACCGGCTCGTCCAGGCCTATCAGGACGTGATGAACATGCCGGTGTGACCGGACAGCAACGGCGGGAATGAGTAGCGGGAATGGGGAAGAGGGAATGCAGGAGATTTCGTCGATGACGTTTTGCGCACAGCCCGAAGAACCGGCGGCGATGCCACCCGCCACTGACTTCCGTTCCCCATTCCCCATTCCCCTTTCCCGCTCCTCCTCCCAATCATGAGCGTCATCGCCCTCCCCAAATCCACCGGCGGCCTCAAGGACCTCGGCCACCTGCAGGACATCCCCGCGGTGCGCCAGCTCGGTCTGCTCGCGCTGGTCGCGGGCACGATCGCGCTGGGGCTGTGGCTGTTCTTCTGGACGCAGAAGCCGGACTACGTGCCGGTCCACGCGGGCCTGGACGCCAAGTCGGTCGACGAGGCTTCCGAGCTGCTCCGCGGCGCGCAGATTCCGTTCCGCATCGAACCCGCCAGCGGCGTACTGTCGGTGCCGACCGACCAGCTCGGCGCCGCGCGCATGACGCTGGCCTCGGCCGGCCTGCCCTCGGCCGACGGGCGCGGCTTCGAATCCATGCAGGGCGACCAGGGCTTCGGCACCAGCCAGTTCGTCGAGAACGCGCGCTACCAGCAGGCGCTGCAGACCGAACTGGCGCGCACCATCGCCAACCTGCGCCCGGTGCGCGAAGCCCGCGTGCATCTCGCCCTCCCCAAACCCAGCGCGTTCACCCGCCAGAACGAACCGGCCAGCGCCTCGGTAGTGCTCGAACTGCGCAGCGGCAGCACCCTGGAACAGGGCCAGGTGAACGCGATCGTGCATCTGGTCGCATCGAGCATTCCCGGCCTGTCGCCCGAACGCGTGACCGTCGTCGACCAGTTCGGCCGCATGCTCTCCAACACCGATCCAGACGGCGACGAAGCCATCGGCGCGCGCCAGTTCGACCAGCAGCGCCGCGAGGAAGCGGTCTACGTGCAGCGCATCCAGGAACTGCTGGAACCGATGACCGGTCGCGGCCGCGTCAGCGCGCAGGTCAGCGTCGACATGGACTTCGCGCAGACCGAGGAAGCCAGCGAACGCTATGGCCCGCAGACCGCGCTGGTGCGCAGCGAACAACTGTCCGAATCGGGCAATCTCGGCCCCGCCGGTCCTGCCGGCGCCGCGCCCGCGCAGGGGATTCCCGGCAGCGCGAGCAACACGCCGACGGCGGCCAACACCACGTCGACCACAGCCACCGCCACGCAGGCCGCACCCACGAATGCACCCGCGAACGCCGCGCCGTCGGTATCGGGACCGGGCAGCCGCACCGCCGTGCGCAACTACGAACTCGACCGCACGCTGACGCACACCCGCCAGGCGCCCGGTCGCATCCGCCGCGTCACCGCCGCCGTGCTGGTCGACAACGTCCCGCAGGCGACGTCGGAAACCGGCAAGGCATCGAAGGAACGGCCGCTCACCGCCGCCGAACTCAAACGCATCGAGACGCTGGTGCAGCAGGCCATCGGCTTCGACGCGCAGCGTGGCGACGTGGTGTCCGTGGTCAACGCGCCCTTCGCCCGCAGCAAGGTCGATGTGCCCGAGGACCCCCCGCCGATCTGGCAGAACCCGCGCGCCCGCGACCTGCTGCGCACGGTGCTGGGCGGACTGGCCGTGCTGGTGCTGATCTTCACCGTGCTGCGCCCCGCGTTCCGCCAGCTGATTGCGCCGAAGCCGCGCCAGATGCAGCCCGCGCTGGTCGAGTCCGACGAGGAGATTCCGGTCGCCATCTCGACTCCCGGCACCAAGGCGAACCTCGCCTCGCCCGCGCTGATGAACTTCGACGAAAAACTCGACGTCGCCCGCTCGGCCGTCAACACCGACGCCAAGCGCGTGGCGCAGGTCGTGCGCAACTGGGTGGAATCCGATGGCTGACCAGGCGGTTCTTTCCGGCGTGCAGCGCGCCGCCATCGTCCTGCTCTCCCTGGGCGAGCAGCAGGCGGCCGAAGTGCTCAAGCACATGGGCGCCAAGGAAGTGCAGAAGCTCGGCCTGGCGATGACCTCGGTCGGCGGCGTGTCGCGCGAAACCGTGGCGACCGTGTTCGACGACTTCGTAGACACGCTGGCGCAGCCCAACGTGATGGGTTCGGCCGCCGATGAATACGTGCGCGCGGTCCTCACCCAGGCGCTGGGCGAGGAACGCGCGAGTAGCCTGATCGACCGCATCCTGATGGGGCGAAATACGTCCGGCCTGGATTCGCTCAAGTGGATGGAACCGCGCGCAATCGCCGAACTCGTCCGCAACGAACACCCGCAGATCATCGCGATCGTGATGGCCCACCTGGACAGCGACCAGGCCGCCGAAGTGCTCAAGTGCCTGCCGGAACGCGTGCGCGTGGACGTGCTGCTGCGCCTGGCCACGCTCGACGGCATCCCGCCGCACGCGCTCAATGAACTCAACGACGTGATGCAGCGGCAGTTTGCCGGCAGCCAGAACATCAAGTCTTCGATGGTCGGCGGCATCAAGGTCGCCGCCAACATCCTCAACTTCATGGATTCGGGTCAGGACGAAACCATCCTCGGCGCCATCGGCGAAGTCGACGGCGAACTGGGCGGCAAGATCCGCGACCTGATGTTCGTCTTCGACAACCTCGCCGATCTCGACGACCGCGCCATGCAGTCGGTGCTGCGCGAAGTCTCCAGCGAACGCCTCGCCATCGCCCTGCGCGGCGCCGATGCGAAGGTGCGCGAGAAGATCACCGGCAACATGTCGCAACGCGCCGCCGAGATCCTGGTGGAAGACATGGAAGCGCGCGGCCCCGTGCGTCTGGCTGAAGTCGAAGCGGCGCAGAAGGAAATCCTCGCCATCGTGCGCAAGATGGCCGACAGCGGCGAGATCCAGTTGTCCGCCAAGGCCGAGGCCTTCGTATGAGCGCGACGGTCACGATGCTCGATGCCGTGCGCTGGAACGCCCCGGGCCTGTCGACCGCGCGCAGGGACGAACCCGCCCTGCCCGCTCCGCCGTCGGTGGAGGAACTGCAGGCGCTGGAACGCGCCGCACACGACGAAGGCTATGCGCGCGGCCACGCCGAAGGCCTCGCCGCGGGGCAGAACGAAGTGCGGCGGATGATCGCGCAGATCGAGGGCATCCTCGACAGCTTCACCCGCCCGCTGGCGCGTCTGGATGGCGAAGTCGCCGATGCGCTCGCCGATCTCGCCGTGCGCATCGCCGGCTCGCTGCTCGCACGCGAATACACCGCCGATCCCACCCTGCTCGCCGACCTCGTGCGTGAAGCGCTCGACGCCGTGGGCAGCGGCAGCCGCGAGATGGAACTGCGCCTGCATCCCGACGATTTCGGCGTGCTCGCGCCGCACCTCGCCGGCCTGGACGGCGTGCGTCTCACCATCGACGCCTCGCTGGGCCGCGGCGAACTGCGCCTGCACAGCGAGAGCGTGCGCATCGACGGCACCATCGCCGCGCGCTTGCAGTCGGTGCTGGAAGCGGTGATCGCGGGCAAGGGGGCCGAACGGTGAGCGCAGCCACCGCCACGCCCGCCGTGCCTGGCGTAGGGCAGGCTCAAGCCTGCCAATCCACGCTCGCGCCGCCTCGCCTCCGCCGGTGGCCGGGGGCCGATCCTGCAAAAACTGTCGGCCGTCGGTTCACCGGTGAAATCCGTCCGGCAATTTTGATTCGTCGTTCCCGCGGAAGCGGGAATCCAGTGTCCTTGTTTCCTGGGAGTACAACGACACAGGGTTCCCGCCTTCGCGGGGATGACGATGGTTTTTCGCCCGCTTTGCTTCGTCATTCCCGCGGCTTTCTGCAGACGAATGTCCGATCCAGCGGGAGGCGCTTTTCAACGGCGCGCAGCGCTGGTCATCCAGTGCCTTTTGTGCAGGTAACGGGACTGACAAAAGCGAAGTCACTGGATCCCCGCTTCCGCGGGGATGACGAGCGAAAGCGAAAGCAACCTCGCTTGGCCAACATCGCGGACCACCCCTGCCTCCGCGCGGCCGCCCCCCGCAAGGAGCACCGCGCATGAGCGTCCCCGCCTCCCACTGGCAGGAAGCCCGCAACCTGCGTCTGGCCGCGCGCCTGCAGGACTGCGATCCGAACACGCCGCTGCTCGGCCTCGCCCGCGAAGGCGTGCTGCGCCGCGCGGTTGGTCTCACCCTCGAAGCCTCCGGCTGCAGCGCTCCGCTCGGTTCGCGCTGCCGCGTGGAAAGCGCGGGCGGACGCTGGGTCGACGCGGAAGTCGTCGGTTTCTCCGGCGACCGCACCTTCCTGATGCCCTCGGCCGACGTCGCCGGCCTGCTGCCGAACGCGCGCGTCGTGCCCGCGCGGCGCCGCGGCGAAGTGGCGGTCGGCGAAGGCCTGCTCGGCCGGGTGATCGACAGCGATGGCGTGCCGCTCGACGGCCGCGGCCCGATCCGCGAGGAGCACTGGGTCGGCCTCACCGGCGCCGCGATCAACCCCTTGATGCGCGAACCGATCACGCGTTCGCTCGACGTCGGCGTGCGCGCGATCAACGCGCTGCTGCCGATCGGTCGCGGCCAGCGCGTGGGCCTGTTCGCCGGCTCGGGCGTCGGCAAGTCGACGCTGCTGGGCATGATGACCCGCTTCACCGCCGCCGACGTGATCGTCGTGGGACTGATCGGTGAACGCGGCCGCGAAGTGCGCGATTTCGTCGAAGCCACGCTCGGCGAGGAAGGCCTGCGCCGCGCCGTCGTCGTCGCCGCACCGGCCGACCGTCCGCCGCTGGCGCGCCTGCACGGCGCGTTGCGTGCCACCGCCATCGCCGAGTGGTATCGCGACCAGGGCCTGCACGTGCTGCTGCTGATGGACTCGCTGACCCGCTACGCCCAGGCACAGCGCGAGATCGGCCTGTCGGTGGGCGAGCCGCCGACCACGCGCGGTTATCCGCCCTCGGTATTCGCGCGCCTGCCGGCTCTCGTGGAACGCGCCGGCAACGGCGCCGAAGGCCGCGGTTCCATCACCGCGTTCTACACCGTGCTCACCGAAGGCGACGATCAGCAGGAACCCATCGCCGACGCCGCGCGCGCGATCCTCGACGGCCACATCGTGCTCACGCGCCGCATCGCCGATGCCGGCCAGTACCCGGCCATCGACGTCGAAGTCTCGGTGAGCCGCGTGATGCAGGACATCACCGACGCGCCGTGGCGCGAGCGCATCCGCAAGCTCAAACGCCTGATGGCCGCCTACAACGCCCAGCGTGACCTCATCGCCATCGGCGCCTACCAGCGCGGCAACGACCCGGTGGTCGACGAAGCGATGGCGCGCTGGCCCGCGATCCTCCAGTTCCTCGGACAGGACGTGTCCGAGGCCGCCGATGTCGAAGCCAGCCGCGCGGCGCTCGCGCGACTGCTCGACGAATCCAACGTCTGACGTCCTGTACCGATAGGCCCCCGATGCGCTCGAACCGTCTCGATCCGCTCCTGAAAGTCATGCACCAACGCCAGGACACCGCCGCCCGCGAGGTCGCCGAGCGCGATCGCGCGCTGGCCGAGCAACAGGAACGCCTGGAAGCGCTGCGTCGCTACGCCGAGGAATACGCGACCCCACCGGCGAACACCAGCATCGCGCCCGCCCTGCTGGTGAACCGGATGGCCTTCCGCGAACGCCTCAACGCCGCGGTGGTGCAGCAGGCCGGCATCGTCGATCACAACCGCCAGCTCAGCGACGTCGAACGCGCGCGCCTGTTGCTGGCGAGCCGCGAGACCAAGGTGCTGGAAAAGCTCGCCGACAGTTACCGCGCGCAGGAAACACGCGTGGCCGAACAGCGCGTGCAGCGCGAACTGGACGACCTGGGCGGCCGCCGCGCGCTTGCCGCGAAGGCGGACAACGCCGGCGATCCCGACAAGGGCGGGGAGTCCGCTACGTGATCGGTGCCATGAGCACGCCGGCCGCGGCAAATCCAGTGACGATGGCATCGTCGCCCCCGCCTTCGGGTGCGATGTCTGAAGTGGAGACCGCGGCGCAACCCGGTTCCGCACCGGAGCCTTCGACTGCGGCACCGGAACAGGCCGGAGCCAACGGCGCGACCGAAGCATCCGCGCGACCGCAGGGGACCGCGTCCAGGCAGAACCGCACCGACGCGGCGAAGCCGCATGCGCCATCCGAGTTCGCCGCGTTGCTGTCCTCCAGTATCGGTAGCGGCGCGGTGACCACGGAATCTCCGGCGAATGCGCCCGCTGCGTCGATCGGGCAGGATTCGGGCGATCAGAACGACGCGGCTTCGACGCTCGATGCCGCCCTGCCCGATCAGCTGCTGGCGCTACTGGGCGGCGCGTGGTCGACAGCGGGAACGCCGGCGACCACGCCACCGGCGGCACCGCCTTCCACTGGGCAAGGCGGAACCGAGGCATCGGCGTCCCTGACCCCTGCTGCCGTTGTCGGAGGCAAACCGGCGGCGGCGATCGCGGCGTTCTTCCCCGCGACCGCGACCGCGACCGCGACGGCAACGCCGGCCGATGCGTCCGCTGCGCCGTCGGAAGTGTCGGCCGGTCCTGTGTCCACCGATCCGGCCGCCGCGATTGGCACTTCGAACGACGCGGCCACGCCGGTGGTGGGCAGCGATGCGTCGCCTGCGTTCCCCGCATTCCCGAATATCGCGCCTACGACTGCATCCGCATCCGAAACGCGCACCGCCGTGACGGCGCCGCTCGCGGTCCCGGCCGATCCGCAGCAGGGCTTCGACGACGGTTTCGGCGCGCGCCTGGTGTGGATGGCCGAACAGCGCCTGGGCCACGCCGAGATCCGCCTGAACCCGGAACACCTGGGCCCGATCGACGTGCGCGTGCAGGTGGACGGCACGCAGGTCAACGCCGAATTCCACAGCGCGCACGCGGCCGTGCGGCAGACGATCGAAGCCAGCATGCCGCGGCTGCGCGAACTGCTCGGGCAGCAGGGGCTGCAGCTGGGTCACGCCGATGTGGGGCAGCGGCAGGCGGGGGCCGGGCAGCGGGCGCGCGAGGACACGCCCGGCTTGCCGGCGTCCGAGTCGCCGGGAGCGGTCAATGCGGTACTTCGGCCGCTTCGCAGCCGGGGGTTGTTGGACGAATACGCCTGACGTCAGGTCGCCAAGAGCAACTCGCTGCGCTCGCCGCCCCTCATCTGCCCCCCGATTAAGGCATTCGGGGCAGGCTCTGCGGGTATCTTCTCCCCGCGAGCGGGGAGAAGAGAAAGCAACACGCGCGGCGTTCCGCTGGCGGAAGCTGCGGAAGCCGCGGGAGTCACGGAGCCGCGGGAGCCGCGGGATCTACGGAACCCCTTCTCCCCGCTTGCGGGGAGAAGGTGCCGAAGGCGGATGAGGGGAGCGGGCGCAGCGAGCCACTCTTGCCTTTAGCTCCAGGACCCGCGTCAACCCGCCGCCACCCCCGCATTCATCCTTCCGCCAAAACCCCGACACGTCCCAGGCACAGCGCTTGCACAGCTCCGGCATTCCAGACCCGGAGTGCCCTACGTGCCAGCCCCCGCTGAACCCGCCCGCAAGACCGCGCCGGCCAAGTCCGGTCGCAAATGGCTGTGGATCACCCTCATCCTCGTCGTGTTCGGTGGCGGCGGTGGCGGCGGCTTCTGGTGGTGGCAGGGCCAGCAGGCGGCGGCCCACGCCGCGAACAAGGCGGCCAAGCCGCATCGCGCGCCCGCGCAGTACTACGCGCTCGAACCGGCCTTCGTGGTCAACCTGGTCGATACCGAAGCGGTCCGCTACCTGCAGGCCGACGTGCAGCTCGTAACCCGCGACGCCGACACCCGCGCGGCCGTCGAGGCGCACGCGCCGGCGATCCGCAATCGCCTGCTGCTGCTGTTCGGCCAGCAGTCCTCCGCGCAGCTCGCGCAGCGCAGCGGCAAGGAACGCCTGCAGGCCGCCGCGCTCAACGAGGCGCGGCAGGTGCTGAAACAGGAAGGCGCGGCCGACAGGGTCGACGCCGTCATCTTCACGAGCCTGGTAACGCAGTGATGGGCGCCGACCTTCTCTCGCAGGACGAAATCGACGCCCTGCTCCACGGCGTCGACAGCGGCGCGGTCGATACCGAGGAGCCGCCGCCCGCGCCGGGCGAGGCGCGCTCCTACGACTTCGCCAGCCAGGACCGCATCGTCCGCGGCAAGCTGCCGACGCTGGAGATGATCAACGAGCGCTTCGCGCGCACCTGGCGCATCGGCCTGTTCAACCTGCTGCGCCGTTCCGCCGACCTGTCGGTGCGCGGCATCGATCTGGTCCGCTTCGGCGAATACATGCATTCGCTGCAGGTGCCGACCAACCTCAACCTGGTGAAGATGAAGCCGCTGCGCGGCACCGCGCTGGTGGTCTACGAACCGCGCCTGGTCTACACCGTCGTCGACAACTTCTTCGGCGGCAACGGCAAGTTCCACACCCGCATCGAAGGCCGCGAATTCACGCCGACCGAGATGCGCGTCATCCAGCTGCTGCTCAAGCAGACCTTCGCCGACCTGGTCGACGCGTGGGCGCCGGTGATGCCGGTCGAATTCGAATACCTCAATTCCGAAGTCAATCCGCACTTCGCCAACATCATCAGCCCGCGCGACTACATCGTCGTGAGCCGCTTCCACTGCGAACTCGAAGGCGGCGGCGGCGAAGTCCACGTCGCGCTGCCCTACTCGATGCTCGAACCGATCCGCGAGCAGCTCGACGCCGGCGTGCAGAGCGACCGCATCGAGAAGGACGCCGGCTGGACGCGCGCGATGCACGCCCAGCTGCAGGAAGCGATGGTCGAAATCAGTTCCACCATCGCCCGTCGCCAGATCAGCCTGCGCGATCTCTCGCGCATGAAGGTCGGCGACATCATCCCGATCGACCTGCTGCCCGTCGCGCCCGTGCACGTCGAGCAGATGCCGCTGTTCTCCGGCGAATTCGGCGTCCACAACGGCCGCAACGCCATCAAGGTCACGCAGGTGCATGCCGCGCGACCCGCTTCCACCTTCGATCCCACGGCAGCCACTCCATGAACATTTCCGATTCCGCCGCCCGCGCGGCCTTCGATCCGCTGACCGCCGAAGCCGGTGCTGGTGGCCCCGAACTCAACCTCGACGTCATCCTCGACGTGCCGGTGTCGCTGTCGCTCGAAGTCGGCCGCACGCGCATCCCGATCCGCAACCTGCTGCAGCTCAACCAGGGATCGGTGGTGGAACTCGACCGCGCCGCGGGCGAGCCGCTCGACGTCTACGTCAACGGCACGCTGATCGCGCAGGGCGAAGTCGTCGTCGTCAACGACCGCTTCGGCGTGCGTCTGACCGACGTGGTCAGCCCGGCCGAGCGGATCAAGAGGCTGCGATGAGCCGTACCGCTTCGCGCAGCGCGGCGCTGCTGGCGCCGTTGCCGCAGGTCGTGCCGGCGATGGCCTCGAACGGCGACGCGGCCGCAGTCACGCTCGCTTCGGCGGACGCAACCGCGACCGTTGCCACGCCCGCAACCGCTCCGGCGTCCGTCGGCGAAGTCGCATCTGCAGCGGCCACCGCGTCGCTTGCGCGGGATGCGCGCAGCCCGGCGATGTCGCCTGCGACCACCGCTACGACTGCGCAGGCCGTTGCCATCGATCCGGCGGCGAAGAACACCGCTGCCACGCAGGGCACTGCGTTCGCCGGTCCGAAGACCGCGACCGTCGCCCAGATCGGCAAGCCCGCCGCGATGCCGCATTCGCCCAGCGCCGCCGGCAGCATCGGCAGTGCGGTCGTCGCGCTGGCGATGGTGATCGGCTTGATCCTCGCACTGGCCTGGATCGCCAAGCGCATGCCCGGTTTGCGCGGCGGCGCCGGCAGCAACGCGCTGCGTATCGTCGGCTCGCTGGCATTGAGCCCGCGCGAGCGGCTCGTCGTCGTTGCCGTCGGCGAGACCCAGCTGGTGCTCGGTGTCGGTGCCGCCGGCACGCGCACCCTGCACACGCTGAGCGAACCGCTGCCCGTCGCCGAAGCCGCGGCGCCGTCCGCCTTCGCGCAGGTACTCGCGCAGCATTTCGGAAAGAAGGCATGACCCGCCCGACGCACTCTCCCCGGCGCTTCCTGTCGCTCGACTACCTCCTGCGCGCGCTGACGATGTTCGCGCTCGGCTTCGCACTGGCGATTGCGCTGAGCGGCACCGCCCATGCGCAGGCGCGTCCTGCGCAGGTGCAGGCACAGACGACGCCCGCAGCGGCAGCCGCCGCGACGCCTTCCAGCCCCTTGCCGTCGGTCACCGTCGGCCAGATCGGCAACCAGCCGGTGAGCATGCCGTTGCAGGTGCTCGCGCTGATGACCGGCATCACGCTGCTGCCGGCAGCGCTGATGGGGCTCACCGCGTTCACCCGCATCATCATCGTGCTCGGCCTGTTGCGACAGGCACTCGGCACCGGCCAGACGCCGGGCAACCAGGTGCTGCTCGCGCTCGCGCTGTTCCTCACCGCGATGGTGATGGCGCCGGTGTTCGACCAGTCCTGGGCGCACGGCATCGCGCCGTATCTCGATCACCAGATCGATTTCAAGACCGCCTGGACCGCCGCGTCCGATCCCTTCCGCTCCTTCATGCTCGCGCAGGTACGGCAGAACGACCTGATGACCTTCGCCGGCCTGTCGCACACCGGCCCGTATGCGACGCCGCAGGACGTGCCGTTCGGCGTGCTCGCCGCGTCGTTCCTCACCAGCGAGCTCAAGACCGCGTTCGAGATCGCGTTCCTGATCTACATCCCCTTCGTGATCATCGACCTGGTCGTGGCCAGCGTGCTGATGTCGATGGGCATGATGATGCTGTCGCCGATGCTCATCTCCACGCCGTTCAAGATCCTGCTGTTCGTGCTGGTGGACGGCTGGGTGCTGGTGGTGGGTTCGCTCGCTTCCAGCTTCAACCCCATCTGAGTGGCACCGCCCATGACTCCGGAAATCGCACTCGACGAAATCGCCAACGGGCTGCAACTGGCGCTGATGCTGGGCGCGCCGCCGCTGCTCGCGGTGCTGGCGATCGGCGTGCTGGTCGGCATCGTGCAGGCTGCCACGCAGATCAACGAACCGACCATCGCGTTCGTGTTCAAGGCGCTCACCCTGGTGGTGACGCTGGGACTGACCGGGCATTTCCTGCTGGGGCGGCTGGTGTCGTTCACGACGGATCTGTTTCAGCGGATTCCGCAGTTGATTGGGTGATGGACGCCGTTCTCGCCGCTGTTGCTTTTGCTGGAAAGCCCGACGTTGCTATGGCTCGTCATTCCCGCGAAAGCGGGAATCCAGTGTCTTTGGCTCCTCGCTTTTTCGGACCGCTTCGTATTGCAAAAGCAAAGACACTGGATCCCCGCTTCCGCGGGGATGACGAGCGTGGAAGTCACTGGATCCCCGCTTTAGCAAAGACGCTGGATCCCCGCTTCCGCAGGGATGGCGAGCGTAGAAGTCACTGGATCCCCGCTTTCGCGGGGATGACGAGCGGAAAAGCCGAAGCGGCTGCTTTCGCGCGAACGACAGACGGAACGCCGCGGGCAGCCTGATGGACAGCGCCACCCTCGCCACCGCCATTGGCGTCGATCTGTTCGCCCTGCTCGGCACCGTGCTCTGGTACGCGCTGCGCATCGGCGCGGCGGTGCAGGTGCTGCCGGTGCTCGGCGGCCGTGGCATGCCGGTGCGTGCGCGACTGGTGGTGACCCTCGCCATGGCGGGCGCGATCTCCACCGTGCTGCCTACGCCACCGCCGATGGGCGTCGATGCGACGACGATCCTCGGCGTGCTGCGCGAGGTCAGCGTCGGCCTGGTGATCGGCCTGCTGCTGCGCCTGGCCTTCGAAGCCGGACAACTGGCCGGCGAATTCGTCTCGCAGGGCATGGGCCTGTCCTTCGCGACGATGGCCGATCCGCTCAGCGGCGCGTCCTCGCCGGTGCTGTCGCAATGGTTCTACCTGGTGTTCGCGCTGCTGTTCTTCACCCTCGACGGACACCTCGCGCTGGTGCGCCTGCTCGCCAACAGTTACGACGGCCTGCCCATCGGCGCTGCCCTGCCCGACCGCCAGGCACTCCTCGCCGCGGTGCCGACCTTCTTCTCGACCACCCTGCGCGCAAGCGTGCTGCTCGCGTTGCCGGTGACGATGGCGCTGCTGGCGGTGAACATCGCGTTCGGCGTGCTCGCCCGCGCGGCCTCGCAACTCAACCCGATGGCGATCGGTCTGCCCGTCTCGCTGCTGGTCGGTCTCGCCCTGCTCATGCTGCTCACCCGCGAACTGCAGGCGCCGGTGCAGCAATTGTTCGACGACGCCTTCGCCGCCGCACGCGGCCTGACGGGTTGAGGAGGCCGCATGAGCGAAGCCGCCGACCACGAAGACCGCACCGAACAGCCATCGGAAAAACGATTGCGCGAGGCCCGCGAACGCGGCGACGTCCCGCGCTCGCGCGAGCTCGGCAACGTCGCAGTGCTCGGCTGCGCGGTGCTCGCCCTCAAGGCCACCGCCGGCGGCATGGGCAGCGCCTCGCGCGACTGGATGCGCGATGCGCTCACCGTCGATCCGGCGCTGATCGACGCCCCCGACCGCCTGCTGCCGCACGCCGCATCGCTGCTGGGCGGGCTGGTGGTACCGATGCTGCCGCTGTTCGCCGCCGCACTGATCGCCTGCCTGGTCGCCCCCGCCGTGATGGGCAATCTGCGCTTCGCCAGCGCGGCGCTGCAGCCCGACTTCAACCGCCTCAATCCGCTGAACGGGCTCAAGCGGATGTACGGGCGCGACAGCCTGGTCGAAATCATCCGTTCAGTCCTGCGCGTGCTGTTGATCGGCGGCATCGGCGGCTGGATGGTGTACCGCGCCTTCGACACGCTCATTGGCCTGCCGCAGGCCTCGCTCGAGGTCGCCGTGTCCGAAGGCATCGGCCTGGCTTCCTCCGCCCTGCTGGCGATGGTCGGCGCGCTGGGCGTGCTCGCCGCGCTCGACGTGCCCTGGCAGCACTTCCGCCATCGCAGCAGGCTGAAGATGACCAGGCAGGAGCTGCGCGACGAGCTCAAGGAATCCGAAGGCAACCCGGAAGTGAAGGCGCGCGTGCGTCAGGTCGCCCGCGAGATGTCGCGCCGCCGGATGATGGAAGCCGTGCCCACCGCGGACGTGGTGATCACCAATCCGACCCACTACGCGGTCGCGCTCAAGTACAGCGCCGGCGCCATGCGCGCGCCGAAGGTCGTCGCCAAGGGCGTCGACGAAATGGCGCTGGCGATCCGCGAACTCGCCGGCAAGCACCGCATCGCCATAGTCGAAGCGCCGCCGCTGGCACGCGCCTTGTATCGCCTGGCCAAGGTCGACCAGGAGATACCGGTGAAGCTCTACGCCGCCGTCGCGCAAGTCCTGTCCTACGTGTACCAGCTCAAGGCCTGGGTGCCGGGCCGTGGCCCGATGCCGACGCTGAACGCGGTCGATGTCGGCGCCGACGGCGCCCCTGACAGCGACGTCAAGGATTCGACACCGTGAGCGCGGCACCGATGAACGCCGGCGGCTGGTCCGCCGGCATGCGCAATGCCGTGGCCGCGCCGATCGTCGTCCTGGCGATGCTGGCCATGGTGGTCGTCCCGCTGCCGCCGATGCTGCTGGACGCCCTGTTCACCATCAACATCGCGCTGTCGCTGGTGGTGATGCTGGCGGTGGTCTACGTGAAGCGACCGCTGGAGTTCTCGATCTTCCCCAGCGTCCTGCTGATGGTGACGCTGCTGCGCCTCGCGCTGAACGTCGCCTCCACCCGCGTCGTGCTGCTGCACGGCCACGAGGGCGGCGGCGCGGCCGGCCACGTCATCGAATCCTTCGGCCAGTTCGTGATCGGCGGCAGCTACGCGGTGGGCATCGTGGTGTTCGCGATCCTCACCATCGTCAACTTCGTCGTCGTCACCAAGGGCGCGGGCCGCATTTCGGAAGTGTCGGCGCGCTTCATCCTCGACGCCCTGCCCGGCAAGCAGATGGCGATCGACGCCGACCTCAACGCCGGCCTGCTGACGCGCGAGGACGCGAAGCTGCGTCGCCAGGAAGTCCGCGACGAAGCCGACTTCTACGGCTCGATGGACGGCGCCAGCAAGTTCGTCCGCGGCGACGCGATCGCCGGCATCCTGATCCTGGCGATCAACCTGGTCGGCGGCCTGCTGATCGGCATGCTCCAGCACGGTTTGGGTTTCGGCGCAGCGGCGCAGACCTACACCACGCTGGCGATCGGCGACGGCCTGGTCGCGCAGCTGCCGGCGCTGCTGATCGCCACCGCCACCGCGATGCTGGTCACGCGCTCCACCGGCGAACAGGAAATGGGCTCGGCCGTGTCGCGCCAGTTGTTCGGCCACCAGCGCGCCCTGACCGTCGCCGCGGCGCTGATGGGCCTGATCGGCGTGGTGCCGGGCATGCCGAACATTCCCTTCCTGCTGCTGGCCGGCGTGCTCGGCTTCGCCGCGTGGAAGCTGCGCCAGCGGGCGCTGCGCGAAGCCGATGCGCCGCAGGCCGACAGCACCGCGCAGGTCGTCGATCCGGCCGCCGCCGAACTGAGCTGGGACGAGATCCGCCCGGTTGAACCGCTCGCGCTGGAAGTCGGCTACCGCCTGATCGCGCTGGTCGACAAGGCGCAGGGCGGACAACTGCTCGCGCGCCTCAAGGGCGTGCGCCGCAAGCTCACCCAGGACGTCGGTTTCCTCATTCCCGCCGTGCACGTGCGCGACAACCTGGAGCTCGCGCCCAACCACTACCGCGTGCTGGTGCACGGCGTTCCGGTCGCCAGTGGCGAACTACATCCCGACCGCGAACTCGCGCTGGATCCGGGCCGCGTGTTCGGGCCGGTCGAAGGCATCCCCGGCAAGGATCCCGCCTTCGGCCTCGATGCTGTCTGGATCAATCCCAACCAGCGCGCCCATGCCGAATCGCTGGGGTACACCGTGGTCGATGCGGCCACGGTGGTCGCCACGCATCTGTCGCACCTGGTCCGCGAGAAGGCCGCCGAGCTGCTCGGTCACGAAGAAGTCCAGCACCTGCTGACGACTCTCGGACGCAACGCGCCCAAGCTCGTCGAGGATTTGACGCCCAAGCTGCTGCCGCTGTCGGTGGTGGTGAAGGTGCTGCAGTCGCTGCTGGCCGAGCGCGTGCCCGTGCGGCAGCTGCGGCAGATCGTGGAAGCGCTGCTGGAACACGGCGCGCACACGCAGGACCCGGCGTTGCTCACCGCCGCGGTGCGCACCGCGCTGGGCCGGTTCATCGTCCAGGAACTCAACGGCCTCGCGCCGGAACTCCCCGTCTACACCCTGGCACCGGCCCTGGAACGGGTGTTGCAGGAGTCGGTCAGCGGCCAGGGCGCCGCGCTGGAACCCGGACTCGCCGAGCGACTTCACCAGAACCTCAGCGAATGCGTGGCCCGGCAGGAAAGCCGCGGCGAACCCGCGGTCCTGCTGGTCCCCGGCGGGATCCGTGCGGCGATCGCCCGGCTGGTACGCCACAGCATCCCGTCGATGTCGGTGCTGGCCTACGGCGAGGTGCCGGAGGACAAGCGGCTGAGGTTGGTGGGGGCGATTGGCTGATCCGAAAAGCGGGAACAGGGAACGGGAAAGCAACAGCAACTTCACTACCTGACGGCATGAAGACAGAAGACCGTGAGCAAAGACCGATGAACACAAACACCTTTCCGTCCGACGCCCCACCCGTCGTTTCTCACCTTCCGCTTCCCCGTTCCCTGTTCCCCGTTCCCGCCTTCTGAGTCTTCCCCATGCGCATCAAACGCTTCACCGCCCCCGACATGCGCACCGCGCTGCGCATGGTGCGCGAGGAACAGGGTCCCGATGCGGTCATCCTGTCCAATCGCGCGACGGACGACGGCATCGAGATCGTCGCCGCGACCGATTACGACGAAGCACTCGCCGCGCAGGCGCTGCGCGCCGCGGTGCCGGGCCTGGATACATTCGCGCCTGCGACCGTGGTCAACGTCAGTTCGCGCGCGATGGCGGCGCAGTCGGCGAACGCGCCGGCAAACACGCTGGCGAACGCACCCGTCGAAACGCGCGCGCCCGCTGGCGCCCGCCAGGCGTCTGAACCCGCCGCCGAACCTGCAATCGCTGCTGCCGTCGCTGCGCCCGCCTTCGCCGCTACGAACGTGCGCGAATCGGTCGCGCCGCGCGAATCGCTGATCACCCGCGCCCGCGCGATCTTCCGCATCGGCGATGGGCCGGACGCAGGCGAAGGTCCGACGCTTGCCGAACTCACCGCCGCTTCGGTTCCGCAGTCCGCACCCGCGACGGCCGCGCCGCGTCGCGCCGACTCCGGTTCGCGCTTCGAGGAGATGGTGGCGGCGTTCAATCCGCCGACTGCCACGCCCGCCGCGCCGGCGCAGGAAACGCCTGGCGTCGATGCAACGCCGGCATGCGCCGAGAGCGAGGCCGCGCGCTGCGAATCGAACATCACAGCGGATACGCGCAGCATCGAAGCAACCTCTTCCGCGATCCGCGACGCCGCGCTCGTCGCGCCCGCCGAAAGCGACGCCGACTACCTGATCGCGCTCGCCACCGGCATCGCCACGCCCGCTGCCGACACCGCCGGCACGGTCGCGCCGGTCGAAGCCGTCGCATCGTCCTCGCGCACCCTGCATGCAGTCGCGGGCGACAAGGCCGAAACCGATCCGTCCATCCTCGCCATGCGCCGCGAACTGGCGACGATGCGCCAGCTGATGGAACGGCAGATGGAACAGCTGTCGCTGGAACGCCTGCGCGGTTCGCCGGCACGCGCGGCCGCGTTCGAAACCTTGCTCGCGCTGGGCTGCGATCCGGCCATCGCGCAGAGCGTCGCCGCCGAACTGGATCCGCGCCTGCCGCCTGCCGACATGCTCGATCCGATGGTCGCCGGCCTGCTGCGCACGCTCGACATCGCGCACAGCGAGCCGATCGACGAAGGCGGCGTGATCGCCCTGGTCGGCCCGACCGGCGCCGGCAAGACCACCACCGCGGCGAAGCTCGCCGCACGCTTCGCCGCGCGCCATCGCGCCCGCGACGTGGCCATGGTCAGCATCGACCGCGAACGCACCGGCGCGCGCGAACAGCTGCACGCACTCGGCCGCCGCCTCGGCGTCACCGTGTGCGACGCGGAGAACAGCGACGGCCTCGGCCGCGCGCTCGACCAGCTCGTCGATTACCCGCTGGTGCTCGTCGACACCGCCGGCTACGGCGTGCGCGACCGCGCCCTGCTGCGGCAGATCCTGTGGCTGCGTTCGAGCAGCCGCCTGCGCAGCCTGCTGGTGCTGCCCGCCAACGCGAATCCGCACGACCTGGGCGACATCGCCCGCCGTTACCGCCCTGCCGCGCCCGAAGGCGTGGTGTTGACCAAGCTCGACGAATCCGGCCGCCTCGGCGCCTCGCTCTCCGTGCTCGCCCAGCACCAGCTGACGCTCGCCTACACCTGCGGCGGCCAGCGCGTACCCGAAGACCTGGAAGCCGCCACCGCGGAAGGCCTGGGCGAGGTCCTGTGCGAGCAGGTGCAGGAGCTGCGCGCCGGCGAAGAACACCTCGCCCAAAAGCAGGCCGCCCCGAAATTGGCACTGGAGAAATCGCCGGGTGCTGCCGTTAACCCCTTGGACCTAGAGGATCGCCATGCGTTCGCCTGATTCCATTCCCAGCACGCCGCACCATCCCGCGCCCCGCGTCATCGCGGTCGCCAGCGGCAAGGGCGGCGTGGGCAAGACGTCGGTGTCGATCAACCTCGCCGCGGCCCTGGTCAACGCCGGGCAACGCACGCTGCTGCTCGATACCGACCTCGGGCTCGCCAACGTCGACGTGATGCTCGGCCTGTCGCCGCGCTTCACTCTCGCCGATGTCTTCGCCGGCCGCTGCGAGCTGCGCGACACCGTGCTGGAAGGCCCCAACGGGCTGATGATCGTCCCCGCCGCGTCGGGCAAGCGCCACATGACCGAGCTGACGCCGCAGCAGCACGTCGGCCTGGTCCACGCCTTCAGCGAACTCGACCTGCCCATCGACACGATGGTGGTGGACAACGCCGCGGGCCTCGCCGATGGCGTGCTGACCTTCTGCCAGGCGGCGCAGGAAGTCGTGGTCGTGGTCTGCGACGAACCGGCTTCCGTCACCGACGCCTACGCGCTGATCAAGGTGCTCAGCCGCGAGCGCGGCGTCGCCCGCGTGCAGGTGCTCGCCAACCAGGTGCAGCATCCGGTCGAAGGCAAGCAGCTGTTCGACAAGCTCGAACGCGTCACCTCGCGCTTCCTCGACGTGACCCTCAACTACCTCGGCGCGATCCCGCGCGACGAATGGCTGCGCCGCGCGGTGCAGCGCCAGGAATCCGTCGTCGACGCCTTTCCGTCGAGCCCGTCCGCGCTCGCTTTCCGCGACATCGGCCGCCGCTCGCGCCAGTGGCAATCGCCGGCCGCGCCGCGTGGCCACGTCGAATTCTTCATCGAACGCCTCATCGGCACGCCGGCGAACAGCCCGACGAGGAGCGCCGCCGCATGAACGCCAGCGCCGCCGCCCAATACCGCGCCAACCAGCAGGGCTCGGCGCACGACATCGTCGCGCAGCACGGCGAACTCGTGCGCCGTATCGCCCACCATCTCGCCGCGCGCCTGCCGGCGAGCGTGGAGATCGACGACCTGATCCAGGCGGGAATGCTCGGGCTGATCGACGCCGCGCGCAATTTCCAGTCCGACCAGGGCGCCACCTTCGAGACCTACGCGTCCATCCGCATCCGCGGCGCGATGATCGACGAGATCCGCCGCGGCGACTGGGTGCCGCGCTCGGTACATCGCCGTTACCGCGACCTCGTCGCCGCCACGCGCGACATCGAACAGCGCACCGGCAGCGCAGCTACTGCGCAGCAGGTCGCCGGCGCGCTCGGCGTGAGCCTGGACGAATATCACCACATGGTCGAGGACGCCGCGCGCGGACAGCTCGTCAGCCTCGACGCGCACATGGAGGAACACGACGGCGAACCGCGCCTGTCCGTGGCCACCACGGCGACGCCGGCGCGCGCCTTCGAGAGCGACGCCTTTCGCCACGCACTGGGCGATGCCATCGGCAAGCTGCCCGAGCGCGAGCGCCTGGTGCTGTCGCTGTACTACGAGCAGGAACTCAACCTGCGCGAGATCGGCGCCGTGCTGGCGGTGAGCGAATCGCGCGTCTGCCAGATCCACGGCCAGGCGATGGTCCGCCTGCGCGCCCGCCTCGGCGAGTGGCGCGGCAGCCACGACGAGGACGACGACGTCCTGCCCTGAGCCACCCGCATCCCAACGTTTTCGACCGCAACACGAGACCCCGCATGGACAAGAACATCCGCATCCTGATCGTCGACGACTTCTCGACCATGCGGCGCATCGTCAAGAACCTGCTCAACGACCTGGGCTTCTTCAACACCGCCGAGGCCGACGACGGCAACAGCGCGCTGGTGGAACTGCGCAAGGGTCCGTTCGACCTGGTGATCACCGACTGGAACATGCCGGGCATGCCGGGTATCGACCTGCTCAAGGCGATCCGCTCCGACGCGCAGCTGTCGAAGATCCCCGTGCTCATGGTCACTGCGGAAGCCAAGCGCGAACAGATCATCGAAGCCGCACAGGCCGGCGTGAACGGTTACGTCATCAAGCCCTTCACCGCGGCAACGCTCGGCGACAAGCTCGGCAAGATCTTCGAACGCCTGGGAGCCGCGGCGTGAACGCGGTGGCGTCCCCCGACGGGCTCGCCCTGGACGGACGCCTGGGCGACCGCCAGGCCGTGATCGCCTGCCTGCATGCCGCGCTCGACGCGCTGGAAGCCGACAACCATGCCGCGTGGCGCACGCACGTCGACGAACTGATCCAGTGGCGCACGCAGCCGCTGGTGCAGGGACTGGCCAGGCTCGCGCGCGAACTCGACCAGGCGCTGGGCAATCGCAGCGGCGCGGCGGAAGGTTCGCTGCCCGAAGCGTGCGCGCGCCTGGAGCACGTCGTGCGCATGAGCGAGGACGCCAGCCACCACACGCTCGACCTGATCCAGGAATGCGGCCTACTGATCGGCACGCTGCCCGCGACCTCCATCGATGAAGACGTCAAGGCCACCATGGCCGCGATCCGTTCACGCCTGTCGGAAATGACCGCCGCGCAGGGCTACCAGGACCTCACCGGGCAGATCATCCGCCGCGTGGTGCAACTGGTGCAGGCGGTGCATGCGGGTCTGGGCGATGCGGCCACCGCGACGTCGGGCGGCGAACCGCTGCATCTGACCGGCGGCGAAGCAGCGCGGCAGGGCTTCGGCCCCTCGCTGGCGGGCCTCGATGCCCCGGCGGCGACGCAGGACGACGCCAACCAGCTGCTGTCTTCGCTGGGGTTGTGATGGTGCTGGCGATGCTCGCTCCTTCTGCCCTGGCTCCTTTGCCCTTCGCGCGTCACTCCCGCGGCTTTCAGCGGACGAATGTCCGGTCAAGCGGGAATCCAGTGTCTTCGCCTCTTCCTTTCGCTCGTCATCCCCGCGGCCTTCAACGGACGAATGTCCGGTCAAGCGGGCATCCAGTGTCTTCGCCTCTGCTTTTCGCTCGTCATCCCCGCGAAAGCGGGAATCCAGTGTCTTTGTCTTTGCCCTTCGCCCGTCATTCCCGCGAAAGCGGGAATCCAGTGTCTTTCGCCGTGGAGGCAGGAAGGGAGAAGCAAAGTCACTGGATCCCCGCTTTCGCGGGGATGACGAGCCGGAAACTGCGTCCCTGGGGCCCCGCCTGCGCAGGAATGACGAGCCAAAAGCAAAGTCACTGGATCCCCGCTTTCGCGGGGATGACGAGCCGAAAACTGCGTCCCTGGGGCCCCGCCTGCGCAGGAATGACGAGCCAAAGGCAAAGTCACTGGATCCCCGCTTTCGCGGGGATGACGAGCCAAAAGCAGCCTTCGCGTGTCCCCACCTGCTCGGAGATGACGAACCTAAAGCAACGTCCATGGATCCCCGCTTTCGCGGGGATGACCAGCCGAAAGCCGCGACCGCTTGACCCCGTTTTCGCGGGGATGACGAATCAAAAACAACAGCCCTCAGGCCCCGCGTTCGCGGCGACAAAGACCCCAACGCAGGCAGCACCCACCGTTCCCCGGAACCGCGCGGCACATCGATTCCAGGAACGCACTCCATGAGCGCCCTCGCCTCCGACATCTGCGCCGACTTCCTGATCGAGGCGCGCGAGATCCTCGACCAGCTCGGCGAGCAGATGGTCGTGCTCGAACACGCGCCGACCGACCGCGACTGCCTCAATGCGGTCTTCCGCGGCTTCCACACCATCAAGGGCGGCGCGGGATTCCTCGATCTCGGGCCGATGGTCGAAATCTGCCACGCCGCCGAAGACCGCCTCGATGCCGCGCGCAGCGGCGTCGTGCCGCTGGACGCTGTCGCCTTCGACGGTGCACAGCAGGCGCTCGACCTGCTCGCCGACATGTTGCAGGCGGTCGCGTCGGGCTGTCCGCTCGACCCCGCACCGCAGGCCCTCGTAGCCTCGCTGCGCGCCGGCATCGGCGGTTCGCCCGCCGCGCCTGCGCTCGCGGCAAACAACACCGCCCAGGAAGCGATCGCGAAATTCGCCGCCGGTGGCGACGTCATCGACGATCTCGAATTCGAAGCGCTGCTGGACAGTCTGCAGGGCGCCGGCAATGCGCCCGCTCCGACATCGGCCGCACCCGCGCCGGTCGCACCGCAAGCGAATCGGCCGGCGAAACTCGCCGCCGTTCCCGCGCCCGCCGCGCACAACGACGCCGATGCCACCGTCCGCGTGGATGTGCGCCGCCTCGATGCGATGGTCAACCTCGTCGGCGAACTCGTGCTCGCGCGCAACCGCCTCAAGACCATCCGTCCGCGTCTGCGCGACGACGACCTCGATCGCGCGGTGGCCGCGCTGGATGTGGCGACCTCGCGCCTGCAATCGGCGGTGATGACCGCGCGCATGCAGCCGGTCGGCCGCGTCTTCGCCCGCTTCCCCAAACTCGCGCGTGACGTCGCGCGACAACTGAAGAAGAACGTCGAGCTGGAAGTCGTCGGCGCCGACACCGAACTGGACCGCAACCTCGTCGAAGCCCTGGCCGATCCGCTGGTGCACCTGGTGCGCAACGCGATCGACCACGGCATTGAAATGCCCGAGGCGCGCCGCCGCGCCGGCAAGCCCGAACAGGGCCGCGTGCGCCTGAGCGCGCAGCAGGAGGGCGACCACGTCAACATCGAAGTACGCGACGACGGCGCCGGCATCGATCCGGAAAAGATCCGCCGCAGCGCCGTGGAAAAAGGCCTGGTCACCGCCGAAGCCGCGGCGCGGCTGACCGGCGAGGAATGCCTGCAGCTGATCTTCCTGCCGGGCTTTTCCACCCGCAACGAAGTCAGCGACCTGTCCGGCCGCGGCGTCGGCATGGACGTGGTGCAATCGAAGATCCGCGAACTCAGCGGCCAGGTGCAGATCCACTCCGAGATCGGCGAAGGCAGCCGCTTCTGCATCCGCGTGCCGCTGACGCTGGCGATCCTGCCGACGCTGCTGGTGGAGATCGAGGGCGACGTGTATGCGCTGCCGCTGGTGCGCGTGGTCGAAGTGCTTATCCACGACCCGGCCAGCGCGCTGTCGATCGACGGCCAGCCGATGCTCGACCTGCGCCAGGAACCCATTCCCCTGCTGTGCCTGCGCGAATGGCTGGGCATGCCGCCGGCCGATCTGCCGCTGGTCACCGCGGTGGTGCTGCAGTCGGGCGAGCAGCGCTACTGCATCGCCGTGGACCGCGTGCGCGGCCGCGAGGAAGTCGTGATCAAGGCCCTGCCGCCGACCCTGCGCGGCCTGCCCGGTTACGCCGGCGCGAGTCTCGTCGGCGACGGCCGCATGGCGCTGATCCTCGACGTCGATGCGCTGCTGCGCACGGGTCTGCGCGAAGGCGCGCGGGGCGCGAAGCCGCAGGACGAGCGGTCAAGTTCGCTGCGCACGGGCCGATAACGCGTTCATATGGACAGACTCAGTGTCATCGGACTCGTACTCGCCATCACCGCCCTGTGCGGCGGCAGCGTGCTCAAGGGCGCGGGCCTGTCGGGCCTGTGGTCGCCGGCCGCCTTCGTCATCGTGATCCTCGGCACCACGGCCTCGATCCTGGTGCAGACGCCGATCCACACCTTCAAGCGCGCCATGGCCATGTTCCGCTGGGTGTTCCGCCCGCCGGCGCACGACCGCCGCGCGATGATCGCGCAGCTCGTCGAATGGTCCACCACCGCGCGCAAGCAGGGCCTGCTCGGCCTGGAAGCTCAGGTGCAGGCACAGCAGGATCCCTTCGTGCGCAAGGGCCTGCAGATGGTGGTCGACGGCATCGAGCCGGAAACCATCCGGCAGATGCTGGAAATCGAAATGCACGGGCAGAGTTCGCGCGACATGGCCGCGGCCAAGGTGTTCGAGGGCATGGGCATCTACGCGCCGACGCTGGGCATCATCGGCGCGGTGCTGGGCCTGATGGCGGTGATGAAGAACCTCGCCGACCCGAGCAAGCTCGGCCACGGCATCGCCGCCGCGTTCACGGCAACGATCTACGGCATCGGTTCGGCCAACCTCGCGCTGCTGCCGATCGCGAGCAAGCTCAAGGGCGTGGTCAACGCGCAGACCGAAGAGCGCGAGATGATCGTGGAAGGCCTGATCGCCATCGCGCAGGGCGAGAACCCGCGCAACATCGAATCGCGCCTCAGCGGCTACCTGTAGAGGGCGCGTTCGCATGGCCCGCAGGCACAAGCACGAGGAACACGCCAACCACGAAGCCTGGGCGATCCCCTACGGCGACCTGGTGACGCTGCTGCTCGCGTTCTTCGTGGTGATGTACGCGATCTCCTCGGTCAACGAGGGCAAGTACCGCGTGCTCGCCGACGCGCTGTCGTCGGCCTTCGGCGGGCCGCCGCACACGATGTCGCCGGTCCAGCTGGGCGAGACGCAGTTGCGCGGTTCCGCCTTCGACCGTCCTTCGATGCAGACCGCCGCTGCGAAGACCGGGCCGGCCTCGGTAAGCCCGGTGAGCCTGGTGCGCATCCGGCAGTCGCTGGAAATGCCGACGTACGGGCAGGCGCAGCAGCAGGCCGCTGCGCGGGCGCGGGCGAAGGAAGCCGCGATGGAGCGCGAACGCCAGCTCAACTCGCTGGGCCGGCAGATCCACGACGCGCTGTCGGAACTGGTGAAGCAGAACCTCGTCACCGTGCGTCGCGGCAACAACTACCTGGAGGTCGAGATCCAGAGCGACATCCTGTTCGCCAGCGGCGCGGCCGAACCCAGCAGCGTGGCGATGGCCACCGTGCGCAAGCTGTCCGCCGTGCTGCGCAACGAGCCCAATGCGGTGCGCGTGGAGGGCTACACCGACGATCGCCCGATCAGCACGCCGGTATTCCCCTCCAACTGGGAACTCTCTTCCGCCCGCGCCTCCAGCGTGGTGCACGCGATGATCGCCGAGGGCATCCAGGCGCGCCGGCTCGCGGTGATCGGCTACGGCGAATACCAGCCGATCGCGCCCAACGACACCGAAGCCGGCCGCAACGCCAACCGGCGCGTGCTGCTGGTGATCCTCGCCGCTCCCGCCGGACCGGATGCGATTCCCGAGAGCGGTCCGACGATCGCGTTCGAACCCGCACCCGCTGTGGAATCCGCACCCGCGGCCGCGACCGCGCCCGTGGAAACGCCGCCGTCGTCGCCTCGGCCCTACGGCGCGCACACCACCGTGCCGTCCTCCGCTACCGCCGCCTTGCCCCTGCGCGGCACCGCATCCAACGAACTGCGCGCATCCGTGGCAAGCGATGCCGCGCCGCAACCCGGAGCCGGCTGACATGCAGGTTTGGGCGATCGCCAACCAGAAAGGCGGCGTGGGCAAGACCACGACCACCCTCTTCCTCGGCCGCGGCCTCGCGCAGGCCGGGCATCGCGTGCTGCTGATCGACCTGGATCCGCATGCCTCGCTGACGCGCGCATTCGCCGTGCCTTCGGCGCCGCCACCGTCGGGCACGCACGATCTGTTCGGCAGCAGCGGCGCCACGCTCGCCTCGCTCGCGCGCAGCACCGACATCGAGGGCCTGAAGCTCGTCGCCGCGCAACCGGCACTGGCGACGCTGGAACGCCGTGGCGCCACGCAGCCGGGGCTCGGTCTCGCGCTCGGGCGCGCACTGCACGGCGCCCACGGGCTCTACGACTACGCCCTGCTCGACTGTCCGCCGACGCTCGGGCTGCTGATGATCAACGCGCTCGCCGCCGCGGATCGTCTGGTCGTGCCGACGCAGACCGACCAGCTCGCGCTGCACGGCCTGGCCGACATGCTGCGCACGGCCGAGATGGTGGAACGCTCGCGCCGCCGCCCGCTGCCGGGCTTCGTGGTGCCGACGCTGTACGACCGCCGCACGCGCGCGGGCATCCATAACCTCGATCTGCTCCACGACCGCTACGAAGGCCGCGTGTGGCCGCATGCGGTGCCAGTGGACACGCGGCTGCGAGATGCGAACGCGCTGACCGCCGCCGTGCCGCCTACCGGCCGCGGCGCCGATGCCTACCGCCGCGCACTGACGTGGCTGCTGGCGCAACCCGATGCCTCGCAACGGCAGGCCGCATGAACACGCAGCCTGCACCCGACGAAGTCGACGCGTATGTCGATGCGCTGCTGGTCGAGGGGCTCGACGACGCCGTGGTCACGCCATTCGCGCCCGCCGCAGCCGCGGCCGATGGTCTCGCCGTCATGAACGACCCGTCCGGTGCCAGCGACAGCGAGGTGAGCGCCGTGGACGAACAGCCCGTCGCTGCAGAACGCGCGGAGACTTCCATGCCATCGCCTCCCGCCATCGAACACGTACGACCCGCAACCGAAGTTCCCCCCGCGCCCCGACCTGCAGCGCCGGTGTTCAACGCCGACGCCTTCGCCCCGCCGCCGCCGGCGCCCACCCGCGCAATGACCCTGCTGCAGGCCTCCAACCGCTGGCTGCGTGTGGTGGTCGGCAGCGGCAGCTACGCACTGGAACTGCTGTGCGTGCAGGAAGTCGTGCGCGTCGCGCCGATCGTCGCGATGCGCGGCGCCAATCCCGCCGTGCTTGGCGTGATGAACCTGCGCGGCCGCATCGTGCCGGTGTTCGACCTGGGCCTCTGGCTGGGCACCGCGTGCGTGCAGCCGGACGAACGCAGCCGCATCGTGGTGGTGGAGCGCGACGACGAGCTGATCGGCGTGCTCGTCACCCTGGTCGAGGACGTGGTGACGCTCGGCCAGGACCGCATCGAACCCCCGCTGGCTGGCAGCAAGCCGGGACCGATCGTCGGCGTCGCCCGCGTCGGTGCCACGCCGACGGTGCTGCTGGATGCGGGGGCGTTGTTTGCTGTGTGAGACAAGCGGGAATGAAAAGCGGGAATAGGGAATGGGGAACGATGCATCGCCGGCCGGTGCGGGACTGCGTCGTTCCCTCTTCCCTACTCCCCCTTCCCGCTTCTGCTCCCCCTCAAGTCCCCGCCCCCCATGCCGTTAAACCGCATGAGCCCAAACGCCACACCGTCGCCATGACCGAGCTGACCCTGCAATCCGACCTGGGCATCGAGTGCGTCGCCGAACTCCAGGCCGCGCTGCAACCGCACCTGGAAGACGACAGTCCGGTCGCGCTCGCCGGCGAACACGTGCAGCGCGTCCACGCCGCAGGCCTGCAGTTGCTGCACGCCTTCGTGCGCGATCGCGCGGCGCGCGGCCACCAGACCACCATCACCCTGCCCTCGCCGACGCTTGCGGCGGCCGCGCGTCAACTCGGACTCGCGGTCAGCCTCGGCGTCGATGCACACACCGGAGAGCCCGCTTGAGCGCGCAACTGCTGATCGTCGACGACTCCCCTTCCATGCGGCAGATGGTCGCCTTCGCGCTGACTTCGGGCGGCTACACCGTCCAGGAAGCGGAAGACGGCCAGGCCGCCCTGGATATCGCCCGCACGCGCAAGTTCGACGCCGTCGTCACCGACGTCAACATGCCGCGCATGGACGGCATCACGCTGATCCGCGAACTGCGCCAGCTGCCGACCTACAAGTTCACGCCGCTGCTGATGCTCACCACCGAGTCCGGCGGCGACAAGAAGCAGGAAGGCAAGGCGGCCGGCGCCACCGGCTGGCTGGTGAAGCCGTTCGATCCCGAGCAACTGGTCGCGACCGTGCGCAAGGTGCTCGGCTGACGTGGAGCGGGCATGTCGGCGCGGTAGCCGCTAACGGCAACCGCGCCACGGCTTCCTCCCGCCCGCTGCGCCTGCCTTTGCGCCACACCTCTTCCTAGTCATCCACTCCTGGCCACGCACTCCACTCCATGGACATCACCCGCTTTCATGCCGCGTTCTTCGAAGAAAGCCGCGAAGGCCTGGACGCCATGGAGAGCGGCCTGCTGGCGCTGGAATCCGGGCGCAGCGACGCGGAAACGATCAACGTCATCTTCCGCGCGGCGCACTCGATCAAGGGCGGCGCGGCGACGTTCGGCTTCACCGCGGTCACCGACCTGACCCACCTGCTGGAAACGCTGCTCGATGAAGCACGCAGCGGCCGTCGCGTGCTCGATGCCGAAGCGACGGGCGTGCTGCTGCTGTCGGTGGATGTACTGCGCGGCCTGCTCGCCGGTTGCGAACACGGCGATGCGATCGACCAGGCGGGACTCACGCGCGCGCGCAGCAGTCTCGAACAACTGTTGTCCGGCGAAGCGAAGCCAGCCGCCACCCATGTCGAAGCCGAAACCGCCACGACTGCGGCCACGGGCGACTGGCGCATCAACTTCACACCCGCCGCATCGCTGTTCATGAGCGGCAACGATCCGCTGCGGATCCTGCGCGAACTCGGCAGCCACGGCGAACTGGGCGTCACCTGCCTCGACCAGCGCCTGCCCGGCTTCAGCGAGATGGACCCGTACGAGGCCTATCTCGCCTGGGACCTCACCCTGCCCGGCAGTGTGCCGCGCAGCGCGATCGACGAATCCTTCGCGTGGGTCGCGGACGAATGCGAACTCACGATCGAGGCCGCTCGCGCTGAAGCGGTACCTGCCGTCGTGTCTGCAGAAGCCGCCACCGAGGCCGACGCCGGCGCGATCGCCGGTCGCCGCGCCAGCGACCACGACAATTCCATCCGCGTCGCCGTCGCCAAGGTCGATGCGTTGATCAACCTCGTAGGCGAACTCGTCATCACCCAGGCGATGCTGCGCCAGCGTTCGGAACACCTCGATCCCGTCGCCAACGAGGCCCTGTTGTCCGGCCTGGTGCAGCTCGAGCGCAACACCCGCGACCTGCAGGAATCGGTCATGGGCGTGCGCATGCTGCCGGTGGAGTTCGCCTTCAGCCGCTTCCCGCGCATGGTCCGCGACCTCGCCAGCCGCCTGGGCAAGAAGGTGCACCTGCGCACCTCGGGCGAAGCGACCGAACTGGACAAGGGCGTGATCGAGAAAATCGTCGATCCGCTGGTGCATCTGGTGCGCAACGCGATCGACCACGGCCTGGAACTGCCCGAAGAACGCCGCGCCGCGGGCAAGGACGAAACCGGCACGATCACGCTCACCGCCGCGCACCAGGGCGGGCACATCATCATCGAGATCGGCGACGACGGCCGCGGCCTGGATCGCGAGCGCATCCTGCGCAAGGCCGCCGAACGCAACCTGCACGTGCCCGAGAATCCGACCGACGCGCAGGTGTGGGATCTCGTCTTCGCACCGGGCTTCTCCACCGCGGAAAAACTCACCGACCTGTCCGGCCGCGGCGTCGGCATGGACGTGGTGCGCAAGAACATCGCCGCGCTCGGCGGCCAGGTCGAGATCCGCAGCCAGAGCGGCGCGGGTTCCACCATTTCTATCCGCCTGCCGCTGACGCTCGCGATCGTCGATGGCATGTCCGTCGCCGTCGGCGACGAAGTGTTCATCGTGCCGCTCAACATCGTGATCGAATCGCTGCAGCCCGCGACCTCCGACGTGCGCACGATCGCCGGCGACGCCCGCGTGCTGCGCGTGCGCGAGGACTACCTGCCGCTGGTCAACCTCGCCGAGCAGTACGGCCTGCCCGTCGCTTCCCGTGCTGATGCGGGGCACGGCCATCCGATCGCGGTCGTCGTCGAGAGCGACGGCCGTCGCCTCGCACTGGAAGTGGACGAGTTGCTCGGCCAGCACCAGGTCGTGGTGAAGAACCTCGAAGCCAACTATCGCCGCATTCCGGGCGTGTCCGGGGCAACCATCCTCGGCGATGGGCGCGTCGCGCTGATCGTCGATGCCTCCGGCCTCGCGCAGTCTCCGCGTCTGGCTGCCGCCGCCTGACACCCACTACCGCACCCAATTCACGCATCGAATCGAGGAACCGCCCATGTCCCACCCGCATCCCAGTCCGCGCGGCGCCGCGACGGAGGAAACCAGCAACGAGTTCCTGACGTTCGCCCTGGGCAGCGAGGAATACGGCGTCGATATCCTCAAGGTGAAGGAGATCCGCGGTTACGACGCGGTCACGCGCCTTCCGGATGCGCCCGACTACATCAAGGGCGTGATCAACCTGCGCGGCACCATCGTGCCCGTGGTCGACATGCGCCTGAAGTTCCGCCTGGAACGCGCCGACTACACCGCGCTGACGGTGATGATCGTGCTCAACGTCGCCGACCGCGTGGTGGGCATGGTCGTCGACAGCGTATCCGACGTCGTGCGCCTCTCGGACGACCAGGTCCGTGCGGTGCCCGAGATCGGCGCGACGATCGACCGCCAGTTCCTCACCGGGATCGGCACGCTGGACGAACGCATGCTGATCCTGCTCGACATCGAGTGCCTGATGGGCAGCACCGAAATGGGCCTGGTGATACCCGAAGCGGCCTGAGGCCCACGCACCGACGTTCTCCGCACCAGTTGCTTCCGCGGCCGCGCTGCATCCGCCCGCAGACGTGCCGGCGGGCGCGATTCGACACCACGCAACGGCTTCCTCCCGGGGGCCGTTCTTCATTCGCGCGCAGAAGCGTTCCGCGGGCGCGACTCGAACATTCCACTACCGGCCGCCATGCGCGGCCGTTCTGCATTCGCAAGCGGCACGAACTCGTATCGAACGCACGTCGCCCCCCAAGCCCCCCCATCGAATGTCTTCGACACGCAGCGCCCGGCGTTCAGATTTTCCCGGTCCGGCCGATCTCCTGAGAGCTCGGCACGGCAGGACGCAGGCCGATTCCTCTTCCCTGCATTCCGCCGGAGTTTCGATGAACCCCCTTTCCCTGCGCGCCGCGTGCTTCTTCGCCTGCGCGAGCCTCTCGCCCGCCGCCGTCGCGGACGGACTGCCTTTCGATTTCTCTCCCACGGCCAACATCCAGTACGACTGGGCGCAGGTCGATTCCGATCGCATCGCCACCGAAGGCGAAGAAGGTTTCCGCCGTGCGCGCCTGGGCTTCCGCCTGAAGGATCCCGGCAAGCGCTGGCAGTTCGTCGCCGAACACGATTTCGCCGACCGCACGCCGCCCGATGCCTACCTGGAGCTCAGGCCGCGCGCGGGCCATTCCATCCGCGTCGGCCAGTTCAAGCAGCCGTTCACGCTCGAGGATGCCAACAGCGACAAGCAGACCGCCTTCCTCGAACCGTCCTTCGTCGGATCGTTCATCGTCAGCCGGCGCATCGGCGCCGAATACGCGCGCTTCGGCAAGCACGGCACGCTCAACGCCGCCGTGTTCGACCAGCGCCTCGACGGCACCAGCGAATCGCGCGGCGCGAGCCTGCGCGGCACCTGGCTGCTGCATTCGGACAAGACCGGCGCCGCCCATGTCGGCATGAGCCTGTCCAGCGAATCGCCGCGCAACGAACGCGCGTCCTTCAGCGCCAATCCCGGCACCACGTTCACCACGCTGAAGTCGGTGTCGACCGGTGCGCTGGCCGACGTTGACCGCCTGGATCGCGCCGCGGTGGAAGGCGTGTGGCTGCGGCGCAACTGGTCGCTGCAGGGCGAAGCGGCGCAGGTCGTCGCGCATCGCGGTGCGGGCCTGGCGGATTTCCACGGCAACGCCAGCAGCGCGCTGCTGACCTGGTCGCCCACCGGCGCGGCACGCACCTACAAGCGCGGCATCGCCGCCGCGCCTTCGGCCGACGACGCGATGGCCTGGGAACTGGCGCTGCGATGGAGCGCGATCGATCTCGACGACGGTGCCGTCGCCGGCGGCCACGCCGAAAGCCTCGGCTTCGCCGCCACCTGCTACTTCAACTCGAACGTGCGGCTGATCGCGAACATCGTTCGCGTCGATTCGGCCCGTCGCGGCATCCACGACGATCCGCTGGTCGTGGGCACCCGCATCCAGTACACCTACTGATTCCGGAGCCCGCCATGTTGCAGAACCTCACCATCGGCCGGCGCCTGGCGCTCGGCTTCGCCGCGCTCGCCATGCTCATCCTCGTCATGGGCGTGTTCGCCGTGGAACGCATGGGGACCGCGCAGGACAACGTGCGCACCGTGACGCAGGTATCCGTCCCCGCCATCCGCGACCTGGGCCGGCTGGCAACCATGCTTGCCGAGTACCGCGTCAGCGAACGCGGCCTCGTGGCCAGTTACGAAGATGCCGCCAAGGCCGCCGAGTACACCGGCGAACTGACCGAGGGCGCGAAGCAGTTCCAGTCGCTCGCCGACGCCTATGCGGCCAAGATCACCGAGCCGCGCGAGCGGGCGCTGTACGCCGACGTCGCCGCGAAGGCCGCGCGCTATTTCGACAACAGCCGCCGCCTCGTCGAGGGCCTCAAGAGCGGCGACATGGCGCCGGCCAAACAGGCCGGCGACCTGCGCCAGGCCACCGCCGACGCGGTTGGCGTGCTGCTCGAACACAACATGCAGCGCCTCAATCGCGGCGTCGCGGCCCAGGAGGCCGGCTACCACTTCAACCTGTGGGCGATCGGCACGCTGCTGGCGATCGCACTGGTCCTGGCGGTCGCCTCGGCCCTGGTGATCTCGCGTTCGATCGTCAGGCCGCTCACGCAGGTGGTCGCCGTCGCGCAGTCCGTGGCGCAGGGCGAGCTGGAAGGCCGCATTCCCGCTTCCGACGGCAGCGAAATCGGCCGCCTCGCCGACGCCATGCGCGGCATGGTCGGCGTGCTGCGCGACTACACCGTGGCCCAGGCCGAGATGTCCGAACAGCACGACGCCGGCGCGATCGACCATCGCATCGTGGCGGACCGCTTCCCGGGCGCCTACGCCCGCATGGCCGAACAGACCAACGCGCTCGTCGCCGCGCACATCGCGGTGAAGATGCGCGTGATCGAAGTCGTCAGCGCCTACGCGCATGGCGACCTGTCCGCCGACATCGAACGCTACCCCGGCAAAAAGGCCGAGGTCACCGCGGCCGTCGATGCGGTGAAGGCCGGCATGCAGTCGGTCAATGCCGAGATCAAGGGCCTGGTCGATGCGGCCCGCGCCGGCGACTTCAGCCATCGCGGCGATGCGGCGCATTTCCGGTTCGTGTACCGCGAAATGATCGAAGGCCTAAACACGCTGATGGCGACCGCCGACGATGCCCTGGGCGAAGTCGGCGCCCTGCTTTCGGCCCTGGCGGACGGCGACCTGGCGCGTCGCATCGACACCGCTCTCCCGGGCCGCTTCGGCGCCCTCGCGTCCGATGCGAACCGCACCGTCGCGCAGCTGACCGGCATCGTGGAGCGCATCCGCAGCGGCAGCGAAGCGATCAATTCCGCCGCCGCGGAAATCTCCGCCGGCAACGACGATCTGTCGCAGCGCACCGAGCAGCAGGCCGCGTCGCTGGAAGAAACCGCCAGCTCGATGGAGGAACTCACCTCCACCGTCCGCCAGAACGCCGACAACGCGCGCCAGGCCAACCAGCTGGCCACGGGTGCCGCCGATGTCGCGCGCCAGGGCGGCGTCGTGGTCGGTCAGGTGGTCAGCACAATGACCGCGATCCAGGAATCCTCGCGCAAGGTCGCCGACATCATCGGCGTGATCGACGGCATCGCCTTCCAGACCAACATCCTCGCGCTGAATGCCGCCGTGGAAGCCGCGCGTGCCGGCGAACAAGGTCGCGGCTTCGCGGTGGTCGCCTCCGAAGTGCGCTCGTTGGCGCAGCGTTCGGCCAGTGCGGCCCGCGAGATCAAGGAACTGATCACCAACTCGGTGAGCCAGGTCGGCGAAGGCTCCGCGCTGGTCGAACAGGCCGGCCGCACCATGCAGGACGTCGTGACCAGCGTGCAGCGGATGAGCGACTTCATCGCCGACATCTCGGCCGCATCGCAGGAACAGAGCGCGGGCATCGAGCAGATCAACCACGCCATCACCCAGATGGACGAAGGCACGCAGCAGAATGCGGCGCTGGTCGAGGAAGCATCGGCCGCCGCACGCAGCCTCGAACAGCAGGCGGCACAGCTGGTTGAAACCGTGGCGACGTTCTCGCTGCGCAAGGAAGGGGGGTTGCCGCCGCTGGTCGGGTCGTTCACGCATCCTTCGCAAAGGCGGCGAACGGCTGAACCGACCTGTCCCCTCCGTGATGCGGGTACGTCGGAATACACCTGTCGGTCGCGCGAGCGGCCAACAGGCGTTTTTGCGTCAGGAATACACGCCTGTTTTCACTGCCTCTTATCCCGCAGGCCCTTAAGTTCGGCCCGTCATTGGTACGGACGAACGGGTGAAAACATGAACGTTGCAAGACACATCGCCATCGCCACGCTGGCTGCCGCCCTGTGCGCGCTGCCGGCCCAGGCGCAGGACCGCGAACCCGAAGAACAGAAGTCCACCGTCGGCCAGACCACGGCCGATGCAGCGGAGCAGATGGGCGACGCCTGGATCACGACCAAGGTCAAGGCCGACCTGCTGGCCACGAAGGACGTCTCTGGCACCGCGATCGACGTCGACACCAGGGATGGCATCGTCACGCTGAAGGGCAGCGTCGCCTCGCGCGCCGAGGAAGACAAGGCCGTGGCCGTCGCCAAAGGCATCCGCGGCGTCACCGAGGTGAAGTCGCAGCTGAAGGTGGAGACGCCGAAGAAGTAACGATGCGGAGCGGGCGCTGCTGACGTCGCGTTCCCGCCTATCGCCGCCACGTCAGTGCGAGCGCCACCGACGGCGCGATTTCGCTGCGCGTTGCCGCATCGCCGTATTCCGCATGCGGATCGAGCAGGTTGCGGCCGCTGAGCGAGAGTTCCAGACCATCGCGCAATTGCCAGCCCAGTCGCGCATCGAGCACCGTGTAGGCGGGCACGGCGTTGTTGTCCAACTTCCCGACGTGCCGCAGACCCATGTCCAGCGTCGCGCGCGGGCTGATGTCCCAGCTGGAGCGCAGTTGCCAGCTGTGGCTGGGGTTGTTGCCCGACGCCGCCGGCGCCTGCGCATCGTTGCTGCCGGGCTTGAGCCGGTACGTTTCGTCGAGTGCGGCGAAACCGGCGCTCAGGCGCCAGTGTTCGCTCGCCTGCCAGGTGCCCCAGGCCTCGACACCATCGGCGCGGCCACGCATGCCGCTGCCGAAATAGAGGAACGTGAAGCTGGAATCGATCTCCTGCGTGCGCAGATCGTCGTAATCGGTATGGAATGCGGTCGCGGACAGCGTGACCCGCGGCCCGAATCGCCCGCGGTAGCCGACTTCGTAGACCTTCGCGATCTCCGAGCGCACCGGATCGCCCCCATCCAGCAGGAACGGCGGAACACCGGGCACATGCGCATCGCGGTCCAGACGCGATGGCGCACGCACGGCTCGCGACGCCGCCGCCCACAGCAGGTGATCCGGCGCCACCGTCCAGGCGAGGCGCGCATTGGGCAGGAACTCGGTGCCGGTGTAATCGTTCCGCTCCAGGCGTGCGCCCACCACCATGCGCAGGCCGTCGCGCAGCGATACCTCGTCCTGCAGGAACAGGCTCGTCCAGTCCTGCTGCACCCGGCCCGGCAGGAAGGCGAAGTAAATGCTGTTGTCGACGCGGTCCCAGCTGTGGCGCGCGTTCATGCCCCAGGTCAACGAATGCCGGCCGAGCGGGTGCAGCGAATGCTGCAGCTGCAGGTCCACGATCTGCAGGGTCTCGCCGAACATCGGCGGCACATCGCGTCGGGTGCGGTCGTAGTAGGCCTGCACCTGCAACGTGCTGCCGCTTGCGAGCTGCCGTCTCCAGTCGGCAGTGAGATTGGCGCCGGAATACTCGATGTCCCCGAGCGCGACGTCGAGGCCTTCGATGTGGATCGCACCCGGCTCGGGCTGGCCCTGCGCGCCGTCGTAGGCCATGCCACGCAGGCTGAGGCGGTCGCGTCCAACGCCCCAGTCCGCCCGGAACCCGGCCTGCGTCAGGTGCTGGCCATCGTCGACCGCTGTACCGTCCTGCGTGGACGTGGCATCGCGGTGGAGATATTTGCCATACGCGCGGAAATGGCCGCTTGCGCCGGCGCTGCCGCCATGGCGCAACGCGATGTCCGCCTGCGCATCGCCCGCGGAGCCCGCCAGCAGCGTGCCCTGGGTGTCGGCGGCGGCGCGGGTCACGATGTTGATCACGCCGTTCACCGCATTGACGCCCCAGAGCGTGCCGCCCGGGCCGCTGACCACTTCGATCCGTTCGACGTCCTCCAGCATCAGGTCCTGCACGTCCCAAAACACACCGGAAAACAGCGGCGTGTAGATCGAGCGTCCGTCCACCAGCACCAGCAGCTTGTTCGGTGCGGTGTTGCTGCCGTTCATCCCGCGCGCCGAGATCGCGTAGCCGGTGCCGCTGACCTGGGCGACCTGCAGGTTCGGTGCGAGACGCAGCACGTCCGGCAGGTTGCGCGCGCCCGACCGGCGGATGTCCTCGCTGGTGATCACGAACACCGACGCCGCGGCATCGGCGAGACGCTCGGGCTTCTTCGATACCGAGGTGATGCGGATGTCGCCCAGTTCCTCGAGCGACAGCGAGGTCAGGTCCAGCGGCGCGCCCTGCGCCTCCACGCGCGCGGCTGATCCGCACAGCAGCACACCCAGTGCGACGGCGAGGCCGACGCGGTGCAGGTGCGTGCCCTGGGCGTCATGTCTTTTCGTAGTGTCCAGGTCGCGCCATCGCCATCTGCGCGGCATGTGCGGGGCGATACGCGCGACCAGTCGGCCATCGCGATGCCCCACGAGCGCAGCTCCTTGCGGAATGCCGATCGACCTTGCGTCGTCCATGCGTCCCCCGGTTCGCCGATCCAAGGCCCAACGCCGAAGTTTCCCTGTCGCCTGCGTCCCGCCCGTCCCGTAACGCGATTCCGCGGCTGCGACGCCCCCGAAGATTCCCACTCATCGGGTCACGCTTCAAGGCCATGGTACGACCGGCGCGATGACGCCCCCGGGATCGGGGACAGTCTCCGTCAGGCAACACCGGCCTTGCGCGCCGATGCCGCAAGGCTCAGCGAGCGGATGAGGCCTGATTCATGCGGCGTCGGAGGCCGATTCAGGTTGGCACTGCCTGGCTTGAAAAAATGCCGGTCACAACTTGAAGTCCAGCCGCACCTTGCCGCGGCTCTCGCCGCCCGGTGCGAACTGCCACTGCTTGAGCGCCTTCACTGCGGCGCCTTCGAAGGTGCGCGCCGGCCTGGCGTTCACGACCGACACCGATGCGACCTTGCCGGTCGCGTCGACGGTGAATTCGAGTTCCACGAAGCCGACCGTGCCGGACCTGACTGCCTCGGGCGGATAGGTCGGCTCCACGCGCTTGACGGGCGTGAGTTCGGCGCGGGCCGGCACGGCGAATACCAGCGCGAGTGCCGTTGCGGCGGCGAGAAGAAGAGGACGCATGCTTGTCTCCTGTTCGGACTGACGCGCGATCGGGCGATCGTCATTACCGGCATCGGCAGCGCGCCGGGATTCTTTAGGCGCAAAAAAAGCGCGCCGTCGCCGGCGCGCTTCGTCATCGCATCGGGGGCTGTACGGCTTACAGCGCGAAGTCCAGACGGACCTTGCCGCGACCGTCGGTACCGGCGGCGAATTCCCACTGCTTCACCGCCTTCACGGCGGCGCTTTCGAAGGTGCGCGCCGGCTTGGCGTTCACCACGGACACGCTGGACACCTTGCCGCTGGCGTCGACGGTGTATTCGACTTCGACGAAACCGGTGGTGCCGCTGCGCGCGGCCTCCGGCGGGTATTCGGGATTCACGCGCTTCACCGGCTTGAGCTCGGCATGCGCCGGCAGGGCGACGATCAGGGCGAAGGCCGTGGCGAGGATCAGGGAAACGGGACGACGCATTGGCGGAACACTCCAGGTTGGGAACCCCCAGGATCGGCCGCGTCCGCGGAATCTTTAGCGCGCTTTGAAACCTGTCATCCGCAGGCGCCCCGTTCCCGGCTGCCTAAAGTTTCGGTGGCGCGCGCCGATGCCGGAGGTGTCGACCCACTTCGGGTCCGTCCGTCACGAGGCCACCATGTCCGTTCGTCCCACGTCCTCCCTGCTGGATCGCCTGCTGGCGCCGTCCATCGCGCTGATGGCGCGATTGCGCTTCGGGCAGAAGGCATTGCTGATCGGTGCCAGTTTCACGCTCACCTGCGCGGTCCTGGCCGGCATGCTGGTGGTGCGTGCGAACGGCGAGATTTCCGATGCCCGCCTGCAATACGCCGCGACCGGCGCCCTGTCGCACCTGCACCGCGCCGTACTGGCCATGCAGGAACACGAGCAGTTGCTCGTGCGCCAGTTCGCCAAGGACACGGTGTCCCCCGAAGCGCTGAGCCGTTCGGCCACGTCCGCGTCGGACGCGATCGATGCGCTGGAAGCCTGGCAACGCACCACGCTGGCCGACACTTCGCTGCAGGCGCCGCTGCAGTCCGTGCGCGGCGCATGGGAGAAGGCGCTGTCCGAACACGCCGACGCCAGCGCGACCGTAACCAACCACGCGGCCGCCATCGCCCGCGTCAACGACCTGATGGCGGCGGTCTACCAGCGCACCGGCCTGATCCTGGCCTCCGATCCGAGCGTGTTCTACACCGGCCGCGCCGCGTCCGAGTGGACGCCGATGCTGGCCGACTCGGTCTCGCACCAGGGCCTGGTCGGCATCCGCGTGCTCGGGGAAGGCGCGATCTGGGTGGACGACCGCACCGGCCTGGCCGTGTCCAAGAACATGCAGCAGTTCGTGCGTACCCGCATCGAGGCCGACCTGAAGGAAGCCGAGGCCCGCATGCCGGCGCTGCAACGCTCCCTCGGCAAGCCGATGCGCTACGCGCTGGACGCGATGGACAAGGAGAACGCGCTGATCCAGAAGCACATCCTGGATGCGGACACGCCCTCGCTGCCGGTCAAGGTGATGTCGGCCCGCGCCGAAGCCGCGCGCCTGGCCTTCGCCGCGGCACTGACGGCCTCCAACCGTTCGCTGGCGATGGCAGCCAAGGCCGAGATCGCGCAACTGCAGCGCCGTTCCACGCTGACCTCGCTGGCCGTGGGCTTCGCCCTGCTGCTGTCGGCCTACCTGTTCGTGGGCTTCACCCGCGGCACGCGCACCGCGCTGCAGCGCATCGAATCCAGCGCGGCGCAGCTGAGCCGCGGCCATTTCCCCGACACGATCACCGTCGACACCCAGGACGAACTGCGCGAGATCGCGCGCAGCATGGAACGGGCGGTCAACACGCTGCGCGGCTTCGCGCGGGCGCAGAACGAAGTGTTCGAGGCGCACCAGAACGGCGAGATCGACGAACGCATCGATTCCACCGCGTTCCCCGGTTCGTACGGAGAAATGGCCGAGGAGATCAACACCCTCGTCGCCTCGCACATCGCCGTGAAGATGCGCGTGATCGAAATCGTCAGCGCCTACGCCCGTGGCGACCTGTCCCCCGACATCGAGCGCTATCCCGGCAAGAAGGCGCAGATCACCGCGGCCGTCGATGCGGTCAAGGCCGGCATGCAGCAGGTCAACGCCGAGATCAAGGGCTTGGTGGACGCCGCGTGCGCAGGCGATTTCAGCCATCGCGGCGACGCCGAACGCTTCGAGTTCGTGTATCGCGAGATGCTCGAAGGCCTCAACACCCTGATGGCCAGCGCCGATCGCGGCTTGCACGAAGTCGGCTCGCTGCTGGAATCCGTGGCCAAGGGTGACCTGACCCGCGAAGCCGACGCCGACCTGCCCGGCCGCTTCGGTCGCCTGGCCGCCGACGCGAACGGCACCGTGCGCCAGCTCGCGCAGGTGGTCGGCCAGATCCGCCTGGGCAGCGATGCGATCAGCACCGCCGCGGGCGAGATTGCCTCCGGCAACAACGACCTGTCGCAGCGCACCGAGCAGCAGGCCGCGTCGCTGGAAGAAACCGCCAGCTCGATGGAAGAACTCACCTCCACCGTGAAGCAGAACGCCGACAACGCGCGCCAGGCCAACCAGCTGGCGAGAGGCGCGGTCGACGTCGCCGCGCAGGGCGGCCAGGTGGTCGGCCAGGTCGTCGAAACGATGAGCGCCATCCACGAGTCCTCGCGCAAGGTCGCCGACATCATCAGCGTGATCGACGGCATCGCCTTCCAGACCAACATCCTCGCGCTGAATGCCGCGGTGGAGGCCGCGCGTGCGGGCGAACAGGGTCGCGGCTTCGCGGTCGTCGCCTCCGAAGTGCGCTCGCTGGCGCAGCGTTCGGCCGGCGCCGCCAAGGAAATCAAGCAACTCATCACCGAGTCGGTCGACAAGGTCGAACAGGGCAACCAGCTGGTCGACCAGGCCGGCAAGACCATGGGCGAGATCGTCACCAGCATCAAGCGCGTCACCGACATCATCGCGGACATCTCGGCCGCGTCGCAGGAACAGAGCGCGGGTATCGAGCAGATCAACCAGGCCATCACGCAGATGGACGAAGGCACGCAGCAGAACGCGGCGCTGGTCGAGGAAGCCTCGGCCGCCGCACGCAGCCTGGAGCAGCAGTCGGAGCAGCTGGTGCAGACCGTCGCGGTGTTCCGTCTCGGCGACGACGCACGCGTCACCAGGATGCCGGTGACGGAAGCGGCATCGGTCACGCCGGTCGCTCCGGCCGCTGCACGCAAGGCCGCCGCGGGCACACGGGCACGCCAGCCGCGCGCGGTGCGACCCAGTGCGGTCGCTGTCGCCGGCGGCGGCGACGCTCACTGGCAGGAGTTCTGAGGGATTCCCCCGGCGCTGCCGGGGGTTTCTTCATCGGCTCCGCATTTTTGAGCAGCACCTTCGAACAGCACTTTTCGAACAACAAGGTTCGAACAGCACGTTTCAAACAGCACGTTCTTCACGCGCACCGCAACCACGCTCCAGAGGCCCCGTGACCCTGCATTCTTCCCTGTCGCCCGCGCACAGCGCGGGCCCGGCCAGGACGGCGCACGCCGAGGAGGCGACGCTGTCCGCGGCGAATGCCGCCGAACGCGCGTTCGTGTTCGAAGACCGCGACTTCCGTCGCGTCTGCAAGCTGATCCATGCCCACGCGGGCATCCAGCTGCAGGCGCACAAGCGCGACATGGTGTACGGCCGACTCGTGCGCCGCCTGCGCGCGCTGGAACTGGAGCGCTTCAGCGACTACCTCGACCTGGTCGAAGACGATCCGGAAGCGGAGGTCCAGGCGTTCGTCAACGCGCTGACGACCAACCTCACCTCGTTCTTCCGCGAGGACTACCATTTCGGCGCGCTGGCCGATCAGCTGCGCCGCGCGTACGGCGAACGCGGCCGCGGCGGCGCGCCGCTGCTGATCTGGTGCTGCGCCGCTTCCACCGGCGAAGAGCCCTACTCGCTGGCGATCACCGCCTGCGAAGCCTTCGACACGCTCACGCCGCCCGTGCGCATCCTCGCCACGGACATCGACACCAGCGTGCTGCAGACCGGCGCGCGCGGCGTCTATCCGATCGAGCGCATCGAAGCGCTGGAGGCGCAACGCAAGCGGCGCTTCTTCCTACGCGGCACGGGTCCGAATGCCGGGATGTGCCGGGTTCGTCCGGAACTGCAGGCGCTGATCGAGTTCCGCCCGCTCAACCTGCTCGCCGCCGATTACGGCCTGCGCAACCGCTACACCGCCGTGTTCTGCCGCAACGTGATGATCTATTTCGACAAGGCGACGCAGTACCGCGTGCTGCAGCGGATCGTCCCGATGCTGGAACCGGACGGGCGGCTCTACGCCGGGCATTCGGAAAGCTTCCACCACGCGACGGACTTGGTGACGCCCTGCGGGCGCACCGTCTATCGCGCCTCCACCCGAACCGGCGAGCGCGACGCGCGATCGACCAAGGACACGGCAAACCATGCTCCAGGCCAGGCGTAAGCCCGCGATCGAAGGCAGCTATTACGACGCCGCGTTGCAGACCGAGGCGATCCGCCTGCTGCCGGCGGACTACGTCGCCACCGACCAGCCCGTTGCCCTGGTCACGCTGCTCGGCTCGTGCGTCGCGGCCTGCCTGTACGACACAACCATGGCGATCGGCGGCATGAACCACTTCATGCTGCCCGGCGACGGCAGCAACGATTCCAGCTGCGCGCGCTATGGCATGAACGCGATGGAGCTGCTGATCAACGACCTGCTCAAGCGCGGCGCGCGCCGGAGCCGCCTGCAGGCGAAGGTGTTCGGCGGCGGCAACGTGCTCAGCGGCTTCTATAGCGATCCGATCGGCACACGCAACGCGCGCTTCGTCCTGGAATACCTGGATGCGGAAAACATCCCGGTGCGCGCGCAGGACCTGGGCGACATCCATGCGCGCAAGGTCGGCTTCTTCGCGCAGACCGGCCGCACGCTGGTGAAGCGGCTGCCGTCGACGCGCGACGACGGCATCGTCGATGCCGAGCGCGCGCTGTACGGCCGCATCAACCGTGCGCCGGCCAGCGGCGGCGTGGAGTTGTTCTGACATGGCCGGGAAACGAGTCCGGGTGCTGGTCATCGACGACTCCGCCCTGATCCGCAAGCTGATGACCGAGATCCTCGGCGCCGATCCGGGTATCGAGGTGGTCGGCACGGCGTCCGATCCGTTCATCGCGCGCGACCGCATCAAGCAACTCGACCCGGACGTACTGACGCTCGACGTCGAAATGCCGCGCATGGACGGCCTCACCTTCCTCGGCAACCTGATGCGGCTGCGGCCGATGCCGGTGGTGATGGTGTCCACGCTCACCATGGCCGGCGCGCAGGTCACGCTCGATGCGCTCGCGCTGGGCGCGGTCGATTTCGTCGCCAAGCCGCAACTGGATGTCGCGCGCGGACTCGGCGACTACGCGGCGGCGCTCGTCGCCAAGGTCAAGCAGGCCGCGCATGCACGCGTCAGCGTGCGCCGCCCCACGGCCGTCGCACCGGGCGAATACAGCGGACCGGTCGGCTACCGCACGACCGATCGCCTGCTCGCCATCGGCGCCTCCGCCGGCGGCACCGAAGCCATCCGCGAAGTGCTCGCACGCATGCCCGCGGACGCCCCGGCGACGGTGATCGCCCAGCACATTCCCGCCGCCTTCAGCGGCGCCTTCGCCGAACGCCTGAACAAGCACAGCCGCATGACGGTGCTCGAAGCGCGCGAGGACCAGCCGCTGCTGGTGGGCCACGCCTACGTCGCGCCCGGTGGCCGCCACCTGCGCGTGGTGCGCAGCGGTGCGCGCTGGCATGCGCAGCTGTGCGACGACGATCCGGTGCGCGGCCATCGCCCCAGCGTGGACGTGCTCTTCGATTCCGTCGCGCGCCACGCGGGCGGCAACGCCAGCGCGGCCCTGTTGACCGGGATGGGCGACGACGGCGCGCGCGGCCTGCTCGGCCTGCGCAAGGCCGGCGCGCACACCATCGCGCAGGACAAGGCCACCAGCGTCGTGTGGGGCATGCCCGGCGCGGCCGTCGCCCTGGGCGCCGCGGCCGATGTGCTGCCGCTCGACGAAATCGCCGACCGTCTGCTGGCTTCCGCATCCGCTCCCCGGCCATCCGCAGCTAAAGCACCCGCCCCGGCGGCCGTTATCGCAAGTGACCGCTCACCTCGAGATTGACGATGGATTCGCGTGTACTGATCCGTATCGCCGCGCCGCTGGCGCTGACCCTCACCCTGATCTGCGCAGAGGCCTTCTCGCTTCCTGCGCCCGTCCGCTGGGGCAGCCTGGTGACCATGACCCTGGCCTGGCTCGGCTTCGCCTGGACCGTGCTCCGCCGCTCCAATCCCGCGAGCCTGCAGGAACAGACGCGCGTGCTGGGCGAGCTGCGCTCGTTCATCAACACCGAGGTGCAGGGCTCGCGCGTCGAGATCGACCGCACCCGTGAGCTGATCCGCGAATCCGTCGCCAAGCTCGGCGGCAGCTTCGAGGCGGTGAACCGCCAGTCGCGCGTGCAGAACGAGGTCATCTCCCGGATCGTCGATCGCCGTGCGGGCGACCACAGCGGCGGCGCCGACGTGCACCAGTTCGCGGTGCAGGCCAGCCAGAAGATGGAGCAGCTGGTCGAAGCCCTGGAAGAAGTCAGCGGCCAGAGCGGCACGACGGTGACCCACATCGATGCGATGGCCGAGCATCTCGACGGCATCTTCGCCCTGCTGGAAGACGTGAAGTCGATCGCCGACCAGACCAACCTGCTGGCGCTGAATGCGGCGATCGAAGCCGCGCGCGCTGGCGAAGCGGGCCGCGGCTTCGCGGTGGTCGCCGACGAGGTGCGCAACCTGTCCGAGCGCTCGACCGCCTTCAACGAACAGATCCGCAAGCTGGCGCACAGCTCCAAGGATGCGATTTCCCGCGTTCGCGACACCGTCAGCCAGATGGCCTCGCGCGACCTCGACCGCTCGCGCGGTGCGCGCGCCGAAGCGGCGGCGATGCTCGAACGCGTGGACGGCATCAACCGCGGCCTGGGCAACGGCATGCGCGAGATCGCCGAGTGCGGCCGCGCGATCGACGTCTCGGTGGCCGAGGCCGTGCGTTCGCTGCAGTTCGAGGACATCGCCACCCAGGCGCTGGGCGCAGCCAACGTGCACCTGGACCGCCTGAGCGCGATCAATCGCGAAGCCTCGTCGTTGCAGGACCTGCTGCATCGCACCGGCGGCCATGGCGGCACCGAGTTGCAGGGCGCACTGGTGCAGCTGGGCCAGCGCATCGCGCAGATGCGCAGCGAATGGGAACGCCCGCCGCACAAGCCCGTGATGCAGCAGTCGATGGATGCAGGCAGCGTGGAACTGTTCTAGCCGCATGAGTCGGCAGCCCCATCGGACGGTCGTGCGCAATACGCACGACCGTCCTTTTTTGCGTCTCTGGCTTCGTCGCGCCGGCGGCGCGTGCCCCCCCTTTTTGCAGTGGTTGCAGCCGGGCACGACACGCGGTTAGCGTTGCGCGATGACGCAATCGCAGGACCCGGCCCAGGGATCGTCAAGGATCGGCATCGCCGCCGCTCGCGGTCGACGCCGCGCGCTGTTCCGCGATTTCTCCAGTCTGTTGTTCGTTGCGGTGGTCCTGCCGGTCGTCGCCATCGCTGCGGTGTACCTGTGGCAGAGCAGTCGCGTGGCGCGCGACCAGTACGAGACGCGACTGCACGATGTGGCCAGTGCCCATGCGCGCGAAATCGATGCCTTCGTGGAGATGCACACCGCCGTGCTGCAGGTCATGGCCGACCGCCGCAGCAATGCCGGCACGGTGCGCGACGAAGCGCGATGGGTCGACGACCTGGGTCGCCTGCACCGCTATTTCCGTGACTTCAAAACCCTGGCGCTGGTCGATGCCGACGGCGCACTGGTAATGACCGAACCCGCCGCGACGCACGTGCGCGGTGTTTCGGTGGCGGACCGTTCGTACTACGCCGAACCGCGCCGCACCGGCCGCCCCCACATCTCCAATGCCTACCGCGGTCGCGTTACCAGCGAGATTCCATCGGTCGCATTGTCGGTGCCTTACTTCGCCGACCGGAAGTTCGCCGGCGTCATCGTCGGCGCGATCACCATCGAGGCCTTCCCGGCCCTGCGCTCGGAATCGGGCCTTCCCGGCGAATTCCAGATGCTGCTCGTGGACGGCCACCACACCGTGGTGCACGCGACGCCGGGCCTGCCGTTCCGCTCCCTCGACACGCTGCAGACCGAGGGCCGCGACGCGCCGCTGCGCCGCCTGGAAGCGTCCGACCAGAACGCGCGGATGACGCTCGTGCCGGGCGTGTTGCGCGACGGTGGAGATGCGTACGCAGTGGTCTCCCCGCTGCGCAACGGCTGGCACCTGCTGGTCTTCGTGCCGCAAAGCACGGTCGTTTTCGAAGTCCGCCGGCATACCGCCGCGATGCTCGTCCTGCTGGCGCTGGTTCTGGTCGGCGTGTTGGCGGTGACCGGAGCGCTGCTCGGACGCCTGCGCGTCTACTTCACCGATCTGCTCGACCGCATGCAGCGCTTCGCCCTGGAGAGCCAGGCGCTCCCCGCCTCGCCCGAGATGCTGCCCGTCGAGCTCGCGCCGGTCGCCGAAGCGCTCAACCAGCTGGCGGCGCGCGCCCACGGCGCCTACGAAGAAGTGAGCAACAGCCTCGAAGAGCAGCGCCGCCTGCGCCAGGAACTGCAGGACATGGCCCGGCACCTGATCACGCTGCAGGAAACCGAACGCCGCACCCTCTCGCGCGAGCTGCACGACGACATCGGCCAGGCCATCACCGCGATCAAGCTCGGCGCGATGGCGCTGCAGGACGACTCCGATCCGGAGCGCAGCCGCGAAGTCCTCGCCGAGATCATCGGGATCACCGACCAGACGGTCGCCAAGCTGCGCAACCTGTCCATGCTCCTGCGGCCGCCGCAGCTGGACACGCTGGGGCTGGAAACGGCGCTGCGCTGGCAGGCCGACACACTGTTCCGCTCCGGCCATCCGCAACTGCACCTGCAGCTGGCATCGCTGCCGGAGCGCCCGGATCCCGCGGTCGAACTCGCCTGCTTCCGCATCGCACAGGAAGCCCTGACGAACATCCTCCGCCATTCCGGCGCCACGCACGTGACGCTGAGCCTGGAGTTGGATGCCGCGACCGGAAGCCTGCACCTGGTCGTCACCGACGACGGTCGCGGCTTCAGCCCCGAAGCGGTGCGCGGCCTCGGCCTGGTCATCATGCGCGAACGCGCCCAGCAGCTCGGCGGCACGCTGCACATCGAGACCGTTCCGGGCCAGGGCACCCGCGTGAGCCTGGTGTTGCCCCTGCGCGGAGGCGAGCCCTCCTGACCCCCGGCGCACCAAACGTGCGCCAGTTGGCAGTTTCGTAACAAGCCCATTCAGCCGCCGCTGGCGCGGCCGTTAGCCCCTCCTGACACCCAATGGAACAGGAGGAAGAGCGCGTGTTCATTCTGGTCGTTAGCAATGACGGTGCCCGTGCCGGTGAGGTCCGCCGCGAACTGGAGGACCAGGGCCTGGAATGGGAGCTGGAATGGACCAGCGAAGTCGCCACCGCCCTGTCCGGCTCGCGCGTACCCGACGTCCTGATCTGCGCCGAGGAGGTCGGCGCCTACAGCGGCATTGCCCTGCTCGCGCAGATGAAGGTGCACAACCCCGAGACCATGCGGATCCTGCTCACCACACCGGGCGAGCAGACCGATTCCACGCATGCCCTGGAAGTCGCCCAGCGCGTGCTCTCCGAGCCGCTCGATTCCCTTGCGCTGATCGATACCGTCGAGAGCGCGGCCGAATTGCGTGCGCTGCTGGACGATCCCGCCCTGAAACGCAGCATCGGACGCGTGGGCTCCCTGCCCACCGCGCCGAACCAGTACCTGGCCCTCACCCGCCTGCTGCGCGATCCGGACGTCAGCGCGGCGCGCATCGCCGCGCTCATCGGCCAGGACCCGGCCCTGGCCGCGCAGGTGCTGCGCATGACGAATTCCGCCTACTACTCCTCCGGGCGCGAGGTCACCGACCTGCGCACCGCCGTGACGCGCCTGGGCCAGAGCGCGCTGCGGCAACTGGTGCTGGCCAGCGAGGTCTTCTTCGTCGGCAGCCACTCCGCGGCCGCGAAGGGCATGCGCGATCGCGCGTTGCGGATCTCGCGCCTGGCATCGGACCTGCTGGCCGGGCCGAGCGCGGAGCTCGCCGCCACCGCCGGCCTGCTGGCGGAAGTCGGCCTGCTCCTGCCGCAACAGGCGCACGTGGACGAAGCCGGCGTGGTGACGCCGCACAACATCGCCGGCGCGTACCTGCTCGGCCTGTGGGGCCTGCCGGCGCCGATCGTGGAAGCCGTGGCGTTCTACCGGAATCCCGCGCGCATCCGCGGCTTCTGGGTCACGGGCGCCGTGCATGTCGCCGCCGCGCTGGTCAACGAAACGGAAGTCGACGAGGGATACCTGCGCCGCGTGGGCCAGTTCGAACAACTGGCGCGCTGGCGTGCACTGGCAAGCGAACGCGCCGAGGCCGCCTGAGACATGTCGAAACTAGCGGGCACCATCGGACTGCTGCTGGCCGCCACCTGCGGCTACGCATTCGGGCAGAGCGCGAGCTTCGGACTGACGCTGCGTGTCTTGCCCGAGCAGGCGGTGCCGGAAGGTCCCGTCGAACTGCCGGTCCCGCCGCAGGCGCAGCGGCTACCGCCCGGCCGCAATGCCGCACGCCTGCTGTACGCGGGCAGCGCGGGCGACGCGAAACGCTTCTACGAAAGCCGACTGCCGGGAATGGGCTTCTACCTGGCCCAGCAGAAGGACGACCGCGCCGTGTGGGAACGCCACGACGTCCGCGCCGAACTGCTGTTCTATCCGGTCGTGGGCATGCAGGAAACGACCGGCATCATCGTCACGATGCGATCGCGCAACGCCGGAAACGCCGCGTCCCTGTAACCGTCCTGCGTCGGGTAGCGGGCTCAGACGCCGTCGGTGAGCGGGTGCGGTTCCTGCCGCCCCTGTCGGACCCGTCCCGGACGCGCACGCGCCGCACTGTCGGTCTTGCCGCGCTCGTAACCTTCGGGATTGCCCGACTGCCAGTGCCAGGCATCGCGGCACATGGTGTCGATGTCGAACCGCGCCCGCCAGCCCAGCAGCGTGTGCGCCAGCGACGGATCGGCATAGACCTGGGCGACGTCGCCCGGGCGGCGATCGACAATCTCGTACGGAATACGTCGCCCCGACGCCTTCTCGAACGCCTTCACCAGTTCCAGCACGCTGACACCACGGCCCGTGCCGAGGTTGACGGTCAGGTTCGCGTCCTCGCGAACCAGATAGTCCAGGGCATCGACGTGGGCGCGCGCGAGATCCACGACGTGGATGTAATCGCGCACGCCGGTGCCGTCGGGCGTCGGATAGTCGCCGCCGAAGATGCTCAGCCGCTCACGCCGGCCCGTCGCGACCTGGCAGATGAACGGCATGAGGTTGTTGGGGATGCCCGCGGGGTCTTCACCGATCAGGCCCGAGGGATGCGCGCCCACCGGATTGAAATAGCGCAGGTTGGCCGCCCGGAATGAAGGCACGCTGCTGCACAGGTCGCCGATCAGCTGCTCCATGACAAGCTTGGTGCGGCCGTAGGGGTTGGTCACCTGCAGCGGCGCGCTCTCGTCCACGGGCACGCGCTGCGGGTCGCCGTACACCGTGGCCGACGAACTGAACACGAGCCGCGGCACGCGCGCCTTCTGCATCGCCTGCAGCAGGTTGATCGTGCCGCTGATGTTGTTCTCGAAGTACGTGAGCGGCTGCGCGCACGACTCGCCGACGGCCTTGAGCGCCGCGAAATGCATCACCGCGTCGAAACGGTGGCGCGCGAACAGGCGCTTCAACGCGGTGCGGCTGCGCAGGTCCACCCGTTCGCATTCCACCGGTGCGCCGATGATGCGTTGCAGCCGCAGCAGCACGCGTGGCGAACTGTTGGCGAAGTTGTCGGCGATGACGATGCGGTAGCCCTGCTCCGCCAGCGCGACGCAGGCGTGGCTGCCGATGTAGCCGGCGCCGCCGCATACGAGAACCGACATCGGAGCCTGGCGTGCCATGCGAACCTGCCGTTGCTGCCCTGGTTCTACCGACAACGCGGAAGGCGGCCGCCAGCGTCCATCTCCCGTGGCGTGCACATCGCTTTCACATTCCGTGCCTGCCGCCTGTCCGCGTTGGCACGCAATTGGCGTTACCCAGTGAACCGATGCCGCCCCTGGCGCGCATCTCGACCCGGAAGTCGACCTGGGGAGGTACGTCTTGCCAAACAATGCACCCTTGGTTGCGCTCGAAAGCGCGCGCGTCGCCATCATCGGCCTGGGCTATGTCGGCCTTCCCCTCGCCGTCGCGTTCGGAAAGAAGTTTCCGACGGTCGGCTTCGACATCGATGCCGCGCGCGTGGCCGAACTCGGAGCGCACCACGACCACACCCGCGAAGTCACCGGCGACGACCTGCGCGAAGCCGCGCTGCTGCGCTTCAGCAGCGACCCGGCGGATCTCGCGGGCTGCAATGTCTTCATCGTCACCGTTCCCACGCCGATCGACGAATACAAGCGCCCCGACCTGCGCCCGCTCGAATCGGCCAGCCGCACCGTCGGCCGTGCGATCGCGCGGGGCGGCGTGGTGGTCTACGAATCCACGGTGTATCCGGGCGCGACCGAGGAAGTCTGCATCCCGATCGTCGAGCGCGAATCCGGGCTCGTGTACAACCGCGACTTCTACGCCGGCTACAGCCCGGAACGCATCAACCCGGGCGACCCGCAACACCGCCTGGAAACGATCAAAAAGGTGACTTCCGGTTCCACGCCCGTAGTCGCCGCATTCATCGACAGCCTGTACGCAAGCATCATCGTCGCCGGCACGCACAAGGCCTCCAGCATCCGCGTCGCCGAGGCGGCCAAGGTCATCGAGAACATCCAGCGCGACGTCAACATCGCGCTCATCAACGAGCTCGCCCTGATCTTCCACCGCCTTGGCATCGACACGCACGAAGTGCTCGAGGCGGCCGGCACCAAGTGGAATTTCCTGCCGTTCCGCCCGGGCCTGGTCGGCGGGCATTGCATCGGCGTGGATCCCTACTACCTCACGCACAAGGCGCAGCAGATCGGCTACCACGCCGACATGATCCTGGCCGGGCGTCGCATCAACGACAGCATGGGCAGCCACGTGGCGCGCCGCGTCGTGAAGCTGATGCGCCAGCGCAACCAGGACATGACCAACGCGCGCGTGCTGATCCTCGGGATGGCGTTCAAGGAAAACTGCCCGGACGTTCGCAACACCAAGGTGATCGACATCGTGCGCGAGCTGCGCTGCTACAACGCCGAGGTCGACGTGCACGATCCCTGGGTGAACGCGGCGCACGCGCACGACGAATACGGCGTCCACATGGTGGCCGAGCCGGAAACGGGCCGTTACAGCGCCGTCGTCCTCGCGGTGGCGCACGGCGAGTTCGTGGCGATGGGCGCGGAGCGCATCCGCGCCTACGGCGTGCCCGGAGCGGTGCTGTTCGACGTCAAGCGCGCTCTGCCGCGCGACAGCGTCGACGGGTGCCTGTAACCCATGCGCGTACTCGTCACCGGCGCAGCGGGCTTCATCGGCGCGAAGCTGAGCGAGGTGTTGCTCGCCCGCGGCGACGAGGTGCTCGGCTTCGACAACCTCAACGCCTACTACGACCCGCGTCTGAAACAGGCCAGGCTGGACCGCCTGCTGCCGCAGGCGAATTTCCGTTTCCTGCGCGGATCGCTCGAGGACAGCCTCGCAGTGGGCGAAGCCTTCGCCTCGTTCGCCCCGCAGCGGGTGGTGAACCTGGCCGCGCAGGCCGGCGTGCGCTATTCGCTGGAGAATCCGCGTTCCTACGTCGACAGCAACATCGTCGGATTCCTCAACATCCTGGAAGCCTGCCGCCATCGCGGCGTGGAACACCTGGTCTACGCTTCGTCCAGTTCGGTCTACGGCGCGAATCGCAAGCTCCCCTTCTCCGTGGACGACAACGTCGACCACCCGGTGAGCATGTACGCGGCGACGAAGAAGGCCAACGAACTGATGGCGCACACCTACAGCCACCTGTTCGGGCTGCCGACCACGGGACTGCGCTTCTTCACCGTGTACGGCCCGTGGGGCCGGCCGGACATGGCGCTGTTCCTCTTCACGCGGAAGATCCTGGCCGGCGAACCGATCGACGTCTTCAACCACGGCCGCCACAGCCGCGACTTCACCTACATCGACGACATCGTGGAAGGCGTGGTCCGCACGCTCGACCACGTGCCCGGCGTTGACGCCACCCTCACGCCTTCGCCGGGCACGTCGAACGCGCCCTATCGCGTCTACAACATCGGCAACCACCGGCCGGTGGAACTGCTGCGCTACATCGAAGTGCTGGAGCGCTGCCTGGGGCGGCGCGCCGAGCGCCGCCTGCTGCCGATGCAACCGGGCGACGTCCCCGATACGTGGGCGGACGTGGACGCGCTGCACCGGGATGTCGGTTATTCGCCATCCACTCCGGTGGAGGAAGGCGTGGCGCGCTTCGTCGAGTGGTACCGCGATTACCACCGGGTCTGAAGGGAAACCTTCGCCGGGTGGCTGGTTTGGCCGGGTGCCATGGCACCCGGCGTTGTCCAAGAGGGGTCTACCCGCAGCTCATCGGAGAATAGTCATGCGCGTTGCACCTGCCCTTCGGGCCTTCGGCTTGTCCCTGCTGCTCGCCGGCTGCGCCAGCACCGCGGGCATCACGGCGGGAGCCCCGCCCGCCCCGGCTCCGGCCGACGAATACCAGATCGGCGCCGACGACATCGTCCAGGTGTCGGTATGGCGCAATCCCGAGCTCAGCATCACCGCCCCCGTGCGTCCCGACGGCAAGATTTCCGTGCCGCTGGTCGGCGACGTCGTGGCCGGCGGCCGCACGCCGGACGCCGTGGCCAAGGACGTGCAGGACAAGCTCGCCACCTACATCAAGGAACCGCAGGTCACGGTGATCCTCACCGAACTGCGCAGCCATGAGTACCTCTCGCGCGTGCGGGTCACCGGCGCGGTGCGCACGCCGGTCTCGATTCCGTACCGGCAGGGCATGACCGTGCTCGACGCGGTGCTGGCGGCGGGCGGCGTGACCGAGTTCGCCGCGCCGGATCGCTCGAGCCTGCACCGCAAGGCCGGCGACAGCGCCCAGGCGTATGAGGTCCAGCTCAACCACATCCTCGAGGACGGCGACCTCACCACCAACTACAAGGTCGCTCCCGGCGACGTGATCACCGTTCCGGAGCGCGTCCTGTGAACACTCCGTACAGGCAGCTCAGCCTTCCCGGTCCCGCGCCCGATCGGTTGCCCGCGATCGCCGTCGCGACGATCGCGCGCAAGGAGGCGCGACGCTACCTGTTGCCGCTGGCCACCATCTTCGCCGCCATCGCGTTGTTCTTCCTCGCGTGGGGCCTGGTCAACCCGCCCACGTATCAGTCGTCCGCGACGGTGCTGGTGCAGGACAACGCGGCGATCGCGCCGTTGATGGAAGGCCGCACCGCGGCGCCGAACGATGCGTCGCGCGCGGTCATCTCGCGCGACGTGCTCTTCGGCCATCGCGTGCTGGACGAAGTGCTGCGCGCCGGCGGCTGGATGGACAACGGCGAACTCACTGCGGTCGAGAAGCAGAAGCTGAGCAACGGCATCATGGGACGCACCGAAGTGACGGTCACCGAGCGCACGCCGACGCGCTCCAGCGATCCCAAGCTGAGCCTGGTCAAGATCACCTACTCCGATTCCGATCCCAAGCGCGCCTACGCGGTGGCGAAGCGGTTTTCGGAAGCCCTGATCGAACAGGTGCTCGATTCGCGCGCCCGCGCCAGCAAGTCCGCGTACCAGTTCATCGACGCACAGGTCGACCAGTACCAGAAGGCGCTGGCCGAAGCGGACCGGAAGCTGCAGGCCTACCGCATGGCCAACCCCGATGCCGTGCCCGGCGTCGACAGCGACGTCGCATCGCGCATCGCCGAACTGCGTCGCGCCGCCGACAACGCGAGCATGGACCTGGCCGATGTCGGCGCGCAGGAACACCAGCTGATGGGCATGCTGTCGCGCGAAAGCCAGATCACCACGATCTCGCGCTCCAGCCAGACCAATGCGCAGCTGGCCGGCCTGCAGGCCGAATACGACCGGCTCAAGCTGAGCTACACCGACCAGCACCCCGACGTGGTGCGCGTGCGCAACCAGATCAGCGAGTTGCAGGGCCAGATGCGCAGCGGCCGTGCGAGGGGCTCGGTCATCCCGGGCGCGACGCCGACCATGAACCCGGTCTACGAACAGCTGCGCAGCCAGCTCACCGAAGTGCGGCGCCAGGGCGCGGCGGCCGCCTCGCGCGTCGCCACCGCCCAGGCCCTGCTGCGCGAGGAATACGAGCGCAGCCGCAAGATCATGGAATCCGGTGGCGAAGTCTCGGCGCTGACGCGCGCGCACGACGTCAACAAGGAGATGTACGAGGACCTGCTCAAGCGGCGCGAGAACGCCCGCGTGTCGATGAGCCTGGACGCGGATGGCCGCAGCCTCGGCTTCCAGATCCAGGAACCGGCCTCGATCCCGCTGCTGCCCACCGGCCTGCGCCTCGTGCATTTCGCCGCGGCCGGACTCGCTGTCGCCGTGTTCATACCGCTGCTGCTGCTTTCGCTGCTCGTCAGGCACGACCCGCGCGTGCGCGCGCCGCTGCAGATCGAACGCGAAGCCGGCCTGCCGGTACTGGCCGTGATTCCACCGCAGATGAGCCATGGCCAGAACGAACAGCAGGCCCGGCAGTTGCGGCTCGGATCCGCGCTGCTGCTTTCGGTGCCCGTGATCTACGGCATCGTCCTGATGCTGAAAATGGTGGACGTCCTATGAACGACTTCAACCAGTCCGCCGCGGAGGCCCTGGCCCGGATGGCCGCGATCGAACACCGCAGCGTCGTGCGCCGCAGCGAGTCGACCGCGCTGACGCCGGGGCAGCTGGCCGAGCGCTCGATCATTCCCTACCTGGACGGCGCCAACCGGCCGCTCGTGGATTCGTTCCGCGACCTGCGCACGCGGCTGCTGTCCATCTCCAACGAAAATTTCGTCACCCTGGTGGTGCCCGTGAGCAACGGCTGCGGCGGCAGCTTCGTCGCGCGCAACCTGGCGCTGTCGGTCACGTTCGACCAGTCCAAGACCGCGCTGTTGATCGACTGCAACCTGCGGCACCCCACCCAGCACACCGCGATGAAGATCGATACCGCCCGTGGCGGCCTGATCAACTACCTCGAGGATCCCGAGGCCGAAGTCGACGGCATGCTGTATGCCACCGGCATCCCGCGCCTCAAGCTGATCCCCGCGGGCCGGTCCACCTACGGCGACATGGAGGCCGAGCACTTCGCCTCGTTTCGCATGCGCCTGCTGCTCGATTCGCTGCGCAGCAGCTATTCCGACCGCTACATCTTCCTCGACAGCCCGCCCGCGCTCGGTGCTCCCGATGCGCGGATGCTCTCGGAGCTGGCGGACGTGGTGATCCTGGTCGCGGGTTACGGCCGGAATACGCCGGCCGACATCGCGGCCGCCGCCGGCAATTTCGATCCCCGGAAGTTCGCCGGCGTGGTCTTCAATGAAAACGCGTGACCCTGCCTTCCGCGCCAGTCGCTACCGCGCGACGCTTGCGCCGCTCGCCCTCGCGTTGCTGGTGGCGCTGTCCACGGGCAACGCGCGCGCCGCCCGGCTCGACTACCAGTTCGAGCTGACCGGGCTGCACAGCGACAACCTCAACCTCAGCGAGAACAACCAGGCCAACGAATCGGTCCTGGTGCCACGGCTGAGGTTCGACCTGAAGGAAGAAGGCGCGTCGGTGGAACTGCACGCGCGCGGTGACATCGAGCGGCGCCACTACTTCGGCAACGAATTCGACGACGAGACGCGCGCCGAATTCGCGGGCCAGCTCAAGTGGGCGCTGTTTCCCCAGCGCATGCACCTAGTGGTCGAAGACTACTTGAGCGAAGAGCCGATCAACTTCCGCGACGGCCGTTATCCGGGCAACCTGCAACGGGTCAATATATTTCTCGGCGGCCCCAGCTTCTTCGCGCGGCTGGGCGACACCAGCCGCCTCCAGATCGACGTGCGCGGCGCCGACAGCCAGGCGGAGGTATCGCGCGGATTCGACAGCCGGCGCTACAGCGCGGCCGCCGCGCTGCAGCACGACATCAATGCCACCTCCAACGTTTCGCTGCATCTGGCGCATACGCGCGTGGAGTTCGACCAGCCCGAAACCACGATCGTCGACTACACCCGCCAGGACGGTTACGTCCGCTACGAGGGCCGGTTGCGCGATATCGAATACCAGCTAGACGCCGGACGTTCGCGGCTGGACCGCGAGAACGCCGACAACGAGTCGACCACGCTCGCCCGCGCGACCGTGCAGTGGCAGGTCAATCCGCAGAACCGGTTGCGCTTCCGGGCGCGCCATCAGTTCGCGGACGAGGTCCAGGACCTCGTCGTGCGACTGAGTGATCCCGATGAGTCGCTGGTGCCCGATCTGGTCGACTCCTCGTCCTCGCTGGTCACCGCGGGCGTCTATCGCCAGAGCGATGTCGAGCTGGACTACCGCTTCTCCGGCGACCGCCTCGGCTTCCGCGTCCGCCCGATCTACCGCCAGTTGCGTTACATCTCCCGGCTCGACGCCGACCGCACCGAAAACGCCGTCATCTACCAGGCGAGCTACCGCCTGACGCCCCTGACCCGGATCGTGTTCGACGGTTCCTACCGCAAGCGCGATTTCCGCACCATTGACGAGCTGGATCGCGACCACGTCTACGCGCTGGGCATCGAACAACAACGTACCCGGCATTGGGGCTGGCGCGCCCAGGTCGTCCGCAACGAGCGCGATTCGAACCTGCCCGATCCGGTCTACAAGGAAAACGCGGTCCTGGTCACCCTCTGGTGGAAGCGCTGACGGCGGGGGACGGGAATGCTCGACGCAGTGCTCTGGAGCGCGATCTTCCTGCTGGCCTACGTCTATGCGGGCTACCCGGTACTGGCCATCGCGCTCGCCCGGGTTTTTCGCCGACCCGTCGTGAAGTCCGACCTGACCCCGACGGTCACCGTCGTCATCGCCGCGTACAACGAAGAAAAGCACATCGCGCAGAAGATCCTTAACGTACTCCAGCTCGACTATCCGGCCGGGCGCCTCGACGTCATCGTCGCTTCTGATGCGTCCACCGACGGGACCGACCGGATCGTGCGCGACCTGGCTCTGCCGAACGTGCGCCTGCTGCGGGTGGAGGGGCGCGTCGGCAAGACCGCCTGCCAGAACGCCGCCGCACAGGCGGCCACGGGCGAACTCCTGCTGTTCACCGATGCGACCACGCTGATCGAAGCGCATGCGCTGCGCGCGATGGCGGCGAACTTCGCCGATCCGTCGGTGGGCTGCGTCGCCGGCCGGCTCGCGTACGTGGCGCAGCGCGACGAGGCCACCGGCCACGGCGGCACTTCGTACTGGAACTACGAAATCATGCTGCGCATGGCGGAAAGCGCGCTGGGTTCGCTGATCGGCGTTTCCGGCTGCCTGTACGCCGTGCGGCGCGGGGCCTACCGACCGATTGCGCCGGAACTGATCAGCGATTTCGTCACCGCCATGGTGGTGCGCGAACAGGGCCTGCGCACCGTGCTCGAGCCGACGGCCACCTGTTACGAGGAAACGCTGGATCGCCCGGATCGCGAGCTCTCCATGCGGGTGCGGGTCTGCATGCGTAGCCTGTCGGCGCTGGCGAGCCAGAAGCGCTTCCTCGACCCGTTCCGCTACGGCGCGTTCGCCTGGCAACTGTGGTCGCACAAGCTGTTGCGCTACCTGTCGCCGGTGTTCTGGTTGGTCGCGCTCGCGGCCAACGCCGCGCTCGCGCTGCAGGGGCGCTACGTATGGCTGCTGGCGATGCAGCTGATCGTGCTGCTGTCGGGGTTGCTGGGCTTCACGCCGCTGCGCGCCTCGCGCAGGGCGCGACTGCTCGCGCAGCCGTATTACTTCCTGCTGACCAATCTCGCCTCGGCGGTGAGCCTCTTCAGGTTCCTGCGCGGTGAACGCATCGTGACCTGGACACCGTTGCGCTGATCCGGGCACCGCGATTCACGGCATCCGCGCTGGCCGTCCACGACGCGCTGCCACGTTCCATCCAGAGGAGCGTGTCGGAGCGCGGAACGGACCATGCAGAAGGAACACGTGCAAGGCATCGAGAGCGAAGCGATCGCCGCACCGGCGACGGCCGCGGCGGAAGGCATCGCGTCGGCGCCCGCGGCACCGTTGCGACGCGTCCTCTACATCGTCTCGCAGTTCCCTAGCTGGTCGGAAACCTTCATCGTCCGCGAGATCCATGCGCTGATCGAGGAAGGCGTCGACGTGCGCATCCTCTCGCTCAAGCGCTCCGCCGAAACCATGGTGCAGGCGGACGCCGCCGCGCTCATCGACCGCGTCCGCCAGCCGCCCGGCCTGCTGGCGACCTTCGGCGGCACGCTGCGCGCGCTGTTCGCGCATCCGCTCCGCGTGACTGGCGCCGCGGCGGTGCTGACTGCCGAAACCTGGCGCACGCCGAAGGTGTGGCTGCTGTCGATGGCGACGCTGTCCCGCAGCCTGTGCCAGCTGGGCTGGCTGCAGCGCTTCGATCCGCAGTTCATCCACGCCCACTGGTCCACCTACCCTGCGACCGCGGCCTGGGCGCTGGGGCGCGTGGCCGGACGCCCGTTCGGCTTCACCTGCCACGCGCACGACGTGTTCAGGAACCACCAGCTGCTGCCGCGCAAGATCCGCGAAGCCGCGCTGGCGGTGACGATCTCGCGACACAACGTCGACTGGCTCGACCGCAACGTGTCCCGGCTCGCGCCGCGCAAGCTGAAGGTCGTGCATTGCGGCGTCGACCTGCGCCAGATCCCCTGGCGGCCGGAGGGACGCACCGGCAACCGTATCGTCGGGGTCGGGCGCCTGTCGCCGGAGAAAGGCTTCCACACGCTCATCGAGGCGCTGGCCGAACTTCGCGACGCCGGCAACGACTTCCACTGCACGCTGATGGGCGAAGGCCCGGCGCGCCCCGAATTGCAGGCACTGATCGATCGCCTCGACCTGCAGCGCCACGTCGAGCTCGCCGGCGCGCAACCGCAGGAAGCCGTGCGCGCCGCCCTGCGCGAAGCCACCGTCTTCGTGCTGCCCTGCCAGGTGGCCGCCAACGGCAGCCGCGACGGCATTCCCGTGGCGCTGATGGAAGCCATGGCCGCTGGCTGCCCCGTGGTGAGCTGCCCGGTGTCGGGCGTGCCCGAACTCATCGTCCACGAGCGTCACGGTCTGCTGGCGGAAGAGCGCAGCGCCACCTCGCTGGCGCAGGCATTGAAGCGCCTGCTGGACGATCCGGCGCTGCGGCAACGGCTGGTCGTGGCCGCGCGCGAGCGGATCGAGGAGGAGTTCGACGTGCGCAAGGAAGCCAGCCGCTTGCACGGCCTGATGCGGGAGGCAGTCGGCCATGCCGCGTGAACGCATCCTCGTCGTGATCGATGGCATGGAAATCGGCGGCAGCCAGCGTCAGGTCCAGCAGTTGCTGCAGAGCCTGGACCGGCAGCGCTGGGAACCGGAGCTGGCGTATTTCCGCAACCACTCCTTCCTGGCCGATGCGATCCGCGATTCCGGCGTCGTCGTGCATTACCTGCCGAAGCGGCGCCGGATCGACCCGGCGTTCCTGCTCGCCTTCGCGCGCCTGTTGCGCGAGCGCAATTACGCGCTGATCCATGCGTTTTCGCTGACGGCGGAACTCGCTTCGGTGCAGGCGCGCTTCCTGTCGGGGCGGCGACCGCCGCTCGTCGCGTCGGAGCGCAGCTTCGCGCTCGACAAGCCCGCGTGGTTCTGGCGGCTCAAGCGTTTCGTGCTGGGCCACAGCGCCGCGGTGATCGCCAATTCCCGTGCCGGCGCGCGCGCCACGGCACGTCGCACACGCATGCCGGACACGCTGTTCACCACGGTCGCCAACGGCGTGGATCTGCCTGCGCCGATCGGCGAGGACGCGCGGCGCAATCTGCGCCGATCGCTGGGTGTGGCGGACGCGCGGCTACTCGGGCTGTTCGTGGGCCGCCTCGTTCCGGTGAAGAACCTGCCCTGCCTCGTCCGCGCGCTCGCGCGCCTGGAGCCTGGCATGCGTCCCCGCATCGTCCTCGTCGGCGAAGGGCCCGTGCAGGAGGAGGTGCAGCAGCTCGCCGTCGATCTCGGCGTGGCCGCGGACCTGTGCTTCCTCGGCGAGCGCAGCGACGTGGACCGGCTCATGCAGGCGGCGGATTTCCTGGTGCTGCCCTCGCATTTCGAGGGCCTGTCGAACGCGCTGCTCGAAGCGATGGCGGCCCGCTGTCCGGTCGTCGCCTCCGCGGTCGGTGGCAGCGTCGAGTTGATCGACGACGGGCAGACCGGCCTGCTGTTCCCGGCCGACGATCCCGATGCGCTGGCAGCCGCGATCCTGCGCATGAACGATGCGACGTTGCGCATGCAACTGGCCCGTGAAGGACGCCGCCACGTCGAACAGCACCACAGCCCCGATGCGCTGGCGGCGGCCACCTCCGCGGTGTACGAGCGCTGCCTGCGTGTGCGCGAACCGCGTGACGCGCGCGTGCTGGCGCATCCTGTGCGGGGACCGGCGAAATGATCTTCCGGCACGCCTGCCCTTCCGCGAGGCGGCGCGCGCGGACCCGGATCGGATGAACTGACATGCGCCTGCTGTATGCCCTTCCGATCGCATTGCTGCCTTTCGCCGCGCAGTTGCCCTCCAACGTGAGCGTCGGCGCGTCGGTCGGCATCCTCACGCTCGCGCTCCTGCTGGGCAACCGCGAACCCGGCTACCTGGCGCGCTCCAGCTACCTGCTGCCGCCGCTGGCAGCCCTGTTCGTGGCCATGCTCATCGGCTTCGCCGCCGCGCACTGGCACGACCTCGCCGATGTCGCCAAGGACCTGCGCGAGGCCAAGGTCGCGGTGCTCTTCCCCTTCCTCTACCTCGCCTATCGGCGCTGCGGACTGGACCTGAAGACCACGCGGCAGTTGATCGTCCTGTCCCTGGTGGTCGCGGTGGCGGCGGGGCTCGTGGCGGTCGGACAGGGCTTGAGCTTCAACCTCGGCGAATTCTCGGAAACCCAGCGCGCGACCGGGCCGTTCGGTCCGATCAAGATGGCCAATCGCGCCGGCGTCTTCTTCGCCATCTTCCTGCCCATGCTCGTGGCGATCGTGCTGCAATCGCGGCAGCGTCCGCTCGCCCGCGGCGCCGCGCTGGCAGGCAGCCTCGTCCTCGCCATGGCGATCCTGTTCACCTATTCGCGCCAGGCGTACCTGATCGGCCTGTTCGGAATCATGGTGCTGCTGGTGTGGCGGAGCATTCCCGCGGCGGCGCTCGCCGGCGTGCTGATGGTGGTGGTGATGCTGACCGTCCTGCCCGACAGCGTCGTCGATCGCGTGCAGGAAACCCAGCAGGTGGACGCCAGCGGCGAGGTATCGCTCGACGTGAGCACCACCAGCCGCTTCACGATCTGGAGCGGCACGCTGGCGATGCTGCGCGACCATCCCGCCGGCGTAGGCCTGAACCGTTTCGGCGACCACATCGGCGACTACACCAGCTACGCGGGCAAGGACGCGCACAACGGCTTCCTGCTCACCCTGGCCGAATGCGGCCCCCTGGGACTGCTGGCGTTGTTGTGGGTGTTCTGGCGCCTGTGGAGGATGACGCACTGGCTGCGACGATCTCCGGGCGCCGCGGGGCCGGAGGGCGGCACCTACGAGCGCGGCTTCACCCTCGCCGTGGTGTCCATGGCACTGGGGAACATGTACGGCAGCCCCTTCTTCGACAGCGTGATCATGGCGGACTTCTGGATCCTGTGCGGGCTGATGGAGCGCTACGGCACCATCCGCGAACACGCCGCGCACGTGGTGGCGGCCGCGCAGGCGCCACAGCGCACGCCGGTCACGCTCGGGCAACGCTTTCCGCTCGCCGCACGCGCATTGCCGGGACTGGCGCGCCTGCGGCAACTGCCTCCCTGACCTGCACCGGTCTGCGCGCATGGGGAACCGCATCGTCGCTACGCAATGCCATCACGCGCCGGAACGGGCGCGGGCGACGCGCGCCGCCGTGGCACGGATGGCGCTGTGCGCGGGTGCGCTTGTTTCCGGCGCGTCGGGCGCAGCGCCGCCGGTAGCCTGCGCTTCGCCTCGTGCCGACACCGCCGGGATTCCGATATCGCTCGCGCCGGCGCGCGACGCCAGGACGTTCTACGTCCGCGCCGACGGCGGCGACGCGGTGCAGTGCACCGGCCGCGCGGATGCAGCCTATCCCGGCAGCGGTTCGGGCAAGGCCTGCGCGTGGAAAAGTCCGGAGATCGCGTTGCCGCCTTCCGGGCCGGCGCGCATCTCCGGTGGCGACACGCTGCTGATCGGCGCGGGCACGTACCGCATCGGCGACAACGGTTACCTGCAACCGATTCCTGGCGGACGCAGTGCGGCGACGCCCACGCGGGTCATCGGCAAGCCCGGCACGATGCCGAAGATCGTCGGCGTCGGCGGCATCCATCGCGTGCTCAACCTCGAGGGCAGTTCCAACGTCGAAGTCGGCCGACTCGAGATCACCGACAACAGCGACTGCGTGTTCCGTCATGCCAATCCACGCGTCGCCTGCAACGACGCCATGGCATGGGCGCGCGTGGGCCTCTACGCCAAGTCGTCGAGCAACGTCTGGCTGCACGACCTCGACATCCATGGCCTGGCGGCGCGCGGCATCAATGCCGGCCTGCTCTCCAACTGGACGCTCGATCGCGTCAGGATCAACCGCAACGGCACTGCCGGCTGGGACGGCAATGTCGGCGATCGCGGATCCGATTCGGGGCGGATGATCCTGCGCGATGTCGAGATCGCCTGGAACGGCTGCGGCGAGCGCGTGGCGACCGGCGAGCCCTGGGCGTGCTGGGCGCAGTCCGCGGGCGGCTACGGCGACGGGTTCGGCACGACCGAAACCGGCGGCACCTGGCTGATCGAGGACGCCAATGTCCACCACAACACGTCCGACGGGCTCGACCTGCGCTACATGGATGGCGCCGACGGCACGTCCGTCACCGTGCGACGCCTGCGCGCGGTGGCCAACGCCGGCAACCAGCTGAAAATCAAGGGCAATGCGCTGGTCGAGGATTCGGTGCTGGTCGGCCACTGCAGCTTCTTCCGCAACCGCTTCTTCATGGGCGATGAAGACCTGTGCCGTGCGGATGGCAGCACGCTGCAATTGGTGCTGACCGGTGGCGATACGGTGACCGTTCGCCGCAACACGATCGCCGGCGAAGGTGCGGTGCAGATCGGCCACAGCGAGGGCGACGACAGCGACCGCATCCTCGTGCGCGACAACCTGGTGATGGGGTTTCCGTACTACCGCCGCCCATCGCGGCAGTCCGCCTTCGACGGCGGCAAGAGCCGCGCACGCATCCAGTCGACGGGCAACATCGCGTGGCGCGTCGACGAATGCCCCGACGGCGCGCGCTGCGAAGCGCCGCCGAAGCTGGCGAACACGACGCTGGCCGCGTTCGACGCGAGGCCGCTTCCCGGCAATCCGGGCGGCGGCAAGGCCGGTGCGATGCCATGCAGCGCGGCCGCGGGCCGCTAGGAACAGGGAGCGGACATGGCACTGGCCGACCGGATCTACGCCCATCTGCCGCACGGCGGACAACAGCTCGCGGCGTCGGCCTTCGGCGTGTATCGACACTGGCTGCGCTCGGGACCGGGTTACGGTCGCCTGGTGCAGGGCTACCGCGATCGCGACGGCTGGTCGGCCGAACGTTTCGCCGCGTACCAGGCCGGGATGCTCGGGCGCCTGCTGGCCGCCGCGGCGGATCACGTTCCCTACTATCGCGCTGCGTGGAGCGCCGCCGAAAAGCGCGCCGCGCAGGCCGGCCGGCTGGCGGAACTGCCACTGCTGGACAAGGATCCGATCCGCGCACGGCCCGGGGATTTCGCGCGCGACGACCTGCGTCCGCTGCTGCGCTACCGCTTCCTGACCAGCGGTTCGACCGGCACGCCCGTGACCACCTTGTGGACGGCGCGCGAAGCACGCGACGCGCGCGCGCTGCGCGAAGTGCGCTCGGCCGGCTGGGCCGGCGTGTCCTTCCGCGACGCGCGCGCGACGTTCTCGGGGCGCCTGGTCGTACCCGACACGCACAGCCGCGGCCCGTTCCACCGCTTCAACCGCGTGGAAAACCAGGTGTATTTCTCGGCTTTCCATCTCAGTCGCGACAACGCGCACCAGTACGTCGCAGCGCTCTGGCGCCACAATACCCGCTGGCTGACCGGATACGCCGTCTCGTGGGCGCTGCTCGCCCGCTACATCCTCGAACGCGGCCTCGAAGTGCCGCCATTGGCCGCGGTCATCACCACGAGCGAGAAGGTCACGCCGCAGATGCGCGCGGCGATGGAAGCCGCGTACCGGTGCCCGGTGTTCGAGGAATACGGCACGGTCGAGAACGCGGTCTTCGCCAGCGAGTGCACGCATCATCGCCTGCATGTCAGTCCGGATGCGGGCGTCGTCGAGATCCTGCGTCCCGACGGCAGCGCCTGCGATCCCGGCGAAGCCGGCGAGGTCGTTGCCACCGGGTTCGTGCGGCAATACCAGCCCTTCATCCGTTACCGCGTCGGCGATGTCGCGGCGTGGGATCCCGCACCGTGCACCTGCGGGCGGCACATGCCGGTGCTGAAGGAAGTGATCGGCCGCATCGAGGACGTGGTCATCGGGCCGGACGGACGCGAGATGGTGCGCTTCCACGGCATCTTCGTCGGGCAGGATCACGTGGCCGAAGGGCAGATCGTGCAGGAAGCGCTGGACCGCATCCGCGTGAAGGTAGTGCCGGCGGGAGCGTTCGGCGACGCGGACGTCGCGGACATCGGGCAGCGCATCCGCCAGCGGCTCGGCGACGTGGAGGTGCTGGTCGAAACCGTCGAAACCATTCCGCGATCGGCGAGCGGAAAGTTCAAGGCCGTCGTGTCGATGGTGAAACCAGTCGCCTGACCGATGGCGAAGGCATGGGGAGTGCCGATGACGTTCGCGGAGTACCGGTTCCTGCTGCTGTCCGACCTCTACCGCATCACCGGCAATGCACGGCGCGGGTTGGCGGGCGCGTGCTTCTTCCGCGGCGAATCGTTCCGCTACAACTTCTGGCTGCGCACGTGCGCGTACACCAGGTCGCATGCGTTGCTGCGGTACGTGGCCTACCCGTTCGCGCGCTTCGTGCTGGGACGGCTGATGTACCGCTACGGCATCTCGATTCCCGCCGGTACGCGCATCGGCAGCGGCTTCTACATCGGCCACTTCGGCGGCATCGTGGTGAGCGGCAAGGCCACCATCGGCCGCAACTGCAACATCTCCCAGGGCGTGACCATCGGCAGGACCAACCGCGGCAACCATCAGGGTTATCCGGTGATCGGCGACAACGTGTACATCGGTCCGGGCGCCGTGATCGTCGGCGGCATCCGTGTCGGCAACAACGTCGCGATCGGCGCCAACTGCGTGGTGACGCGCGACGTGCCCGACGATGCGGTGGTCGTCGGCGTGCCGGGCAAGGTGATCTCGTCCGAAGGCGCCGTGGGCTACGTCAACCGCACCGACTACGAAGGCAAGTTCGGTTGATCCACGCCGCGCTGGCGTCGCGTGGAAACGCTTTCGCCCAGTCAGCTTCCGCGGTCTCCGTCACATTTCTGAGCGAAGTTGGCACGATTTGCGCCGCGCATTTCGTCTTGTGACGCGTACCGCATTTTCCTGACCCGCGATTTTCGCGGCTCGCGACTATGATTCGCGCGCGCGAGGCACGCGCGCGCGATTGTGAACAGGGAAACCCCTGTTCATGATTTTCATCTTCCCTACTGCACGCTGAACATCGCATTCAAGCTCGCAGGCCTTGACCCCGCGATGCGCGTGTCGCGGGGTTTTCGCGCCTCGACGTGCAAAAGAACTGTGGCGGCTCGCACAACCGCCCAAAAACCCGCTCCGTAGAGTCCGCCCCCGGCCGTGCCGAGGGAGCTCTGGCCAACCCCCATCAGTTCTCACGGAGTTGCCCAGATGTTCCCCCAGTCCCTGCGTGACAGCCGCAAGCTGTCCAAGCTGTTCGTCTCCCTCTCCCTCGGTCTTGCCGCCATCGGTTCCGCCCAGGCCGCGACGTATTACGTCCGCGTCGACGGTGGCGATGCCTCGCAATGCAACGGTCGCGCCGACGCCGCCTATCCGGGCACCGGCACGGGTCAGGCCTGCGCCTGGAAGAATCCCAACATCGCCCTGCCTAACTCGGGCGCTGCGCGCATCGTCGGTGGCGACACCCTGATGATCGGCGCCGGCACGTACCAGATCGGCAGCGGCGGTTACATGCAGAAGGTGCCGAGCGGCACGAGCAGCGCGAAGACCCGCATCCTCGGCAAGCCCGGCACCAAGCTGGTGGGCGTGGCCGGCACGCATCGCGTGATCAACCTGGACGGCAGCTCGTACGTCGAACTCGGCAACCTCGAGATCACCGACAACAGCGACTGCGTCTACAACCATTCCAACGCCGCGGCCACCTGCACGAGCACGATGCCGTGGGCGCGCGTGGGCATCTACGCGACTGCGTCGAGCAACGTCTGGATCCACGACGTCAACATCCACGGCATGGCGAAGAACGCCTTCAACGCCGGCGGCCTGAGCAACTGGACGCTCGAGCGCGTCAAGATGAATCGCAACGGCAGCGCGGGCTGGGACGGCAACGTCTCCACCGGCGGTTCCAACTCCGGCGCGATGGTGATGCGCGATATCGAGATCTCCTGGAACGGCTGCGGTGAGAAGGTCGCCACCGGCGAAGCCTGGGCCTGCTGGGCGCAGAGCACCGGCGGTTACGGCGACGGTTTCGGTACGGTCGACACCGGCGGCCAGTGGCTGATCGAAGACGCCTTCGTCCACCACAACACCTCGGACGGCCTCGACCTGCGCTACATGGACGGCGCCGACGGCACCAACGTGGTGATGCGTCGCGTCTACTCCTTCGCCAATGCCGGCAACCAGGTGAAGATCAAGGGCAACTCGCTGATCGAGAACTCGGTGCTCGTCGGTCATTGCACCTATTTCCGCGGCAAGTTCTACATGGCGGAAGCCGACCTGTGCCGCGCCTACGGCAGCACGCTGCTGCTGATCCTGACCGGCAACGACGTCGCCACCGTCCGCCACAACACCATCGCCGGCGAAGGCGATGCGCAGATCGCGTATGGCGAAGGCACCTCGACCGACAAGATCTACGTGCAGAACAACCTGGTGGTCGGTTTCCCCTACTACGCCAGCACGTCCAGCAACACGCTGATGGCGGGCGGCGGCGCGCCGGCGGTGAAGAGTTTCTCCGGCAACATGGGCTGGAACGTGCGTTCGTGCCCGTCGGGCACCACCTGCACGCAGAACCCGATGCTGACCAACATGACGCTGGCCTCGTTCAATGCCGAGCCGCTGTCGGGCAGCCCGGTGATCGACAAGGCGCCGATGATCAGTGCGGTGACCACCGACTTCGTCATGGGCGCGCGTCCGACCGGCACCGCCAACGACGTGGGTGCGTACGAGTTCGGTGCGGGCTCTTCCACTCCGCCTCCGCCGCCGGCTCCGACCTGCACGCGCGCCGCGCCGACGCTGACCGTCACTGGTCCGACCGTGGCGGTCGCCGCGGGCACCACCAACAGCTACGCGATCAGCCTGAAGAACAACGACAGCGCCGAATGCGCCGCGACGTCCTTCGCCCTGGCTCGCACCGTTCCGTCGGGTTGGACGGGCACGCTGTCGGCCACTGCGCTGTCGCTTTCGCCGGGCGCCACGGGCAGCGCCACGCTCGCGGTCGTCTCGCCGTCGACCGCCGCTGCAGGCAGCTACGGCCTGGGCGTGGGCACCAGCAGCAGCGTCGGCAGCACGCACACCAAGAGCGCTTCGGCAACGTACACGGTCGCCGCTCCGCCGGCGCCGGTCCTGACCGAAACGGTCAGCGCCAGCAAGACCAGCTACAAGGCCGGTGAAACCGTGTCCCTGACCGCGCGCGTGATGAAGAACGGCGTGGCCCTCGCCGGTGCCTCGGTGAACTTCACCGCGATCAAGCCGAACAAGACCAGCAAGGTCATCCTCACCGGCACGACGGACAGCAACGGTTATGCCCGCGTGTCGTTCAAGTCGGGCTCGGGTTCCAGCTCGATCGGCACCTATCAGCTGACCGCCACGGCGACCAGCGGCAGCCTCACCACGAAGGCGACCACCACGTTCTCGGTCTACAAGTAAGTCGAACGCAGTACGCAGCAGTTCCACAGGGCCCCGGGGTTTCCCGGGGCCCTTTTTGCGAACGGATCTCTTCGCGCAACCGGAGACCTCCGCGTCTGGCGAACCGGCGAAGGCATCGCGCAGGCAGGCGCTTCTTCACGCAGTGAGGCAACGGCCGTGTGCAGATCCGTTGGCACGGTTTAAGCCGCGAACGAAGAACCGTGATGCAGGCCTCATTTTTCTGACTCGCGATTCTCCGAGGCAAACGCGCGCAAATCTCTGCGAGTGCGCGCATCCGGCAAACATGAACAGGGCGACTCCTGTTCAGAAATTTCATCTATCCGACTCGTACCTGAACACACTGCCTCGGCGGCCGTCTTTAACCGCCCGATACGCGTCTCTCCGCTCGCCCGAGGCCATGCGGGATCGAAGTGTGGCCGCTCGCACAAACCCCCTCGGACCCTCGTTCGTACAGTCCGCGCCGGCCTGGGGAAGGAGTTCCTGGCCTTCCCCCAATGGTTTGCGGAGTTGTCTTCATGTCCTTGTCCAAGCTTTTCGTCTTCGTCTCCCTCGGCCTCGCCGCCATCGGCTCCGCCCAGGCCGCGACCTATTACGTGCGCGCCGACGGCGGAACCGCTTCGCAGTGCACCGGCAAGTCGGACGCCAGATACCCCGGCACCGGCACGGCCCAGGCCTGCGCCTGGAACAGCCCCAACATCGCCCTGCCCGCATCCGCTTCGCGCCGCATCGCCGGCGGCGACACCCTGGTCATCGGTGCGGGCAGCTACCAGATCGGCAGCGGCGGCTACATGCAGCCGATCCCGAGCGGCACCTCGACCGCGAAGACCCGCATCATCGGCAAGGCCGGAAGCACGCCCAAGCTGGTCGGTGTCGGCGGCACGCACCGCGTGATCAACATGGACGGCAGCTCGAACGTCGAGATCGGCAACCTCGAGATCACCGACAACAGCGACTGCGTCTACAACCATTCCAACGCCGCGGCCCGGTGCACCAGCACGATGCCCTGGGCGCGCGTGGGCATCTACGCGACCGCCTCGAGCAACGTCTGGATCCACGACGTCAACATCCACGGCATGGCAAAGAACGCCTTCAACGCCGGCGGCCTGAGCAACTGGACCATCGAGCGCGTCAAGATGAACCGGAACGGCAGCGCGGGCTGGGACGGCAACGTCTCCACCGGCGGTTCCAACTCCGGCGCGATGGTGCTGCGTGACATCGAAATCGCCTGGAACGGCTGCGGCGAAAAGGTCGCCACCGGCGAAGCCTGGGCCTGCTGGGCGCAAAGCACCGGCGGTTACGGTGACGGCTTCGGCACGGTCGATACCGGCGGCCAGTGGCTGATCGAAGACGCCTTCGTCCACCACAACACCTCCGACGGCCTCGACCTGCGCTACATGGACGGCGCGAGCACCACCAAGGTGACGATGCGTCGCGTGTACTCGGTGGCCAACGCCGGCAACCAGGTCAAGATCAAGGGCAACTCGCTGATCGAGAACTCCGTGCTCGTCGGCCAGTGCACCTATTTTCGTGGCAAGTTCTACATGGCCACCAGCGATCTGTGCCGCGCCTACGGCAGCACGTTGCTGCTGATCCTGACCGGCGGCGATACCGCAACGGTGCGCCACAACACCATCGCCGGCGAAGGCGATGCGCAGATCGCGTACGGCGAAGGCACTTCCACGGACAAGATCTACGTGCAGAACAACGTCGTGGTCGGCTTCCCGTACTACGCCAGCACGTCGACCAACACGCTGATGGCGGGCGGCAGCGCGCCGGCGGTGAAGAGCTTCTCCGGCAACCTGGGCTGGAACGTGCGTTCGTGCCCGTCGGGCACCACCTGCACGCAGAACCCCAAGCTGACCAACATGACGCTCTCGGGCTTCGACGCCGAGCCGCTGTCGGGCAGCCCGGTGATCGACAAGGCGCCGATGATCAGCGCGGTCACCACCGACTTCGTGGACGGCAAGCGTCCGACCGGTGCCGCCAACGACGTGGGCGCGTACGAATACGGCGCTGGCAGCTCTGCTCCGTCGCCTACGCCGGCTCCGACCTGCACGCGTGCCGCTCCGACGTTCACCCTGGCCGCGTCGAGCGCGTCCGTCGCCCCCGGCACTTCGAAGACCTTCACGATCTACCTGCAGAACCACGACAGCGCGGGTTGCGGCAATACCTCGTTCAAGCTGGCGCGCACCATCCCGTCTGGTTGGACCGGCACGCTTGCATCGACGACCCTGTATGTCGCCCCCGGCAACTGGGGCAAGACCACCCTGGTTGTGACCTCGCCTGCCACGGCTACCGCGGGCAGCTACACCATCGCCACGGGCGTCAGCAGCAGCGTCGGCAGCGCGCATACCAGGAGCGCCACGTCGAAGTACTCGATCGCTTCGGCAACCTCCACCGGCCTGGCGGAATCCGTCAGTGCCAGCAAGTCGAGCTACAAGGCCGGCGAAACGGTGTTCCTCACGGCCCGCGTCACCAAGGGCGGCGTGGCTGTCGCCGGTGCCAGCGTGAACTTCACGGCGCTCAAGCCGAACAAGGTCAACAAGGTCATCCTCAACGCCACCACGGACAGCAATGGTTACGCCCGCGTGTCCTTCGTCTCGGGAACGGGATCGAGCTCCATCGGCACGTACCAGCTCACCGCGACCGCGACGAGCGGCAGCCTCACGACCAAGGCGACCACCACGTTCGCGGTGTACAAATAATTCGGAACCATGTGTACACCAAGGCCCCGGAAGAAATTCCGGGGCCTTATTTTTCGAACACCGGGTTTACCGCGCTGGCGGGTCCGCCCGCCAGCGGTAATACACCAGCCCCGCCCACTCATGCAGCGCGACTTCGGCATTGGCCAATGCGCTCGTGCGCGGAACCAGCGCCCACGGGATGCGCGAAGGCAGCCGGCGCAGGTCCGTACCGAGCGGGCACACGTCGAAACCGTTGCGGACATACGCCGTCTGCGCGCGGCGCATATGCACGAGCGAGGTGACCAGCACCACGCGCCGCGGCAACCGGGGCGAGAGTTCGGCCGCGTGTACGGCATTGCCCCAGGTATCGCCGGAGCGGACTTCCAGCCGCAGCGCTTGCGCCGGCACGCCCTGCGTGCGCGCATAGGCGCCCATCAATTCCGCAAGCGCGGGAATGCCGCGATGCGGCGCCCCGCCCTGCATCACCAGCACGCGCCCTTCGCCGGCGCGCCACCACGCTACCGCGCGATCGACGCGACGGCGGCTGGCCAGGTTCAGCACGGAATAGTCCTGGTCATTGCGCGGCCGTGCGTCCACACCTCCTCCGAGCACCACTGCAACCGCAGGTGGCGCCGCCGCACATCCGTCCGCAGCGTAGAAGGGCCGCTCCAGGGGTCGGGCCAGCAGGTTCGCGCCGAGCGGCGTCATCACGACCAACGCCGCGAGCACCACCGCGCACAGCACGGCGAACGCGATGTGTCGTCGCCAATACCACGCAAACGGCAGGAGCGCCCCCGAAATCAGCAACCACGCCAGCGGCGACAGCAGCCACTTCATCCGGCTAGTGCGAGCGCTTGAGCAGCGCCAGCGCCATGCCGCGGAGCCTGCTGTCGAGCGCCAGGATCGGCAGCGCGTACAGCGCCAGGAACAGGACGCCCGCCACGACCAGTCGCATCCAGGTGCCGAGCACGCCGAACAGATCGGAGCCCAGGGCGACGCCCACCAGCACCGCCGCACATCCGAGCGAAAGCGCCGCGACGCGCACGTCCGGCATGCGCGCCAGGCCGCGCGGACAGACCAGGTACTGCGCAGCGCAGAGCGCCGCGTAGGCGATCGCCGTCGACCAGGCCGCGCCGATGTAACCCACGCGCGGAACGAGGATGAAGTTCATCGCGATGTTGAGCAGGGCCGCACCCAGGGTTATGCCGAGCACCAGCATGGTCCGCTTCTTCAGCTGCAGGCCGTAGTTGGCGATGGCGAACAGCGCATAGGTCGACACGGTGATGCCGACCACGATGAAGACCTCGCCCGAGGCGACCTTGTCCGGGCCGCTCAACGCGACCAGGATGTCCTCGCCCGACACCAGCAGCATCGCGATGATCGCCACGACGGCGTAGGTCATCGGCAGCAGAACGCGTTCCTTCAGTGCACGCACCTCGACGGCACCTCCCGTCTCGTACGCGCGCATCACCACGGGGGTGAATGCTTCCGACAGCGTCGCATCGATGAACACGTTGATCTGCATCGCCAGCGCATAGCCGATCGCATAGATGCCGACCGCGGCGAAGTCGCCGGTCAGTTGCTTGAGGAGTACGCGGTCCATGTTGGCCAGGACGCTGAAGGACAGTTCGTGCGCCATCAGCGGCAAGCCGTAGATCAGGCCAGCCTTCACCGCGGCGAGGTCGACCGTGTCGCGCGCAAAGTGCACGTTGCGGTACAGCCAGGACGCCAGCCAGGCCAGCAGCACGATCGTCGCCGCGATCTTGCCGCCGTACACGGCCAGCGCGCTGTGCTGCACGAGGATCACCGCGCCGACGACCAGGACGAGTTCCAGCAGCCTCCCGAGGATCCGCGTGGCCATCACGATGTCCGAGCGCTCGCTCGCACGAACCACCATCTGCACGATGTTGACCGCCGCGAGCATCGGGATCATGGCGAAGGCGCACCAGAACAGCGGCGAGAACCGGCCTTCGAGGATCGACCACCCCGCCATCGCCAGGGCGGCAATCAGCCACAACGCGCCCGACAGCAGCATCGGCAGCGCCACCATGTTGGTGCCGAAGGCGCGCATCTGCCGCGCATCGCCGTGGTACGGATAGAAGCGCACGATCGCGTGCGGCGTGCCGAGCTTGAGCGCCGCGACACCGAGCAGCATCAGCGTGTCGTAGTAGCGCAGGATGCCGAACTGCGTGTTGTCCAGGAACCGCGTGAGGATCGGGAACGAGATGAAGCCCGCAAGCATCACCATCCCGTTGGAGAACGAGTAGCGCAGATAGTGCGTGGCGATGCCAGGACGCCGGCGCGTCATGGGTGCGCTCCCGTCCGCTTCGCGTACCACGTCGGCCTGGCTGTTCATCCCTGTCGTTTCCCTCTGGAATCCGTTCCCGTTCACCGCCGTGGTCCGGTGTGCGCGGCGCCGTGCGAAGTAACGCCGGGAGCGTTCCGGGCCATGCCAAACCGGTCGGAGAAGGTCACGTTGGATGGTGGTGGCAACGCCGGCGCGTCGAACACCTGCAGGAATGCCGTGCCGTTCGGCGGGCGTCCCAGGATGTCGAGCACTTCGATGCCGCCGTCCGCGTTGTAGGTGTGGCAGCCATCGACCATCCGCGCGAGCCGCGGCGCCAGCCGCGACAGCGCCCGCTCGCGATAGGCCGTGGGACTGAGTTCCATCACCTCGTTGAACACGACGGCGTTGCCGTAACCGGGGGCGCAGTCCTGCCCCGGCCGCACCAGGCGCCCGCCGCGCCGGAACAGCCGGCCGGCCATGCGTGCACGCCGCACGTCGCAGACGATGGGTGAAGCCGGATGCGGGAGGTAAGGACCTTCGAGGCGGTCCGCGACGAACAGGAACAGTTCGTCGCAGGTGTTGTTGTGGTTCTCGGCAACGTTGGCGAACAGGTACCACCGGCCTTCGTGGTGGTGCAGCACCGGATCGACGGCCACGCGGCCCGTGACCAGATCGGCGATCCGCGACCATCCCATCGGGAAGTCGGTCGCCTGGTAGAGACTGACGCGCCGGTCGTATCCCGATTCCAGCGTCATGTACCACGTGCCCTGCCATTCGAAGACCTGGGGGAACGACAGATGCCCGGGCTCGTCGATCGCGACACCGAGCCGTTGCGCGCCTCCGGCGACGAGCTCGACGCAGGCGATGTTGGCCTTGCGCGAACGGGGATCGGCCATTTCCTCGACGAACACGAACTTGCGCCCGTTTGCAGCGACGACGAAGGGATCGCCCCACCAGCCCTTGGGCGCCTTGAGCAGCGCATGCGAACCGATCGCCGGCGACTCGGGATCGAGCGGCAACCCGCCCAGTCGCAGCACCAGCGTCCAGCCCACGCGGACGTTGCGGAACCAGCCGGTCAGCCAGCGCGGCGACGAGCGCACTGTCGACCAGAGCGTGCGCAAGGCGATGGCACCGGTCGACGACATCGGCGGCAGTTGCAGGGTCGCCACCGCATGCGACGACGGCCGCAGGTAACCACCGGCCAGACGATGCAGGCCGCGCACCAGCAGCCCGGGCAGCTTGCGGAAGGCATCCTCGCGTTGCTTGAGGAAGGACGTCGCGCGCGTGCGGCCCCAACTCGCCGCGAGATCGAGCGGAGCCCCCTCGCCTGCCTGCAGCATCAGGGCGATCTGCGTGGCCGTTTCGCCGCGCACCATCGGATCGACCAGCGACAACCCGGCATGGCGCCGGTCGAGCAGGCTCCCGCTGGCGTGCCAGCAGCCCAGCGGCGCGAGGCGGGCGAGCGATTCCGCCCAGGCTTCGGGCCCGAACAGGATGACCAGGTCCGGATGCGCAGCCGCGACACGTTCGTGCAGCGGCAACACCGCGTCCGCAGGCGTCGCCGCTGCCTGCAGCATCGGCACGCGCGCCAGGCTGCGGTTGACGCCGAGCACCGCATGCTCGAAGGCGATGAACGCGCGCAGGCCGAGCGGCACCTTCACCACCTGCGGCAGTACGGCATCGTCGGTCGTGACCACGACCGGTTCGAGCCAGTCGCATCCCGATGCCAGTGCATGGAAGGCATGCACCCAGCCGGGCACCTGCGGCGGCGTCACCAGCACCACGCGCAGTGGACGCTGCAGACCATCGGGAGTCGCATAGAGCGACGTTGCGGACGGCACGACAGTCATGGCGATGGCCGCTCCGGCAGGGCACGCATCCAGCGGACGACTTCCTCGAGCAGGCGCTCGCGCTGGTCCTTGCCGAAATAGGTGTGGTCGCAGTCGGGCCAGTAATGCATGGCCACGCGCGGATCGTGCACGCATGCGCCGAACGACCATTCGAACTGGCGCGGATGCAGGAAGCGATCGGCGTATCCGCCGCTGAAGATCCACAACATCCGCACCTCGCGCGCGAGCATCTGCGCGAACTGGGCGCGTGCCTGCGGCCGAGTCGGCCAGCTGCGGAAGGCGCTGGAATCCAGCCCGCCGCCACCGCGCAGCCGTCCCCGCGCCTTGCCGGCGAAGCGTCGCCACTCCCTGGGCAGCCGGCGCAACAGGTCGAGGATGCGCGCGTAGCGATGCCAGGGTCCGCCGAAGCACACGCCGTCGAGCATCAGCAGCGCCGAGACGCGCGGATCGGCAACGGCGGCGTCCCAACCGGTATCGGCGGCGCTGCAGATGCCGCCGATGGCGAACGTGCCGCAACCGTGCAGCGCTTCCAGGCGATCGATGGCCGCGATGGTCGCCTGCGTCGCGTCGCAGTCGGGCAGGCGCGGCGCCTCGCCGACGCCGGGAATGTCGTAGCGGAAACTGCGGATGCCCTGCGCGGCGAGGCGTTGCGCCAGGATCCAGTGCAGGCGGAAGGGACCCGAACGCGGCTGCAGTCCCGCGCTGGGCAACAGCAGCACCGGCCCCTTGCCGGCAGGGCCGGCGAGAATGCCGAGCAACGCCCCGCCCGGACCGAAGCGCACCAGCGTTTCGACGGCAGCCTGCGTGCCGGCACGCGCGGGTTCGATCACGACGCTCATGCGAAGGCCTCGCGGCGCATCGCCACGCCCAGCTCGCCGACCAGGTCGCGCATCGGCGGCGTGAGGAAGAACGTCGCGTCCATCGCCGCCGCCACGTTGAAGTTCGGCGCGCCTTCGGGCAACGACAGTTGTCTTGCCAGTGCCAGCGGCAACGCGGTGGGGCTCGCGCGCACCACGCCCCACACCGGCACGCGGCCACGCGCGATGTCGCCTTCCACGCGCGCCCGGTCCAGATCGCCACGCAGCCGCGGCGAAGCCGCGAAGCCCATCAGCTGCCCGTCCGCAGGATTCGTGGTGCGCGGCACGCCCGCGCGCGGCGGCGGTCGCTGCGCGCGTTCGGCCGCGTCGCCTTCGACCAGTTCGCGCAACCACTGCGCTCCGTCGAGGATCGGCTCCCAGAGCACAACCAGATCGACCGCGGCGCGTTCCACCCAGCCCTGCAACGCCAGTGCACTGCCCCGCCATGCCAACAGGACGGTGCGCTCCACGCCGGTCCGGTCGCGCAGTGCCTGCACGGCGAGATCGAGATCGCGCTGCATGGAGGCGAAATCGAGTTCTTCGCCCTCGCCGCCCGAATCCCCGGTGCCGTGATAGTCGAATCGCAGGCACGGCAATCCCATCGCGGCGAATTCGCCCGCGATTTCGGTCAGGAACCGGCGGCTGCGCGGCAACTCATGGAGCAATGGCGGCGCGAGCACCACGCCGGTCGCACCGGGCGCGCCGTGCAGGGCCGCATACAGGCGGCGCGGCGGCAGCCCGAGCCAGAAGGCATCCCAGTCCGCGCCGCTCATCGCAATGGCTTCCTTGTCGTCTTCGCATGCGGGCCGCTCACGGATTCGACCCCGCAGCGAGACCGAACAGGCGGCGCAGGCCATTGCCGAACCGACCGCCCGCGCGTGCCTCCTTCACCGGTTCTTCCGCCGGCTCCGGAAGCCCTGCGGCCACCTGCGCCAGCGTCTCCGCGCCGAGCCGGATCAGCTTGATCCGGTGGCCCGTGTCGCGCTCGACCCGGCTGGCCATCTGCACGGCGAGCATCGAGTGACCACCCAGTTCGAAGAAGTTGTCGTCGGGACCGGCCGGAATTCCGAGCAACTCGGTCCACACGGATACGAGATAGCGCACGCGTGGATCGACGTTCGACGTCGCGGCCTCCGCGGGCGCGATGTGCTCCTCGGACGACGCGGGCGGCGGCAGCGCATTGCGGTCCACCTTGCCGTTGGGCAGCAGCGGCAGTTCGTCCAGAACGACGAAATGCTGCGGCAGCATGTACGCCGGCAACAGTTCGCGCAGGTGCGCGCGCAATGCCGACTCGTCGATGGCGGAACCCGGCTGCGCCACGAGATACGCGACCAGGCGCTGGTCGTTCGCGCGGTCCTCGCGCACGATCACCAGCGCCCGCGCGATCTCGGCGCGTGCGGCGAGGTTGGCTTCGATCTCGCCCAGTTCGATGCGGTAGCCGCGCACCTTCACCTGGTGGTCGAGGCGCCCCTGGTGCTCGAGGTTGCCGTCCGCGCGCCAGCGACCGCGATCGCCGGTTCGGTACAGCAGCGCCTGACCGTCGCCCGTGGCGGCACTGAAACGATCCGCGACGAAACGTTCGGAAGTGAGTTCGGCGCGATCGAGGTAACCCTTGGTGACACCTTCGCCACCGATGCAGATCTCGCCGGGAACGCCGAACGGACACAGTTCGCCGCGCGCATCCAGGATCCAGACGGTGGTGTTGGCGATCGGCCGGCCGATGTGCACATCGGGCGTCTGACCTTCACCGGCGCTGATGCGTGCGCAGGTCGACCACACGGTGGTTTCGGTCGGTCCGTAGACGTTCCACAACGAGGTGCAGCGCGACAGCAGCTGCGAAGCGAGATCGGGCGCCATGGGTTCGCCGCCGCACAGCGCCTTGAAGCCAGGCGAACCGGCCCAGCCCGCATCGAGCAGCAAGCGCCAGCTCGACGGCGTGCCCTGCATCACCGTGGCGCGGCTGTTCTCCAGCAATGCCAGCAACGCGACACCATCGCCCACGGTTTCGCGGTCGGCCAGTACGATCTGCGCGCCGACCGACAGCGGCAGCAGCAGTTCCAGCACGGCGATGTCGAAGGACAGCGTGGTGATGGCCAGCAGGCGGTCGGACGCGTCCAGGCCCGGCTCGCGCTGCATGCTGGTGAGGAAGTTGGAGACCGCGCGATGCGGCACGACGACGCCCTTCGGACGCCCGGTGGAGCCCGAGGTGTAGATGACGTACGCCGGGTCTTCGGGCTGCGCCGAGCCGGCGTCGGCTTCCAGTCGGCTGGCCGGCGCGGCTTCGAGCTGCGTCGCATGTTCATCCAGCAGCAGCATGGGCCGGCCGCGCAGGTCGAAGCGCGGTGCGTACTCCGCGGTCGTCAACAGCATCGCCAGGCCCGCATCCGCCGCCATGTAGGCGAGGCGTTCGGAGGGGAACTGCGGATCCAGCGGCACGTAGCCCGCGCCCGCCTTGAGGATGCCCAGCAGCCCCGCGAGCATGTCCGCACCGCGATCGACCGCGAGGCCGACCAGCGCGCCGCGCCGCACGCCGTTCCCGCGCAGCATGTGCGCGATGCGATTGGCCCGCGCCTCCAGTTCCGCATAACTCAGTGCGACCGCGCCGGCGCGCAATGCGATCCGCGCGGGCGTGCGATCGCACTGCCGCTCGAAGTACTGGTGCATCCGGCACCCGCGATCGAAATCCGTGCGCGGCGGCTGCAGGGCATCCAGTTCCAGTCGCGCCTGCGCATCGACCAGTGGCAGGCCGGCGAAGTGGGCGGTTTCGCGTTCCACCGCCGCACGCAGCAGCACCTCGTAGGCGTGCATCCAGCGGCGGATGGTCGCCGCGTCGAACAGGTCGCTGTTGTACTGGCATTCCAGTCGCAGCTGCCCCTTCACCTGCACTGCGTTCACGAACAGCTCGAAAGTCTCGAAGCGGCGCGGATTGCTGTCGAACTCCATCGCCAGACCGTGGAACGCCGTGCTCTCGTGGTCCAGCGCCTGGTCGAGGTTGAACAGCACGCTCACCAGCGGCATGCGCGCCGGATCGCGACGAATCCGCAACTTCTTCAACAGCGTGCCGAAGGTGATCTGCTGGTGTTCCAGAGCATCGAGCAGCGTGCCCTGCGCGTCGGCGAGCAACTGCGCGAACGGTGCCGCCGGATCGATGTCGAATCGCAGCGGCAGCGTGTTGACGCAGTGGCCGACGAGATCGTCGCTGCCCGCCACCGGCTGGCCTGCTGCGGGGATACCGACGATCACGTCACGCTGCCCGGTCACGCGCGACAACAGGCCGGAGAACCCGGCCAGCAACGTGGCGAAAAGACTGACCCCGTGGCGCCCGCCCAGGCGGCGCAGCGCGGCGAACAGCGCTTCGTCGAGCACGTGATCCGCGCGCGCGGAAGCGAAGCTGCGCAGCGCGGGGCGCGTGCGGTCGGTCGGCAGTTCCAGCACGGGCGCACCGTCGCGGAACCGCGCCACCCAGTACGCCTCGTCGGCCTGGTGTGCCGCATCGCCCTGCCGCGTGACCTCGGCGATGGCGTAGTCGGCGAACGCGGCCGGCAATGGCGGCGCCTGGCTACCCGCACCCGCGTACAGGCCGTACAGCGCGCCCAGTTCGCGCACCAGCACCCACCACGACCAGCCATCGCAGACGATGTGGTGCGCGGAAAGCAGCAGCAGGTGGTCGGTTGCGCCCAGGCGCAGCAATTCCGCGCGGAACATCGGCGCATCGAGCGGGAACGGCGTTTCGACCGAGGCGCGCAGCCGCTCGGCCATGCCGCGCTCGCGTTGCACCGGATCCTGCCCCGCCAGATCCACGATCGGTAGCGGAACCTCGAAGCGTTGCAGCACCGCGAGGACCTGACCATCGGGCGACAGGCAGGAACGCAGGGCATCGTGGCGATCCACGAGATCCTGCAGTGCGCGTTGCAGCGCGGCGACATCGAGCGTGCCGCTGAAACGCATGGATTCGGAGAGGTTGAACGCCAGCGAGGCTTCGACGCTCAACTGGTCGGCAAGCCAGATCTCGCGCTGCGATTCCGTGGTCGGAACGACGAGCGCGATCTCGCCACCGGCGAACGGGTCGTAGTCCACCGGCTCATAGGTCGGCACGGACTGCAGTGGCGCGGCTGTATTCATGTACCCACCTTGAGGAACTTGCCGGCGCGATCGGGATCGGGAACGAACCACGCCAGATGGCCATCGGGTCCGCGCCCCAGGCGTGCCCCCGGCACGACGGGACGGCGTGCGTCGAGGACAACGACTTCCGCCGGTGCCGGCGCGACAGTCGCCGCGTCGACATCCGCCGGCAGCGCGGCGGCGCGACTCGGCAGGAAACCGGCCGCCTGCAGTTCCAGCACGGATTCGCGGAATGCCTGCACGATCGCGGCGATGTCCGCCGCGCTGTGCGCCGTCGTGAGGAACGACGGGAAGTTCTCCAGGATGTGCACGCCCCGCAGGCGCATCATCCCGAACAGCAGATCCTGCAACGGGTGCTCTTCGAGGAAGACGATCTTCCAGACCGACGCGAAATGGCGCACTTCGATCGGCGCACCGGTTTCGGCGCAGATCGCATTGAGCGCCGCACACATGCCGGCCGCATTGGCGCCCAACGTTTCCTGCAGTTGCGGACCGGCACTGCGCAGGTGTCCGAGCACCGCGCGCGCAGCCGCCAGCGCCAGCGGATGCCGGACGAACGTACCCGCGAAATAGGTGACGCCAACCGTTGGCAGCGAGTCGTCGCCGAAATCCCAGTGGCCGCCATCGAGCGCATCCATGCATTCGCGACGCCCGGCGATGACTCCGATCGGGTAACCGCCGCCGATCACCTTGCCGTAGGTGCACATATCCGCACGAACGCCGAACAGCGCCTGCACGCCACCGGGATGCGAGCGGAATCCGGTGACCACTTCGTCGAAGATCATCAGCGCGCCGGCGTCCGTGGTCACCTGCCGCAGTTCGCGCAGGAACTCGATCGGCTGGAAGCCGGGACGCCGGCTCTGCACGGGTTCCACCAGCACCGCGGCGATCCCGTGCGCACGTTCGCGGATCACCTGCAGGGCTTCGGGCGTGCCGTAATCGAGCACGATGACGTGTTCGGAGGTGTTGCGCAGGATGCCCGGCGCCGCGGGCACGGCGGCGTATCCGCGCGTACCGCGCACGATCACTTCGTCGTTGATGCCGTGGTAGGCGCCGGTGAACACGACGATGGTGTCGCGACCGGTCACCGTGCGCGCGATGCGCAGCGCGCCCAGCACGGCCTCCGAACCGGTGTTGCACAGCGCCGCGCGCTCGTGCCCGGTGAGTTCGCAGACGAGTTGCGTGACCTCGCCGGCCAGCGGGTGCTGCGGACCGATCTCGTAACCACGGTCGAGCTGTTCCTTGATGGCGGCCAGCACGAAATCCGGCTGCCAGCCGAACAGGCTCATGCCGAATCCGTTGACCGCATCGACGTATTCGTTGCCGTCCAGGTCCCACAGATGCGAGCCCTTGGAGCGCTCGACCACGATGGGATACGTGATCTCCTTGGTCAGCGGGCGGAACCCGTTGACCACGCGCGGATCGGCCAGGTGCTGGCGATGCCTGCCGGTATACGCCTTGGACTGGCGCGTGCGCGCCACGTACCGCTGCATGTAGGCATCCAGGCGCTCGCGCTGGTGCGCGTCCAGCGCGATACCGCCGCTGTTGTCGATGCGGGCGATGGCGCCGAAGGCCTTCTTGACGTCGTACTGGACCTGCGACGGGGCGGCGTTTGATTCCGCGGAGGTCGCGACGTCGCGGGGAGCGCTTTCCTGCCGCACCGCCTGCGCCGCGGCGCGCTGTCCGCCTTCTGCCGGCATCGCCTGTTCGAGCACCCTCGCCAGGCTGCCGATGCTGCTGCATTCGCCCATCAACTGACGGAAGCTGATCTTCACGCCGAATGCCTTCTGCAACTGCAGCGACACCTGGGTGAGCATCAGGCTGTCTAGGCCGAGCTCCATGAAATTCGCGTCGACGTCGGCATCGGCGAGATCGAACCCGGCCGTCTCCTGGAACAGGTCCTTCAAGCGCTCCGTCAGCCGCGCGAAGCCGTCCTCCCCGACCGACGACGAAGCCTCGGCGGGAACGGTCTCCTGCTCCGTTTCCACGACATGGGCCGCGGCCAGCGCGGGATGCGGGACCACATTCGAGACCGGCGCGGTGGCGGCTTCGACCCAGTAGCGTTGCCGCTCGAACGGATACGTCGGCAGCAGCACGCGCGCACGCACGTTGCGCCGGTCGAACATCGCCGGATCGATCGCCACGCCACGCGCCCACAACTGCCCCGTCGCCAGACGCAGGCTCGTCAGTTCCGCTGCAGGCGCATCGGCCAGCGAAGCGACCGCCACCAGATGGTGCTGCTGCATGCCGGGATGCTGCCGGGACAGCGAGGCGAGCGTGGTGCGCGGGCCGACTTCGAGCAGCACGCGCGCGGGCGTGTCCAGCACGCGGCCCAGCGCGGTGGCGAAACGCACGGGTTCGCGCAGGTGCGCGGCCCAGTAATCGGGCGACATGGCGCTCGCCGCATCGAGCCAGTCGCCACTCGCCGTGGAGACGATGGGAATGCGCGGCGCGGACAGCGTCAGCGCAGCGACTTCGGCGCGGAACGGCGCGACCACCGGATCCATCATCCGCGAATGGAAGGCATGCGAGGTGCGCAACGCGCGGCAGGCGACGCCCTCGGCTTCCAGTTGCGCCTGGAAGCGCGCGATCGCCTCGTGCGGTCCCGATACCACGCAACTGCCGGGCGCGTTCTCGGCTGCGAGCGAGAGATCGTCGGTCAGTTGCGCCATCAGCCGGTCGAGCGGCATGCGCACCGACAGCATTCCGCCGGCGGGCTGCGCCTGCATCAGCGCGCCGCGCCGTGCCACCAGTCGCAGCGCATCGGGCAAGGCGAACACGCCGGCGAGCGTCGCCGCGACGAATTCGCCGACGCTGTGGCCGATCATCGCCGCCGGTGCGAGGCCGTGGCTCATCCAGAACTGCGCCAGCGCGTATTCGATCGCGAACGTCGCCGGCTGCATGATCGCGGTCGGCAGCAGCGCCTCGGGATCGTCGGAGAACACGCGTTCGCGCAGGTCGAAGCCGAGCTCCTGGCGCAGCGCATCGGCGCAGTCGTCGAAGGCGATCCGGAACGCGGGCTCGGATTCGTAGAGCGCACGGCCCATGCCCGGGTACGTCGCCCCCTGCCCCGGGAACAGGAACACCGCGTCGCTGGCGCGCGCGGGCTTGGTGCGCGCCGCGGCCGCGGCGGTTTCCGGACTGCGCAATTGCGTCACCGCACCGGCGACATCGTCCGCCACGACCGCGATGCGATGGGCGAACGCCTTGCGACCTTCGGCCAGCGTCCAGGCGACATCGGCGAGGTTGGCGTCCGCGTGCTCCTCCAGATGATCGGCCAGGCGCGTCGCGGCGCGCGCGACCGCAGCGGGCGTGCGCGCGGACAGCACCAGCAACTGCGGGCCCTCCGCCGGCTCGGAGGCTGGCGCTTCGGGCGCTTCTTCCAGCACGACATGCGCATTGGTGCCGCCGACACCGAAGGAACTCACGCCCGCGCGCCGCGGCCCGTCCGCGGCCGGCCATTCGCTCAACGTCGCATTCACCACGAACGGCGAACCGGCGAAGTCGATCGACGGATTGGGCGCCCTGAAATGCACGGTGCCGGGAATGCGCCCCTGGTCCAGCGCCAGCGCCGTCTTGATGACGCCGGTCGCACCGGCGGCGATGACGAGATGGCCGACGTTGCTCTTCACCGATCCGATCCGGCAGAAGCCGACATCGGAGGTGCGGCGACGGAACGCCCTGGTCAGGCCTTCGATCTCGATGGGATCGCCCACCGGCGTGGCGGTGCCATGCGTCTCGACGTAACTGATGCTGCGCGGATCGATGCGCGCCCGGTCGTGGGCCATCGCGATGACCGCCGCCTGCCCTTCGCTGCTGGGCGCGGTGAAGCTCGCCTTGCCGCCGCCGTCGTTGTTGACCGCGCCGGCGCGGATCACCGCGAACACATGGTTGCCGTCGGCCAGCGCATCGGAGAGCCGCTTGAGCAGCACGACGGCGCCACCGTCGCTGAACACCGTGCCGCCGGCGTCGGCATCGAACGGACGGGTGTGGCCGTCCGGGGACAGCATCGCGCCTTCCTGATGGAAATAGCCGCTGCGTGGCGGACACGTGACGGTGATGCCGCCCGCCAGCGCCATGTCGCACTGCCCCAGCCGCAGGCTGTCCGCCGCCTGGCAGATCGCCACCAGCGACGTCGAGCAGGCCGTATGCACGCTGATCGCCGGACCGGTCAGGCCGAGCTTGTGCGCGACGCGCGTGGCGATGAAATCCTTCTCGTTGTCGAGCATCACCTGGAAAGCACCGACGCGCTCGATCAGCTCGGGATGCGCCGCCACGTGGCGCTGGAAATAGCTGGCGTTGAACATGCCGGCGAAGACGCCGACCGGCCCGGAGGCATCCGGCACATGGCCGGCGCGCTCCATGCACTCCCAGGCAAGCTCCAGGAAAATCCGCTGCTGCGGATCCATCAGCTCCGCTTCGCGCGGACTGATGCCGAAGAACGCCGCGTCGAACTGCTCCACGCCGTCGATCACGCCACGCGCGGGCACGTAGGCCGGATCGTTGCGTTCCTGCGCGCCGACCGCCGGATCCAGATCATCGGGGGCGAAGAAGGTGATGGTGTCGCGGCCTTCGCACAGGTTGCGCCAGAACGCCTCGACGTCCGCCGCGCCCGGGAAGCGGCCTGCCATCGCGACGATGGCGATCGGCTCGTCCGCAGCCGCATGGCCCGCGCGATACGCGGAAGCGAACCGTGACGGATCGATATCGGCGGCATCGCGCCCTTCCAGCGACGCCGCGAGCGCGGCGGCCGTCGGATTGCGGAACAGCAGGGCCGTCGGAATGACGCTGCCCGGCTCGCGCGCCTGCGCGACACGCTGCAGCAGGCGCGTCGCGAGCATCGAGTCGCCGCCGAGCTCGAAGAAGTTGTCGTGGCGGCCGACCGTGTCGATCGCCAGCAGTTCGCCCATGGCCTGGCACAGCAGGGTTTCCAGCGTGCCCACCGGCGGTTCGTAGTCCGAGACCAGTTCCGGGCGCTGCCGGGCGGGCGCGGGCAGCGCGCGCCGGTCGAGCTTGCCGTTCTCCGTCAGCGGCAGTGCATCGAGTTCGACGAATGCACCGGGAATCATGTAGTCCGGCACGCTGGCGGCCAGATGTTCGCGCAACTCGGTCTGCGACACGCGCGTCGCCGCGGGAACGACGTAGGCCACGAGTCGCGCATCGCCTTCCCCGAGATCGTTGCGCGCGATCACCGCGCATGCGCGGATCGAGGGGTGCCGCGCGAGCACGCTTTCGATCTCGCCGGTCTCGATGCGGAAGCCGCGGATCTTCACCTGGTGGTCGCTGCGCCCGAGGTATTCGAGATCGCCATCGGCCAGCGGACGCGCGAGGTCGCCCGTCTTGTACAGGCGCACGCGCGCTCCGTCGGGCGCCGTCCAGTCGAAGAAGCGTTCGGCGGTGAGTTCGGGCCGGTTGAGGTAGCCGCGCGAAACGCCGGCACCGCCGACGTGGATCTCGCCGACTTCGCCGGTGGCGACGGGCACGAGATTCGTGTCGAGCACGAACAGGCGCAGGTCGGGAATCGGTTCGCCGATCACGCTGCCCGCGTTGCGGTCGAGCTCGTCCAGGCCGATCGGGCGATAGGTGACGTGCACCGTGGTTTCGGTGATGCCGTACATGTTGATCAGGCGCGGCTGCCGGTCGCCGTGACGCTCGAACCATGGACGCAGCATCTGCAGCTCGAGCGCTTCGCCACCGAAGATCACGTAGCGCAGCGCAAGCGCGGACGGCGGCGTTCCCGAAGCGAGATCGGCATGGATCAGGTTGCGGAAGGCGGTCGGCGTCTGGTTGAGGACGGTGACGCCTTCGCGCACCAGCAACGCGTGGAAGGCTTCCGGCGAACGGCTGACCAGGTACGGCACCACGACGACGCGTCCGCCGTGGATCAGTGCGCCCCAGATCTCCCACACCGAGAAGTCGAACGCATGCGAATGGAAGAACGTCCACACATCGTCCGGACCGAAGCCGTACCAGTGCCGCGTGGCCGTGAACAGTCGCGCGACGTTGTCGTGCGTGACCTGGCAGCCCTTGGGCTTCCCGGTCGAACCGGAGGTGTAGATGACGTAGGCGAGGTTATCCAGCGTGGCGAGCGGCGCGGGATCGTGCGTCGGCTCGGAAGCCAGTTCGGCAGCGTCGTCGAGCAGCAGAGTCGGCACGTCCGTGGCCGGCAACGCCTCGCGCTGCGAGTTCGACGTCAGCAGCGCCGTGGGGCGCGCATCCTCGAACATGAACTGCACGCGCTCGCGCGGATACGCCAGGTCGACCGGCAGGTAGGCGCCACCCGCCTTGAGGATGCCCAGCAGCCCGACCACCATCTCGAGCGAGCGCTCGAGACCGATGGCAACCAGGGTTTCCGGACCGACGCCGAGTCGGCGCAACCGGTGCGCGAGCTGGTTGGCGCGACTGTTGAGCTCGCGATAGCTCAACCCCACGCCATCGCAGGTCACGGCAATGGCGTCCGGCCGCAACGCCGCCTGATACTCGATCTGCTGGGTGATGCACGCCCCCTCGGGAGGAAGATCGCGCGGTGAAGAGCTGTCGGATCGCTGGTTCATGCCACTTCCCGTTCCCCCGTACTTGCTCCCGAAAGCAAGAACCGGCGTTTGGTGAGGTATTTTCGATCGCGTCCTTCCGGCATTCAGAGGCCCCGATGGCGGCCATGAAGAGCGCGCTGCTGAAGTGACAAACGTCGTGGGTCCGGGCGCGCGGCCACGGTGCCCGCCCCGCGCTGTTCACGGGCGGCTCACGCGCTACGATAGGGACAAGCGGAAGGCGTGCCATGAAACCCGACCTGACACTGCTCTATTCCGAACTCGGCCTGAAACCGAACTGCAGCCTCGCGGAGCTGCAGCTCGCTTACCGTCGTCGCATCTCGCAACTGCAACCCCGCACCGGCACCGCTCAATCGCCGGAGACGCTTGCGGTTTTGCGCAACCTGATCTGGCTGTACACCACGGCCACCCGATTTCATCGGCGCTACGGGCGATTGCCGGGCGCCGCGCCGCGCGGGTCGGGCATGGCCGGGATGGTGGGTTCCGGCGTGCCGCGCGCTTCCGCGGAGCCGATGCCGCCGCCCGCCGAACCATCGTCTGTACCGCCGCGTATCGCCTTCTGGTTGGCGATCGTCCTGCTGGTACTGCTGTTCGTGCTGCTCGCTTTCGCGTCCGGCGAATGGCTGCTGTAAGCCCTACCGCATCGGGAAGTACCGTTCGTCCACTCCCGCCTGGAATCTGACCGCAACAGCGCGTTCGTGCCGTTTGCGTGAACGGGCTCCAGGCGCCCGTCAGGGAACAGACCCATGAATGCACCCAGGATCACCATCGACCGGGCGATCGTCACCCGCATCCTCGCCGTCGTGGCCGCCCTGTTCGTGGTCATCAATCTCGGCATGCAGTGGTACCGCATCCATGCCGGCAAGGAATACGTCTCCGGGCTGGCGATGATGAGCCTCGATGGCGAGCACAACCTGCCCGAACTCTTCTCGACCCTGTTGCTTCTCGGCGCCGCCGCCCTGCTGACGCTGATCACCCTGCTCGAACGCGCCAGACGCGGCCGCGATACCGGCAAATGGGCGCTGCTCGCCGCCGGCTTCGTCTGCATGGCCGTGGACGAAAGCCTGTCCCTGCATGAAGCGCTGATCGAGCCGGTGCGCCATCTGCTCGGCGGCGGGGAGTTGGGCCTCTTCTATTTCGCCTGGGTCGTGCCGGCGCTTGTGCTCATCGTCGCACTGGGCATCTATTTCCTGCCCTTCATGCTCCGCCTTCCGCGGCGGACCATGCTCGCATTCGCCGCTTCCGCGGCGATCTACCTCGGCGGCGCGGTGGGCGTCGAACTGTTCGAAGGCATGTACCGCGAGCACCACGCCTACCGGACTCTCGGCTTCCACCTGCTGGTCACGCTCGAGGAAGGCATGGAGATGACGGGCGTGATCGCCTTCATCCACGCATTGCTGGGCCACATCGCGGGGCGCTTCGGCGAGATCAGGCTCGGCGTCACCGGCGTTGCGGTCGCATCGCAGGAAGCCGCGCACACGATCGGACGGCCTTCGCCGACGTCGCCTTGAACTCTGTCTGCGGCTCTCGCGGTCAGCGGGAGCCGCGGTGGAACAACACCACCTCGACGGTCTGCAGCAGGATCAGCAGATCGAAGACCAGGCCGTGGTTCTTCACGTAGAACAGGTCGAAGGTGAGCTTCTCCTCCGCATCCTGCACCGATGCGCCGTACGGATAGCGCAGTTGCGCCCAGCCGGTCAGGCCGGGCTTCACGCAATGGCGGACGTTGTAGTACCGCACTTCCTGACTGAGCATGTCGACGAATTGCGGGCGCTCAGGCCGCGGACCGACGAAGCTCATGTCGCCGCGCAGGATGTTGAACAGTTGCGGCAGCTCGTCCAGACGCGACAGGCGGATGATCCGCCCCACGCGCGTGGTCCGGTCGTCGTTCTTGCTGGCCCAGCGCGCGACGCCGTCCGATTCCGCGTCCACGCGCATGCTGCGGAACTTGATGAGCTCGAACACGCGCCCGTTCTCGCCGATGCGCGCTTGCCGGTAGAGGATCGGGCCGCGCGATTCCAGCGCGATGCACAGGGCGACCAGCAGCATGATCGGCCAGGTTACGAGCAAGACGGCGCCGGCCGCGACCAGGTCGAAGAAGCGCTTGTTGAGGCGGCGCGGAATCGAATGGTCGAAGCCGCCGGAAAACGCGAGCCAGGAAGGATCGGCCACGTTGAGCTTGACCATGCCGGCTTCGCGCTCGAAGAACGTCGAAAGGTCGGTGATGGTGATGCCGCGCTGCGCGCACTTGAGCATCTCCTCCATCGGCAGCGCGCCGCGGCGCTCGTCGGGCGCCACCACGATTTCGTAGACCTGCAGCCACTCCGCGATTTCGGAAAGGCTGAAGTCGGTGTTGAGAAGCAGCTTGTCCGGCACCTGCACGGGCTGGCCGGCGATGGGCAGGTATCCGACCACCATGAACGAGCGCCGGTCGGCGTTCCGGCGCAGGCGGGTGTGGATCAGGTTCGCGTAGTCGCCCGCGCCCAGCACCAGGATGCGGCGACGGAACACGTCGGTCTTGAACAGGCGATCCACCAGCAGCCGCATCAGCGTGATTTCCGCCAGCCCCAGCGCCAGCGACATCGCCAGCACACCGCGCCCGATGTAGGTCTTCGGCACCAGGTAGTACAGGACCAGCAACGCGACGCCGGCGAAGGCGAACGACAGCACCAGCCGCACCAGGAATTCCATCCGGTTGTGGCGCACGTGCACCTGGTACAAGCCGAACGCCACCATCGAGACGGTGATGACGAGCCCGAAGATGAGCGCCCGCGACGGCGCCGACTCGAAGAACAGCGCGAATCCGGCCGGATTGCGCAGGAAACGCAGCCACGCGGCCGCCAGCACCGCAAGCATCAGCAGACCGACTTCGGCGAGCCAGAGCATCAGCAACGCGCGACTCTTGCGACTGGCCAGGGCCGTACTCATGGCGTGATCCTCTGCGACGGGTCCTTCCGGGGCATGCGCTACCTCATCCGGTGATCCCGGGAAATTCCGGGCAAATGGCGGCTCATCCAACGACTTGGCATTCGAGGGAAACGGCGTAACCGCGCACGCCCGGCCGCGCCGCGGCATGTCTCTTCCGGAGACCGCGACGTCCTATTCGTCGGGAAGCGGATGCAGCACCGCACATGTCACCGGCACGTCCGGCGCGCTCGCGACTGCGACGACCCACTGCGGGTCGGCTTCGAGCATCCGGACCCGGGTCATGCTGCCGTCGGGCAATGCGAGCAGGCCGTTGTCCGGGGCGGCGAAGGTCTGCATTTCGCGCTGGAGGCCGATGCCTGCGGCCTTGAGGAAGGCTTCCTTGCGCACCCACAGCGCGAGCAGGGCCTCGCTCCGCGATACGCCGGGCAACGCGGACATGCCGACGGCATCGGCGGGATGGCAGACGCGCTCCGCGATCTCGGGAATGACGGGCGCGCGCGCGGCCAGTTCGATGTCGACACCGATCGCGCCGCGGGGCGCGACCGCCGCCGCGACGCAGTGCTCCGCGTGGCTCAGGCTGGTCCGCAGGGGGCTGTCGGCCAGGTGCGGACAACCCGATGCGTCGCGACCGATCGGCACGTCCGCCGCGTCGCAGTCCAGCGCCTTGCCCAGCAGCAAACGATGCAGCGAATAGCCGAGCGCGAGCTGGTCCTGGTCCGATGCGACGCGCCGGCTTTGCACGCGCCGAAGCTCGGCGCTGTCCAGCATCGCGTAGGCATCGGCGAGCCAGGGCCACCAGTCGTGGAGATCGAAGAGCGCGACGCGCACGCCGGACAACGCCGTCAGCCAGTTCGGCCTGGGCAATGCGCTGTCGAAGGCCTCGCGCAGCGCCATCCCCGGGAAATGCGGACCCGTCGGACCCCGGTTGAGATTGACCTGCAGCATCCGCTTACCCTGGACGCCGCACGGCGTACCTGTCAGCCACTGTCCAAGAAGGAACGAGGCACTGCCGGTCGAACGGACAATTTTTGCGCGTATTCGCCAGATCGCTTTAGCTAGTCGATCCAAGTCATTGAAAACGAAAATCTTAATCTGCGAGACTCCATTGTTAGTATTATTGCTAACATGCAGTCCCGCCGCTCCCGTCCGATGCTTCGAGGCCCGTCATGGGAACGGTGACGGCGCTCGGAAGAAAAACGGACGATGCCTCCGTCCCCACTGCGCTCGATGGCCTGATTTCGCAGCGTCGCGTCTGGCGAGGTCGCGCGTCCGCAGGCACGACGGCTGCAGGACCCTCCACGGGCTGGCCGCTGCTGGACGCCGCGCTGCCCGCCCGCGGCTGGCCGGAGGCCGCACTGAGCGAGTTGTTGTTGCCGGCCGACGGCATCGGTGAACTGCAACTGCTCTGGCCGGCCCTGGCGCGCCTGAGCCAGCCGAAGGACGGCGTCATCGCGCTGGTGGCGCCGCCCTACCACCCCTATCCGCCGGCATGGCATGCCGCCGGCGTGCGCCTGGGCGCCGTGCAGGTCGTTCGTGCGGATACGCCGCGCGAGGCGCTGTGGGCGACGGAGCAGTGCCTTCGTTCGGGCGCCTGCGATGCCGTGTTGTGCTGGCCACAACAGGCGGACGACCGCGCCCTGCGACGATTGCAGGTCGCCGCGGAAACCGGCCAGGCACTGTGCTTCGCATTCCGTTCGTTCAAGGCCGCCATGAATCCGTCGCCCGCGGCCTTGCGCATCGCCATCGATGCGACCCCACGCCAGTTGCGCATCCTCAAATGCCGCGGCGGGAATCCGCCATCGCGACCGATTGCCTTCCCGCTGCCGGACCATCCGGATCCTTCCCGGCACGGCGTTTCACGCTCCGACGCGGCATCGAACCACACCGGTTTCGTCGCGCCTGCCATGGGCCGCGGATTCACCCATCCCCTCCCGCGCAAGGACGCCAGGACCACCGAGCCCAGCGGAACCTGAGATGCGCTGGGCCTGCCTGTTCCTGCCGCAGATCGCGATCGATGGCGTGCTGCGCCGCCGTCCCGATCCCGAAGCGCCCCTGGTGCTGATCGAGGGCCCCGTGCAACGCCGGGTCCTGCACGCGGTCAATCCGGCGGCACGCGCCCTGGGCTTGCGTCCGGGCATGCCGCTCGCCGCGGCGCAGGCGCTGGGTGGCCGCTTCGCCACGGTGGAACACGATCCCGTTGCCACCGAACGCTGGCGACAACTGCTGGCCGCGTGGGCTTACCGCTTCAGTTCGCAGGTCAGCACCGACCTCGCGCACGCGGTGGTGCTCGAAGTCGGCCACAGCCTGCAACTGTTCGGCCCCTGGCCGCGACTGGAAGCGCGTTTGCGCGAAGAACTGCAGGCGCTCGGTTTCCGGCATCGCCTCGTCGTCGCGCCGAATCCGCATGCGGCGCGCGTGCTGGCCAACGTGCACGACGGGCTGGCCGTGGGCGACAACACCTTCCTCAACGCGCTGGGGCAGTTGCCGATCGAGCGCGCCGGCCTGCCGCAGGAAGTGGCGCACGCCCTGTCGCGCATGGGATTACGCAAGCTGCGGCAGGTGTTCGCGCTGCCGCGCGATGCGCTGAACCGGCGCTTCCCGCGCGAAGTCCTGCAGCACCTGGATCGCCTGCGCGGTGCCGATGCGCCGCTGGGCTGGTACCAGCCGCCGGACGTGTTCGAAGGACGCATCGAATTCGAACATGAGGTCGAATCCAGCCAGGCCCTGTTGTTCCCTCTGCGTCGCCTCACCGCCGACCTAGCCGCGTTCCTGGCGGGACGCGACGGCGGCGTGCAACGGTTCACGGTGGTGCTGGAGCACGACCGCATCGTCGATGGCGATCGTTGCGACATCGGCGAGCATCGCAGCGAAGTCGACGTCGGCCTGCTCGCCGCCGAGCGCGAACCGGCGATGCTGTTCGAACTCGCGCGCGGCCGCATCGAGCAGGCCCGCCTGCCGGCGCCGGTGCGCGGCATGCAGCTGGTGGCGCGCGAATTGCCGGCCTTCGTTCCCGCGGAGCGCGATCTGTTCGACGCGCGGCCGCAGCAGGCCATGCCCTGGGCGCAGTTGCGCGAACGCCTGCGCGCGCGCCTGGGCGACGACGCAGTGCACGGCGTGGGATGGCAGCACGACCATCGTCCCGAGCAGGTCGTCAGCGGCCGCTCCGTTCCGCGGAATACGGTCGATTCGCCCGCCTTGCTCCGCCCCGGCTGGCTGTTGCCGCAGGCCCTGCCGCTGCGCGACCGCGTCCAGCGCGTACTCGCCGGGCCCGAACGCATCGAGTCGGGCTGGTGGGACGAGGACGAAGTCCGGCGCGATTACTACCTGGTCGAAACCGCATCGGGCCAGCGCGCCTGGGCATTCCGCACCGCGGGCGAACAGGCCGGGCCTTTCATGCTGCACGGGTGGTTCGCATGAGTGACTTCGTGGCCTTGCCCGCCTACGCCGAACTGCACTGCCTGTCCAACTTCAGCTTCCAGCGCGGCGCTTCCAATGCGCGCGAGTTGTTCGAGCGCGCGAAACAGCAGGGCTACACCGCGCTCGCCATCACCGACGAATGCAGCCTGGCCGGCATCGTACGCGCCCTGCAAGCCGCGGAAGCCGTCGATCTCAAACTGATCGTCGGCAGTGAATTCCGCATCGAAGGCGGCCTGAAACTGGTGCTGCTGGCCGAAACCCTCGTCGGTTATCAGCGGCTGTGCAAGCTGATCACGCTGGCACGACGACGTGCGGAGAAAGGCGCCTATCGTTCGTTGCGGGAGGATTTCGCCGGCACCAATGAAGGATTGCTGGCGCTCTGGATTCCCGGCGACAAGCCCGACCCGGAAGAAGCCCGCTGGATCGGGGCAAGGTTCCCGCAACGCACATGGCTGGCCGTCGAACTGCATCGCGGACCCGACGATGCCGGGCGGTTGCACACCCTGCTGCGATTGGCGGAGCAGCTGGCAATCCCTGCCGTCGCCAGCGGCGACGTGCACATGCACGTGCGCAAGCGTCGCGCCCTGCAGGACACGATGACCGCCATCCGCCTGCACACGACGCTGGCGGAAGCCGGCCATGCCCTGTTTCCCAACGGCGAACGCCACCTGCGCACGCGCCAGGCACTCGCCGCGATCTATCCGGCCGAACTGCTGGCCGAATCGGTGCGCATCGCGGCACGTTGCCGCTTCAACCTGCGCGACCCGCAGTACCAATACCCGCATGAACTGGTACCCGCCGGACACACCGCGCGCAGCTGGCTGCGCCGACTCACCACCCAGGGGATCCGCGAACGCTGGCGCAGGAAGGTATCCACCGCCGCGCAGAAGGCGAAGGCCATCGAACTGATCCGCAAGGAGCTGCGGATTATCGCCCGCAAGCAGTACGAATCGTATTTCCTCACCGTGCACGACATCGTCCGTTTCGCGCGGAGCAGGGAAATCCTGTGCCAGGGCCGCGGCTCGGCGGCCAATTCCGCCGTTTGCTATGCGCTGGGGATCACCGAGCTGCAGCCGGGCGAAATGGAACTGCTGTTCGAGCGTTTCGTTTCCGAAGAACGCAATGAACCGCCCGACATCGACGTCGACTTCGAGCACGAGCGCCGCGAGGAAGTCATGCAGTACGTCTTCAACCGCTACGGGCGGGAACGCGCGGCGCTGACGGCCGTGGCCACCCGCTATCGCGGACGCAGCGCGGTGCGCGACGTGGCCAAGGCGCTGGGGCTGCCTGCGGACCAGATCGAGGAACTCGCCAAGACCATGGATCGCTGGGGCGAGGAAGTGCCTCCGGCGGAATTCCTGCGCGAGCACGGCTTCGATCCGGAAGCGCCAGTCATCCAGCGCGTCATCGCATTGACCGACCAGCTGCTGGGGTTCCCGCGGCACCTGTCGCAGCATCCGGGCGGCTTCGTGATTTCGGAACGGCCGTTGTCGACGATCGGTCCGATCGAGAATGCGGCGATGGACGACCGCACCGTCCTGCAATGGGACAAGGACGACCTGGATGTCCTGGGCCTGCTCAAGGTCGATTGCCTAGCCCTGGGCATGCTGACCTGCATCCGCAAGACCTTCGATCTGCTGCGCGACAGTGGTCGCCGCGATCTCGATCTGGATCGCATTCCGCGTGACGATCCGCAGACTTACGCCCTGATCCAGGCCGCCGACACCGTCGGCGTGTTCCAGATCGAATCGCGCGCACAGATGGCGATGCTGCCGCGGTTGAAGCCGAAGAAGTTCTACGACCTGGTGATCCAGGTGGCGATCGTGCGGCCGGGGCCGATCCAGGGCGACATGGTCCATCCCTACCTGCGCCGTCGCAGCGGCGAGGAGCCGGTGACCTACCCGTCGGAAAAACTCCGGCACATCTTCGAGCGCACGCTCGGCGTTCCGCTCTTCCAGGAACAGGTGATGCAGCTGGCGATCGACGCGGCGGACTACACGCCGGGCGAAGCCGACCAGCTGCGCCGCTCGATGGCCGCATGGAAACGCTACGGCGACATGCACGGCCATCGCGAGCGGATCATCGGCGGCATGCTGAAGAACGGCTATGCGCTCGATTTCGCCGAACGCATCTTCGAGCAGATCAAGGGTTTCGGCAGCTACGGCTTCCCAGAATCGCACGCCGCGAGTTTCGCCCTGCTCGCCTATGCCAGCAGCTGGCTCAAGCGGCACGAGCCGGCGGCATTCGCTGCAGCGCTGATCAATTCGCAGCCGATGGGGTTCTATTCGCCCAGCCAGATCGTGCAGGACGCGCGACGGCACGGCATCAAAGTGCGGCCCGTCGACGTGCGTTACAGCCGCTGGGACTGCACGCTGGAAGCGGGATCGCACGGATCGCCGCTATCCGACCCGCAGTCGCAACCCGCCCTGCGCCTCGGCCTGCGCATGGTCAACGGCTTCCGCGAAGACGCCGCGCAGCGCATCGAAACCGCGCGTGCGCAGCGCCCTTTCCGCGACGTGACCGAGCTATGCCTGCGCGCCGATCTCGACCAGCGCCTGCGTGGCGTGCTCGCCGATGCGGCGGCACTGCGCGGACTCGCGGGGCATCGGCACCGGGCGCGCTGGGCCGCCGCCGGCGTGGAAGCGCAACTGCCGCTGCTCGATCCGATCGGCGCAACCGCGGAGGCGAACGTTTCCCTGCCATTGCCGGATGCGGCCGAGGATGTCCGCGCGGACTACGCGACGGTCGGTCTCACCCTGGGACGGCATCCCTTGAGCTTCCTGCGCGCGAGGCTGCGCGCCCGGCGTTTCAAGCGATCTTCCGAATTGCGCGAAATGAAGCACGGACAACGCGTCAGCTTCGCCGGCCTGGTCACCATGCGCCAGCGACCGCAGACCGCGAGCGGCGTCACCTTCATCACGCTCGAAGACGAGGATGGACTGGTCAATGCCGTCGTGTGGCAACAGGTCGCCGAGCGGCAGCGACGCGAATTCCTCGAATCCAGGCTGATGGCCATCGACGGACGCATCGAATGCGCCGACGGCGTGCGGCACCTGATCGCCACGCGCCTGCAGAACCTGACACCGATGCTGTCGGGCCTGACTACGAGTTCGCGCGATTTCCACTGAACGATCCGCGCATGGCAGCGTGCGCAGGAACGGCACTCACACATCCGGAAGAGCGCGCAAAAAGAATCAGGGCCCGGTTTCCCGAGCCCTGATTCCGAAGAGTGGCGTCCCCACGGGGATTCGAACCCCGGTCGCTACCGTGAAAGGGTAATGTCCTAGGCCTCTAGACGATGGGGACGCTGTAAAACTTTTGCTTTCATCGAGATGATCTTCGAAGAAAGCCGGCCTGTTTTTTGTAACCAGAGTGGTGGAGCCAGCCGGGATCGAACCGGCGACCTCCTGCATGCCATGCAGGCGCTCTCCCAGCTGAGCTATGGCCCCACGGCGCTGGAAAGACCGCTATCTTAGGGAGCTGATTCAGGAGCGTCAAGCCACCTTTTCGATTTTTTTCACATCCGCGGCTTCGCCGGGGCGCAGCGTGGCGACGCCATGGCCGCTCTCGGCCAGATACTGCAGCCACTTGCCGAGGAAGGTGTTCATCCGCAGCCGGTGGCCGATGACTTCGGCGGGCGGCGGATACATTCCGATCACGTCCTGCCAGCGACGACCGACGTAGCAATGCGTGGCTTCGACCTGGCGTGCATCGTGATAGACGCGCAGATAGGCGGACGGATCAGGCTCACCGGTCACCGGATCGCGCATGTCGTAGGTCAGGCGCAATTCGGTCGTGTAGCGATGCTGTTCCAGCACGTCGAGGAGCAGCTGCAGGCCGTCGTCGATATGCGAACGGTAGCGCCCCGGAGCCAGATCCGCCGGTTCGAAGAGTCGCTGCAGGCGGAGGTGGTTTTCCGCGTACAGTCCCATCAGCCAGCCGAGCTTGCCGAGCCGCAGGCGGCTCTGCAGGTCGGCATGCGTGGCGCGGGTAACGATCTGCTGCATGGGGGTCGATGCTACACGCGCAAACTGTTCCGCGGCAGCGTTGACGCGCTCCATGAACGCGCCTAAGGTCACAATTCCCCCGCGGAAAATGCCGATCTTCAGGTTGCGGGCGCTCAGAACATCTCGCGGTGGATGCCCAGGGTCGTAAGCACCTTGCTGGCGATCTCCTCGATCGAGGTATGCGTGGTACTGAGGGTGGGAATGCCCTCGCCCCTGAACATCATCTCGGCCGCCGCGACTTCGCGCCGGCAGGTCTCGAACTGGGCATAGCGCGAATTCGGACGCCGTTCCTGGCGGATCTGCTGCAGCCGCACGGGATCGATGGTCAGTCCGAACAGCTTGTTGCGATAGGTCCGGAGCCGCTGCGGGAGGCGATCGTGCTCGAGGTCTTCCTCGGTCAGCGGATAATTGGCCGCACGAATGCCGTAATGCAGCGCCAGGTACACGCAGGTCGGCGTCTTTCCGGCGCGCGACACGGCCACGAGGATGACGTCGGCGCCCGCGTAATCCGTCGCAGCGCCATCGTCGTGCGTCAACGCGAAATTCATCGCATTGATGCGGCGGTGGTAGGTGTCGAAGTTGACCAGGCCGTGCGCCTGGCCGATGCGCCGCTCCCGGGTCTCGCCGAGTTCGCGTTCCAGCGGCTCGATGAAGGGTGCGAACACGTCGAGCATCAGCGCCCCGCTATCGGCCAGCGCGGCGCTCACGGCGCCGTCCACGCAGGAGTTGACGACGATCGGGCGCACGCCGTGGTGCTCGCCGGCGGTGCGGATCTTCGCCGCCACTTCCGTCGCCCGTTCGATGCTGTCGACGAAGGAATACCGGTCGGTGACGAAGCGGGTCTGGGTGAACTGCGTCAGCAGGCTGTGGCCGATCGTCTCGGCCGTGATGCCGGTACCGTCGGAAACGTAGAAAACCGGCCGGATTCCCGGCATCACCCACCTCGCAAGGACATGTCGTCGCTGGAAAAACCGCCGGAACCGCGTTTGTCTGGGTCCGATGCAGCGGCGATAATAGCGGTTTCGCCATCCAGGCCGTCTCCGGCCCCTACCCCCCTCGGAGCCCCGTCTTGAACGAGAACATCCTCTGGCTGCACGCGCTTCGCCTGTCCGACCTGGCCCGCGTGGGCGGCAAGAACTCATCCCTCGGCGAGATGATCGGCAATCTGGCGAACCTGGGCGTTTCCGTGCCGGGCGGCTTCGCCACCACGGCTGAAGCCTTCAAGGCCTTCATCGCCCACAACAATCTCCACCAGCGCATCTACGACCGGCTGGCGACGCTGGACGTCGAAGACGTGCCGGCCCTGACGGTCGCCGGCAAGGAAATCCGCGGCTGGGTGATCGACGCGCCGCTGCAGCCCGAGCTGGATGCGGACATCCGCAAGGCGTACGCGCAGCTGTGCGCGGAAAACGGCGGCTCCGACGTTGCCGTGGCGGTGCGCTCGTCCGCGACCGCCGAAGACCTGCCGGATGCGTCATTCGCCGGCCAGCAGGAAACCTTCCTCAACGTGAGCGGCGCCGACGACGTCGTGCACAAGGTCAAGGAAGTCTTCGCTTCGCTCTACAACGACCGCGCGATCGCCTACCGCGTGCACCACGGCTTCAAGCACGAGGACGTGTTCCTGTCCGCCGGAGTGCAGTTGATGGTGCGCTCCAACGTCGGCTCGTCCGGCGTGCTGTTCACGCTGGACACCGAATCCGGTTTCCGTGACGTCGTCTTCATCACCTCGAGCTTCGGCCTGGGCGAGATGGTCGTGCAGGGCGCCGTGAATCCCGACGAGTTCTACGTCTACAAGCCCACCCTGCAGCAAGGCAAGCCGGCGATCCTGCGCCGTTCCATCGGCGCCAAGCAGCAGCGCATGGTGTATTCGGACCAGCCGGGCGAACGCGTGCGCATCGAGGAAACGCCGGCCGAACTGCGCAATACCTTCTCCATCAGCGATGCCGATGTGCACGAGTTGGCCAAGCAGGCGCTGGTGATCGAAAAGCACTACGGCCGCCCGATGGACATCGAATGGGCGAAGGACGGCGTCAGCGGCAAGCTCTTCATCGTGCAGGCGCGCCCGGAAACGGTGAAGTCGCGCGCGCACGCCACGCAGATCGAGCGCTACTCCCTGACCCAGCGCGGCCCGGTGATCGCCGAAGGCCGCGCCATCGGCAACAAGATCGGCAGCGGCATCGCGCGCGTCGTGCGCTCGCTCGACGACATGAGCCGCGTGCAGCCGGGCGACGTGCTGGTCGCCGATATGACCGACCCGGACTGGGAACCGGTGATGAAGCGTTCCGCCGCGATCGTCACCAACCGCGGCGGCCGCACCTGCCATGCCGCGATCATCGCGCGCGAACTGGGCGTGCCGGCCGTGGTTGGCACCGGCAATGCACTGGACACGATCCAGGACGGTCAGGAAGTCACGATCTCCTGCGCCGAAGGCGACACCGGCTACATCTATGCCGGCGCCCTGCCCTTCGAGCGCAACGTCGCCGACCTCGACAAGATGCCGGAAGCGCCCCTCAAGGTGATGATGAACGTCGCCAACCCCGAGCGCGCCTTCGACTTCGCAATGCTGCCCAACGCCGGCATCGGCCTGGCGCGCCTGGAGATGATCATCGCCAGCCACATCGGCATCCATCCCAAGGCGCTGCTCGAGTACGCCTCGCAGGACGCGGAGACGAAGAAGAAGATCGACGCGAAGATCGCCGGTTACGGCAGCCCGGTCGACTTCTACGTCGACCGCCTCGCCGAAGGCATCGCGACCATCACTGCATCGGTCGCGCCCAATCCGGTGATCGTGCGCCTGTCGGACTTCAAGTCGAACGAGTACGCCAACCTCATCGGCGGCTCGCGCTACGAGCCGCACGAGGAGAACCCGATGATCGGCTTCCGCGGCGCCAGCCGTTACGTCGATCCGAGCTTCGCCGAAGCCTTCGCGCTGGAATGCCGCGCGGTGAAGAAGGTGCGCGAGCAGATGGGCCTGACCAACTGCTGGGTCATGATTCCCTTCGTGCGCACGCTCGAGGAAGGCCGCAAGGTCGTCGAGGTGCTCAAGGCCAATGGCCTGGAGCAAGGCAAGGATGGCCTGAAGGTCATCATGATGTGCGAAGTGCCGTCGAACGCCCTGCTCGCCGACGAATTCCTCGACATCTTCGACGGCTTCTCGATCGGCTCGAACGACCTCACGCAGCTCACGCTGGGCCTCGACCGCGACTCGGCGATCGTCGCCAACCTCTTCGACGAGCGGAATCCCGCGGTGAAGAAGATGCTCTCGATGGCAATCCAGGCCGCGCGCGCCAAGGGCAAGTACGTCGGCATCTGCGGGCAGGGTCCGAGCGATCACCCCGATCTGGCCGAGTGGCTGATGCAGGAAGGCATCGAATCGGTGTCGCTCAACCCGGATACGGTCGTCGACACCTGGCTGCGCCTGGCGAAGGTCAAGGCGGGCTGAGCGAATGCTGCTCGAGGAGAAGGTGCAGCAGTCGCTGGGCAAGTTGAAGGATTTCGACTTCCTGGGCCTCGCGCAGACCTGGGGACTGAAGCTGCTTGGCGCAGTCGTCATCCTGCTGCTGGGCATGTGGCTGTCGCGCCGCCTCTCCAGGGCCCTGGATCGCACCTTCGAACGAGCGCACATGGAAGCCACTCTGCGTGGCTTCCTGCGCAACATCGCCTATGCGGCGATGCTGGTGATCGTCATCGTCGCCGCCCTGCAGTCGCTGGGCGTGCCGACGACGTCGGTGATGGCGGTGCTGGGCGCCGCGGGCCTGGCCATCGGCCTGGCGTTGAAGGACTCGCTGTCCAACATCGCCTCCGGCGTGATGCTGATCGTGCAGCGTCCCTTCCATGTCGGCGACTTCGTGCAGGTGGCGGGACTCGAGGGCACAGTCGACCAGATCCGTGTGTTCCAGACCCGTCTACGCACGCCGGACAACCGGGCGCTCATCGTTCCCAACAGCCTCATCACGACCGCACCGATCATCAACTTCACCGCCAACACACGACGACGCGTCGATGTGGCGGTGGGCGTGGGCTACGAGGACGACCTCAAGGTCGCACGCGAAATCCTGCTTGGCGTGGCCACCGGCAACCCGCTGGTGCTGGACGACCCGGCGCCGGAAGTCTTCGTGACGGCTCTTGGGGAAAGCAGTGTCGACCTCGAACTGAGAGCCTGGGCCAACACGGCCGACTACGGCCGGGCCCGCAGCGAACTGACAGCCGCCATCCGTGACGGCCTGATCGAGCGCGGACTGAACATCCCCTATCCGCAGCGCGACCTGCACGTGTACCACCGCGACGCCGACGGGCGCCCGCTGGCGGAGCTGCTGGCGCGTTCGGTGGCCGACGATGGCGACCTGCCGCGCCGGCCTTCGACCAGCGAGCGGAAGTAGAAGCGGCCTTATTCGGCCAAGCCGCCAAGCTTGCCCATCGCCGCGCGGTAGTGCTTGAGCTCCGCGATCGAATCCAGGATGTCGCTCAGCGCGGTGTGTTTGGATTCCTTGCGCACGCCGTTGAGCACCGTCGGCGCCCAGCGGCGCGCGAGTTCCTTGAGGGTGCTGACGTCCAGGTTGCGGTAGTGGAAATACTTTTCCAGGCGCGGCATGCAGCGATACAGGAACCGCCGGTCCTGGCAGATCGAATTGCCGCAGATCGGTGAGCAGTTCGCGGGAACCCATTGAGCGAGGAAATCGAGCGTGCGCTGCTCGGCCTCGGCCATCGTCACGCCCTGCTCCAGCACGCGCTGCCACAGACCCGACTTGCCGTGCTGGTTGCGGTTCCATTCGTCCATGGCCTGCAGGCGCTCCAGCGGATGCGCGATGGCCAGCTCGGGCCCTTCGGCGAGGATCTCGAGTTGCGCGTCGGTCACGACGGTCGCGATCTCGAGGATCGAATCGTTGTCGGTATCGAGCCCGGTCATCTCCAGGTCGATCCAGATCAGTCGCTGTTCCTTCTGCGGGTTAACCATCGCGCTCGCACTGCTGTCCGGGACGTCGCATCATAGCCCAGCCTCCGTCGAATCCTGGCGCCATGCTCTCCAATCCGACCTACGTCCACTACGCCATCCTCACCGCGATGCTGGCGCCGGCGTTTTTCCTCACCGCGACCGCCGCGTTGCTGGGGGCGGCAAATACGAGATTGGCGCGCGTGGTGGACCGGTTGCGGAGCCTGATCGTGGCCTGGGAGGCCGAAGCGCCCGATCGCGCCGAACGCGATGTCCAGATCACGCGACACCGCCAGCGCGCCCACCTCGTCCTGCGCGCGTGCCAGATGCTGTACGCGGCCCTGGCCAGCTTCGTCGGTACCAGTCTGGCGCTGGCGATGGATGCCCTGCTCGGTTTCCGCATGGGCGCGTTGCCCACGATGCTCGCCGTATTCGGCGTGTTGTTCCTGCTGGCCGCCAGCTTCTCGCTATGGCGCGAGGTCAGCCTGGCGGTGCGCAGCTTCGATAATGAACTCGATCAGGAATTCACGCGCAAGCGCGGTTGAAGCCGCGTCTGGCGTTACAAGGGATTCTTGCCGCGTTTCGCGCGGAAGTAGTTGGTCAATCGTCGGCTGGATTCGTCCGCCAGCACGCCGCCCCGCACTTCCACGCGGTGGTTGTGGCGCGGATCGGCAAGAAGGTCGAAGACGCTGCCGGCGGCGCCGGTCTTCGGATCGCTCGCGCCGAACACGAGCCGGCTGATCCGTGCGTGCACCATCGCCATCGCGCACATGGCGCAGGGTTCGAGCGTCACGTACAGCGTGGTGCCCAGCAGCCGGTGATTGCCGAGTTTCGCGCCGGCCGCGCGCATGGCGACGACTTCCGCATGCGCGGTGGGATCGCTCTCGGTGATGTTGCGGTTCCAGCCTTCGCCGAGGATTTCGCCGCTTGCGGACACCAGAACGGCACCCACGGGAATCTCGTCGTCCTCATGCTGCGCGCGCTCGGCCAGCGCGAGCGCGTGCCGCATCCAGTGCTCGTCGCCGCCGGGACTCTCAATCCCCTGCTCGCCCGAACCGGCGTTCATCACTCCCACTCGATCGTTGCAGGCGGTTTGCCGCTGATGTCGTAGACGACGCGCGACACGCCGCGCAATTCGTTGATGATGCGGTTGGAGACCGTGCCCAGCAGCTCGTACGGCAGGTGCGCCCAGTGCGCGGTCATGAAGTCGATGGTCTCCACCGCGCGCAGTGCGATCACCCATTCGTAGGCACGCGCATCGCCGACGACGCCGACCGATTTCACTGGCAGGAATACCGCGAACGCCTGGCTGGTCTTGTCGTACCAGCCCGCCTTGCGCAGTTCGTCGATGAAAATGTGGTCGGCTTTCGCCAGCAGTTCCGCGTGTTCACGCTTCACTTCGCCAAGGATGCGAACGCCCAGTCCCGGGCCCGGGAACGGATGGCGATAGACCATCTCGCGCGGCAGGCCGAGCTCGACGCCGAGGCGACGCACTTCGTCCTTGAACAGTTCGCGCAGCGGCTCGACCAGCTTGAGCTTCATGTCTTCCGGCAGGCCGCCCACGTTGTGGTGGCTCTTGATGACGTGGGCCTTGCCGGTCTTGCTGCCCGCCGACTCGATCACGTCCGGATAGATCGTGCCCTGCGCCAGCCACTTCGCGTTGCCGAGCTTGGCAGACTCCTCGTCGAAGATCTCGATGAAGAGGTTGCCGATGATCTTGCGCTTGGCTTCCGGGTCGTCGACGCCCTTGAGCTTTTCGAAGTAGCGGTCGGCCGCGTTGACGCGGATGACCTTGACGCCCATGTGTTCGGCGAACATCGCCATCACCTGGTCGCCCTCGTTCCAGCGCAGCAGGCCGGTGTCGACGAAGACGCAGGTGAGCTGTTTGCCGATCGCCTTGTGCAGCAGCGCGGCCACGACCGACGAATCGACGCCGCCGGACAGGCCGAGGATCACCTCGTCGGAGCCGACCTGCTCGCGTACGCGCGCGATCTGGTCTTCGATGATGTTGGCGGCATTCCACAGCGTCTGGCAGCCGCAGATTTCGCTGACGAAGCGACGCAGCAGTTGCTGGCCCTGCCTGGTGTGCGTGACCTCCGGATGGAACTGCACGCCGTACCAGCGCTTGGCTTCCAGCGCCATGGCGGCGACCGGAATGCGGTCGGTCACGGCGGTCACCGTCCAACCCGGCGGCGCCTTGGCGACGTGATCCCCGTGGCTCATCCACACGTCGATGCGCGGCTCGCCATCGTGGTCGCTCAGACCGCCGAGCAGCGCGTCGTGGGCGACGAGTTCGACTTCGGCATGCCCGAACTCACGCGCATCCGCGGCTTCCGTCGCGCCGCCGAGCTGTGCGGCCAGCGTCTGCATGCCGTAGCAGATGCCCAGGATCGGCAGGCCGCTGTCGAACACTTCCTGCGGCGCCTTGGGTGCACCGTGCTGCGTAGTCGATTCCGGACCGCCCGACAGGATGATGCCCTTCGCGCCGAACTTCGCGATCTCGGCCGGGTCATGGTCCCAGGCCCAGATTTCGCAATAGACGCCGATCTCGCGGATGCGGCGTGCGATCAGCTGCGTGTACTGCGCGCCGAAGTCGAGGATGAGGATCTTGTCGGTGTGGATGTTCTGCATCGGCGGGAATTGTCCGGGGGCTTGCTTCTGTTTTGTTCGTCATTCCCGCGCATGCGGGAATCTGGCCCTTCGACTCAACGTCATGTCTCGGAAGCAATGACGGGATTCCCGCTTGCGCGGGAATGACGAACGTACAACGACTGCCTTGGCACGAAAAACAAGGGCCAGCGTCAGCTGGCCCGATAGTTCGGCGGTTCCTTCGTGATCTGCACGTCGTGCACGTGGCTCTCGCGCGTGCCGGCGCTGGTGACCTTCACGAAGGACGGCTTCTTGCGCATCTCCTCGATGGTCGAGCAGCCGACGTAACCCATCGTCGCGCGCAGGCCGCCGGCCAACTGGTGCACGACACCGCGCAGCGGGCCGCGGTACGGCACGCGGCCTTCGATGCCTTCGGGAACCAGCTTGTCGGCGTCGCTCGCGTCCTGGAAGTAACGGTCCTTGGAACCCAGTTCCATCGCGCCCAGCGAACCCATGCCGCGGTAGCTCTTGTAGCTGCGGCCCTGGAACAGCTCTACTTCGCCCGGCGCTTCCTCGGTGCCGGCGAACAGGCCGCCGATCATCACCGACGACGCGCCGGCGACCAGCGCCTTGCCGATATCGCCCGAGTAGCGGATGCCGCCGTCGGCGATCAGCGGGATGCGGTCCTGCAGTGCCTCGGCGACCATGTCGACCGCGGTGACCTGCGGCACGCCCACGCCCGCGACGATGCGCGTGGTGCATATCGAACCGGGGCCGACGCCGACCTTCACCGCATCGGCACCGTGATCCATCAGCGCGAGCGCCGCATCGCCGGTGACGATGTTGCCGCCGATGACCTGCAGCTGCGGGAAATTCTTCTTCACCCACTTCACGCGATCGAGCACGCCCTGCGAGTGCCCGTGCGCGGTGTCGACCACCACTACGTCCACGCCGGCGGCGGCAAGCGCGGCGACACGGGCTTCGGTATCGCCACCCACGCCCACTGCAGCGCCGACCAGCAGGCGTTCGCTGCTGTCGTAGGCGGCGTTGGGGTTGTCGGACTTCTTCTGGATGTCCTTGACGGTGATCAGGCCGCGTAGCTCGAAGCCGTCGTTGACCACCAGCACCTTCTCGATGCGGTGCTTGTGCAGCAGCTGCAGGACTTCCTCGTCCGAGGCGCCTTCGCGCACGGTGATGAGGCGGTCCTTCTTGGTCATGATGTGGCGGACCGGATCGTCGAGCTTCTTCTCGAAGCGCATGTCGCGGCTGGTGACGATGCCGACCAGTTGTCCGTGTTCCACCACCGGCACGCCGGAGATGTTGCGGGCGCGGGTGAGCTTGAGCACTTCGGCGATCGTGGTTTCGGGGCCGACGGTGAACGGCTCCTTGATCACGCCCGCCTCGAACTTCTTGACGTGGGCGACCTGCGCCGCCTGCGCCTCGAGGCTCATGTTCTTGTGGATGATGCTGATGCCGCCGAGCTGGGCCATCGCGATCGCGAGGCGTGCTTCGGACACCGTGTCCATCGCCGCCGAGACGATCGGCAGACGGATGGTGAGGTCGCGGGTCAGGCGCGTGGAGAGCGAGACGTCCTTGGGCAGGACGGTGGAATGCGCGGGGACGAGGGATACGTCGTCGTACGTCAGCGCTTCAGCCTGGATACGCAGCATGGGCGGTCCCGGGTGGATGAAGCGCGCCATTGTAACGTGTTTCGCTGCCTCGGCGCTCGCATTTGCGGGATTCGTCGTTCCGGATCAGGCATCCGCCGCTTCGGCGGCTTCCAGCGTGTTCTGCATCAGGGTCGCGACCGTCATCGGCCCGACCCCACCCGGAACCGGGGTGATCCAGCTGGCCCGCTGCGAAGCGGCTTCGAAGCCGACGTCGCCGACCAGGCGGCCGTCCTCGACCCGGTTGATGCCGACATCGATGACCACGGCCCCTGGCTTCACCCATTCGCCCGGAATCAGCTGCGGCCGGCCGACCGCCACCACCAGGATGTCGGCGTTGCGCACCGCCTGTTCCAGCACCGCCGGCGGCGTGAACTTGTGGCAGCTCGTCACCGTGCAGCCCGCGATCAGCAGTTCCAGCGCCATCGGCCGGCCCACGTGGTTGGAAACGCCCACGATCGTGGCGCTCTGACCGCGCACCGGCTTGTCGGTGTAGGCCAGCAGCGTGGTGATGCCGCGCGGCGTGCAGGGACGCAGGCCGAACTGGCGCAGGGCGAGATGGCCGACGTTTTCCGGATGGAAGCCGTCCACGTCCTTGCGCGGATCGATGCGATGGATCAGGTGGGTCGCGTCGCGATGGCCCGGCAGCGGCAGCTGCACGAGGATGCCGTGCACCTGCGGATCGGCATTGAGCTGGCCGATCAGGGCGAGCAGTTGCTCGTCGCTGGTGTCGGCCGGCAGGTCGTAGTCGATCGCGCGGATGCCCACCTTCTGCGCGGCGCGGCGCTTGTTCTTCACGTAGACCGCGGAAGCCGGATCGTTGCCCACCAGCACCACCGCCAGCCCCGGAGCCGCCTTGCCGGCCTGGATCCGCGCTTCGACTTGCGCCTTGAGGTTGTCGAGCAGGTCTTCGGCGATGCGTTTGCCGTCAAGGATGCGGGCGGTCATGCGTGGATGTGATTTCGGATCGGCGAGAGCGCACATTATCGCCCATCCCTCCACTGCCCCGCCCCTGGCCATGTCCGACACCGATTTCGAAACCACCCAGATCGAAGCCGCCGTCTTCCGCCGCCTGCGCGACCACCTGATGCGACAGCGCCCCGATGTGCAGAACATCGACCTGATGATCCTGGCCGGCTTCTGCCGCAACTGCCTGGCCGACTGGTACCGCGAGGCGGCCGAGCATCGCGGCATCACCATGACCCGCGACGAGGCGCGCGAAACCGTCTACGGCGAGCCCTTCCCGCAGTGGAAGACCCGCCATCAGCGGGAGGCGACGCCGGAGCAACTGGCCGCGTTCGAGGCGGCGCAGCGTTTGCCCAAGAGCTAGGCCCTTGGACCGCGACGCGGGGAAACCGGCATGGATGCGCCTGGATCACATCGCGGCCGCTAGGCTTCTGCCCAAGCTTCCCAACCTGCCGGACAGGTGCTGCGACGGGTCATGTTCTGGATCGCGCTCCCGCTGACGATGGCGTACCTGGGCCTTTGCGGCTTCATGTACGTGCGGCAGCGCGACCTGGTGTACTGCCCGCAGGACACGCGGGTCGAAGCCACCCAGACCAATTTTTCCCTCGTCAACGGCGACGTCACGCTGCGCGGCTGGGTGGTCAATCCCGGCCGCAAGCGTGCCCTGGTCTACTTCGGCGGCAACTCGGAGCCGATCCAGGGCAATCGCGGCAGCTTCGCCCGCTGGTTCCCCGAGCACACCGTCTACCTCGTGTCGTACCGGGGCTTCGGCGCCAGCGAAGGCCAGCCGGACGAGGCAAGCCTGGCCAGCGACGCGCTGCTCCTCTTCGACCATGTGCGCCGCCTGCATCCGCGGGTCGGCATCGATGTCATCGGCTACAGCCTGGGCTCCGGCGTCGCCGCCCACGTTGCCGCGCAGCGCCGGGTGCGCCGGCTAGCGCTCATCACGCCTTACGACACGCTGGTCGATGTCGGACAGGCGCACTACCGGTGGCTGCCCATCCACCTGCTGGCCCGCGACCGGTTCGACTCGGTCTCCAACCTGTCGCGACGCACCGGCCCGACCCTGGTGGTGCGCGCCGGCCGCGACCGGGTGATCCCGGCCGCCAGTACCCAACGGCTGATCGACGCCCTGCCCCGTCGTCCGCAGGTGCTCGAACTGCCCACGGCCGAGCACGGCAACGTCGCCCGCGCACCCGGTTTCGTGAGGACGCTCAGGGCGTTCTTCGGGGCGCATACTCGCCGGACCCGCACCGTCGCCACCCGCAGGTCCCGACGCCCGAATCCGTATCCGCTCCGGAGAAAGCCGACATGATGAACCAAGGCGAATGCCCCAAATGCGGCAAGCGCTTGCTGCACGTCCGCATCGAGAGCGTTTTCGGCCAGAACAACGGCAGCGACGACATCCGCTGCCTGAGCTACAGCTGCATCCACTGCAACATGGTGCTCAACGTGCAACTGGATCCGCGCGCCAAGCCGCGCCGCAAGTCGGCCAGTGCAGCGGCAACTGTCGAACGCGTCGTCTGAAAGCCCTTCCTAGCCGCCCTGCCCATCCGTCAGCACGTCCACCGGGCGTCGCAAGGGCGGGCAGCGCTGGAGGTCGGCGGGCATCGGCAAGGGGCATTGCGTGCAGCAGCGAGGCGACGCGTTGGGAAGCGGCGGCTCCGGCCCGACCGGTGCAGGCAACGGTTTGAGCTTCATCAGCGCGACCCAATCCTGGCGGTTGAAGCTGCAGGCGCCTTCGCTCCCGGGTCCACAGGCGGCCGGATCGGCGATGCGTCGCGGCAACCCCCAGATGACGCCGGTGCGGTTGAGCGGCAGCACCCGCAGGGTCACGCCCTGCAGCACGTTGCCCCCGACGAGGTAAACCTTGCCCTGCGCGGGATTGGCCGCGACCACGATGTCGCAGTGCATGTTCATGCCATCGCCCGTGCCGCGGGCCAGGAAGTCGCGGAAGCCCTGCGCGCCCAGGTCGATGCGTGCGCGCGAGAAGCACAGCAGGTCGCCTGCGGCCGGATTCGTCGTCCCGGGATCCGCCAGCGCGTAGGGCGAGGCCTGCGGATAGCGCCAGGCGTCGCGGATGTAATCGATGTGACTCGCCGAGGGATTGAAGCCCGGCAGGCCCGCCCGGCTCATCACGTACGACACGAACACCGCCGACCATGGCGTGTCGCTCAGGAAGGCGCGACAGGAAGCCGCGCCGAAGCTGCCGTCGGCGGCGACGCTGCAGTCCGCTGCACCCGGAAAGCCGGCCATCTGCGAGAGCAGGCCGCTGCCCTTCCAGTACTCCGCAACCCGCCGCCATGCGGGCGTGACGCCATCGCGCAGCCGCAGGCGCTCGGATTCCGAAACGGTGATGCTGGCCAGCCGGCCCTGCGCATCGATGAAGGGGGTGAACCAGAGCGCATTCTCGGCGCAGGCGATCCGCGCAATGCGCTCTGCGTACGAGGGGGGCGACGGCGGAATGCTGTCGCAGATGGAGGTGGCCGCGGCCTGCGGCGGATACAGCGCGGCGCACGCCAGCAACGCGACCAGAGGGCCTGCGGAACGAACGAACCCCGGTATTCCCTTCCGTCGTGCGCCGCTGCCCATCGCGAATTCCCCCTCAGGTTCCCGCGCAGAACCTCGCATAGTCGATGTAACCGGGGAATTCACGCCCCGGGGCGCACACCGCGCAATCGTGATCGGGACGCAGGCGGGTTTCGCGGAAGCGCATCGCCAGCGCGTCGAAGTTCAACAGGCGTCCGGTCAGCGGTTCGCCGATGCCGAGGATGAGCTTGATCGCTTCGGTGGCCTGCAGCAGGCCGATCACGCCGGGCAGGACACCGAGCACGCCGGCTTCGGCGCAGTTCGGGGCCGCCTCGGGCGGTGGCGGCTCGGGAAAGAGGCAGCGATAACACGGCGCGTGGCCGCGATGACGACCGGCATCGAACACGCTGACCTGCCCTTCGAAGCGATGCACGGCGCCGTACACCAAGGGCTTGCGCAGCTTCACGCAGGCGTCGTTGAGCAGGTAACGCACGGGAAAGTTGTCGGCGCCGTCGATCACCACGTCGGCATCGGCGATCAGGCGCTCGACGTTTGCCGCGGTGATGCGCTCCGGGAAAGCCTCCACCGTGAGGCGCGGGTTCAGGGCCGAAAGCGCCGTCCGCGCCGATTCCACCTTCGGCACGCCGATGCGCGCATCGGTGTGCAGGATCTGCCGTTGCAGATTGCTGCGGTCCACGACGTCGTCGTCGGCGAGCACGAGCGTGCCGATGCCCGCGGCAGCCAGGTAATACGCGGCTGGCGAACCCAGCCCGCCCGCACCGACCATGGCGATGCACGCGGCCTCGAGCCGGCGCTGCCCCGACTCCCCGACCTCAGGGAGCCGGAGGTGGCGGGAGTAGCGGTCGTAGAAATCGGTATCCACGTCCGGCCGCGTCACCGGCAGGCCCTCGGCCATCCAGCGCGTCGTGCCGCCGTCCACCGACGCAAGGCAGGTGTAACCCGCGTCTGCCAGTGCCTGCGCGGCCTTCAGGGAACGCGCGCCCGACTGGCAGATCAGCAGCACCTCGGCGCCGGCTTCGGGCAATACCGAAGCCGGATCGGCCTCCAGTTCGGCGCGAGCGATACCGATTGCGCCGGTTGCGAATCCGGTCGCGCGTTCGTGCGCCTCGCGCACGTCGACCAGCGTGGCGCCCGCGCGTGCGCGACGCAGGGCTTCAGCCGGGGAAATCACCGTAATGGCCATGCACCGATTATCCGCGGCGAAAACGCGCGGCGCCAACTGCGCGGACTAGAACGGAATGACCTCGACGATGCTGCCGGCCGCGTAATGCTGCGGTCCCTCGGGCACGACGATCAGTGCGTTGGCATCCGCGGCGGCGCGCAGGCGATGCGAGCCGGTGGCGGGATTGGCCTCGACGTGCATGACGCCGTTGCTTCCGCAGGACAGCCGGCCGCGGATGAACTCGCGCCGCGGATGCGCCTTGTCCAGCGGCGCCGTCAGCTGCGCGTGGCAGCGGGCCCGCGGCTCGCGTCGCCCCTGCAGGCCATCGATCAGCGCGCGGCCGAAGGTCAGGTACGTCGCGAGGACCGATACCGGATTCCCCGGCAGGCCCAGCAGTTGCGCCTGGTCCAGGGTTCCGAACAGCAGCGGCATGCCCGGCTTCATCCTGACCTTCCAGAAATGCGCGCGACCGAACTGCGCAAGCACGCCGGGCAGGTGATCCTTCTCCCCCGCGGAGACGCCACCGGCGGTGACGATCACGTCGAAGGCGCAACCGGCATCGCGCAGGGCGATCTCGACCTGCTTCGGGTTGTCGGGCAGTCGTGGCCACGCCGTGGGTTCCAGCCCGTCCGCGCGCAAAAGGCCCATCAGCAGGTCGCGATTGCTGTCGTAGATCTGCCCCGGCGCCAGGGGCATGCCGGGTTCGATGAGCTCATCGCCGGTGGTGAAGACCGCCACGGTGGGCCTGCGCGACACCGCCAGCGATGCGATGCCCAGCGAAGCCGCCAGCGACACGCGCGCAGGCGTGAGGACGTCGCCTGCATGAAGGACGCGTTCGCCCGGCCGCACGTCTTCGCCTGCACTGCGGACGTTCGCGCCGGCCGCCGTGTCCGGGACCAGCACGTCCGTTGCCTCGACGCGGCAGTTCTCCTTGATCACGACGGTATCGGTGCCGGCGGGCATCGCCGCGCCCGTGGTGACGCGCACGCACTCGCCAGCAGCCGGAATCGCCGCACCCGCAAGGCCGGCGAACTGTTCGCCCGCCAGGCGCAGCCGCGTTTCGCTTCCGCGCAGATCGGCATGGCGGAACGCGAAACCATCCATGGCGCTGTTGTCGAACGGCGGCAGCGCCATCGGCGCGTCGATGTCCTGCGCGAGCACGCGGCCGTGACAGCGCGACAGTGCCAGCGTCTCGACGTCCAGCCTGTGCCGCGACGCCACATCGCGCAGCAGAGCCATGGCGTCGTCGAACAGCAGGCCGGTGGGAAAATCAGTCATGGCGGATTCCTGCGGCTTGCAGATCGGCGGGCGTATTGAGATTGCCGAAGCGCACGCCCCTGAAGTGCACCGCCGGCATGCGCAGTCGGGCCTGCAAGGCATGGATGGCGGTTTCGTTGTGTTGTATCCCCGCGATAGCGGCGGGCAATGCGGCCTCGACGTTCCATAGCGCCACAAGCGGCTGGTCGCCGTCGTCGTCGCGGGCGAAGGCGCCCGCGCGTGCGCGTTCCGCCCAGAGCGTCGCGACCAGGCAATCGTTGACGCCGATCAGATCCACCGGAAGGGTCAGCAGCCATGGCGTCCGGCATTGCCCCAGAAGCGCTTCCAGGCCGGCGATCGGGCCCACATCGCCGGCAACGCGATCGGCCACGACTTCCAGTCCTGCATCGCGATAACGCTGCAGGCCGCGATTGGCACTGACCAGGACCGCACTGGCTTCTGCGGCGAAACGACGGCGCCAGCGCAGCACCTGCGGAATGCCGTCGCGCTCGATCCAGGCCTTGTCGATGCCGCCCAGTCGCGTGGCGCGACCACCGGCGAGGATGCCCAGGGTGATTTGGGACGATGGCAGTGGAGCGTTCAACTCATCGACTCGGCGAGGTTGTTTGTTTGCTCGTCATTCCCGCGGGTTTGCCGGTGGATTTTCCGCCAACCTCACGAACTGAAAGCAACAGCAAAGTCGCTGGATCCCCGCTTGACCGGACTTCGTCCGTTGAAGGCCGCGGGATGACGCAATTGCAAAGGCGTTCGCCATGCGAACGCGCGGTTGCGTCACTTGCCGCGCTTGACGTGGCGGATCAGGCGGCGCTTCTTCGCGACCTGGCGCTCGGTCAGGACGTTCTTTCTGCCTTCGTACGGATTGCTGCCTTCCTTGAACACGAAGCGCACCGGCGTGCCCACCAGCTTGAAGCGCTTGCGGAAGAAATTCTCCAGATAGCGCTTGTAGCTGTCCGCGAGCGTGCGCAGGCGGGTGCCGTGGATGATGAAGGTGGGCGGATTGGTGCCACCGGGATGCGCGAAGCGCATCTTGGCCACATGGCCGCGCACGACCGGCGGCGGGTTGGTTTCGTAGGCGATTTCCATCGCCTTGGTCACCTCGCTCGTGCCCAGCTCGGTAGTGGCCGACTTGTGCGCGCGATGGATCGCCTTGAACAGCTCGCGCAGGCCCGAACCATGCTTGGCGCTGATGCGCACGGCTTCGGCCCAGTCGACGAAAGCGAGCTTGCGCGTCAGCAGGTTCTCGGTCTGCTGGCGCTGGTATTCGGTCTGGTTGTCCCACTTGTTCACGGCGACCACGAGGGCACGCCCGGCATCCAGCGCATAGCCCAGCACGCTCGCATCCTGGTCGGTCACGCCCTCGCCTGCATCGAGCATCACCACCGCAACCTGGCATTCCTCGATCGCCGCCAGGGTCTTGACGATCGAGAACTTCTCGACCGCTTCATCGACCTTCGACTTGCGACGCAGGCCGGCGGTGTCGATCAGGCGGTAGAGGCGGCCATCGCGCTCCATGTCGATCGACACGGAATCGCGCGTGGTGCCGGGCACTTCCGACGCGATCATCCGCTCCTCGCCGAGCAGGCGGTTCACCAGCGTCGACTTGCCGACGTTGGGGCGGCCGATGAAGGCCACGCGGATGCGGTTCGGATCGTTGTCGAGCTCGATCGCGCTGCCCTGTTCGGGCAGGCGCTTCTCGACCTCTTCCAGCAGCGTATCGATGCCCACGCGATGCGAGGAGGAAATCGCGATGACATCGCTGAAGCCATAGCGGGCAAATTCCGCCTGCGCGGCGCGTGCGTCGATGCCATCGGTCTTGTTGACCACCAGCATCGTCGGACGATCGGCCTTGCGCAGCCATCGCAGGATGTCGTCGTCCAGCGCGGACGGCCCTTCGCGGCCGTCCACGATGAACAGGACCAGGTCCGCCTCCTCGGCGGCGGCGCGCGATTGCCGTGCCGTCGCGCCCGCCAGGCCTTCTTCCTCCCCCGCAATGCCGCCCGTGTCGACTACGGCGAACGGACGCTGACCTTCCGGCCGGCACACGCCGTAGTTGCGATCGCGGGTCACGCCCGGCTGGTCGTGCACCAGCGCGTCGCGGGTGCGCGTCAGCGCATTGAACAGCGTCGACTTGCCGACATTGGGACGGCCCACCAGGGCGACGAGGGGAAGCATGCGAACCTGCCAATCGGGACACGGAGCGGATCGAGGCGAACCGTCGAGCCGCGCAAACAATAACCCCGGCCACGGGCCGGGGTCATGGGGAAAGCCTGGAACGGGTTACTGACCGAGGCGGAACGCGGCCAGCTCGCCATCCACGTCCTGCGCCACGAGAATGCCATCGGCCACGACGGGGCTGCCACGCAGGGCATCGCCGCCGACGCGGGCGCGCGCGGCGAACTCGCCGTTTTCCAGCTTCAGCCAGTGCAGGTAGCCGTCGTAATCGCCGACCACCGCGTAATCGCCCTGGATCGCAACGGACGTCGGCTGGCGACGCGCCAGCGCGGGCTGCTGCCACAACGAGGCGCCGCTGCTTTTGTCGAGCGCGTGCACGCTGCCGGAGGGATCCGACACCACCAGCCGGTCGCTGGCGACGCCGAGCCGACCCGCGCCGCCGAACTGGCTGGCCCAGATGGCGCGGCCGCTCGGCGCATCGATGGCAACCGTCTGCTTCTTGAAGCTGGTTGCATACAGCGTGCTGCCTTCCAGCACCGGGGTGCCGTCGACGTCGGCAAGACGATCCAGTTCGCTGCGGCCTTCCTGCTGGGCGACCGGAAGATTCCAGAGCGTGTGGCCGTCGCTCGCCGCCATGGCGCTGACGCTGCCGTCATCGTTGCCGGAGAACACGTAGCCCGGCCCCAGCACGACGGCGTCGTTGCCGCGCAGGCTCAGGGTGGGGACTTCGTACACCCAGAACCAGCGACGCTCGCCGGTGGCCGCATCGAACGCGGTGACATGGCCGTCGTTGGAGCGCACGAAGACGCTGCCAAGGCCGATCGTGGGCGCCGCGATGACTTCGGCGGGAACCTTGGCCTGCCACTTCTCGGCGCCGGTCGCGGCGTCCAGGGCGATCACTTCGCCGTCGAGCCCGCCCACCACCACCAGGCCGTCGCCCACACCGGGGCCGCCCGAAAGGCGCAGCTTGCTCTCGTAGTGCCACACCGGCTTGCCGGTCTGCAGTTCAAAGGCGTGCACGCCGCCTTCCACCGCGGCGGCGTAGACGCGACCGTCGGCGACCGCCGGACCCTGGCGAACGCCAACCCTGCCTTCGCCCTTGCCGGCCTTTTCCGACCATATCTTCGTCACCGTCACCGACGGAGTGAAGTCGGTGAGCTTGGCCGGCTCGTTGGCTTTTTCCTTCTTGCTGGTGAACCAGCCCTTCATCGTCGAACAACCGCCCAGGGCGATCGCGCACAGCAGCAACGCGGAAGTCCGCAGCGCGACCTTGGACGCCGGTACGCGCAGGATCGAACGGGTCTGTGTGCTCATCAGGACTGGCTCTCGGTCTTGGGGGGAGTACCGCCGGCTTGGGTCAGCTTGAGTTCGATCACGCGCCGAAGCGGCGTACCCACTTCCGCCTTGAGCAGGGCCTTGCCGTAGCTCTCACGCGCCTGTTCGCGCTGGCCGAGGGCGAACTGCGCGTCGCCACGGATTTCGAGCACGGCAAGGGAATCCCCCGTGGAGACGAGCTTCAGCGCGGCCTCGGGCTGCTTGTTGTCGATCAGCAGACGGGCGAGGCGCTGGTCGACGATCGCCTGGATCGCAGCGTCTTCGACCTTGATGGCGCGCAACGTCGCGATGGCGTCGCTGGACTTGCCCTCCTGCACCTGCGACTTCGCCAGTTCCAGCTGGGCGAGTGCGCGGAAGATGCCGTCCGGTACGCGCTGGATCTTGCCCGCTGCAGCCGCGTCCCTGGCCTGGATGGCATCGATGGCCGCCTGGTAGTCGGTCGCCGCCTGGGCCTGCTTTTCAGCCTGATGGCGCTGCCACCACTGCCAGCCGCCAATCGCCGCAAGGCCGAGGGCAATGCCGAAAACAAGGGCGCTGCCGTTGCGGCGCAGCCATTCGCGGACGCGCTCGCTCTGTTCGTGTTCGTCTAGAAGTTCGTCGATCGCCATGGACTCTCGCCCCGCCTTGACCGGCAGGGTTCATCTGGGAACCGGCTCTACGCCGGTGGGAGGGGCCGACCCGCGACGCGGGTCAGTTGGCGACCGGCGCGAGGGAACCGTCAGAGGATAGCGTAAAGCGCGCCACATTCGCGCGGCTGAACGGTTCCAGGTCGACCGCCACGCCCGCACGCTGCACTTCCACGGCGTTGACGTTGCCGAGCTTGATGCGTCCGACTTCGCCCACCTTGTAACTGCGCTGCTGGCCGACGGTCAGCAAGCCACGCTCGAGAACCTGCTGGTTGTCAGGGCCCAGTATCTCGACCCAGCTGTCGCCGTTGAAAGTGATCGTAAGCGCGGGCGCGCCCTGCGACTGCGAAGGCAGGGACGCGATGGATGCCACCAGCGGAGTGCGTCGTGGCGTATTGCGCGGCTGGGCGGGATCGACTTCGACTTGCGTCGTCGCTGCGGGCACGTCGAGAGACTGCACCGCGAGATCGCTGCCGCCGAAATGCGAGCGGGTGCCGAGCCACACCGGCACGGCGATCGCGGCGGTGATCGCCACGTAGATCGCGCGCCGGCCGATCTGTTCGGCGAAGCGCTGGTAGCCGGGTGTGTGGGTATGGCTCACCAGCGTCGAGGGAGCCACCGACGCCACCGGCGTCTGTTCGATGTAGGGCTCGATGTCCACGCCCAGCAGCCGCGCGTAGCTGCGCAGCTGCCCGCGCACGAACACCGGCGCCCCCAGGGAACTCCAGTCGTCGGCTTCGAGATTGGCCACCGCGCGCACGGTCATGCGCAGCTGCGAGGCCACCTGTTCCACGGACATGCCCGCGGCTTCGCGCGCCTGCCTGAGGGCAGCGCCGCAGCCGGCACCAATGCCCGGTCCCGTTTGCTCGGAGTGCATCATCGCCTGCCACCATCCCCCATAGTGGAGTTCCGTGCTTCCGCTGCATCGGGGAACTCCGCTTTCAGTCGTGAAACGTAGCGCGCCGCCGCGGGGCTGTCGCCGAGTTCTTGCTCAATCTGTGACGCAAGCAACAACGCTTTTGCATCGGCTGGTGCAGCAGCGAGACGCCGTTCTGAAAATGCGCGCGCTTCGAACGCGTTGCCGGCGGCCAGCTGCCATTCGGCCATCGCTTCGAGCGCCATAGGATTCTTCGGATCGAGCTCGAGGGCGCGACGCAGGTCACGCTCGGCACGCTGCGACAGACCGGCCTTGCCCGCACAAACGCCGGAATTCGCCAGGAGCAGCGCCCAGTCACCGTTGTCAGGCAGCGCAAGCGCGCGATCGATCCAGGTCAGCGACTCCTCCAGGCGGCCCTGTTCGCACAGCCAGATGCCGTAGTTGCCCAGCACGCCACCATTGTTGGGCGCGAGCTCCGCCGCGCGCAGGTAATGGGCGCCGGCCCCCGCCGCATCCCCGGTCTTGTCCATGCCGACGGCGAGGTAGGTATGGGCCTCGACCGAGCGGGGTTCGTGCTTGAGGACCTGCGTCGCGACCCGCCGGACGGCGGAAAAATCCCCCGCCCTCAGGTAACGCGGTATCTCGGCCAGCCCCAGTTGCGCATCGGCGTCGCGTTCGCTCCTGCCCCGGGGTTCGCTGATGCGATTGACCGCCGGCTCGATGTGATGCTCCTTGCCCAGGCTGGTGCGCACGTAACTTCCGCCACCACCACAGCCGCCGCCTGCGAGGGCAGCGAGTGCGACGGCGGAAGCGAGTGCATCACGCAGCCGCATCACCCGCTCCCTGAGCGACCAGCCGCTTGCGGAACTCGGCCTGTCGCCGGGTCCGATCCATCACCTGCCCCTTGAGCTGGCCGCAGGCGGCGTCGATGTCGTCGCCACGCGTGCGCCGGACCGGGGCGATCATGCCGGCGTTGTTGAGCAATTTCTGGAAGCCGCGAATGGCTTCGTCGTCCGGGCGCTCGAAGCGTGTGCCCGGGAACGGATTGAATGGAATCAGGTTGACCTTGGCCGCATCCTTCATCTGCACGCGGCGGTCGAACTCGCGCATCAGGCGGATGAGTTCGCGCGCGTGCTGCGGCTGGTCGTTGACGCCCTTCATGAGCGTGTATTCGAACGTCACGGACTCGCCCTTCTTGCGCAGCGCGTAGCGCACGCAGGCGTCCATCAGTTCGGCGATCGGATACTTCCTGTTGAGCGGCACCAGTTCGCTGCGCAGCTCGTCGTTGGGCGCATGCAGCGACACGGCCAGCGACACGTCGCTCTCGGCGGCGAGCCGGTCGATCATCGGCACCATGCCGGCGGTCGACAGCGTGACGCGCTTGTTGGCCAGGCCGTAGCCGAGGTCGTCACGCATGATGCTCATCGCGCGCACGACGTTGTCGAAGTTCGCCAGCGGCTCGCCCATGCCCATCATCACGACGTTGGTGAGCTTGCGCTGCTGGTGCGGGACGTTGCCGAGGTGACGGGCGGCGATCCACACCTGCCCGATGATCTCGGCCGTCGAAAGATTGCGGTTGAAGCCCTGCGTCGCGGTCGAGCAGAACTGGCAGTTGAGCGCGCAGCCCACCTGCGAGGACACGCACAGCGTGCCGCGGCCCTTGTCGGGGATGTAGACCGTCTCGATCGCGTTCTTCGGGTCCATGCCGAGCAGCCACTTGTGCGTGCCGTCGCTGGATTCCTTGTCGAAGATCAGCTGGGGTGCGTGCACGACGGCGCGCTCTTCCAGCTTCGCGCGCAGCGCCTTGCCCAGGTCGGTCATCCCGGCAAAATCGGTGACGTAGCGGTGATGGATCCACTTCATCACCTGGTGTGCGCGGAACTTCTTCTCGCCGAGTTCTTCCTCGAAGAAGCGCTCGAGCGCGGCGCGGTCGAAGTCGAAGATGTTGGTTTTCTTCGACTCCGACACGCTTCTCGCCGCAACGTCCGCCACCGCCGGCACGGGCGAATCCATCGCCGGCGCAGCCGCGTCGGCGAGCTTGAGTTCGATCGTGTTGTCGGTGATGGCGGTCATTGCTTCAGTACTTCACTCGCATCAACGAGCGTAAACGTCGGTCGCCGGGAAGAAGTAGGCGACTTCGATCGCCGCGTTCTCCAGCGAGTCCGAACCGTGCACCGCATTGGCGTCGATGCTGTCGGCGAAGTCGGCGCGGATCGTGCCCGGCGCGGCGTCCTTCGGATTGGTGGCGCCCATCAGATCGCGGTTCTTCAGCACGGCGCCTTCGCCCTGCAGAACCTGGATCATCACCGGACCGCTGATCATGAATTCAACCAGCGCGTTGAAGAACGGACGTTCGCGGTGCACGGCGTAGAAGCCCTCGGCTTCGGCGCGCGAGAGCTGCTTCATCTTGGCGGCGACGACCTTCAGGCCGGCCTTCTCGAAGCGCGAATAGATTTCGCCGATGACGTTCTTGGCGACGGCATCGGGCTTGATGATCGAAAGGGTGCGCTCCAGCGCCATGGGACAGATCTCCGGATAGGCGGGCAGCGGGACAGTCCATGTCCGGGCCCGAGAATAACAGAAAAACCCGCGTCGAATCGCGGGTTTAGCCGATATGGCTGGGGCAAATTCTAGCGGAAGTACGGACGGGTTTGGAGAGTTTTTCGCCATGTCGGCCGCTTGGGCCGGTTGACGTGCGGTGCCGTATGGTTCTAGCCTGAAACGATTGTTTGAATCGTCCTTTGAAACGACCGCTGAAACACGCCATGGCCACGCCCCACCCCTTTTCCACCAAGGACCGGATCCTCGGCGCTGCCGAGGAGCTCTTTGCCCAGTTCGGGTTCGCCGGAACCTCGCTGCGCCAGGTCACGAGCCGTGCCGATGTGAACATCGCGGCGGTGAATTACCACTTCGGCAGCAAGGAAAACCTCGTCAACGAAGTTTTCCGCCGCCGCATGGACGAGATGAGCCAGCAGCGGCTGGCCGCTCTCAAGACCGCGCAGCGGGAGCGGCCGGGCGAACTCGAACCGATTCTGGCCGCCTTCGTGGAACCCGCCCTGGCGATGGCACAGGACCGCCAGAACGGCGCGTTCGCGCGGATGATCGCCCGCGCCTACGCGGAGAAGAACGACGCCTTGCGCAAGTTCCTGTCCGAGCACTACGGCCACGTGCTGCGCGAGTTCGCCAAGGCCATCGCCGCGTGCCTGCCGGGCCTCAGCAAGGAATCTCTGTACTGGCGCCTGGACATCGTGGTCGGCGCGCTTACCTATGCGATGGCGGACTTTGGCCTGATCAAGCGCCCCAGTGGGGTTTCCGAGGCCGCCCACCGCGAACGCGCCGCGCGCGAACTGATCGCCTTTGCGGCTGCCGGCTTCCGTAGCGCCTGAGCCTCCGCATCCCGTTTGGATTTCCAACCCCACGGCGGGACGGACGCCCCGCCTAAATCAAGGACTTGCAAAACATGTCTAGCAAACTACTTGTCCGGCGCGCCGCGGTCCTGGGCGCGGGCGTGATGGGCGCGCAGATCGCGGCCCACCTGACCAATGCCGGCGTCGACACGGTCCTGTTCGACCTGCCGGCAAAGGACGGCGACCCGAACGGTGTCGTCACCAAGGCCATCGCCAACCTGGCCAGACTCAGCCCCGCGCCGCTGGCGGACAAGGCGCTCGCCGATCGCATCGTGCCGGCCAATTACGAGACCGGCCTGGAATTGTTGAAGGGCTGCGACCTGATCATCGAAGCCATCGCCGAACGGATGGACTGGAAGCAGGACCTGTACCGCAAGATCGCGCCCTTCGTGCCGGCGCATACGGTGCTCGCATCCAACACGTCCGGCCTGGGCATCAACAAGCTCGCCGAGGTGCTGCCGGAAGAGCTGCGCCATCGCTTCTGCGGCGTGCATTTCTTCAATCCGCCGCGCTACATGCACCTCGCCGAGCTGATTCCTGCGAAGACCACCGACGCGCCGGTGCTGGAAGGCCTCGAAGCCTTCCTGACCACCACCCTCGGCAAGGGCGTGGTCTATGCCAAGGACACTCCGAACTTCATCGGCAACCGCATCGGCGTGTTCTCGATGCTGGCCGCCATGCACCACACCGAGCAATTCGGGCTCGGCTTCGACGTCGTCGATGCCCTCACCGGCCCAGCGATCGGGCGTCAGAAGTCCGCCACCTACCGCACCGCGGACGTGGTCGGCCTGGACACGATGGCCCACGTCATCAAGACGATGGCCGACACGCTGCCGGAGGATCCCTGGCACCAGTACTTCAAGGCGCCCAAGTGGCTCACCGCCCTGATCGAAAAGGGCGCGTTGGGCCAGAAAACGGGCGCCGGCTTCTACACCAAGAAGGGCAAGGACATCCTGGTCCTCGACCTGAAGGCGCAGGACTACCGCGTCTCGGCCGCTGAACTCGATGCCGACGTCGCCGCGCTGCTGAAGGAAAAGGACCCGGCGAAGAAGTTCGCCGCGCTGCGCGCCAGCGACAACCCGCAGGCGAAATTCCTGTGGGCCTGCTTCCGCGACACGTTCCACTACACCGCCTACCACCTGGAGTCGATCGCCGAGACGGCACGCGACGTCGACTTCGCGATCCGCTGGGGTTACGGCTGGTCGCTGGGCCCGTTCGAAACCTGGCAGGCCGCCGGCTGGAAGCAGGTCGCCGAATGGATCGCCGACGACATCGTGAAGGGCGTGGCGATGAGCAATGCACCGCTGCCCGACTGGGTCTTCGACGGTCGCGACGGTGTGCACGGCACGGCGGGCAGTTACAGCCCGGGCCGCAAGGCGATGGTGCCGCGCTCGTCCAATCCGGTGTACGCACGGCAACGCTTCCCCGATGCGCTGATCGGAGAGAAGTTCCCGCAAGGCCGCACGGTGTACGAGAACGACGGCGTGCGCATGTGGGCCGACGAAGGCGACGACATCGCCGTGGTCAGCTTCAAGACCAAGCTGCACACGGTCAACGACCACGTGCTCAATGGCCTGCAGGAAGCCATCGCGATCGCCGAACGCGACTTCCGCGGTCTGGTGATCTGGCAGCCGAAGGAGCCGTTCTCGGCCGGTGCCGACCTGCAGGGCGCGCTGGGCCTGCTGCAGACCGGTGACCTCAAGGGCTTCGAAGGCATGGTCGCCAACTTCCAGGCCACCAGCCAGCGCATAAAGTACGCGCAGGTGCCGGTCGTGGCCGCGGTACGCGGCCTCGCGCTGGGCGGCGGCTGCGAGTTCCAGATGCATGCGGCCAGCACCGTGTTCGCGCTCGAAAGCTACGTCGGCCTGGTCGAAGCCGGTGTCGGCCTGCTGCCGGCGGGCGGTGGCCTGAAGGAGTTCGCGGTGCGCGCCTCTGAAGCCGCCGGGCCAGGCGGCGACGTGTTCGCCCAGCTCAAGACGGCCTTCGAGAGTGTGGCGATGGGCAAGGTGTCCACGTCGGCCTTCGAAGCGAAGTCGCTCAAGGTCGCGCGCGATGGCGACACGGTCGTCTTCAATGCATTCGAGCTGCTGCACGTGGCGAAGGCCAAGGCGCGCGCGCTCGCGGAGTCCGGCTATCGCCCGCCCCTGCCCGCCCGCCGCATCCAGGTCGCCGGCGACGTCGGCATCGCCACGTTCAAGATGATGCTGGTGAACATGCTGGAAGGCCGCTTCATCTCGCCGCACGACTACGAGATCGCGACCCGCATCGCCACCGTCCTGTGCGGCGGCGAGGTCGATCGCGGCACGCTGGTGGACGAGGACTGGCTGATCCGGCTCGAACGCGAGCACTTCGTCGCCCTGGCGCAGATGCCGAAGACGCAGGAGCGCATTGCGCACATGTTGAAGACGGGGAAGCCGCTTAGGAATTGACCGACTGAAACGCGGGAAACAGGGAACGGGGAACAGGGAAGAAACCTGCCGTGACCTGCGAGCCCGCCGGATACCGGAACCCGATATGACGAACAGCGAACTCAATGCAGTGGTCATTGCGACGCTCGCGAGCGCCCTTCATTCCCCGTTCCCTGTTCCCCGTTCCCGCTCTTGAGGCCCCATCAATGACCAAGCAAATCCAGGACGCCTACATCGTCGCCGCCACCCGCACCCCGGTCGGCAAGGCGCCGCGCGGCGTGTTCCGCAACACCCGACCCGACGACATGCTCGCGCACGTGCTGCGCAGCGTGGTCGCACAGGCGCCGGGCATCGACCTCAACCGCATCGACGACGCGATCATCGGCTGCGCCATGCCCGAAGGCGAGCAAGGCATGAACGTGGCGCGCATCGGCGTGCTGCTGGCCGGCCTGCCCAACACCGTGGCCGCGCAGACCATCAACCGCTTCTGCTCCTCGGGCCTGCAGGCCGTGGCGCTGGCGGCGGACCAGATCCGCCTCGGCAACGCCGACCTCGTGCTCGCCGGCGGCACCGAATCGATGTCGATGGTTCCGATGATGGGCAACAAGGTCGCACTATCGCCGAGCGTGTTCGCCAACAACGAAAATGTCGCCATCGCCTACGGCATGGGCATCACTGCCGAGAAGGTCGCCGAGGAATGGAAGGTCTCGCGCGAGGACCAGGACGCCTTCGCGCTCGCCTCGCACCAGAAGGCCATCGCCGCGATCCAGGCGGGCGAGTTCAAGACGGAAATCTCACCGTACGAAGTCGTTTCGCACCTGCCCGACGTCGCGGGCAACACGATCCGCCTGAAGAAGACACTGGTGGAAACCGACGAAGGTCCGCGTCCCGACACCTCGCTCGAGGGTTTGGCGAAGCTGAGGCCGGTGTTCCGCAACGGCCAGTTCGGCGGTACCGTCACCGCCGGCAATTCCTCGCAGATGAGCGACGGTGCCGGCGCGGTGCTGCTGGCCTCGGAACAGGCGATCAAGGACTACGGCCTGACGCCGCTGGCCCGCTTCGTCAGCTTCTCCGTGGCCGGCGTGCGGCCCGAGGTGATGGGCATCGGCCCGATCGCGGCGATCCCGAAGGCGCTCAAGCAGGCCGGCCTGACCAAGGACCAACTCGACTGGATCGAACTCAACGAAGCCTTCGCCGCGCAGGCGCTGGCCGTCATTCGCGACAGCGAACTCGATCCGGCCAAGGTCAATCCGCTGGGCGGCGCGATCGCGCTGGGCCATCCGCTTGGTGCCACGGGCGCCGTACGCACCGCGACCATCGTGCACGGCCTGCGCCGCCGTCAGCAGAAGTACGGCATGGTGACGATGTGCATCGGCACCGGCATGGGCGCGGCCGGCATCTTCGAGGCGCTGTAAAGCCGACAGCGAGGCGTGCGGGAGGGGCAGCCGTGGCTGCCCCTTCTTCTTTCAGGCCATCCTCGTGCCGTCGGGAACCGGCCGCTCGACAGTCGTGATCACCACGCCATCGTCCGTGTGGAATCCGGTCAACAGGAATTCCGACACGAAAGGCCCGATCTGCTTGGGCGGAAAGTTGATCACGCCCACCACCTGGCGTCCGATCAGATCCTCCGCGGCATAAAGCGCCCGCACCTGGGCGCTGGTTTTGCGTATGCCATGGGGCCCGAAGTCCACCCAGATCTTCCAGGCCGGCTTGCGCGCCTGCGGAAACGCCTCGATCCTGAGCACCGTGCCTGCGCACAGCAGGACGCGCTCGAAATCCTCCCAGCTGATCTGCCCCGGCTTCCGATCGGCGCTCATGCACTGCCCTCCCGCTGTCCCACATCTGTGACGATTGCATGGTTATAGCGGACGAATGGTCTGGACACGGGAACGCCGCGCGGGTGTCATGACGGCTCCGGGAGGAGCGCGATGGAAATTCACCACGCTGACAAGACCTATCGCAGGCGGGCGCCGTGGCTGCTTGCCGGCATCACGCTGATGTGCGGCATCCTGCTGTGGCAATTGCAGGTATGGCTCGACAACGTCACCCACCAGCTGGGAAGCAGTGATCCGGAAACCGTTCGCACCTGGGTTCGCGGGCTGCTGTGCGGGCTGGGCATCGCACTCGCCCTGCCCGTCATCGGTCTTGGATCGACGTTGCGAAGGATGGGTTATGCCTCGCGGCTCGAGGGGCGCTTTCCGCCTTCGCAGTGGAAAACCTTGCGGGACGTGCGCGTGCTCCGCGATCGCGCCGCCCTGAGGTGGGCCGGACGGGTCGAATTCGCGGGCCTGGGCCTGTTCGTCCTGGGTGGAGCACTCCTTGCCTGGGCCGCATGGGCCTGGTGGCATTTCCGCGGTTGATCGCAAAGCGCGCATCCCGCGCGCTACCGGCTACTGCAGGTCTTCGACGCCGAGTTCGTCCAGAGCGTTCTGCATCATCCTGCGTGCGGAGTCACTCAGCTTCTCGTGATCGAGGGCGTAGCGGATCGTGGCCTCGATCAGTCCGATATGCGTGCCGCAATCGAAGCGTGTGCCCTTGAAGCGGTAGGCGGTCACGGCTTCCTCCGCCAGCAGGGTCGCGATGGCATCGGTGAGCTGGATTTCGCCGCCCGCACCAGGGCGCGTGGATTCGAGCAGATCGAATATGCGCGGACTGAGCACGTAACGCCCCACCACCGCCAGGGTGCTCGGCGCGACCTCAGGCGCAGGCTTCTCCACGATTCCGGTGATGCGGCCCTGCCGATCCTGGAAGGACTCCGTCGCCACGATGCCATAGCTGCCCGTTTGCGCACGGGGAACATCCTGGACGGCGATGATGCTCGCGCCGGTAGCTTCTGCCGCATCGGCCATCTGCTTCAGCGCACCCGGACCGCCGCGGTTCCAGATCAGGTCGTCGGGAAGCACGACCGCGAACGGCTGGTTGCCCACGATGGCCTTCGCGCACAGCACGGCATGGCCGAGCCCGAGAGCCTCGGCCTGCGTGACGAACACCGCGCGCACATGCGGAGGCAACACATTGCGGATCAGGTCGAGCTGTTCGGACTTTCCGGCGCGCTCCAGCTTCTGCTCGAGTTCGTAAGCCTTGTCGAAGTAGTCGGCCACCGCGTGCTTGTAGCGATTGGTGACGAAAACCAGCGTGTCGCACCCGGCTTCGACGGCTTCGTCGACGGCGTACTGGATCAGCGGCCTGTCGATGATGGGCAACATCTCCTTCGGAACCGTCTTCGTCGCGGGAAGAAAGCGCGTCCCGAGCCCGGCGACGGGGAAGACGGCGGCGCGGATACGTGGCTGCTTCGAAACTGGCGACATCAAATATTCCTGGCGCTACGGGCGGGGAAGGCAATCACTGTAGACGCTTCGTTCTGCACGTTGTGTGAGCCCACGGGCTCGAACTCGGGAACCGCAGCCCGCAACTGCAGCTTCAGCGCATCGATGTCGTAGCGCGCGCTGGCTTCCCGCAATTGGGCAATCGCACTTTCGATCGCGTGCGCCGATACCTGGCGCGGCTCCGCCTGGAGGATCTTCGGGTGCGCCGTCGGCCGATAGCGTTCATCGGCATGGAACAGGGTTTCGTGCAGCTTTTCACCGGGACGCAGACCGGTGTAGACGATCGCGATATCGCGGCCCGGATGCTTGCCGGCCAGCCGGATCATCTGCTCGGCAAGCATCCGGATCGGCACCGGTTCGCCCATGTCGAGCGTGTAGATCGCCTCGTGCGTTCCGATCGCGGATGCCTGCAGGATGAGCTGGCACGCTTCCGGAATGGTCATGAAGAAACGCGTCACCTCCGGATCGGTCACCGTCACCGGTCCGCCGTTGCGGATCTGCTCGCGGAACAGCGGGACCACACTGCCCGCCGAGTCCAGCACGTTGCCGAAGCGGACGGTAACGAAACGCGTGGAACGCTGGTCGGCCAGGGACTGGCAGGTCATTTCCGCGAGGCGTTTGGTCGCCCCCAGGACGTTGACCGGATCGACCGCCTTGTCGGTGGAGATGAGGACGAAGGTCCCCACGCCGTGATCGCGGCACGCGTGCGCGACCGTGCTGGTGGCCAGCACGTTGTTGCGTACGGCTTCACGCAACTGCGTTTCCAGCAGCGGAACCTGTTTGTAGGCGGCCGCATGGAAGACTGCATCGGGTTCGGCCAGCGTCAACGCGTGACGTATGAGCGCGGCATCGCCGCAATCGCCGAGCAACGGAATGCATTCGATGTCGGGAAAGTCGCGGCGCAACCGGGCTTCCGTCGTGGTGAGTGCGATCTCGTCCACCTCGATCAGCACGATCCGCCGGGCCCCATGCCGCGCGCATTGCCGGCACAGTTCAGAACCGATGGAACCACCCGCACCCGTCACCAGCACCGTGCGCGCACCCAACCAGCCGCGGATGGACTTCCAGTCGGGAAGTACGGGCTTCCGCCCGAGCAGGTCCTCGATGGCGACTTCCTTCAGCTCACCGGGCAGCGATCGTCCTTCCAGAAGGTCCTGCAGGCGCGGAACCATGCGGAACGGAAGTCCCGTCCGTTCGCAGGCGGCAAGAACCCGCTGCATGGCGACTGCATCGGCAGAGGGCATCGCGATCACGAGCAGCTTGGCTGCGGTCTCGCGAGCGATTTCCGCGACTTCGGAAACGGTTCCGAGGACGGGAACCCCCTGCACCTTGCTTCCGCGCAGGACGGTCGCGTCATCGAGGAAGCCCACCGGGTGATACGTGCCCACGCGGCGCAGATCGCGGACGAGCGCCTCGCCGGCGCGCCCCGCGCCCAATATCAGCGTGCGGACGCTGCCTTCCTTGCCCCTGCCTTCGATGCGGCTGTCCTTCCACGCGCGATACAACAATCGAGGAGCCCCCAGCATCGCCATCAACGCGAGCGGGTACAGCACCAGTACCGTGCGCGGCACCATGTCCAGGCGGTTGTAGAGGAACAGTCCGAGCAGTATCGCGAACAGGCCCAGCACGCTGGCCTTAACGATGTTCCAGAGGTCCGGCACGCTGGCGAAACGCCACAGCCCGCGATACAGGCCGATCTGCCAGAACACCAACCCCTGCGCTGCCAGCACCAGGACGATCTCGGTGCTCCACAGCGGAATCTCGGGCGGATTGCTCACCATTCCCCAGCGCAGCCGGTGCAGCGCCTGCCACACCAGCCACACCATGAAGAGGTCGTGCATCACGACCGCCTGCCGGGGCAGGAGGCTCTTCCATTGATCAAACCATGAGCTCATCGCCCGTCCTTCCTTATCGCCGCCGTCCGCGACTTCCTATCAGTGGAAAGCAGATACTGCACGCAGGCCCACGCAGCCACACTCAGTGCCAGCCATGACGCACAGCCCACCGTGGCCAAGGCCGGCGCGCGCGTCAGCCACCAGACACACAACCAGCCGATGGCGGTCCAGCCTGCGTACACCAATGTCACGATCGTGTGAGTGCCAGCACCGGCTGCCCAGCGTTGGTAGGCATGCTGGGCATGCGGCATCCACCAGCGTTCACCCCTGAGCATCCGCCGGGCAAGTGTCAGGCTGCTGTCGACCACGAAGGCCGCCAGGGGCATCAACAGGAGTACCGGCGGAAAGCTCGCCCCGGCCGTGGCGATCACGAGCAACACCGCCAACGCGAAACCGAGTGCGCCACTGCCCACGTCGCCGAGGAATATCCGTGCGCGGGGAAAGTTGAACGGCAGGAATCCCAGGCACGCGGCAACCAGCGCCAGGGCCAACCAGCCCCAGCTTGCAGACACGAAGGCGAGGCCCAGGGCGACCAACGCAGCCTGGCTCACGGCCAGTCCGTTGATGCCGTCCATGAAATTCCAGATGTTCGTCAGCGCCATCGTCGCGACGAACGCCAGCAGGGCAAGCGGCACGCTGCCCCAGGTGCCTGCCGCAGCCAGCGCGACCAGCATCGAAGCGAGCGCCTGCACGCCAAGGCGCAACCAGGGCGACAGCGGGCGATGGTCGTCGAGCAGACCCACGCCCGAAACCAGCAGCAGGCCTGCCACGAAGGCCGCGACCAGCACGATGTGTCGCGGATCGCGCCAACCGATCACGCAGGCGGCGATCAACAGGGCGAGGACGATGGAGATGCCACCGCCGCGTGGCGTGGGCATGTCATGGCTGCGGCGTTCGCCGGGGTGGTCGATGAGTTCGCGACGGATCGCATACCGGCGGGCCACCCATGTGCCCGCCAGACCGATGACGAAGTACAGCAGCAGCCAAAGCGCCATGGATCAGACCACCGCGTAGTTCAACAGTGGTTTGACCGTGCCCCACTCCTTGCAGCTCGGGCATTGCCAGTGGTGGCTGCGCGCGCCGAAACCACAGCGCGTGCATCGGTAGCTGGGATTGCGCACCAGCAGCTGGTCGGTGATGTGCTTGAGATCCTGCAGGGTCGCGAGCGGATCGGCCTGTTCCGCCAGCGTGAGATCGATGAGCGCCGCTTCGCCACGCACCGACGGACGATCCTTGAGTTGCCGCGCGAGGTAAGCCCGTGCGGCGGACACGCCCTCGTCGGCTTCGACCATCTGCGTCAGTGCGAGCACGGGGGCGATGCCGCGATAGTGCTCGCACATCTCCGCGAGAAACGCGCGTGCGCCCGGATGGTCGCCCACGCGCTCGTAGGCGGGCAGCAACGACGGCAGGATTTCCGGAAGGTAATCGGGATCGGCGCGGGCCACCCGCTCGAAGGCGCGGATGGCGCCGGCATCGTTGCCTGCATCCAGTTCGATGCGCCCTTCGATCATCCCTGCACGCACGGAATTCGCATCCGCTTCGTAAGCGCGTGCCGCAGCCGCACGTGCGGCTTCCACGTCGCCGGCAGCGCGCTGGCGCTCGGCCACTTCGCATTCGAACTGGGCGACGAGCTTGCCCATTGGCTCGCCGGTCGCCGCTTCATAACGACGGGCATTCTCGATCGCCTTGTCCCAGTCGCGCTCGGACTGGTAGATGCCGATCAGATGCTTCAGCGCCAGCGGCGCCATGTCCAGCGCCACCAGATCGCTGAAGACGGTTTCGGCGCGGTCTAGCAGACCCGAACGCATGTAGTCCTCGCCCAGCGCCAGCAGCGCCTGGACCTTCTGCTGGTCGCTCAGCCCCGGCCGCTGCACGAGCGCCTGATGCAGGCGGATCGCCCGATCCACTTCTCCGCGACGGCGGAACAGGTGTCCCAGCGCAACCTGCGTTTCGAAGGTGTCCTTGTCGAGTTCGGCGATATGCAGGAACAACTCGATCGCCTTGTCCGGCTGCTCGTTGAGCAGGTAGTTCAGGCCGCGGAAATAGGTCATCGACAGCTTGCTGACCTGGCTGTCGCTGTGGCGTTCACCGCCGCGACGTCCGATCACCCATCCGCTGACGGCGGCAATCGGAAGCAGCAGGAAGAACCAGAACCACTCGTTGATGAATTCCATTGATTACATCCCTGCGTCGGTGGTTGTCGCCTGCTGGCGTTCCAGGCGCGCGATCCGGCGACGCAGTGGCAGGACCACACTGGCCGCTATCGCCATGCCCCCCAGCAGCACGCCGAGGAGCAGAGCTATCAGCAGGGCGACGCCAAGGCTGGTCGGTATCCGCGCGGCTCCGAGGTCAACGATCGTCGCCTGACGATTGAGCGCACCGACGATCGCACCCAGGGCGATGCAGGCGAATGCGATGAGCAGGCGTATCACGCGCATGGACACCTCCGACTGGCTTCGGGCCATCGACGTAGCTTAATGGACGCACGGCAACGAGGCGATGCACCTCGCGGGAAAACTGTCGCCGCCGTGGCGATGGAACGGCCTGGGATCAGTCGTTCTCTTCGACGGGAATCACGCCACTGACGCGCTCGCGCAGTTCCTTGCCGGGCTTGAAGTGCGGAACATGCTTGCCGGGCAGCGCGACCGATTCGCCCGTCTTGGGATTGCGCCCCAGGCGCGGTGGACGGAAATGCAGGGAGAAGCTGCCGAAGCCTCGGATTTCGATCCGCTCGCCGGAGGAAAGCGCGCTGCCCATCATCTCGAGCAGAGCCTTCACCGCCAGATCCACGTCATCGCCCTTCAGGTGCGCCTGGCGCTGCGACAGGATCTCGATCAGTTCGGACTTGGTCATGACGTGGCTTCGCTCCCCTGACTACCGGTGGACGCACCCCACTGCGTCCTCCCCGATCGACCCGACCGGGCCGGATCGCCTTACAGACCGAAGGCGACCCGGCATGCCGGGCCGCCTTCGTTGTTTCAACAACTTAGCTCAACAGGTGCGGGATTACTCGCCCTTGTTGCCCAGCTGTTCGCGCAGCAGCGCGCCCAGCTTGGTGGTACCGCTGGCGGCTTCGGCCGAGGCGCGGTTGTAGTCCGCCAGGGCTTCCTGCTGCTCGGCTTCGTCCTTCGCCTTGATCGACAGCTGCATGGTGCGGCCCTTGCGATCGTTGCCGATGATCTTGGCTTCGATCTCCTGGCCGACCTTCAGGTGCTGCGAGGCGTCGTCGATGCGTTCGCGGGCGATGTCGCGGGCGGCGATGTAGCCTTCCACGCCACCTTCCAGCTCGACCGTCGCGCCCTTGGCGTCGACTTCCTTCACCGTGCCCCTGACGATCGAACCCTTGGCGTTGGAAGCCACGAACTGACCCATCGGATCCTGCTCGAGCTGCTTGACGCCGAGCGAGATGCGCTCGCGTTCCGGATCAACGGCCAGCACCACGGCTTCCAGCGTGTCGCCCTTCTTGAAGTTGCGCACGATGTCTTCGCCGGTGGTGTTCCAGCTGATGTCGGACAGGTGGACCAGGCCGTCGATGCCGCCATCCAGGCCGATGAAGATGCCGAAGTCGGTGATCGACTTGATCTGGCCCGACACCTTGTCGCCCTTCTTGTGGATCGCCGCGAAGGTTTCCCACGGGTTGCTGGTGACCTGCTTCATGCCCAGCGAGATGCGGCGGCGCTCTTCGTCCACATCGAGGACCATGACCTGAACTTCGTCGCCGACCTGCACGATCTTCGACGGGTTGACGTTCTTGTTGGTCCAGTCCATTTCGGAGACGTGCACCAGGCCTTCGACGCCCGGCTCGATCTCGACGAACGCGCCGTAATCGGTGACGTTGGAGACCTTGCCGAACACGCGGGTGTTGGCCGGGTAACGACGGGCGATGTTGTCCCACGGATCCTCGCCCAGCTGCTTGAGGCCCAGCGAAACACGGTTGCGCTCGCGGTCGTACTTGAGCACGCGGACGTCCAGTTCCTGGCCGACTTCGACCACTTCGGACGGGTGACGCACGCGCTTCCACGCCATGTCGGTGATGTGCAGCAGGCCGTCGATGCCGCCGAGGTCGACGAACGCGCCGTAGTCGGTGAGGTTCTTGACCACACCCTTCAGCACGGCGCCCTCGACCAGCTTCTCGAGCAGCTGCTCGCGCTCTTCCGAATGTTCGCTCTCGACCACCGCGCGGCGGGAGACGACGATGTTGTTGCGCTTGCGGTCCAGCTTGATGAGCTTGAACTCGAGTTCCTTGCCTTCGAGGTAGGACGAGTCGCGCACCGGGCGCACGTCGACCAGCGAACCCGGCAGGAAGCCGCGGACATCCTTGATGTCGACGGTGAAGCCGCCCTTGACCTTGCCGCTGATGCGGCCGGTGATGGTGGCGTTGGCCTGGAGAGCTTCTTCCAGCTCGTCCCACACCATCGAACGCTTGGCCTTCTCGCGCGAGAGCACGGTTTCGCCGAAGCCGTTCTCGATCGAGTCGAGGGCGACCTTGACTTCGTCGCCGATGCCCACGTCGATTTCGCCGGCGTCGTTCCGGAACTGTTCGATCGGCACGATGCCTTCGGACTTGAGGCCGGCATTGATGACGACGACGTCACCACGAACGTCGACGACGGTACCGACGACGATCGAGCCCGGCTTCAGCTTGGCCAGATTGGTCTGGCTCTGTTCAAACAGTTCGGCAAATGATTCGGTCATTGAAATTACTCGGTTGAACACACGGGTCGCGGACGGGGGACGGCAGACTCGAAGCGAATCCACCAGGATCCGGCGACCCACCCGTTGTGCGGTGCAGTCGGGAGTGACGCACCAGTGGTTGGAATCCCATCGCAGGATTGCGCCGGGGGCTTGTCTGCCGCGATGGACTCTCGCTCAGTGGCCGGGCAACAGCGCCAGCACCTGTTCGACGACCGTGTCGATCGCAAGACCGGTGGTGTCGATACGGACGGCGTCATCGGCCGGCCGCAACGGCGCCACGGCACGCTGGGCGTCACGGGCGTCGCGGGCGAGAATCTCCCGCAGCAGACCGCTCAATGTAACGGAAACCCCTTTTTCCATCAACTGCTTATAGCGTCTTTCTGCCCTTTCCTCGGCACTGGCGGTCAGGAATACCTTGTAGGCGGCATCCGGGAAGATGACGGTCCCCATGTCCCGTCCGTCGGCCACCAGCCCGGGGGACTGCCGGAAAGCCCGCTGGCGATCCTTGAGGGCGGAGCGGACTTCCGGAATGGCGGCGATGGCGGAGGCGGCCGCTCCGGCGGTCTCGGTCCGCAGTTCGTCGGTGGCATCCACCGAATTGACCATCACCCGCAGCTCGCTGGCCGTTTCCCGGAACTCGATGGTGGTATCGAAGGTGCACCGGACCAGGGCCGCATGGTCGTCGAGGTCGATGCCCTCCCACCCGGCAGCCACCCCGACCGCCCGGTACAGGGCGCCGGAATCGAGGTAATGCCAGCCCAGACGCTGGGCGACGAGGCGGCTGATGGTGCCCTTGCCGGAGCCGGAGGGGCCGTCGATCGTGAGTACGGGAATGGTGTCGGTCATCGGAGCATTATGCCGGGGCTACGCAAGCCGCCCTTCGCCGGCCGGCCGGTGCGAACCGGCGGATCGCGCAACCACTTGATCTTCCGACAGTTTGCCCCTTAGAATCGCGGGCTTCGTTTCGCCCCACCGTCTTTTCACCCATTTCGTCCGAGGTCTGTCATGAAGGTCCTGTCCTCCCTGAAGTCGGCGAAGGCCCGCCACCGCGACTGCAAGGTCGTCCGCCGCCGTGGCAAGGTCTTCGTGATCTGCAAGTCGAACCCGCGCTTCAAGGCTCGCCAGCGCTAAGCGCCAGCGATCGCCGTTCGACCGGAAGGCCGCCGCAAGGCGGCCTTTTGCGTTTCCCAAGGCCAGATCCGCGTGCGAAACCGTGACGGCGTCTTGCTGCCGTCGCTTGCACGCTTGTGCGTACAATCGCCCGTCCACTGGGGAGTGCCACGCTAATGAAAGCCCGTATCGCCGTCCCGATGTTCGCCCTCCTGGCCTTGGCCGGAACCGCCTCGGCCCAGACCGATACCCAACCCGCCGCGGCCGACGTCCCGCCCGCCACTACCGAGACCCAGACCAGCACGCTGCTGATCGAGCGCGTGCAGGAAGAAAACAAGGCCGCCATGCCCGTCCGTGGCCAGACCATGGCCCAGGTCGAGGCGAAGTACGGCGCGCCCTCCGACAAGCTCGACCCGCGCGGCGGACAGAAGCGCCAGTGGCCCACGATCAACCGCTGGGTCTACCCGGCCTTCACCGTCTATTTCGAGAAGAGTCGCGTCATCGACGTCGTCGCCAACAAGGCCGACGCCAGCGAGATCGGCCCCAAACCCCCGATCAAGTAACGATCCGACGCACCATCGGACCACCGGACGGCGGGTATCATGCCCGCCGTTTTTCTTTGCCCCACTCCAATGAATCCAGCTCCTCCTCGCTTCCCCGCGGAATGGGAACCCCAGTCCGCCATCCTCATCGCCTGGCCCCACGCCGACACCGACTGGGCGGATCGACTGGGCGAAGTCGAGGAGACCTACATCGCCCTGGTCGCCGCGATCACGCGCTTCCAGCCGGTGCTGGTCTGCGTGGCCGACGACGACCTGCAGACCTACGCCGAAGCGCGACTGCGCTCGGCCCGGGTGGACCTGTCCCGCGTGCACTTCCTTCCGGCCGGGTACGACGACACCTGGCTGCGCGACTCGGGCCCGATCACCCTGCGCGACGGCGCCGGTTTCCGCCTGCTCGATTTTCGCTTCACCGGCTGGGGCGGCAAGTTCGAAGCCAGCCGCGACGACCAGCTGGTCGAGCATCTCGATCAGGCAGGAACTTTCTTGAAGAGTTCACGGCAACCGATTGATTTTGCGCTGGAAGGTGGCGCAATCGAAACCGATGGCGACGGCAGCCTCCTGAGCACCTGGCGCTGCCTGCACGAACGTCACCCGGCCGCGAGCCGCGACGACATCACCCGCAAGCTCGCCGGTTGGCTGCATCAGGATCGCGTGCTGTGGCTCGACCACGGCTACCTGGAAGGCGACGACACCGACGCGCACATCGACACCCTCGCCCGCTTCGCCGCGCCGGACGCGATCGTGTTCCAGGCCTGCGACGATCCGGCCGACTCGCACTTCGCCGAGCTCAAGGCGATGGCAGATGAAATAGCGGCGTTGCGAACCCGCGACGGTCAGCCCTACCGGTTGTTCCCGTTGCCATGGGCGAAACCGGTGATCGACGAAGGCCGCCGCCTGGCCGCCAGCTACGCCAACTTCCTCATCATCAACGGCGCCGTGCTGATGCCCGCCTACGGCGACGCGGCCGATGCGAAGGCCCAGGCCGTTCTCGCCGAAGCCTTCCCCGATCGTGAAGTCGTCGCGGTCCCCTGCCGCCCGCTGATCTGGCAGAACGGCAGCCTGCACTGCATCACCATGCAGCTGCCCGCCGGCGTCGTGGCAGCCTGATTTCGCCGGTCCGAAGCCGCGCCCATGCCACGCTACGTAGCCTTCCTTCGCGGCGTCAGCCCGATGAACGCGAAGATGCCGGAGCTCAAGCGCTGCTTCGAAGCCGCGGGCTTCACCAACGTCAGGACCGTGCTGTCGAGCGGGAACGTGGTCTTCGATGCCACCTCGCGCTCCGAGCTTGCCCTCGCGCGCAAGGCCGAGGCCGCGATGACGGAATCGCTCGACCGCAGCTTCTGGACGGTGGTGCGTCCCGTGGCGCGGCTTCAGGCGCTGATCGATGCCGATCCGTTCCGGAACTTCCGCCTGCCGGCCACGGCAAAACGCGTCGTGACGTTCCTGCGCGAACCGTTCGACCCGCCACCGAAGCTGCCGCCCGAAAAGGACGGTGCCCGCATCCTCGCGATCCAGGGCGCCGAGATCTTCACCGCGTACACGCCCGTGCCCGGAACGCCCGCGTTCATGGCCTTGCTCGAGAAGACCTTCGGCAGCGCGATCACCACCCGCACCTGGGATACCGTCAGGAAGTGCGCCGCGGCCTGAGCGCCTACAATTCGCCCATGAAGAAGACCACCCTGCCCGTCGCCCTGATCCAGGAGCGCAACCACGGCGACGCCGACGCCAACCTCGCCGTGATCGAAACCCGTGTCGCCGAAGCGGCCAGGCGCGGCGCGCGACTGGTGCTGTTGCAGGAACTGCATAACGGCCCGTACTTCTGCCAGCACGAGAACGTGTGCGAGTTCGACCTCGCCGAAACCATTCCCGGCCCGAGCACCGAGCGCCTGGGTGCTTTGGCGAAGCAGCACGGCATCGTGCTGGTGAGTTCGTTGTTCGAGAAGCGTGCGACCGGCCTCTACCACAACACCGCCGTGGTCTTCGAAAAGGACGGCTCGACCGCAGGCAAGTACCGCAAGATGCACATCCCGGACGATCCGGGCTTCTACGAGAAGTTCTACTTCACCCCGGGCGACATCGGCTTCGAGCCGATCAACACCTCGGTGGGTCGCCTCGGCGTGATGGTCTGCTGGGACCAGTGGTATCCGGAAGGCGCGCGCCTGATGGCGCTGGCCGGCGCGGAACTGCTGCTCTATCCCACCGCGATCGGCTGGGATCCGGACGACGAACAGCCGGAGAAGGATCGCCAGCGCAATGCCTGGATCCTGAGCCACCGCGGCCATGCCGTCGCGAACGGCCTGCCCGTGCTGTCGTGCAATCGCGTCGGGCACGAAGCCTCGCCGCTGGGCACGTCGGGCATCCGGTTCTGGGGTTCGAGTCACGTGCTCGGCCCGCAGGGCGAATTCCTCGCCGAGGCGAACCAGAACGAGCCCGAGATCCTCATGTGCGAAGTGGACATGGAACGCAGCGAGCACGTCCGCCGCATCTGGCCGTTCCTGCGCGACCGGCGCATCGACGCCTACGGCGACCTGCTCAAGCGCTACCGCGACTGACATATCCATCGCGCAGCCGTCAGTTTCGGCCGACCTGGTGCTGCGCCACGCCCAGGCCACCGACATGGCGGCCATTTCCGCGCTCTATGCCGGCGAGGTCCTCGACGGCGTCGCCACGTACGAGTACGTGCCACCCGACGAGGCCGAGATGACGCGTCGCTGGCAGGCCATCGTCGTGCAGGGTTATCCGTATGTGGTCGCCGAATACGCTGGCCGGTTCGCCGGCTACGGCTACGCCAGCAGCTACCGCATGCGTGAGGGCTACCGCTGGACCGTCGAGGACACCGTCTACGTGCACCCGGAGCTGCATGGCCGCGGCATCGGTCGGGCCTAGCTGGCCCATCTGATCGCGACGTGCAGCGGGATGGGCTGTCGACAGATGGTCGCGGTGATCGGCGACCGCTCGAACGTGGCTTCGATCGCCCTCCACGAACGGATGGGATTCCGCACCGTCGGCATCTTCGAAGGCCTGGGACGCAAGCACGGTCGCTGGCTCGATACCGTGCAGATGCAGCGCCCGCTGGGCCAAGGCGTCCTGACCGGGCCTGACGACCGCTGATCCGCTCCATCGGCTTCCGGCCGACGAGCGGCGAACCACGAACGAACGATCGTGCTATTTTTCGCGCCATGTCCGCACTGACCGCCACTTCGAAAGGCACCGCCACCCGTGAGGCCATCATCGAGCGGGCCTACGAGATGGCCCGGGTCTCGGGGGTCGAAGGCCTGTCCATCGGCCCGCTGGCCCAGGCCGTGGGCATGTCGAAGAGCGGCGTCTTCGCCCATTTCGGCTCCCGCGAGGACCTCCAGCTGGCCGTCATCGAATCGGCCGCCACCCGCTTCGGCGAAGCGGTGCTCGGGCCTGCCCTTGCACAGCCCCGCGGGCTCCCGCGCCTGCGGGCGATCATGCACAACTGGTTCGAATGGGTGCGCTCCACCAACCGCGGCGGTTGCGTCCTGATGAGTTCGGTGACCGAGTACGACGACCGTCCGGGCCTACTGCACGACCAGGTCGCCCGCAACGAAGCGCGCTGGCGCGATGTGCTGCGCCGGGCCATCGAACTGGCCATCGAGTGCGGCCACCTGCGCCCCGGCGACAGCGAGCAGTACGCCTTCGAGCTCTATTCGATTCCGTTGACCGTCCACCACCAGTCCGGGCTGTTCGGGTACGACCACGCCCGCGCCCTGGGCGAACGCGCCGTCGAACGCTGGTTCGCCGCCAATTCCGCCTGACCCCCACGAGGTATCCGCCATGGCCGTCGTCGCCCCCCATCGCTCGCCCTCGATTAGCACGATCGTTCGTAATCTTTTGCCGCTCTACGCGGTCCGTTTCGAATTCCTGCTGGGCGCGTGGCTCGCTCCCGAAGCCGTCGTGCGCAAGGCCGGCCGCCTCTTCACCCGCCCCTTCACCTCCTCGCGTACACGTGCGATGGCCGCGCCGACCTGGGGCGCCGACGAACTCGAACTCGACATCGACGGCACCCGCATCCATGCCTACGTCTGGGGCGATCCCCACCGCCAGCCCTACGTGCTGTTCGCGCACGGCTGGTCCAGCCACGGCACGCGCATCGCGTCCTGGCTGAAGCCCCTGCGCGACGCGGGTTACGCGATCGTCGCGTTCGACCAGGCCGCACATGGCCGCAGCAGCGGGACCTACACCACCCTGCCCGACTTCACCTGCCACCTGCTAGCGGTCGGTCGCCATTTCGGCCCGGCAGCGGCCGTGATCGGCCACTCGCTCGGCGGTGCGGCAAGCGCATTGGCGCTGGCGCGCGGGCTGGACGCGCAGCGGGCGATCCTGATCGCTCCGGCCGCGGATCCGCTGGCGGCCGTCGAACGCTTCTCGCGTTTCGTCTGGCTGGCCGGATATCTGGGACGCCGCATGTTCGCGCGCTTCGAGCAGGCGATGCGCTTCGATGCGGACGACCTGCAGGCGCATAACAACGCGCCGAAGATCGGTCGCCCGGCGCTGATCGTGCACGACGTCGAAGATCGCGAAGTGCCCTGGTCGGAAGGCGAACGCTACGCCCGCTTCTGGCACGACTCGCGACTGCTGAGCACCCGCGGCCTCGGCCACAACCGCATCGCCGACGACGCCGGCGTGATCGCGGCGGCGCTGCGCTTTCTGGGCGGGGAAACGGTGGGCGAACGCGTGGTCTCCAGCCCCAACCTGCCCTACGGCTTTGCCTGAACCGGCGCAGGCGCATCGGGCGTGCGCATTCGGGCATCGGTGCACCGGAACGACTATGCTGCGCGGCCGCCGGAAGAAATCCGGCGTTCCGCCCGCATCCCGATTCGTCGATGACCGCTGAAACCACCGCCACAACGCCCGAGCATTTCCTCGCCACGCAACCGCATGCCATCGTCGAACGCGATGGCGTCCGCTACACGCTGCTGGGCACGGCGCACGTCTCGCGCGCCAGCATCGATGCGGTGAAGGAAGCGATCGGTACCGGCCGGTTCGATGCGGTGGCGGTCGAACTCGATCCGCCGCGCCTGCAGGCGCTGACCGATCCCGAAGCCCTCGCCAAGCTCGACCTGATCCAGGTGATCCGCACCGGCCGCGTGGCGATGTTCGCCGCCAATCTCGCCCTGTCCGCCTACCAGCGCCGCCTCGCCGAACAACTGGGCATCGAGCCCGGCGCCGAATTGAAACAGGCCGTCCTCGACGCACGCGAGCGCAATCTCCCGGTGCACCTGATCGATCGCGAAGTCGGCCTTACCTTCAAGCGCGCCGCCGCCAGGCTCGGCTTCTGGGGACGCATGAAACTGGGCAGCGGACTGGTCGCGGGTCTGTTCGCCAGCGACGAGGTCGGCGCCGACGACATCGAAAAGCTCAAGCAGGGCGACATGCTGGAGTCGAGCTTCAGCGAATTCGCCAGCAGCAGTCCGGAGCTGTACGAAGGCGTGATTGCCGAGCGCGATCGCTACATGGCCGCGCGCCTGCGCGAAACGCACGGCGATGCGCGCGAAGTCCTGGCCGTGGTCGGCGCTGGCCACCTGCAGGGACTGGCCAGGCATCTGCGCGAAGAGACCCGCGATCCGGTGGCGATCCGCGAAGAACTCGAAATCGTGCACCAGAAGAGCAAGGTGCCCTGGTTCACCCTCGTGCTGTCGGCGATCCTGCTGGCGGGCCTGGGATGGGGCTTCAGTCATGGCGGCCTGAAGCTGGGCACCGACGTGCTACTGCAGTGGATCGCCATCACCGCGGGTCTCACCGCGCTCGGTTGCGCCATCGCGGGCGGCCATCCCCTGAGCGTGCTCGCGGGCGCGGCAGCCGCACCGTTCAAACCCTTCCGTCCCGCAATGCCCTCGGGTGCGTTCAGCGCACTGGTGGAGGCGCGCCTGCGCAAACCGACCTACGCCGACTTCCTGGCCCTGCGCGAAGATGCGCAGACGCTGCGCGGCTGGTACCGCAACCGCGTCTCCCGCGTATTGCTCAACTTCATGCTGACCTGCTTCGGCACCATCGCAGGCGAATGGATCGGCCTGGCACGCATCGTCGGCAAGTTCGTCAGCTGAAAACAGATCGGCCCACTCCTGCGGGAGTGGGGCCGATTCGCCGTTTCCATCCGGGCCCTCGCGGGCCCGTTTTTTCTGCTTCACTTACTCGGGCAGGACCGCCGTCACCGATGCGCCTGGCATGGCCAATTCGCGCTTGCCACGGGCGCGCTTGATGATGCGCACCGTGCCCGCGCGCAGATCGTCCAGGAGCGCGTAGATCGTCGGCAGGAACAGCAGGCTGACGATCGTCGAGAACGCCAGGCCGCCGGCGATGGCGCGGGCCATCGGGTAGTACGCCGGACCATCGCCGCCCATCTGCGTGCCGCCGATCGCGATCGGCACCATCGCCAGGATCGCCGTGCCCATCGTCATCAGGATCGGGCGCAAGCGCTCCTTGCTGCCCTCCACCAACGCCTCGGTGCGCGACAGGCCGCGACGCCGCAGGTTGTTGATGTGTTCGATCATCACGATGCCGTTGTTCACCACCACGCCCATCAGCACCAGGATGCCGATGAAGGCCATGATGTTGAACTCGGTACCCGTGATCCAGAACAGCCAGAACACACCGAACACCGAGAACAGCACGCCCGACATGATCGCCGACGGGAACAGCAGCGATTCGAACACCGCCGCCATCACGATGTAGATCAGCACCAGTGCGATGGCGAGGTTGAAGAACATCTGCCCCATCGCCTCGTCATCGTCGCCGAAGCCACCACCTTCGAAGGTGTAGCTGTAGCCGGCCGGGAACGACACCGACTTCAGCGTCTCCTCGATCGCCTTGCGCGCTTCCGGCATCGTCACCTTGTCCGGCAGGCCGGCGGTGATCGTCAGCGTGGTCTGGCGGTTGGCGCGCTTGATCGACGTCGCCGCCGGTCGCACGTTCACATCGACCATGGCGAGCAGGGGCACGGTACGGCCATCCGGCGCGCGGACCATGAAGGACGCGATGTCCTCGACGCCATACTTGTCCGCACCGGCGAAGCGCACCCACACCGGCACCTCGCTGTCGCCCTTGCGGAACTCGCGCAATGGCGCGCCGCGCAGCGCGAGCCCGACGAACTGCGACACCTGCTGCGCACTGAAGCCGAACGCCGCCGCGCGCTCGCGATCCACGCGGACGTTGAGCTCGCTGTTGGTATCGCCGATATCGACGCGCACGTCGCGCAGCTCCTTGCGCTTGGACAGGATCGGCACGATGTCGCGACCGAGATCGGCCAGCGTCTGCGTGGAATCGCCAACCAGGAATACCTGCGCCTTCTGACCGGGTCCGCCACCGCCGGGACCATCCTGGCCGCCGGCACCGATCGACGCGCGCGCCGACTTCGGCAGTTCCTTGCTGATCTTGTCGACCAGCGGCTTGATCGCTCCGGCATCGTCGGCAAACGTGATGCGCGTGCCGGCGAAACCCTGCTCGCTGTACCAGGAATAGACCTGCTGGATGTGGAAACGCTTGCGGTTGGCGTCGAAGAACGCCTCGACACGCGCCACCTCGTCCGACATCTGCTCCTTGGTGTAGCTGCCGTTCCACTGGTAGTAGAACTCGGTCTCCTTGCCCTCTTCGCCGCCGAACATGTTCACCTTGGTCATCTTCATGGGAATGAAGCTGACGAAGATGATGAGCAGGATGCCCAGGATGCTCTTGCCGCGGTGCTCCAGCGTCCAGCGCAGCAGGCCGGCGTAACGCCGCTGCAGGCGCGGGATCAGGCCGCCTTCGTTGCGGACCGCCGGCGGCGTCTTCAGGCGCGCGGAGATCATCGGGATCAGGCTCACCGCCACCAGCCACGACGCCAGCAGCGACACCGAGATGGTGATCGCGATCTGCGACATGTAGATGCTGATGAAGTTGCGCTCGCCGAACAGGTTCGGCACGAACACGATGCAGTGGCACAGCGTGCCCGCCGACAGCGCGATCGCCACGTGGCGCGTGCCCAGGATGGATGCCAGGCGCGGCTGGTCCGGCATCTTCTCGCGTTCCTGGTAGATGCTCTCGACGACCACGACGGCGTTGTCGACCAGCATGCCGACCGCAAGCAGCAACCCCATCATCGACAGGATGTTGAGGGTGACGCCGGTGAAGTACATGAAGCCCAGCGTCATCACGAAGCAGATCGGAATCGCCAGGGTCACCATCAGCGTCGACGGCCAGTGGCGCAGGAAGAAGAACAGCACCGCGATCGACAGCAACAGGCCGATGCCACCGGCTTCGGCCAGTTCCAGCAGCGACTTGGTGACGTTCTCGCCCTGGTCCTCGATGATCTTGACCTGCACGCCCTGCAGCGCGGGCTCGTTCTGGATCGCCTTGACCTCGTTGAGCGCGTTCTTCGAGACCTCCACCAGGTTCGCGTTGCGTTCCTTGAAGATGTCCAGGCCCACGGCGGGATGCCCGTCGAGGCGACGGCCCATGTCCATGCGCGAGGGTTTCAGGCGCACGTCGGCGATGTCGCCCAGGCGGACACCGTTGGCGACGGGGAGATCGCGCAACTGCTGCAGGTCCGCGAGTTCGCCGACGGGCTGCACGCGCAGGCGGCGACCGCCGTCCTCGATCTCACCGGCAGACACCGAGAAATTCAACGCCTGCAGGCTCTTGGTCAGATCGTTCAGGCCGATGTTGTGCGCGGTCAGCCGATCCGGCTGGATCGCGACCTCGACTTCGTTCGGCGGCGCGCCGGAAATCTCGACGCGGGCGACGCCCGGAATCCGCTCGAGGCGACGCTTGAACTCGCGATCGATCAGTTCGTAGGCATTGACCAGGTTCTGCGACTGGCTGGCCAGGCGCACGCGAAGCACGGGCTGGTCGGTCGTGGAGAACTTGAAGACGAAGTAGCGCTGCAGGTCATCCGGCAGGTCGGCGCGAATGGCATCGATGCGTTCGCGTGCCTCGGAAGCCGCGATGGCGACATCGCGGTTCCAGTCCTTGAACTGCATGAAGATCTGCGCGTTGTCCGCCTTGGCCTCGGAGTCCATGCGCTTGATGCCGCTCATGGTCGACATGGCCTCTTCGACCGGACGCAGCACGGTGCGCTCGACCTCTTCGGGCGTCGATCCCGCGTACGGGATCTGCACGAAGATGAAAGGCGGCGATACTTCGGGGAAGGCCTCCAGCGGCAGGCGGATCGCCGCAATGAGGCCGACCACGAACAGCGACACGAAGAACATGATCGCCGTGACGGGACGCTTGATGCTCAGCTCGGCGACGCTCATGCGGCTGCGCTCCCGTTGCGTTGGGCTGCAATGATCATCCTGCCGCCTCCGGATCCGCATCGATGGCGGCAGCGGTTTCGGCCTTCTCGCGGCGGGCACGCAGGCCACGCTCGCGGTAGTACGCGTCGGAGCGACGATCCAGCAGGTCGTAGACCACCGGGATGACGATCAGGGTCAGCATCGTCGACACCAGCAGACCGCCGATCACCGTGATCGCCATCGGCGAGCGCACTTCCGCGCCCTCGCCGAAGGCCAGGGCCAGCGGCAGGAAGCCGAACAGGGTGCAGGTGGTGGTCATGATGATCGGGCGCAGTCGCGAACGGGCGCCTTCGATCAGCGCATCGTGCTTGGCGACACCATCCTCGCGCAGCTGGTTGACCTTGTCGATCAGGATGATCGCGTTCTTCACCACCAGGCCGACCAGCAGGATCAGGCCGATGAACACCACCACCGACACCGGCGAGCGCGTCAGCAGCAACGCGAGCACCGCGCCCACCAGGGCCAGCGGGATGGTGAACAGGATGACGAACGGGTGCAGCAGCGATTCGAACTGCGAGGCCATCACCAGATAGACCAGGAAGATCGCCAGGCCGAAAGCGAACAGCAGCGAGTTCACCGACTCGGCCAGTTCCTCGCCCTGGCCGCCGATGTGCATGCGCACGTCGGCGCCCAGCGGCTGCGCCTGGACCATCTGCTGCACTTCCTGCACCGCGCCGCCCAGGTCGATGTCGCGCAAGTTCGCCGAGACGATGGCGACGCGGACCTGGTCGGCGCGATGGATTTCGCTGGGACCGGTGGTGGCGACGACGTCGGCCACCGAATCCAGCGTCACCGGACGCGCACTGTTCGGATTGACGATCAGGCGGCGGATGCTGTCCACCGACGCGCGATCGGATTCCTGCGCTCGCACCAGCACGTCGATCTTGCGGTCGCGGAAGCTGTAGCGCGTGGCCACGTCGCCGCGCACCTTCTTCACCACCACATCGGCGATCTGGCGCGTGGTCAGGCCCAGCGCAGCGGCGCGATCCTGGTCGAACCGGATCTGGATCTCGGGGAAGCCCTGCTCCACCGTCGACTTCACGTCGGCGTAGTGCGCGTTCTTGCGCAGCATCGCCGCCATCTTCTGGCCGGCCTTTTCGATCGTCGCGAGGTCATTGCCGCGCAGTTCGATTTCCAGCGGCGTGGAGAAGCTGAAGAGCTCCGGACGGGCGAAGTTGACCTGTGCGTTGGTGTGGCCGGCCATCGTGGCGCGCAGGCGCTCGGTTTCGGCCGCTTCGATCTCCTTGCTGCCGCCGTTGGCCATCACCACCGTGAGCTTGCCGATGTTTTCGCCGCTCTCGGTGGGATTGGCATCCAGTCGCGTGCCGCTGCCGGAGACGCCGTACAGCACGGAAATGCCGTCGTCCTTCGCATGCTGGCGCTGCAGTTCGCGCACTAGGTCGTCGGTGTCGCGCAGCGGCGTGCCCGGCGGCAGCTTGACGGTCATTTCGAAGCGGTCCTGGGCGAGCTGCGGGATCAGGTCCGCGCCCAGCATCGGCACCACGGCAAGCGTCAGCGCAAACACGACCGCAGCCGAGCCGAGTACCAGCCACGGCTTGCCCATCGCGGCGGGCAACAGCTTGAGATAGCCCTTCTCGGCGCGGTGATACGGCGCCATCGCCAGATCGCTGGCCTTGCGCATCACCGGACCGACCACGGCGCTCACGCCGCGCCACATCCGCACCACCAGCCAGGCGATGCCGAAGAAGCCGCCGCGCGACGCCGCGCCGATGCCATGCTCGACGGCCGCCACCGGCTTGAGCACGCGCGAGGCCGGCTGCCACTTCGGATGCGGCGCTTCTTCCGGGAACGCCATCGGCGCGCGGCCCTTGAGCGCGCTCAGCATCGGGATCAGGGTCATCGCCACGACCAGCGAGATCGCGATGGCAAGCGCCACGGTCAGCGCCTGGTCGCGGAACAGCTGGCCGGCAATGCCTTCGACGAACACCAGCGGCAGGAACACCGCGATCGTCGTCAGGGTCGAGGCGACCACGGCCATGCTCACCTCGCGCGTGCCCTGGATGGCCGCGTCGAGGATGCCCAGGCCGCGTTCGCGCGCCTTGGCGATGGATTCGAGCACCACGATCGAGTCGTCGACGACGAGGCCCGTGGCCAGCGCGAGGCCGCCCAGCGACATCACGTTGAGGCTCAGGCCCATCTGGCCCATGAAGAAGAACGTCGCAATGATCGAGACCGGCAGCGACAGGCCGATCACGAACGTGCTCCAGCCATCGCGCAGGAACAGGAAGATGATCAGGATGGCGAGGAAGCCGCCGATCACCGCATCCCACTTCACGTCGCTGATGGCATGGCGGATGAACTGCGACTGGTCGTCAATGGTGGTCAGCTCGACGTCCGGCGGAATCTGGTCCTTCAGCTCCTTCAGGCGGGCCTGGATCGCGTCGGCAGTGGCAACGGTGTTGGCGTCGCCTTCCTTGTAGACGGCCAGCTCGACCGCTTCCCTGCCGCCGAGGCGGATGATGGCTTCGCGTTCCTTGTGGCCCTGGCGGACTTCGGCGATGTCCTTCAGGCGCACAGGCATGCCACCGGCGACAACGGACGAGCTGCCCGAATTCGCGCTCTGCACCGACTGCGCTGCGGCCATCGCGGCCGCATTGCCGGTTGCCGCGGCCACGCGCGCCATTTCCGCAGCGGCACTCGCCGCGGCACCGCCGCCGGCCGACTGCGTGGTCACGAGCATCTCGCGGATTTCGTCCACGGTCGCGAACTGGTTGACCGTGCGCACGAGGTAGCGCTGCGAGCCTTCCTCGAGGCGGCCGCCGGAAATGTTGATGTTTTCCTGCTGCAGACGCTGGATCACGGTCTCGATCGGCAGGTTGAGCAGCGCCAGCTTCTGCTGGTCGATGTCGACCTGGATTTCGTCCTCGAGACCACCGCCGACCTTCACCGCGGCGACTCCGTCGACCGGTTCCAGCTTCTTCTTCAGGTCCTCTTCCGCGTAGCGACGCAGGGCGCCCAGTGCGCGCAAGGAATCGCCATCGGTCTTCGACGTCAGCGCAAGACGAAGAATCGGCTCCGTCGACGGATTGAAGCGCAGCAGCACCGGCTTCTTCGCTTCCAGCGGCAGCTGCACGACTTCCATCTTGTCGCGCACTTCGAGGCTGGCCTGGTCCATGTCGGTACCCCAGGCGAACTCGAGCACGACGTCGCTCTGGCCGGTGCGCGAAACGGACTTCAGCTTGCGCAGGCCCTTGACCACGCCGACGGCTTCCTCGACCGGCTCGGTGATCAGGGTTTCGATTTCGGTGGGTGCAGCACCGGTGTATTCGGTGCGCACCGTCAGCGTGGGATAGCTCAGGTCGGGCAGCAGGTTGACCTTGAGCCCGGACAGGGCAATCAGGCCGAACAGCACGAAGGTGAGAGTCACCATCGCCACCGTGACGCGGCGGCGCGTGGCGAACTCGATCAACCCCGATGAGGCTTGCGAGGTATGGCTCACGAGGGAGGCCTCCGGTCAGCGCTGCGCAGTGGCAGTGGCGGGCGCGGCGGACTCGGCCTTGGCACCCGGCTGCCCGATCACCTGCACTTCGGTGCCGTCGCGCAGGGCGGCCTTGCCGGCGATCACGACCTGCTCGCCCTGCTGGATGCCACTGCGGACTTCGGCCCATTCGCCGTCCATGTAACCGAGCTTGACCGGCACGCGGGCACTCTTCTTGTTGCGGACGACGAACACGGCCGGATCGGCTTCGTCTTCGAGCAGCGCGGCGCGCGGCACGACGAGCGCGTCGGCGCGCTGGTCGTAATCGATCCTGATGCGGCCGAACATGCCCGGACGCAGTGCATTGCCATCCGCGAACGCGCACACGACGCGGAAGGTGCCGCTACCCGAATCCACCACCGGCGACACGCGGTCGACCTTGCCGGTGAAACTCTTGCCCGGCAGCGCGTCGACGGCGAGTTGCACCGGCAGACCGGCCTTCAACGTGGCCAGTTCGCGCTCGGGCACGTTGAGCACGGCTTCCAGCCGCGACACGTCGACGATGCGCATGATCGGCGTGTTGATCTGCACGAAATTGCCCGCCTTGATCGAACGCGACGCGATCACGCCCGAGATCGGAGCGGTGACATTGGCGTACGCGAGTTCCAGGTTCGCGGCGTTGTTGGCCGCACGGGCGTTCTCGAGGTCGTAGCGCAGCTGGTCGATGTCGTTGGCGCTCATCAGCTTCTGCTCGGCGAGCTGCCTGGAGCGCGCGTAGTTCGCCTCGAGCTTGCGCATCTGGGCAGCGCTCTGCGCGGCGACCAGCGCCGTGCGGGCGGAGTCCAGCCGGACCAGGGTCTGGCCGGCATGCACGTACTGGCCTTCCTCGACCAGCACCTGCAGGGCCACGCCGGAGACCTTGGCGATGACCTGGGCCTCGGCGCGGGCCTCCAGCGGCGCGGTACCGGCGTAGCTGGCGGCCACGGCGCGGCGCGACGCCTGGGCGACTTCGACCGGAATCGCTTCGGGTCCCTTCTTCTTCGGGTCGTCCTTGCCATTGGCAGCGGCCTCGCCGCCGCCCTTGCAGGCGGACAGGGCCAGCACGCCGGTGACCAGCAGGCTGGTCAGCACGACGGGCACCTTGGAAAGAACGGGGCGGAACGGAGTCTGGCGCATGGGGGGCGGTCCCTGGGGCAACGGTTGAAGGGCGTTTTCCGGCTGTTTTCTGGCTGTATGCCGGTGTTGTATGTAGGTATATCACCCACCCGGAAAGCAGCCATCCGCCGAAGGTCATGGTGACTGCCGCCACGGGCCTGGAGCAGCCACCGGTCGGACGCATGCAAGCCTCCACTCCGACGCGGGCGGCGCTCACTGGGATGCGGAAAGAGGCACACGCGTTGCACGTTTCGCCTCGGCGATTTCGTGCGACATTTCGTCGGATCGGACAGCGCGGCTATACTTGCCGACTTGTGCGCCCCCGGAGACTGCGGTGCGGCGACACGACCCGATTCCACCAACAACAGCTTCGAGAGTGCGGATTACATGATGCGACCGCTGATGATCGCCGCCTGCCTCGCCCTGACCACGGCCGTCGCCTTCGCCGACGAACCGAAGCAGGAGCCGGCCGCCACCACCACCGCGGCAACGCCCGCACCTGCCGCAGCGACTCCGGCCGCTCTCAAGGGAGATGCCGCTGCCGGCAAGCAGCTGATCTACACCTGCCAGGGCTGCCACGGCATCACCGGCTACAAGAACGCCTATCCGAGCTACCACGTGCCGCGCATCGGCGGGCAGTCCGAGCAGTACCTGCTCAACGCCCTGACCGAATACAAGAAGGGCACCCGCAAGCACCCGACGATGCAGGCCCAGGCGCAGAGCTTCTCTGACCAGGACATCGCCAACATCGCCGCCTACCTGTCGAGCCTGAAGTGAGCAGCCTCCCCATGACGAAGCAGATCCTCGCCATCGCCCTGCTCACCGCCGCCGTCGCCCTGGCCGGCTGCAGCAAGTCCGAAGAAGCCACTGCCGAAGGCGCTGCCGCCGAAGGCGCGCACGAAGCCAAGTCCTCGTCGGCCGGCCTGCCCGCCGGCGACATCACGTCCGGCGAGAAGCTGGCCAGCGCCAAGAACGCCAAGACGGGCCAGGCCTGCATCGATTGCCACGGTGCGGAAGGCAACGCGCCGATCGATGCCACCTACCCCAGGCTTGCCGGCCAGTACGACGACTACATCGCGCATTCGCTGCAGGGCTACCGCGATGGACGGCGCGAACACGCGCTGATGTCGAGCCAGGCCGCGGGCCTGACGGACCAGCAGATCGCGGACCTGGCCGCTTACTTCGGTTCGCGCGCCGGCAGCTTGCGCGACCTGCAAAACGTGCAGTAAGCCGGGCAGACAGGTTCGAGAAAAGGCCCGCGTTTGCGGGCCTTTTCCTTTTTGGCGGATCGGTTCGTGTGCCCCGTGCTTCGGTGGCTCAGCGCACGTCGGCTCAGTCGTCCTGCGGCTTCACGCTGCCGTTGTCTTCCTGCAATTGCGGCTTGAACGGAATGTCCGGCGGCGGCCGCGCGACCGCGGGCTGTTCGTTGAGGTTCGGATCGGAAATGCCGCAGCCACCGCCCAGCTGCAGGATCGACACGATGCATTCGATCTTCTTGGTCGTGCCCGGGATGGGGATTGCCATCTTCTTGATGCCCTTGCGCACCCACTCGGCGAGCAGCGTCTCGTTGGGCAGCCAGTATTTGTCGAAGGTCGTGGGTTCGTAGTCGTTCGGCTTGCGCTTCAGCCAGGTGCCGGAACGATCCAGATCGACGATGCGATCGTCGATCGTTCCCGGCGGCTGGCCGGTATTGACCGGCTTTTCCGCCAGGCGCGGTCCGCCTTCCGAGTTGTACAGGCCCAGCGGCTCGCCGCGCTGGCCGCCGGGCACGTTGCGCGTGGATGCGCCCCAGTCGTCGTCCCGGGCGGGCGTGGGGAAGCTGCCGGGTGCGGCGACTGGCTTCGGGCCCTGTCCCGCCGCGGCGGTGGACGGCGTCTTGCCGCCGGGTGCGCTGGTGGTGGCAGGTGTCGTTCCCGTCGCCGCGCTCGTGGCGGCTGGCCGGGTGGAGCTGGGGGATGACGGCGTCCGGTCGGCGGTTTGCGATGCGGACGGTGAAGCGGCTGTGGGGGACGTCGCCGGAAGGGCACTGGGTGCCGGGATGTCCCGGGTGCGGACGCTGGCCTCAGGCGTGTGCAACGTCGGTTGTGCTACCGAGGGAGCCGGCACGGTGGAAAGCCGTGGTCTCGCTACCGGGCCGCCGACCTCGCGCTGGGCGACCTCGGGAATGCGCGCCTTCACCTGCGGTACCGCGATCGATTGCGGCTGCGGCGTTTCATGGCGTATCGGCTGCAGCGGTTCGGGTATTTCCACCGTCTGGAGCGGTGCAGTCGGCGCGGCGACCTGCGGCACCTGGATCTGCGGTTGCGTGATGCGCGGCGTCGGCGCGGTGAGCACGAACGCCGAGGTGTCGGGAGCCGGCGCGCTGACCGCCACATTCTGCTGCACCGGCGGCGCGGGCGGCACCTGCGGTTCCGGAACCTCGCGCTGTTGCACGTCGGGAAGCGGGACCTCGATCTGCGGCTGCGCCAGCGCAGGTCCCGCCGGTTGCGGCACCTCCGGCGCGGGTTCGGGTTGTGCCGTGGCTGCCGGCACCGATGCCGCTTCGGCCTGTTCCGCCTGTTCCGCCTGTTCCTGCGGTTGCTCCGGCGCCTGCCCGCCCCCCGCTTCTTCCGGCGTGCCGCGACCGATGAATTCGATCTGCACCACTTCTTCGCCGCGTCGCTTGGTCGCTTCTTCGAGGTAGAGCGATTGCGTGTACCAGAACCACAGCAACAGGATGCCGAAGACGAGGTGCCACACGGCACTGAATGCACCGGCGAACCAGCGCACCTTGCGATCTTCCGGCTCGGGTGCGTGCCAGTCCTGCCGCCACAGCGTGTTGAACGCCTGCCAGCGCGTCAGTTCACCGCTGCGACGCGGACGCTCCGCAAGCGGACGCTGCAGGAGGATCTCGATGATGGCCGGCGCGGTAGCACCCGTGATCGCACCCGCGCGCGCAGGCATGGATTCGAACCACTGCTGCCAGCCCGGGGGAAATTCCCCGGCCGGACGCCGGAGGTGGGGAGCGACAAGCTGCAGCCGGCGCTGCAGGGCGAGGATCAAATCGGCGGCGGTAAACAAGCGCCGCGATCCCCTCAGGCCGCGTCGCGCGGAATGTAGGGGGCGGCGCCGGTGTCGTGATCGGTTGCGTCACGCACCGCGGTCACGCCCGGCACCTTCTCCAGCAGGGTCTTTTCGATGCCCTGCTTCAGCGTCACGTCGGCCATGCCGCATCCGTGGCAACCGCCGCCGAAACGCAGCACCACCACGCCATCGGCCGTGACTTCCTGCACCGCGACGTTGCCCCGATGCGCCGCGAGTTGCGGGTTGATCTCGTTCTCCACGATCCAGTGCACGCGTTCCACCAGCGACGCCGAGTCGGCGGGCGCCTGGCCCTTGATCTTCGGCGCGCGGATCTGCAGCTGGCCGCCGGTGGTGCGGGTTTCGTAGTCGATTTCCGCGCCGTCGAGATAGCTCACGCTCGCCGCGTCCAGCCACAAGGTGAACCCTTCGCAATCCACCGCCCATTCGTCGCCCTGCAGGTCCGCGGGTTCGGCGAATTCGAGCCGCACGTCCGCACGCGCGGTGCCGGGATGGACGGCCGCCAGCCGCACGCCGAGACCGGGCAGCGCTTCGCGCTCGATGAGCTTGCGGAAATGATTCTGGGCGGACTCGGAGATGTTGATCATTGCGGCCTCTGCAATCCGTCGTGCTGCCGCTCTGGAGCGGCGCCGCGCAGCGGATTCGGAAATTCGGAGCGTCGGGCTATTCTAACGGGGTCCACGCGGCCTTAAGCCGCCACGTGCGTACCCTACGACATCCATGGATGCGCTTTCGTTCAGACGACGCGCACCCGTCGTTCCAGCCCCGGAAGGTAACCATGAGTGATCTCGTCCCCCTCGCCCAGGCCCATTGCCTGCCCCGTCGCGGCAGCGAGCACAAGCTCAGCGAGGCGCGCGTGCGCGAACTGCTGCCGGAAGTGCCCGGCTGGGAAGTGGTCGAGGACGGCCACGCAATCGCCAAGACGTTCGGCTTCGGCAACTACTACGAGACGATGGCGTTCGTGAACGCGCTCGCGTACATGGCCCATCGCGAAGACCACCATCCCGATCTCGGCGTCCACTACAACCGCTGCGTGGTGCGCTTCTCGACCCACGATGTCGGTGGCCTGAGCGAGAACGACTTCATCTGCGCGGCCAAGGTCGAAGCCCTGATGGCCTGAGGAGAGGAAGATGTCCGCCCTGCCCGATCCGATCCGCATGCGACGACTGGCCCGAAACCGCGCCCTGACGCTGGCATTCGCGGCGACGCTGATGTCGGCATGCCAGCAGGGTGCGCAGCCGCTTGAACCGGCTCCGCCCGCGCCCACGCAACCGATGGCGCAGGACACGCCGCCGCCCGACTATCCACCCGAACTCGCGTGCCGTCAGGTCGGCGGAACGGCGGTGCTCAACGTAGCCCTCGCGGCGAACGGCTATCCGGTGCGCATCGACATCGTCACCAGCAGCGGCAACAAGACGCTCGACGATGCCGCGGTCGCCGCCGTGCACGACTGGAAGTTCCGGCCCGCCACCTTGCGCGGCAAGCCGACGACGAGCCGCCTGCAGGTGCCGGTGACGTTCACGCCGCCGAACCCGCCACCGGACGAGTGCAACCAATACCTGTAGTCGGCCGACTTCCGTGGGGTCAGTCAGCCCAGGCGATCGAGCACGTCGATCAGCTCGGGCACCAGCGGCGCGTTGAGGAGATACGGCGACCTGCCGCCGTCAAGCGCGAACTCCAGCGTGGACGCATGCAGGAACAGCCGCTTCAGTGCCACCTGCTCGCGCAGCCGCCGGTTCGCATCCGGATCGCCGTACTTGTCGTCGCCCGCAATCGGATGCCCGATGTGCCGGGCGTGCACGCGGATCTGGTGCGTGCGCCCGGTTTCGATGCGCACCTCGCAATAGGACTGGCCGCCGCGGCGTTCGAGCACCCTGAAGTGGCTCAATGACGGTTTGCCGGCCGGGTTGACCTGCACATGCCGCTCGCCGCCCTGGCGCAGGCCGACATGCAGCGGGGCATCGACCGTCATCACGCCGTCCGGCATGCGACCGGTCAGCAGCGCGAGATAGCGCTTGGTGATGCCGCCTTCCTCGCGCATCAGCGCCTGCAGCTCGGTCAGGGCCGAGCGCTTCTTGGCCATGATCAGCAGCCCCGAGGTGTCGCGATCGAGCCGATGGACCAGTTCCAGGGATTGCTCCGGACGCAGCGCGCGCATGGTTTCGATCGCGCCGAAGGAAATGCCGCTGCCGCCATGGCTGGCCACGCCGGACGGCTTGTTCAGCGCGAGCAGGCGGGCGTCCTCGAACACGATCGCGGCTTCCATCGCCTTCAGGAAGCCGGGCGGGGGCGCGCCCTTGTCGCCGGCCTCGCCCAGGCGGACCGGGGGAATCCGCACCTCGTCGCCCGCCGCAAGCTTGCGCTCGGCCTTGGCGCGCCCGCCGTTCACCCGTACCTGCCCCGACCGCACCAGCTTGTAGACCAGCGAACGCGGCGCCCCCTTCAGCTGGCCCAGGAGGAAGTTGTCGAGGCGCTGGCCGTCCCGGTCGTCGGGCACGCGGACGGTACGGGCGCCCGGTCCGGGCGCGGCGGGGGTGTCTGAACGGGTCATCGGATGTGTGTTCTGCTACACTGAGGGCGCGAGATAAGGTTTTGATTTCGCTGGAGTTGCCACAACCCCCGGTCATCCGGAGAGGCTAGCTTCTGAAAAGCTTCGGCTTCGATGAAGTTACGGTGCCGAAAGCCCCGCTCCCGCGATCCGGTCCGCGCCTGACCACTGCCCTGGGGGCAGCCATGTTAGCAGCGACGGCCCGGCGGAACCCGGTCCCGCCCGGTGGGTCACACCGCCGCGAGATGAACAACGCCCCGTGCGACGGGAGCGGGAAGCGACGCACCGAGGAAACGAGCGACGGCAAGAGCCGGCTCACCTCCGTCCGATCCGGTTCCGGCTTCAAGGTCGCCGGCCTTATGGAACAGAAACAAGAAGCGCTCCCGCGGTCTGCCGTGGTGTCGTAGCGCTGGAAATTGAAGCCGACGGCGCGTGCCACGCGCGGTCAGCCACTTCGGCAGCCGGGCACATCGATCAAGTGCGCCCTGCGCCAGTCGGCTTGCGGTATCCAGAGGCGAAACGCCCACGGCGTTCCGCGCGGCCTGCCTTAGAGCGGGAGAAGCGCGCGAGGACGCAACAATGAAGCGAATGCTGATCAACGCGACGCAGGCGGAAGAACTGCGCGTCGCCATCGTCGACGGCCAGACCCTGTACGACATCGATATCGAACAGCCGTCGAAGGAACAGAAGAAGTCCAACATCTACAAGGGCAAGATCACCCGGCTCGAGCCCTCCCTGGAAGCCGCCTTCGTCGATTACGGCGCCGAGCGCCACGGCTTCCTCCCGCTGAAGGAAATCTCCCGCGACTACTTCCAGCCCGGCGTCGACCACAACAAGGCCGGCCTGAAGGAACTCCTGCGCGAAGGCCAGGAGATCGTCGTCCAGGTCGACAAGGAAGAACGCGGCAACAAGGGCGCGGCCCTGACCACGTTCATCTCGCTGGCCGGCCGCTACATGGTGCTGATGCCCAACTCGCCCACCGCCGGCGGCGTCTCCCGCCGCATCGAGGGCGACGACCGCGCCGCCCTCAAGGAGGCGATGGACAAGCTCACGATTCCGGACGACATGGGCGTGATCATCCGCACCGCCGGCGTCGGCCGTGACGCGGAAGAGCTGCAGTGGGACCTCGACTACCTGCTGCAGGTGTGGAAGTCGGTCGCCGAGGCCGCACTGAGCAAGCCCTCGCCGTTCCTGATCTACGCCGAATCGCGCCTGATCATCCGCGCCCTGCGCGACTACATGCGCCCGGACATCGGCGAGATCCTCGTCGACACCCCGGAGATGTACAAGGAAGCGCGCGAGTTCGTCGAGCAGGTGATGCCGCACAACCTGCGCAAGCTCAAGCACTACACCGACGACACGCCGCTGTTCAACCGCTTCCAGATCGAATCGCAGATCGAGAACGCCTACGAACGTGAAGTCCGCCTGCCTTCCGGCGGCGCGCTGGTCATCGACCAGACCGAAGCCCTCACCGCGATCGACGTGAACTCGGCCCGCGCCACCAAGGGCGGCGACATCGAGGAAACCGCGTTCCACACCAACCTGGAAGCGGCCGAGGAAGCCGCGCGCCAGCTGCGCCTGCGCGACCTCGGCGGCCTGGTGGTGATCGACTTCATCGACATGTCGTCGAACAAGCACCAGCGCGAAGTCGAGAACCGCCTGCAGAACGCCCTGCGCCAGGACCGCGCCCGCGTCCAGCTGGGCCGCATCTCGCGCTTCGGCCTGATGGAGATGTCGCGCCAGCGCCTGCGCCCGTCGCTGGGCGAATCCAGCCAGATCGTCTGCCCGCGCTGCGAGGGCCACGGCCGCATGCGCAGCGTCGAATCGCTGTCGCTGTCGATCCTGCGCCTGGCCGAAGAACACGCGATGAAGGAGAACACGGGCCAGGTGCTGGTGCAGGCCCCGACCGAGATCGCCAACTTCCTGCTCAACGAGAAGCGCCGCGCGCTCAGCGAGATCGAGAAGCGCCACGACGCGCCGATCGTGATCGTCGCCGACGAGCAGCTGCACACGCCGCACTACGAAGTCACGCGCATCCGCGAGAACGAACTGGGCGAAGAATCGAGCAAGCCCAGCTACCAGCGCGGCACGCCGCGCAAGCTGCCGACGCATGCGCTGACCAAGGCGCATCTCAACATCCCGGACCTGCCGGTGGTGACCAATGTGAAGCCCGCCTCGCCCGCGCCGATGCGCGAGCCGCGCGAAGTGCGCGAAACGCCGGTCGCTCCCGTCGCGCCTGCGCCGGTGCCGGTGGCTGCGCCGCCGCAATCGGTGGGCATCGTCGACCGCATCCTCGGCTTCTTCCGCGGCAGCAAGCCGATCACGGTGGAGCCGACCCGGGCCGAGCGCACTCAGCAGGGGCGCGCGGATGGTCGTGGCGAGCGCAGCCAGCGTCGCGACGATCGCCGTGACCAGGACCGCCGGAATGGCAAGCAGGGCCGGGAGCGCCGCGACGAGCAGCGTCGCGACGATCGTCGCGCCCAGCAGCAACAGCCGAAGCAACAACAGCAGCCGAAGCAGCCCCAGCAGAAGCAGGAGCAGCAGAAGCAGGAGCAGCCGAAGCAGGCGCAACAGCAGCCGAAGCAGCAGCGTCAGCAGAACGAGGAACGCGCCCAGCAGCAGGCGCAGGCCCCGCGTCCGCCGCGCGAGCCGCAACCCGCCAGGCCGCAGCAGCCGAAGCCGGAAGCCCCCAAGGCCGAGACCCTCGCTCCGGTCGACGCGCTGACGATGGTGCCGGCCGCGGCAGCGGCCACGGCGGTTGCCGGCGCGAGCGCGGCAACGGCAACGGGCGATCTGGCCGCTCCGGCGACGGAAGCGGTCTCCGCTCCCGAGGCCGGCATCGCCGCCAACGGCGCGGAAACGGCCGGCGAAGGCACGGGCCGTCGCCGTCGTGGTCGTCGCGGTGGGCGCCGTCGTCGTCGTGGTGGAGCCGGCGAAGCCGCGGGCCTGGCAGCCGGCGACAATGCCGAAGCCGTGGTGGGCGGATTGGCGGGCGACGACTTCGATGGAGATGATGGCGAAGAAGCGTTCGCCGACAACGACGACGCCGCTCCTGCCCCGCTCCAGCGCGTGCAGCCGGAATTCGAGTTCGACGACATCGCGCCCTCGAATCCGGCGCCGGCAGCAGTCGCCGCACCGCAGGTGCAGGCGCCCGCGCCCGCTGACGCAAGGCCGACCGCCGGTTCGATGCAGTCGCCCGCCGTTGTTGCGACCGGGAAGACGCCGGCGGATGTTGCCGCGGAAGTGATCGGCGAGGTTCAGCCGAATGCGGCCACCACCGAAAGCACCGGCCACGTGTCGACGCCGGGCGGACAGGAGCAGCCCGCCGTGGTGGTGAACGACGAACCGGTCGAATCGGCCGTCGTCATCGGGCCGGAACCGGTGGAAGCCGAGCCGGTCAACGAACTGGTCATCGATATCGACGAGTCGCCCGATGACACCAGTTCCGTGACCAATACGCTGCCGGGCGATTCGGGCCACGTTGCGGCCAGCGTAAGCGCCGAAGTCGAGCCTGCGTCGACCGCTGCCGTCAGCATCGACGAAGAATCGTCCGCTGCCGCCACGTCGCAATTGCCGGTCGAGGAATTGCCGCGCAGCGCCGGTCTGTTCGACGACGTACCGCAGCCGATCGCACCGGCCCCGGCCGATGCCGCGGCCAAGGCCGCCAGCCAGGAAAACGGCGAACAGCGCAGCTGATCAGTATCGGCACTACCCGTGCTGATGGAGAAGAAACGGCCGCATCTGCGGCCGTTTTTTTCTTGCATGCCTTGTTGCGTGGAATCAGGCCGCCAGCGCCGGATCCAGCAGGCCGTGCTGGCGCAACGTGCGCGCCAGGGCGATGGAATCGCGGATGCCGAGCTTCGCGAACAGGCGCGACTTGTGCGTGTTGATCGTCTTCGCGCTGAGACTCAGGCGCCTGGCGATATCGTGCTGGCGCATGCCCTGCGCCAACATCAGGCCGATCTCGAGTTCGCGCGCGGTCAACGCATCGATCGGCGTGGCATTGCCGCCGAGACCCGACAGCGCAATGCGCTGGGCCACGGAACTGGCGATGTAGCGCCTGCCGCGCATCACGTCACGCACGGCAGTCACGAGCTCCTGCGCATCGCCGCCCTTGCCCACGTAGCCGGCCGCCCCGGCTTCCAGCAGTCGCTTGGGCATCGGACCGTCTTCGAGCACGGACACGACGATCACGCGCGGCCCGCGCTTTGGCTGGGTGATCCGTTCGGTGAGCTCCAGGCCGCTCATGCCCGGCAGGTGCAGGTCGCACAACACGACGTCGGGCTTGAGGCGGCGGATCAGCGGCAGCGCCGCTTCGCCGGTCTCCACATCCCCGATCACTTCGATGTCGGTCTGCTCCGACAGGATCATGCGCAGCCCCGTGCGCACGATGGCGTGGTCGTCCACGATAAAGACGCGAATCGTCATCCCTGACCTCGTTTTGGGGTGAAACTCCGTTGACCGCAGGCTAACGTGGCTGCCGCCGCGGGTGCAACCGCCGTGGTCGGCGGCACGGGACAACGGCCGCCGATGACTGCACACTCGCCCGCCTGACCACCGACACGGGAATCCCATGCGCTGCAATCTCCACGTCGCCATCGTCGCCTGCGCCCTCGCCCTGCCCGCCTGCGCACGGCCCGCTTCCGAATCCGCGCCTTCACCGCTGTCCGCGGACGCAAACGCGTGGATGGCCGATGTCAGTGCGATTGCCGACGCCGACGCGACGCAGGGGCGCCGCACCGCGATCGAAAAGCGCCTGGATACGCTCGGCATCCAGTGGCGCAACGTCCCGTTCGAGATCGAAGGCCAGCGGGGCACGAACATCCTCGCCGACGTGAGCGGCGATGCGACTGCCCCGCTCCTGCTGCTGGGTGCGCATTCGGACCAGGTAGGCAAGGGCGAAGGCGCGACCGACAACGCATCCGGATCCGCGACGGTGCTGGCCCTCGCGCAGCGCATGAAGGCGAAGCCGCTCGCCCACCACCGCGTGGCGATCGCATTCTGGGATCTGGAAGAAAAGGGCCTGCTCGGTTCGAAAGCCTACGTCGCGGCCGGTAGCGCCAGGCCCGGGTTGTACGTGAACTTCGACGTGTTCGCCTGGGGCGACACGGTGTGGATGATGACGCCGGACGCGAACGGCACGCTGGCCCGCGCCAGCCAGGCAGCGACGGCCGCCAACCAGTTGAAACTTTCCGCCGGCGAGCATTACCCGCCGACGGATCACCTCGCTTTCCTCAAGTCCGGCTGGCCGGCGGTGTCCTATTCGCTGATCGGCGGCGACGAAATCACCGGCATCCTCGATGCCTATGCGGGCAATAAACCCGCCACGATGCCCAAGGTGATGAAGGTGATCCACACCGACGACGACACCCTGGCGCAGATCGATGCCGCTGCGGCGGTGCGCGGCGTCGACGCGGTCGAAGCCGCGTTGCGGCGCTGGGACGAGGAATCGGCCGCGGCACCTGCCGCGACGCAATAACTCAGCGCAGCAGCAGCCTGATCATTCGCGCCGGGAAGCCGCTGTACGGCGGCTTCAGCCGGTCCGACAGCGTCCAGCGCGACTGGCGCAGCACCGGCATCGCCTTGCTGAAGGTGATGAAGCCATCGTGCCCGTGGTACTGCCCCATCCCGCTGGCACCGACGCCGCCGAACGGCAGGTTGCTGCACGCGTACTGCAACAGGGTTTCGTTGAGGCAGACGCCACCGGCCACGGTGCTGCCGAGCAGGCGTTCGATCTCGTCGCGGTCGTGGCCGAAGTGGTACAGCGCCAGCGGCCGGTCGTGCGCATTGATGTAGTCGATCACTTCGTCGAAGCGACGGTAGGTGCGGATCGGCAGGATCGGGCCGAAGATCTCTTCCTGCATCACCTTCGCGTCGTCGCCGGGCTGCAGCACCAGCGTCGGTGGCAGCAGGCGCCTGGCCTCGGCCTTTTCCGCATCCCGGATTTCCGCCAGCGGAACGACTTCGGCGCCACGCGCGCGCGCATCGTCGAGATAGCCGCGCAGGCGCCGGTAGTTGCCTTCGTTGATGATCGTCGTGTAGTCCGCTCCGTTCTCCAGATCCGGATAACGCGACGCCACTTCGCGGCGCAGTGCCTGCACGAGTTCATCCCGGCGCGATTCGGGCACCAGCACATAGTCCGGCGCGATGCAGGTCTGTCCGCCGTTGAACAGTTTGCCGGTGGTGAGCCGCGCCGCCGTCGTCTCCATCGGTGCGTCCATGCCGATCACCGCCGGCGACTTGCCGCCGAGCTCCAGCGTCACTGGCGTCAGGTTGGGCGCGGCCGCCGCCATGATCTTGCGTCCCACGGCGGTCGAGCCGGTGAACATGATGTGGTCGAACGGCAGGGCCGCGAACGCCGCCGCGACATCCGCGCCACCGAGCGCCACCGCGACGCGATCGTCGGGAAACACTTCCGCAAGCAGTTCGCGCAGGAACTGGTTGGTGCGCGGGTTGTATTCGGACGGCTTGAGGTACACGTGGTTGCCCGCCGCGATCGCCGTCGCCAGTGGAACCAGCGAAATGTTCACCGGGTAATTCCACGGCCCGATCACGCCGACGACGCCCAGCGGCACATGCCGCACCTGCGCGCGCGCAGGCCACAGGCGCCAGCCGACGCCGCGGCGTTGCGGCTTCATCCAGCGACGCAGGTTCGCCAGCATGTGGTCGAGCTCGGCCAGCACGGTCATGCCGTCGGCGAGCAGGCTTTCGTGCATCGAGCGATGGCCGAAGTCGGCACTCACCGCCGCGGCCATGTCGTCCAGGCGCGCATGGAAGGCCTTGCGCAGGCGTTGCAGGTCGTCGCGCCGCTGCGCGTAATCCGGCCGCCGCTTCTGCCAGGCATGGCGCAGGCGCTGCAACGTGGGAGCGAGCTCTTCGACGGGCGTGGCGGCGGCGATGTCCATGCGGGCCTTCTGGCGGAAACCTACGGCCAAGTATGGCGCAACCAGGCGACCCGAAGCAGACCGTCGCGCGGCTTCGGACACCCGCGTATGCGCACCTCCGGCAAGCCGCTAGCATGGCCCCACGCCCCGTATCCGCTCCCCATGCCCACCGCGATCGAAGAAGGCCCGCTGACTACGGATGAGCTGATCGCAGGCGGACGCCCGCACGTGATCCGCGGGTTATGCGCGGCCTGGCCGCTGGTACGCCTCGCACGTGAGTCCGACTCCGCATTCGCCCGCGAGGTCGCCCGCCACGACAACGGCATGCCCGTCGACGCCCTGCGCATTCCCGAGGACGAGGACGGCATCGTCGGCTACGTCGCCGGCCTGGCGTCGTTCAACTACCGCCACTTCCGCGTCACCGTCAGCGAAGTGCTGCAGCGCCTGGCCGCCTACAGCCAGCACGAGCGCACGCCGGGACTCGCCATGCAGAGCGCACAGATCGCCGCGTGCCTGCCCGGCCTGCTGCCTTTGCTGCGGCTGCCGATGCCTGCCGACGTGCAGCCACGCCTGTGGATGGGCAATCGCGTGGTCACTCCCGCGCACTTCGACAGTTCGCACAATCTCGCCGTGGTGGCCTGCGGCCGCCGTCGTTTCACCCTGTTTCCGCCGGAACAGGTCGCCAACCTCTACATCGGACCGCTGGACTTCGCACCCACCGTCGCGGCGATTGGCATGGCGCGCCTGGATGCAACCGACGATCCGCGCTTCCCGCGCCTGCGCGAGGCCCTGCAGAACGCGTTCGTCGCCGAACTCGAACCCGGCGATGCGATCTACATTCCGCCGGTGTGGTGGCATCACGTCGAATCGCTGGAGCGCCTCAACGCGCTGGTGAACTACTGGTGGCGTCCCGGCGCATTCGCGGGCCACGTCCCTGAGCCTGGCCTCGAAGCACTGGCGCACTGTCTGCTCGCCTTTCGCTGGATGCCACCTGCGGAGCGGTCCGCGTGGAAGGCAGTCCTCGACCACTACGTGTTCGGCGATGCGGATCCTGCGCCGCACATTCCCGAATCGCGCAAGGGCGTGCTTGGACCGCTCAGCGCGGAAATGGTCGCGAAGCTGCGAAAGATGGCGGGGAAATAGCGTCCCCGGCCGCACTCGGCCCATCGCCGCAAGGTCTTCACCCGCTGGCCGCTAGCATCCGCCACGACCGGCCATGCGAGGTGATCCCATGTTCTGGTACTACGTCGCGCCCTACACCGGCGACAAGTGGAACATCCTCTTCGACAACCAGCCCAGGCCGTACATCTACGACTCCGAGGAAGAAGCCATCGAGGCCGCACGCAAGGTCGCCGCAACGAATTTCAGGAAGCAGCACGAGCCCTCGGGCGTGCGGGTCAAGGACAACGGCCGCTGGCGCGAGGACGAGACGTATGGCGACGCGTCGACCTAGCATTCCGCAACGGAATTGGGGACCACGGATGATCGATCGACGCGGCTTGCTGCTCGTCGGCCTCCTGGCAGCGGCGGGCACTTGGGCTGCCATGAATCTGCTGCCGGAGCACCCGGAGCCGATGGCCCGCGTCGCGATGCCCGAACCCGTACTGGCGGAAACCGGCATCCGGGCCGGCAGGTCGGTAACGACATCCAATGGCGCCTTCACGATTCGCGTGGTGCGGATCACGGGCTCTACGGTGACGCTGACCGTGTCCGCGCAGACCGGTGATGTCTACCGCTTCGACAAGGCCGCCGTCGGCCGCCGGCTCGTTGTTCCGATGCCGGACGCGATCTATGACCTGGACCTGCTCCGCGTCCGGAGCAACGTCGTCTATCTGACGATGAGCAGGCGCCAGTGACAGCGGGATCGTTTGTCAGCGGGTGCTGATACGAGATCGGGCTTTCTGATGGCGGGTTGAAACCCGCCTTACAAGCCGCCTTACAAGCCGCCTTGCGAAGCGCGATCGCCTGCAGTCGTCCCCGCGATCGGCCGCGCTGGGGTTAGGCCCGGGAACGTTCCAGGAGCGTCGCGGTGCTGAGACCACCATGCTGGTCGGACGGTGGGGCCACCGCACTGGGATTCAGGGTGTCGACGAACGCTCCAAGTCAGCGTTCCACATGGCTACGCGCAAAAACAAAGTTGTAACGACTGCTGTTTCGCGTGCGCCTACTCTTTCTCACGGGCTCAGCCCGCCCCCGTAAGCGCGGGCCAAGGAGAGTCGGAGGCTGCAAATGAGCAAGGGAAGAGACAGGACTGTCTTCCACCGCGATGACGGCACCTGGGCCAACAAGCGCAATGACGCCAACCGCGCATCGAGCGTTCACGGAACCCAGAGGGAAGCCGAAAAGGCCGCCCGCCAGATGCTCACGAATCAGGGTGGCGGCGAGCTGACCACCAAAGGGCTGGATGGCCGCATCCGAAGTAAGGACACCATTGGCAGTGGTAACGACCCGGTACCGCCCCGGGATCGCGAGCATTGAAATCGGCTCTCAGGCTGGGCCCTGCTGTCGGGGCCCGGCCGATCGAAAATCGGAGATGCGGTCCTGCTGTACCTGGCGCGCGAACGCCCGCGTCATTTTGCCGGACTCGCTTTCGATGGTCGCCACTTGCTGGCCAAGTGTCCCAACGGGGACACCCTGCTCCCGGCCGCAAGAGCGCTTGCCCTGTCGAAGTCTTCGATTCTGGCGGAAGCGGTGTCCGCCCAACCCAGTTCCGACAAGATCCGAGATGTTCCGGACTACCTCATAAAACAGGCTTATTTTTGGCCTTAGTCTCGTCGGTTCGTCCGAAGACATCCATTGACTACCGGCAGAATCCGATGCTCAATGTAGGGAACTACGTTGGGCACAGATTCCTATGGTCCGGGCCGTCAACAAGCTTTCGAACCTGCGCATCAAGGCGATCAAGAAGCCCGGCCGTTATGGCGATGGAGATGGGCTCTACTACTACCTCTCGAAGGCCGGCAACCGGTCTTGGGTTTTTCGCTATCGCGATCGGGTCTCAGGAAAGCTGCGAGATCGAGGCTTGGGCCCGGCACGGGACGTGACACTCGAACAGGCGCGCGAGGCGGCACAAATGGCCCGCAGCGAACTCCGGGCGGGGGTGGACCCGATCGACATCCGAAAGGCGCAGCGGCTCGAGGCGACCCGCAAGCGCCTACAAGCGGTGACGTTCGGCCACTGCACTGAACGCTACATCGACGCGCACCGGGCGGCCTGGCGAAACGCAAAACATGCGGCCCAGTGGCGATCTACTCTCGATACGTATGCGGCCGCCCTTCTTCCGCGCCTCGTAGCCGACATCGACGATGTTGCCGTGCTGCAGGTGCTGGAGCCCGTCTGGACCAGCAAGACGGAGACCGCGACTCGACTGCGCCAGCGGATTGAAGCCGTCCTGGACTGGGCTGCTGCTAGGCAGTACCGGCGAGGCGACAATCCGGCGCGATGGCGCGGGCACCTTGACCACCTGCTACCGACGCCGAACAAGCTGAAGGCAGTTAAACCTCGCGCTGCCCTGCCCTATGCGGACGTTCCTGCTTTTTTTGTATCGCTCCGCAAGGAGGCGGGCTTGGCGCCTATCGCCCTTCAATTCCAAATCCTGACCGCCACCCGACCCGGCGAGGTTGTTGGCGCCCGCTGGGAGGAGTTCGACATGGCAAATGGAACTTGGACAGTCCCGGGGGAACGGATGAAAGCCGGAAAGGCGCATCGAATCCCCCTATCGCCTGAGGTAGTCAGGCTCCTTGAGGCAGTGCCCCGCACGACCTCCTTTGTTTTCCCCGGCCGCCGCCATGGCGGCATGACGACAGCGGCGTTGTTGAAGGTCCTGAAGTCCCTGCGACCGGGCCTGACGGTCCATGGCTTCCGGTCCACATTTCGCGACTGGGCTGCTGACATGACTGCTTACCCGCGTGAGGTTGCGGAACAGGCACTGGCCCATTCGCTCCAGGACAAAACCGAGGCGGCCTACCGACGCACGGACCTCTTTACCAAACGGGCCCGCCTGATGCGTGACTGGGCGAAGTTCTGTGGAACACCTTCACTATCGCGTAGTTCCGTGTCGACAATTGGCTCCGCCAGCCGTACTCGTTAAGGGTTCCAATGACTGATGACCGCGCGGAGCTCCCGCAAGCCCACAAGGCCTTCTATGACTTGAGAGAGATGGCCCTTCTGATCGCCCTTCGGGTCAACCCCGAGGGCGAGGCGATGCGGACAACAGTCGACAAGGTCCGCAAGCGCCTCATGTACGCAGTGAAACAAGATGAACTCCATCTGATGGGACCACCCGTCCTGCAGCTCTTTTTTGCGGCTCAAGTGTTTGCATGGGCACGGAAGAAATGGCCGGAAGCCTTGGGGGACATCCCGGTCGTTCAGTCAGCCGACGTTGAAGAGACTATTGGGCTGGGTGATGAGGCCCAGCCCGACGTGATCCCGGGGGACCTGATCAAGTGCCAGGAAGCACTTCGGATAGCTCAGACCGAGATTCATCGACTCCAACGGAATCTCGAAAAAGCCGAGCGCGAAATCGACCGACTTCAACCTTTGGCCGAGCGGTACGAAGAGATCCGCCTGAAAAACCAAAGCTCGGCCAAGCGCCCGCGAACAGGTATCTAGAACCCGATTTCTGGGCTTCGGCTGTAGAGAAAATCCCTAGCGTTGCTAAGAAATTTTCTCGACACACAATGAGGTAGCCATGTTCCCAAGCGCACCAAGGAGCGCGCGACATGGCCAACAAGACCCCACAAGTTCCGTCCTCCATTTCGATCCTGCGACGCCCTGAAGTCGAAGCCCGTACCGGACTTTCCCGCAGCACCATCTACCTGAAAGTCGCTCAGGGCAACTTTCCAAAGCCGATCAACCTTGGCCCGCGCGCCGTTGGTTGGCTGGCGGCGGAGGTCGACGCTTGGCTCCAGCAGCAGGTCACTGCCAGCCGCCCGGCTGGCGCTTGATTGCCCGTGGCCGAGTAACGAGACCATGGGCGCCCGCAACCACAACTACCGGCTGGTGAAGATCCACCGGACCTATACCGTCGAGGAGATGGCGACTCTGTTGGCCGTCCACCGAAACACGGTCCGACGCTGGTTCGAGGAGGGATTGGCAACCATTGATCAGAAGCGTCCGGTGCTGGTGAAGGGTGACGCACTCCTGACCTTCCTCAAGGACCGTCGCACCAAGGGCAAACGCCCCTGCAGACCCGGTGAGTTCTACTGCCTCCGTTGCCGGGCTCCCAGGAGGCCGACAGGGTCCCGGGTGGTGTACCAGGCTTTCACCTTCGATCGAGGCAATCTGCTCGGCGTCTGTCCGGATTGCGGGGCTCGCCTCAACAGGCGGGTGAGCCTCGCGAGAATGGGCCCGGCAATCGGTGATTTGCAGGTCGCGTTTCCGCAGGCCCAAGAGCACATAGACGAGAGCCCTCATCCCAGCCTGAATTGTGACTTCAACGGGGGCGCCCGAACCCATGCCTAGCCACAACGCCAGCAACGAGCGAGCCAAGCGTCGTTACTTCGCGTTCCTGAAGGAAGCAAAACGACATGGCGAGGACACGGTGGACGCCGCTGCCATGGCGCTCGCGCGCTTCGAAGCCTACACCGGCTTCCGGGACTTCAAATCGTTCCACGTCGAGCAAGCCATTGCCTTCAAGAAGCACTTGGCGAACCGAGACACGGGCAACGGAACGCTGAGCAAGGCCACGCTACTGACGACCTTTGCCAATCTGAAGCGGTTCTTCCAATGGCTTTCCGGGCAGCCCGGCTACCGATCCAAGCTGACCTATTCAGACGCCGAATACTTCAATCTGTCCGAGAAGGACACGCGCATCGCAACTGCGCGACGCCCCCGTGCCGTGCCAACTCTGGAGCAGGTCCAGCATGTGATCGCAAGTATGCCGGCTACCACAGAGCTGGAACGGCGAGACCGCGCTGTCATCGCTTTCACGTTGCTCACCGGTGCTCGGGACGGAGCCATTGCCTCGGCCAAACTCAAGCATGTTGACCTCGCCGCGCGGAGCTTCTTCCAGGACGCGCGAGAGGTCCGGACCAAATTCAGCAAGAGCTTTACAACCTTCTTCTTCCCCGTCGGCGACGAAGTAACCCGGATCCTGGTCGACTGGATCACCCACCTGCGTCGGGAACTCAAGTGGGGGAACGACGACCCACTCTTTCCAGCGACCAGGCTGGTGCAGGGCCCGACCTCCCAGTTTGAGGCGGCGGGACTGGAACCTAAGCATTGGAGCAATGCCGATCCGATTCGACGGATATTCAGAACAGCCTTTGAGGCCGTCGACCTGCCTTACTTCAACCCCCACAGCCTCCGGAACGTCCTCGTCCGTCTTGGGGAGGAGCGTTGCCGTTCGCCGGAGGATTTCAAGGCATGGAGTCAGAACCTCGGTCACGAACAGGTCTTGACGACATTTACTAGCTATGGCCACGTAGATACTCGTCGCCAAGCGGACATCGTCCAGTCGCTGCGAAGCACGCCGTCGACGTTCGCCCAATCACCCGAAGATCTTGCCCTAGCAGTAGCTCGGAAGTTGCTTGAGCAGGGCCTGCTGGTGCAGGGGAGTAGTGTCGAATCAAGTCGTGCTTCCAGCGTTCGCACAAGCACTCCTCCGCCAAAGCATCAGGCAGAAAACGAAGGCTGCCCGGCTCCTCACGCACAGCCCAACTGATTGCTATGATCGATTCGGGGCAGGGAAGAAGAATCATGAACGTGCGGATGCGTTTCATCGCGGAATATACCGAAGCACTATTGGATGGCACCGCGGCGGCCTTCGTCGGTGCGGGCGCATCGGCAGCGGCGGGGTACCCTGACTGGAAGCAGCTCCTTCGGGATATCGGAGATGAGCTTGAGTTGCGGGTCGACGACGTCACGGATCTGGCCGCCCTTGCTCAGTGGAGCATCCAAAAAGCCGGCGGCTCTCGCTCGCGCGTTCAGCAGGTAATTGACCGCGAGATCGGCCGACAGCGCCCCGTGCCCTCTTCTCTTCAGACGCTGGTGCGCCTGCCGCTGCGCCATTATTGGACCACCAACTACGATGAGTTGATCGAGCGCGCGCTGGCCGAGGCCGGTCGCCCATATCGCGTTCGCGCGACGCAAGCGGATCTGTCGACGCGACACGTACCAGGTGCCGCAGTTGTCTACAAGATGCACGGAACAGTTTCAGACCTGTCTTCTGTCGTCATCTCCACGGACGACTACGAACTCTACCGCCGCGAACGTGGCGCGTTCCTACCGCTCCTGCAGGCCCAGCTTACAAGCCGGACCTTCCTGTTTGTCGGCATGAGCCTGACCGACCCCAATGTCCGGCAGGTTCTGGGGGCGATTCGCCATGCCTTTGGCACCTCGCCGCCGCAGCACTTTGCGATCGCGCGCGCACCCAAGCGCGGCGAAGACGAGTCGGAGGCTGCGTTCCAAGCTCGCGAGCGCCAGCACCAATACTGGGCAAAAGACTTGATGCGCTACGGTCTTACAGTGATCGAGGTAGCCGAATACGGGGAAATCGACGACTTGCTCGCGGCGCTGGGCCGATCAGTGGCTCGGCGGCGGCTCTGGATCAGCGGCAGTTGGCCTTGGCCCGATGCCGAAGGAGAGCGAGGTGCTGACACCGTCGACCGCATCGCGCGCGCGCTTGGCCAGACTGCGGCAGAGCTCGGCCTGACACTTGTGAGCGGCAACGGCCAACTCATAGGCTCCAGTTCCGTCGGAGCGTTTCTCGAAACGCTGCAACAATCGGGCGCGTGGGATTTGGAGCGTCGCCTCATTGCGCGTCCCTTCCCCCAGCCCGGTCCGACGCTCAACGTCGGACGTGACCAGTGGACTGCGCTTCGCCGTGAGATGGCAGGACTCTCAGGCACGGTGGTGTTCATCGGAGGCCTCAAACGCGATGACAGTCGCCTGGTAGAGGCGGACGGCGTATTTGAAGAATATGAGCTAGCGCGTGCAGCGGGCGCCTATCTTCTTCCCATCGGAGCGACGGGCGGCGCTGCGGCGGAGATCGCGAAGCGTCTGCATGGTTCGCCGCTACCGAGCGATGGGCCGCGCGCTCAGCGACCGTCCGACGCAATGCTTGAAGCCCTCGCGGACCGCGACGCCAGTCCGGAGTCCATCATTGATCGTGCCAAGGGCGCGGTTCGCCACGCATTGAATTTAGGAGCTTGATCCTATGCGACACGCTTTCTTTAGCTTTCATTACCAGCGCGATATTTTTCGAGTTAACCAGATCCGCAGCCTCCCTAATATCATGGGCGAGGCAGCCGCAGGCTTTCGAGACGCATCGCTGTGGGAGGAAGCCAAGCGCAAGGGTGATACGACCATCAAAGGCATGATCGACCGCGCTCTGCACGGAACGACGGTCACGGTCGTATGCATCGGCTACGAAACAGCCGGGCGGCGCTACATTGACTACGAAATCAACGAGTCACTGCGCCGCGGCAATGGCGTAATCGGGGTACGCATCAACCACCTGATTGGTCATAGCAAGACGAGCGACCCTCAGGGCGCCGTGCCGCAGCTCCTCCAGCGTCATGCATTGCCCGTCTATACCTATCAGAACACTGAGTCACTCGCGCGCTGGATCGAACACGCTGCGATGGCGAGATCTTTCTGATGGCGCTACTAACCGAGGGCGTCGTCCGTGATGCCGCAGCTACGGAATTGCGCAAATCCTTTGGCCAGCGCAGCGCACACGCCGTCCTCGCCGAAGCAGTGCGCACCCACCTGACGTCCTTCGATGTGCTTCTTTCTCACTCCCGGCTGGATGCCGAGCTCGTCCTTGGCGTCAAGAACATCCTTGGGAACGCGGGCAAGACGGTCTACGTCGACTGGCTCGAGGATCCCCAGTTGGATCGCAGTCACGTCACGGCGGCAACCGCCGACGTTCTACGCAAGCGGATGGACCAGTGCGACAGCCTCTTCTACATCCATTCTCGGAACGCGACGCAATCGCGCTGGATGCCTTGGGAGCTCGGCTACTTCGACGGCCGCAAAGGCAACGTCGCGATCCTGCCTATCCTCAAAACCGGGGAAGGCACTTTCCATGGCGAGGAGTATCTGGGCCTGTATCCCTACATCGATTTTCTTGATGCAACGGCGCTCGGTTCCTCCATCTGGATTCACCGAAACTCCACGGATTACACACGTTATGAGCGGTGGCTGGCTGGCACAGACAAGAAGCGCCCTTAATCCGAAAGCCTGCCGAGGTGGCTGATGGGCCGAACTCGCGCCGACCAGGTACTGAGGGTCAGCGTCTAGGCGATGGGGCTATGGCGGAGCACTTCTCCGCCCAAAAAGCGCTTTCGAGGCCAATTTTCTCGGGGCAAAGCGAAACCGTCGAAAAGCCTTCCCTACGTGGTTCCCACTCACAAAATCTCTCAGCGGGGAACCTGTCAGGCAGCCAGCCGATGCTCGCTTCCTGCTTCACAAAGTGATCGCGAATATCTCGGCTAAAAGGCAGTGCCGACATGTTTGTGCAGGATGCGGCGAAGTTCCAGGATTGCCTCTGGCGCCTCCTGCACGCTGTGGCCAGAGGTGATGACAGTCTCGGATGCAGCCCCAGGCAGATGCGCGCTGGCGAAGGGCACCAAGCCGTCGGATGAAAGCTCGAGTGCGACATTCGACTTCGAACGCGCAATGATGCTATGGAACGGCAATCCCTCTTCGACCGGCATGTCCTGGGTGGCAAGCATGAACTGCGAGTTTTGTGCCAGTTCGTCGACGCCGTTCTGTGGGCGGTTTACACCTAGCCGCCTAAACTGTTCCTTGCTCGCTCCGCTGAGCCTCAACGCCTCTTCAAAACTCCGCACGACGTCCGCTGGCAACCGCACGAGGCGACCCACGAAGCGACCGATTCGACGTTCGGCCAGGGGGGCTCCGCGATGCGGGGTGGCAATGAACACCACGCACCCTACCTGGGGTAGCGGGGACCATTGCAGCAGCTCCTTGACGATGGGCCGTTGCGCAATTTCCGCTCGACGCTTCGCATCGAGCTGAAGGTCCGCCGCCAGCAGACGATCGAGCAAGCCAGGGTCCGGCTGGGTCACCAGAAGTCGGGCGATCACGCCTCCCATGCTGTGCCCGACCAGCACGGCGTCGTGGCTGGCTTGCGCCGTACCGGCAGGATCGAAATGCTGGAACGTAGTGCGTAGCGCTTTATCGATGCGGGCATGACTGACCAGGAGCGGCATCCTCGTCGGATAGACCACTTGCCAGATCTGTAGCCGCTCACGAAGCATCGGGTCGCCCATCACTTCGTTGGCAACATTGATCCAAGCTTCCTGGCTGCTCGCCAGCCCATGCACCAGAACCAGTACACGGCGGTTCGGGTCATAGGGCTCGAGCATGACCACGCGGGGAACTTCATGGCCCAGATCGCCACGGCCGACTAGTCCCGACAATCCCAATCTGATCAGATCGGTTCGTGCCAACCAAAGGCCGTACGCGGCGGAAAAGTTTGCCGCCAGGGAAACGTCGCGCCCACCGAGACGCGCCTGCCTGTTGCGGTAGATGTCGAACACCTGCAACGTGGCAACGCGCGTCGTCCGGACTTGAGCGGCATTTTCGCCTTCGAACTTGAGCACCAGGGTCACGGGCTGGTAGTCCAGTTGTTGAAACGAACCTTCCGACATCGCTTCAGGTTCGCGAACTGCGACGAATTCGGCCCCAAAACCGTCCCGCCGGTAGATATTGCGCAATCCCGAAAAGCTGAGCCCAGAGGCCGGAATCAGTTCCAAAGGCGGCTTCGGCGCTGCACCTTCGGGAAGTTGAACATCCAGGCGCAGCCCATCGCCGAGCATGACAACCGGCGGGCCAGTCGTGCGGCCTCGGTAGCGCGCGTACAGCAGCTTCGTGAGCTCTTGCAGCGCATGATTGTAGAAGGCCCTGACTTCGACTTGCCGTCGTTCGAACACGCGCTCCTCCGGCGTGCGATCGCCAAAGAACAGATACAGATACGCACTGCGAGCGCTCTCGATCAGGTCGACTGCGCGTCGATCCTCGCATCCAGCGTCCGATTCGCCGCAACGGGTGTCGGTGCCGCGGACGAGGTACAACTCGGCTCGACTCGCGAGAACTTGATCGCCCGCAATACTCGCCACCTCGTCCAGCGCTTTCGCGCAGTCTTCCGGCTCCGCCCGGCACTGTTCCGGAGTGCGCCCGATCGCACTTAGCGTGGCACCCGTATCGACGCTGAAATCCCCACGAACGGGCAGCGAATCATCGCCGGCGCGATGCGCGTCTTCCTGTCTGACAGATACGACCGCGCAGCTCGAGCACACGAGCGCCAGAAGCAGAACCAGCGACACGCCATACCATCGCATCCGCACACACCCCACTTCAGAACGCGAACCAGGCTTCAGGACTCAGGCTGCAGCGGGAGAGTGAGGAGGACTTCGAGCCCACCTCCCGTGCGAAGGGAGGCACTGACGCGACCGCCATGCATTTCGATGGCCCGCCGGGTAATCGCAAGGCCCAGACCCACGCCATGTACAGGCTGGCCACCTTCCACCCGGGTGAAGGGCTGAAAGATCACCTCCAGCATATCCTCCGGAACGCCGGGACCGCGGTCGCCCACGACCGTCTCCAGCAGGCGTCCGTCATTCGTGATCCGGCATCGAATCTCTACGGTGGCGCCCTCGGGGCTGAACTTGACAGCATTCCGGATCACATTCTCGAACGCGCGGTAGATCAGGTCGCCATTGACGTTCGCAACGAACTGACCAGATCCTTCGATGGTTACCGAGCGCGAAGAGGCACGCGCTTCAAAATCGGCATCCTCAGCTATCGCGTACAGCAGCTCGACAACGTCCACGCGCTCGCGCACCGCTTCGCCGGCCTCCATGCGGTGCAGAGTCAACAACTCTTCGATCAGCGCATCGAGCCGCTCGCTCTCACGCTCGATGCGACTGATCATTGCATCGTTCTGCGTGGGGTCTTGTCGCAATAGACCGATCGCCGCCTGGATGCGCGTCAACGGGGAGCGCAGCTCGTGGGAAATGTCGTGCAGCAGAATCTTGCGCGACTCGGTGAGCTGCTGCAACTGGACCGCCATGCGATCGAAGTCCTGCGCCAAGTCGACGATTTCGTCGCTGCGACGCCCCATCAGCGGCTGCACACGCGTATCGAGTCGGCCCTCGGCCATCTGGCGCAAGGCCCAACGCAGATGTTGCAGTGGACGCGACAGATACCAGGCCAACGCCAGCCCGGTAATAAGGATCGCGATTCCGCCGGATACCAGCGGTGCCACCGGCATCACGCCGATGCGCGCCATTCCAGGGGGTGGTGGCGGCGCATGACCGGTGAGCTGGAAATAGGTCGCTACGCCCGCGATCGATAGGATCATGCTGATCCATAGCGCGAGCAACAGCTTCCAGAACAAGCGTCCAGGCGTCCACTTGAACATATCAGTCCTCCAGGAGCTGGTAACCCAGCCCTCGCACACTCTGGATCCAGGACTGGCCATCCGGCCGCGTACCCAACTTCTGGCGAATGCTGCTGATATGCACATCGATGCGCCGGTCGAACCGGGCCAAGGGACGATCGAAAGCCTGCTGCGAAATGTCTTGTTTGCTGACCAACTGCCCGGAATGCCGCGCGAGCACTTCCAGCAGGCGGAACTCCGTTCCGGTGAGTTCCAACGGCGCACCGCGCCACGTCGCGCGCCGACTCCCCGGCCACAATGAGAGATCACCGACCTGCAGAACGCGTTGTGCGCTGGTAGTTGCTGATCCGCGCCCTTCAACACGCCGCAGGATCGCACGTATACGCGCAACCAATTCACCTGGCGTGCAAGGCTTTGGCACGTAGTCATCGGCGCCCATGTCGAGCCCGACGATACGATCGATGTTGTCGCCCCGCGCGGTGAGCATCAGGACCGGAACCGCGCTGGCGGCCCTGATACGGCGCAATGCCTCGATACCCGACAGTCGCGGCATCATGATGTCCAGCACCACGAGCGCGTAATCGTTGGAGATCGCCTCTGCGACCCCGGCCTCACCATCCTGGACCGTGTTCACGTCGAATCCCTCCCGCATCAAATACTGCGAGAGCAGAGAGGTGAGGTCGACGTCATCGTCGACTAGCAAGACCTTGACCATGGCGGCAGTATCTACCCAACGCAGCCGCAAAACAGCAGTTTTTCAGGGATTTTACCCAACTTAACCTCACCGAACGGCAGCCAACGGTTGCGGTTTCTACGATGCCCCAACACTTCACGCGGTGTCGTACGCATGCAGGCATTAGTCCTTCGCCGTACCGCGGGGGCGGTGAGCCTGATTCTGATGCTCGCTTCCTGCGCGGTCGGCCCCACCTATCGTGAGCCGGTTCCCGAGGCTCCCGTTTCCTGGAACGCGGCGCTGCCGCACGACGGCAACGTTGCCACCATTAGCGAATGGTGGCAGCAGTTCGACGACCCGGTGCTGGGACAGTTGATCGCGGCCTCCGAGGCCGATAGTCCGTCTCTGACCAAAGCGTGGGCGAGCATCGAGAAGGCACGCGCCGCAGTCTCTTCCGCAAAGTCAGGCGGTCTTCCTGTCGTGACTGCGACAAACTCCGCTAGCCGTAGCAAGCAGCCTGCGCAGAGCGGCGCAACTGTGATCACCAACACTCGCAGTGCCGGACAGGATGCTTCATGGGAGCTCGACCTCTTCGGCAAAGTCCGTCGCAGTACGGAAGCCGCACAGGCACGCGTGGATGCCCGCGTAAGCGATTGGCACGACGCCCGCGTTTCACTGGCCGCTGAAGTCGCCGATACCTACGTGCAGTATCGGGCTTGCATCTTGCTCGCTGAAGCCTACGAGAGCGAGCTGACATCCATGCTGCAGACGGAAAAGGCTACGACCTCGCTGGTCGAGGCCGGCTTTCGGCCGCCATCCGACGGGGCGCTCGCTCTCGCAGGTTCCGCCAGCACCCGATCCAGCCTGGTCTTGCAGCGCGCCCAATGCGATCTGCTGGTGAAATCCCTCGTGAGTCTCACCGCCATTGACGAAGCCCGTCTGCGGGAGCTGATGGCCGCTGGTAGCACGAAGCTGCCGCAGCCGGTTGCATTGCAAGTCGAAAGCGTTCCGGCACAGGTGTTGCGACAGCGTCCTGACCTTGCCTCTCGGGAGCGGGAACTCGCAGCGGCCAGCGCGGAGATCGGGGTGGCACAGGCCGATCTCTACCCTAGCCTGTCGCTATCCGGTTCCATCACCGTGTCGACGAGCAACCTCGCCTCTTCCGCGACCTCCTGGTCGTTCGGGCCATCGTTGTCGCTTCCGATCTTCGATGGCGGCAGGCGACGTGCTGCCGTCGACAGCGCGCGCGCCAGCTACACGTCGGCGCTGGCCGACTATCGGCACGGCGTCCGCAATGTGGTGAAGGAAGTCGAACAAGCGTTGGTGAACCTCGACAGCGCGGGCCGTCGTGCCGACGACGCCGCAATCGCGGCCCAGGAATATCGCCGCTATTTCCACGCCACCGAAGTGAGTTGGCGCGCCGGACGAGACAGCCTTCTCACCCTCGAAGAAGCGCGACGGACCGCGCTCTCCGCAGAAATCCAACAGATCACATTGCAACGCGATCGCGTTGCGTACTGGATCGCTCTCTACAAGGCGCTGGGTGGCGGCTGGCAACCCGGCACGCCGGCGTCTTCGCCAGAAGCGATGGCCCAGCAATCGGCACAACGTGAGGACTGAATCTTGAATCGGAAGCTTCGTATCGGCGTCATTGTCGCGGCTGTGGCGGTGGCCTTAGGCGTGGGTCTTTGGCTGGTATCGCACGGCGGCGAGCCTGACGCGGATGCCGGTGCCTCAAGCGCCCTGACGGTCGAGGTCGTCGGCCTCGAAAAGCGGGCATGGCCACAGACCCTCGAAGCCAGCGGCTCGATCACCGCATGGCAGGAGGTCATCGTCAGCCCCGAAACCGGCGGGTTGCGCGTAGCCGACCTCCTGGTAGACGTGGGCGCGACTGTGCAGCGAGGACAACTACTCGCGCGCCTGGCGGATGACAGCGTCCGCATGGAACTGCGCAAACAGGAAGCCGCGCTCGCACAAGCGCGGGTTGCGCTCGAGCAGGCGACATCGAACCTGAAACGCGCCAAAGCCGTGGGCGACAGTGGTGCCTTGTCCGAGCAACAGCTCGAGGAATACCGGATCAACGAAGCAACGGCACGCGCATCGCTGTCTTCGGCACAGGCCGACGTGGATAGCACCCGCTTGAAGCTCAAACAGACCCGCCTCGTCGCCCCGGATGATGGCTTCGTTTCATCCAAATCGGCCGTGCTTGGCAATGTCGTCAATGCCGGCTCCGAACTCTTTCGCCTCGTGCGCAAGAGTCGGGTCGAGTGGCGGCCGGAACTGGATGCGCGCCAACTCGGCATGGTCCACACCGGACAGTCGGCGAACGTAGTGCTGCCCGGCGGCAAGCAAGTGCCGGGTAAGGTGCGAGAAGTGGGGCCGACGCTCAGCGAGAAGACCGGCCGTGCCATCGTCTATGTCAGCCTGCCCACGGATAGTGCGGCGCGATCGGGCATGTTTGCCAGCGGCACCATAGCGCTCGGAACGAAGTCCGCGATGACCCTCCCGCAGTCGGCCATCGTGTCGCGCGACGGTCGCTCCTACGTCTTTGCGGTCGATGCGCAGGGCAAGGTCGGTAGTCGCGCAGTAGATACCGGACGTAGACAGGGCGATCGCGTCGAGATCCTTACTCCCATCGAGGCCAAGACGCGCATCGTGGCGAGTGGCGGCGCCTTCCTCTCCGAAGACTCGCAGGTCACCGTGACCGGGCAGCGCCAAGCGGGGACCGCGCCGTGAACATCTCCGCCTGGTCCATCCGCAAGCCCGTACCCTCGGTTCTGCTCTTCATCCTGCTGACAGTGCTGGGTCTCATCGGCTTCCAGCGACTGGACATCCAGGATTTCCCAGACATGGATCTGCCGACCATCCAGGTCTCGGCAGCGCTGGAAGGCGCCGCGCCCTCGCAGTTGGAAACCGAGGTGGCGCGCAAGATCGAAGACAAGCTGGCGTCGCTCACCCGCCTCGACCACATCACTACCACTATCACGGACGGTGCGGTCAACATCAGCGTCAGCTTCGAACTCGACAAGGATGGCGAGGAAGCGCTGAGCGAAGTTCGCAACGCAGTGGATAGCGCCCGCGCGGAATTGCCGAGCAGCATGGCGGCACCCACCGTATCGAAACTGACCATGGCTGGCGGATCGCTGCTAACCTACACGGTAGCATCGAGTCGCCTGGACGAACAGGATCTGTCCTGGTTCGTCGACAACAAGGTGTCCAAGGCTCTGCTCGCGGTCAAGGGCGTCGCGTCGGTAGCGCGCGTGGGCGGTGTGGATCGCGAGGTACATGTAGACCTCGATCCCACCTTGATGGCTGGCTTGGGCGTGACGCCATCCGACGTTTCGCGCCAGCTCAAAGCGGTACAGAAGGAGAGCTCAGGCGGCGAAGGCACAGTGGGCGGGCAGCGGCAATCGACCCGCACCATCGGCACGGTCGGCAGCGCCTCTGAAGTTGCGGCGATCGCCATTCCGCTCAGCGACGGCCGCTATGTGCGCCTGGACCAGATCGCCCGCGTTGCCGATGCGCACGCCGAGCGCAGCACCTTGGCCTTCCGCGACGGGGAACCGGTGATCGGCTTCCAGATCACCCGATCGCGCGGTTACTCCGACGTCGGCGTCAGCCGCGACGTGCATGCTGCTCTCGAAGCCTTTGCCGAGGATCATCCTGAAGTAGACATCGACGAGGCCAGCAACACGGTCGCGCCGATCGAGGAAAGCTACCACGACTCGATGACGCTCCTGATCGAGGGCGCCATTCTTGCCATCGTGGTGGTCTGGTGGTTCCTGCGGGACTGGCGTGCCACCCTCATTTCCGCTACCGCGCTACCGCTGTCGGTCATCCCGACCTTTCTGTTCATGGCGCTGGCGGGCTACTCGCTCAACACGGTCACGCTGCTGTCGCTCTCGCTGGTGATCGGCATCCTCGTCGATGACGCGATCGTCGAAGTAGAGAACATCGAGCGCCATCTGCGAATGGGCAAGACGCCCTATCAAGCGGCGATGGAAGCGGCCGACGAGATCGGACTGGCGGTCATCGCCACGACGTTCACACTGGTCGCGGTGTTCCTTCCCACGGCGTTCATGGGGGGAATTCCCGGACTCATATTCCGGCAGTTCGGCGTGACCGCATCGGTCGCTGTACTGGCCTCGTTGCTGGTCGCGCGTCTGCTGACGCCCATGATGGCGGCGTACTTGCTCAAGCCGGCGAAAGCCGGAGACGACGCATCGATCGATGGCCCGATCATGACACGGTACCTGCATTGGGTGCGAGCCGCGCTGGCGCGGCGCAAGACTGCGGTAGTCGGCGCGGCCGTATTCTTCGTCCTTGCGCTGGCCGTATTGCCGATGCTGCCTACGGGCTTCATTCCGAACAAGGACCAGGCCCAGTCGCGCGTGACGCTTACCCTGCCTCCGGGCAGCACCCTCGAAAGCACGGCGGCGACGAGCCAACAGGCGGTCAAGCTGCTGCAGTCGCTGCCGGAAGTGCGCAGCGTCTTCGTCTCCGCCGGTACGGCAACGAGTGGCGGCGGCCTGTCCGTCAGCGCCATGAGCGACGTCACCAGTGCGACGCTGACGATCGATCTCGTGCCGCGTGATGAGCGGAAACTCAAACAGTCGGAGGTCGAGGCGAAGATGCGCGGCCTGTTGCGTGCCCTGCCAGGCGCGCGTATTGCCGTGGGCGGTGGCGCGAGCGGCGAGACGCTGAGCATTACCCTTGCCAGCGACGACCCACTGGTACTGTCTACAACCGCGACCAAGATCGAAGCCGAACTGCGCACGCTCAAGGGAATCGGAAACGTGACCTCCAGCGCGGCCCTGCAGCGCCCGGAGATCCAGATACTCCCCGATGATGCCCGAGCCGCCTCCTTGGGCGTCACTTCCGAGGCTCTTGCGGATGCCGTGCGCCTGGCAACCTACGGCGACTATTCGACCATCTTGCCGAAGCTCAATTTGCCCGAGCGCCAGATTCCGATTCGTGTGCGCATGGACCCTGCCATTCGCGACGACCTCGGCTCGGTATCGCAACTGCGTGTGCAGGGCAGCCAAGGAACCGTCAGCCTTGGCTCCGTCGCCGACGTTGCCATGGGCAGCGGTCCGTCGCAGATCTCGCGTCTGGATCGCTCGCGCAACGTCGTGCTCAGTGTCGAGTTGAACGGCCGCTCGGTTGGCGAGGTGCAGAAGGAAGCCATGCGGCTACCGACGCTCAATGGCCTACCCAGTGGCGTCCACGTGGTCGAACAGGGCGAAGTGCAGCGGATGAGCGAACTGTTCCAGAGTTTCGGCATCGCGATGGCGATCGGCATCTTCTGCATCTACGCCGTGCTGGTACTGCTGTTCCATGACTTCCTGCAGCCGGCGACGATCCTCTGCGCCCTGCCCTTGGCGTTGGCCGGCGCGCTCTTCGCCCTGTGGCTCACCAGTCAGTCGTTCTCGATGCCGGCGGTGATCGGAGTGTTGATGCTGATGGGCATCGTGACCAAGAACTCGATCCTGCTGGTCGAGTACGCGATCATGGCGCGGCGCGAACGCGGGATGAGTCGCATGGAAGCCCTCATAGATGCGTGCCACAAGCGTGCTCGTCCCATCGTCATGACGACGATCGCGATGGGTGCCGGCATGCTCCCGAACGCATTCGGCATGGGTGCCGAGCCGAGCTTCCGTCAGCCGATGGCGATCGTGGTCATCGGCGGACTGATCACGTCGACCGTACTCAGTCTGCTGGTGATCCCTGTGGTGTTCACGTACGTCGACGATGCCTTGGAATGGGCCCGTTCGAAGATCTGGCATCGACGCACCCCTCAGGCCGATCCGATCGCTTCGCAGTGAGCTGCCGCCGCCGATCACCCTTGAGCCGACCGGGACGACGGTTACGTCCGCGTTAAATGGCTGGCACGACGCCATCGCTGCCAGCCCGCACCAACAACGCGAACGTCTCCTCGTCCTTGCATGCGAGATCTTCCAAGCGGCGTCGCGATTCGTTTTCTGTACCGTAGCTGTAGGCCTGTCGATCTTTACCTACGCTTACCCAAATAGACAAAAAACACACCGCGCTTGACGCTGCATTCGGCGAGGCTTTGGCTCCCCCCGATTGCCATCGTCTGATGATCACGGCCTCTATCTCACAGACTCCGGTACTAGCCTCCGATAGCTCAAGCACGACTTGCACGACCGTTGTGCGAAAGGCGAGCCCCAAGCCTGCGGTCCTGTCTATATGGTGTCTCGTCATCGCGCTGTCGCTGCCGGCAGCGGGTGCCGCGAGCACAAGCCCAAGCGATGCACCTGCAGTCGTGGCATACGCCGGCTACAGCGGTCGATGGACTCCCGATAGCGAGGCGAACGCGAAGATCGCCAAGAAGCTGCGTAAACAGATGCGCGCGCGAATGGCCAAGCTGATGCCGGCGACGCCTCCGCCCGGTGGCGGTCCAGGCGGTGGCGGTCCGGGTGGTGGCATGCCTGGTGGTGGTATGCCCGGCGGTGGCATGTCCGGTGGCGGCCCAAAAGAGGCCCCGCCCGTCATGCCTGACATGCCTACCCCAAGCGCCGTAGGCCTGCTACGTCCGGAAATGGATTTCGCCGCGCCCTTGGAGGGAGATCTCTTCATCCTCCAGGACGAAGGAATGATCGCCTTGGGCAAGGATGCGGACCATCCCGTGATCCTACCCTACGAGCGTGGCGCGATAGACCTCGGCAGCGACGGCCTGACAACGCTGGCGATGCTTTCGTCGGGAGAACTCGTCATCGAGTTCCATACGAACGACGGCGTGGCGATCACGCACACCTATTCGTTAGAGGGCGGCGGAACGCAGCTACGCGTTCGAACGCATGTGGCCGGCGGCCAGATACCCATTCCCGGCGGCCTGGATCTGGAACGCCTTTACAACCGCGTACAGACCACGATGCCGCCCTAGCAGCCAAGCGGATCCTGCAACGCAAAAACTCCTGGGCCGTGCCCCTTGGATGCAGATCGCATCCGTCTTTCGCCCGTTGGCTCACCCAGCAGCGGGCGTCTTCTTTCTCCGAGTCTCTCGATGAGCATCCCTACACCGCTTCCGCACGGCCCTTTCGCTACCGATTTTTCCGCAAGACCACGAACAGATTCCGGCGGCATGGAACCCATACGGCGGTTCCACAACGCAACGCAACACGAGACGGATGAATCAGCGTTACAGGTGTGGTGGCAGACCTTCGGCGATGCGGTACTGAACCGCTTCGTCGAGGCTTGCCTCAAACAGAATGCCGAACTGTCCCTGGCGTCGTTGCGCGTCGCTGAAGCCTGCGTCGGGCTCACCCGAACGCTGGAGGACATGGCGACGCAGCCGGACTGCCTGAAGGCCTGGTCGCTTTTTCATTCCTTACGCGTTCGCCTAGTCGCGGCCACCGCGCGCACTTATGTCGACGTCCTGGCATTGCAAGAACGCCTTCTTTGCGCCGATCTCGCCATCCGCCATCAGAGCGGATTGCTTCAGTACGGGCGTGCCCCGACAACGGATCGCGCTTTCGACGCGAACCACTCGGCGCAAGCGGCCGACCTCCCCGAACTCCACCTGCATCGGGTGCGCTTGCAGGGCGAGCGCGACGCGGCGCTGGCCGGGCTCGCTTGGCTAGTCGGCGAACCATTGGATCTGGTGCTGGCTCGGATCGATGGACGTCTGCTGCCGCCTCCGATATCCGCCATCCCGGCGCCCGGCACGCCAGATTCTTTGGAACTACGACGTCCGGATCTACTGGCGACCGCGCTTCAATCCGGGTCGCAGCAAAGCCAAGACGTACACCAGGCCCGTGTCGACGCGATCCGCCACGAGCAGGCATTCGACCGAGCCGTCTGCGAAGTCGAACGAGCGCTAGCCGTCCTGACGGCGGCGATTGGCGAGTCGCGCCCGGCACGCGCCGCGGCCCTGTCGGCCGGCAATCGCGCGAGCGCCCTCGTGCAAAAGATGCGTACCGGCCAACCGGATCATGAAGCGATGCTTCATGCCAACCGTCTCTATCACGCGCATTGCGACCGTGAAATCGAAGTCCGCGCGCGCGGCTATCGCGCGTTGGTCGACTTGTACGAAGCCTTGGGCGCCGGTTGGCCCGCTCCTATCGAGGCCGCTGAAGCATGATGCGGTCGGTATCGCGCCATTTGCCGCCTCGTCGGCTTCTATTCGCTGCAGTGATGTACTCCTTCCTCGGCGTCGTGCGTGCCGAGGAGTTGCACGTCGTCTCCGATATCCGTGTCGATGGCCTGCGCCGCATCGCAATGGGCACCGTCCTGACTTATCTCCCCATCGAGCGGGGCGATACCGTCGATTCGACCAAGGCGGCCGCAGCCGTCCGCGCGCTCTACAAGACCGGATTCTTCGAGGATATCCGCCTGGATCGCCAGGGCGACATTCTCGTCATCACGGTGCAGGAGCGTCCGGCGATCAACACGCTGAAGGTAACCGGCAACAAGGACATCCAAAGCGAAGACCTGCTCAAGGGCCTCAACGAGAACGGGATGGCCGAAGGCGACACGTTCAATCGCCTGGTGCTCGACAAGATGGGCCAGGAATTGACACGGCAGTACCAAAACCGCGGCAAGTACAACGTCGAGATCACCCCGACCGTGTCGCGCCTCGACCGCAACCGTGTCGACGTGGAAATCGCCATCAAGGAAGGTAAGGCCGCCCGCATTCAGCACATCAATCTCGTGGGTAACGACAAGTTCGCCGACGAGGACATCATCGACACCTGGGAATCCGCCGAGCACAACTGGCTGAGCTGGTATCGACGCGATGACCAGTATTCCCGCGAGAAGCTATCCGGCGATCTGGAGAAGCTCAATAATTACTATCTGGACCGCGGCTACGTCGATTTCAATATCGATTCCACGCAGGTCGCGATCAGCGCCGACCGCACCGACATGTTCATCACCGCCGACATTACCGAGGGGGACCAATACAAGGTCTCGTCGGTACAACTGACGGGCGACACCGTGCTTCCCAAGGTGGAGCTGGAGAAGCTGGTGCTGGTAAGCGAAGGGCAGATCTTCTCCCGTCGTTTGCTCGAACTGACCTCCGACTCCGTCGTCGCGACCCTGGGCAACATTGGCTACGCCTTCGCGCAGGTCAATCCGGTGCCCGACATCGACCGCGAGAGCAAAACGGTGGGCATCAGCCTGCAAGTCGTCCCTGGCCCGAGGGTCAACGTTCGACAGATCTCCTTCAAGGGCAACACTCGCACCAACGAAGAGGTTCTCAGGCGGGAGCTCCGCCAGCTCGAAGCGAGTTGGTACTCGCAGGCCGCCATCGATCGCTCGAAGATTCGGCTGCAGCGTCTAGGGCTCTTCGAGTCGGTCGAGGTCGACACCAAGCCAGTGCCCGATCGCAATGACCAAGTGGATGTGCTGTACACGATTAAGGAAACCTCTTCGGGCGAGTTCCAAGCTGGCCTGGGATACTCGCAGGACGACGGCATCACGGCCACGCTCAGTCTCACTCAGCGAAACTTTCTCGGGACTGGCCGCACATTCAGCGCGAACGTAACGCGGAGCAGCACGTCCGAGCGGTATGGCTTCACCGTCGCCGAACCCTACCTCACAGATCTGGGCGTGGGATTTAGCTACGGAGTCAATTGGTCGAAGACCCGGTACGACAGCGACGACGAAAGCAGCTACGACTCGCAGCAAGGATCGGTCAGCACATCCGCAACGATCCCGCTCTCGGAAAACAACGCCCTTACCGTAGGCCTCGGCTGGGATACGCGGACGCTATATCTCTACGATGGTTATTACCCGCCTTCGTACCTCACATTCCTGGATAACCTGGGGACCAATCGCATCGATAGCTGGACCCTGCGTTCGGGCTGGTCCATCGATACGCGCAACGATTTGCTGACGCCCACAGGTGGCGCCTACTACGCCTTGTCCGGTGAGGTCGCGCTGCCCGGCTCGGACGTTACGTACTACAAGCTTGACGCTGACCTCCGACGCTACTGGCGCATGGGTCCCACGCTTCTGCTCGCCCGCGGCGAGTTTGGATTCGGCGGCACATACGGCGATGGCGATCAAATCGGCTATCCGTTCTACCGCGGCTACTACGCCGGTGGTGTCGGCTCGCTCCGCGGTTTCCGCGACAACACCTTGGGCCCCTGTGAGTACGTCACGTACTACAACGACTGCCGCCCCACCGGCGGCCGGATAAAGACCTTGGCGGGGCTGGAGGTCTCGATGCCCGGCTTGTTCGGCAAGGCCGCGCACGGAACGCAACTGGCCTGGTTTCTGGACGCCGGCAATGTCTTCGCTGGCACCGACACAATTGATGGCGAGGAGGTCCGGGCGTCGACGGGACTTTCCTTGCGATGGCGCTCGCCCATGGGACCCATCTCGATCAGCTACGGCTTGCCAATACGGCAAAAGGAAGACGACGAAATAGAGCGGCTGCAGTTTACTTTCGGCAGTCAGTTCTAGACATCCTCAGTCATCTCGGCAAGGGCGCGTCGGCTGTGTATCTGAACCATGCCGGGCCTCACACCAGTACGCATCACGTGCACAAATCCCCACGAAAAGAGGTTGCAATGGGTGCACTCCGACGCCAGAACCACGCGCTAATTGCCTCTCCTGAGTGGGCACGCATAGGAACTTTCGTCGTAAATATTCCTCTCCGGGAGGTTCAACGGCCAGGAAGGACCGGTGTTCGCGTCACACCAAAGGCCATGGGGGTTCTGCTGGCCCTGATCGAGGCAAACGGTCGCCCAGTTTCACGTGATGCGTTGCTCGAACGTGTCTGGCCGAACACTCTGCCTACGGGGGACGTCGTCACCCAGGCCATCGTGCAGCTCCGCAAAGCCCTTGTGCATGAAACACCCGCTCCGTACATCGCAACTATCAACAGGTCGGGCTATCGCCTGACAGTATCGGCAGCGTTGTTTGAAACGGCGTCTTTCGCCGATTTGGCCCCACAGTCGGAGCGGACGTCACCTCCAATAGAACCTGTACCAGCTATAGGCACGCGTCATTCATTGTTGGTAGGGCTGGTCATTGCATTGCTGCTAGCCGCAATAACCTGCGCGACAATTCTGTCGCGCCTCTGATCTGCATAAACAAGGCACGACCTCGGATCACCAAGCTGCAAAGGCCTCGCGGCGCTGCCTTGACTGAGTTGGCGAGCAAGAAGATTGACAGGTGATTTACTCAGTTTGAGCGGTGGCAGGTGTCTGCTTCGGGTCGTGAGCGGCCGCCCGGTAGCAGGGCTTGTCCGCGCAGCGGACCGGTTCGCGAGCCGTTGCCTCACGATAGGGGGGGGCGGCCGTCGTTCTCGCTGCAGCGGGCGGACTGTTGCCGAACCGATCGTCGACGGAAGGCATCTGTATGGCCTCGTGATTGACGAGATCCACTGAAGATTGCCTCAATGCCGTTAGCGACGAAGACCGTCAGGGGGAGCAATGACTACAGGATGGAATCTCGGAGAACTTCGCAATCATGTGGAACGGCTTTTTGGACAATGGCAGCGCGATGCCCTCAACCCTTGCCTAAAAACGATTGTCGAACGTCGAGACTTCGCACGATTTCACTACAGCGAAGCTGCGCGCCTGCTTTCCGAAGCGATTGGGGACAGGGAGCAGTTCGAAATGGTTGGAGTCATGACCGGCGCGTATGACAAGGAACCTGGAGACTTTGAATGGGCTCGCTTTCAGGCTTCGGCACATGTCAGCGCCTGCGTTCATTCCATGCATTCATTGGCCGACATCGCGGGCCACATGGTGTACCTAGCCTTTGGCATGAACCGGGATCCGACGAAAGAACTGTCTGAGAAGGAGCTCACTGTTTACCGGGTCCGTGACCGCCTCGAGAGCCATAGCATTCGTGCGCTGCTCAACGAGCTACTTGAGCACCCTAACTTCGCTTATCTGTCGGCCCTCAACAATCACTCAAAGCATCGCAGCATTGTCTCGATGCCTTACTCGGTTGACATGACGGGGAAAGACCCCGAGGGCCATGGAATGAAGTTCGCAGAGTTCTTGTACGACGGTAAACCGCACGGCCCGCGATGGGCCAAGCCCTTTCTGAAACAGGAGTACGAGCGGCAGGAGGGTCTGATCCTGGCAATCGGAGAGACGTTAAACGCTGAACTCTCCAACCGTCGGGGCTGATCGCGTCGAAGCGACGGGCCCGAAGTTGCTCACGGGGGCCGGGCTCGCCCTGTTGGGAACTGCGCATGGAACTTGACAGAAGTGAAAGCACAATAGCTTTCATTTCAAACACTTAGAATGATACGTGGCGGAAGCGGTGGGATTCGAACCCACGGTGGTATCGCTACCACGCCGGTTTTCAAGACCGGTGCCTTAAACCGCTCGGCCACACTTCCGTTTGATTGTCCGCGCCCGGCCATTGCAGCCGGGCGCGCATTCTCTCACGCCGGCTCGGCGGTGTGCTCGCGCGCCTTGCGCGCGGACTTTTCCTTGCCCTTGTCGCCGGACGCAGTGGCGGATGCGCCCTTCTTCAGTCCTTCCGGGCACGGACCGGGAATGTCGCCGCATTGCAGGCGCGCGGCTTCGACCAGCGGAGGTACGCGTTCGGCCATGAAGTCGATAAAGACACGCACGGCCGGCAGCAGGCCGCGGCGCGACGCGAACACCGCGTGGAAGATGCCCTGCGGCAGGCGCCAGTGCGGCAGCACGACCTCCAGTTCGCCGTTGCGCACGGCTTCTGCGCACACGGTTTCCGGCAGCATCGTGATGCCCACGCCCTGGATCGCCAGCGACATCAGCATCGGGAAATCGAAACCGGCGACGCGCGGCTTGAGTTCGACGCGGCGCACTTCGCCATCGGGGCCGTGCAGTTCCCAGCGCTGGTGCGCCTCGTCCTCGTTCATGCTGAGCGTGACGTGCTGGGCGAGATCGTCCGGATTGCTCGGCCGGCCCATGCGCTTGAGATAGCCGGGGCTCGCCACGAGCAGTTCCTGGATCTGGCCGAAGTTGCGCATCACCAGGCTGCCGTCGTCGTCGAGGCGCGTGCGCACGCGCAGCGCGACGTCGATGCCTTCGTTGATGATGTCGACGCGACGGTTGCTCACGTGCAGCTGCACGCGCACCTGCGGGAACTTGGCGAGGAACTCGGGCAACAGCTTGGGCATCTGCTGCTGCGCCATTCCCACCGGCACGCTCACGCGGATCACGCCGCGCGGTTCGGCGCTGAGGCGGTCGACGACTTCGCGCGCGGCCTGCGCTTCGGCAAGCATCGACTGCGCATGGCGATACACGCTGTGACCGACTTCGGTCACCGCGAAGCGTCGCGTCGAGCGTTGCAGCAGGCGCACGCCCAGGTCGGTTTCGAGCTGGCTGATGCGACGGCTCAGGCGCGACTTCGGAATGCCCAGCGCGCGCTCGGCGGCGGCGAAGCCCTGGTGATCGACCACGGCGGCGAAGTAATAGAGATCGTTGAGGTCCTGCATGACGATTATCCCGAAATCAGAACGGTCAGTGATATTAGACCAGCTTTATCCTGTTTTCGCAACAGTGGAAAGTGGCGCCCAACGCGGCTCCGGCCGCATCCACTCGGGAGAGGCCCATGAAACTGCTGCATATCGACTCCGCCGCCACCGGCGCCGGCTCCGTAACCCGCGAACTGACGTCCGCCATAGTGGCACGCTGGCAGGAGGCGGTGCCCGGCCTGCAGGTCACGTACCGCGACCTGGACGCCGAACCCCTGCCCCACCTGACCGGTCCGGTCCTGACCAAGGCCGATGCGGCCGCCGCCGAGGCGAGCGAGCAGGCCCTGCTGCAGTTCCTCGACAGCGACGTGATCGTGATCGGTGCGCCGATGTACAACTTCAGCGTGCCGTCGTCGCTCAAGGCGTGGATCGATCGCGTTGCCGTCTCCGGGCGTACGTTCCGCTACACCGAGAACGGCCCGGAAGGCCTGGCCAAGGGCAAGCGCATGGTGATCGCAAGCGGTCGCGGTGGCCTGTATGGCGACAACAGCCCGGCCGATTTCCAGGAAGCGTACCTGCGCCAGGTGTTCGGCTTCCTCGGCGTTACCGACATCGAGTTCGTTCGCGCCGAAGGCGTGGCCTACTCGCCGCAGCATCGCGCCGATGCGCTGGCCGGTGCGAAGGCAGCGATCCAGGAGCCGCTGCGCGAAGCGGCGTAAGCGGGAATCGTCCCCGCGTTTCCTCGCCTTTCCTCTGCGCTGGAAACGCAACGGGCCCGCATCGCGCGGGCCCGTTTCTCTTTGCCTCTCGGGAAGGCAGCTCGCTGCGCTCGCCCCCTCATCAGCCCTTCGGGCAGCTTTTCCCCGCGCGCGGGGAGAAGCGGAACGTCAATGGCGGGCGCGGCGGGCAGCGCGCGAATTACGCGATGCGATCGACGCCGCCCATGTACGGGCGCAGCGCCTCGGGCACGGTGATCGAACCGTCGGCGTTCTGGTAGTTCTCCATTACTGCGATCAGCGCGCGGCCGACTGCGACGCCCGAGCCGTTGAGCGTGTGCACCAGTTCGGGCTTGCCGGTCGCGGGGTTGCGCCAGCGCGCCTGCATGCGACGCGCCTGGAAGGCTTCGCAGTTGGAGCAGGACGAGATCTCGCGATACGTGTCCTGCGACGGCAGCCAGACTTCCAGGTCGAAGGTCTTGGTCGCCGAGAAGCCCATGTCGCCCGTGCACAGCAGCACGCGGCGGTACGGCAGGCCGAGCTTCTCCAGCACGACTTCGGCGCAGCGGGTCATCCGCTCGTGCTCGGCGTAGCTTTCTTCCGGCTTGGCGATCGACACGAGTTCCACCTTCTCGAACTGGTGCTGGCGGATCATGCCGCGGGTGTCGCGGCCATGGCTGCCGGCTTCGGCCCGGAAGCACATCGAGTGTGCGGTCATGCGCAGCGGCAGCACGTCGGCTTCGACGATCTCGTCGCGCACGATATTCGTCAGCGGCACCTCGGACGTCGGGATCAGATAGCGCTTGTGCGCGTGCTCGCCCTCGCCGACCGTGGTCGCGAACAGGTCTTCCTCGAACTTGGGCAGCTGCCCGGTGCCGCGCATCGAGTCGGAATTCACCAGCAGCGGCACGTTGGTTTCCTGGTAGCCGTGCTCGCCGGTGTGCAGGTCGAGCATGAACTGCGCGAGCGCACGATGCAGGCGCGCCAGTTGCCCACGCAGCACGGTGAAGCGGGCGCCGCTGAGCTTGGCGGCGGTGTCGCCGTCGAGCCAGCCGTTGCGCGCGCCGAGCTCGACGTGGTCCCTGACCGGAAAATCGAACGCACGCGGCGTGCCCCAGCGGTGCTGCTCGACGTTGTGCGCCTCGTCCTGCCCCAGCGGCACCGATTCGTGCGGGATGTTCGGAATCGCCAGCGCGATCGCTTCGATCTGGGCACGGATCGCCTCCAGCCGATGCTCGGAAGCCTTGAGCTCCTCGCCGAAGCCCGCGACTTCGGCCATCAGCGCCGCCACGTCCTCGCCCTTGGCCTTGGCCTGCCCGATCGCCTTGCTGCGCGTGTTGCGCAGGTTCTGCAGTTCCTGCGTGCGGACCTGGATCTGCTTGCGCTCGCTTTCCAGCGCTTCCAGCACGGAGGCGTCGAAGACCTCGTAACCACGGGTTTCGCGCAGGCGTGCGGCGAGTTCGGCGGGGTTCTGGCGCAGCAGGGTCGGGTCGAGCATGGCGTCGAGGATCGGTGGCTAAAGGTGACGAAGCTCGCGATTATCGCAGGCTTGTTCCGTGGATTGCCCAATTATTAACAAGTTGCCGGTCACCATCGGCAGATCCCAGGAATGACTCCCGACATGACCAACAGCTCCGCCGCGTCGCGACCGCCCCAGCGCTCCTTCGATTTTTCCGCCTGGCTGCCCTCGTGGCGGGCCCTGCTGTGGATGCTGGGCGCCTTCGTGCTCGGGCTGATCCTGTTCCTGCTGGTTTGGCGCGGCGGCGACAACGACTTCTACCGCGCCGGCCCGGTGGCGCCGCCGACGGCGGCCAATCCCGAATACACGCCGCTGCCGGCGCCGGTGGCCGGTGAATCGGAAGACGTCAGCCACGTGCCGCCCCCCGCCGCTGCCGACGATGAAGCCGGGCGCCCCCGGCTGGTCGAAACCGCGCCGCCTCCGCCGCCCCCGGCCGCTCCGATGCCGCCGCCGCGTCCCGCCGCGCCCGTCGCCACTTCGCAGCCACAACCGATCTCGTCGCCGGCGCCCACGTATCCGGCACGCGCGCTGCGCAACGGCGAACAGGGCACGGTGATGGTCAGCGTGGACATCGGTCCGGACGGCATACCTACCTCCATCGACGTGGCCCGCAGCAGCGGCTCGCGCCAGCTCGACCGGGCCGCCGTGGATGCGGTGCGTCGCTGGCGCTTCCGTCCGGCGATGACGGACGGCCGCCCCACCAGCGGACGCGTGCAGATACCCATCACCTTCCGCAACTGAGGCGCGCCTTCCGCAACCGCGAACGCGCGGGCGCGGCTCAATCGCGCAGTTGCATTCCTGCCTGCCGCGCGAGTGCCACAAAGCCGGGGAACGACGTGGCGACGTTGGCCACGTCGGCGATGCTCACCGCGCCCTCCGCCCGCTGCGCGGCCACCGCCAGGCTCATCGCGATGCGATGGTCGCCGTGGCTGTCCACGGTGCCGCCCCGCAATGGTCCGCCTTCGATCACGGCACCGTCGGGCAATTCGTCGACGCGGATTCCGAGCGCGCGCAGGCCCGCGGCCATCGTCGCGATGCGGTCGGACTCCTTGACGCGCAGTTCCGCCGCGCCGCTGACGCGGGTGCGTCCTTTCGCACACGCGGCGGCGACGAACAGGATCGGGAACTCGTCGATCATGTCCGGCACGATGTCTTCGGGCACGTCGATGCCGTGCAGCGGCGCATGGGATACGACGAGATCGGCGACCGGCTCGCCGCCCTGCTCCCGGCGGTTCTCCTCGCGGATGTCGGCGCCCATCGCGCGCAGCGCCTCCAGCAGGCCCGTGCGGCGTGGATTCATGCCGATCGAGGCGAGGCGCAGCCGCGATCCGGGCAACAACGTCGCCGCGACGATGAAGAACGCCGCCGACGAGAAGTCGGCCGGCACGTCGACGTCGATGGCGGTCAGCCGCTGTCCGCCCTGCAGGCACGCAAAGCCGGGACCGTATGCAATCGGCCAGCCGAACGCGGCGAGCATGCGTTCGGTGTAGTCGCGGGTGGGATGCGCCTCGCGCACGACGGTCTCGCCGTCGGCATACAGCCCGGCGAGCAGCAGCGCGGATTTCACCTGCGCGCTGGCGACCGGAGTGGCGATGTCCACGCCGCGCAGGCGTGCACCACCGTGGATGCGCAGCGGCGGCAGGCCACCGGGTTCGCTGTCGATGCGCGCGCCCATCGCCGCCAGCGGCTCGATCACGCGCCGCATCGGGCGCCGGGAAAGCGATTCGTCGCCGGCCAGCGTGCTGTCGAAGGACTGGCCCGCGAGCAGACCGGCGAGCAGACGCATGCCCGTGCCGGCGTTGCCGCAATCGAGGATCGCGTCGGCAGCGCGCAGCCCATGCAGGCCGACGCCATGCACGATGCGCTCGCCCGCACTCGGGGCCTCGATGCGCACGCCCAGTTGCGAGAACACGCGCGCCGTCGCGCGGGTGTCCTCGCCTTCGAGGAAACCGCGGATCCGCGTCGTGCCTTCCGCGATCGCACCGAGCATCACGGCGCGATGCGAGATCGACTTGTCGCCGGGTAGTTGCAGCGTTCCGGACAATGCCGTTCCGGGCGCGGCGATCCAGCCGGCGGCGGCCGACATGCTCATGCGATCACCTTGTCCAGCGCGGCCAGCAGACGCTCGTTTTCGTCGCGGGTGCCGACGGTGATGCGCAGGCAGTCGCCCAGGCCATAACCGCCCATCGGCCGCACCACCACGCCCTGCGCGATCAGCGCGGCTTCGATCAGCGTCGTGTTGGCACCGAACTCGACCAGTACGAAGTTGGTTTGCGAGGGAAACACCCGGAACCCGCGCTGCGCCAACGCATCGCGGAGCCAGCCCCGCTCGATCCGGTTCTGCTCCAGCGACCACTGCAGGTGCGCGGCATCGTCCAGCACCGCTTCGCAGGCGGCGAGCGCGGGCCCGTTGACGTTGAAGCTTTCGCGCACGCGTTCCATCACCGCGACCAGGCCCGGCGCGCCGAGCAGGTAACCCACGCGCAGGCCGGCCAGTCCATACGCCTTGCTGAAGGTGCGGGTGACGACGAGGTTCGGATGACGCGCCAGCAGCGGCACGGCGCTCGCATAGTCCCGCGCTTCGGCCATTTCCGCGTAAGCCTCGTCGAAGACGACGATGACATCGTCGGGAACGCGCGCGACGAACGCTTCCAGCGCCTCGCGCCCGAACCAGGTGCCGGTGGGATTGTTGGGATTGGCCACGTACACCAGGCGCGTCGCCGGTGTGACCGCGGCCGCGAGGGCATCGAGGTCGTGACCCAGCGGCATCGTGGCGTGATCGCGCGGCAACGCATCGACCACGCGCGCGCGGGCGCCGGTGCATTGCGTCGCCAGCGCGAACACGGCGAAGCCGTAGCGCGAAAACACCACGTCGGTGCCCTCGCCCGCGAACACCTGCGCCAGTTGCATCAGCAGCTCGTGCGAACCGTTGCCGAGCAGGATCCGGGAGACGTCGAGGCCGAGCTTCGCTGCCAGTGCACGCTTCAGATCGAGCCCGAGCGGATCTGGATAGCGATGCAGCGAATGCAACTGGTCCAGCACCGCCATGCGCGCCGCCGGCGACGGGCCGTACGGATTCTCGTTGGAGCCGAGCTCGACCAGGTTGTCGACGCCGAACCTGCGGCGGAACGCGACCAGGTCGTGGCCCGGATCGTAGGCGCGCAGGCCCTGGATGCCGCGCGACGCGCGCGCGGCGAACCAGGCCTCGTCGTGCGAGGTGAGGATGTCGGTGCTCACGCGATGGCCACCGGATAGGAACCCAGAACCTTCACTTCCTGCGCGAACTCGTCGACCTCGTCCAGCGCACGGCGCATCGCGTCTTCCTGCGCGTGCCCGGTGATGTCGATGAAGAACGCGTACTGCCACAGCCCCGTGTGCCCGGGGCGCGATTCGATGCGGTTCATGCTCAGCCCGTGCTTCGCGAAGGGCGCGAGCACGTGATACAGGGCGCCGGGCTGGTCCTTGATGAAGACGAGCAGCGAGGTGCGGTCGTTGCCCGAGGGCGGGAACAGCTCGCGGCCGAGCACCAGGAAGCGCGTGGTGTTGTCGGGACGATCCTCGATCGGACCGGCCAGCGATTTCAGGCCGTACACCGTGGCCGCGCTGATGCCGGCGATCGCCGCGGCATCGTCGGCGTTGCGCGCTCGCTTGGCGCCGTCGGCGTTGCTGGAGACGGGGATCTTCTCGGCCTTGGGCAGGTACTGGCGCAGCCATGCCTTGCACTGGGCGAACGACTGCGGATGCGCGTAGACGCGCTCGATGTCCTCCAGCCGGCCGGCACGCGACAGCAGGTGCTGGTGCACGCGCAATTCGACTTCGCCGCAGATCTTCAGCTTCGAGGTGAGGAACATGTCGAGCGTCGACTGGATCGTGCCCTGCGTGGAGTTCTCCACCGGCACCACGCCGAAGTCGGCATGGCCGGCCTCCACTTCCTGGAACACTTCCTCGATGCTCGCCAGCGGCAGGCCGTGGATCGAATGGCCGAAGTGCTTGTACACCGCCTGCTGCGAATGCGTGCCTTCCGGACCGAGGAAACCGATCTTCAGCGGTTCCTGCTGGGCCAGGCAGGCAGACATGATTTCGCGGAACAGCCGTACCAGCACTTCGTCGTTGAGCGGCCCGTCGTTGCGATCGACCACGCGCCGCAGCACCTGCGCCTCGCGCTCGGGGCGGTAGTAGTCCACCGCCGCGGCGAGCTTGCCCTTGGCCTTGCCGACCTGCTGCGCCCAGTGCGCGCGTTGCCGGATCAGGTCCTGGATCTGCTGGTCGATGCCGTCGATCTGGACGCGGACCTGGGCGAGATCGGGCCTGGCCTCGGGCGCATTCGCTTGCGGCATCCCTGCCTCCCGGGTGCGGCCTGTGGCCTTACCCGGGCTACGGGGTTGCTTCGCTGTGCGTCCTGCAGACTTGCCCTGCTCGTCATTCCCGCGAACGCGGGAATCCATGGACTTCCGGTGTCCGGCAGCAACCTCGCCGGATCCCCGCTTTTGCGGGGATGACGACTTCATCGCACCGGCCTGCGGCTTGCCTGCCTTCGCCTTCGCACCCTTCGTGGCCATTTACCCGTGCCTTCGCTGGAAATCGCGCATGAAATCGGCCAGCGCCTGCACGCCCGCCTCCGGCATCGCGTTGTAGATCGACGCACGCATGCCGCCGAGCGCGCGATGTCCCTTGAGCGAGATCAGGCCGACTTCCGCGGCTTCCTTGAGGAAGGGCTTGTCCAGCGCGTCGTCGTGCAGGAAGAAGGGCACGTTCATGCGCGAGCGCACCGCCTTGTCGACCTCGTTGCGATAGAAGCCGCCCGAGTTGTCGATCACGTCGTAGAGCAGTCCGGACTTGCGTGCGCTGCGGCGCGCGAATTCGTCGACGCCGCCTTCGGCCAGCATCCACTTCACGGTCAGGCCGAGCAGGTACCAGTTCCAGCTCGGCGGCGTGTTGAGCATCGATTCGCCCTTCACGTGCGAGCGGTAGTCGAGGATGTCGGCGCGCGGCTGGCCGGCGCGTTCGAGCAGGTCGCGGCGGATGATGACGACGGTTACGCCTACCGGGCCCAGGTTCTTCTGCGCGCCGGCGTAGATCACGCCGTACCTGGAGACATCGATCGGCTCGGACGCGATTGAGGAACTGAAGTCGGCGAACAGCGGAACATCGCCCACGTCCGGCGTATCGCGGAACTCGACGCCGTGGATGGTCTCGTTGGCGGTGATGTGCACGTAGGCCGCGTCCTTCGACAGCTGCCAGCCCTCGCGCGCGGGGATCGTGCGGAAGCCGTCGGCCTCGCTGGTCGCGGCGACATGGGCAGCGACGTACGGCCTGGCCTGCTTGATCGCGGTCTTGCCCCAGTGACCGCTGAGCACGTAGTCGGCGGCCTGCCCGGGCGCGGCGAAATTCAGGGGCAGCAGCGCCTGCACCGTCGTCGCGCCGCCGCCGAGGAACAGCACGGCGTAGTTGTCGGGAATCGACAGCAGCCTGCGCAGGTCGGCTTCGGCTTCGGTCGCCACCTGGATGAACTCGGGACCGCGGTGGCTCAGTTCGACGATGGAAGCGCCGACACCGTGCCAGTCGAGCATTTCCTCCTGCGCCTGGCGCAGGACGGATTCAGGGAGTGCGGCGGGACCGGCGGCGAAATTGTGTACGCGTGACATGGATGTCCTCGACTTGGCGGAAGTTGTCTTGTTGCGGCACATGGGCGCGCCCAGGATGGGCGGACCGAGGGGCGACAAGGCGAGGGATGGCAGGCCAGGCGGTTGCGTTGTGCTGCCCGGCTAGTATGCCGCAGCGCAACACGCATGGATCAAGGGTTGCACGCGCAACTTTTCGCGCCCTTATGGCCTCTGGACATATAGTCGAAACCACACGCCGGAGCCGGCCATGTCATTGCGCGACGCCTTGCGTATTCCTTCCTCCGAAATCACCGACGAAGCGGTCTACCGCGATCGTCGCCGACTGCTCGCGGCCATGGCGGCCATTCCCGGCCTCGGGCTCGCCGGTTGCGGCGAAGCCGCGCCGCCGCCCTCCAAGGTCGTGGTGACGCCGGAGCAGGCGCGCGCCGGCTTCCGCACGAGCGAAACGCTCACCCGCTACGAGGACGTGACCACCTACAACAACTTCTACGAGTTCGGCACCGGCAAGGGCGATCCGTCGCGTGCCGACCGCACGCTGCGGGTGAAGCCCTGGAGCGTCGCCGTCGGCGGCCATTGCGCGAAGCCGGGCGTGATGTCGCTCGACGACCTGCTCAAGGGCAACACGCCGGAAGAACGCATCTATCGGCTGCGCTGCGTCGAAGGCTGGTCGATGGTGATCCCGTGGCTCGGCGTGCCGCTGGCCAACGTGCTCAAGCGCTTCGAGCCCACCTCGAAGGCGCGCTATGTCGCCTTCACCACGCTCGACGACCCGAAGCAGATGCCCGGCCTGCGCTACAACGCGCTGGACTGGCCATACCGGGAAGGCCTGCGCATCGATGAGGCCATGCATCCCCTCGCCTTCCTCGCCACCGGCCTGTACGGCAAGCCCCTGCCGCAGCAGAACGGCGCGCCACTGCGGCTGCTGGTGCCGTGGAAGTACGGCTTCAAGGGTATCAAGTCGATCGTCGCGATCACCTTCGTCGAAACCATGCCGTTCACCAGCTGGAACGACGCGCAGTCGAGCGAGTACGGCTTCTTCAGCAACGTCAATCCCGAAGTCGACCATCCGCGCTGGTCGCAGAAGACCGAACGCCGCATCGCCGGCACGCAGAGCAAGCTCTTCGCCGAACGCATCCCGACGCGCATGTTCAACGGCTATGGCGACCAGGTCGCGAGCCTCTACGCGGGCATGAACCTGCGCAAGTGGTTCTGAGGATGGCCCGCACTTCGCGCGGCATCATCGCCGCCAAAACGCTCGTCCATCTGCTGGCCCTGACGCCCGCCGCCATCCTCGGCTGGCAGATCCGAGCGGAGGCGCTGACCGGCAGCGGCGGGCTGGGTGCCGATCCGGTGGCCGAGATCGAGCACCGCCTCGGCCTGTGGGCATTGCGCCTGCTCATGATCACGCTGGCGATCACGCCGCTGCGCCAGCTCACCCACCAGCCGGTGCTGGTGCGCTTCCGCCGCCTGCTCGGGCTGTACGCGTTCTTCTACGCGACGGTGCACTTCGCCGCGTACCTGGTGCTCGACCTGCGCGGCTACTGGACGCAGATCTTCGAGGACATCGCCAAGCGGCCCTACATCACCGTCGGCTTCACCGCGTGGCTGCTGCTGGTGCCATTGGCGATCACCTCGACCCAGGCCGCGATCCGCCGGCTGGGGCGCAACTGGGCGCGGCTGCACCGGCTCGTGTACGCCGTTGGCGTGCTGGCCGTGCTGCACTTCTGGTGGCTGGTGAAATCGGACATCCGCGAACCGGCGCTCTACGCCGGGATCCTCGCGGTGCTGCTGGGCTGGCGCGCGGTAAAGGCGCTGCGCAACCGTCGGGCTAGCGTGCGCCGTACAGCAGCAGCAGGCTGAGCGCGATCGCCAGGAACAGCGCCGCCAGCAACAGCCAGGGCACGCGTCGCATCGACGATGCGCCCTTCGTGGCCGGGGCGGCGGGCGCGGGTTCTTCGGTGGCCGTCGGCGGCGGCGCCTTGCGGGCCTCACCGTTGCCGTTGCGATGCGGCGCTTCGACGATGAAGCGCTGCGTGTCGAACACCACCTGATCGCCGGGACGCAGCAATGCATTGCGCATCGGCCAGCCGTTCACCATGCTGCCCTCGTGCGATCCCAGGTCGCGCAGCACCACGCCTTCGGCATGCGGCTCCAGCCGGGCATGGCGATCGGCGAACGCGGCATCGTCGATGCGGACATCGCATTCGGGCAGTCGCCCGACCACGCGCGGCTGGTCCAGCGTGATGCTGCGACCGTGATGCGGACCGCCGACGCCACGCAGCACCATGCGCGGATCGGGTGCACCGGGCGTGGCCCGGCTTTCGCCCGGCGCCGAGGGCGGCGTATCGCCCAACAGCAGCCATTCGTTGCCGTCGACGAACACCGCATCGCCGGCCCGCAACAGGGCCATGCGCCGCACCGGTCGCCCATTGACGTGGAGCCCGCGCGTCCCCTCGAAGACCTGCAACCAGACGCCGCGCCGGTCGACGCAGATCTGCGCGATGGCGCGCGCCGGATCCTCGACGACGACGGGGCTCTGCGTGGGGTCGCGCCCGATGGCATGCACGCCCGGTCCGAGGACCAGGTCGGGCAACTGGCGATTGGGAAACCTCAGTCTCAGGGCTGTCATGCGTCGGGAATCTGGGAGCGGCGGCAATCTAGCATGGCCCGATGCATTTGCCGCCCACGTCGGCACACCGGCTTGGATGCGGAAGTCGCAGCCCGCACAATGCGCGCACACAGGAGAACGCCCCATGCCCAGCATCGACATCCGCCACGCCCATTCCCTGCCGCATGCGCAAGCACGCAAGGCGGTGCAGGAAGTCGCGGACAAGCTGGCCGATCGCTTCGGCGTCGCGTGCGACTGGGACGGCGACACGCTCAAGTTCGCCCGCAGCGGCGTGGACGGCAAGATCGACCTGGCGCCCAAGAGCCTGCGCGTCACCGCGAACCTCGGCTTCCTGATGGCGGCGTTCAAGGGCCCGATCGAAGCCGAGATCCGCCGCGTGCTGGACGAGCGCTTCAGCTGACGCCGGCGACGGATCACGGCGCGCTCAGCGCTGCTCGTACTTCCAGTTGCGACGCTTGCCTTCGGCGAGCCATTCGATCGTCTGTGCGACGCGTTTCGCGCGCGTGGCTTCGCGTTTGGCTTCGGTGATCCACTCGATGTACTCGCGGCGGCACCCCGGGGGAAATTCCTCGAACGTCTTGCGTGCACCGGCATGCGCGCGCAGCGCCGCCGCCAGGTCGGCGGGCACTTCGGCCGGCGGTCTGGGGGCACTCCTGCCAGGCGAACGCGTCACGCCCCCGTCGATCAGCTGCATCGCCTCGCGCAGGTAGCCGGTCAATACGCGCTTGCCCGGCAGATCGGCGACACGCTTCAGGCGCCCGAACTGTCCCATGGCGGTTTCCGCCTTGTCGGAGCCGCTGCTCCCGGCCCCGTCGCTCTCACGCCCCACGATCCGGTCGCCCTGCCAGAGCCCGAACGCCGCGTGTTGCCGGAAAGCGGCCATGCCGCAGAGGATCTTTCCGCGGTAGGTGAAGCTGGGCGCGCTCCACTTGAGCGTTTCCACGCAGTCCGGACACGCGGCATGCACGAGTTCGCGCAGGTGGACGAGGATGGGACGGGCGAAGCCGGCCGCGCCGTCGATGTAGGCGTCGATGCGCGGGTCGCGCTGGCCCATGGTGCGATTCCCCGAGTCGGACGGCCTATTCTGCCGCCGTCCCACGTTCGCCGGGAAAAGGGGGAAGCCGACATGCCAGACCGCGAACGCCGCCAGTCCGTCGCCGAGTCCAGCGCCACCCTGCGGGCGCGCCTCAACGAAGACCAGAAGATGACGTTGCGCGATCTCGAGCGCTTCGGCTGGGAGCTCAGGTTCATCCGTCGCCCGCCCTTCCAGGATCCGATCCCGGTCGTGATCGACGGCGATCGCAAGTCGATGGCGGTCCTGAATGCAGACGGGTCGCTCGAAGAAGGCCCGAATCTCAGGTTGCGCGGCTGACGGACTTCATTCCGGCATCAGCGGCCACCGGCCCAGCGTCCGGTAGTCGCTGCCGGCGCCCAGCCGGCTGTCGATCAGCAGGAACTCGCGCACCCGCCACGCGATCGACGGCACCGGCCGCGCGGGAAGTGGACGATGCGCCGCGCGCAGCACCGTCACGTGCGGCGTGAACCGCGCATGCCCCTGCGTTGCCACGCCTGCCTGGGCAAGGGCAGCGTGCAGTGCGTCGTGGAGCGAACGCAGGCCCGCGTCGGTCGCATCGCATCCGAGCCAGCCGATGCCTCCGGGAAAGTGCCCGGCACGATCGATCTCCACTGCAAACGGCGGAACACGGATCGTGGCGGCGGCCTTTTGCGCCGCGTCCGTGAGCGGCTGCGGAAGCCCGGAAAACGTACCGAGGAAGTGCAGCGTCAGGTGATAACGCTCCGGCTTCAGCCAGCGGCCCTGCACTCCGGTTGCCGCCTGCAGCGACTCGACCGCGGCCGCCATGCGCACGCGGGTCTGCGCATCGGGAAACAGCCCGAAGAAGACGTTGTGGGTGCTCGCCTCGCCCGACGCGGGCGCGGAGCCGGAGCGGTCGTGGTGCATCGGGCGAGTGTAGTGCTTCGCACTGTGGCGACGCCGCATTGGGGCATGGCGGCTTGCGCCTCGCCGGCGACGACAATGGCTACGTCGCCGGCCGGTTCATTCGCATCAATGGCGGTGACTCATCGACCGGCGCCGCCGTCCGCCTTCGCCCGTGTTTCGAGGTAATCCGCCAGCCCACCCAGTTGCTGGGCCTGCACCTGATCCACGACCGGTACGAACTTGCGCAGGTCGTCGGGCGTGTAGCCGCCGGCGCGGTACCACAGCGTGATCTTCGTGCCCTCGCCGACCTTTTCGAAGCGCCATTCGAGCGCGCCACTCAGCCCCATGCCCTGCAGCGGGCCGAGCCCGCCGGTCATGCGCAGCAGCGTTCCGGGATCGACGAAAGTGACGGTCATGTGCCAGGCCTGCCGGTCGCCGTCGATCTCGCAGAAGCAGCCGCCGGCACGCGGCTGGATCGACAGCCTGGTCGCATCGCCCCACCAGGTGTGATCCTTCGGCCACCACTGCCCCACGTCATTGACCAGGGCATTCCACGCGGTCTTCGCATCGACCGGCACGACCCGCGAATTCTCGATGGTGAACCCGTTGGGCGTCGCGTCCTTCACTTCCGCACGCGACGGACCCGCCCACGCCAGCGCCAATGCGAAGACCACCGCCAGGATGCCGCGCATGTTCCTTCCCTTCGTGGATGTGGCGCGATTAACACCCGAGGCCACCGCGTCCGCAAGTGGGCGACGTCAGGGCAGCCGATCGACGTCGGGGCGGACACGGAAGGCGAGGCTGATGCGCGGCCCGACGGGTTCGCGCGTTTTCGGCACGCCGTGCTCGTAGTGCAGCTGCGAGTCGTAGCTCATCAGCAGCAGGCTGCCCGGTTCCAGGTCGATGGCGATCGAGGTGCGGGGCACGCGCTTGGCACGGATCACCATGCGCCGTGGCGCGCCCAGCGACACGAGTGCGATCGGATGGTGCGGGACGAGGATGTGCAGCTTGTCGTTGTGCGGGGCGACACTGTCGCGGCCATCGCGGTAATGGTTGAGCCCGACCGCGTTGAAGGGTTGGCCGGTGCGCTGGCGCAGTAGCGCGGCCGCTTCGCGCAACGGCATGGGCAGGTCCTCGCGCGCAAGCCGGTAAGCGGCGGTAAGCCGCGGCACGTCGACAATGCGGTCGTACATGGGCCGTTGCTGCGCCTGCCAGGGCACTTCGTCGCGCAGGGCTTCGAACCAGCGGCGTGCCATGGCTTCGGACACCACGCCCGGGTGGTAGACGATGCCGCCTTCGACGTCCTCGACCAGCACGCGAGGCCCGCCGATGTCGAAGAGACCGTGTTGCCCGATCGAACTGCGCATCGCGACAGGATGGGAGCGGTCTGTCTCATCCGCTGCGCCCCATGGGCGTGGTCGATGAACCATTTAGGCAAGAACCCCGGGGATCGTTGCTCTTGCGTCTGTGACACAAAGCCGAAGCAACAGCAGCTCGCTGCGCTCGCCGCCCCTAATCTGCCCTCCGAGCATCTTCTGCCCGCAAGAGTGAGAAGAAGAAATCAAAGCGCCGTTTTCGGGAAGAACATGCCTTGCCGGAATCAGCCCGTTCAGGCATCACGCACGACTACCAGGCATCCGCCTCCTGCAGGACCCATCACGAATCCAATTCACCCCACCGTGCATAAGCAGCGTCCAGCTCGGCCTGCACCTCCGCCAGCGTCGTGTTGTGCGCGGCGATGCCCGCGCTGCCGCGCTGGTAGAACGCCGGATCGTTCATCGCTGCCGTCAGTTCCTCGACGCGAGCTTCGAGCGCTTCGATCCGCGACGGCAATTGCTCCAGCTCGCGTGCGTCCTTGTAGCTGAGCTTGCGCTTCGCGGGCGCGGCCGCACTGCTCGCGGGAGCGGCTGCCGGCGCCAGCTGAGCCGCCGCACGGGCTGCCGGCGCAACGGGCTCCTGCGGCCGCTGCCGCAGCCAATCGCTGTAACCGCCGACGTATTCGCCGACCCGGCCCGCCCCTTCTATCACCAGCGTCGAGGTCACGACGTTGTCGAGGAAGTCGCGATCGTGGCTCACCAGCAGCAGCGTGCCCGGGTAATCGGCGAGCAGTTCCTCCAGCAGTTCCAGCGTCTCGACATCGAGATCGTTGGTCGGTTCGTCCATCACCAGGAGATTGGACGGCTGCGCGAACAGCCGCGCCAGCAACAGGCGATTGCGCTCGCCGCCCGACAGCCGCGTGATCGGCGCGCGCGCGCGTTCGGGCGTGAACAGGAAATCCTGCAGGTAGCCGATCACGTGCTTGTGCTTGCCGTTGATCTCGACGCTTTCGCGGCCTTCGGCGACGTTTTCGATCGCGTTCCAGTCCTCGCGCAGCGTGGCGCGGTACTGGTCGAAGTAGGCGACCTGCAGGTTGCTGCCGAGTTTCACCTCGCCCGAGATCGGCGCGAGTTCGCCCAGCAGCAGTTTCAGCAGCGTGGTCTTGCCGCTGCCGTTGGGTCCGATCAGGCCGATGCGGTCGCCGCGCATGATCGTCGTCGACAGATCGCGGACGATGGCATCGCCTCCGTAACCGAACGACACGCCCTTGGCTTCGATGACCTTGCGCCCGGACGCCTCGCCCTGCGCGACTTCCATGCGCACGTTGCCGGTCAGGTCGCGGCGCTGCTGGCGCTCGACGCGCATGGCCTTGAGGCGACGCACGCGGCCCTCGTCGCGGGTGCGGCGGGCCTTGATGCCCTGCCGGATCCACACTTCCTCCTGCGCGAGCAGCTTGTCGAAGCGGGCGTTTTCCTGCGCTTCGGCGTTGAGCCGCTCTTCGCGGCGGCGTTCGTAGTTGGCCCAGTCGCCGGGCCAGCTGGTGACCTGGCCGCGGTCGATCTCGACGATGCGGGTGGCGAGCGCGCGCAGGAAGCGGCGATCGTGGGTGACGAAGACGAGCGCGCCGGTCCAGGCCTTGAGGAACCCTTCGAGCCAGTCGATGGCCTCGATGTCGAGGTGGTTGGTCGGCTCGTCCAGCAGCAGCACGTCGGGCGACGACACCAGCGCGCGCGCCAGCAGCACGCGGCGCTTCATGCCGCCCGAAAGGCCGGAGAACACGGCATCGCCGTCGAGTTGCAATCGCGTCAGCGTTTCGGTCACGCGCTGGTCGAGCGACCAGCCGTGCGCGTCCTCGATCTTCGCCTGCACCTTCGCCAGCGCATCGGTATCGACCTGCGCCGCGTGGCTGAGGTGGTGGTACTCGGCCAGCCACGCGCCGAGTTCGCCCAGACCGCCGGCCACGACATCCCACACGTCGCCATCGGCGCCGGCGGGGACCTCCTGTTCCAGCCGCGCGACGCGCACGCCGCCCTCGACGCGCACTTCGCCGTCATCGGGCTGGATCTCGCCGGCCAGCAGCTTCAGCAGTGTCGACTTGCCGGCGCCGTTGCAGCCGATCAGGGCGATGCGTTCACCGGCTTCGATCGAAAGGCCGACGTTTTCCAGCAGCAAGGGGCCGCCGACGCCGTAGTCGGCGTTTTGCAGGGTGATCAGGGGCATGCGCGCATTTTACGGTGCGCGTCCGGCGGCCGGTGGCCCAATTGCGCGGGTCGCGCCGCCCGCGTGCGGACATCCGGATGCCGCGGACGAGCGAAAAAGGGCGTACGCGCGCCGCCGAGGTGCATTCGCTCCCGCGGACACGCTCGCGCGCGGAGGCTTCAGGAGCTGCAGGACAGCATCGAACACCCCGCCTTCTGCCGCGCCCAGTCGGGCCGTTTCTGCGCGAAGGCCTCGCGGCCGGGCTGTTCGTCGTAGGGCCGGCGCATTGCGTCCAGCAGTTCGTGGACGCCGGCGAGGTCGCCCTGTTCGGCGCGGTCGATGGCCTGCTGCGCCAGGTAGTTGCGCAGCACGTAGTTCGGATTCGCGCGGTTCATCCGCGTGCGTCGCTGCGCCGGATCGGCCGCGTCCTCGCGCACGCGCGCCGCGTAACGCGCCAGCCAGTCGTCGAAGGCGTCGCGCGTGGCCTCGCGCTTGTCTGCGTCGTAGAACGCGTGTTCGAGCGGCAGCAGCGACGGGGCGCCCACGTCGACGTCGGCCAGGCCGCGGAAGAACAGCGTCATGTCGACTTCGCCATCGGCCAGCAGCGTGTGCAGCTGCTGCACCAGCTCGACGTCCTCATCGCGGCATTCGCCCAGACCGAGCTTGCCCGCGATGTTGGCGCGATCCTCGCGGGTATAGACGTCGGCGTAGCGCTGCAAACCCGCATTGAGCTGCTGCGGGTCTTCGAACAGCGGCGAGATCGCGTGCGCCAGGCGGATCAGGTTCCAGTACGCGATCTTCGGCTGCCAGCCGAAGCGGTAGCGGCGCCCCTGGGCATCGGTCGTGTTCGGCGTCCAGTCCGGATCGTAGTTGTCGATCCAGCCGTACGGGCCGTAGTCGATGGTGAGGCCGAGCACCGACATGTTGTCGGTATTCATCACCCCGTGCACGAAGCCCACCCGCATCCAGTGCGCGATCATCACCGCGGTGCGCTCGCAGACTTCGCCGAACCAGGCGGCGTGCAGCGGCTCGCCCTCGCCTTCCAGTTCCGGGAAATCGCGGCGGATGCAGAACTCGACCAGTTGCCGCAGCAGCGGCAGGTCGCTGCGCGAATACGGCAGCTCGAAATTGCCGAAGCGCAGGAACGAAGGCGCGACGCGGCACACGATCGCGCCCGGCTCTGGCCGCGGATGCCCGTCGTAGAACATGTCGCGGATGACCGCTTCCCCGGTTCCCACCAGGCTCAGTGCCCGCGTGGTCGGTACGCCGAGGTGGTGCATCGCCTCGCTGCACAGGAATTCGCGGATCGACGAACGCAGTACCGCGCGGCCGTCGGCGCTGCGCGAGTACGGCGTCAGCCCTGCCCCCTTGAGCTGCAGTTCCCAGCGTCGGCCGTCGCGGCCGATGGTCTCGCCCAGCGTGATCGCGCGGCCGTCGCCGAGCTGCCCCGCCCAATGGCCGAACTGGTGGCCGCCGTAATTCGCCGCGAACGGCTCCATCCCGGGCAGCAGCCGGTTGCCGCCGAAGACCTCGGCGAACTCCGGCGAACGCAGTTCGTCTTCGCCGATGCCAAGCGTTTCGGCCATTTCGCGCGAGTACGCCAGCAACTGCGGTCGCAGCACCGGCGCGGGATCGACACGCGACCAGGCCGCGCCTTCGACCTGGCGCACGCGCGAACCGGTTTCGGGATCGCCGGGAAGTTCGCGCAGGAAGCGGTTGTCGAATTGCAGGTTCAAGGCAGGTGGGGATGAGGGCGGGCCTTGAATGGTAGCGAGGTGGGGTGGATGGGAGCGGCAAGGCGCTGCGTCGTTGGAGGCGAGGTTGCGAGTTGTCGTGCTGAAAGCAATCTCCTCGCCCGCTTGTCCGACATTCCCTCGCCCCGCCCGCGGGGTGAAGGCGGGCGCTTGTGCGCCACTGGCGCACGCCCGACTGAACGCCCTTGCGCCGTGCGCAAGGGCCGGGGGCAGAGCGAGGGACAGCTTCGCGCAGCGAGGCAGGGTGAGGGACGTCACGCCGCGCGAAGCAACGGCCCGCCCGCCCCTTCGAGCTCCTCACCACAAACCAAAGCGCACTCCTTCCCGCTCGTTGTCCCAGATCGTGCTCACCACCCACCAGCGCCCGTCCTCGTGGCACAGCTGGATGCTGTTGGCGCCGCGCTTGATCACCACCGGCGAATCCGGCGCCGTGCGCGCCTCGTACAGGCTCCACGCATGCGCCACCTGGCCGAAGATCTCCACCCGGTGGGCGATGTCGATCTCGTAGAAGTCGTTGGCCGCGAAGAACGGCGCGACATCCGCGACGTACTGCTCCTGGGTGAAGACCTGCGCCCGCGTCGAGCCGTCCGGTTCGACCACCGTGCGCAGGCTCAGGGCTTCGGGCCGGTGCAGGAAGCGGAAGCGTGCCCAGTCGCGGGGTGCACCGGCCGGGCCGGAAATGCAGGCATAGATCGCGCGGATCAGCGTCGGAATCTCGCGCACGTCGTCGTTCCACTGCGGGTTCATCGCGCCCTCCGGTGATGGAGGCGTCGAGCCTGGGCCCGGACGCCTGCCGTTACACTATGCGCCCAGACCGGCCACGCGCCGGCGTCATCGAGGCTGCCATGAGCGCCCCCGTCCCCCCGAACACTCCGACCACGGACGCCCCGTCCGCGAAATTCGCCGACCTCGGCCTGCCCGACGGCCTGCTCAAGGCCCTGGCCGAAGTCGGCTACGAAACGCCCTCGCCGATCCAGGCCGCCACCATCCCGCCGCTGCTGGCCGGCCGCGACGTGCTCGGCCAGGCCCAGACCGGCACCGGCAAGACCGCGGCGTTCGCGCTGCCGATCCTGGCCCGCATCGATCCCGCGCAGCAGAAGCCGCAGGCCCTGGTGCTCGCGCCCACCCGCGAACTCGCGATCCAGGTCGCCGAGGCGTTCCAGAAATACGCCCACCACCTGCCCGGCTTCCACGTGCTGCCGATCTACGGCGGCCAGAGCTACACCCCGCAGCTGGCGGCGCTCAAGCGCGGCGTGCAGGTCGTAGTCGGCACGCCCGGCCGCGTGATCGACCATCTCGAACGCGGTTCGCTCGACCTCTCGCAGCTGCGCCAGCTCGTGCTCGACGAAGCCGACGAGATGCTGCGCATGGGCTTCATCGACGACGTCGAAGCCGTGCTGAAGAAGATCCCCGAAACGCGCCAGGTGGCGCTGTTCTCGGCGACGATGCCGCACCAGATCAAGCGCATCGCCACCACCTACCTGCGCGATCCGGTCGAAGTGGCGATCAAGGCCACCACCACGACCGCCGCCAACATCCGCCAGCGCTACTGGGCGGTGAGCGGCGTGAACAAGCTCGACGCGATCACCCGCATCCTCGAGGCCGAGCCCTTCGACGCGATGATCGTGTTCGCCCGCACCAAGCTGGGCACCGAGGAACTCGCCGACAAGCTGTCCGCACGCGGCATCTCCGCCGCCGCGATCAACGGCGACATGGACCAGAAGGCGCGCGAGCGCACGATCAACCAGCTCAAGGACGGCCGCATCGACGTGCTCGTCGCCACCGACGTGGCCGCGCGCGGCCTCGACGTCGAGCGCATCAGCCACGTGCTGAATTACGACATCCCCTACGACACCGAGAGCTACGTCCACCGCATCGGCCGCACCGGCCGCGCGGGACGCAAGGGCGAGGCGATCCTGTTCGTCGCCCCGCGCGAGCGCGGCATGCTGCGCGCGATCGAGCGCGCCACGCGCCAGCCGATCGAGCCGATGGCACTGCCCACCGTGGAAACGGTGAACGAGCAGCGCGTGTCGAAATTCCTCGGCCGCATCACCACCGCGCTGGAAAGCGCCGACCTGGCGATGTTCCGCGACCTGGTCGAACGCTACGAACGCGAGAAGAACGTGCCGGCGGTGGAGATCGCCGCGGCGCTGGCCAGGCTCGTGCAGGGCGACATGCCGCTGCTGTTGCAGGCCACGGCGGAACAGCTGCGGCCGCATCGCGAAGGTTTCGAAAAGCCCGGCTTCGACCGGCACGACGGCGGCAAGCCGTCCTTCGCCAAGCGCATGTCCGAACGCGCGCGCGGCGACTTCGACGGCCCGCGCACCGGCAAGTTCGAACGCGACCGCCCGCGTCCGCACGGCGGCGAACACACCGCGGCCATGGACGCCGTCGCGTCCCGGCATGGACACAACGATGCCGAAGCCTTCTTCGACGACGAAGCCCCGCGCGCCCCGCGCCCGCCGCGCGAAGAGCGCCGCGCGCCCGAAGCGGGCATGGAAACCTTCCGCATCGAGGTCGGCCATCGCCACGGCGTGAAGCCCGGCAACATCGTCGGTGCGATCGCCAACGAAGCCGAGCTGGAGAGCCGCTACATCGGCCGCATCGACATCCGCGACGAGTTCAGCCTGATCGACCTGCCCGAAGGCATGCCGCGCGAGATCATGGATCACCTCAAGCGTGTGCGCGTGGCCGGCCAGCCGCTGCGCATCAGCCGTCCGGGCGAGGCGCGTTCGTTCGGCGGCGACGACGGACGCGAACGCCGCGGGCCGGGACCGCGCGGCAACAAGCCAAACCGATCCGGGCCGCCGCGCCGACCGCGTTGATACGATGCGGGGCATGAACGATCGTGCCCCGCTCCGTTTGCTCCTTCCCATCGCCGCCGTCATGGCGGCGATGTTCGTTGGCGGCTGCACGCCGCAGGCGAGCATCGAGGCCGAATGCCGCGCGCATCCGGTCGTGATGCCCGCGCAGCCCCTCCGCACCGACGGCTACTACGCCGCGACGGCCGCGTTGCGTGGCGAGGATGCGCTGGACTGGGCCGCGCGCATGCTGCTGCGACGCGGCTTCGAGCAGGTCGAAACCGATGGCCGCGCATTCGCGTCCGTCGCGGGCGGCCATCCCGCTTACGCGCGCCTGCGCATCGGCCGTGGCGAGGGCGAATGTGCGGCGATGCACGCCCATCTCGAAGGGATGCATCCGCAGCGGCGCGGCAGCTTCACCCGTCAACTGGCCGACATGGGCATGCGACCTTCCGAATGCCTGGTGGTCGAACCGCGCGACGTGCCCGGATCGCGCTACCGACTGGAAGCGCTCGACCTCTCGCCGCGCCGCCACTGGTACGACGGCATCACCGCGCGCTACCTGCTGAGGACGGATTACCGGCTGCGCGACACCCGCGCGCCCGACGTGGCGCCGCCGCTCGCGCATATCCGCAGCACCACCCTTTCCTATCAGGTCACCGTGTCCGGCTATCCGGTCTACGGATGCGGTCGCACCCGCGAACTGCGCCGGTTGCAGGAGGAGTTGCTGCAACCGCTGCACCCGGGACGCGAACCCGCCGCCGTATCCGGATCGCCGGAGTCCGCATCGACGGCCTCCGCGTCCACCGCTTCCATCGTGCGCGCCGCATCGGCACCGTTCGCCGTCGTTGCCGAACGCCCGCTGCAGGTTTTGTCACGACAACCCGGCACCGGCGCGATCGACTGGCGCGAACACAACCGCCTCGGCGAAGTGCGTCCGCCGCCGCTCGCCAACGCCACCGTCTCCACGGCCGGCGGCTGGACCCTGCGCCTGGCCGGTGCCGACGATCGCTGGCACGAAGTGCCGCTGCCGTGGATAAGCGAGCGCACCGAAGCGACAGCGGATGCGGAGCGCATGTACGTCGACCAGCCATTCTGGCTGCTCGCCACGCCGCGTGGCGGCGTCGCCTTCTTCGCCATCTGGCGGCGCGTGTACGACGGCGGCACCGGCGCCGCGCGCCTGACCTACGCCGAATACGACGCGACGGGGACGCCGCTGCGTCGGATCGAAGCGCCCCTGCCGCTCGCCGCGGGCGTCAATCCCTTCATGGCCCATCCGGGCGTGCCGCAGTGGGACGGCAACGCGCTGCGCTTCCGCGTGATCGAGCTGGCCACGCCGCCGGTCGGCGCGGCCGAACGTGGCACCTATCCGCTCGTGCGCACCAGCGAGTACCGCTGGGACGTGCTGGACTGATGGCAATCGGGCATGTCGATGGGCGATGAAGTGCGGTCGCGCCATCGCAGCGCGGGCTAAGCTGCATCGGCCTCCCACGCGCCTTTCGGCCCGCCCCGCTGCATGTCCCGCCTCCTCGTCTTCCAGCACGTCGCCGCCGAGCCGCTGGGCACGCTCGATCCGCTGATCCGCGCGCGCGGCCACCGCATCCGCTTCGCCAACTTCGAGCGGCAGCCCAATGCCGAGCCCAACGTCGACCGCTATCACGGCCTGATCGTGCTGGGCGGGCCGATGAACGTCGAAGACCAGGCGCATCGCCAGCACCTGCGCACAGAGTTGCGCGCGATCGAACGCATGCTGGCGCAGGGCAAGCCCGTGCTCGGCATCTGCCTGGGCGCGCAGTTGCTCGCGCATGTGCTGGGTGCGCCGATCCAGCGCACGCGCGAACCGGAGATCGGCTGGTACCGGTTGCAGACGACCGATGCCGGCCGCCGCGATCCCGTGCTTGCACCACTGGGAGAGCACGCCGACGTGTTCCAGTGGCACAGCTACCACTTCGGGATTCCGCAGGGCGCGGTGCACCTCGCGCGCACGGAGACCTGCGAATCGCAGGCGTTCCGCTACGGCGACAACGCTTACGGCTTCCAGTTCCACCTGGAAATGGACGAACCGCTGATCGAGCGCTGGCTCGCCAATCCAGCCTATCGCGCCGAGCTGGCCGCACTGGGCCACACCGATGAAGCCGCGATCCGCGCGCAGACCCGCGAATGCATCGCCGGCATGCAGCGCCAGGCCGATGCGGTGTTCAACAATTTTCTCGACCTGGTCGGCCGCCCGCAGCGGCTGCGCACGCAGCCCTCGCGCGAAGGCGCCTGAGACCGCGCGGCGTCAGAAGAAGCGCGGCAATCCGAGGTACGGCGCGGCCAACCAGTAGATGCCGAAGATCACCAGAGCCCACAGCAGCAGCTTGAAGAAGAAGCCGGCCACCTTGAACGCAAGGTAGAGGCAGAGGATCACCAGGACGATACCGATCCAGCTCATTTCAGGTCTCCACGGAATGGAGGGAGCTTAACGCCGGCGCCGCGGCGATGGCGTCGATGCCGCCACTGCGACGCCGGCGCATCGCGATCACGCGCGGTTTGCCTCGAACACAAGGCTGCAGCAGGTCGTCGCGCCCTCGGCCTTCTGCAGCTCGGATACGTCGACCGTCACCACTTCGATGCCCGCGTCGCGCAGGCGTTGCGTCGTGCGCGGAAAGCACGCGGGCATCACCGCGACTTCGCCGATCCGTAGCACGTTCGCGCCGTGCTCTTCGTCGGGATCCACTTCGATGACGCGGAAACCGGGGAACGAGGCCGCATCGGCCCAGCGCGGCTGCAGGAGCACGGTGTCGTCGCGCACCGCCGTCACCGCCGACTTCAGGTGCAGGCAGCCGCGGATCGCCACGGGCTGCACGCGATAACCGAAAGCGGCGACCGCGTCCTGCAACTGCGCGATGCCGTCCGCGTTGCTGCGGCCCGACCGGCCGACATAAAGCGTGCGACCGATCCGAAGCACGTCACCGCCGTCCACGGTGCCCGGCGCTTCGATCGCGCGCAGCGGGCGGTAGCGTCCCAGCAGCTCCGCGACGGATGCGCCTTCCGCGCGCCGCGATTCCGCTCCGGGACGGGTCATGACCGCGACTTCGTCCAGCACGATCGCCACGTCCTCGACGAACACCGCATCGGGCAGCGCCGGTTCGGCCGGCAGCGTCAGCACGGTGCAGCCGAGCGAGGCCAGCACGCGCTGGTAGTTGCGGTGCTGGGCATCGGCACGCATGACATCGATCGGCGTGCGCGCGACGTGGGTGAGCTGGCAGTCGGCCAGGCTCGGGCTGACTTCGCGGGTGATGGCGATGCGCATGGTGGACCGGCGTTTGGGATACGGTGTTTTAGCATCCGGGACGCATTGGCACACGTGCGGCAAGCCCGACGATGACTCCGCGACAAACGCTCAGCGCTCGTGTTCTACCGCGCGCTGCGGCGCGTTCGGACGCTTCGCGGCGGAAGGCTTGTCGCGGCGCGGCGCGGCATAATGTGCCGCCCAACGCTCCGGCTGCCCATGTCGTCCTCGCGCATCTCCCTTCCCGGCCTCGCCATCGTCGGCGGCGGCCCCGCCGGCCTGATGGCGGCCGAAGTCGCGCGCGCGGCGGGCGTTGAGGTCGACCTCTATGAAGGCAAGGGCTCGGTGGGACGCAAGTTCCTCATCGCCGGCAAGGGTGGTTTGAACCTGACGCATGGCGAACCGCGCCCCGGTTTCGATGCGCGTTACGGCGCGCGCGCCGGCGAGGTCGCCGCCTGGCTCGACGATTTCGACGCGGACGCGTTGCGCGAATGGGCGCGCGGTTTCGGCATCGACACCTACGTCGGCACCTCGGGGCGCGTGTTCCCCATGGACCGCAAGGCCGCACCGCTGCTGCGCGGCTGGGTACGACGACTGCGCGACCAGGGCGTGCGCTTCCACGTGCAGCATCGCTGGATCGGATGGAACGACGACGGATCGCTGCGCTTTGCCACGCCCGACGGCGAACTGGTCGTGGACGCGCCGGCCACCGTGCTCGCGCTCGGCGGCGGGAGCTGGCCCGAACTGGGCTCGGATGGCGCGTGGGTGCCGGCGTTGCGCCAGCGCGGCATCGACGTCGTCGACCTGCAGCCGTCCAATTGCGGCTTCGACATCGGCTGGAGCGAGCCCATGCAGCGGCATGCGGGCGCGCCGCTGAAGCCGGTGATTGCGCACTGGCGCGATCTTTCCGGGCTCGAACACACATTGCAGGGCGAATGCGTCGTCACCGCCGGCGGCATCGAGGGCAGCCTGATCTACGCACTCTCGGCCACGCTGCGCGACACGATCGCGCGCGATGGCAGCGCCACCCTGCACCTGGACCTCGCGCCGGGGCGCGACCTGGAGCGGTTGCGCAACGATCTGGCGAAACCGCGCTCGGGCCGCAGCTTCAGCGAACACCTGCGCCGGCAGACGGGACTGACCGGTGCCAAGGCGGCCCTGCTGCGCGAAGTGCTGACAAAAGCGCAACTCGATGACGCGACCGCGGTGGCAGGGGCGATCAAACGCTTGCCGTTGACGCTGCGCGCTCCGCGCCCGATCGCCGAAGCCATCAGCAGCGCCGGCGGCGTGCGGCTGGAAGCGCTGGACGCGACGTTGATGGCGAGGGCATTTCCCGGCGTGTTCTGCGCCGGCGAAATGCTGGATTGGGAAGCGCCGACCGGCGGCTATCTGCTGACGGCGTGCTTTGCGAGCGGCGTGCGTGCGGGGCGTGGGGCGGTGGCGTGGTTGGCTGCGCGACGGTAGCGGCGAAAGCAAAAGTGCCCCTCATCTGCCTCCGATTAGAGCATTCGGGGGCAGGCTCTTCGGGCATCTTCTCCCCGCGATGCGGGGAGAAGAGAGTCAAAGGCTAGCTATGCGGAGCAACGCAGGGTGAGGGACGTCTCTACGCCTTCCGCCCCGACACCACCGGCACCTGCCACACCGCGTAATACGGCGGCGTCGCGATCGCGGCGATGATCGTGTCGAAATCCGCGGCGACTTCCGCCGCCGTACGACCGGACGCTTCCGCCAGCACCTGCGAATAGCCATCGCGCCACGCCTGCATGATTCCCGCGAACGTCCCGCGCGGCACACGCAGCGTATCGACGACCACGTAATCCAGCGCGATGTCGCCATACCCTGCATTCGCGAGCAATGCCGGCGAATGCCGGCCAATGCGCCCGTCGCAACCGATACCGCGCAGGTAGGCGATGGCGTTCTCGTTCCAGAAGCGATCCGGATCGAACTGCACGCCATCGCGCTCGATCACCGGCATGTGCAGCATGCCGTAGTCCTCCGACAGCAGGTGCAGCCAGCCGCCGGGCCTGAGCACGCGCGTGATCTCGGCCAGCACCAGCGGGAAATCCGGCACGGCCTGCGACATGTGCCGGCAGACGACGAGGTCGAATGCAGCAGCGTCGTATTTCAGCGCGAACGCGTCGCCCTGTTCGTAATGGATGCGGTCGCCGAACGACGCGCTGTCGCGTCGGGCCAGCGCGAGGTTCCCCTCGAGGATGTCGACGCCTTCGATCCTTGCCTGCGGGTAACGCGAGGCCAGACGCCGCGTGATCTCGCCGGTACCGCAGCCCAGATCGAGGATGCGCAACGCACCGGAAAGTCCGTAGCGATCGAACAGCGGCGCCTCCTGCGGCCAGATCGCCTCGGCCTGGTGTGCGAGGTTGCGCGCCATGGACTCGTCGCCCATCTGTTCGGCTTGCGGATTGCGATCGGCGCTCATGGCAGGGACTCCGTGGGGACTGCTGCGGTTACGGCGTGTCGGGCATCGCGGCGATGGCGTTGCAGCCACCACGCCATCAGGACCAGCCAGGCCAGGATCAGCACGATCACCAGCTTCTGGGTCAGGCCGCGCGGCGCATCGCGCCACAGCGCATGCACCCACATCGCGATGAAGCTCACCGCGGCCAGCGGAAACGCGACGCCGAAGCGCCGCCGCCATTCGCTGTCACGACGCAACCGCACCGCCTGCAGCATCATCGCCACGGTGATGCACAGGAAAGCCGCGCTCGCCGCAAGCCCATGCACCAGCGCGGCCAGCGACGCCCGGTCCGTGTCAGGACCGGAATCGGTACTCGCCGTCACGCCCAGGGCCAGCCCGGCGACGACGAACAGCAACAGCGGCGCCCCACTGCGCGCCGGAACCGCAAGCGCGCGGTAGTAGCCGGCACCCAGCAGCGCCAATGCAGCACCGAGGCCGAAGTACGCGACCCGCACCAGGCCACCGTAATTGCCCAGCAGATAGAAACTCAGCGGCGCGCGGAGCCAGTCGAGGTCGCCGCGCAACACCTGCACCGCACCGGTGACGAGCGCGAAGAAGATCACGGCGGCAAGCGCGGCGCCGCCGAGAACACGGGGTTCGAGCCGGGATGGGCCGGGCAAGGTTTGCATGCGACTCCTTTCCTGTTGGAGCACGCCATCGATGGCGCGCGTCGGGCGGGCGATTCCGTCAGGCGGCGGGATCGACCAGCGGTTTGAGTTCGTGGTCCAGCGCCACGCGCTCGTCGAAGACGAAGCAGCGGCCTTCGTAGCCAAGGCCACCCACGCGTTCGAAGTAGCCGAGGATGCCGCCATCCAGCTGCAGCACGTTGTCCATGCCTTCGGCCTGCATCCACAGCGCGGCCTTTTCGCAGCGGATGCCGCCGGTGCAGAAGCTGACCACCACCGCATCGGCCAGGGCCGTGCGGTGCGGCGTGAGCGCCTCGGGCAGGTCGGTGAAGTTGTCGATCGGCAGCGTCAGCGCACCGCTGAAGGTGCCGTAGGCGACTTCCTCGCGGTTGCGCGTATCCAGCAGCACCAGCCGGCGGCCCTGGTCGTCCGCGCCCTTTTCGATCCAGCGGGCGAGATCTTCAGGCGCGATGGTGGGCGCGCGAGCTTCCAGCGGCGACGAATTGTCGCGGCGGAAGGCGATGATTTCCTTCTTCAGCTTGACCTTGAGTCGCGCGAACGGCTGCGCGTTGCTGCGACTCTCCTTCACCACGATGCCGGCGAAACGCGGATCCTCGCGCAACGCATCGAGGAACACGCGGATGGCCGACTCCGCGCCGGCAAGGAAGAGGTTGACGCCCTCGCCCGCCACCAGCACGGTGCCGCGCAGGTCGCCCGCTTCCGCGAGTGTGCGCAGTTGCACCGCGAGCGCGGCCGGATCGTCGATGGGAACGAAGTGGTAGGCGGCGATATTCAGGATCACCCGCGCATTTTACCGGGCCGCCGCGCCGTGTCGCAGAAAGCGACCCCGCCGGACGACGGGGTCGAAGAGCGGCGGCCGTGGCAGACCGGTGAAACCGCGGCCGCCCCCAGGGATCATGGCAAGGGCACGCCGAGGAACGCCTTGCGCACGCCGGCCGCATCGACTGCACGTCCGGTGATCGCTCCGGTGTTGTTTATGTCCTGCGCGCTGGTCAGCACGCCCGCATAACCCGCTTGCCGGCTGATGTCGCGAGTGATGCCGTTCTCCCACAGGAAGGCGCGGCAATCGACGGCGCCTTCCTTGCACGAGGTGCCCACGACCTGCCGTGCGTCGTTGATGCCCTGTGCGGAGGCATACGCATCGCCCGGCAGCGGCGCGATCATCTGCACCTGCGCGGCACCGTGCATCCAGATGAAGGCGCGCAGGCGGTTGCCGTCGGGATCGTCGGGCGTGCCCATGAAGCCGACCACATCGCCGTTCCGGTTGATGGCATTGGGCGTGTTCCAGTACGGCGCGTCGAAGCCGCCGAGCGTGATCGTGCGCCCGCGATCCCACAGCACCGCGTGCGCGGCCGAATAGCGGCCCACCGCCATGTCGCAGATGCCGGAGATGCCGACGATCTGGCCGCGATCGTTGATCGCGGTCGCGGCGCCGGACGTATCGCCTTCGGGCAAGGGCAGCGCACGGACCGGCCGGCGCCCCGGTCCCCACACGACCGGCTTGAACTGGAGCTTCTGCGGCGCGACGCAGCTGTCGTCGACGGTGCCGTTCTCGGCCCAACCGACGATCTCGCCGATGTTGTTGGCGCCTGCGGCGAAGCTGTGCGTGCCGCCGGGCAGCGGCTCCAGCGGGCGCAGCTTTCCGCGTTCCCAGGCGAAGCCGCGGCAGGCCTTGCCGTTGGCGGCGTGCGGGCCGCTGAAGAAAAAGAAGCAGCTCCACAGTTCGTTGTTCGGATCGGGGGCGTCGGTCTGGCTGATGCCCACGATCGGGCCACCCAGCGCCTTCACCGGCCAGGGCACCGTGCTGTTGCTGGTCGCCGGATCGCCCAGCGTGCCCAGGTCGAGCGTGCGTCCGAAGAACCACGCGGTGGCATGGCGGACGCTGTTGTCGGCGACGGTCGAGTAACCGGCCACGACGCCGAAGTCGTTGATGCTGTTGCCGCGTGCGTTGTTGCCGTCGAGCGATCCGAGTTCTTCGACGCGATAGTGGGTCTGTGCGGCGACGCTGCCGCTGGCGAGACAAGCCAGCAGTGCCAGCGCCGGCGCGGAATGCAAGGTCTTCATGTCGATCTCCCTTCGTGCACGGATGGACGGGCGCGGAAGCCCGCGCCGGAATGGAGGAACCGTGAAGACGCACGCCTGCCCTGGCGGCGAAACCGCACCGGGAATGGCGCATCGTGCGATTGCGCCTTGCATGTGCAGAAGGAAGCGGCGCCTTCCCGTACGACGCTAGGACCGCGGCCTCCGCGCTACTCGCCGCAATCGGACGAGGTTCACCCGTGCCACGCGTTCAGCCGGCGAACGCGCCAACGATCGCCAGGTGCGTCGCGCGCGTCAGGACGCGATGCAGGCGGCCGCGCGTTCCAGCAGCAGGTCGCGCTCGCGTTCGTTGCGGGTCATCTCCGCGGCGCGGGTGAATTCGGCGCGCGCCTCGTCCTTGCGGCCGAGCTTGAACAGCAGGTCGCCCCTCACGCTCGGCAGCAAGTGATAACGAGCCAGCGCGGGATCGCCCGCCAGTGCATCGACGAGTTCGAGACCCGATGCGGGCCCGAACAGCATGCTCAAGGCCACGGCACGGTTGAGTTCGACGATCGGCGAACCGGTCAGCCGCGACAGTTCGCCGTAGAAGCCGACGATGCTCGCCCAGTCGGTGTCTTCCGGCCGCAGCGCGCGTGCATGGCAGGCGGCAATGGCGGCCTGCAACGTGTAGATGCCGCGCGTGCTGGCGAGCTTCTCGGCGCGTTCCAGCGCCGCCAAGCCGCGTCCGATCAGCAATCGGTCCCAGCGCGCGCGATCCTGGTCGAGCAACAGGATCGGTTCACCCGACGGCCCGGTGCGCGCGCCGGCGCGCGAGGCCTGGATTTCCATCAATGCGACCAGGCCGTGCACTTCCGCCTGTTGCGGCATCAGGCCGGCGAGCACGCGGCCCAGACGCAGTGCGTCCTCGCACAGGTGCGGCCGCAGCCAGTGCTCGCCCGCGGTCGCGGAATAGCCTTCATTGAAGATGAGGTAGACGACCGCCAGCACCGCGGCGAGCCGCTCGACCAGATCCTCGCCGCGCGGCACTTCGTAGGGCACGTTGGCTTCGGCGAGCGTGCGTTTGGCGCGGACGATGCGCTGCGCGATGGTGGGCTCGGGCACGACGAACGCGCGCGCGATCTCGTCGGTGGTCAGGCCGCCGAGCAGGCGCAACGTCAACGCGACGCGCGCGTCCTGCGACAGCACCGGATGGCAGGCGGTGAAGACCAGGCGCAGCAGGTCGTCGCCGATCGGATCGTCCAGCGCATCGACGATGTCCTCCTCGTGCACGGGCTGGTGCAGTTCGATCTCGTATCCGAGCTCCTCGTGCTTGCGCTGCTGCAGCTGGTGGCGGCGCAGGCGGTCGATGGCGCGGTGCTTGGCGGTAGTCATCAGCCAGGCGCCGGGGTTCTCGGGAACGCCGGTCTGCGGCCACTGTTCGAGCGCGGTCACCAGCGCATCCTGCGCGAGCTCCTCGGCGAGGCCGACGTCGTGCAGCATGCGCGCCAGGACGGCGATGAGCTTGGCCGATTCCATGCGCCATACCGCGTCGATGGTGCGGCGCACCTGCTGCGCGTTCGCGGTTTCCGGAGATTTGTCGGGGGAATCGGCCATGCCCGGGATCACACCACCGCGCCGATGACGGTGCAAGCGCAAAGCTTGCTCTTCCGGTGCCGGAACCGGCGTCGCCCTGCGACGCCGTTCCCCGCGTATCGCGAGAGTCGCAGTCAGGACTGCAGCCCCCCGTTGACCATCCACGGCACGCCGAAGCGATCGGTCAGCATGCCGAAGCGTTTGGCCCAGAACGTCTCCTGCATCGGCATCGTCACCGCGCCGCCTTCGGCGAGTTCGCCGAAGATGCGCTCGGCCTCGGCCGGCTCGTCGACGGCGAGCGCGATCGAGCAGCCCTTCATGCCGTCGTACGGATGGTCGGGATGATTGTCCGAGGCCATCAGCACCTGGTTGCCCGCCTGCAGGCGCGCATGCATGACCTTGTCGCGCTGCGCCGCCGGCATGCCTTCGCAACCGGGCGTGTCGCCGAAGCGCTGCAGCATCGCCAGTTCCGCGCGCAGGCAGCGGGCGTAGAAGGAGAAGGCTTCCTCGCAGTTGCCGTTGAAGACCAGGTAAGCGTTGATCTGCATGACGGTCTCCTCAGTGCTGCAGCTGTTCGCGCAGGCGGGCGCCCTGCTCGACGAGTTCGGGCGTCATGGCGTCGCCGAAATCCTCGGCCTCGAACAGCGGACGGATCTCGATGGTGCCTTCCTGGCCGGGGTGCGGATGCGGGCAGCGCTTCACCCACTCGACCGCTTCCTCGAGCGAGCTCACCTGCCAGATCCAGAAGCCCGCGACCAGCTCCTTGGTCTCGCTGAAGGGACCGTCGACGACGGTGCGCTTGCCGCCGGTAGCGGAAAACTCGATCCGCTTGCCACGCGACGAGGGATGCAGGCCCTCGCCGGCAAGCATGACGCCCGCCTTGACCAGTTCTTCATTGAACCGGCCCATGTCGGCAAGCAGTTGTTCGCTCGGCAGGATGCCGGCCTCGGATTCCGGGGTGGCCTTGACGATGACCAGGACGCGCATGTTCGTTCTCCTCGTTGGGGTGGGGAGCGCCGTTGTCCGTGGGGGCTTTCCGCGCTCTTGCAGGTACGACGAACCGGTGACGGGGAAATCGACATGGCGGACGGATCTTTTTTCGGCACCACTCCGGCCCGACGGGCGGATAGGCGGAACCGGATTGCGAGGGCGCGGCTCGGCGGGCGCAGGCCGACTTCGCGCGACGTTACGACGCGTCGTGAACGCGCGGCAGATCGACTTCCCCTTGCGCGTGTCGCGATGAACGCGCGCATGACGCCCCGCGGCGGCACCGTGAACGGTGCACGTCGACATCCTCACCGCATCGATGACTGGCAACGACACCCGCACGCTGCTCGCGCTGCGAGGAAACGATCGGCGCGACCATTACTTCCGCTTTACTCGCGGTGGCCGCTGGTCTAACGCGCACTTCCCTAACCTCGCGCATGTCCACCGACTCCGCGATGCGACGGGAGGACGGAGGATCAGAAGCGATGCAACCCGTATCGCGCAGCGACAAGGAGCACAACCGATGCCTACCAACCAGAACCAGGGCCAGAACCGCAACCAGGGCAACCAGGGCCGCGGCTTCGCCGGCATGGACGACGACAAGCAGCGCAAGATCGCCCAGAAGGGCGGCGAAGCGGTCAGCCGCGACCGCCAGCACATGTCCGAAATCGGCCGCAAGGGCGGCGAAGCCTCGGGCGGCGGCAATCGCCAGGGCAGCAATCGCTGACACCCGACCACATCTGCCGGATCGACGAGGGCGCCTTCGGGCGCCTTCGCCATACGGGCGGACCCGTCACTCGACGGAAGGTCGCCCGGCATGACTCCCTGACTGCGCGACACGGCTAGAATCGTGGGCGAACTCCACCCGCAGGGCGCTCATGGCCCTCGTGCGCACACCGTCAACGGATCGGCTGTTGGGCGTGATCCAGGCGCAGACGGAGATCGCGCGCCTCGGCGTGGACCTGGGAGGGGTGATGGCGCTGGCCGCCGAGCGGGCGCAGGCGCTTACCCACGCCGCCGGCGCCGCCATCGAACTCGTCGAAGCGGACGACCTCGTGTACGGGGCCAGCTGCGGTATCGCCGAAATGCACCTCGGCCTCCGCCTGGCCCGCGGACGCAGTCTGTCCGGCCTGTGCGTGGAGCACGGCCGAGCGTTCCGCTGCGAAGACTCGGAGACGGATCCGCGCACGGACACCGAGGCCTGTCGCCGCGTCGGTCTGCGTTCGATGATCGTCGTGCCGTTGCGGCATCACGAGCGGGTCGTCGGTGTGCTGAAGGTCCTGTCTCCGGAACCGTCCGCTTTCGACGACGAGGACCAGCACGTGCTCGGGCTGATCGCGGAACTGATCGCCGCCGCCATGTTCCATGCCACGCAACACGAAAGCGGTGAACTGTTCTATCGCGCCACCCACGACGTGCTGACCGGACTGCCCAACCGCGCATTGTTCTTCGAACGCTTGCGCGCTGCCCTCGCCGTGGCCGCCCGCGAGAAACGCCGCTTCGGCGTGATGAGCCTGGACATGGACGGACTCAAGCCGATCAACGATTCGCTTGGCCATCGTGCGGGCGACGCGGCCATCTGCGAAGTCGCCGCGCGCATTCGCCATGCGTCACGGCCCGCGGACACCGTCGCACGCGTGGGCGGCGACGAGTTCGGCGTGATCCTGGCGCAGGTATCCGGGCGCGAACGCGTGCAGGCCCACGCGCAGCACCTGGTTGCGCGCGTCGGCGCCGCGTTCACGTTCGAATGCGAGCCGGTGCGCCTGGGCACCAGCATCGGCATCGCGATGTATCCCGACGATGGCGCTTCGCTGGAGGCATTGCTGGAAACCGCCGACCAGGCCATGTACGCGCACAAGCGCGCCGCGCGTGCGGCGCGCTGACGGAAAGCTCAGCCGCGGGTACCGCCCCGCCTGGCATTGCCGCCGCCGTTGCCGCGACTGTCGCCGGCCTGGCCATTGCCGCGACCGTTGCCGCGCTGCGGACGCGGTCCGGCATGCGCGTGGCGCTGGGCCGGCTTGCCGTGCGGACGGTGTCCGCGCTGCGAACGCGGAGCGCTGCCGGGCTTGGGCAGTGGTGCATTGAGCTGGATCGGACGGCTCGGCGCGAAGCCGTCCACCGTCACCAGTTCGATCGATGCCCTGAGCATGTTCTGCACCTGGCGCAGCAGGCCGCCTTCCTCCGGCGCGACCAGCGACAGGGCTTCGCCGCTGGCACCGTTGCGACCGGTGCGACCGATGCGGTGCACATAGTCCTCCGCCACCATCGGCAGGTCGTAGTTGATGACCAGCGGCAGGTTGGGAATGTCGAGGCCGCGCGCGGCGACGTCGGTCGCCACCAGCACGCGGGCCTTGCCGGTCTTGAACTGGATCAGCGCCTTGGTGCGCTGCGCCTGGCTCTTGTTGCCGTGGATGGCGACGGCCTTCAGGCCCGCGGTCTCGAGCTGTTCGGCCAGGCGGTTGCAGCCGTGCTTGGTCTTGCCGAAGACCATCACCTGGTCGGTGTGGCGCGTGGCCAGGATCTGCGTCAGCAGCTCGCGCTTGCGCGAGGCGTCGACCGGATGGGCGCGGTGGGTGATCGTCTCGGCGATGGTGTTCTGCGCGGCGATCTGGACCTGGCGCGGATTGCGCATGAATTCCAGGGCCAGCGCCTTGATCTGCGCCTCGAAGGTCGCCGAGAACAGCAGCGTCTGCCGCTGCGCCGGCAGCTTGCCCAGCACCCGCTTGATCGCGGGCAGGAAGCCCATGTCGAGCATGCGGTCGGCTTCGTCCAGCACCAGCATCTCGACGTTGTCCAGGCGCGCGGTGCCGCGCTCGAGGTGGTCGATCAGGCGGCCCGGGCAGGCCACGAGCACGTCGACGCCGCGACGCAGGTTGTCGACCTGCGGCTGCATGCCGGCGCCGCCGTAGATCGCGGTGATGTTCAGACGCAGGTGCTTCGCGTAGGCGCGCAGGCTGTCGGTCACCTGCATCGCGAGTTCGCGGGTCGGCGTGAGGATCAGCGCGCGCGGCTTGCGCGGGCCGCTCGGCGGCGTCTGCTTGGACAGGCGGTTCAGCAGCGGCAGGCCGAATGCGGCGGTCTTGCCGGTGCCGGTCTGGGCGCCACCGAGGACGTCGTGGCCGGCCAGCGCCAGCGGGATCGCCTCGGCCTGGATCGGCGTCGGCGTGGTGTAGTTGTTTTCGGACAGCGCGCGCAGCAGCGCGGGGGCGAGCCCGAGCGATTCGAAGGTCATGTTGAAGCTCCGTTGATCGCAGCCGGCGAACCGGTTGCGAAACTCGAAGCTTTCCTTGGTACCGCGCTTGCGAGTGATCTGATTGAACGGTGCCGGAAGCTCCGGACCGTGTCTGCGCGACGAAAGGCGTACGGGATATGCCAGCAGAAGCTGGGGCCGCGGGGGCCGGCCGGAGGCCGGGAGCGGCGGGGCTTACCTAGGAAAACGGATCAGCCGTGCGCGAAACGGGGCGAACTGTACGCGAATCGGCCCCGTTTAGCCACCTGCGCCGGCCCTGGCCCCGACGCCGCCACGCGTGCTGCAGCGCATTCATCCGCGCTGCAACCCGCCGATTCAAGCCTTTTTCAGGAAGCAGGTCTTCAGCACCAGCCCCTTGATCTTGTCCGAGTTGCCTTCGATGTGTTCGGCGTCGTCCTCGACCAGGCGGATGTTCTTGATCACCGTGCCCTGCTTGAGCGGGATCGAGGATCCCTTGACCTTGAGGTCCTTGATCACGACCACCGTGTCGCCGTTGGCGAGCGTGTTGCCGTTGCTGTCACGAACGACCAGGGCGCCCTCTTCCGTTCCCCCGCCCGCCATCGGCCATTCGAAGCCGCAGTCGGCGCAGACGAAGTTGGTGCCGTCGGCGTAGGTGTTCTCGAGGGTGCATTGCGGGCAGGCGGGCGCGGTGGGCATCGGGGCGGTCCGTGGGGAAACGCGCATTTTACCGCCCCGGGCCGTTCAGTCGTCCGGCGACCCGTAGCGCAGCCAGCGCTCGGCCTCGCGCTGGTCGCTGAAGATCCGCACGTTGATGCCCATGCCTTGGCCGAAGATTTCGGCGTATTCGATCGCCGGGACGAATTCCGGCGTCGGTTCGATCACCGCAACGCGGTCGAAATGGCGCGCCTCGTGCTGGAACAGGCCCGCCAGTTCGGCCAGTTCCGCGGGCGTGGCCGGATGGCCCTTCCTGCGATCGGTCACCAGCAGCTTGCGGATTCCACGCGTCCTGCCTTCGCTGGCGATCTCCTGCCAATAGGCGATCCGCACCCGCTGGGCGTCGATATCGCCGCTCACCTGGACCTGCAACATGTCGCCCCGTTCCTCCAGGCGCAACGCGTAGTCATCGTGGATGCGCTGCTCGGCCATGCCGGAGGGTCCTGCGTCGCCCGATGCGGGTCACTGCGTCCGGTAGAACGCGGCGGCGCAGCGGTAGCGGCCCACGGACGAAGCCGGACCGCCCGACCCGCGCTCACCCGTAGAATCGACGCCCGCTTCCCGCCGCGATCTCCATGCCCGTTCACGCCCCCGCCACCGCCGCCACCGTCGACGTGCTGATCATCGGCGCCGGTGCGGCGGGATTGATGTGCGCGATCACCGCGGGCCAGCTCGGCAAGCGCGTGCTGGTGGTCGAGCACGCCAATCGCGTGGGCAAGAAGATCCTGATGTCCGGCGGCGGCCGCTGCAATTTCACCAATACCGGCGCGTCGCCGGCGAACTACCTGTCGGCGAATCCGCACTTCTGCAAGTCCGCCCTCGCCCGCTACACGCCGGCCCACTTCATCGAGATGGTCGAGCGGCACGGCATCGCCTACCACGAGAAGGAGCTCGGCCAGCTGTTCTGCGACGAATCGTCCAAGCTGATCGTGAAGATGCTGCTCGACGAATGCGCCGACGCGAACGTGCGCATCGAAAGCTCCTGCAGCATCGAGCGCGTGGTGCACGGCGACAGCGGCGACTTCCACCTGCACACCACGCGCGGCGTCTTCACCGCGCCGGCGCTCGTGGTCGCCAGCGGCGGGCTGTCGATCCCGAGCATGGGCGCCACCGGTTTCGGCTACGAACTGGCGCGCCAGTTCGGCCACGACGTGCTGCCCACGCGCGCGGGCCTGGTGCCGTTGACGCTCAGCGGCAAGCACCAGGAGCGATTGCAGGACCTCAGCGGCGTCGCCTTCCCGGTGGAGGCACGCTGCAACCGCAAGTCGTTCTCCAACTACCTGCTGATCACCCATCGCGGCGTGAGCGGCCCGGCGATCCTGCAGATCTCCTCGTTCTGGCAACCCGGCGACGACCTGCGCCTGGATCTGCTGCCCGGCATGGATGCCGCCGACACGCTGCAGCGCCTGCGCCACGAGCGCCCGGCTGCCGAACTCAAGACCGTGCTCGGCGACCTGCTGCCCAAGCGTTTCGCGCAGCGCCTGTGCGAGCACTGGCTGCCGAACCGGCCGATGAAGCAGTTCAACGAACCGCAACTGCGCGAGATGGCCGAACTGCTCGCGTCGTTCCCGCTCGTCGCCAGCGGCACCGAGGGCTATCGCACCGCCGAGGTCACGCTCGGCGGCGTCGATACCGACGGCCTGTCCTCGTCCACGATGCAATCGAAGAAGGTGCCGGGCCTGTATTTCATCGGCGAAGTCGTCGACGTCACCGGCTGGCTGGGCGGCTACAACTTCCAGTGGGCCTGGGCGTCGGGGCATGCGGCGGCACAGGCGGCCTGACTACCGGGTCGGCGACCGCGCGGGCACACGCTGGGCCAGGGACCTGCACGCCTGCGCATCGCAACCGAGGTATTTCACTTCATTGCCGCGTTTCAACATCACCTGCGCAGCGGTGTCGATGGTGAACTGCCACGTGCGCCCCTCCCTGCGCACCAGCCCACCGATCCTGCAGGGCGCGGAACCGCGGTGGCTCCGCTGATAGGCCTGCGCATCGATCTCGTGACTCCGAGTGATCAATGCTTCTGCCTGTGGAGCGGTCACCGTCCACTGCCGGCAAATGGCCGTGTCACCTTCCTGGGCGGAGGCCGCCGGATCGACTTCCGCACTGGCTATGGTCGTCACGATGACGCCTTCCACCAATGGCGCTCGCGGGCTCTCGACAACGGGCTGCGGAGACTGAGCGGTGGGGCGGCACGACGGCAGTAGGATCAGGAGCGCGACAGAGACCAGTCCGCTTGCGCGCCACCTTCCATTCGGGACCAGGGCGTTCATCAGCGCTTTTCCGTCACCGCGCGGCGCAGGTTGATCCGCGCCTGCGCATCCAGGCGCTGGTGGAACCAGTCGCTGAGGAAGATGCGCTCCTTCGCCAGCAGCGCCTTGAGGAAGCGCCGACGGTTGAGCTTGAACAGCCACGCGGGAACGTGGCCGCGGTATTCGGCGGTGATGCCGCGATCGTAGGCGGCGAACACCGCGGGCTCGGCGGCGAGGATCGCCATGTCGCAATCGAGGAACAGCGCGGCATCGCGATCGACGTCCTGCGGCGCGAGCGTGCCGTGGCGCGCGGTCAGGTTGATCAGGTCGGCGACGCGCGCCGCGTCGATACCACTATCCGCAAGCCACTGGTCGATGTGCGCGACGGCCAGCTCGGCCGAGCGCGCTTCGTTGTCCTTGCGGCCGGCTTCGTAGATCGCATCGTGGTAGAGCACGGCCAGGCGCACTTCCTCCGGCTGCGTCCATCCCGGCCCCGCCGTGACTTCGTCGTAGTGGCGCAGCACTTCTTCGACGTGCGCGAAGTTGTGGTAGGCGCGCGGCGGCGTCGCATAGGCGGCCTTCAGGGCATCGAGCTGCGCGGAGGGAAGCGGCAAGGGCGACATCGGGCGCGTCCGGACGGAAACGCCGCGAGCATACGCGAGCTACTGCTTCTGGCAGGTACCGATCAGCTCCGCCTGCGCGACCACGTGGCCTTCCATCGCCTTCAGCAGCGCGGCCTTGTCGGGCTCGTGCAGGTCGGGCAATTCGACATCCAGGGCGTAGAGCTTGAAGAAATAGCGGTGACGCCCCTTCGGCGGGCAGGGACCGCCGTAACCGGTGCGTTGCCAGTCGTTGCGGCCTTCGCGCGTGCCCGCCGGCAGCGGTGCCGCCTTTTCGGGCAGGCCGTTCGCGGCGACCGGCAGGTTGTAGAGCACCCAGTGCACCCAGGTGCGCTGCGGCGCGGTCGGATCGGGCGCATCCGGATCGTCGACGATCAAGGCGAGGCTGCGCGCGTTCGGCGGAACGCCGGTCCACTGCAGCGGCGGCGCCACGTCGCCGCCCTGGCAGGTGTGGCGCGGGGGAATCGACGCGTTCGCGGCGAATGCCGCCGAAGTGAGCTTCATCGACATGGCGGGGGCCCTCGTCTCGCTGCATGCGCACGGCGTGCCGACGAGTGCCAGCACGAGAAGGAACGTGCGGAGCGTGGTGTGGGAACGCACGGTCATGGGCGGCGTCCGTGGGACGATGCAGGGGCGATTCTAGGTGCGCAGGGCGAAAGGCCACGCGAAGCCGGACATCCGGCCGGCGAACGGGGGTCACGGTTCGTCCGTATCATGGCGCATGACCGAATTCACCGATTTGCCGCTCAACCCCGCCCTGTTCCAGGGCCTGGATGCCCTCGGCCACGTGCAGATGACGCCGGTGCAGGCGCAGAGCCTGCCCGCGCTGATCGAAGGACGCGACCTCATCGCCCAGGCGCCGACCGGCAGCGGCAAGACCGCGGCCTTCGGGCTGGCGCTGCTGCATCGCATCGATCCGGCGCAGGTGCGCGTGCAGGCGCTGGTGCTTTGCCCCACGCGCGAACTGGCCGACCAGGTCGCCAAGCACATCCGCAAGCTCGCGACCGGCATTCCGAACGTGAAGCTCACCACGCTGACCGGTGGCGTCGCGCTGGCGCCGCAGCTGGCCTCGCTCGCGCAGCATGCGCCGCATGTCGTGGTCGGCACGCCGGGCCGCGTGCAGGAACTGCTGCGCAAGCGCGCGCTCGACCTGCGCGACGTGCGCGTGCTCGTGCTGGACGAAGCCGACCGGATGCTCGACATGGGTTTCGAGGAACCGATCCGCGAGATCGTCGGCAAGACCCCGTCGAACCGGCAGACGCTGCTGTTTTCCGCCACGTATCCCGAGTCGATCCGCGCCATCGCCGGCAACCTCCTGCGCGAACCGCTGGAAGTCACGGTGGAGGGCGCACAGCAGCAGGCGACGATCGACCAGCGCTTCTTCGACGTCGATCCCGCACAGAAGCCCGCCGCACTGGCCGGGCTGCTGATGGAATACAACCCGGAATCCGCCGTGGTGTTCTGCAACATGAAGCGGGACATCGACGACGTGGCGGCCTCCCTCGCCCACCTCGGCTATTCCGCGCTGGCGCTGCATGGCGATCTGGAACAGCGCGATCGCGACGAGGTCCTGGTGCGTTTCGCCAACCGCAGCTGCAACGTGCTGGTGGCCAGCGACGTCGCCGCGCGCGGTCTCGACATCCACGATCTGGGCGCGGTGATCAATTACGACGTACCCACCGACGCCGATACCTACGTGCACCGCATCGGCCGCACCGGCCGCGCCGGTCGCAACGGCATCGCCCTTACCCTGTGCACGCCGCGCGAACTGCCGCGTTCGACTGCGCTGGCGCAGCAACTGGGCATCGCCATCCGCTGGGAACGCCCGACGCTGGCCACGCTGCGACCGCGCTCGGCGCCTGCGGCATCGACGGTGACCCTGCGCATCGACGCAGGCCGCACCGACAAGCTGCGGCCGGGCGACATCGTCGGCGCGATCACCGGCGAGGCCGGGCTGCCGGTCGAGGCGATCGGCAAGATCGATGTCTTCCCCACCCGCAGCTACGTCGCGATCCAGCGCAACCAGGCCGACAAGGCGCTGGCGCGGCTGCAATCGGGAAAGATCAAGGGCCGCAAGTTCCGCGTGCGCCGGATCTAGCGCGCAGCGAATGCCTCGCGCACGGTGCCGAACACGGCGCGCAGGTCGCGCTGCGCGGCCGATGACAGCGTCATGTCGCCCTCGCCCGTCGTCACGGGCCCCGTCCAGGCGAACGCCACGCGGTTGCTCTGCCGCGGCTCCTCCATCACCAGCACGGACGACGCACCGAAGGCGCGCTGCAGTCGCTCCACGTGCGCGGCGGCATCGGCGCAATAGAGGTTTGCGGCCATCGCGCCGCCTTCCGTCAGCGCGGCGCGGCAGTCGTCGTAGAAGGCCTGCGTGGACAGGGCCTCCGGAATGCCGGTCTCGTCGTAGCCGTCGACCAGCAGCAGGTCGTAGCGACCGGCACGCTCGTGCAGGAAACGCGCACCGTCATCGAGGAACACCCGGAAACGCGCATCGTCGTCGGGCACATGGAACTGGCGCCGCAGCGCCAGCACGTGCGGGTTGTTCTCGACGACCTCGATCTGCGCCTCGGACAGATGCCGGTAGCAGTACTTCGCCTGCGATCCGCCGCCCAGGCCGATCATGCCGATGCGGCGCGGCCGCGGCACGAACACCAGCGCGCCCAGCATCGTGCGGGTGTAGTCGATCAGCAGCCGCTGCGGATCGCGCGTCACCATCGCGCTCTGCGAGACGCCTCGTGCGAACTGCAGTTCCGTGGTGGTGCCGCGCTCGCGGATCCGCGGCTTGCGCAGATGCGGCGGAACATCCGCGCGGCGCGCGCCGAACAGCGCCGCCAGCCACGCGCGCCAGCCAATTCCTGTCGATGCCATGGAAGAACCTCAGCGCAGCTGGCTGTCCTTGCTGCCGCGGCGGTTGTAGCCGCTGAAGCCGGCCTGCTCCTGGTCGCGCGCTTCCTGGCAGGCTACGCACAGGCGCACGCCGGGCACGGCCTTGCGCCGCGCCTCGGGAATTTCCGCGTCGCATTCCTCGCAGTGCGTCCGACCGGGGCCCGTGGGCAACTGGCTGCGCACGCGCTTGATCGCGTCCTTGATGGTCGCGTCGATCTGGTCCTGCACGGCGCCATCGCCTGCCCAGCCGGTGGCCATGGAGATTCTCCGGTAACGGTCTGCCCGCAAAGGATAACGGCCCGGGCATGAACCCGCCCACCGCCCCGGCTGTCGCATTCAGGGCGCCAGGCCGCCGCCAGCCCGGTACCACCGCCAGACCGCCGGCGGCAGCCGCTCTTCCAGCGCGATGTCGAACGCGGCGCAGGCATCGAGCGCGTCGCGGACCACGCGCTGCACGGGCGTGGTCCCGGCGCGCAGTTCGAGTTCGTCGATCGTCAGCGCCGCGTTCGTCCACTCGTGCAGCAGGTCGCTGCGTGCCCGCAGCGCGGCGCGCAACCAGTCCGTCGCGGGCGCATGGACGCGGTGGCCCTGCGCTTCGAGCGCGCGCACCGCATCCTCGAGGCGGGCGCCCGCGCCGCGGAACCATTCGCCATGACCGCCGGCTTCGCGCAGCACGGTGAGCGGCGCGAGCGCGTTCCACTCGGCCAGTTCGTGTTGCAGCGCCAGTTCGATCGCACGCGCTTCGCGGACCGTGTCGGTTTCCACCAGCGCGATGCGCTCGGGCGCGAAGAATTCGAACCAGCGCCGGTGCAGCGATTGCAGGCGCTGCAGCGGATCGCGCGAGTGCCCCAGCTTCAACAGGTCCTCGTAGGCGCACGGCGCGACATAGACGAAGCAGCGGTGGCGGCTGAGCGTGCGGACGCTGGCGGGGTCGCGGGGATCGATCGGCATGCCCCAGCGTAAGCCGCGGACCGGTGCGCGGTTGACCCGGCCGTAACATCCCGCGCGCTAGGGTGACCCTGCTGGAAAGGATGCAAACGGACCGAGGACCGTGGGCACCGATCCGGTACGGAAGGCTCAGCCGCGGGATTCATCTCTCGTTCGCCGCTGGGCCTTCTTGTTTCTGCGGCTCGCATGGCCGAGCCATCTTCGCGGCAGCACCGCCTCACGTATTCGGGCAAGTGAACCCGGCGTGACGCATCCGTAACGGGAGCCGGTTTCCACTGGCGACTCCTGAACCGGAGTCCGCCATGGCGGCTGCCCTGCACGTCCGATCCGGCGCCCTCGTCGCGCACCGCCTGCTGGACGTGGCCAACGAAATCGACCTGGCGCGCGCGGAGTCGCTCTGGCACGCGCAGCAGGGGGGCGCGAGCCGGCGCACGCGCCTGGTGACGGTCGCGGACAACGAACTCAGCTTCGGCGTGCCACCGGCCCTGCTCACGCTGCCGGCGATGCGGCTGCAGCTGGACGACGCCGTGGTCGAAGCCGAACTGACGGTGCGCATCTACGACTTCGGCGCGATCGTGCTCGCCCTGCGGGTGCCGGTGACGGAGCTGCCCTGGGGTGAATTCGCGCGCCGCTTCAACGACCTGGATCGCGCCACCGGCGATGGCGCCGAGGTGTGGCGCGATGCGTTGCGCACCGTTCTCGCGGTGATCGGCCCGGCACTGCACCGTCCGGCGCCACAGCATCTGGAAGAGGACTACCTGTTCGCGATCGTGCACGGCTTCGCCGAGCCGATGACCGCGGCCGAAATTCGCGCACGGGCCAATCTCCCCGCGCTGCTTTCCGGCGAGACGCGCCCGTTGTCCGCGCAGGAGGCCACGGCGATCACCGAGCAGGCGTATTCGTACTTCGACGACGATCTGGTCGTGCTGACCTGGGATCGCGCGTTCCTGTACGAGCCGCGGCGCGATTCCGACGTCGTCGACATCATCGAGGTTGCCAACGCGCAGCTGCTGGAAATGCGCTACTACGACGAACTGCTCGATGCCGAACTGGTGTCGATGTACCACCTGGTCGAAAATGCGCGCGGTGGGCTCTCGTTGCTCGCCTCGCGCCGCGCCGCCCGGCTCGCGCGCCGCCTGTACGGACTGGTGGCCGAGGTGACCCAGCTGACCGAGCGTGTGGAGAATTCGCTGCAGGTCACCGAAGACGTCTACCTAGCGCGCATCTACGGCGCGGCGCTGGAACTGTTCCGCGTGCCGCGCCTGACCGCCGCGGTGAACCGAAAGCTGGCGATCATCCGCGACACCTACACGGCGCTGTACGACGAAGCCTCGAGCCGGCGTGCGGAAATGCTCGAGTTGGCCATCGTCCTGCTGATCGTCTTCGAAATCGTGCTGGCGCTGGCCCGCCCCTAGCCCGTCTGCCGCCAACAAATCGCTACCGGAAACCGCGTTCCCTGCAACGCCGGCCGACGCGGGCAGGACTACACTTCCGCCAGGCCATCTTGCCGCCGAAGCGCCGAGGGTCTGCCATGTATGCACTGCTGCTTGCGGCGCTCTCGCTGGCGGGTCCCGCCAATGCACCTGTCGTCGAACCGGCGCCGGTGCCGCCGCCGACCGCGGTGATGGCCCTGCCGCCGGAGCTGCGCGAGCGCATGCGCGAAGCCGTGCTCGCCACGCCGGCCTCACCCGCCGAACGCCTGGCGCGGCTGTTGCACTTCATGCTCGACGAGGACGCACTCGCGATCGTCTACGACGAGGACGCCACTTATTCGGTCGCGGACACCTACGCGGCGCGGCGCGCCAACTGCCTGTCGTTCACCCTGCTGTTCGTCGCGATGGCGCGCGAAGCGGGGCTGGACGCGCAGCCGCAGGAAATCGAGAACACGCTCTCGTGGCGCCAGGAAGCCAACACGATCTACCGCAACAACCACATCAACGCGCGGGTGCACATCCAGGGACGCCGCCTGACCGTGGACACCTCGGGCGACACGGTGATCGCGGTCGATCGGCCGGTCGCGATCGACGATCGGCGCCTGATCGCGCACTACTACAACAACCTCGCCATGGCGCGGATGGCACACGGCGAGATCGATAGCGCGATGCAGCTGATGGATGCCGCACTCGCGCTCGAACCGGCGTACGCGCCGCTATGGAGCAACGCCGGCGTGCTGCAGGTACGCGCGGGCTACCTGGCTGCGGCCGGACGCGCCTACGACAAGGCCCTTGCGCTCGATCCGAAGGAGGACGGCGCACTGTTCAACATGATCGGACTCGCCCATCGCCTCGGCGACAACCGGCGCGAGGCCGCATTCCGCGACCGGCTATCGCGCGTGCAGCGCCGCGATCCGCTGCACCAGTTCATGCTGGGGATGGATGCCGAGCGCAACGGGGACTATCGCCAGGCCATCGCCAGCTACCGGCGCGCGATCCATCTGTATCCGGGCGAGCACCGTTTCCACTCGGCGCTGGCGCGTGCGTACCTCAAGGCGGGCGATGCGCGACGCGCGGGCAAAGCGCTGCGTCGCGCGCAGGCGCACAGCGAGGGCGAGGTGCGCGCGGCGTATCGCGCGCAACTGCGGGAACTGAAGCGATCTTCGAACTGAGGGTCTTCGACCTGAAGCAGCGCGGGCTCAGCCGCGCTGGCGCGCCATGCGCACGCTTCGGATCACGCCGGCAACGATCACGCCGGCGAAGAGCGGCAGCGGTTCGAAGTGACCCGTGGCGGAAGCGGTAACGGCACCGGCGACGATGGCCAGGACAAGGATGATGAGGAGGTCGGGACGAAGCACGGCAGTTTCCGGAACACGGGCATGGCGGACGATCGGTCGCAGGCATGCGCTTGCGCGGGAAAGGAGCGCCCTGCGCGCGGTGTGGTCGTTGCGGACCCCTGCTTGCGAAAAAGTGTAGGTGTGATCGCCACGTGAAGCATGAACGTGGTTCCGCTTTCGTGCAGCGCCCAGCGGGAAGGCGCCGGATCGCGCATTCAGCAAATGCATTTGTGCCCGGTCATTGCCCCGGCGATTCAGGAATTTCACCGTCGGGCTGCCAGTCACCCCGACGGCGTCAGCGTGCGGCTGTCGACGAGCTCATTTCCCGGCACGTGCGCAGCGCACGGTACACGCGCAGGATCGCCTCCGCGCTGCGCGCCGCATCCTCTTCCGTGGTGGCCCAGTTGGACACGGAGATGCGCATCGCACCCAGACCGTGCCAGGTCGTGCCGCTGAGCCAGCAGGTGCCTTCGTCCTGCACGCCGCTCACCACCGCGCGGGTCAGTTCGTCGTCGTCGCCGAAGCGCACCAGCACCTGGTTCAGCACCACATCGTTGAGCACGCGCACGCCCTCTTCTGCGCCGAGCAGTCCCGCCATCTGTCGTGCGCGGGCGCAGCAGCGCTCGACCAGCGCGGCGACGCCGTCCCGGCCGAGGGTGCGCAACGTGGCGTAGACCGGGATGCCGCGCGCGCGCCGCGAAAACTCCGGCACCCAGTCGACGGGATCGCGTTCCAGACCGCCGGTCTGGATGAGATACGCGGCAACCGACGTCATCGCGGTGCGGTGGTCCTGCGCATCGCGCACGATGGCGACGCCGCAGTCGTACGGCACGTTGAGCCACTTGTGCGCGTCGGTGGCCCAGGAATCGGCGAGTTCGATGCCGTCCGCTACCGCGCGCAGCGTTGCGTTCGCCCGCGCCCACAGGCCGAAGGCGCCGTCGACGTGCAGCCAGCCGCCACGCTCGCGCACGATCGCGCCGATTTCCCGCAACGGATCGAAGGCGCCGGTATTCACGTTGCCGGCCTGCGCGCAGACGATCACCGGGCCTTCCAGCCGCGCGAGGGTTTCGCGCAGACGCCTGGGCAGCATCCGCCCCTGCGCATCGGATTCCACGCGATGCAACGCGCGCGTGCCGAAACCGAGATAGCGCATCGCCACGTCGATGGTGACGTGCGATTCGGCCGAAGTGACGACGTGCACGCGCGGCGCGCCATACAGGCCTTCGGCTTCGACGTCCCAGCCGGCGCGACGCAGCACGCCGTGCCGCGCGGCGGCCAGACAGGTGAAGTTCGCCATCTGGCAGCCGGTGACGAAACCCACGCCGGAGTCGCGCGGCAGATCGAACAGTTCCAGCAACCACTGCGCGGCGACTTCCTCGGCCGCGGCGGCGAGGGGCGAAATCACGTGGATGCCGGCGTTCTGGTCCCAGGCCGAAACCATCCAGTCGGCCGCCAGCGCCACCGGATACGAACCGCCGATCACGAAGCCGAAGTAGCGCGGCGACGCGCAGGCGGAGGTGCCCTGCACTGCCTGCGAGGCCAGCAGATCGAGCACGGCGCGGCCGTCTTCGCCCTGCGCGGGCAAGGGCGTGTGCATTGCCGCCATCAGCGCGGTGCGTCCGAGTCGGGCACCCACGTGACGTTCGGGAAGGTCGCGCAGGTAGGCCGTGGCATGCGCGTGCGCGCGCTCCAGGCAACGCGCGAATTCGTCGATCTCGAAGCGGTCCTGACTCATGGCGGTCCTCGTCGCTGCGACGGCGGCCCGCCAGTTATACAAGGCGGAGGGCGCCCCACAGCGGCATCACTGCAACAGTGCCATGCCGTTTGCGCGCTCGCTGGCGGCAAGAACGATCGGTTGTGCGGCGCGGAAGCGCGGCAAGACGCCGACGAATCGCCGCGGCCCCTCCCAGCCAGGCATGGAAGCGGCCGGCTCGCGGAAAGGCCTCACCCGACAGAGGGATGGTCATCGCGTGGCGTACGCGTGTTGTCTTCGCCGCGCCGTACGCGCAAAAAAGCCCGCCCTTGCGGGCGGGCCTTCAGGAGTTACGAGCGACGATCAGCCGCCGGGCGGCGGCATGGTGCCGCGTTGCGCATCGACCTCGGCGCGCGACAGCGTGCCGTTGCCGTCCTTGTCGGCGGTCGAGAAGTCCTGCAACAGCGGGCTGGTGGCCGGGAGTTCGTCGCGCGACAGCGAGCCGTCGTTGTTGATGTCCATGTCGTCGAACGGCGTGGTCGCATCGGCCGTCGTGGTCGGCGGCGTCGTCGCCGGTGCGGTCGTCGGAGCCGGCGTACTCGCCTCGGGCTGGGTGCCGGCGGTGTCGGTGGCCGCAGTGCTGGTGCCGGTATCGGCCGGCGGCGTCGTGGCAGGCTGTTCCGGCGTCGCTGCCGGCTCGGTGCCGTAGGTGTCAGCGGTGTCGTCGGACTTGTTGCAGCCGCCCGCCAGGGCCATCGCCGCAAGCACTGCTACCAGGATCGAAGAATGTTTCAGATTCATGGAACCTCCACATGGGTGCTGGCCATTTGCATGCGTACGCTCGCAGCCGGGGCGTAAACGGGCGGTGACACTTCCGTGGAAACGTTGCTGCGCTGAATGGCGTTTTTGCGCGGGCGCGGCCCTGCCGCGGCGCGGGGCGACCCGCGATTCGCGTCGAAACACCCGCAATAACCGCGGCTGGATCGTCGGTTACGCGCCGCACGATCGCCGAATTCCAGATTTCCCGGCTCTACCCTTCGAACCGTGCACGCACGATCGACGGCGCCAGCTGTCCCGGCCAGTCGCGATCGTTGGCGACCTGCGCATTCCCGCGGCTGCGTTCGAGGCGCTCGAAATCGAGGTCTGTGATCGCCCATCGCTGCTCGCCGCGCGTGACGGCGACGATCCCGTCCGCGGGCAGGTCGCGGTCCATCGGCGCATGGATCGTCGCTTCGCCCGTGTTGATGTCCAGCGCCGGGCTCCATTCCGCGATCCCGGCGGTCACCGATTGCGCAACGAAAATCCGGTTCTCCAGCGCGCGTGCCAGGCATCCGACCCGCACACGCGTGGCGCCCGCTTCGGTGTCGGTGCAACTGGGCACGACGAGCAGCCTCGTCCCGGCTTCGCACTGCGCACGCACGGGCAGCGGGAATTCCGCGTCGTAGCAGACCGCGATGCCCGCGCGCACGCCGCCGGCATCGAACACCTTCAACGCATCGCCGCCTTCGATCACGCCCGTTTGTTTCTCGAAGCCGGTGAGCTGCAGCTTGTCCTGGAACCGGCGCGACCCGTCGGGCGCATACCACCAGGCGCGATTGCGATAGCGCCCGTTCTCCACCGCCGTGAGGAAGGTGCCCGCCTGGATGCGCAGCGCGAATTCGCGCGACAGGTCCGCGAACAGCGCATGCCAGGCCGGTTCCAGCGGCTGCAGCGCGGCCAGCGATGCCGGCAGGTCGGCGCGCGTCGCCGCGTCAAAGCCCGCGGCGAGTTCCAGGGCCAGGTATTCCGGCAGCACCGCGACCTGCGCGCCGGCACGCGCCGCCTCCTGCAGCAGTGCGCGCTGCTTGGCCGCGAAGGCCTCGAAATCCTGCGGCATCCCGATCGGGTATTTGCCGACGGCGACTTTCATGCGTCGTTCTCCAGCGGCCGCAGCCAGAACGTCAGCGGCTTCTCGCTCTCGTGCGCTTCGTCCAGTTCCTTCCACGCCAGTTGCATGGTCATGCCGGGTTGGCGGCGGTAACCGCGCGCGGTCCAGAACGCGTCGTTGCTGCGCGCATTGGGTGGTCGCCGCGGATCGTCCGCGGCGCGGTCCACTGCCGCGAACGCGGTCCAGCGCAAGCGCTGCAGGCGCCGTGCGTGCGCTTCGCGCTCGTCGAAGAAGCGGTGACCGATGCCGCGCCCGCGGTAATCCGGCAGCAGCACGGATTCGGTGCAATAGAACACGTCACCGACCTCGATGCCGCGTTCGACGAACGGACGCTGGAAATCCGCTTCCTCGTCCGCCAGCGGGAGCCCGGTCGATGCGCCGATCACGCGCCCGCCGTCGAACGCAAGCACGAACACGCTGTCGGGCGATCGCAGGTAGGTCTGCAGGTAGCGCGCCTCGTAGTCGGCGTCGCCGTCGTAGAGGTACGGGTATTCACGGAACACCGCGATGCGCAGGCGCGCGACGTCGTCCAGATACGCACCGATGGCGGTTCCGGAAATGCAGGCGACGCGCGGGCCGTTGCGATCCATGTCAGCGCGAGACCTGATCGATCCAGTCCTGCAGGTTGTAGTAGTTGGTCACGCGCGAGATGCGCCCGCCCGCGAACTCGAAGAACGCGCCGCCGGGCAGCACGTAGGTCTGTCCGCGCGCAGGCGGCAGGCCTTCGTCGTCGGCCTTGTAGGTGCCGTGGACGACGTATTCGGCTGCGGCGCGGGTTCCGTCGGCGCTGGCCATGACCACGATGTCGCGCAGCTGCTCCGCGTAGCTGCGATCCATTCGCGCCAGGAATGCGCGGAACGCATCGCGCCCGACTTCGCGCGGCCCCTGGTTGAGGTCGTGTGCGACATCGTCGGTGAGCAGCTCGAGCATGGCGTCCCGGTCGCCGCGGTTGAAGGCGTCGTAATAGGACTGGACGAGTTCGGTACGGTTCATCGACACGGCACCTGTGAGGGAGCGCCAGTCTAGCGAGCGCGTGCGCGCCGCGTCAGGGCAACGCAAGCTTGCAGCGACGGTCGAGCGGATCGGCGGCTTCGTGCTTTGCGCGCTTTTGGCGTATAAGGCACCCGTCAACCCGGAGCCGCCCATGAAACCGATCAAGTTTGCCGTTGTTGGCGCATTTGCCGCCGCTGCCCTCATCGCGTTCGCCGCACCGTCCCTCGCCGCGCTGAAGACCGGCGCGAAGGCGCCCGACTTCACCGCGTCGGCCTATCTGGCCGGCAAGCCCTTCACCTTCAAGCTGTCCGATGCGCTGAAGAAGGGCCCGGTGGTCGTCTACTTCTTCCCCGCCGCGCACACGCCCGGCTGCAATCTCGAAGCCCATCAGTTCTCCGAAGCCGTCGACGACTTCAAGGCGCAGGGCGCCACCGTCATCGGCGTGACCGCGGGCAACGTGAACGAACTTGCCGACTTCTCGCGCGAAACCGAGCACTGCGGCGGCAAGTTCGCCGTCGCCGCCGACCCGGGCGCGAAGATCGCGAAGGAATACGACGCGATCCTCGACAAGAAGCCCGAATGGTCCAGCCGCACGTCCTACGTGATCGGCCGCGACGGCGCCATCGCCCACGTCTATTCCGACCTGAACCCGAACCGGCACGTGCAGGAAACGCTGGGCGCCGTGAAGGCCCTGAAGAAGTAAGCGCGGCGGAAGTCGCGACCATGCTGCCCCCAACGGGCCGGCGCCGTTCGATGTCGAATGGCGACCGGCCCGTTCGTCGTATGGGCAAACCCACCACGTGAGTTCGTCATGACCGCAACGCGTCCCCGCCTGTATGCCCATCCGTTCTCGTCCTACAGCCAGAAGGCGCTGATCGCGCTGTACGAAAACGGCATCGACTTCCACTACCGCAATCTCGAGGACGCGCAGGCCGAGTCCGAACTGGCGGCACTGTGGCCGATGCGCCGCTTCCCGATCCTGGTCGACGGCGAACGCACGATCATCGAGGCCACCGGCGTCATCGAATACCTGCAGCTGCACTACCCCGGCCCGGTGCGGCTGATTCCCGACGATCCGCAAGCCGCGCAGGAAACGCGGATGCTGGACCGCTTCTTCGACAACTACGTCTCGACGCCGCAGCAGAAGGTGGTGTTCGATCGCCTGCGCCCCGAACCGGACCGCGATCCCTATGGCGTGCGCGAAGCGCGCGCGATGCTCGAGACCGCCTATGCCTGGCTCGACGAGCGCATGGCAACGCGCGAATGGGCGATCGGCGCCGACTTCACCCTCGCCGACTGCGGCGCGGCGCCGTTCCTGTTCTACGCGGACTGGACGCATGCGATCGACGCGCGTTTCGCCCACGTGCATGCCTATCGCCGGCGCCTGCTGGCACGGCCGTCGGTGGTGCGCGCCGTGGACGAGGCGCGGCCGTACCGTCCGTATTTCCCGCTGGGCGCGCCGGACCGCGACTGACTCGATACAGACCGCAAACGACAAGGCCCGCATGCGCGGGCCTTGTCGTGGGATGCACCTGGACCGTTACCAGATCCGCACGCGCTGTTCCGGCGGCAGGTACATCGCGTCGCCGGGCTTCACGTCGAACGCCTGGTACCAGGGATCGAAGTTGCGCAGCGGGCCGTTGGCGCGGAACTGCACCGGCGAGTGCGGGTTGGTCTTGATCAGGTTGACCAGCGCCTCGTCGCGGTACTTGCCCTTCCACACCTGGCCCCAGGCGAGGAAGAAACGCTGGTCGCCGGTCAGGCCGTCGATCACCGGCGCGGGCTTGCCGCCCAGGCTCAGCTGGTAGGCGGTGTAGGCCATCGAGATGCCGCCCAGGTCGCCCAGGTTCTCGCCCATGGTCAGCGCACCGTTCACGCAGGTGCCTTCGATCGGGCAGAAGCCGTCGTACTGCGCGCCCAGCGCCTTGGTGCGCTGTTCGAAGTTGGCGCGGTCCGCGTCGGTCCACCAGTTGCGCTGGATGCCGGCGAAGTCGGACTTGCTGCCCTGGTCGTCGAAGCCGTGGCCCATTTCGTGGCCGATGACCGCGCCGATCGCGCCGTAGTTCACTGCCGGATCGGCGTTGAGGTCGAAGAACGGCGGCTGCAGGATCGCGGCCGGGAACACGATCTCGTTGAACGTCGAGTTGTAGTACGCGTTGACGGTCTGCGGCGTCATGAACCACTCGTCGCGGTCCGGACGCGTGCCGATGCGGCGGTTCTCGTCGTCGCGGTAGTAACGGCGCATCTGCATGACATTCGCCATCAGGTCGCCCGGCACGATGGTGACGCTGCCGTACTCGCGCCACTTGCTGGGATAGCCGATCTTCGGGCGGAACGTCTCGAGCTTGTGGTAGGCCTCGGCCTTGGTGGCCTCGCTCATCCAGTCGATCTTTTCCAGGTTGTGGCGCAGCGCCGAACGCAGGTTGGCGACCAGCTGGTCCATCGCCGCCTTGCTCTGCGGCGAGAAATGCCGCTCCACATACAGCTTGCCCAGCGCATCGCCGAGGCCGTCGGTATCGCCCACCAGGGCCACGCCGCGCTTCCAGTCCTCGCGCTGCGCCTTCTGGCCGCTGAGCACGGTGCCGTTGAACGCGAACGCCGCCTCGTCGATCTCGCGGCTCAGCAGCGACGCGTTGTTGCGCACCGCGTGGAAGGTCAGGTAATCGCGCCACACCGGCAGTGGCGTGCGCGCGATCACGTCCAGCACCGGCTGCACGGCACTGGGGGTGAGCACGTTCACGCGATCCAGCGCCGGCATGCCCTGCGCCTTGACCTGTGCGGCCCAGTCGTAGCCCGGGTACTGCTTCACCAGGTCGGCGAACGACACGACGTTGTAGGTCTTGTCGCGGTTACGCAGCTGCGCGCGTTCCCACTGCGGCTTGGCCAGTTCGGTTTCGAGCGCGAGCACCGCTTCGGCGCGCGCCTTCGCATCCTTCACGCCGGCAAAGCCGAGCATGCGCTGGATGTGCTCGACGTACGCCGCGCGGATCCTGACGAAGCGCTCGTCACCGTTGAGGTAGTAGTCCTTGTCGGGCAGGCCGAGGCCGCCCACGCGCAGGCCGACCAGGTACTGGTCCGGATCCTTGCGGTCGAGGTCGACGCCCAGGCGCACCGGCGCGGTGGTTCCGTCGAGTTCGACGTTGGCGAACGCGGCGACCAGGTCCTTCTGCGACCTGATCGCACCGATGCGGTCGAGCACCGGCTGCAGCGGCTTGATGCCCGCCGCGTCGCGCGTGGCGCGGTCCATGAAGCTGGCGTAGTAGTCGCGCACCTTCTGCGCATCGCTGCCGGCCGCCAGATCCTTGCGCTGCTGCAGTTCCTCGATGAGGGCGTGCACCTGAGCCTCGGAACGATCGCGCAGCTCGTTGAACGAACCGTACGAGGTCTCGTAGTCCTTGAGCTGGTAGGTATCCAGCCAGTGGCCGTTGACGTAGCGGTTGAAGTCGTTGCCCGGTTTGACCGAGGCATCGCGCGCGCCGAGGTCGACGCCGAACGTGCCCAGTTGCGGCTTGGCATCGATGTCGGCGGCCTGTACGAGCGGAATGGCCGTCAACGCGACGGCAAGGGCCAGCCCGAGGCTGAGCGGTGAGCGTTTCATGGTGGTCCCCTCTGAAGAGTCCGGCGAGACTAGCCGAACCCCGGGGGCGCGGTCGTAGGCCGATGGTTGGGGCGACGTACCGGGTCGTGGCGGATCCTTTGCCGATCCGGGCCGATGCTGACCCGTTCAGGCCACCGGCCGGCAAGCCTTGCGCAGGCTGCCCGCCGGGCGTACTCCTGGCGTCCTTCGAAGGGGGAACGCCATGGCCACGCACGACATCCCGCACACGGACGACGTCCTGCTCAACGCCGTGCTCCGTGTCGTGCACGACGAAGGGGCGCATGGCCGCGAGTGGCGTGAACTGGAGCCCGCGCTCGCGGCCACCTGGGAACGGATGCGCAGTCCGGCTGCGCCGCGCTGGGAAGACGTTGCCGATCGCGTGCGCGATTGCTGTCGGGACCTGCGCACGCCCCACTGATTCACGCCGTAGAGCGAGCGCCATACGGCGGGGAGGCCCCGCCGCTTGCGAGTCGTGTGCAATGGCGGCGCGCGCCGTTCCCGATGTCAGCGCTTCGATGGCGCCGGCTGCGCCAGTCCCCGGGCGACCGCGTCGTCGATCAACCGCAGGGTTTCGCGTTCGGCCTGCTCGCTGAGCGCGTCGATCTGCTTGCCCAGCTCTTCCATCTGCTTGCCGAGTGCCTCCATGGGCTTGCTCGCCTCCGCCATCTGGCGGCTGAGCGCTTCCATCGGCTTCGTCTGCTGCTCCATCCGCGCGCTCTCGGCGTCCAGGATCTTCGACTGCGCATCCATCTGCCGGGACAAGGCGTCCTGCTGCTTCGACAGCGCATCCATTTCGGCGGAGAGGCGCTCGCGCTCCGCTGCGTCGGCGTCTGCCATCGCCTCGGCGAGGCTGGCCTGCTTGTCTCCGAGGATCTCCTGCTGCCGGCCGAACTCCTCCATGCGCCTGCCCGCCTCCTGCATGGCCGGACTCTCGTCATCGACGTCGGAGAGCTTGTCCATCTGCGCCTCGAGCGCTTCCATCTTGCGGTCGTACACTTCCATCTGCGCATCCAGCGCTTCCATGCGGCCGTCGAGCTTGTCGCTTTCCGCCCACGCCCGCGCGGCGCGCTCCACGGTGTCCGGATCGACCACCACGTAGGCCTGGTCGCCCTTGCGGAACCAGACGAAATCCCGACCCAGCTGGCTACGCACGGCCTTGATGTCGTCGATCTCGTCGGTGGATCCCGACATGATGAATCCGTCCGAATCCTTGCGGACGATCGCGAACGGCCGGTCGTCGTGGCGGTCGATGCGCACGTGCGCCGGGGGCTGCGACTTGCTGCTGCCTGCCGCGGCGTCATCGCTCGCCACGGTCGCGACGTCGTGACGGATCTGCGCCTGGGCATAGAACGCCAGGCACGCGGCGGCCAGACCGACGAGCGGGAACGCGATGCGTCCGCCACTGTGGCGCCGGCCGGGACGGACGAGCTGTTCGATACGGGACATGAGGTGGCCTCCGTGGGCGGAAAGCGCCAGCGACGGCGTGACATCGCGAGCGGGATGCGCGGATGCGAGGCATCCGGAAAGTTCGGACAGGGCGATGGCGAGGCGGCGCGGCGCACCGATGGCTTCGGCGGCGAGCTGGTCGGCGATGAGTTCGCGCTCGATGCGGATCCGGCGCGACAGCCACCACGTCACCGGGTGGTAGAACAGCATCGCTTCGACCGCGCCCTGCAGCAGATTGACGAGATAGTCGTGGCGACGGATGTGCGCGAGTTCGTGCGCGACCAGCGCTTCGAGCAGTTCCACCGGCATGCGCGCGAGCAGCGCGGCGGGCATGAGGATCACCGGCCGCCACCAACCGACTACCGCGGGCGTTTCCAGCGAATCGACCAGGCGCAACACGACCGGCTTGCGCAGCCCGAGCCGCGCGGCGAGTGCATCGACCCGCGCCTGCCAGGCCTGGCGCGCAGCGTCCGGTGCGGTGGCGCACAGGCGGCGGATCCACCACACGCCCATCGCCATGCGCAGCGACATCGCGCAGGCGCCGGCGGCCCACAGGGCCACGATCCACGGCAGCGCCTGGTCGATGCGCAATGCGGCCAGTCCCGCGTAGGCCACCGGCACCAGCGGCGCCAGCGACAAGGCATTGCCGAAAGCCGCATGGCGGCTGCCCGTATCGGCGGCGGCGATGACCGGCGCCACGGTCCCGGTGGCGTCACGCAGTTGCAGGGCGATATCGGCGACCGGCGCGAGAGCGCAGGCCAGCAACGTCAGGCAGGCCACCGCATAGCGCGCCTGCGGGCGCGCATTGCGCAGTGCTTGCAGCAGCACCGCGGCCAGCAGGCCGATCAGCACGCCCTGCCAGAGGAAGTGCAGCAGCGCACGGCCAAGCACCGGGACGAACCATGCCAGGGCGTCATTCATCGCGGGTCTCCCTGAGGAAGCGGCGGATCTCTTCGCGTTCCTTGTCCGTCACGTGTTCGCTCAGCGCGGCGAGCACGAGGTCCTTGCCCGATCCGGCGAACGCCTTCTGGATCAGGTCGCGCAGGAGATTGGTCTGCAGCGCATCCTGCGGATGCGCGGCGGCGTACACGTGGGAGCGCTGGCTTTCGTCGCGGGTGAGCAGCCCCTTGCCATGCATCACCTGCATCAGCCGCAGCACCGTGGCGTAAGCCAGGTCGGGCTTCTCGGCCAGGCGCGCCTGGTGCACGTCGCGCACGGTCGACGGCCCCAATCGCCACATCACGCGCAACAGGTCGAGTTCGGTCGCGGTGGGCTTGGGCGGCTTGCGGGTTTTGGCGGTGGTCCTGGTCATCCCCTGATCCGAATGCGGCTACGGGACGCACGCTAGACCATCTAGACCGAATTGTCTAGACCTCTTTGTCTAGGAAGGAAGTCATGGTCGTGCGGTCGAAGAAGGCCAGGGCAACGCTCTTCTCATCCCTGCATAACGCCCCGGCATCCAGCATGGCGGCTTGTGTCACTGGAGCCCGCGCATGAACACACGCCCCATTCCTCCCGGCTATCACAGCATCACGCCATCGGCCGTCGTCGACGATGCGAAGAAGGCCCTGGATTTCTACGCCCGTGCATTCGATGCGCGCGAAAACTATCGCCTGCCGGTGGGCGACAAGATCGGCCACGCCGAGATCCAGATCGGCGACTCGCGCTTCATGCTCTCGGACGAATTCGAGGACTGGGGCGCGCTCGGCCCGAAGCGTCGTGGCGGCGCCACCGGCAGCTTCCTCATCTACGTGCCCGACGTCGATGCGGCGGTCGACAAGGCGGTCAAGGCCGGCGCGCGTGTCGTGCAGCCGGTCGAAAACCAGTTCTGGGGCGACCGCATGGGCACCGTGGAGGATCCCTTCGGACACAGGTGGATGCTGGGAACCCACGTCGAAGACGTCAGCGACGAAGAGATGCAACGACGCGGCGAAGAGTGGGCGCGCAGGCAGGCGAAGCACTGAGGCACCGTCGCGCCGCCGATGGGTCGCGCAGTGATGGACGGTCGCTGCACCCCGGATGCGGCGCACGCGTCCGCCCATGCGCACACGCCGCAGGCAGCGCGCACGGGCGCCGGATGGCCCGTTTCGCGCGGATGCGCCGTTGCACAGAGGGTCCAACCGAGGTTTCCCGCCATGGATACGGAAAGGCGTCGCCATCCCCGCCAGAACACGCTGAAGGCGATCATGTTCACGCCCAACGGCGAGCGGCATGCCGCCACCGTGCTGGACGTCTCCCAGGGCGGCGCGCGCATGCGCCTGCCGGAGGACGACTGGACGCCCCGCGAGGGCGCCAACCTGCGCCTGTTTTTCGAGATCGATCCCGTGCAGACCGTGGCGGTGCAAGGGCGTGTGGTGCGCGTCTGCGTCGACCACCTCGGGGTGCAGTTCGCGCCCGCGCAGGAACGCCAGATCTACGAATTGCTGACCAGCCTCAGCTGAGTCCGACTTGCATCGCCGAGGCCGGCGCCGACGCATTGCGCGAGGTGCCGGCACGTGCCGCTTCGACATGCGATGCTCCCTGCCGCGATGCCTTCCCTCTCCGCCCCTGCCGCGCCCGCTCCGCCATCCGACGCCGACGCAGCCGCGCAGGTGCTGCGCGAGTGGCTGGACGAGCACCGTTCCGTGTTCGTGCTGACCGGCGCGGGCGTGAGCACCAATTCGGGCATACCCGATTACCGCGACGCCGATGGCGCATGGAAACGCCGCGCGCCGATCACCTACCAGGAATTCACACGCGATGCGTCGATGCGGGCGCGCTACTGGGCGCGCAGCTTCGTCGGCTGGCCCGTGGTCGCGCGCGCCCGGCCCAATCGCGCGCACGCGGCGCTGGCGGAGCTGGAAACCCGCGGCAAGGTGTCGATGCTGGTCACGCAGAACGTCGACGGCCTGCACGAACGCGCCGGACAGCGCACGGTGATCGACCTGCACGGTCGGATCGACCGGGTGGTGTGTCTCGGGTGCGGCGCCCGGCTCGCACGCGCCACGGTGCAGGCGATGCTCGCCGATGCGCATCCCGACTGGGCCGACATCACCGCGTCCACGGCGCCCGATGGAGATGCCGACCTGGAATCGCAGGACTTCAACGGATTCCAGCCGCCGCCGTGCCCGCATTGCGAGGGCCTGCTGAAGCCGGACGTGGTGTTCTTCGGCGAGAACGTACCGCGCACGCGCGTCGATGCCGCTGCCGAAGCGCTGCGCCGTTCCGATGCCATGCTCGTGGCCGGTTCTTCGCTGATGGTGTACTCGGGTTTCCGCTTCGCCCGCATGGCGCGCGAGGCCGGACTGCCGCTCGCCATCCTCACCCGCGGCGTCACGCGTGCCGACGAATTGGCGACGCTCAAGCTGCACGCCGATTGCGAGAGCACGCTGTCCGCCAGCACGGACCTCGCGCCGGCGTGACCGACGCGGCCCGCACCGCGGGCATCGCATTGGAGCGGCCTTCGCGATTCCCCCGATCGGGTGAACCCATCCCCGCGGCGGCCACCAACGACCCGTCGCCCGCATCCTTTTCCGCCCAACCGCCAGGAGTGCGCCCATGAACGCCGTGACACCCGATGCCATCCTCCAACTCGGTTTCGCCTTCTGGGGTTCGAAGACGCTGCTGAGCGCGGTCGAGCTCGGCGTGTTCACCGCGCTGGCGCAGGGACCACAGGACGGCGACGCGCTGGCCCGTCGCCTGGGCCTGCATCCGCGCAGCGCGCGCGACTTCCTCGATGCGCTCGTCGCGCTGCGCATGCTCGAGCGCGACGGCAGCTCGTACCGCAACACCGAAGCCGGCGATCTTTTCCTCGATCGCAACAAGCCGTCCTACGTCGGCGGCATGCTCGAGATGGGCAACCAGCGGCTGTACCCGTTCTGGGGCGCGCTGACCGAAGCGCTGCGTACCGGCGAACCACAGAACGAAGCGCGTCGCGGCGAAGACTTCTTCGCCACGCTGTATGCCGATCCCGCGCGCCTGGAAGGCTTCCTGAAGGCCATGACCGGCATCAGCCTGGGCGCCGCACGGGCGATCGCGGAGAAATTCCCGTGGCAGAAATACCGCAGCTTCATCGACGTCGGCGCCGCGCAGGGTGCGGTGCCGGTGCAGGTGGCGCGCGCGCATCCGCACCTGACCGGCGGCGGTTTCGACCTGCCGCAGGTGCGACCGGTGTTCGAGCAATACGTGCAGGCCAACGGCCTCGCCGACCGGCTGCGCTTCCACGAAGGCAACTTCTTCGCCGATCCCCTGCCCCGCGCGGACGTGCTGGTGATGGGCCACATCCTCCACGACTGGAACCTCGAGGAAAAACGCCAGCTGCTCGCCAAGGCCCACGCGGCGTTGCCGGAAGGCGGCGCGCTGATCGTGTACGAGGCGCTGATCGACGACGACCGTCGCAGGAATGCGTTCGGCTTGCTGATGAGTCTCAACATGCTGATCGAGACGCCCGGCGGCTTCGACTACACCGGCGCCGACTGCATCGGCTGGATGCGCGAAGCCGGCTTCCGCGAGGCGTACGTCGAGCACCTGGTCGGCCCCGACTCGATGGTGGTCGGCATCCGATAGGCGCCCGCCCGCGGATCGCGTTAAGGTGGCTCCGCTTTCACCGCGGAGCGAACCATGCGCGTGCATTTCCACGGCGCTGCCGGCGAGGTCACCGGCTCGCTGCATGAAGTCGAAGCCGCCGGCCATCGCCTGCTGCTCGACTGCGGCATGATCCAGGGCAGTCCGGAAGCCGAACGCCGCAACTTCGATCCGTTTCCTTTCGAACCCTCGCGCCTGGACGCGCTGGTGGCGAGCCACGCGCACATCGATCACATCGGCCGCATTCCCTTGCTGGTGAAGCGCGGCTTCGCCGGCCCGATCTTCGTGCAGGAAGCGACCGCGGACCTGATGCCGATCATGTTGCTCGACGCGGCCTCGATCGCGGAAAACGACGCGGAGCGCGCCAATCGCCACCGTCGCCCCGGCGAGCCACCCGCTCAACCGCTGTACACGCGCGCCGATGCCGAAGCCGCGATGCGGCAGGTGCGGCCCCTGCCCTACGCGCAGCGCACCCAGGTGCTGCCGGGCGTGGAGATCGTGTTGCGCGATGCGGGCCACATCCTCGGCTCGTGCGTCGTCGAAGTGTTCGCGGAAGGCCGCAAGCTGGTGTTTTCCGGCGACCTCGGTCCGAAGGGCACGCCGATCCTGCGCGATCCGGCGACCATCGATCGCGCCGACCTCGTGCTCATGGAATCCACCTACGGCGACCGCCTGCATCGCGATCGCGATGCGACGATCGCAGAGCTCGGCGACGTGTTCGGACACGCCTGGCGCGAAGGCGGCAACGTGCTGATTCCCGCGTTCGCCGTGGGCCGCAGCCAGGAACTGCTGTACTGGTTCGCGCGGCACTGGAACGACTGGAACCTGTCGCGCTGGAAGATCTTCCTCGACAGCCCGATGGCCGCGAAGGTGGTGCAGGTCTACGACCGCAACCACGATCTGTTCGACGAGGATGCGCGTCGCGTGTGGGCGGCGCAGCCGAGCCCGTTCCGGCTGCCCAACCTGCGCCTGGCCGCGACGCCGCAGGATTCGATGGCGATCAACCACGTCGACCGCGGCGCGATAGTGATCGCCGGCAGCGGCATGGCCAACGCGGGGCGCATCCTCCATCACCTGCGCCATCGCCTGGGCAATCCGCGTACGCACGTGGTGTTCGTCGGCTACCAGGCCGAGGGCACGCTGGGCCGCCGGCTGGTCGACGGCGCGCGCTGGGTGCGCATCCACGGCCGCGACGTGCGCGCCAATGCGCAGCGCCACACGATCGGCGGGCTGTCCGCGCACACCGACCAGCGCGGCCTGATCGAGTGGTATGGCCAGATCGCCGATCATCCGCCGCTGGTGCTGGTGCATGGCGAGGACAAGGCGCGCGAGGCGCTCGCCGGCGAGATCGGCGAACGCTTCGGCACCAGCGCGGTGCTGGCACGGCCGGGACTGATCCTGGACGTCTGACGACGCGCACTGTCGCCCCGTCACCGCGATGTTCACGCCGACCTAATCAGCCGTGGGCAGACTGACGGCCGACAGCTGCGGGAGGGCGCATGCATCCGAAGGAACGGCGCAGCAACAAGCCGATACCGCTGGATCCCGAAGTCCTGAGCGAAGGGCTCAACGACGCCCAGCTGCGGACACTGTCCACGCTTCGCCACTTCCACTGGACGCTGCGCTTCGTGCGCCGGCCGATGTTCCGCGATCCCGTGCCGGTGCTGTTCGACCGCAGCAACAACCGCTATGTGGTGATCGAACCCGACGGCTCGGTCAACGAGCATCCCGACATCACGTTACGCGACGAGAATCCGTAGACCGCCCCGCTTCACTGGCCGGCAGCAGTCGCATCCGGCAATTCGAACAGCCACCGCACCGCGCGCGGAAACTCGGCGCGCCACGCGACCTCGTTGTGCTCGCCTTCCGGCACCACATGCACGGCCACGGCGCTTTCCCCATTGGGCTGCGCGCGCAGGATCGTGGCCATTCTTTGCAGCAGCGGGACCGCTTCATCGCCCTCGCGACCGCCCATGTGGAGGTAGACGCGCGTCCCGGACGGCAGCGGCGTGCGCTGCGCATTCGCGAAAGGTTCTTCGGATACCCAGTACGACGGCGAGAACACGCCCGCCTTGCCGAACACCTGCGGATAGCGATGGACGGCATAGTCGGCCGCCAGCCCGCCGAACGAGCTGCCCAGGATCGCGGTGTGGTCGCGATCGGGCAGCGTGCGGTAGTTGGCATCGACGTAGGGCTTGACCACTTCCACCACGTCCGCGATGAAGGCGGCACCGGCATTGGGCAGGAAGCGCACGTTCCAGTACGGGATGAGTTCGTTCGCGCGCAGGTCGCCGCCGTGATCGATGCCGACCACGATCGCGGGAAAGCCCTCGCGTGCGAGCGCGTCCATCGTTTCGTCCACGCCCCACTCGCCCGCATAGCTGGTGGCTTCGTCGAACAGGTTCTGCCCGTCGAACATGTACAGCACCGGATAGCGCCGCGTGCCGTGGCCGTAGTCCGGCGGCAGGTACACGCGCAACCTGCGTGCGAATCCGAGGTGCGGCATGCGCAGCGGCGGAACGAGGATGCGCACGGTCGGACCGGCGGTATGCGGACGTTCGCCCACTTCCGCGGCCGCGGCGAGGGGGACGCACAGCAGCAGGAGGGCCAGGGCGCGCAGCAGCATGGGGGATTTCGTTCTGCAATCGACGCGCCACAATGCCGTGCCGGGCACCGGGGCACCCGTCCCATCCGTCACGGAGGCACGCTCGATTTTCGGACAGATGCGGGTTCCGGCCCGCGCGCGCTAGCCCTTGCGCAGCGTCCGTCCGAACAGCGCCAGCATGCGCTTCCACGCCTCGCGCGCGGCCGCTTCGTCGTAACGCGGCGTGGTGTCGTTGTTGAAGCCGTGCTGCGTGCCGGGCGGCTGGTACAGCGTGTAGCGCACGCCCGCCTGCTTCAGCGCCGCCTCGTACGCAGGCCATCCGGCGTTGACGCGGTCGTCGTTCGCGGCGAGCACGATCAGCATCTCGGCCTTGATCTTCGGCACGTCCTCCACCGGCGGGGCACTGCCGTAGAACGGCGCGGCCGCGCGCAGTCCCGGCAGTTGCGTCGCCAGGAAATTCGCCATGCCGCCGCCGTAGCAGAAACCGACCACCCCCATGCGGCCGTTGCCGCCGTCGATGTGCTCCAGCATCCGCGCCGCGGCCAGGAAATCCTGCCGTGTTTTCGCCTGGTCGAGTTTCGCGAATTCGGCGCGCGCCTTGTCCTCGTCGCCCGGATAGCCGCCGAGCGGAAACAGCGCGTCCGGCGCGAGGGCGATGTAGCCCTCCAGCGCGAGGCGCCGAGCGATGTCCTCGATATGCGGATTCAGCCCGCGGTTCTCGTGCACCACCAGCACTACCGGTAACGGCCCACGCTTCTCCGCCGGCCGGACCAGGTAACCGCGCGCCTTGCCGTAGCCCTCCGGCGAAGGAAATTCGATGTAGCGCATCGAGAGCCGCGCGTCGTCCGGTTTCACCTGCTGCGCAGCCGCGAACTGCGGGCTCAGGGCGGCCAGCAGGCCCGCGGCCGTGGTCGCGCCGACGGCGAAGCGCGCGGCGCCGGCGAGAAAGCCGCGCCGGTCGATGATGCCGTGCACGTACTGGTCGAACAGGCGCAGCACTTCCGGATCGAAATCGCTGGCCTTGCGGCGGGGTGGAACGGACATGGCAGCCTCGTCTGGCAGGGACGTCCGCCGACCATAACCCAGCCCGCGTCAGGCGCCGATGCGCACGGGCCGCGGCCCGGGACGGTGTGCCGCCGGTCACGGCATCGCCATGCGGTTCAGCCCGCGACGTGCACTCGCAGGTAGGCTTGGCGCCTCCTCACCCACCGACAACCACCATGCTTCGAACGCTCCTCGCCGCCAGCCTCCTGCTCGCCTGCTCCGCTCCCGCCTTCGCCAGCAGCTTCGCCGGCACCACCGGCGGTGCCAGTTCCGCCGGCAGTTCCGCTTCCTCGGACAGTTCGTCCGGCAACGACAAGGTCGTGCTGCAGGCACGCGACGACGCCGCCAGTTTCGTCGCCAGCGAAGGCCGCATCCGCGGCGCGCAGCTCGAAGCCGCACTGCGCCACCTGCGCGAACGCAACGCCGACGCACGCCGTGCCAGCGACATGGAACTGGCGCAGGCGATCCTCGCGCTGTGACAGCGCGCATCGGACGCGCGTGTTTCGCGCGCGCTGATCCCGGCACCGTGAACTGCCCGTCGTGAAACCGCGGCCGCACCGCTGCCGCATCGCCTGGCTGCTCTTCCTGCTGCTCGCCTGCGCCCTGCCGGCGCAGGCGCTGCAGTTCGACGCGGACGAATCCGGACTCACCCGCGAGGAAGCCGAGGCCTCGCGGGCGTTGCTCGCTGCGACGGTGCAACGCCTGCCTGCTCGCTGGACGCAGGCGCTGGATCGCGTCCGCGTCGAATGGCGCGACGACCTGCCCGCGCACGTGCACGGCCGCGCCATCGGCAGGCGCATTCTGCTGCGTCGCGCTTTGCTCGAAGCGGGTCGGACCGGGTTCAGCGGCGAGGACGCCGCATCGCGCGCCGCGTTCGCCGCCGTCATCCACGAACTCGCCCACCTCTACGACCGTGCGCCGCACGGCCGGCTGTCGCGCGATCCGCGCCTGCTCGACCTGGCGGGGTGGCAACGCGCCGCCTTGCGACCTGGCCGCACCCGCAACGCATTCACCGATCGCAGTCCCGACGCGTACGAACTGACGAGTCCCGCGGAATTCGTCGCGGTCAATCTCGAACATTTCCTGCTCGATGCGGACTACGCCTGTCGTCGTCCGGCGCTGGCGCGCTATTTCGCCGCGCGTTTGGACACGGTGCCCGACATGTCTCCATGCGCGCGCGAACTGCCGTTCGTGCAGGCCGACGGTACCGACGCCGATCCCTTGCTGCAGCTGGATCCCGGGCGCGTCTACGCGGTGGATTACCTGCTCGCCGAAGGCAACGAGCAGGCGATGAGCCGCTGGGGCCACAGCATGCTGCGCCTGGTGGTCTGCGCGCCGGGACGCCCGCGCGGACCCGACTGCCGGCTCGACCTCGCCTACCACCGCGTGCTCTCGTTCCGCGCCTTCGTCGACGACGTGCAGATCTCAGGCTGGCGCGGCCTGGCCGGCTCGTATCCGTCGCGTCTGTTCCTGCTGCCGCTCGACCAGGTCATCGACGAATACAACCGCATCGAGTTGCGTGGATTGCAGTCGTTGCCGCTGCGTCTGCAGCCGGACGAAATCGCCACGCTGCTCGAACGCGCCGCGCAGCTGCACTGGAGCTACGACGGTCGCTACTGGTTCGTGAGCAACAACTGCGCGGTGGAGACATGGCGACTACTGCACGACGGCGTGCCGCGGCTGGCCCGCGAGCGGCTGTCGGCCATCACCCCGACCGGTCTGCTGCGACGACTCGTCCGCGCGGGCATCGCCGACACCTCGGTACTCGACGATCGCGCCGAGGCCGCGCGCCTGGGTTACTACTTCGAATCCGCGGCTTCGCGTTACCAGGCGATGTTCGACATCGCCCGCACGGCGCTCGGGCTGTCGCAGACTAACGTGCACGCGTGGCTGGACCTGCCGCCACGGCAACGCGCGCCCGTGATCGCACACGCCGACATGCGCAGCAGCGCCGCCCTGCTGCTTCTGGAACAGGCGGCGCTGCGCCGCGAGGAATTGCGCGCCCGCGATGAGCTCAAGCATCGCCTGCTGGGCCGTGGCGCGCGCGATGACGCCGGTCGGCAGGCGCGATCGGCGACGCAGGACCTCCTCGCACTGGAGAATCTCCTCAGCCGCCCCGCCCTGCTGCTGCCGGATGGCTACGGCCTTCCGCAGCGCGACGAACTGGATGCCGTCTCGCGCCGCAGCGGCGACCTGGCCGCGCAATCGAAGCAGGAGCGCGAGGCCCTGTTCGCGCAGGCGCGCCGCTGGCTGCCGCCGCAAACGCAGGCAATGCTCGCCGATACCGAAGCGAACCTCCGCCAGCTCGGCGATCGTCTGCGCCAGTTGCATCGGGAACAGGGCGGCGTGGGGTTGCCATAGCGAATCAGGGACCGAGGGCGAGCGTAGCGAGTTGCTCCCCTTCTTTTCGAGGCAAGAGCAAAGGCAGCTCGCTACGCTCGCCGCCCCTCATCTGCCCTCCGGGCATCTTCTCCCCGCAAGCGGGGAGAAGAAGAAACAAAGGCTTCCGCCCGGCTCGCCGATCCGGATGATTCCCTTCTCCCCGCACGCGGGGAGAAGAAGCAACACGTTCTCCCCATCCCGCATCGCCCGGCCAGACGCAACGCGACGGCGTAGCAAGCGCCTACTGCGCGTAATAGTTCGTTCCGACCGTAGCCACGCTGTCCGTGGTGATCTCCAGATGCCAGGTCGTCTTCGGATTGGTGGTCACGCTGGTGCCCGTCACCGTGATCGGCGTGGTGGTCGTATTGGTCACGCCGAAGTAGAGCGTCTTGTTGTTGCGGAACGTGTTCCCGTCGACGCCGTAACCGGTCGTCGCAACGCGCAGGCCGACGCCGTACAGGCGGTTGTGCGCCAGCGTGTTGTTGGCGATCGTGCCGTCGACCGCGCCGATCGCCAGCACGCCATAGCCCTGGTTGAACTCGATCCGGCAGTCGCGCACGGTGACGTCGTGGACTTCCTTGTAGATCTGGATGCCGTTGCCGGCGTTGTCGTGGATCCAGCAGTTCTGGATCAGCACGCCGTCGGTGAGCGAGGTGCCGATGGGATCGGGCTCGATGTCGATGCCGCAGCCTGGCTTGATCCCGCCGGTGTAGCAGAACTGCGAATCGTGCACGCGCACGTCGCGGGTGCGGCCGATGGTCAGGCCCTGGCGACGGTTGTTGCTGCACACGACGTTCGCGACCGCCACGTCCTCGCTGAGCACGGTGGTCGAGCCGTCGGCTGCGCCGATCGAAAGCCCGTCGCCCCAGCCATCGGCCATGCGCATGTCGCGCACGGTGACGCGCTTGCAGCCGCGCACCATCACGCAATGACCCCATTCGCCGGTGCTGCCCAGATGGTTGTTGCGCTCGCCGATGACCTGGCCGCCGGAGATCTCGACGTCGTTCACCTTGTAGGCATTGACCACGTAGTAACGATCGGCCGCGTTGGATCTGGCCACGAGTTTGGCCTCGTGGTCCAGCTGCAGGTGCATGAGGCTGCGCAGGCGCACGCTCTTTTCCGCATCGATCAGATAGACGCCGGGAGGAACGACGACGGTGCCACCGGTGGACGGCAGCGCATCGATCGCGCGCTGGATCGCGGCGGTGTCGTCGTGGATGCCATCGCCGTATGCGCCGTAGTTGCGCACGTCCAGCACCGCGCTGCCGCGGGCGCGGCTCGGCGGCACGTAGACGGTCGCCTGCGACGGCTCCGCCACGCGCACCGCCGGCAGCGGCTTGCTGCTGCGCATCTCGCGGGCGATCGCCGGCAGTGCCATGCCGCCCGCGGCCAGGAGCGCGAGGGTCGAGGACTGGCGCAGGAAGCGGCGGCGCGCCCGGTCGGCTGCGTCGGCATGGCGCGCGGAATGGTCGTTGTTCACTGGGATTCCCTGGAGGCCAGCGCCACCGACCTCACGGCCTGGCGCCACGGGCGCAAATGTAGGAATCGCGTGAAAAAAATCAGCGACCGGTTGCCCGTTCCGGCGGGCCGGCCGGCCCGGGCAAAAATGGCGTCCGCGGGCGGCCTCCTGAACCGCAAAAACCGCGGCTCGAACGCTGAATTCTTCAGGACGTTCAGGCGTTCATCAGGCCGCGGCTGCGGCCCGATGCCGGCCTTCGCTGGCCACTGCGCGCCGGCCCCATCCCCGTCTGCAGTTCCCCCCAACCTGAACCCGGACGCTCCCGATATTTGCTTTATCGCTCCGCTGCCACTAACGTGCGCGGGCTGAGTTCGCCAAGGGTCACCGTGAATCGTGGCCCGATGCTGTAGATCCACTACATCGTTGCACCCCGCTTCCTCCTTGCAACCAGCTGCCCGCCGCCATCGCGGCCTCCATCCGTTCCAAGGAAAATCAACGATGTCCAACCGTGAAACCGGTACCGTGAAGTGGTTCAACGACGCCAAGGGCTTTGGCTTCATCAGCCGTGAAAACGGCGAAGATGTGTTCGTGCACTTCCGCGCGATCCAGACCCAGGGCTTCAAGAGCCTGCAGGAAGGCCAGAAGGTCACCTTCGTCGTCGCCCAGGGCCAGAAGGGCCTGCAGGCCGACCAGGTCCAGCCGCTCTGAGCCTTGCCACGACGCCTCCGGGCGTCGGCAATGAAGAAATGGAAAGCCCGGCGCAAGCCGGGCTTTCTTTTTTGCACGGAGCCATCGCGCATCCGGGCCTTCCGGAAGACGGCCGCCGCGGATGTCGTACGGGTTCGAGGCGACAGAGTGTGATTTCGTACTCAAGTCCGGCGCTGCGCGGCCGCTATCGGGACCATGACGCCCACGGATGCCATCGGCGAGCCTGTTGGCGAGCTTGATCACGACAGATGCCTGGTGCACGGCACCGGGGAAATCCGCAAGTACCTGCAGCGCCTGTTCGATGCGCGCTGCATCCTGTCGGGACAGGCCGACGGCACGACGGCCTCGCAGGTCACTGCCCTGCTCCATGTCGGCGATGCGTCGCTGCTGATCGACGTCCCGCGCGGGAAGGAAACCCTGCGCCAGTGGCTGGAGAGTCCGCGGCTGCGCTTCGAAAGCAGCCTGGAACGGATCAGCGTGGGTTTCGCGACCGGGCCCGTGTGGCTCGACCAGCACGAGGGCCAGCCCGCACTGGGCCTGCCATTGCCGACGCGCCTGCATTACCGGCAACGCCGCGAATACCTGCGGGTCGCACCGCCCATGGGCGCGCTGCGCTGCCATTTGCCGCTGCGCCAGGACGACGAGACGACCTGGGTCGATGCGGCGATCGGCGATATCGGCGGCGGCGGCCTCGCCCTGCTGATGCGCGCCGATGCGATGCCGCTGGCGGTGGGCGACGTGCTCGAGGGCTGCCAGGTCCACCTGCCCCAGTGCGAGCCGGTCGCGATCGACCTCGTCGTCCGCCATGTCGTCGCCCGCTGCGGGCACGGACCGCCGGTCGTGCAGGCGGGCTGCGAATTCGTCGACCTGCCCCGGGCGCTGCAGGACCGCCTGTTCCGCTACCTCATGCAGCTCGACCGCGAACGTGTGTCGCGGCGACGCACTTGGGAGTGAAGCCCGGACAACGCGTAGCGGACAGCGTGCAGGTTCGCGGACAAGAGAAGACCCGCTTGGGCGGGCCTTCTGCACTGCGTCGCGAGTGGCGCTGCGTCCGCCTCACCACACCTCGCAGCGATCGGCCTCGGCACGCACCATCGGCGCATCGGCCTTGCACTGGAACGCCGCGCGGAACTCCGGCAGGTTCGACACCGGTCCGTTGACGCGATACTTCGCGACCGGGTGCGGGTCGCCCTGGACCATCGTGCGCTGCGTCTCCAGGCGGGTCTCGTCGCCGCGCCACTGGCCCCACGAGAGGAAGAACTGCTGCTCCGGCGTGAAGCCGTCGATCGTCGGTTCCGGACCCTTGCCTTCGCGCGACTTGAGGTAGGCGCGGTAGGCGATCTTCGCGCCGGCGAGATCGCCGATGGATTCGCCCAGCACCAGCTTGCCGTTGTGGTGCACGCCCGGCTCGATGAAGTAGCCCTCGAACTGCTTCACCACGCACTGGCCCTTGGCCTGGAACTGCGCGTTGTCCTTCGGCGTCCACCAGTTGGCGAGCCGGCCCTGCGCGTCGAACTGCGCGCCCTGGTCGTCGAAGCCGTGGCTGATCTCGTGCCCGATCACCACGCCGATCGCGCCGTAATTCACCGCGTCGGTCGCGTTCACGTCGAACGCCGGCGGCTGCAGGATGCCGGCCGGGAACACGATCTCGTTCTGCAGCGGGTTGTAATACGCGTTCGATGTGGGCGGCGTCATGCCCCAGCGGCTGCGATCGGTGGGCTTGCCCACCTGGCCGCGGTTGTCGGCGGTGTTCCAGCGCGAGGCCGAAACGAGGTTGTCCCACGCCGACTCGCGCGACACCACGACACCCTTGTAGTCCTTGAACTTGTCCGGATAGCCCAGCTTCGGGAAGAAGGTGGAGCGCTTCTCCAGCGCCTTCTTCTTGGTTTCCTCGTCCATCCAGTCCAGGCCGCGGATCACGTCGTCCATCGCCAGCAGGATGTTCTTCACCATCTCCTGCATCTTCGCCTTGGCTTCGGGCGGGAAGTACTTCTCGACGTACTTCTGGCCCAGCGCTTCGCCCAGTTGCTGGTCGGTGAGTTCGGCGCAGCGCTTCCAGCGGGGCTTGATCTCGGTGGCGCCGGTGAGGAACTTGCCGTTGAAGGCGAAGTTCTCCTCGACGAAGGGCGTGGACAGCGCGTCCGCCGCGACGTTGAGCAACTGCCATTGCAGGTAGGTCTTCCACTGCGGCAGTGGCGTGGTGGCCAGTTCCTTTTCGACCTGTTGCAGGAACCTGGGCTGGGTCACGTTGACGGCGTCGTGCGGCATGCCGGCGTCGTCGAAGTACTTCGCCCAATCAAAATCGGGGGCGATCTTCGACAGGTCGGCGAAGGCGGTGAGGTGGTCCTGCAACTGGGGATCGCGCAGCTGCACGTTGTCGAACGAGGCCTCGGCCAGGCGCTTCTCGAATGCGAAGACGGTGTCGGCGTTCTGCCTGGCCTGCGCCGCCGGGGTGCCGGCGAGTTCGAACATCTTCGCCACGTGTTCCAGGTACTTCGCGCGCGCGTCGACGAAGCGCTGTTCGGGCTTGAGGTAGTAGTCGCGGTCCGGCATGCCCAGGCCACCGGCGTAGATGTGCGCGATGGTCTTCGAGGGTTCGTGCAGGTCTTCGGTGGCGTAGACGATGAAGGGCACCGCGACGCCGATATCGTGCAACTTGCCGATCACGCGCTGCAGGTCCGCCTTGTTCCTGATGGCGCCGATTTCGTCCAGCCAGGGTTGCACCGGCTTGCTGCCCAGCGCATCGATGCGCGACTCGTCCATGCACGCGGCATAGAAGTCGCCCGCCAGCTGGCCCGAACTGCCCTTGGGCCAGTCGGTGCGCGCCGAAAGCTCGGTGAGGATGTCGCGCACGTGTTCCTTGTTGACCTCGCCCGACTCCCAGCGGCGGCTCCAGCGGTCCATGTAGTCCGGAATCGGGTTCTGCTGCCGCCACGCGCCATTGGCGTAGTCGAAGAAGTCATTGCAGGCATCGCCGCTGCGGTTGATGTCCTCGGTGTGGATCCCGTGCAGCGCGCCGGCGGACGCGGTGGTGGCTGCGAGCAGCATGGCTAGCGAAAATGGGGTCCTGCGCACGGTGACGTCTCCTTGGTGATGGTCCGGGTGAGAGTGCGAACGATGGTGCGATGCGGTGCGGATGAGAGGCGCGGTCGCGTCGACCAGCGGTGGCGGGAACGATCGTGGCGGCACTATCGATCGCCACCGGACGGAAGACCCGTCCCAGAAGTCCTGCATGAATGGAGATCCAACCGACGCAGCATCGCACGCGGCGTCGGCCCGGGCCTTCGCGGATCGGGCCTGTGCGGATTCAGAAGAACAGCCGCACGCCCAGCTGCACCTGCGTGTCGACCTGGCGCGCACCGAGCCCGGCGCGGCTCCGCTGGTTGCGGGTGCTGTCGATGCGCAGCACTTCGCCGGTCACGCGCACGCGCTCCGCGGGGCGCCAGTTCAAGGCCAGGGTGACAGCGTTGCCGTGCTCGTCCAGCGGCGGCGACCGCAGCTGCGGGGTTTGCCGGGCCTGGAACAGATCGACGCGCATGGCGGGGCGCCAGGCGCCGTGCTCGCGCGCCAGCATCAGGTAACCGGCATTGAAGTCGGTCGCCAGCACGATCCGCCCCGGCATGGGCGAGAAAGTGGTGGTGCCGTGCATGGCCTGGCCGAGCAATGCCCACTCGCCGAAGCGCTGCTCCGCGCCCAGGTTCCAGAACCAGGTGCGCCATGCGAAGAGCCTGCGTCCGGCATAGCGCACGGAATAATCGAGTTCGGTCTGGTTGTCGTAGTACAGCGCGGAGAAGCGGCGCTGCGAGGAAGGCTCCCAACCCACCGCGGCATAGAAGCCCGGCCTGTCGTCCATTTCCACGAACGGGCGAAAGCGCATTGGCACCGGCGCGCGTGCGACGGGAGCGTAGACGTCGGGCTGGCGCAGGCTCGTGTCGAAGCCTGCCACGACGTCGCCCATCGCCCAGCCTCGCGAACTCAGCAGCTCGCCGGCCGGATCGTTGCGGAAGAACATCGCCGCGCGTGCATCCAGCGTGCCGCGCCGGCCGCGGTATTCCACGTGCAGTTCGGTGCCGAAGATCCGCAGTTCCTCGCCCACCCACGTGTTGAGCGCGGACGGTGTCAGCGTGCGCGTGGTGCTCCAGCCGACGCCGTCGTGCTCCAGCGAGATCGGCGGAAAGAACGCACCGGCCTTGAGCGCCCATCGCCACGGCGTGATCGAGACCGGGCGATAGCGCAGGTAAGCCTCGAGCACGTCGACGGAATGACGCAATTCGGGCTGGTACTGCACGGTGGCGGTCGCGAGCAGCGCGGGCGTCGCCTGGAATGCCGCGGTGATCGCGGCGCCACCCGATGCGGCATCGTCGTCGCCGCCGAACCGTGTCTTGCCCAGTCCGCCGTCGAGCCAGCTGTCCTCGTGCGCGGGAGCGGCCGCCCGCAGGTCGAGGTAGCCATCCAGGCTCAGCGATTGCGCGCATGCATCCAGCGCGGCCAGGGACAGGGCCACCGTCGCCAGGGTTGCGGTCGTCCGTGCCATCAGTGCTCCAGTGCCGCCGCCTGCGGCCAGTGTGCGTCGAGCAGGTATCCGAAGCTGTCCACCGGCATGGGCTCGGCAATCAGGTAGCCCTGCGCATGGTCGCAGCCGATGTTGCGCAGGCACGCGAGGGCTTCCGCGTCGTCGACGCCTTCGGCGGTGACGCGATAGCCGAGGCGATGGCCGAGTTCGACGATGGAACCGACGATGAGGCGGTCTTCGCGCACGCGCGCGAGCTGGGTGACGAAGGTCTTGTCGATCTTGAGTTCGCGCACCGGCAGGCGCCGCAGGTAGGCGAACGACGACTGGCCGACACCGAAGTCGTCGATGGCGAGATCGATGCCCGCATCGGCCAGGCGCCGCAGTACCGAGATCGCCGCTTCGGGCTTGCCCATGATCGCGCTCTCGGTGATCTCCAGCGCGATCTGCTCGGGTGCGACGCCGTAGGTGTCGAGCAGGCCGATGATGCGGCGTGGCAGCTCGGCATCGTCGAGGTCACGCGCGGACACGTTGATGGAGACGCGGATCGCGTGGCCTTCGGCCTTCCAGCGTGCGGCCTGCGCGACGCCGGCGGCCAGCGCCCAACGCGTCACGCGGCGGATGTTGCCGGTTTCCTCGGCGAGCGCGATGAAGGCGTCGGGGGCCACCGGCCCGGCCACGGGATGGCGCCAGCGGATCAGGCCTTCGGCGCTGTCGATGCGGCCTTCCTGCAGGTTCAGCTTGGCCTGGTAATGCAGCTGCATGCCGTCGTGCTCGAGCGCATGGCGCAGGTCGCCCATCAGCGACAGGCGTTCGGGGCGGTGCGGATCGGTGGCGGCATCGTAGACGACGATCGGATCGTCGCCGCGCAACGCGCCGATCATCGCGACCTCCGCGCGACGCAGCAGCGCGCCGGCATCGGTGCCGTGCTCGGGCGCGAGCGCGATGCCGACCGCGGGCGCGAAATCGAGCGTGAGATCGGCTTCGCGATACGGTTCGCCCAGCACTTCGACGATGTGCCCGGCCACCACCTGTGCTCCGGACAGCGTGGCGTCGGGCAGGAAGATCGACAGCTGCGTGTCGGTCGCACGCGCGATCAGGCCGGTGCCGGCGGAATCCTGCAACCGCGCGCCGGCCGCGACCATCAGCCGGTCCGAGACCACGTGGCCCAGCGTCTTGATGATCTCGGGCAGGCGCCCGAGTCCCAGCATCAGCAACGCCGCCGACGCCTGCGGACGCGCCGCGAGCGCGTGCTGGATCGCGATTTCGGCATGGGCGCGATTGGGCAGGCCCGTCACCAGATCATGCCCGGCCTGGTGCAGGATGCGCGCTTCGCGTTCGCGGATCGCATCGGTCATGTTGGCGAACGCGCTGGCGAGCTGGCCCAGTTCGTCGTTGCGTCGGGGCGCATCGGGCGCGCTGTAATCGCCGGAGGCGATGCGCCGCGCGTGCGCGGCCAGTGCCTCGACCGGTCGCGACACGCTGCGCGCGATGAGCCACGCGCAAACGAGGCCGATGATCAGGCCCAGTGCCAGCAGTCCCGCCCACGCAGCGGCAACCGGGCGGTAAGGCCGCAGCGCGTCGTCCACGGAGAAACCGAGCACCGCCGCGATGCGCGCGCTCTGCCGCGAACCGCCCAGCCACACGGCCTGCGAAACGAACTGACGCCCGCCGATATCCACGACAGCGGGACGGATTGGCAACGGGCCACGAGCGGCGAGCGGGACGGCCAGTTCGCCATGCTCGCTGCCGCGCGCGAGCACGGTGACGCCGCCGCCGGCGTGCATCGCCACCAGCTCGATGCCCTTGGGCAGCGCCGACTGCTGTTGCAACCGGATCAGCACGCGATCGTCCACGGGAATGGCCGCGCCGATGTATCCGACGAGATCGGGCGCGAACACGGGCACCACCACCATCCAGTAGGCGCGCCCCTGCCACGCCACCGTCGCGACCGTCGGATCCTGCAAGGCGCGATCGACGAGGTCGGGATACGGGAACGGCGCACCCTTGCGCAACTGCTGCGCGGTATCGGCTTCCACGCTCCCGTCGACGCCTACCAGCAGCATCTGCGCGGCGCCGACACGACGGCCGTGGTTGCGCAGTGCGGAAACGACCGTCGCTTCATCGCCCTGCGCCACGGCCGAGCGCAGCGCGAAATCCTGCGCGAGCACCTTCACGCTCGCTGCGGCGCGCTCGGACATGTCCTGGAACTGATGCGCGAACGATTGCGAGGCGCCCTGCAACTGGCGCTGGCCTTCGCCGATGAGTTCATGCCGCGTGACCTGGTAGACCAGCACGCCGGTGAGCACCTGCACCAGCACGAGCGCCACGACGAAGAAGGAAGCCAGGCGGAAGCGGAAGCCCATGGCGTCGGCTCGCCGTCAGTACCGCGTGTGCTCGCGGTCGAACTGCAGGCGCGAGTCGGGCAGCAGGGACAGGGAGAAGTCCAGGCGGCGATGCTCGTCGGTGCGCAGATTGAGGTCCGATTGCACCAGGTCCGGCCGCTTGGGCGGCAAGCGCGGCTGCCAGACGCGCACGTCGAATGCGCCGGCCGGCAGATCGCGGAACGCGACCACGCCGCCGCCATCGGTGCGCGCGATCCACGGCGCATCGGAGATGTACAGGTAATTGATCATCCCGTCGTGGATGTTGCAGCCGACCGCGATCACGCCGGATCGCTCGAGTTTCAGCGGCTCGGAGCGCGCGCCCGGAGCGAGCACGAATTCGAACGCCTTGATCGGCGAGAACGAATACACGTGGTGCCGGGTGCGGTCGCTGTTGCGGTACACGACCTCGTCGCCGGGGCGGAAGACTTCGACGTAAGGCGTGAAGGCGAGCGACTTCTGGTCGATCACGCGGGTGGACGGAGCACGCGCGGGCAGACGGCGTGATTCGTTCGGCGCTTCGTTGCGCACGACGACCGTCACCACCGCATCGGCGACGGGAGCGCCGTGGCGATCGACGACACGCACTTCGAGTTCCGCCGCCGACAGATCGGCAACGCATAGCAGTGCGACCAGGCCGAACAGACTTCCCTGCTTCCGCATGCCCTCCCCCGAGACGCCTGACGGAAGGACCGGATCGGTCCGAATGGGGCCGAGCGTACCACCGGCGATGCGAAGTGCATTCGCAGGCGTGGCGATGCGGGGGATGGAAGGCGCGGGTTCGTGAGCATGCGGTTGCAATGCACCGCTGGGGGCAATTCGCGACGCGGCAGTTCCCTGATCGCGGATGACACGGTGGTGCGGGCAGGCAAGCGCCTTGGCGTCGGTGGCCGGCGTCCGGTGCGCGCGGCACCGGCGACCGCGCGCACGCTGCGGTTGTCGGGACTGAGCACACCGGGAGGGGTGCCTTTTGGCCTATTTTTATCGAAAAACGATATGTTTATTATCGTTCCACGATACCAACAGGGCCTACCCCGCCATGAACCGAACCTCCGCCCGCGCCCTCACTGCCGCCCGCCCGGTCATCCGCGTCCTGACCGTCCTCAACATCCTCTACGGGCTGGGCATCGTCGCGTTGCTCGTGGCCAGCTTCTTCACCGAGGGCTGGCCGATGCGTCCCCTCGGCATCCAGCTCGCCAGCCACCCGTGGGCGGCTGCCGGCCTGCGCACCATCATGGTCATCGGCGTGCTCGGCGCGGGCATCGTGCACACGATCCTGCAGCGCCTGCTCGCGATCGTGGACACGGTCCGCGATGGCGACCCCTTCATCCTCGACAACGCGCAGCGCCTCCATGCGATCGCCTGGCGCCTGGTGGCGCTGGAAGTACTGCGGGTGCTCGTGCTCGCAATTGCGTCCGCGGCCTGGGAGTCCGGCCGGCTGGGCGAGTACAGCTTCACGCCGTGGCTCGCCGTGCTGTTGCTGTTCGTCCTGTCGGGCGTGTTCGCGCATGGAGCACGCATGCGCGCCGATCTCGAAGGGACGGTGTGAGATGGCCATCGTCGTACGCCTGGACGACCTGCTGCACGCGCGGCGGATGACGCTCACCGAACTTGCCGCGCGCGTCGACATCACCCTGGCCAACCTGTCGATCCTGAAGACCGGGAAGGCCAAGGCAATCCGCTTTTCCACGCTCGAGGCCATCTGCCTTGCGCTCGAGTGCCAGCCGGGCGATCTGCTCGCCTTCGATCCCACCCTGCCTTCCAGCGAGGACTAAGCCATGCCCGACGCATCCCGCCATCCGCTGATCCGCTTCTTCGCACCCGATCCGCGTCACGAAGGCGTCCGCCCCATCCAGCTCTGGGGCCTGCGCCTGTTCTATCTGCTGATGCTGGTGTTCGTCGCGCCCACGGCGTGGCAGGTGCTGCTGTCCCACGAGGGTCCGTGGGAGCCGCTGCGCGCGATGGCGTGGACGGTGTGGGCGACCTATCCCGCGCTCGCGCTGTTCGGACTGTTCCGGCCGCTGCGCTGGCTGCCGCTGATGTTCTTCACGATCGGCTACAAGGCCATCTGGCTCGGCTTCGTCGCGTATCCGCTGTGGCAAGCCGATACCCTGTGGGGCACGCCGACCGGTGAAGTGGCCGCTGCGTTCCTCGCCGTGCCGCTGCTGGCGGCCGTGGTGCCGTGGGGTTATGCGTGGCGCACCTATTTCGGCTGGTCGCGTCGCAACGCCGGGGCACCGGTGACGGCCCAGGCAATGCCTGGCTAGTCAGCCATTGGCTGCCGCTGTTGATTCCAGTTGTTGATTCCAGCTGCTTGTTTCCAGCCGCCCGCGCCTATTCGATTGCGGAAGCCTGACGCACCGGTGCGCGCTTCGTCGCCGGTGCGTCGCTCTCCGGCTGCAACAGGTGCTGTTCCCACGCTGCAAGCACGCGCACGTACTGCTCCATCAGCCGGGCGTCGTCGAGGTGCAGTCCGGCGCGATGGCCCCGACTGACGGTGGCGATACGGTCGAGCCGGGCAAGCACTTCGCGATAGCGCGGGTCGTACGTCTGGCTGATTCCCATGGCATCCCTCCTGTTCGTACGCAAACCTAAACAGGTCGGCCGTCAAGAAGATGCATAGCCGCAGACGTACAGTTCACGCACGTGCTGCTCGTTCACGCTGCAGGCACGCGCGGAGCGCCTACCCTGCCTCCACCGCCGTCATCGGGCAGGCACACCATGCTCCAGACCGCGACCGTCCTCTTCGCCATCGCCGCGCTCGGCGGCCTGCTGATGGCGGGCATCCGCTTCACCACCCGGCACAATCCGCCCGCATGGCTGGCGATGCTGCATGGATTGCTTGCCGCTTCAGGCCTGACCTTGCTCGCCTATGCGATTTGCACGATGCCGGTGTCGTCGCTTGCGTTGCCGGCCCTTGTGCTGTTCCTGCTGGCGGCCGCGGGCGGCGCCGTGATGAGCCTCGCCTACAAGTGGAAGCAACGCCTGTTGCCGGCATGGCTGGTGATCGCCCACGCCACGCTGGCAGTGATCGCGTTCGTGCTGCTGGTACTGGCCGCGTTCGGCCAGGGCTGAGTTCTTCGCAGCAGCTGCTGGTGAATCCCAACCGCTAGCGCACACGATCGCTCGCGACGAAGCGGCGCGTCCTCCACGCCACACTGAACTCGCCGACGGCCGGCACGATGCAGAGGACGACCGGCGGCAGCAGCGCCACTGCCCAGGCGGCGAACGGCAACGCCGGTGCGCGCAGGCGCAACTCCCAGTCGCCGTCGATTGCCGCAGGCCAGCTGGAGACCACCACCCACACGAGCGCCACGATCGGTGCCATGTCCAGCACGCTGTGCACGTGCTGTTCGACCGGGAGGATGACGCGCCGCCGAGCGAAGGCGATCCGCGTGTCGATGTATCCCACTACCGCGTGCGCGATCACCAGCGCGAACATCAGCATCACCGTCAATGCCGTGATGTCGAAAACCAGCCAGGCGACGACCGCAGCGCCCAGCAACGCGAGCTCGACGAGATGCGTCGTCGATTCGGCGACACCGGAGGTATGCGGCAGATCCGTGCGCCAGTGGCACAGGAAGTCGGCCGTTCCGGCCAGCAGCCAGACGAGGTACCCGATGCAGGCCAGCCAGAGTTCGGTGCTCATCGCCGCGCTCACTCGTGGCCTCAGCGCACCGGCGTCATGCGCCATACCGTGTTCGACAGATCATCGGCGACGATGAGCGCACCGCGCGGATCCACGCTCACGCCCACGGGACGTCCGCGCGTGCGTCCGTCCTTGCCGCGGAATCCGGTCACCACGTCCACCGGCGGCCCGGCCGGCCGCCCATTGCGGAATGGCACGAACACCACCTTGTAGCCGACCGGATCGCTGCGGTTCCAGCTGCCATGCTCGCCGACGAAAACCCCGTCGGCGAACCGCGCACCCATGGCGGGAACGGAGAACGCGACACCGAGCGCCGCGACATGCGATCCCAGGCTGTAGTCCGGACGGATGGCCGCGGCGACCTTGTCCGGATCCGGCGGACGCACGCGCGGATCCACATGCTGGCCCCAGTAGCTGTAAGGCCAGCCGTAAAAGCCGCCATCGCGCACCGAAGTGAGGTAATCGGGCACCAGGTTCGGACCGAGTTCGTCGCGTTCGTTCACCACCGCCCACAGGCGACCGCTTCCGGGCTGCACGGCGAGCGCCGTGGGATTGCGCAGGCCAGTCGCATACGGTCGGTGGGCGCCGGTCGCCGGATCGACTTCCCACACCATCGCGCGGTCCACTTCGGCCGTCATGCCGCGCTCGGTGATGTTGCTGTTGGAACCGATGCCCACGTACAGCAGGCGCCCGTCCGCACTGGCCGCCAGCGATTTGGTCCAGTGGTGGTTGATCGCCGACGGCAGATCCGTGACCTTCACCGGCGCGCCGACGGCGCGCGCCTGTCCGTCGTGATAGTCGAACTGCACCAGCGCGTCCTGGTTGGCCACGTACAGATGCCGGCCCACCAGGGCGAGGCCATAGGGTGCATTGAGACCCGTGGCGAAGACCGACTTGAGTTCGTAGCGGCCATCGCCGTCGGCATCGCGCAACAGCGTCAGCCGGTTGCCGCCCTGCACCGGCGTCGTGCCCTGGGCCTTGATGCGGCCGGCGATGATGTCCTTCGGACGCAGCTTCGGCGCATTGCCGCCCCGCCCTTCCGCTATCAGGATGTCGCCGTTGGGCAGCACCAGCGTCTGCCGCGGAATCGCCAGCCCGTTCGCGATCGCGGTGATCGCGTAACCGGATGGCACGAGCGGCTGTTGCTTGCCCCAGGGCGCGGGATCGGCGATTTCCATGCGGGGCACCAGCGACTCCTGCTGCTGGGGTAGCGCGGGGTTCGCACCGTATTGCGATGGATCGGGATCCTGGCCGCTGCACGACGCGAGCGCAGCAGCCAGCGTGGCGACGATCGCGTTCTGTCGCTTCATGGCGGGCCTCCCGCACGCAGTCCGGCGAAACCGATCCATGCGGCAATGCCGGCCAGTACAAGGACGACAACGGACAGCGTCAGGCCCGCCGGCATGCTTGCCCACGCATCGCGCGCATGGATGAACGCGTCGATGACGCCGAGCACGCAGCAGGCCAGCAGGACGAGGAAACCCGCCAGGGCGCCCGCACTTCGCCACGGTGGACGCAGCAGCGCCGCGAATCCGCAGGCGAGCGCCGCCACCGCGAATACGAGGCCGCCGACGATCAGCCATGAAGCGAAGTTGATCCACTGCACCTCGTAGCTCTTCGCATAGGCAATATCGCCGAGCGTGGCGCCCAGGAACGCCGGCACGCTCGCAGCAAGCAGGAACGCATGGGCCGGATGCGTCGATCCGTAAGGCCGTCGCTCGGCAAGGCTGGACACGATCGCACCTCCCGTGGGGCAGGTCTCAGGCAGCGTCGTTGCGAACGTCGCGCAGCGCGTCCGCGGAGTTGCGGATGTTCTAGACCACCTCCCGTACAGGCCTTGTGTTTGGCGGTTGCGTACGGGTGCGGTGTCAGCTGCGCCCGACTGCGCAGACGTCGACCATCAGCTTGCGCAGCCAGCGATGCGCCGGATCGGCATCCATGCGCGGATGCCAGAACAGCGAAATCGTGAACGCCGGAACCGGCATGGGCAGCGCGAAGCGATGCAGGCCGTGCCACAGACGGCGCGTGTGCTGCTCGGGCACCGTGGCGATCAGGTCGGATTCGCCCGCCAGTGCGATCGCGGGTGCGAAGCCGCCGACCGTCACCGCGCCGCGACGCATCAGGCCGAGGGTTTGGAGCGCCGCATCCACGGCGCCCATTTCCAGCCCGCGTCGCGAGATCAGCACATGCGTGCCGGCGGCGTAGCGTTGCGGCGTGACCCGGCCGCGGCTCAACGGGTGGCCCTTGCGCACGATGCCGACGAAGCGATCGCGGAACAGGCCCTGCGTGCGCACCTCGGGCCCCATCGCCTTGCCGATGGTTCCCGTCTCCAGATCCACCGTTCCCTCACGCAGGGGCGTGCTGTCCTTGTCGGGCTTTGGCACGAACCACAACCGCACGCCCGGCGCTTCGGCAGCGATGCGCGCCAGCAGCGCCGGACCGAAGGTTTCGACGAAGCCTTCGCTGCTGCGGATGGTGAAGCTGCGTTCCAGCGTCGCGAGGTCGAATTTCATCGCCGGGCGCAACACGGCTTCGGCTTCGCCCACGACCTGGCGAACGCGATCGCGCAGTTCGAGCGCGCGCGGCGTCGGCACCAGCCCGCGCCCGGCGCGCACGAGCAGCGGATCGCCGGTTTCCTCACGCAGTCGCGCCAGCGCACGGCTCATGGCGGACGCGCTCAGCTGCAGACGCTTGGCCGCGCCGACCACGCTGCCCTCCTGCAACAGCACGTCGAGCGTCACCAGCAGGTTGAGGTCGGGCATCGCCATGCGGGAGAAGTACCACGAATCGCGCCAGACATGGCGTTTCGTGCACGAATACTTTGCGATCCGTGCGCCTTCCGCCATGGCTGATGCGCTCCTACGCTGGCTCCGTACCGCGCTGCACGGCCATTGCATCCGCCCGGACCGCAGCGCTCCAGCTTGTCGGAGGTCCCGCGTCGTGTCCCGTCCCGCTGCAACCGATCCCACGATCCCCGTCCCCTCCGCGGCTGCGTTGGGCCTGGCGGGACTCGCCCTCACGATGCTGCTCTCGTCGCTCGGCACGAGCATCGCGAACGTCGCCCTGCCGACCCTGATGCGGGATCTCCACGCATCGTTCCAGGCCGTGCAGTGGGTGGTGCTGGCCTATCTGCTGGCGGTCACCACGCTCATCGTCAGCGTCGGCCGGCTGGGCGACGTCGTCGGGCGACGCCGCCTGATGCTCGCGGGGATCGGCCTGTTCACCGCGGCCTCGATCGCTTGCGGCTCGGCCTCGGGGCTGGGAATGCTGGTCGCCGCTCGCGCGGCCCAGGGGTTGGGCGCGGCGGTGATGATGACGCTGACCATGGCCCTGGTGGGCGATGCCGTTCCCGCCTCCCGCGCAGGCAGCGCGATGGGGTTCCTCGGCACCACCTCCGCCATTGGCACGGCGCTGGGCCCGTCGCTGGGCGGCCTGCTGATCGCGAGCTTCGGCTGGCGCTCCATCTTCCTGGTCAATCTGCCGCTCGGTGTCGCGGCCCTGCTACTCGTCTACCGCTGCCTGCCGGCGGATCGCGCGGCGACCGCGCGTCCGTCCTTCGACCTGCCCGGCTCGGCACTGCTCGTGTTGACGCTCGCAGCGTACGCCCTCTCGATGACGCTCGGCCGCGGACGCTTCGATGCAACGAACGGCGCGCTGTTGCTCGTCGCGCTGGGTGGTGCGGTGCTGTTCGTCCCGGTCGAATCGCGCATGCGCGCTCCGCTGGTGCGCCCGGGACTGTTCCGCGACCGCGTGCTCGGCACGGGCTTCGCCATGAGCAGCCTGGTCACCACGGTCGCGATGACCACGCTGGTCGTCGGCCCCTTCTATTTATCGGGCGCGTTGCGGCTGGAATCGGCCGGAGTCGGCCTCGTCATGACTGCGGGACCGCTCGTCGCAGCCGTGGCGGGTGTGCCGGCGGGCCGCTGCGTGGATCGCTTCGGCACGCACCGCACGACGATCGCCGGACTCGCCGTGATGGCGTTGGGCGCAAGCGCGCTGGCGTTCGTGTCGCCCTCGACCGGCATCGTCGGCTACGTCGTGCCACTGGTGTCGGTGACCGCCGGATTCGCGATCTTCCAGGCCGCCAACAACACGGCCGTGATGACGGGTGTCGACGCCGGCCAGCGCGGCGTCGTGTCGGGACTGCTCAACCTGTCGCGCAATCTCGGCCTGATCACCGGCGCTTCGATGATGGGCGCGATCTTCGCGTCCGCTTCCGGAACGCGGGACATCGCGACCGCCGGCGTCGCCGCGGTGGTGTCCGGAACGCATGCCGCATTCGCCGTCGCCGCGCTCTTCGTCGCTGTCGCACTGCTCCTTGCCGCCGGCCGCAAGCGCCGCGCGCCGGCTCCCTCGCCACGTTCGTGAGAACCCCCATGTCCCGCCCAACACGCCCCCTCGTCCACGCCGGGCTGCTGTCGCTGTTCCTCCCTCCGGTGGTGGTGGCTGCGACGCATGACGAGAACAACGCCGCGCACGCCCGCTGCGCGGGAACGACCCAGGCCGGCGCCCTCGCCCCGGTACCGGCGGATCCCTATCCGCTCATGGCCGCCGGATGGGGGCCGGAGTCGGGCCGCGGCCTGATGGCCAGCCGGTGGGCCGAAGACTGGTCGGGCGTGCGGAATGCGGGTCGCGCACCGGCTTTCAAGGCCATGGCGCTGGGCGATGCGGCCCGTCTCACCCTCAGCTCGGAAGTGCGGTTGCGCCATGCGGTTTCGGACAACGCGAAACTCGTACGCGGCGACGATTTCGCGCAGACGCAACTGCGCGCGATCGTCGGCGCCGACCTGCGGGTCGATCCGCACCTGCGCGTCTATGGCGAACTCGGCACCGCCCGGGTCGACACGCGGCGCGCCACCGCGACACCCAACTTCCGCAACGACCTCGCCCTGCAGCAACTGTTCGCGGACATGCACGTCGTCGGCAGGCGCGACGGCGCGGGCGATACCCTGCTCGGCGTAATGATCGGCCGCCAGGAATTTTCCGACGGCCCGCGCCAGCTCATCAGCCTGAGCGATGGGCCCAACCTGCACCGGTCCTGGAATGGCGTGCGGCTGTATGCGCACGGCGCACGGTATCGGGTCGGCGCCTTCGACCTGCGGGCGACGCGGCTCGGTCATGGCGGATTCGACGAGACAACGGATCACGCCGAGGCTTTGCGTGGGCTGACGGCCAGCTTCATCGTGTCGCGCGGCGAGGGCCCGAACACCTATCTGGATCCCTTCTGGTTCCACACCACGAATCCGCGATTGCGCGTGGCCGGCCGGACCGGTCGCGACGACCGCGACACGATCGGTGCGCGCCTGTGGGGCCGCGTTGGAGCGGCACGATTCGACTGGACGGCCGTGCGCCAAAGCGGCAACTCCATCGATGGGCGACGCATCGATGCCTGGGGCATATTCGCCGTACAGAGCCTGGCGTTGTCCGACGACGGCTGGAAAGCGCGCATGACCTCGCGCGTCGACGTCGCCTCCGGTGGCGGCGCCTATGGCTCCGGTCCGATCCGCGACTTCCATCCGCTGTACGCAAGTTCCAACTATCTCGGCGAAGGCCAGTTCCTCGGCCTGAGCAACCTGTTGATGGTCACGCCCGGCATCGCGCTTTCGCCGACGCCCCACACCACGCTGTCCTTCGAGTACGGCCACGCGCGCCGGCTGCGCACGAACGACGCGGTCTATGCCGGTGGCCTGCGCGCATACGCCGGCACGCAGGACGTCTCCGGCCACGACGTCGGCCGCCTGGCCCGCGTGTCGGGCAACTGGAACGCGACGCCGAACCTGTCGCTGTCGATGAATGTCGAGCACTTCGCCACGGGCGATGCGCTCGCGCGCGCCGGCTATCCCTCGGGCCACTACGCCTACGTCTCCGCCACCTACCGCTACTGAGATCGCCATGAACGACGCCTCCATTCATGCTGCATCCGACACGACCCATAACGCGTTGCCGTTGGCGACCGCATCGCGCCACTTCGAAGCACGCCTGGACTTCTTCGCTTTCGGACCCGACGCCATGCAGGCCATGGGCGCACCGGAACAGCGCATCGCGCGTTCCGGCCTGGCAAAATCCCTGATCGAACTCATCCGCCTGCGCGTCTCCCAGATCAACGGCTGTGCCTACTGCATCGACAAGCACGCCAGCGCTGCACGCAGTCTCGGGATCGACGAACGCCGGCTCATGCTGTTGCCGGTGTGGTGCGATACCCTCCTCTTCACCGACTCCGAGCGCGCTGCGCTGGCGTGGGCGGAGGCGCTGACCCGCGTCGCGGATTCGCAGGTGCCGGACGAAACCTGGGAACACGCGAAGCGCTGGTTCCTGCCGTCGCAGCTGGTCGACCTCACGCTGGTGGTGACGACGACCAACGCCTGGAACCGCTTCGCCGTCGGCTTTCGCAAGCGGCCGCTCTGAACAGCCATGGGCGCCCTTGACAATGCCCGGCGACCGCGGGCTTCGCATGCCCGGACCCGCGGCAGGAGCAGCGGTGATGCCGTGCGCAATGCCGAGCGCTGCATCGACGTGCTTTCCGCCCGGCCTCCCGGCGCCAAACCCATATCCCGGTGGAGCAGATCCTCATGAAATGGTTGAAGCGGCTTGCGCTCGTGCTTGTCATCGTCGTCGTGGCCGGCATCGCCCTGGCGATCGGGACGGCGCGACGTACGGAAAGACCCGTCGGCTTCCAGGTCGTGCGCGTCGACAGCCCCGGCGGTCCGGTGGCCGTGGCCCTGTGGTATCCCACCTCTGGCACGCCGTGGCCGACGACCTTCCTGGGCGGCCAGTTGCTCAGCGTGGCTCGCAACGGTCCGGTGGCGGGAGAGCGATTGCCGGTAGTGCTGATCTCGCATGGCAACGGCGGCAGCGCGCTGAGCCACGTCGATCTCGCCATGGAACTGGCGAGCTCGGGGTACGTCGTCGCCGCGCCCACGCATGCCGGCGACAACTACGCCGACCAGAGCCGCCAAAGTTCGCCGGCGCTCTTCAGCCAGCGCGCGCAGCAGATGCGTTCCACGCTCGACCACGTTCTCGGTCCCTGGTCCGGCGCATCGCACGTGGATCGCGATCGGGTCGGCGCCTTCGGCATGTCCGCCGGCGCCTTCACCGTCCTCACGCTTGCGGGCGGCGTGCCGAGGATGGCCGCCATTCCGGAGCACTGCAGCCGGACGCCCGAATTCATCTGCACGGCGTTCGCGCAGGTCGGGTCGCCGCTGCTGGCTGGCGCGCAGGGCGCGGGCCACTTCAGCTCCGATCCGCGCATCAAGGCCGTTGTACTCGCCGCGCCGGGCCTGGGCTTCACGTTCGCACCGGATGGCCTGTCGGGCGTGCGCGTGCCGGTGCAGCTGTGGAGCGGCGATCGCGATGAGACCGTGCCGTTCGCCAGCAATGCCGGCATCGTGGCCGCGGGTCTGGGCGATCGCGTCGAAGCGCACCGGATCGCCGGCGCCACGCACCTGTCCTTCCTTGCACCCTGCGGCCTGATGCAGCCGCCTGCGTTGTGCGCCGACCCGAAGGGATTCGATCGCGCGGCGGCGCACACGGCCATGAACGCGGAGGTGATCCGCTTTTTCGATTCGCACCTGCCCGCATCGGCGATCGCGCGGTGAGCGCCGGGACGCGACAGAACGCAATCAAGCCATGCCGAGCGCGCGTCACGCCATCGAAGGTTCGCGCGCGCTCGTTTCCGCCGCCTGCTTGACGCGGTTGCGTCCACTGGCCTTGGCGACATAGAGCTGCCGATCGGCCTCGGCGAGCATCGCGGACAACCCGCCACCGACATCCGGACACACGCCGATGCTCACGGTGAGGCGGACGCTGCGGCCATCGCCCAGCGGCACGCTCATGGCTTCGATGCCGGCGCGCAGCGATTCGAAATACGCAGCCGCAGCGTCGCCCCGCAGACCGGGTGCGAGCAGCACGAATTCCTCGCCACCGAAACGCGCCGGCAGATCCTGACCGCGCGCGTGCTGCGCCACCGCGTTCGCCACTGCCTTGATCGCAAGATCGCCGGCGTCGTGGCCATGGCTGTCGTTGATGTGCTTGAAGTGATCGATGTCGATCATCGCCACCGACAGACCCCGTGCGCGCGCCCCCTCGAACATCTTCGCGCCCAGGTCGAAGAAGTGCCGGCGATTCGGCAAGCCGGTCAGGAAGTCGCGCGTGGCCAGGTCCTGCAGCGTGCCGATCAGGTCGAGGTTGTCGACGTTCTGCGACACGCGGCAGAAGAATTCCTCGCCCGACCACGGCTTGTGCAGGAAGTCGTTGGCCCCGTGCTTGAGGAACTGCGCGACCAGCGGCGCGGTGCCGGAACCGGACACGCCGATGATCGCGAGGCGGTCGCGCGCGTGGGTCCGGCGCAGGTGGCGGATCAGTTCGATGCCGTGCATGCCCGGCATCTCGTAGTCGGTGATCACCAGGCGGATGCCGGGGTCGGCCGCGATGGCCAGCAGCGCGTCGGCGCCGTTCGCGGCTTCGGCGACCTGGAATCCGTACAGGCGCAGGCGCGAACTCGCCAGCGCACGCGCCGCCGGCGAATCGTCCACGACCAGCGCGCCGATGCGGCGGTTGCGCTCGAGGCGCTGCGCCAGCCACACCAGGTAATCGATGCTGCCCGGCGTGTCCTTCAGCACGCAGTCCACGATCGGCTGCGCCTGCAGCTTCTGCCGGATGGCGTCGTCGTAGGCGCCCGACACCACCACCAGCGGCAAGCCGGTCGAAACGAAGAAGCCGAGGATCGCGTCGGCGTCCGCATCGGCCAGCACCAGCCCGGTGAAGACCAGGAAGTGGCGGTCCGATCCGGCCAGCGCCTGCCGGGCCTCGGCCAGCGACGCGACCACGGTGACCGGCAGCCCCAGGCGCTCGCCGATCGAGGCCGACAGCATTGCCGCGAACGAGCGCGAATTGTCGACGAGCAGGATCGCGTCGCCTGGATGCCCGTCGGGAACTGCTGCTGGAGTGCGGAAGAGTGGTTGCACGGCGCCGGATGCGATATCGCTGCCAGTCCGTTATCGACCGTACGCGGGCGTCCTGAACGGTGAACCGCGTCCGGCGCGTCGGTGAGGCTGAACGGTAAAGGCAACCCGCCTCCGCGCGCCTGCAGCGGTGCCGGCCGCTGCGCGCTCAGCCCCGCCAGTTCGCGTGCGTGCGCCAGAACTCGACGCTGCGGCGGTAGGCCTCGCGATCCAGCGGCACGCCGGAGCCACCTTCGTCCACGCCCAGGGCGTTGCGCATCATCGTCACCGGCGCCATGGGCGTCTCGACCGGCTCGGCGGTGTACATGCAGCCCACCACACCCCAGTCGGCTTCGATGTTCGTGCCCTCCTTCGCCAGTTGTTCGCGGCTGTAGAGGATCGCGATCAGGTAGTCGGCGACCGGCGGCTCCAGGCCCTCGAACCAGCGCACCAGCACCGGCAATTCGTCCTGTGTGCGGGCTTCGTAGTCGGAGCGCAGCAGGTGGCGGTTGGCATCGGTGATCGGCACCGCCAGACAGCGCGTGGAAGTCCAGTTGCGATGCACGTGCAGCTTGCAGAACGGCGCGTAGCCGTCGAGCACGCGCAGCGGCGGCACGTCGTTGAGGTGCCGCTCGAACTGATCGGGCGTGCAGTCCTGGATCGTGTTGCGTCGCGGCTCGCGCGGGAACAGGCGGGGACGGGCGAAATCGGTCAGGACGATGGACATGCGCGAGCGGCGGGATCGGGAAACCGGCCGGCATTATCGGGCACCAGGGCACGTCTCCGATCACGAGGGCATGTCGCGATGGCATGACCGCCGGCACCTGTCACGCGCGTCGTGCGCCTGCTAGCTTGCGCGCTGCTTCTCCAACAGCCCAAAGGACACAGGCCCCCATGACCAGTTGGTATTTCCATTCCGGCACCGGCGACCGCATCGGACCGTTCGAGGACGCCCCGGCGCAGCAGTACGCGCAGCAGCATCCCGGTCACTTCTGCTGGCGCGAAGGCTTCACCGGCTGGCGACCGATCGCCGAGGTCGCCGAACTGCGTCCCGCCGCGCCGCCCGAACACCTCCCGCCGCCGCTGCCCGGCGCGTCGGGCGCACGCAGCACGCCGCGCAACGACGACATCGACTACCGCATCGTCGGCAACGACATGCAGTTCGTCGAAGTCGAACTCGATCCGGGCGAAAGCGCCATCGCCGAAGCCGGCGCGCTGATGTACAAGGACGCGGCGGTGGAGATGAACACCGTCTTCGGCAGCGGCGCGCAGTCGGGCCAGGGTGGCGGCTTCCTCGACAAGCTGATGACCGCCGGCAAGCGCGTCATCACCGGCGAGAGCCTGTTCACCACCGTCTACACGCACACCGGCAGCGGCAAGGCGCGTGTCGCGTTCGCGGCCCCGTATCCGGGCACGGTGCTGGCGATGAAGCTCGACGAGCACAACGGCCGCCTGATCTGCCAGAAGGACAGCTTCCTCGCCGGTGCGCGCGGCGTGCAGGTCGGCATCCACTTCCAGCGCAAGATCCTCACCGGCCTGTTCGGCGGCGAAGGTTTCATCATGCAGAAGCTGGAAGGCGACGGCTGGGTCTTCGTGCACGCCGGCGGCACCGTGGTCGAACGCGAACTGCGCGCAGGCGAACGCATCGACGTCGACACCGGCTGCGTCATGGCCTTCCACGACAGCGTCAGCATGGACGTGCGCGCGGTCGGCGGCATCAAGAGCATGTTGTTCGGCGGCGAAGGCGTGTTCCTTGCGACGCTCACCGGCCCCGGCAAGGTCTGGCTGCAATCGCTGCCGTTCTCGCGCATGGCCGGCCGCATGCTCGCCGCGGCGCCGCAACGCGGTGGCGGCCGCGACGAAGGCTCGGTACTCGGCGGCCTTGGCCGCCTGCTGGACGGCGACAACAACTTCTGAGTGAAGGGATCCTGCAGTGCTCCTGCGCGGTCGTGCCGCGCAGGAGGACCGGCTGCAGCAAACGCGCTCGAACTGCACTGCTTCCTTACGTCGTGACGAACGATCGCGACGCGCTCGCCCCTCAACGCTCGATCAGCAAACGTCGCCCGGGATAGTCGATGACGAAGCGGCGATCCCCCAGCAGGTCCAGGCCCACGATCATCGCCGGCGCCTGATCCATGCCGATCGGCGCGAACACCGGCAGGTCGCTGATCGCCAGTTCGCTCGGGCGGAACCGCGTCGACCCGATCGCGATGACGTCGAACGTGCACAGGCTGTAGCGCACCGCATGCTGCGTGGCGCCGCCGGCCGTTTTCGCGGCGTCGCGTCGCGGCTGCGCGGAAACGCCGGCCGCATGTGCGGCACGCCAGTTCACGAAGGTCTTGCGCGCGCCGGTATCGAGCACCGCGGTGACCCTGGCGCCATCCAGCATCACGTCGAGCATGACCAGGCCGACACGCGGCATCAGGCGGATGGGCACGGCGTTCCAGCCTCGCCGGGAGGACGGCAACTCGCCCGGGTTGTAGAGGCCGAAGCGGTTGGCCGACAGGTCGAACTCGACCAGATAGCGGCCGAATACATCGCGCCCCAGCACACCCGTCACGTCGCGGCCGTGCTGGATTCCCTTGGGCAGCCCCGAAACCAGCAGGCGGTCCGCGCTCATGCCCGCCACCGACAGCGACGGCAAACGGTACCGCCGGACCTTCTGCGAACCACCGGCGCCATGCATTTCAATTTCGCTGCCCGGCTCCGCCGGCAAGCCCATGCGCAAGCGCGCATGCGCATACAGCGCACTTTCGCTGGCGCCCGTGTCGACGACGAACCATTGCTCGCCGAAGCCCGCGATGCGCACCCGCGTGACCAGATGCCCCTTGCTCGTGCGCGCGAGATCCTGACTACCCGCGTGGAGCGTCAGGGGCACCAGGAAAACGATCGTCAGCAGGAACTTCCAACGCTTCATCGGACGTACGCAGAGCAAGTGCCCGAAGCCTAGCCCTGCCATCCGCCGTTGGCCACCATGAAAGCTCAGGAAGGTGAACCCGGGCATTCCCGTCCCTACTCGCTGCCGCGCGCTGGCTTGCACTACACCGTTGCCGGACACGAGCGGGCCCATCGCCTACACTGCCCCTCCCTTTCGAGCGCACCGCCTTGGCCAAGCCCAACTATTCCTTCGAAAAGCGCCAGCGCGAGCTCGCCAGGAAGAAGCAGCAGGACGAAAAGCAGGCCAGGAAGCAGAAGGCACGCGACGCGGCCAAAGCCGCGGCCGATCCAGGTCCCGAGACTTCCGGAACGCCATGACCGACCCCACGCCCTCCGCGCCGCCCGCTCCGCAGATCTGGGTGGACGGCGACGCCTGCCCGGGCGTGATCAAGGACATCCTCTTCCGCGCCGCCGAGCGCGCGCGGGTGCAGGTCACGCTGGTTGCCAACCAATGGCTGCGCGTACCGACGTCACGCTACATCCGTGCGCTCCAGGTGCGGGGCGGCTTCGACGTGGCGGACGACGCCATCGTCGAACGCGCATCGGCTGGCGACCTGGTGGTCACGCAGGACATTCCACTCGCGGCCCGCGTGCTCGAAAAGGGCGCCATCGCGCTGAATCCGCGCGGCGAGCGCTATACCCCCGACACCATCGCGGAGCGACTGTCGATGCGCAATTTCATGGAAGAACTGCGCGGCGCCGGCATCCAGACCGGGGGCCCGGCCACGTTGCACGCACGCGATCGTCAGGCATTCGCGGGCGAACTCGATCGCTGGCTGCAACAACGCTGACGCACGGGCCGCGTACAAGGGCCCGCGACAGCGCCTTCAGGGCGCCGGCGCACCGAACCAGTGGCGCAGTGTCGCGACGAGCGACTGCGGATCGTCGCCCACCCACGCCACATGGCCGTCCGGCCGCAATAGCGCGGCAGGCGCGTCGAGTTCCTCGCTGGTCGCGACGACGTGGTCCACACGATCGTCCCAGCCCGTGACCGCGAGCCGGCTGGTCTGGTCCAGCAGCAGGCCGCGACCGCCGTGCATGCGCGCGTACAGGCGTCCGCCGTCGAGTGCGATGTCGCGCAGGCGCCGGCCCACCAGCGGGTGAGCGTCGCCGAAGTCGTAGCGGATGCCGATCGCGATGATTTTTTCGATCACATGCCGGTTCACTTCGGGAAAGTCCATCAGCTCCGACAGCAGCCGGCGCACGGCCTGGGGGCCAGGTTCCGTGGACAGCAGGAGCATCTGCGCGCGGGTGTTGTCGAGGACGTCCGCCGCCACCGGGCGGCGCTCGGTCTCGTAGCTGTCGAGCAGGTGCGACGGCGCCCAGCCGGCGACTTCCGCGGCCAGTTTCCAGCCGAGATTGAAGGCGTCCTGGATGCCGAGATTGAGCCCCTGCCCGCCCACGGGCGGATGCACGTGCGCCGCATCGCCCGCGAGCAGCACGCGATCGACGCGGTAACGCTCGGCCAGGCGCGTCGCATCGCCGAAGCGCGACAGCCAGCGCGGCGAATGCACGCCGAAATCGCTGCCGCCGATTGCGCGCAGCTGCTGCCGGAACTCGTCGAGCGTCGGCGGACTCGCGCGATCCTCCGCGACGCCCGCCGCCGGCACGATGACGCGATACAGGTCATCGCCGAGCGGCATGAAGCCGAACCGCTTCTGCGTCTTGCGGATTTCCAGCATGACCGCCATGAGCTCCTCGCGAGGCATGCTCACCGCCATTTCGCCGAGCAGCGTGTCGACCCGCGTGGGTTCGCCCGGAAAATCGACGCCGATCAGCCGGCGTACCGTGCTGCGGCCGCCGTCGCAGCCCACCGCGTAGCGCGCACGCAGCCGCGTGCCGTCTTCCAGTGCAACTGTCACGCCGTCGGCATCCTGCTCCAGTCCGACCAGCCCGCAACCGCGGCGCAGTTGCGCGCCGAGTTCAATCGCGCGCTCGGCGAGCAGACGATCGGTCCTGGGCTGAGGAATGCCGAGCACGTAGGCATGCGCGGTGTCGAGATTCTCCGGCGCGGACTTGGCCATGCCCGCGAAGAAGCCGCTGATCGGATGCTGCTTGCCCTGCGCGAGGAAGCGCTCCAGCAGACCGCGTTGATCCATCACTTCGATGCTGCGCGCATGCAGGCCGAGCGAGCGCACCACCGGGCTCGGCTCCGTGGCCTTTTCCACGACCACCACGTTCACGCCATGCAGCCGCAGTTCGCAGGCCAGCATCAGTCCGGTGGGACCACCGCCCACCACGATCACGTCGAATACCCGCATCGCGCCTCCCGCCGTCATGGATTCACCGGGCCGCGGACTCTGCATTGCGCGACGGGTCTTGCCGCAAGCCCCCGCAAGCGCGGTACATTGGCAACAGGGACGAAGAAGTGCTCCGTTCGGTTTTTTCACACGCTGAACACACCTGCACGAGGCCCGGGCGCTCCGGAACCGGAGTCGCCGGAATTCGGCACCGACGCCCGATGCGACCCGCGATCACCCCGTCCACCGCCGCGTGATCTTCTGGAAGAACTGGCTGTTGGGAATCTGCAGCATCGTGCCGTGCCTGTGGCCGTCGCCGGTGTCCGTCTCCTGCAGCGTCGTGTAGAGGAAGTTGATGTCGACCACGCGGCCCTTGAGGCCCGGCTTCTCGCCGTCCTCCAGCAACTCGATTTCATCGTGCAGGCGGAACGGTCGCGTGGTGACGATCAGCAAGGCGCAGAAGATGTTGGACAGCACGCTCCACGCGGCGAAGAACGCCACCGCGGCGACCGCGATGAAGCCGGTCAATGCCGTCCACAGCACGGCACCACTCACGCCCATGCGGCGCAGGATCAGCACGCCCGCCGCGACATACACCACGATGCCGAACAGGCGCCGCGCGCCGATGACGAGCTCCGGCGGCAGTTCGTAGCGATCGCACAGCCGCTTCACGCCGCCGCGCAACAGGCGGTTGAGCAGCCAGGCCACGGCGAGGATCAGCGCGGCCTCGGCGAGATTGAGCGAGATATCCAGGCCTGCGCCCGTCCAGCGCGGCGCAGTCGACATCCAGGGCAAGACGGACTCCGGCTTCATTCGGCACAGGCGGATGCACGTGAATCGCCAGTGTCGCCTCGCCGCCGTCAGCGAATGGCGAAAGTCCGTCGTTGCCTGCATGTCGATGCAATTCTTTGCGGCATTGGTCCATGTGGGCCTGAACCGGCAGGTGATCGAAGCGACGCGTTCACATCCGCGCAGGACAGTGGTGTAGGCTGGGGCTGCAGGAACGTTCCATTCGCGCGTCCCCCGACCTCGGTCCCGGCTTCGCTCCCCTCCACGCGCCACCACCCGTCCTGGGTGTGCATTCGGGAGCGCCGATGCCAGGCCATTCCATCCGCAAGTCCGTTTCGCCCCTCGGCCGGCGCCCTCGCCTGCGCATGTCACGCATCCGTTGCGAAGTGCGCGCATGACGACCGCCGCTCCCGCGAAGGCGCATTGCAGCAACTGCGACGCGGTGTGCTGCCGCCTGACGGTCGTGGTGATGCCCGAGGACAATATCCCGGGACATCTCACCACGCGCACCGATGCCGGATTGCGCGTCATGGCCCGCGACGAGGAAGGCTGGTGCGTCGCGCTCGACAGCGCGCGCATGTGCTGCTCGATCTACGCGACGCGTCCGGACATTTGTCGCAAGTTCGCGATGGCAGGCCCGTACTGCAACGACGTGCGCGCCGACTATGCCGATCGCCGCAGCCGCGGCATTCCCCTACTCCTCTATTGAGGCCACGCCATGACACGCACCCGCACTCCCGCCGCCAAGGCACCGTTCCAGCGCAAGGAACCGGACAAGCGCCCGCTGGACAGCTCACGCATCGCGGACGACATCGAGGCGTTCCAGTCGTCCGGTGGCCGCATCGAGGTCCTGGGCGTGACCCGCGTGCTGAAGAAGCTCGACGAAACCGCCGAGGCGCCCGCAACCCGGCCCGTGCAGCCACGCAGCGGCTCGCGACGATCATGAAGCGGCTGCACGCAGAGGGAGGGAGCATGAAACACCAGATCGCGATCTTCCGCTTCACGCTGGGGCCGCACCAGAGCATCGGCCCGGCCCTGCTCCACGCGTTGTGGGCCGCCGCGTGCCAGAGCCCGAACGTGAGCGTCGGCCGCCACGACGACCGTGCGAGCGGACGGGCCACGTACTCGCTGTATGCCTCACAGCAATTGCCCGATCTGCCGCTGGTGGAACTGCGCCTGCGCCAGGCACTGGATCGGCACCACCTGCGCGCGTCGCTGATCGTGTTGCATGCACACTGACTGACCGGCGTCGATGCGGACCAAAAAGAAAAGCCCCGCGAGCGGGGCTTTTCTGCGTACCGCGTAGCGACGCTCAGGGAGTCCCGCAGGTCGGACAGGTCGTGACCCGGCACGTGCACGTCGTCGGGTTCCACGTGCCGCCCTTGATCTCGCACTGCAGCGGGCCATTGAGCGGACAGGTCGGCGCGGGCGCGGACACCGGAGGCGCCTCGTAGTCGCGACGATCGTCGAACAGCTGCGACCAGCGTCCGTCGTAGCCCCCGTTCTGCGGCAGGTACCACGCGCCCACGAGCCACATGCCGGCTTCGTAGTGCTCGCGCGAATCCAGCGTGCCGGAGTGGACGAAGAAATCGTGCTGGCGCCAGTAGTTCCCGAGCGAACCGGCATCGCCGCTCGCCGTCGCGCGCGTGCGTCCGTAGCTGTCGCGGCCCGAACCATCGTAACCGCCGAAGTCGTCCGATCCGGAGGTGAAGTCATCGGCGTTCTCTTCGGCCGAATACGCACCCCAGAACCACGACTTCGCGATCACGCCTTCGCGGCCGTCGGTGCCGTCCGAGCTGTACGCATCGCGCGAGCCCAGGTAGAAGCGCTGCAGGCCGGCCGGCACTTCCGCGACGCCGGCTTCGCTGGCGAGCGCACTGTCGAGCAGCACGTCCTCGATGGCGTCGTCGGTCCAGCTGGTCCACCACGTCGTACCGCTCCACTGCGAAGCGAACACGTCGGCCAGGTCCTGCAGCTCGTACGTGATGCGCTTGACGTTCGACCACGTCGTCTGACTGTCGCGTCGCGAGGCCAGCGAGGACGCGCTGGAATAGCTGATCGGCTTCGCGTTCCAGGCCGTCACCGCTGCCGTGGAGGCTTCCGGCACCCAGACGTAATGCACGTTCTTGTCGTCGTCGTTGGTGACATCGACGTCGGCGGTGCCGTTGGTTGCCACGCTCGCGCTGATCGAGCTGTACGAGTCCTGCACGAAATGCAGTTCATGCGCATGCGTGCTGCCGATCCCCTTGTCCTCGTCCGCCTGCCAGATCAGCACGTGCTTGCCGGTGGCGACCTGCATGAACTTCAGGTCCGAGCTGCCGTTGCTGCGCATGACGTGATCGCCGTGGCTGGTCACGGTGACATGGCCGACGACTTCGCCCGCACCGCCGGGCGTGCCGGTCACGCCACGGACAGAGATTTCGATGCGCTCCCAGTCGTGGATGGCTTCGCCTTCCTTATCGACCGGATGGAAGACGTGGTAGAGCAGCAGCACGCCTTTGCTGCCGCCGTCCATGTACTCGACCATCGAGGCGTACAGCGTCGGCCGGATGCGCCAATTCTGATAGGCGCCCGAATTGGCGGCGCCCGCGGCGACGTAGCTCGACAGCAGGCTCGTCCAGGTGTAGCGGTTGTTGGAGAAATTCGCGTCGCGATCGAAGTCGTAGTTGGAAATCCAGTCGCGTCCCGGCTTGCTGCTGCTTTCCTCGGCGCGCTGCAGGATTACCGGCGCGTAGTAGTTCAGGTACGCCTGGCGCTGCGCCTGCGTCAGCGACCAGGCCTGCGCATGGGCCGCCCCGGGAACGAGCGCCGCCCCGAACAGCAACAGCAACGTGCACAGCAATCCCCTGGTTCGGGCAAACCGCAGCGCGGTTGAAAACGGATGTATCGACTGCATTGTCTAGCTCCTTTAGTCATGCCATTCGAGGGTCTTCACTTTCCGGTGGCCGCGCATGACGGCCACCTTCCTGCCGCCGCAAAGGCGCGACGGCAGGCACGAAGCGCCGGGACCCGGCGGCGCTCCCGATGCACCGGTTGCGTCTCCTGCATACGGGTGATGTCGCACGGCCGGATTGCCACGTGCGCGCAATGAGAGTTCGAGTTGCTACCTGCGACTCAGGGTAGCGAAGCCCGATTGCACCGGTTGAGACGGGTCGCGAAGTTCGCGCGCGGCGGGACACCATCAGCAGATCGAGCGCGCGGCGCGTTGGGCGGCGAAGTGGGCTTGCGCCTACCTACGCTCCTATGTTCCACCGGCCTGCTACGAGCGGAGGAACACCTGCCGCTGCGCGTCGAATGCGCGCCTGAAGGCCGGCCGTGCCTGGCCGCGGGCGACGTAGGCGGCAAGGTTCGGGTATTCCTCCAGCAATCCGGATCCTTCGAGCCGGAACAGCACCATCACCATCATCAGGTCGCCGGCACTGAACCTGCCATCGAGCCAGTCGGCATCACCCAGATGATGCGAGAGCCGGTCGAGCCGCTGGCGGATGTTCTTCTCCAGGATCGGCATGCGCTGCTCGTACCACGGCTCGCCACGCTCGAGGATCACCGCCATGCTGCGCTCGACGATCGGTGGTTCCACCGTGCTGAGTGCGGCGAACATCCACATGATCGCGCGCGCCCGTGCATTCGCGTCTTCGGGCAACAGGCGGGCATGCTGCTCGGCGATGCGGAGCACGATCGCACCGGACTCGAACAGGACGAGATCGCCATCCTCGTACGTCGGGATCTGTCCGAACGGATTCAGCGCCAGGTGCGCCGGCTGCTTCATTGCGTCGAACGACAGCAGCCGGACTTCGTAGGGCTTCTCCACTTCTTCCAGCGCCCAGCGCACGCGCATGTCGCGCGCGAGACCCCGGCCGCGATCGGGCGATTTTGCAAAGGCGGTGATGACAGGTGTCATGCGTTGGCTCCCTTGAGTCCGGTGGCGCCATCGCGCCTGATCGACTGCCTGGCCAGGCGCCTTTCACGAAAAAGTCGTTGCCAGCCGATCTTCACCAGCGGCATGTCTGCCGTATGCAAAGAACCTGCCGGCGGCGCGCCCTTGTCCCGACAACCGTTGCCCTGCTTCCGAGATGGACGAATCAGCGGGCATGTATTCGACACGGGGAGGCACCTTCTCTTCTCGCCACGCACGTTAGTTCCACGACGGCAACCGTACTCCACCCAAAAAAGGACCCTGGCCCCATTCCTTCTCCCCGCCAAGCGGGGAGAAGGTCGAAGCGGGCAATCGCCCGCTGAGCGCGCAGCGCCGGATGAGGGGCGCTCTTCGCTCCAGCCGCAATCCCGCACCAAAAAAAGAACCCCGGCCGAAGCCGGGGTTCCGTGCACATCATCCGGTACCGAAACGTACCGGCAAAACGATCAGAACGCCGCAGCAGCAGCCACCGCCGCATTGGCATCGATGATGCCGTTGCCGATCGGCTTGTCGTTGCTGCCCGGGAACGCACGCAGCGTGCTCTTCAGGATGCTCTCCACCTGCGCCGGCGTCAGCGGCGTGGTGCGCACTGCCTGCATCAGCGCGACGGTGCCCGCCACGTGCGGCGCCGCCATCGAGGTACCCGCCATGCACAGGTAGTTCTCGGTGGTCGGACCACTGGTGCCGTCGTTGCCGGTCGACACGATCAGCGTGGTGCAGTCCGGGCTGTCGCCGCCCGGTGCGGCCACGTCGATCTTGCTGCCGTAGTTGGAATAGCTGGCGCGCGTGCCGTTCTTGTTGGTCGCGGCCACCGTGATCACGTTGTTGCAGCTGGCCGGCGTGAAGCCCGCGGCATCGGCGTTGTCGTTGCCGGCGGCCACTACTATCGTGGTGCCACGGGCGACGGCAGCATCGATCGCGGTCTGGTAAGTCGCCGAGCAGGTGCCACTGCCGCCCAGCGACATGTTGATGACCTCGGCCGGGTTGGCATTGGCCGGCACGCCCGACACGCTGCCGCCCGACGCCCAGGTGATGCCGTCGACGATGTCGGAGGTGTAGCCGCCGCCGCGACCGAGCACGCGCACCGGCACGACCTTCGCGCCATAGGCCACGCCGATCACGCCCTTGTTGTTGTTGCCGACCGCAGCGACAGTGCCCGCGGTGTGCGTGCCGTGCCAGCTGGAATCGTCGCGGCGGTAGTAGTCGCCCGGATCGTGCGCGTCGGCGTCGCGGCCGCCGCCGTCACCGGCAACGTTCTTGCTGGAAATGAAGTCGTAGCCCGGCAGGATGTTGCCGACGAGATCGCTGTGGTCGGTGTAACCGGTGTCGAGCACCGCGACGACGACGCCGTTGCCGTTGGTGGTGTTCCATGCCTGGTCGGCGCGAATACCGCCGGTGCTGGTCTGCATCCCCCACAGATACGTGCCGTAGTGCGTGTCGTTCGGCGTCATCAACGCCTTCATCTTCTGGTCGACTTCCACGTACTCGACGTTGGCGTCGGCGGCGATGCGGTTCATCAGCTTCTCGGCATCGGCGCGACCCAGGCCGCGGTTGGTCTGGATGACTTCACCGCCGACCGACAGCGAGCGCAGGCGGCCGATCGCCAGGCCCTGGGCATCGCCCTTCGCGGCGCGCGCGAGGTTGGACTGCTGCGCCGCCAGGCTGGTGCCCGCCCGGTACTTGACGATGAAACGATCGAAGCTGGTCTGCTCCGCGTCATGCAGGCCAGCGGTGTTCACGTGGCCGGCGGCAGCGGCAGAACCGGCGAAACCGGCGGACAGCGCGACCGTCATGGCGGTGGCCAACACGCGCTGGTGCAACTTGTGCGACTTCGACATCAGGTGATTCCCTCTCGGATTGGAAGGTCGGTTTGCATCGAATTCGGCTCCAAGCCTTTTCCCCGGTGCACGCTCCGGTGGCCCATCCGGGCGCGCGCTCCCTGGTTACCGGGGACGACCGGCAGAACGCCGGCGCCTTCCGAACGTAACGACAAATCCCACCCCCCGACAATGGGGGGTTGCACTTACGCGACCCGCATTCCCTTCCGCGAGGAAGCCGCTTGGGATTTCGCGGGAAAAATGCCGCGGAACCGCCGACAGGCTTTTTTGTGAACCGTTAGCGGGGCGCGCTGGAACGCGAACGGCGTCACATTCCTTGCTGCATCGCGGCAAGCCTGATTCGTTTGAGCCTCGCCGTCCCTTGGCCACAGGGCACCTGACCGCTACCCGGAAAGCTCGCCGTTCCCATGGAAGAGGGAGCGCGCAACGGCCATCGAAAGGAGCGGCACATGGCAGGAATACCTTTCATCCCGCAGGTCCTGCACCACCACGACTGCGATGCCGAAGCCGATGGCCCGGGCCACACGCAACGGCCCACGGCAAGCGCCTGCTGCGCACCGTCGCCGACCTGCTGCGAAAGTCGAAGCTGATGCACCGGATGCCGCGGAACGCGCGTCCGGGACGAACTGCGCGCGCTCCGACCGGCCCCAAGGAGGATGGACATGAACGTCAGATCCACGCTGTACGCCACACTGCTGGCGCTGCTCGCGTCATGCCAGGGAACGACCGCCGATCCGCGGACCGAACTCGCGCGTTCGCTGAAAGGCGCGGACGTCGAAGGCTACGCATTCGCGATGAAGGAGGATGACGCCTTCGTCGTCGCCACACTCACCAACCCGCAGGCACGCACGGTGCTGAAGCTGGGCGAGGCACAGCGCATCCCGCTGCAATACACGCGCGTCCTGGACCGGAAAACGAAATCGACGACGCTGTACCGGACCGACGTCGTCCGCGACAAGTCGTCGCTGGCGCTGCTCGTCACCGACTTCGCCACCGGCGCCGTCGTCAGCCGCCGTGCGTTCCCGGCGCCGCAGGACGACGGCACGCCGCCGCCTGCGACGACCACCGGCTACGACTCGCTGGAGCAATGCATCGCCGACTTCAACTGCGAGCACGGCGGGCAACTGCAATGCCAGGCGAACCGCACGTGCCAGGACCAGCTCGCCGCGCTGACCTGCTGTCTCAAGAGTGGCGACTGCTACAGCGTGCACCTGGTGATCAAGCCGACGTCGCCGCGATGCATGCTCAAGGACCTGGTGCCGCCGATCGAAGGCGTGGTGTTGGAGCGATAGCGACCTCGTACCGGGAGCGGCAGGAGCGCTCCGTCAGCGAATGGGCGCTTCCGCCGTGGCAGCTCCCATGGCTGCGCCGCGGCCGGCTATCCCTTCGCGTACTCGAACAGCTCGATCACATTCCCCGACGGATCTTCGAGCAGGATCTGCCGCCCTGCTCCCGCTTCCGCGATATCGCCGCGAAAGCTCGCACCATCGTCGTGCAGGCGCTGGATCATCCCGTCCAGGTCGTCGGTGACGAGCATGAACCGGCTCCAGCCGCCCGGCTGCGGGTTGCCACCGGCTTTTCCGGCGCTGCCTGCGCCGGGCGCATTCAGGAACAGGTGCAGGTCGTCGCGCGCGAGTTCGGCGAACTTCCCCGGGTTGTGCTTTTCGACCGCAAAACCCAGCAGGTCCCGATAGAACCCGACGGATCGGTCGACCTCGGTTGCGATGTATCGGACGGATGCCATGTCGGCCTCCTGCAGCAGCGCGTGTGCGAAGGGTCTCGCCGATGGTATCGGCGCACGTGCACAGGGTCCGTGATCCCTGGAGGCGGCGAACAACATATTCGCCACAAACCCGCAGCCCGGATAAGCGCAGCGCATCCGGGTGCTCCATCCACGCAAAAGCCACCCCGGGTGCGCTGCGCTTACCCGGGCTACGTGCTACGACCCCAGCATCGCGCGATTGCAGTAGGTTGCCTTTTCGAATTCGGAAATGTTGGCGGCGATGTACGCGACCTGCGGAAACATCGCGACCAGCGTTTCCACCAGCCGTCGCGACAGGTCGGCCCGCTGCGCGACGCTACGTCCTTCCATGATGCTCGCGAACACATGGATGAAGTCGCGGGCGCTACCGCCGACGCTCTGGACGGCATACGGATGCACGCGGACCTTGATGTCGTGTTCGTCGAACAGTCCGCTGGCGACGGCGGCCTCGTGCAGCCGCTGGAGAATGGCCTCCTCGGGCTGGTACTGCAGGATGCTGCGTGAGCATTCAACTACGAAATGCGGCATGTGTTTCTCCAATCCGGGAATGGATGGTCAATCGCCTGCGCCAGACCGAAACGGGGATGCTTCCATCCGGGCGGGCCGGCACGCGGTAGCTCAGCACGCCGTTTTCCAGCGTGTAATCGCGCCGCTGCACTTGGCCCTCCCAGTTGGGATACGACGCCGACTCGATGCGGAAGGTCAGGACGCCGCGCTTGCCGTCCACCGCCACGGTGCCGTAATGGGTGCTGGATCCCATCACCGCGGATGCGTATTCGTCGGCACTGCCGGAAGCCTTGGCGTCGCGGGCGAAACGCAGCCGCTCCGCACGGAAGATCTGCAGGGAATAGCGACCCTGCGCATCCACGATCAGCAGCCCTTTGGGCGCTGCACCGTAATCCCGGGTCCGTTCGCCGCCGGGGAGGATCCGGTCCGCCGCCACGAGCGTCCAGGTGCCGCGCAACGGCGATTCGGGCGGCGACGACGCGGGCATGTCCCGGGTGGCCAGTCCGGCCAGCACCGCAAGCGTCATGGCGGTAAGGGAGTTCATGGGAATCACCTCGCTGCGTTGTGGTCTCGACGCGATGCAAGGTACGCTGGCCACATGATTCGAAAAACATATTCACGGCTATATCTGAAATTTCAGTTTCGAATGATTGACCGGACGATTGAACGATGACGACGCTCGACATCAGCGCAGTGAAGGCGTTCGTCCTCGCCGCCGAACTGCAGAGTTTCACCCGCGCCGCCGACGCGCTGGGCACCACGCAATCGGCGGTCAGCCTCCGCCTGCGCCGGCTGGAAGAACAGCTGGGTCGTCGCCTGCTCGAACGCACGCCGCGAAGCGTGCGCCTGTCCGCCGAAGGCGTGGCGTTCCTCGATGCCGCACGCGATCTGATCGCGACCCACGACCGCGCGATCGGCGCGTTCGAAGCGGAACCGCGCCGGCTGCTGATCGGCCTCAGCCACCAGCTGGTCGGCACCGAGCTGCCCGCGCTGCTTCGGCGGATGCGCGACCTGGATCCGCACCTGCACCTGGAATTGCGGATCGCCGGGACCGGCGAACTGATGCGTGCTTACGAAGACGGCGCGCTGGATGCCGTGCTCGTATTGCGACCCGACGATCGACGCAAGCAGGGCCGCCCCGCGTTCACCGAAGACTTTTCGTGGTTTGCCGCTGCCGGATGGTTGCCGCAGGCGGGCCAGCCGCTGCCATTGGCCACGCAGGGACCGGAGTGTCGGGTCCGGTGCGCTGCCGTACGCGCGCTCGACAAGGCCAGCATCGCCTGGAGCGAAGTGTTCGTCGGCAAGGGCGCGGCCGTGCTGGGCGCAGCGGCGAGCGCGGGGTTTGCGGTATCCGTGCTGTCCGTGCGCGCGGCCCCTGCCGGAACCGTGGATGTCAGCGCTGCCCTGTCGTTGCCGCCGATCCCGCGCCAGGACGTGATGCTCTACAGCGCGCTCAACGACCACCGCTCGCGCGATGCACTGCGCACGCTGGTGCTCGCCTTCCAGCGCACGCGTTGAGCGCCCTGTCTTGTGGCGACGCCCGCGTGCAGCGGTGGGACCTCGGCATGGTGGATTTCGTCACCAGCCATCGTCATGGCGGAGCGCCGGCACGACAGGATCAACCGAACCTACCTCGCCCGACGCGCGTTCTCGTCCCGCCGCGACACGACATCGCGTCGCTCGTCTTCCATCGCCACCACCGGCACCAGCAACTCTTCCAGGAAGAACGCGGCGAGTTCCGACCTGCCCGCCAGACCTGCCTTCGCATAGATCGACGCCGACTGCGCGCGCACGGTCTTTTCGCCGGTGCCGCGCAGTTGCGCGATCTCCTTCAGGCTCAGGCCCTTCAGCAGCAGGAAGGCGATCTCCTTCTCCGCCGCCGACAGTTGCCACTGCTCCAGCTGCTGGTCGATCGAACGCGCCAGCCCTTCCACGTGCAGGCGCGCCTGTGCCTGCCACGCTTCGGCCTGCGCGCGGTATGCGGACAGATCCCGCCCCTGCTGCGCCAGTCGCCAGCGCATGCGCAACGTGTCGCGCAGCAGGTAGGAGGCTCCTGCGGCCGCCGCGATGCCAGCCACGATTTCGGCCGCGACGTGCCACGTCGACGCGCCCTGCCGCAGGTCCACCACGACATCCACGGCCACCACCGCGGCAATCAGCAACAGGATGCCGACCACCACCGCGCGCTCGCGCGCGTTGACCACCGGACCGGGCCGGCCGGCAGCCGCGGCAGCGGCAGCGGCGTCAGTCTTCGGAAGCTTCGTGCCCATCCTCGTGTCCATCCGCGACATCGTGCGATTCGCTGCCCGCACCGGACTCGCGCGCCGCTTCGCCCAGCGCGAGCGTCGTGCCGAACAGCGCGAGCGTGCCGCTGGCCGGATCGTAGGAACGCAGCAGCTGCGCCCCTGTGCCCGCCAGCACCACCAGCGCGAGCACCGCGACCACACCACGCGCGGGCACGTCGCGCGTTTCCGCAGGCAGGTCGCGCTTGCGGCCGCTGAGCATGCTCAGCGGCAAGGCATCGCGATGGCGCAGCACATGCACCACCAGGCCGCCGATGTGCAGCAGCACGATCGCGAGGAAGACGTTGGCCATCAGTTCGTGCGCTTCTTCCACCCATTCCGGCGCGACGCCGGTGGCCATGGCCAGGCCGCTCGCGCCCAGCGCCAGTGCGAGCGCCATCATCGACAGCGCGGCCCAGCTCGACGCCGGGTTGTGACCCACCCAGCGGCGGCCGCCGCCGGCGACCACGCCCTTCAGGTAAGCGGCGAGCTGCCGCGGATCCAGGCTCAGGTCCGACCAGCGCGCGTGGCGCGTGCCGATCACGCCCCACAGCAACCGCAGCAGCACCGCCACGCCCAGCGCGATGCCGGCGAGCATGTGCCACGCGAAGCGCGCCGATTCATCGTCCACCAGATTGGCGATGGCGTATGCCGCGACGAACAGCGCCGCGAAGCACCAGTGGAATGCCCGGGTGGGCAGGTCGTATACGCGAACGGTATTCATGGTGTCGTCTCCGCTTGGGGAACTCCAGACTGCGCACCACACCGGGCGAAGGCATGGGGCGAATGCCGCATCGGCCTGCGGCGCACGCAGCAGTCGCTGTCTCCGACCATCCATTGCCCGGCGACCGGCGTGCGCGTGCCCTACAGCGGTACGCTGCCGAACAGCCGCCCGATGCCCGCGGTCAGCGCCATGGCGAGCGCACCCCAGAACGCGACGCGGAACGCGCCCTTGCCCACCGGCGAGCCGCCGGCGTATCCCGCGAGCCCGCCCAGCGCCAGCAAGGACACGAGGGTGGTGACGATGGTGACGGTCGACGATCGCCCCGCGGTCGCGAGCGTGGCGACGATCGGAATGACCGCACCCGCCGCGAACGAAGCCGCGGAGGCGAGCGCCGCCTGTACCGGTCGCGCGCGCAGGGTTTCGGTGATGCCCAGCTCGTCGCGCACATGGGCGGCGAGCGCATCCTTCGCCATCAACTGGTCGGCGACGCGCTGCGCGAGCTCGCGGTCGAGCCCACGCTTGCGATAGATCGCGGCCAGTTCCGCGTGTTCCAGCTCCGGCTGCGTTTCCAGTTCGCGGGTTTCACGGGCGATGTCGGCCCGCTCCGTATCGGCCTGCGACTGCACGGACACGTATTCGCCCGCGGCCATCGACATCGCACCGGCGACCAGCCCGGCCAGGCCCGCCGTAAGCACCGCCGACGGCGTCGATCCGGTCGCCGCGACGCCGACCATCAGGCTCGCGGTGGAGATCACGCCATCGTTGGCGCCCAGCACCGCCGCCCGCAACCAGCCGATCCGCTCGGAACGGTGCCATTCGCGATGCGCCATGGGTTCCCCCTCGCCGACCTTCGTTGCAGGAACGATAACGCCGCCGCGCGGCGCGGGATTTGATCCGGGTCAGGTGCACCCAGGTGGCGGTAATCCGCGGTTGCACCGATAGCCCCGGCTACGCCGCTATCCGCGCGAGGCGGGGGTGTCGCCATGCCCCCCTGTTCCCGCCGCCCGCATGGCCAAGCTGGTGGCGCGCGACCGCCCGACCGTGGCAGCCGAATGGGGATCGTTCCTGGTGCTGGGCGTGTTCGCGTTGTGCGAAACCGCGGCGGCCGTCGCCGCGCTGCCCGGCACCGAGTCGGGCCTGCGCTGGTACAAGGCGATCAACTTCCTGTCGCTGCCCTCCGTCTATATCGGCACGGGCCTTTGGTGCTCAACATCGCCTCGGACATGTCGGAGGAGATGAAGTCGCCCGCATTGCGCGATCCGCTGACCGGCCTGCTCAACCGCCGCGGTTTCCAGGAAGCGAGCGAGCGGCAACTGGCGGAAGCGCGCCGACGCGGCACCGCGGTCTCCGTCATCGTCTCCGACGTCGATCGCTTCAAGGCGATCAACGACGGGCACGGCCACGCAGCGGGCGACGAGGCGCTGCGCCGCTTCGCCGACTGCCTGCGCAGCTTCGGCCAAGGCGACGATCGGCATGCGAGCGAGCTTCGGCGTCACCGCGCTCGATGCCGGCGATACCGGCATCGAAGCCCTGCTGTCGCGCGCGGATGCGGCGCTGTACCGCTCCAAGCAGCTCGGCCGCGACCGCGTCACGCTGGCGGAGCGGGAAACGGCGCTGGCTTGAAGCGCCGGCGCGCGGGCGCCGATTCACACGCAGGACGTCGCGCCGTGCTGTCTTGATCCGGCCTCGCCAACGCGCCTGCGATAATCCGCACCATGACCGCACCACTCGACACCGCCGACATCGCCCGCCTGGTCGATCGCTTTTACGACCGCGTGCAGGCCGATCCGGTCCTGGGCCCCGTGTTCAATCCCGCGATCGAGGACTGGGACGAGCACAAGCGCACGCTGGTCTCCTTCTGGAGCTCGGTCGCCCTGGGCACGCGCAGCTATCGCGGCAACCCGATGGCGGCGCACCGCCCGCATCCCATCGATGCGGGGCACTTCACGCACTGGCTCGCGCTGTGGCGCGAAGTCGCCGAAGCCGAACTGCCCCCGGAACACGCCGCTCAGATGATCGACCACGCCGCGCGCATCGGGCGCAGCCTGCGTTATGGACTGGGGCTGGAAGAGCGCGCCAACGCGCTGGACCTGCCGGTGATCAACACCGCGAACAGGACGTAGGCCCGTAGGGCGCAATAAGCGCAGCGCATTGCGCCGAAAGCGAAGCGGAGCCATTTACTTCCACACACTCTTCCGGCCCGGAAGCAGAGACTCGGCGCTCCTGATGCCTGAGAAGCTCCGTAGGGCGCAATAAGCGCAGCGCATTGCGCCGAAAGCGAAGTGGAGCCATTTACTTCCACACACTCTTCCGGCCCGGAAGCAGAGACTCGGCGTTCCTGATGCCTGAGAAGCTCCGTAGGACGCAATAAGCGCAGCGCATTGCGCCGAAAGCGAAGCGGAGCCATTTACTTCCACACGCTCTTCCGGCCCGGAAGCAGAGACTCGGCGCTCCTGATGCCTGAGAAGTCCACTAGTGTCCTGACACGCATCGGCACATGGCGCGTCGATGAACGGGGAAAGGAGACGCAGCCATGAACCCTCGATCCAATAATCCGGATCACCACCAGGACGAACAACGTCTACAGTGGGACCGCGTTGCCGACGCCTGGAAGCAGTGGTGGCCGGTCATCGAGAACGGCGCGCGTGGCGTCAGCGAACGCATGCTCGAGCTGGCGCGCATCGGACCTGGGCAGCGCGTGCTGGATATTGCGACCGGCATTGGCGAACCCGCGCTGCTGGCGGCAGGTCGTGTGGGGCCTGCCGGACAGGTCGTGGCGACGGATCTTTCCGCGCGGATGCTCGATATCGCCCGTGAGCGCGCACAGGCACTGGGGCTGACGAACGTGGCCTTCATCGAAGCCGATGCCGAGCGCCTGGATTTTCCCGACGGCGGTTTCGACGCGATTGTCTGGCGCTGGGGACCATCCGATCTTTCGAACCCATCCGACGCGTTGGCCACGATACGACGCCTGTTGCGTCCCGCCGGCGCGTTCGCGGCCGCCGTATGGGAAGCCGGGCCGAGGGCGCGGCCGCTGGCGAGCCTGGCGAACGACGTCGCCCGCGACATGTTCGCTCTGCCGTCGGATTGCGCTGCAGAGCCGACTCCGCCTACGGAGTCGCTGGAAAGCCGGATGCGTGGTGCCGGGTTTTCGGAGGTTCGCGCGGAAGAGGTGGCGCTGTCGCTGGAGTTCGCCTCTGCCGATGACTGCACGCGATACCTCGTGGAGGTCTCGCCGGCATTCGCCGAATTGCTTTCCGACAAATCGCCAGCGCAGCGGGCGGAGTTCCGGCATCGACTCACCGAACGGCTTCAGCCGTATGTGCAGGCCGATGGGCGCGTGCGGATTGCGGATGTCACGCTGTGTGTCGTTGGCCAGGCGTGATGATCGCGCGGTGGGCTTGGGCTGGCTGCCTTTGGGACGGCGGGTCAAGACCCGCCCTACGCTTGTGAAGCTGTTCGTAAGGGGGGCAACCCGCCGTGTCCGACCATCGGGCCGCGCGGCTTCAGTCGGCGCGACTCAATGCGCCGCGTAAACAGGCGGCCACCGCCCGCCACATGACCCGCTTTCCCCGGCGCCCGCGTTGTCCATGGCATGCCATCCGGATGGAAACCGCCATGAACCCGATGCTCCGCTGCCGCGCTGCCGTCCTGGCGCCCTGCTTCGCCCTGTCGCTCGCCGCCCTGCCCGCGCAGGCGGACGAATCCGTGCACGCCGCGCATGCGCTCGGCTCGGTGCATTTCCCGGTGTCGTGCAGCGGTGCGGCGCAACGCGAGTTCGACGGCGCGATGGCGCTGCTGCACCACATGACCTATCCACAGGCTCGCACTGCGTTCGCCGCGCTGGCCGCGCGCGAGCCCGATTGCGCGATGGCGCATTGGGGTGTGGCGATGACGTTGTTCCAGCCGCTGTGGCCGACGCGGCCGACGCCGGCGGATCTCGCACGCGGCCGTGAAGAGATCGCCGCGGCGCGCAAAGCGCACAGCGACGATCGCGAGAAGTTGTTCATCGATGCAGGCGCAGCCTTCTTCGACGACAGCGGCTCGCCGGCGTACTGGGAACGGATCAAGCGCTGGGAAGCGGCGATGGCGAAGGTGCACGCCGCGTATCCCGACGACGACGAGGCCACCGTGTTTTACGCCCTGTCGCACCTGGCGATCGCGCCGCCGAACGAACAGGCGCGCGCGTATGCCGATCGCGCCGCCGCGCTATTGCTGCCGGTGTACCGGCGCAACCCGGAGCATCCGGGCGCGATGCATTACCTGATCCACGCCAACGATGTCCCGGGCCGCGAGCACGAACTGCTCGAGGTGGTGCGCAAGTACGAAACCATCGCGCCGCACAACCCGCATGCGCTGCACATGCCCACCCACATCTACACGCGGCTGGGCGACTGGCCGTCGGTGATCAACGGCAACCTGCGCGCTGCCGAAGCCGCGCTGGCGAGCCCGGCCGGCGAACACGGCGAGTACGTGTGGGACGAATTCGCGCACGCGATCGAATACCTGGTGTACGCCTGCCTGCAGCAGGGCGACGACGCCGCCGCACAGGCGCAATGGCGCCGCCTGCAGGAACAACCGCGGCTGGAACCGAGCTTCAAGAGCGCATTCCATCTGTCGTCGGTGCCGGCGCGCTATGCGCTGGAGCGCGGCGACTGGAAAGCGGCCGCGGCACTGCCCGTGCGCACGCCGGCGTCACTGACATGGGACAAGTTCCCGTGGCCGGAAGCCGTCACCTGGTTCGCGCGCGGCGTGGGATCGGCGCGACAAGGCGATGCCGATGGCGCGCAACCCGCGATCGCACGGCTGAAGGAACTGGAAGCAGCGACCACGGCCAGTGGCGAAGACCTGTTCACGCGCAGCATCCGCGTGCTGCGTCTCGCGGTGGAAGGCTGGGGCGCGCAGGCGCAGGGCGATGCGGCGAGTGCGCGCGATCTGCTCGCGCAGGCGGCGGCACTGGAAGCCGCGACACCCAAGCACGCCGTGACACCGGGACCGACGCTGCCTGCCGCGGAGCAACTGGGCGACCTGCTGCTGTTGCAGCAGCGCCCCGCCGAAGCGTTGGCGGCCTACGACCGCGCGTTGAAGGCGTACCCCGAGCGTTTCAACAGCCTGCTCGGCGCCAGTCGCGCCGCACTCGCGACCGGTGATCGCGAACGCGCACGCAGCATGTGGGAACACCTCATGGCGATCGCGAAAGACGGGCCGCGTCGACGCGAGGCGGAGGCGTGGGGGCGGAAGGAGCTGGTGGCGACGCGGGATTGAGTCGCGATGCCGCGGTGCGTGGCGTCGTCACGAAGGCGACCCGGGAGCTTTTCGTTCAGGTCGCGAATTCCTCCGCCCAGAAAAACACGGCCGCCGCAGTAAGCGGCGGCCGTGCAGGTCACTACGCCAGGACTTACTGCGCGTCCGGCTGTACCAGGAACGGCAGTTCGGCATCGAACTGCGCGCCCAGCCACAGCGACGGCTGGATGTGTCCCTGCTTCTGCGCCGAAGCGGCCACGTCCGCGCCCCAGGTCGAGCTGCGCAGTCGCTGGTTGGGCGTGCCGTGGTGGCCGTCGGAATCGAAACCGCAGTCGCCGACCTGGTAGAACGAGGCTTCCGACGGCAGCAGGCGCTTGGCATTGAGCGCCAGGCCGCGCTTGTGGGTCAGGTAATACGTGCCGAAGGCGTCCGCCATCAGTTCGGTGCGACGCGTGGCTTCCGCGCCCGTCAGCGGCGAATCGAACAGGTTGTCCTTGAACTGCACCTGGTGGCCGAACTCGTGCGCGAGGATCGCGCGCGGACCGGTGTCGCCCAGGCCCACCGCTTCCATGCCCTGCATGATGCCGTCGCCGACGACGATGCGTTCCGGAATGCCCAGTTCCGGCAGGCCCGGGAACGCGAACGCATTGAAAGTGAACAGCGGATGCGCACCCTTCTGCAGCGCCGGATCGCTCTGCACGACGCTGTACAGGAGTTCGGCGATCTGGTGCGCCAGGTCGCCCGGGCCGTACAGCAGTTCCACCGCACGCTCGGTGCTTTCGACGCTCGCGTATACCTCGGTGCCGTGCATCGGCACCATGTCGAAGCTGCGCGTGTCGACGTCCCAGAAGCGCTTGAGGTCGCGGAACTCGTGGGTCAGCTTGAGCGTGTACTCGCCATTCGCACCATAGGCATTCGCCGGCGTGTCGCTGCCGTAGACCAGAGCGTCGTAGTTGGGCAGGTCGAAGCCGCCGAGGATCGCCAGCACGAACAGGCTGCCCGGATCGATCTTCGCGATCTCGTTGTCGAGGTAGGTGTTCAGCGCGGTGCTCTTGCACTGATAGTCGCCCGGATTGATCGCATTGCCGGCGAGTTGCGCCCACTGGGTCGCGCCGACGGTGCGTTCGAGCGCGGCCACGCCCTTCGTGCCCGGCAGGCGGGCCTGCAGCGCCTGCGCGCGTGCGACCAACTGCGGGAAGCGGGTCTGGGTGACGGCAGGCGCCGACGGCGTGGCCGCCATCGCCGGCGTAGCGCCCGCGATGCCCAGGGTCAGGGCGGTGGCGAGGCATGTGGCGAGCAGCTGCTGCTTGAACATTGGATGCTTTCTCCGAAAACCGGTCAGGGGAATACCGCCTGCACCAGGCCGCCAATGGCTGGCGGCCTCGCACGGAAACCACAACGTGTGCAGGGGCACCCCTCCCCACCTGCGCAGTGCATCGGGTCAAGGCCGGCCCGCTCTGCCGCGCGGGAATCGATCCTCAACGACGGGTGCTTACGCTGGTGTCTACGACTTCCTGACTGCGACTTTGCCGTTTCGGTCGCCTGTCCCGGGGTGATCCCCGATCCTCTATCCTTGGGTTCCTGGCGCCGGATGCGCCTGTCATCCACCGGTGCCGGCTTTCGCAAAACCGATGACTCCGAAGTTGCCTCCCCTCACCGACGTGTTGAACCTGCTGCCCGATGCGGTGTGCCTGGTCGACGTCGACGGACGCTACCTCTTCGTGAGCGAGAGCTTCGAGCGCATCTTCGGTTATGCCCCCGGCGAGGTGATCGGACTGCGCGCGTTCGACCTGGTCCACCCCGACGACCGCGCGGCGACCATGCAGCAGGCCGAGCGCGTGATGGACGGCGAATTCCAGCGCCATTTCCGCAACCGCTACCTGCACAAGGATGGCCACGCCGTGGACATCCTGTGGTCGGCGCGCTGGCTGCCCGAGTACGGCGTGCGTATCGGCGTCGCGCGCGAAATCTCCGAACTGCGCCGCGCCGAGCGCGAACTGGAGCACCGCGCCGCCCACGACCTCCTGACCGGCCTGCCCAACCGCCTGCTGCTGGAGCGTCGCCTGCGGGAACACATGCAACGCGCCGCGCAGTCCGGCGGCGGCCTGGCCGTGCTGTATCTCGACCTCGACGGCTTCAAGGCCGCCAATGACCGGTGCGGTCACGGCGCCGGCGACCAGGTGCTGCGCGAAGTTGCGCAACGCCTGCAGCAAAGCCTGCGCCACGGCGATCTGGTGGCGCGCATCGGCGGCGACGAATTCGTGGTGCTGCTGCCTGGCTGCAGCGATGCGGCCGATGCAGGCGCCATCGCCGACACCCTGCGCGCACGCCTGCAACCGCCCTACACGCTGCCCGATGGCCCCCTCCAGCTGGACGCCAGCGTCGGCATCGCCTGTTACCCCGGCGACGGACGCGATCTCGACACGCTGCTGGCCAACGCCGACCGCGCGATGTATGCGGACAAGCGGCAGGCAGCGCGCCGCCGCGCATAAGGCACGGCATCCCTCGCGCTAAGCGCAGGATTTCGTTCGGCATGGCCGCACGGGCCTTGCCCGACCGGCTTCAGCGCATCACGGGCCCAGCAGCCGCGCGGCGAACGCGTGCCATCCTGCGGTATCCCACAGCACGAACGTGGCGATCGCGAAAGGCAGCCCGGCAGGCCCAAAGCCTCGCGATGAAGCTCGGAGCACGCAACATGAAGCAAAGGAGCTTGGAGTCGAGGCAGAAAGCCTTGAGCGCGAGGCAAAAAGGCTCGGGCTTGGGACTCGGCAGCCTGGGCGTCGAGGCAAAAAGCCTCACGGGTGAGGCAAAAAGCCTCGGGCTTGAGGCTCGGCAGCCTGGGCGTCGAGGCAAAAAGCCTCACGGGTGAGGCAAAAAACCTCGGGCTTGAGGCTCGGCAGCCTGGGCGTCGAGGCAAAAAGCCTCACGGGTGAGGCAAAAAGCCTCGGGCTTGAGGCTCGGCTGCCTGGGCGTCGAGGCAAAAAGCCTCGCGGGTGAGGCAAAAAGCCTCGGGTGTCGAAGCCCGGAGGCTGGGAAGCGAGGCCGAAGGCTTCGTGCGCGAGGCAGAACAGCTCGGGCCTGAGGCTCGGGCGCCTGGGCATCGAGGCAAAAAGTCTCAGTGGGGAGATGAACAGCTTCGGCAGTCGAAGCTCAAAGGGTCGCGCTCGAGGTTCGACACCGGGAGCCTTTCCCGCATCGCGTCGCGGGCGTGGCCCGCTCCTACGGGCGGCCGCCCCCTTCAGTCCCGCGCGCGATTGCGCGCGGAGGTGGCCGCGGTCTGCAGGACCCGGATATACCCGGCGCGGCTCGCCGGCGCCTGACGCGCGGCGGCTTCCAGCCCATCGGCAAAAGCGGTCAGCAACGCCGACGCATTGTGCAGGTCACCCAGCTCACTCAGGGTCGCGGCCAGCGCATCGCGCAGATGCCAGTCCACGTTCACGCCCAAATCTGCCTTTTTGGCCAGGTCGACGACCCGCAACAGATGCGGCGTCACCAGACCGACGACGGTTTCTCTCATCCATGCCACCCAGCTTCCGGAACGGCGCAAGGTTAGCGCGGCCGGCCTCCCTCGTGGAATGGAGATCGGATGATGCGCAGGGGCGATCGGTGAAACACGTCACTGCCCCGCCCCCGCGACGGCTCATGTACGACGCCGGCACAGCGGGCGGAGCGGCCGTAGGGCGGGCTCAAGGCCGCCGCACGCGCATCACCGCAGCCCGACAACCAGGGCATGGAGGATGCCCGCATCCTCCTCATCGAGCGTCGTCGTATCGATCCCGCGGTAATGCAGATGGAACGCGCGAATGGCGGCCGCCGGATCGTCCAGCGGATAACCCAGCAGGCGCAGTGCCAGCATCGGATCGAACCCGGGCGGCGTGGGGCCGCGATCCGCCGCAGGCCAGCGGCCGAAGCCCGCTTCCGCGAGGCGTTGCCACGGAAACAGGCGTCCCGGATCGATCTTGCGCGACGGCGCCATGTCGGCGTGGCCGATGACATTCGTGCGTGGAATCCCGTGGCGCGTGCACAGATCGCCGAGCAGGCGCAACAGCATGGCGATCTGCGCTTCGGTGAAAGGCTCCTGGCCGTCGTTGTCGATCTCGATGCCGATCGAAGCCGAGTTCACGTCGCTGATCGTGCCCCAGCTGCCGCCCCCGGCGTGCCAGGCGCGACGCTCATCGGCGACGAGCTGGTAGAGCTCGCCCTGTTCACCGATCAGGTAATGCGCACTGACCGGCCCATCGGAGTTGCCCGTGCGCAAGGTGCGCAGGCTGTGCGCTACCGATTGCTGCTCGGTGTAATGCAGGACGATCAGCATGGGCTTGCGCGCACTGTGGTTCGGCGACGGCACCCACTGCGCCATCGGATTGCGCGGCGGCGCGTGCGTGCACGCGGCCAGCAGCAGGGTGATGCAGATCAGCGCCAGTCGCCAAGGATTCGATGGCATCGACAAGCCCCACGCATTCGAAGGGCACCCATGGTGCTTGCATCGAATGCGTGAGTCCATGCCTGGGTCACGCCGCGCTTTCATTGCGCCCTGCGGTGCTGCGACGATTGACCCGCCATCCGTAGGGCGCATTAGCCGAAGGCGTAATGCGCCGGATGCATCGGCTCCGGACAGGCATGCGGCGCAATTGCATTGCGCCCTACGGTGCTACGGTGTTACGACGATTGCCCCGCCACTCGTAGGGCGCATTAGCCGAAGGCGCAATGCGCCGGATGCATCGGCTCCGGACAGGCATGCGGCGCAATTGCATTGCGCCCTACGGTGCTACGGGGGGCTGCGACGATTGCCCCGCCACTCGTAGGGCGCATTAGCCGAAGGCGTAATGCGCCGGATCCATCGGCCCCGGACAGGCATGCGGCGCAATTGCATTGCGCCCTACGGTGCTACGACGATTGACCCGCCATCCGTAGGGCGCATTAGCCGAAGGCGTAAGCGCCGGATGCATCGGCTCCGGACAGGCATGCGGCGCAATTGCATTGCGCCCTACGGGGGCAATCCCGCCTTACTCGCCTTGCGACGTCCCGGCCACGAACCGGATCGCTTCGGCCACGGCCTTCGGATTCTCGCGATGAATGTTGTGTCCGGTCGCGTAGTACCGGTGCAGTCCGCGTGTCACCCCGGCGAAGAGTTCCGCGTGCTCGCGCTTCCACAAGGCCTTGCCCTGCGCGGTTTCCTCGAAGACGAACGGCTCGGCCGCCACCTGCGTCGAGGTGAGCAGGGCCACGGGAAGGTCCGGCAGGCTGCGGGGCGTGGCGGCGGTGTCGCTGTCCAGTTGGGCGATCAGCAACTTGTAGTCCGCGGCCATGTTCGGCGGCAGCATCGACAGCAGGGTCTTGTCGTCGGCCAGCACGCGCTCGCGGTCGGCCTGCATGAAAACGTGGCGCTGGCCCATCGTGGCCGGATCGACCAGCACCAGTCCGAGCAGCCGCTGCGGATAGCGACGCGCGAACTCAGTCGCCAGGAGGCCGCCGTAGGAATGACCCACGAGCACGACCTTGCGATCGGGCGCGAGCTTGTCCATGACGGCAGCGAGATCCTGCAGGTGCTGCTCGATGGTCTTCGCTGCACCGTCCGTCCCCGACTTCCCCAGGCCCGCGCGCGCATAGGCGATGCAGGTGCAATCGGCGCCGAGGTCGGCAATCGTGTCCTTCCATACGCTCGCGCCCTGGCCGAAACCGGATTCGAACACCACGGTGACCGCGCCCTGCCCCTGCTGGTCCGCCTGCAGGGTGTAACCCGTGCGAGCGACCTGCACTTCCCCTGCCTGTGCCGTCGCCGCTGCGCACACCAGCGCGAACGACAGCATCCATCCCTTCATTCCGGACCTCATCCCCATTGCAACCTCCACGTTGTCGATGCGCGGATTGTGGATGGGCCGATGGCTTCAGCACCGGTGCACTCGGTCATGTAGATAGCTGGACGCAGTTGTGCGTAGGTGCGCCTTGGGATGCGCGTAGGCTGGGCTCAAGCTCGCCTGGATGAGCCCCTCACCAGTGACGTAGGGCGGGCTCAAGCCCGCCTTCTCCGCCTTGCGCGGGCTATTTCGCCGTCTGCTCCGCCGGTGCCGGCACAGGCGCCGCATCCGCCGCCTTCGCAGCCGCCGGTGCCGATGGCGCGCCCAGATACTGCTGCAGGAAACCGGCGACCCCAGTCCACACGACGTCGGCCATGGCCGGTTCGTCGAGGCTATGTCCCATGTCGGGAATGGCCATCACCACCGGTGGGCGGTTCTCGAGGTTGAGCATGCGCACCAGGCGACGGGTGTGCTCGAAGTCGACACGCACGTCCTCGCGGCCGTGCACGAGCATCACCGGGAGCGTGAGCTCGCTCGCGTGATACAGCGGCGAGGTCGCCTGCATCTCGGCCATGTCCGTGCGCGGATTGCCGAGCAGGCGCTCGACCTGTTCGCGCGCCTTCACCGAGCGCACGTTGTCGCTGGCGCTGAAGAACAATGCGCGATCGCTGACACCCGACATCGAGATGGCGCAGCGGAAGCGTCTGGGGTTGCGGATCGCCGAGATCAGCGCCGAGTAGCCGCCGTAGCTGGCACCCAGCGTGCACATGCGCGACTCGTCCAGCGGATATTCCGCAAGCGCCTCACGTAGCGCGGCATCGATGTCGTCCTCGATCTGCCGGCCCCAACCGCGATATCCCGCTTCGCGGAATGCCTTTCCGTAGCCTTCCGAACCGCGATAATTCACCTGCAGCACGGCATAGCCCTGCGATGCGAGGAACTGCACGTCGCGGTTGAAATTGAGGTCGTCACTGACCCCGACCGGTCCGCCATGCGGATACACCACCAGGGGTCGCTTGCCGTTGCCGGCCGGCAGCGTGAGGAAGGCCTCGACCTGGAGGCCATCGCTGCTCTTCGCCTTGATCACATGCGCGCTCGCGAAGGTCTTGCCGGACAACCACGGCGCAACGTCTTCCAGCAGCGACGCCCGCTTGCTGGCGACGTCGAGGTGATAGATCTGCGGCGGAGCGTCGGTCCCGTCCACCCACAGGATCAGCTGCTTATTGTCGTCGCTGCGATCGATCACCATCACCTGCCGGCCAGGAAACGCGGTGCGGATCCATTCGCCGGTCCTGCGGTTGGCATCGTCGAAGTACTCGGTCACCACGCGGCCGTCTTCGTAGTAGCGCGCGGCAACCGGTTCGCGCCTGCTGTTGAACACTGCACTGACGATATCGATGCCGGGTTTGGAGAACACCGTGCGTGTGATCTTGCGGGAGACGGGATCGAGGGCGACCAGGTCGCGCTGCGCCCGATCCTCGTCCGTCAGGCCGTAGATGGTGTTGCCGTCGAAGGACAGGCCGACGGGATCGAAGGTGAAATCGTCGTCGGCCTTCAGCACATCGTGGAAGACGCCGTCGGTGCCGTGCACCAGCACGCTGGTGTCGTCGCGCGCGACGATGGCCACGCGCAGGCGACCGTTGCCGTCGGCGAACCACGCACGGTCGTTGCTGGCGCCCTGATTGAGGCGATCGCGCGATTTGGCGGTGACGAAGCCGCGGATGGACTTGTCGCCGACCAGCACGACGCGGTGCACGACCAGCTTGCCGGCGGTGTCGTAGCCTTCGAACAGGATCGTGCCCGGTTCCTGCGGCAGCAGATCGACGATGCGGCCCTCGCCCAACACCGGCAGCGCCCTGACCTCGTGCTTGTCGCCTTTCAGGAGCGAGCTGACCTCATAGACGGTGTGCTCGCCGTGCCAGCCGCCACTGGCGGCGATCAGCGTCCGGCTGTCCTTCCATACCAGGGTGTCGGGCAGCTTCCACGTCGTCGTCAGCACCTGCGACACGCCGGCACGCAGGTCGATCAGGTTGAGGGCCCAGTAGCCCTTTTCCTCGCGCACGGTTTCGGCGAGCAGGTCGCCGGTCGGATTCAGCGCAATGGCGGCGATGCGCGACGGCTTCCACATCACATCCGCCGGGATCGGCAGCGCCGCAGGCTTCGGCGCTTCACGTCCCGCATTGAGGTCGGCGCCCGGATGGGGATGCTTCGCTACGGCCGCGCGGTAGTAGTCGGGAAAGGGATCGGGGTAGTAACCCGTGTACTCGAACGGAAGCCGGCGGTACACGTCCGGATGCTTCGCCTCCAGCCAGTCCATGATCGGCAGCGTGCGGTTGTGCACCTGGATATACGAGTAAGTGAGACTCGTCGGGCGCAGCACGAGATCGCCTGGATAGACGATTTTTCCCGGCACGACCGTGAAGCGGAATTCCGGCTTGCCGATCTTGAACCGGCTGTACATGTTGTAGGTGGTCAGCTTCATCTGCGACCACTCGTACTCGCCCGCCTTCGCCGCATACAGATGCGGATTGCGCCCGACCGCCATGTAATTGAGCACCGTGGCCGTGCCACCGCCGACGCGCGCGATGTGCACAGTGTTGATGGGCGCGCTGGTGTCCACGGAAAGCACGACGAGACCTTCGTCGGGCGCCAGCTTCGGATCCTCGCCCGGATCGATGCGGCGCATGGCCAGCACGTCGAGTGCGCAAACCATCAATACCATCGCGAACAGCCATCGCGAAAACCCGCGACGAACCCGTACCGGGCGGCCTCCACCGCCCCTTCCCACCTGCGACATGCCACGTCCCCACTTCAAGTCCTGCCGGGCTCTCGCCCGCCCCGGAAACAGAATATCGCAGGTCGCCGGACGGGCTTGTGGCGCAATTTCGTTCAACCCGGCGCGTCGGCGGGCGACCATGGTTCTCCGCGGCGGCGTTCGGGAACGCACATACTTCCGCGGTCTTTTTGATTCGATCGCGGATTGCGACCGATGGTCCAAAGAGGAAGGAAGAAATGAATCGATACCGCGAAAATGGGGCATTGGCCATGATCCTGGCCGCAAGCATGGCGCTGGCCGGCTGCACCTCGATGCACGTTGTCGGCGCACAGGCCGGGAGATCGGCCACCGCTGTCGGCGGCTCCGTCGCCGGTGTCCCCTCAGGTTGGCCCGAAGAAGTGCCGATCCCGCAAGGCGCGACGATCGATGGGGTCAGGTGCGGAGACCGGTACTGCAGGCTATGGTTCGGCCTGATGAACTTCGACCAGATGTCCGCGCTCCGCCGCGACTACCTGGCGCTCATCAAGGACAGCGGCAAGTGGGAGCGGCTCGGCTGGCCGGAAGAGCTGTACGAGTATCACGTGTATCGGTACACGGCCGCGACGTCATCGTCGAAGTGCGGATACACCTGGGAAATGCAGCACGGACAGATCGCGGGCGATGCCCAGCATCGCTGGCGGGTGTTTGTGTCGCTTACCTGGTAGCGACAGGACGTACGCTTCCGAAGTGCTGCCGCGACACTGCCCTTCGGATCAATTCCCTCCGAAGGCGTCATGCACCGAGTGCATCGGTTCCGGACAGACATGCGGCGCGATTTCATTGCGCCCTACAGCCCTCTTTGTGTGATCGCTACGGGCGATCGGAGCGGGAGCGAGTGCCAAAGGGATGGGAGGTTTGGAAAGCACGAGACCCGCCGGGTGGCGGGTCTTGGTTGGCGATGCGTAGGCTGGGTTGGCTTTATCAACCCAGCGATGGTTTCGCGACGAAGAGCTACGAGCCGGGCGACTTAGTTACCTCCGTCCCCATTGGTCCAGGCAAAGAGAGTCACCCCAAAGCGGCTTCCCCGGGTGCAACGGCGAAGGACCGGGCCGCGAGGCTCGGCTCAAGCCCACCTACAGCCGCGTAGACCGACCTACAGGCGTAGGGCGGGCTTAAGCCCTTGCGAGCGTTGCTCAGCACTCCACCAGATCGATATGGCCGAAGCCCTGAGAGTAATCGAGCACCGACACGACCGTGGGTTGCACGCGCATGATCCGGACCTGCTCGGGGCTCGGCATCGGGAACGGAAGCGGCACGGTCTGCAGCGGGTAGCGCGACGGCAGCAGGGCGATGATCCGCGCCGCTTCGACCGGGTCGAGGACCGGCTGCGCGCGCGCCGCCATCGACAGGCCGGTGATTCGCATGACGTCGTCGGGGTCCGAGCCGACCGTGATCGACACGCGATCGTCGCGCGCGATGTTCGCCGCCTTCTGGCTGTCGAGCCCGCATAGGAAGTACAGCGTCAGGCCTTCGTTGACGTAGCCGACGACCGTCGCCTGCGGCCAGCCGTCCGGCCGCAGCGTCGCGATCGTCATGACGCGGTGGGAATCGAGCAGGTCAACGATCCTGCGGTGCATCGAAGCGTCCATGGGTGCGCTCCCGGTCGGCGTCCCAGCGGGGACGCACCGAGCATGGGCACGCCGCAAGGGGCCGGCATTGACGCAGGTCAACCCCGGTCCCAGCAGCGAGCGTAGGGCGGGTTTCAACCCGCCGCACGGCCAGCCATAGACAGGTCTAACCCGCCTTCCCCGCCATACCCCGCATCCGCTCACCTCCGCCACGTCCCGCCAGCCCAATCCGACGGCAACACACCATCACGCACGTAACGATGGAAGCTCGAATACGGCCAATCGATCACCCGTGCCACATGGCGATGCTTGAGCGGATTCGCATGGATGTAGTCGACATGCGTGGCGAGATCGCGTTCGTCCGCAATCAGGTGTTCCCAGTATCGGCGTTGCCAGATGCCGCGTTCGCCCTTGGCCTGCCTTCGGCGTGAACGCCGCTCGCCAGCGGTTATGGATCGGGAAAACAGGGTCTTGATGTGACGCCACCGCGTTGCGTTGTCCGCATCGCCTTCTGGCAGGCGCCACACGCAATGCAGGTGATCGGGCAACACCACCACGGCCACCACGTCGAACGGGCGCGCAATCCTTGCCATGTGGAACGCACCGCGAAGATCATCGATGCGATCAACCAGCAGCCGCCGGTCGCGTTCGAGCAGATTGACCGTGAAGAAATAGGTGCCACCCGGCACCCAGGCACGTCGATAGTTGGGCATGCCCCACGTTGCCGCTCCCCGACCGACACCCCCATCGGAAAACGCCGCGCGCACATGTCAGCCGATGCCGCGGATATCACCGCTCCGCCGCAAAAGCGGTGGGTCAAGACCCACCCTACGCAAATCCGCGAGAAGGTGTAGGGCGGGTTTTAACCCGCCGTACGGCCGTATGGGCGATCGGAGCGGGAGCGTTGCCAAAAGGGATGGGAGGTTTGGAAAACACGAGACCCGCCGGGTGGCGGATCTTGGTTGGCGATGCGTAGGCTGGGTTGGCTTTATCAACCCAGCGATGGTTTCGCGACGAGAGCTACGAGCGTGGCGACTTAATTGCCTCCGTCCCCATTAGTCCGTCCCCATTAGTCCCTACCGGTTATTAGGCGGACCGCTTTGTCGCATCAGCGAGCTGCCAGTAATCATGGTACGCAGCTTCACCCTATTTGGTATGCCAAGCACATTGTGGGCCCATTCGATATCAGGAAAACTCGTCCTAAACATGTACATGTGATAGACGACCAACACCTGTACTACTCGATCTACAATTAGGCTACCCGCCCCACCACGGCGGACTGCTTCGATATCAACGCGAGGCAGCCCACGCTGCCCATCCAGTAGCGTGGCAAGACGGATAAGCATGTGACCTAGATCGGCACGGCGTTGGACGACTGCCCGCAAGTCGTCGGCAATTGCATTTGATCCGACCGCCTCCGCAACTTTCCTGATGAAGCCGAACGTTATGCTCAGAACGATCGAGCCGACAACCTTCTCCGCGATCGTCCTCCGGGAGTCGGCATCGCCATCACCGCCCTCCTCGGCCAACCGAGCTTCGAAATCGGCTACCAGCGACTCCGGACTCTCGCGCAGACTCGCATAGAAAACTTCCAATGCACGAAGCGGTCCATTGAGCATTTCCTCAATTATGGCCTCGCGCTTGACGCGAGGGATCCTTGAATACTGCGTTTTAAGTATCTGCCCAAGGATTTCTACTGTCTTGAAAACGACCGTTAGGCGCGCAGAAAAACTTAACTCCTCCGCCTCCTCTGCAGCGTCTCGCAACCCGTCGTGCGGCTCCCGTCGCAATGCGTCTTGACGCCGAGCCTCCGCCTCCCTGTTTTCCTCTGGCTTTCCGCCTTCGTAGACAATTCCAGGGAGTTGCCGAAGCATCTTTTCGACAGACTCGTTTCTATCAGCGAACTGCGCAATCGGAAGGCCTCCGAACTGCTCTTTGAGCGTGGCCACGATCGCGTCAATGACCGTCGACTTATTTGCAAAGTGGGTAAGAAATACCAAAATGTTGGCATTCGATCGAACATAGAGCTGACTCGCCGCAGACGCAACAAACTCCTGCGCTTCTGGCTCATCAAAATTCTCGGCCAGGTATTTGGCGACGAAAAAGTAGTAGATGTAGCTGTAACGGAACTCGACTATCTCGCCCGTAGCGCTAAGGATGCGACAGCGGAGTAGTTGATCTCGAAGGAGCGCAAAATCTAGCCCGACCCATTTTTCGGCGAACACCCTATTGAAATCGCCAAGCTCATCGAACGATACATACGTCCTCCCGAGTCCCTTTATCCACCATGCCAACTGGCTGCAATATTGCTCGACCTCAGTAAGCTCATCTTTCGCCAGCCCAACCGCTAGCATCGAGTCGCTTATCAAGTATTGGTAGTAATAACCCAGCCCGCTGTCCTTAAAGTTTTCTGGACTCCCGGCCTTTTGCGCCTGCAAAAGCGTTAACAAGTAGATGGGATATCTTGGGACGACGTTCCATCGGACTACGGTTTCCATGTACTTTGTGGCTTCGTCAATACGGGCGATTCGCTCGTCTTCGGAAAGGAACTCTTCCGAATCAATCGTCACCCATTTGCCTATCAATTTCGTTCGACTTAGGCGACCAAATGGGAGAATCCTGTATTTCGGGAGCGCATCGTCGGCGCTACCATCCTCCATGTCGGCAAACTGCGCCGCCTCGAAAACGTCGCTAACGGAGAGCACAGTAGCTCCGCAGCGCGCCCTTAAACGGCTGAGCAGTTGCGCTCGAGCGCGCTCGGACTTGATTGGCACCTCATCGAAGTCATCAATGAGTAGCACACGTTTTGCACGCGGCAGCTGCAGATAGTCGGGGAGCAGCCGGTCATATTGGGCTCGAATGTGCGATTCCAAGATCGCATCGACCGCATCTTCTGTTGCACGTGACATTACCGTGCCATTAATCAATATCGGCACGCATCCGGCGTCGTAATATTTCCGAAAGAAGTGCTTCAGAAGCGTTGTACGGCCTGACCGATCATCCCCTTCAAGCACGAAGCCATTAGCGTTAGCCGGATTTTGAACAAGCGTCTCTCCGTGAACGCTCGTAGAGGCATCGTCACCATCGTCTGAGGCGGCCTCAAGGTCTGGAAATATAAACACGTCTTCCAAGCATACGTCGGCCTTGCCCCCTACGCGCAATGTAGCGCCAAGGTCAGAGAGCTCACGCTCGATTGCCTTAGTGGGCACCCAAGAATCAGCAGGCGCGGTTAGCTCAAATCGGCGGAAGCGTGCCCACGCACCCGAGTCTTGTCGCTCATAATGCGTGCTGCCCCATGCATACTTGAAAACTCGGTACTGCTGCCCGGCCAGATCGAGCTCTACGATTGCGAATCCCGAAACTTCGGAGCGCCGCTCTTGAAGAACCGAGCCTTCAAATTGCACGCATCGGCCGGCCTCACGCTCCTCGGTTTCCACCACATTCCACTCGTGCTCATGACCTGTGAACACGAAGTCGGCATTGGCACGAACCCTTCTTCGGAAATCTCGATAAGACGAAGGGTGCAGCCAATTAAAAGGATGATGCATCGCCGTGATAACGCAACCGTCGTCTGCTCGCCATCCGGGCAAAATTGAGGCAGGAAACGTTACCTTGTCCTCTTTTAGTTGCGAAACCCACGCCAAATTCAGGCAATCGAATGCGACGCGCACACCGCGTATATCCAGTACCTCGTGATAGCGAAGACGATCAGCTCCATCTAGATACGCTTGACCCGTGAGGTCAGAGCGAAAGCGAAAAAACTCGTCTTGCACGCGAACGCATGTGTCGAGGAACTGCGGGGAAAGCTCGTCCGCTGGTTTCTCGGACAATTGCTTGAGGACTAGCTTTCTCAGATCCTGCGGCCCTGAAAGGTCGCAGTCGTGATTGCCGGGGCAGACAATGAAACGCGACTCAACTCCTGATTCGGTTTTGACGTATTGCTGAATACGTCGAAAGAATGTCAGGGCGAGCTGGTATTCGTCGGCGCGACCGCTTTGGGCCACGTCACCAGTAACGAGGATGACGAGCTGGTCGTCGATCCCTACGTGGCTCGCAATTGCTGCGCCGATTTTTTCGGGTCGCGCGAGAGCAGGATCCAAGTCGTTAAGAATATGGATATCGGTGATGTGTGCAATTAACAGCATCGTCTCTCCCCCTGAGAATAGAAAGGCCCGCGTGCGCGGGCCTGTCGTCAATTACATATTCCGCCTGTACTCCCCACCCACATCGTACAACGCATGACTGATCTGCCCGAGGCTATGCGTCTTCACCGCCTCCATCAAACTCGCAAACACATTCCGCCGCTCCCGCGCCGTAGCCTGTAGCGACTTCAACCCCTCAGCCGCATACCCATTCCGATTGCGCTGATATCCCGCAACGTTCTCGATCTGCTGCCCCTTCTCCCCTTCCGTGCTCCGGATCAGCTCGATCTCGGTAACGATGTCGCCGCCATGATCCTTCGGCAGGAAGGTATTGACGCCAATCAGCGGCAGCGACCCATCGTGCTTCTTGTGCTCGTAATACAGCGACTCTTCCTGGATCTTCCCGCGCTGGTACATCGTGTCCATCGCACCGAGCACGCCCCCGCGCTCGCTGATCGCCTCGAACTCCTTGTAAACCGCTTCCTCGACGATGTCGGTGAGCTTGTCGACGATGAAGCTGCCCTGCCAGGGGTTCTCGTTGAAGTTCAGCCCCAGCTCCTTGTTGATGATCATCTGGATCGCCACGGCACGACGCACTGACTCTTCGGTCGGCGTGGTGATGGCTTCGTCGTAGGCGTTGGTGTGCAGGCTGTTGCAGTTGTCGAACAGGGCGTACAGGGCCTGCAGTGTGGTGCGGATGTCGTTGAACTGGATCTCCTGCGCGTGCAGGGAGCGGCCGCTGGTCTGGATGTGGTACTTCATCATCTGGCTGCGGGCGCTGGCGCCGTAGCGTTCGCGCATGGCGCGGGCCCAGATGCGGCGGGCGACGCGGCCGATGACGGTGTACTCGGGGTCCATGCCGTTGCTGAAGAAGAACGACAGGTTGGGCGCGAAGTCGTCGATCTTCATGCCGCGGGCAAGGTAGTACTCGACGATGGTGAAGCCGTTGGACAGGGTGAAGGCGAGCTGGCTGATGGGGTTCGCGCCGGCTTCGGCGATGTGATAACCGCTGATCGACACCGAGTAGAAGTTGCGGACGTTCTTGTCGACGAAGTACTGCTGGATGTCGCCCATCATGCGCAGGGCGAACTCGGTGCTGAAGATGCAGGTGTTCTGGGCCTGGTCCTCTTTCAGGATGTCGGCCTGCACGGTGCCGCGCACGACCTTGAGCGTTTCGGCCTTGATCTTCTCGTAGACCTCGGGCTCGACGACCTGATCGCCGGTGACGCCCAGCAGGCCCAGGCCGAGGCCGTCGTTGGTTTCGGGGAGCATGCCGCTGTATTCGGGGCGCTTCTTGCCCTCGAACATCGTCTCGATCTTCTCGTGCGCGGCGTCCCAACGGGCCTGTTCGGCGCGCAGGTACTTCTCGACCTGCTGGTCGATGGCGGTGTTCATGAACATCGCGAGGATGATCGGCGCCGGGCCGTTGATGGTCATCGAGACCGAGGTCGTCGGCGCGCACAGGTCGAAGCCGGAGTACAGCTTCTTCATGTCGTCCAGCGTGGCGATGTTGACGCCGGAGTTGCCGATCTTGCCGTAGATGTCCGGGCGCACGGCGGGGTCTTCGCCGTACAGGGTGACGCTGTCGAAGGCGGTGGACAGGCGCGCGGCGGGCTGGCCGACGCTGAGGTAGTGGAAGCGGCGGTTGGTGCGCTCGGGCGTGCCCTCGCCCGCGAACATGCGGATCGGGTCCTCGCCGGTGCGGCGGTACGGGTAGACGCCGCCGGTGTACGGGTAGTAGCCGGGCAGGTTTTCTTTTTGCAGGAAGGTCAGCAGTTCGCCCCAGGATTTGTAGGTGGGGGCGGCGATCTTGGGGATCTTCTGGTGGCTGAGGGATTCGCGGTAGTTTTCGACGCGGATGGTCTTGTCGCGGACTTTGTATTCGTTGACGTCGTCGGTGATGGACTTGAGGCGTTGCGGCCAGTCGCGCAGAAGCTTGAGGGCTTCGGAGGCGAGGGATTGCACTGCGTCGTTGTAGCGCTGGCGCAGGGTGAGCAGGGTCTTGTCGCCGCCGTCGGTCAGGGCGTCGCCGGGGAACAGGTCGAGGGCGTTGGGCAGCCTGTCGTCGCCCAGGTCGTGCAAGGACTGCCAATACGACTGCGCGCGATCGGCAATCTCCGACTGCGTTTCGATCTGCTTGTTGATGCCGCGGCCTTGTTCGGCAATCTCGGCGAGGTAGCGCACGCGGCTGCCGGGGATCAGGACGGTGGCGCGCGGTTCTTTCAGGCTGGTGTCGATCTGCGGGGTCCACTTCTCGGCCGGCAGGGCGAGCTTGTCGCGCAGCAGGCGGCAGAGGTTGGCGAACATCCAGCTGATGCCGGGGTCGTTGAACTGGGAGGCGATGGTGGGATAGACGGGGACGTCTTCGTCCTTGGTCTGGAAGGCGACGCGGTTGCGCTTCCACTGTTTGCGTACGTCGCGCAGGGCGTCTTCCGCGCCGCGCTTGTCGAATTTGTTGAGCACGACCAGCTCGGCGTAGTCGAGCATGTCGATCTTCTCGAGCTGGCTGGGCGCGCCGAAGTCGCTGGTCATCACGTACATCGGGAAGTCGACGAGGTCGACGATCTCCGAGTCGGACTGGCCGATGCCGGCGGTCTCGACGATGACGAGGTCGTAGCCGAGCGACTTCAGGAAGCTGATGCAGTCCTTCAGCACGACATTCGTCGCCATGTGCTGGCGGCGCGTGGCCATCGAGCGCATGAAGACGCGCTTGCTGCGCAGCGAGTTCATGCGGATGCGGTCGCCAAGCAGCGCGCCGCCGGTGCGGCGACGGGTCGGGTCGACCGAGATCACCGCAATGCGCATGTCGGGGAAGTTGCCGAGGAAGCGGTTGAGCAGTTCGTCGGTGACCGACGACTTGCCGGCGCCGCCGGTACCGGTGATGCCGATGACGGGCGTCTTACCGCCGGCGAGCTGCCATTCCTTGCGCAGGTGGGCGAGCTCGGCTTCGTCCAGCGCGCTCTCCTCGATCGCCGAGAGCATGCGGCCGATCTCGATCTCGTTGTCGAAGGCGACCTTGTGCGGCTTCTCCACCGGCAGGCGCGCGGCCTCGGCGCGGCGGACCACGTCCTCGATCATGGACACCAGGCCCATGTGCATGCCGTCGTTGGGGTGGTAGATGCGCTCGACGCCGTAGGCCTGCAGTTCGCGGATTTCTTCCGGGGTGATGGTGCCGCCACCGCCACCGAACACGCGGATGTGCGAGGCGTTGCGCTCCCTGAGCATGTCGACCATGTACTTGAAGTACTCGACGTGGCCGCCCTGGTAGGACGACAGCGCGATGGCGTCGGCGTCTTCCTGCAGCGCGGCGCGGACCACGTCCTCGACCGAGCGGTTGTGGCCGAGGTGGATGACTTCGGCGCCCTGCCCCTGGATCAGCCGGCGCATGATGTTGATCGCGGCGTCATGGCCGTCGAACAGGCTGGCGGCGGTGACGAAGCGCAGCGGGGTGCTCTCGGTCTGGGCTTCGGGAAGGTTGCTGGCGGGGGTGCTCATGTGCAGCGCTCAGTACGGAAACGATCGAATCCGCATTGTAGCGCGATGGTATGGGGCGGCTTTTTGGGGGTGATGTGCCCTTCTCCCCGCGTGGGGAGAGAAGGTGGCGCGTAGCGGCGGATGAGGGGCGCGCTTTTCCCTCGCATCGCCACACGTCCCCTCACCCTGCGTTGCTTCGCAACGCTGTCCCTCTCCCCGCAAGCGGGGCGAGGGGCTGCAAGGGCAATCGAGGCGTGTCCTTCTCCCCGCCTGCGGGGAGAAGGTGGCGCGTAGCGCCGGATGAGGGCGCGCTTTTCCTTGCATCGCCAGACGTCCCCTCACCCTGCGTTGCTGCGCAACGCTGTCCCTCTCCCCGCAAGCGGGGCGAGGGGCTGTAAGGGCAATCGAGGCGTGTCCTTCTCCCCGCCTGCGGGGAGAAGGTGGTGCGTAGCGGCGGATGAGGGGCGCGCTTTTCCCTTGCATCGCCATACGTCCCCTCACCCTGCGTTGCTTCGCAACGCTGTCCCTCTCCCCGCAAGCGGGCGAGGGGCTGCAAGGGCAATCGAGGCGCGTCCTTCTCCCCGCCTGCGGGGAGAAGGTGGCGCGTAGCGCCGGATGAGGGGCGCGCTTTTCCCTCGCATCGCCATACGTCCCCTCACCCTGCGTTGCTTCGCAACGCTGTCCCCGCAAACGGGCGAGGGATGTGTTCGAGGTTGCCCTCTCCCAGCAGACGGAGCGAGGGGGGATACTTGTGCGGGGAATCGGGGAGACAAAGCATGCGGCGATTGGCGCGTCTGATGGCCTGGGGACTGCTGGTACTCGTGATGCTGACCCTCAGCGGCTGGCTGCTGGCAGACCATCTGACGCCACCGGCGACGGGCAAACCCAGCCATGCCCTGCCCGTGCAGGCGGCGCAGACGGATCTGGATCGCGAACTCGTCCCGCTGCTGGCCACGCAACCGGGCAAGACCGGCGCAATCCTGGTGCCCGATGGACTCGACGCCTTCGCCGCGCGCGCGATCTCGGCGCGGCGCGCGGGTCGCAGCCTCGATCTGCAGTACTACATCTGGCACGACGACCTGACCGGTCGCCTGCTCGGGCGCGAAGCCTGGCTCGCGGCCGAACGCGGCGTGCGCGTGCGGATGCTCCTGGACGACATGAACGCCGAAGGCCTCGATCCCGGCCTGCTCGCGCTGGACGCGCATCCCAACATCGAGATCCGCCTCTACAACCCGTTCCGCAACCGCGGCGGCGTCCTGCGCATGTACGAACTCGTGCAGCGCGTGGTGAGCGTCAACCACCGCATGCACAACAAGGCCTGGATCGCCGACGGCCGCATGGCGGTGGTCGGTGGCCGCAACATCGGCGAGGAGTATTTCAACGCCGGCAGGGAGACGAACTTCCGCGACCTCGACCTGGTGCTGTTCGGACCGGCCGTGGCGCAGGCCAGCGACGTGTTCGACCGCTACTGGAACAGTGCGGCGGCGGTGCCGATCGCGGCGCTGAGCCGCAAGGAACCGCAGCAGTTGCAGGCGTTGATGGCGAGCGTGGCGAAGGAAGCCGAAGGGCCGGAAGCGCGGCGTTATCTGCAACGCGTCGAAGCCTCCCCGCAGGTGCGCGCCTACTTTGCCGGGAAACTGCAGCCGCACTGGAGCGACGGCATCCACGTGGTCGCCGATCCGCCGTTGAAGTGGAAGAACGACGATCGCAGCGGCTGGATGGTCGAGCGCCTCGCCGCGCAGCTGAATCGAGCGCACCGGAAGGCCCTGCTGATTTCGCCCTACTTCGTCCCCGGCGAGTTCGGCACGCAAGGCCTGGCCGGGCTCACCGGCCGCGGCGCGTTCGTCGGCGTGATCACCAATTCGCTGGCTGCCAACGACGTACCGGCGGTGCACAGCGGTTATGCGGGCTATCGCGGGCGGCTGCTCGCGGTCGGCGTGCGGTTGTATGAGATCCGCGCGCAGGGGCGCCCTGAGACCGCGGGCATCTTCGGCAGCAGCGGCGCGAGCCTGCACACCAAGGCATTCGTAGTGGACGATGCGCGCGGCTTCGTCGGCTCGTTCAACCTCGATCCGCGCTCGGCCGACCTGAATACCGAGATGGGCGTGCTGTTCGACGATCCGGCGATCGCCCGCTCCCTTCGTGACGAATACCTGCGGCTTGCCGGCCCGGCGCTGAGCTATTGGGTCCACCGCCGGCCGGATGGCGAGCTACGCTGGCTGGATCGCGCCGCGCAGCCGCCCCTGCTGCTCGACCACGAACCGGACACCACGCGTTGGCAGCGTGCCGCGGCGCGCGCGGCGGGCTGGTTGCCGATCGAGTCGCAGTTGTGAGTGCACTTTCGACGTGCGGCTTCGGCTACGCTGCCGCGCCATGAGCACACCCGATCCCGCCCTCGAACAGCTGCGCAGCGCCGCGGCGGAACCTTCACCGCAGACGTGGTTCCAGCTGGCGCAGGGCCTGGTCGCGCGCCAGGCGATGGAAGAGGCGCACGACTGGCATCGGCGCGCCGCGGACGCCGGTTTCGCGCCGGCGCAGATCGAACTGGCGCGCATGCAGCTGCATGGCGTGGGTACGGAACGCAATGTCGAAGAAGCGGTGGCGTGGCTGCTGCGCGCCGAAGCCACCGGCCATCCCGTTGCCGCTTACATGCTGGCGCTCGTCTCAGTCGGCGGTGTCGCCGCGCCGCACGACGCGCGGATCAACCAGCGCGTGATGCAGGCGCTCAACGCGGGCATGGCACCGGCACTGCGCGCGGCGGCGATCCATTTCGGACGCAAGGCGAATGCGCAGGACCAGCAGCGTTGCCTGCAGTTGCTCGACCACGCCGCGCAGCGTGGCGACTGGGTCGCGGCCCTGCTGTTGTCCGAACGCCTGGCACGCGGCGAAGGCTGCGCTGCCGACCGCGACGCCGCCGGTCGCCTGCGCGCGCGCCTGGAAGCCGGCGGCATTGCGCCATTGCCCGCGCTTTCGGTCGAGGACATCGCCACGCGCTCGACCGCCGGCACGCTGCTGCTGGAAGACGGTTTACAGGCGCCGCTCGCGCGAGCGGTCAGCGAACGGCCGCGCGTCGCCGTGATCGATGGCCTGCTGTCCGCCGACGAATGCCGCCTGCTCATCGCCGCCGCGCGGCCGATGCTGCATCGCTCGCTGGCCATCGACGAACGCACCGGGGAAGCCTCGGCGATGCAGATCCGCACCAGCAGCGACGCCAGCTTCGATCCACTGGTGGAAGACCTGTCGCTGCGCCTCGTGCAGCAACGCATGGCGAGCGCGGCGGGCATGGAACTGGTACAGGCCGAACACCTGGTCGTGCTGGCGTATGAGCCCGGCCAGGAATACCGGCCGCACCGCGACTACCGTTCGCCCGAATCACTGCGCGACGACGTGCCCGAAGCCGGCAACCGCGCGCGCACGATCTGCGTGTACCTCAACGAGCCGGAAGCCGGCGGCGAAACCGCCTTCCCTGTTTCCGGCGTGACGGTGGAACCGCAGGCGGGCCGCGCGGTGGTGTTCGACAACCTGCTTGCCGATGGCAGCCCGGACGTAGATTCGCTGCACGCCGGCCTGCCGGTGCAGCACGGCGAGAAATGGTTGGCGACGCTGTGGCTGCGGGAGCGCGGCTACCGGGCTTATTGAACGGCGATGCGGTCCGTTGGCTTCGACGCGACCTTCACACGGTGACATACGCCCGCGTATCCATGATTCCAGCGTGTCCGCCAGCCTGGGTACGGGCCGGATGGAATCGATTGCATTAGACTACGCCGCCTGCGGAGCCGGCCCTGCCCGGCATCACGACCGCAGTTCTCCGCCCATTCAACGACTTACATCACCTTGTTGGCGTCGTTTGCCATGCGCATTCCGACCGTCAACCGGAGCATCCGATGATTTTTGAAACCCTCGACACCTTCGGCCACGAGCAGGTCGTCTTCTGCCACAACAAGGACGCCGGCCTGAAGGCCATCATCGCGATCCACAACACGGTCCTCGGCCCCGCGCTGGGCGGTACGCGCATGTGGCCGTACAAGACCGAGCAGGACGCGCTGAACGACGTGCTGCGTCTGTCGCGCGGCATGACCTACAAGAACGCGGTCGCGGGTCTGAACATCGGTGGCGGTAAGGCGGTGATCATCGGCGATCCGGCCACGGACAAGTCCGAAGCGCTGTTCCGCGCGTTCGGCCAGTTCGTCGAATCGCTCGGCGGCCGTTACATCACGGCCGAGGACGTCGGCATCGACGTCAACGATATGGAATATGTGTATCGCGAAACGGAATACGTGACCGGCGTGCACCAGGTCCACGGTGGTTCGGGCGACCCGTCGCCGTTCACCGCCTACGGCACCCTGCAGGGCTTGATGGCGACGCTCAACAAGCGTTTCGGCGACGAGGAAGTCGGCAAGTATTCGTACTCGGTGCAGGGCCTGGGCCACGTCGGCATGGAATACGTGAAGCTGCTGAAGGAACGCGGCGCCAAGATCTTCGTCACCGACATCAACAAGCAGCTGGTCGACAAGGCCGTGTCCGAATACGGCGCCGAAGCCGTCGGCCTGGACGAGATCTACGACGTGCCGGCCGACGTGTACTCGCCCTGCGCGCTGGGTGGCACCGTCAACGAGAACACCCTGCCCCGCCTGAAGGCCAAGGTCATCTGCGGCGCGGCCAACAACCAGCTGGCCAACAACGCCATCGGCGACGAAGTGGCCAAGCGCGGCATCCTGTACGCGCCGGACTACGCGGTGAACGCGGGCGGCGTGATGAACGTGGCGCTGGAACTCGATGGCTACAACCGCGAACGCGCCATGCGCATGATGCGCACGATCTACCACAACCTGGCGCGCATCTACGAGATCGCCGAACGCGACGCGATCCCGACCTACAAGGCCGCCGACCGCCTCGCCGAAGAGCGCATCAGCGCGATCGGCAAGCTGAAGCTGCCGCTGGGTCGTTCGCAGCCGCGGTTCCAGGGACGCATCCGCGGCGGTCACTAAGACTCGCGCTGGTCGTGTCGTCGTTCCCGCGAAAGCGGGAACCCAGTGCCTTTGTCCGGAATACCGAAAGGCACTGGATCCCCGCTTCCGCGGGGATGACGAGCAAAAGCAACAACGCAGCGGTCCAGAAACGCCCGGCCAGTCCGGGCGTTTTTGTTGGCATCCCGCGCGCATCGCCACGCCTGCGGCAGTCCTCGGCCAATCAAACCGTCATGCCCGCGCAGGCGGCATGACGAGCAGAGGCAACAACGCAGCAGGCCAGAAACGCCCGGCCAGTCCGGGCGTTTTTGTTGGCATCCCGTGCGCATCGCCACGCCTGCGGTAGTCCTCGACCAATCAAACCGTCATTCCCGCGCAGGCGGGAATCCATGGACTTTCGAAGTCACCGCAACGTCCGTGGATCCCCGCTTCCGCGGGGATGACGAGCAAAGGCAACATCGCCGCAATTCAAAACGCCCGGTCAGTCCGGGCGTTTTTATTTCGGGCGTAGCCTGCAAAGCGATAGAATTGTGACTGGGCCGGCAACACCTTCTTTCGCCTTCAGCACAAGGATTCCAGATGCGCCCTTTCCCCCTCGGTGAAGAAATCGACGCGCTGCGCGAGGCCGTGCGCCGTTTCGCCGATGCCGAAATCGCGCCGCGCGCGCAGCAGATCGATCACGACAACTGGTTCCCGCAGGACCTGTGGCCCAAGCTGGGCGAGATGGGCCTGCTCGGCATGACGGTGCCGGGCGAATACGGCGGCAGCGACATGGGCTACCTCGCCCACCTCGTCGCGATGGAAGAGATCTCGCGCGCCTCCGGCTCCGTGGGCCTGTCGTACGGCGCGCATTCCAATCTCTGCGTCAGCAACCTCTACGCCAACGGCAACGAGGCGCAGCGCGCGAAGTATCTGCCGAAGCTGTGCAGCGGCGAATGGAAGGGCGCGCTGGCGATGAGCGAGCCGGGCGCGGGTTCCGATGTCGTGGGTTCGATGTCGTGCCGTGCGGAGCTCCGCGACGGCGTGTGGATCGCCAACGGCAACAAGATGTGGATCACCAACGGCCCCGAGGCCGACGTGCTGATCGTCTACATGCGCACCGCCGGCAAGGACGCGGGCAGCAAATGCATGACCGCCTTCATCGTCGAAAAGGGCATGAAGGGTTTCTCCACCGCGCAGAAGCTCGACAAGCTCGGCATGCGCGGCTCCAACACCTGCGAGCTGGTGTTCGAGAACTGCGAGATCCCGCAAGAGAACGCGCTCGGCGAGGTCAACAACGGCGTCAAGGTGCTGATGTCCGGCCTCAACACCGAGCGCCTGGTGCTCACCGGCGGTCCGCTCGGCCTGATGCAGGCCGCGCTCGACATCGCCCTGCCCTACGTGCGCGAACGCAAGCAGTTCGACCAGGCCATCGGCACCTTCGGCCTGATGCAGGGCAAGATCGCCGACATGTACACGGCGCTGCAGTCCTCGCGCGCCTTCGCCTACCAGGTCGCGCGCGACTACGACGCCGGGCACAAGAGCCGCATCGACGCCGCTTCGTGCCTGCTGCATGCATCGGAGGCCGCGGTGCAGGTCGCCCTCGAAGGCATCCAGGCGCTCGGCGGCAACGGCTACATCAACGAGTTCGCCACCGGCCGCATCCTGCGCGATGCCAAGCTCTACGCGATCGGCGCGGGGACGAACGAGATCCGGCGCATGCTGATCGGCCGCGAGTTGTTCGACGGGCGCAGCTGAGCCCGGACCAGTTCCCTGCGAAAAGCCGCCCTCCGGGCGGCTTTTTCTTTTGGCGATGTCATCGCGCGCGATCGCGACACATCGTTATGCTCCCCGCATGTCCGCGCGCAAAGCCAGCGCTGCTTCCATCCGGACCCGGCCGCTGCGGCGCGACGACTGGCCGGTCGTCGAATCCCTGTTCGGCGCCAACGGCGCGTGCGGCGGTTGCTGGTGCATGTGGTGGCGCGTGCCGATGGGCGGCAAAACCTGGGAAGCCGCGAAGGGCGCACCGAACCGCGACGCCTTCCGCGCCCTCGTTGAATCGGGCGCCGCTTCCGGCGTGCTCGCGTTCGATCGCGACATACCGGTTGGTTGGTGCGCCATTGGTCCGCGATCCGGCTTTCCACGACTGGAACGCAGCAAAGCGTTGCGACGCGAATGGAATGCCGCGACCTGGTCGCTCAACTGCCTGTACGTCCCCGCCCGCGAGCGCGGCCGCGGCATCGCCAGAGCCCTTGTCGCGGCGGCCGTGAACCTCGCCCGGGCGCGGGGAGCGGCGGAAATCGAGGCTTACCCCCAGTTCGTCGCATCCGATGAACGGCAAGGCGGCGCATTCGTCTGGACCGGTGTGCCCGCGCTTTTCGAGCCGCTGGGATTCCGTCCGGCTGCGAAACCCGGGCGCGGCCGCAGCTTGTATCTGCTTCCGTTGCGACGGCAACTATTTGCCGCAGCGCAACATCGCGGCCCATAATCGGGCTGTTCCGGCCGCGCGCCGGCTTCGCCAAATTCCGGAGTCACCATGAGCGACGTCGTCATCGTCGGTGCCAAGCGCACCGCCATCGGTTCCCTTCTCGGTCAGTTCACCGGCGTGCCCACGCCCACCCTCGGCGCCACCGCGATCCGGGGTGCACTCGAGCAGGCCGGCGTCGCTGCCGACCAGGTGGACGAAGTGATCATGGGCTGCGTGTTGCCGGCCGGCCTCGGCCAGGCCCCCGCCCGCCAGGCGTCGATCGGCGCCGGCATCCCCTCTGCGGCCGGCTGCACCACCATCAACAAGGTGTGCGGTTCGGGCATGAAGGCGATCATGCAGGCGCACGACGCGATCAAGGCCGGTTCCTCGAGCGTCGTGGTCGCCGGCGGCATGGAGTCGATGACCAATGCGCCGCACCTGCTCAACAACTCGCGCACCGGCACCAAGTACGGCAGCGTCGAGATGCTCGACCACATGGCGTACGACGGCCTGACCAATCCGTACGACAAGCAGGCCATGGGCGTGTTCGGCGAGCAGTGCGTGGCGAAGTACGAATTCACCCGCGAGGAACAAGACGCCTATAGCGCCGAGAGCGTGCGCCGCGCGCTTGCAGCGCAGCAGTCGGGCGCCTTCAAGGATGAGATCGTTCCGGTCACTGTCGCCGGCCGCAAGGGCGACGTGGTGATCGATACCGACGAACAGCCGGGCCGCTGCGACATCAACAAGATCCCGACCCTGCGCCCCTCGTTCAAGAAGGACGGCACCATCACCGCCGCCAGTTCCTCCAGCATCAACGACGGCGCCGCCGCCACGGTGCTGATGTCCGCCGACGAAGCGGGCAAGCGCGGCCTGAAGCCGCTGGCACGCATCGTCGCGCACGCCACGCACTCGCAGGCGCCGGAGTGGTTCACCACCGCGCCGGTTACCGCGATCGCGAACGTCCTGAAGAAGGCCGGCTGGTCGGTGGCCGACGTGGACCTGTTCGAGGTCAACGAAGCCTTCGCCTGCGTCGCGATGGCACCCATGCGGGAACTCGGCATTCCGCACGACAAGCTCAACGTCCACGGCGGCGCCTGCGCGCTTGGCCATCCGATCGGCGCCAGCGGTGCCCGCCTGGTGGTGACTCTGATCAACGCGCTGCGCCAGCGTGGCGCCAGGCGCGGGGTGGCGGCACTGTGCATCGGTGGCGGCGAAGCGACGGCACTCGCCATCGAGCTCGCCTGAGCGCAGTTGGCTTGCCGACCCGACGTGCAGGCAAGGTGAAAGAAACGCCTGCATTTCATGTTCGCGTAACGTTGGCCTTAACCCGCGAAAAGCCTAACAACGGGATAACGAAATAAAGACGGCCGCCCGCTTGACACGGGTAATGGCCTTGTCATCATTGTTAGCGACGCGCCCCCTGCGCGTTGACCCATCCACGACGAGGAAACGAACATGACTTTCAATAAGGCGCTGATCGCCCTGGCTCTGGGCTTCGCTCTGGCCGCGTGCTCGAACCAGAAGCAGGCCGAAGACGCCGCCGCCGACGCCTCCGCCGCGGCGACCGAAGCTCAGGCTGCTGCCGACACTGCAACCGCTTCGACCGACCAGGCCGCTGGCGACGCTGCCCAGCAGGCTGCCGACGCTGCCGCTCAGGCCGCCGACGCTGCCGCCACCTCGGCCGACGCCGCTGCCACCGCTCCGACCAACGAAGCGGCTGACACCGCTGCCGACACCGCCCAGCAGGCCGCCGACTCGGCCGAGCAGGCGAAGGACGCGGCCCAGGAAGCGACCGAAGAAAAGAAGTAACAGTATTTCCTTAACAGGCAAATCTGTTACAGTGAACAGGGAAGAGCCGCCGGCCTGCCGGCGGCTTTTTCCATGTGGTCAGTGAACGATAGAACCGGCCCCGCCGATCGCTGCGCGCACTGGCGTTGCCTGACTCGCAAAAACCCAGTTTTTTCAGACAACTCCTCGGAGACATCCATGAACACCAAGCTCTACGTCCTCCTCGCCGCCGCGGTCCTCGCCCTGTCGGCCTGCAACAAGTCCGAAGAAGCCGCTGCCTCGGCCGACCAGGCCCAGGCCGCCGCCACCGACGCCGCCGCTTCGGCCACCGACGCTGCTGCCGCCGCCGGCGACGCCGCTGCTGCCGCTACCGACGCCGCTGCCACCACGGCTGCCGACGCCGCTGCCGCCACGACCGACGCCGCCGCCCAGGCTGGCGACGCCGCTGCCGCTGCTGCCACCGACGCTGCCGCCGCCACGACCGACGCCGCTGCCGAAGCCACCGACGCTGCGAAGGAAGAAGTCAAGAAGTAATCCACTTCTTGTCTTGCGATATCAGAAGGCCCGCGCAAGCGGGCCTTCTTTTTTGCGCGCAACCGCCTATCGCCGGCCCCGCGGCAGACGCGTGGAATCATTTCTCGTGGCGTGCCTGCGCCGTGTATGTTTTCATTCCGCGTCTTTTTACCTGCTGCCACGATGCCCGCGCTCACTTCCCAGCTCGATCCCCGCTCGCAGGAATTCCAGGACAACGCGGCCTACCATCGCGCCCTCGTCGAGGAACTCGATGCGCGCCTGGCGCGCGCGGCGAATGGCGGTGGCGAGAAGGCACGCGCAAAGCACACCGAGCGCGGCAAGCTGCTCGCACGCGATCGCATCGTTGCCCTGCTCGATCCCGGCTCGCCCTTCCTCGAAATCGCGCCGCTCGCCGCCGAAGGGATGTACGACGATGCTGCGCCCGCGGCCGGCATGGTCTGCGGCATCGGCCGCGTGATGGGGCAGGAAGTGGTGATCGTCGCCAACGACGCGACCGTCAAGGGCGGCACCTACTTCCCGATGACGGTGAAGAAGCACCTGCGCGCGCAGGAGATCGCGCGCGAGAACAAGCTTCCCTGCATCTATCTCGTCGACTCCGGCGGCGCCTTCCTGCCCCTGCAGGACCAGGTGTTCCCCGACAAGGAGCACTTCGGCCGCATCTTCTACAACCAGGCGCGGATGAGTGCGGAAAACATCCCGCAGATCGCCGTCGTGATGGGTTCGTGCACGGCCGGCGGCGCCTACGTGCCGGCGATGTGCGACGAATCCATCATCGTCAAGGAACAGGGCACGATCTTCCTGGGCGGCCCGCCGCTGGTGAAGGCCGCCACCGGCGAAGTCGTCGATGCCGAGGCATTGGGCGGCGCCGACGTGCACACGTCCGTTTCCGGCGTAGCCGATCACTTCGCCGAGGACGACCGCCATGCGCTGCAGATCGCGCGCGACATCGTCGGCACCTTCAATCGCACCAAGCAGCTGCCGGTCGCCGTGCAGGCCGTGCGCGAACCGCTCTATCCGGCCGGGGAGCTGTACGGCATCGTGCCGAAGGACACGCGCCGCCCGTTCGATATCCGCGAAGTGATCGCGCGCGTCGTCGACGGCAGCGAATTCCAGGAATTCAAGGCGCGCTACGGAAAAACCCTGGTGACTGGCTTCGCGCACCTGCATGGCTATCCGGTGGGCATCGTCGCCAACAACGGCATCCTGTTCGCCGAATCCGCGCTCAAGGGCGCGCACTTCATCGAACTGTGCAACCAGCGCGGCATCCCGCTGGTGTTCCTGCAGAACATCACCGGCTTCATGGTCGGCCGCAAGTACGAGAACGCCGGCATCGCGAAGGACGGCGCGAAGATGGTGACCGCGGTGGCGTGCTCGCACGTGCCCAAGTTCACCGTCGTGATCGGCGGCAGTTTCGGCGCCGGCAACTACGCGATGTGCGGACGCGCCTACGGGGCGCGGTTCCTGTGGATGTGGCCGAATGCGCGCATCAGCGTGATGGGCGGCGAACAGGCCGCTTCCGTGCTCGCCACGGTGAAGCGCGACGGCATCGAAGCGGCGGGCAAGGTCTGGACGGCCGACGAGGAAGAAGCCTTCAAGGCACCCATCCGCGAACAGTACGAATCGCAGGGCAATCCCTACTACGCCACGGCGCGCCTGTGGGACGACGGCATCATCGATCCGGCCGATACGCGTCGCGTCCTGGGCCTGGGGATTTCCGCCAGCCTCAACGCACCGATCGAAGAGCGCACGCGCTTCGGCGTGTTCCGCATGTAACGCGGCACATCGAAGCCTCTGCGAAAGATCACCGTCTCGCCCCAATCGCGCCGCGCGGCTTCGATTCCCTGAACGCATGAACGAAGCGCGCGCCGAGCGACGATAGGTGCGCGCTTTGCTGCTCATGTCACAGCGCGTCGCCCCGGCACGCGTGCTAGGCTCGAAAAATCGCATTCGCCCATCCTGTCCCCCCAACAGAGGAGCCCGCGTCATGGCGATTTTCAACCAGCCTGCCGCCAACAAGCGTGATGTCCCCGCCCAGTCCGAGCCGCCCAAGCCCGTCGAGACGGCGCTCAAGCGCGAGCCGGATCCGAACGAATTCAACCCGGCCGCAGTGGCCCCGTCGCGTTCGGTCGCACCGGTCGAGCGCAGCGAGGGCAAGGAATCGCTGATCGCTTCCGACCTCACCATCGAAGGCAAGATCGAAGGCGCCGGCCATATCCGCATCGCCGGCCGCTTCAAGGGCGACGTGCACGTGCAGGGCGATCTCACCATCGAAGTCGGCGCCAAGCTCAATGGCGGCGTGCGCGCCCGCAAGGTCATCGTCGCGGGTGAACTGGAAGGCAACATCGAATCGGCGCAGCGCGTCGAGCTGCTCGCCAGCGGCGTGATGGTCGGCGACGTCAAGGCCGAAACCGTCACCGTTGCGGCAGGCTCGCGCATGAAGGGCCAGGTCGAATTCGGCGGCGACGGCAAGACGACGAAGAACGGCAACGCGGAGCCTGGCGCGGCCGCATGAGCACCGCGCGCCCGGGCACGCCGGGAGCGACCCGCACGTGCCCGCACTGCAAGACGACGATCCTCGAAAGCGCCAGCGTGTGCCCGGCGTGCCGGCACCACCTGCGCTTCGACGAAGCCGCCATTGCGGGTACGAAGGCGAAGATTTCTCCGCTGCACGTCGAAGGCATCATCTCGCCCCCGCCCGGCGACACTGCGTGGGAATACTCGATGGTGCTTTCGATCAGGAACGAACGCGGCGAGGAGATCGCCCGCCAGGTCATCGGCGTAGGCGCGCTCTACGCCGACGAGCAGCGCACCTTCAGCCTCGTCGTCGAGATGACCGAAGCCACCGGCGCAAAGGCCCGCCGGAAGCACTGAACCCGTTCGCGCAGTCCCGCGCGAACGTCAGGCCTTGCCCGTATCGCAGCCGTGGCAGCCGCCACAGCTGCCCTCGCCCACGCGCGAGGCGGGCGCGATCCAGCGACCGAGTCGCTGCAGCCATGTCGCGCGCCCGCTTCGCACCAGCGGCACGGCCAGGGCGATGCGCAGCCGGCGCACGCCGGCCGGGAACTGCTTCTGCGCGACGAACGCCGCACTCGCCGCGACTGCAAGCGCGATGACCACGTATTGCGCGAGCAATCCCGCGTGCATCAGCCGGCCCCCAGTGCGACCGCCACCTGGTAGGTGATCAGGGAGGCCATGTACGCCATGCCGAAGAGGTAGCCGGCGCTGATGCCGACCTGCTTCCACGAGCGCGTTTCGCGCCGGATGGTCGCCAGGGTGGAGATGCACTGCGGCGCGTAGATGTACCAGACCAGCAGCGACAGCGCCGTCGCCAGCGACCAGTCGTGCGCGATGAGCGGCGACAGGGCCTGCGCCGCGGCGGCATCGTCCGTGGCCGACAGCGCGTAGACGGTGGCGAGCGAGGACACGGCGACTTCGCGTGCGGCCAGGCCCGGAATCAGCGCGATGCAGATCTGCCAGTTGAATCCGATCGGCGCGAACAACGTCGTCATCGCGTGGCCGATGCGACCGGCGAAGCTGTAGTCGATCGCGGCGCCGGCATGGTCCGCTGGCGCGTGAGGGAACGTCAGCAGCACCCAGAGCAGGATGGTCAGCGCCAGGATGATGCCGCCGACGCGCCGGAGGAAGATCGCCGCGCGCTCCCACAGGCCCAGCGCCAGATCGCGCGGATGCGGCAACCGGTACGAGGGAAGCTCCAGCAGCAACGCGTGCTCGCTCTTGTCGCGGCGCCACTTCTTCATCACCCACGCGACCAGCAGCGCGCTCAGGATGCCTGCCGCATAAAGCGCGAAAAGCACCAGCCCCTGCAGGTTTAAGACACCGATCTTCTGCTGCGGGATGAAGGCACCGATCAGCAGCGCATACACGGGCAGGCGTGCCGAACAGGTCATCAGTGGCGCCACGATGATCGTCGCCAGCCGGTCGCGCGGGTCCTGGATCGAGCGCGTGGCCATGATTCCGGGAATCGCGCAGGCGAAGCTCGACAGCAGGGGAATGAAGGAGCGCCCCGACAGGCCCGCCGACGCCATAAGGCGGTCGAGCAGGAACGCGGCGCGTGGCAGATAGCCGGACTCCTCCAGCGCGAGGATGAAGGCGAACAGGATCAGGATCTGCGGCAGGAACACGATCACGCCGCCGACGCCGGCGATGATGCCGTCGACCACCAGGCTCCTGAGCGGACCGTCCGGCAGGGCTGCTCCCGTCCATTCGCCCAGTGCCGCCGTGCCGGCGTCGATCAGATCCATCAGCGGTGTCGCCCAGGCATACACGGCCTGGAAGATCAGGAACATCACCACCGCCAGCGACAACAGACCGACCACCGGATGCAGCAACCAGCGGTCGAGCGCATCGTCGATCTCCGCGGTGCGGCGCGGCATGGTGACGGCCAGTGCGAGCAGGCGCCGCGTTTCCGCGTGCAGCACCTCTGGATCGGCAATTCCGCTGCCCACGACATGCGTCGGCTCATGCAGCGTGTCGGCCACCGCGTCGAGCCTGGCCACGAGTTCGCGCGCGCCGTCGCGATGGACGGCGACCGTCGGCACCACGGGCACGCCGAGTTCGCGTTCGAGCGCCGCCAGGTCGACTTCGATGCCGCGTCGCCGCGCCGCATCCATCATGTTCACCGCAAGCACCATTGGCTTGCCCAACTCGCGGACCTCGAGCGCGAAACGCAGGTGCAGGCGCAGGTTCGTCGCATCCACCACGCACACGATCACGTCGGGAGCGGGCTCGCCCGGATAGAAGCCGCGGCACAGATCGCGGGTAATCGCTTCATCGAGGCTTGCGGCGTGCAGGCTGTAGGCACCCGGCAGGTCGAGCAGCGCGTAGTGACGGCCCGAGGGCGCGTGGAAGCGGCCTTCCTTGCGCTCGACGGTGACGCCGGCGTAATTGGCGACCTTCTGGCGGCTGCCGGTCAGCAGGTTGAACAGCGCGGTCTTGCCGCAGTTCGGATTGCCGACCAGGGCCAGGCGGATGGCAGTGGCATTGCTCACGCGGGTTCCCCGGTATTCGTGGTGGCGACCCTGACCCGCGCGGCTTCGCTGCGACGCAGGGCGAAGCGGGTGAATCCGACCTGCACCAGCAGCGGCTCGGCCGCGATCGGGCCGGCCGCCATGACTTCCACGCGCTCGCCCTGGACGAAGCCCAGTTCGCGCAGCCGGCGCGCTATGGCGTCGTTGGGCATCTGGTCTTCGACCCGCTCCACCGTGGCGGCAGTGCGGCGCGGCAATTCAGAGAGCTTCAAGGGAGATTCGCCCGGCGGCCGAGGCCACAAATGGGAATTGTTCTCATTCTAGCAGGAGGGCGCGCACCAAAGCTCATGTGCGTCGTCGATCAGCGGGCCGGTGCCGGTCGCTATCATTCATGTTTCCCGATATGGATTTCCCCCGATGAGCCACCCGCTCCTGAGCCTGCGCGAGGGGCCGACCGCCCGGTTGCGCCTCAACCGTCCGGAAGTGCACAACGCCTTCGACGCCGTCCTGATCGCCGCCCTGACCGGCGCCCTCGAGGCAGCCGCCCGGGACGAAAGCGTCCGCGTGGTGGTCCTGGAGGGCGAAGGGGACTCCTTTTCCGCCGGTGCCGACCTGAACTGGATGCGCGGGATGGCCGCAGCGAGCGAGGACGTGAATCGCGAAGACGCCCTCGCCCTCGCCCGCCTGATGCGCACGCTGGACGAACTGCCCAAGCCCACGATCGCCCGGGTGCATGGCGCGGCCTTCGGCGGTGGCGTGGGCCTGGTCGCATGTTGCGACATCGCCCTCGCCGCGCCGGAAGCCAAGTTCGGCCTGACCGAAAGCAAGCTCGGCCTGCTGCCGGCGGTGATCTCGCCCTACGTCATCGAAGCGATCGGCGCTCGCCAGGCACGACGCTGGTTCGCCACGGCGGAGATCTTCGATGCGGCAGAAGCCCGACGCATCGGATTGCTGCACGACGTCGTCGACGCCACCGCGCTGGATGCCGCCGTCCAGCGCCAGATCGACCTGCTGCTCAAGGCCGGGCCGGTCGCCGCAGCCTCGGCCAAGCGACTGCTTCGCCGCGTGGCGGTCACCACGGACCGCGATCGCCTCGACGCCGACAACGCCGCGCTCATCGCGCAGTTGCGCGTTTCGCCGGAAGGCCAGGAAGGCCTCGCCGCCTTCCTCGACAAGCGCAAGCCCGCCTGGTGCAACTGAGGACCGAGGAGGACGACATGCTGGACCACATGGGAATCACCGTCGCCGACTTCGCCGCCAGCAAGGCGTTCTACGAACGCGCGCTCGCGCCGCTGGGCTACGGCCCGGTGATGGAAGTGACGCCGGAGATGAGCGGCTCCGACGCGCGCTACCTGGGCTTCGGAGCGAACGGCAAGCCCGACTTCTGGATCGGCGCCGGCGCGGGCATGCCGGTCACGCACGACGGGCTGCACATCGCCTTCAGCGCTCGCTCGCGCGTCGCGGTCGATGCCTTCCACCAGGCGGCACTGGCGGCCGGTGCACGCGACAACGGTGCACCCGGCCTGCGTCCGCACTATCACCCCAACTATTACGGCGCCTTCGTGATCGATCCGAACGGTCACAACATCGAAGCCGTCTGTCACCTGCCGGAATCGGATTCCTGATGTTCGCCAAGATCCTGATCGCCAACCGCGGCGAAATCGCCTGTCGTGTCATCCGCACCGCGAGCAAGCTCGGCATCCGCACCGTCGCCGTGTATTCGGAAGCCGACGCCGATGCGCAGCACGTGCGCCAGGCCGACGAGGCCTACTGCATCGGCGGACCGCGCCCGCAGGAGTCCTATCTGCGTGGCGATGCCATCATCGAAGTGGCCAAGCGCTGCGGCGCGCAGGCCATCCATCCCGGCTACGGCTTCCTCAGCGAGAACGCCGATTTCGCCGATGCAGTCGCCGCCGCCGGACTGGTCTTCATCGGCCCGTCGGGCGCGTCGATGCGCAAGATGGGCAGCAAGGCCGGCGCGAAGGAACTGATGCACGCCGCCGGCGTGCCGGTGGTGCCCGGCTACACCGGCGAGGACCAGTCCGCCGAGGTGCTGCAGCGCGAAGCCGACGCGATCGGTTATCCGTTGATGATCAAGGCCGCCCACGGCGGCGGTGGCAAGGGCATGCGCATCGTGCGCTCCAGCCAGGAGTTCGCCGCCAATCTGGAGAGCTGCCAGCGCGAAGCACGCAACGCCTTCGGGCGCGACCGCGTGCTGCTCGAACGCTACGTCGAGAAGCCGCGCCACATCGAAATCCAGGTCTTCGCCGATGCGCGCGGCCACGCGCTGCACCTCAACGAACGCGAATGTTCCGCGCAACGCCGTTACCAGAAAGTGCTGGAGGAATCGCCCTCGCCGTTCCTGACGCCCGAGCTGCGCCAGGCGATGGGCAACGCCGCCGTGATGGCCGCGCGTGCGATCGATTACGTCAACGCCGGCACCGTCGAATTCATCGTCGGCCAGGATGGCGGCTTCTACTTCATGGAGATCAACACGCGGCTGCAGGTCGAGCATCCCGTCACCGAACTGGTGACCGGGCTCGATCTGGTCGAATGGCAATTGCGCGTGGCCGCCGGCGAAGCGCTCCCACTCGCGCAGCAGGACATCCGCCAGGACGGTCATGCGATCGAAGTGCGCCTGTACGCGGAGGATCCCGAAGCCGGCTTCCTGCCGGGCTCCGGCCGGCTCGAACGGCTGCGCCTTCCCGTCGCCGATGCGCATGTCCGCATCGATCCGGGCGTGGTCGAAGGCGATACGGTGACGATCTTCTACGATCCGATGATCGCCAAGCTGATCGTGCACGACGGCGACCGACCGCGCGCCCTCGCCCGCCTGCGCGACGCGCTCGCGCAATGCGATATCGCCGGGCCGAAGGCGAACATCGAATTCCTCGAACGCCTCGCGCGCCATCCGGCGGTCGTCGGAGGCACGATCGACACCGGCTACCTCGACCGGCACCTGGACGAGTTCGTGCCGTCTGCCGACGCATCGGCCGTGGCCGTCGACACCGACCTGTTGCTTGCCGCCGCGACGGCGCAGCTGCTGGCGCAGGAACAGGACTCGCTCGACCGCGCGCGCGCGTCGGGCGATCCGTCTTCTCCCTGGGCCATCGCCGATGGCTGGCGGCTGGGTCATGGCGGGCATCGCAGCCTGGCTTTCCTGCACCGCGGCCAGCGCATCGAACTGCGCACGCACGGAAGCAACAGTGCGTACCGGATCGAGGGCATTGCGGGCCACGATGCGATCTCCATTTCGGGCGCACGGCTCGAAGGCGACAGCCTGGGGCTGCGTATCGACGGGCGCGCGCGCCGCTTCGCGGTGCTCGAGCTCGGCCGGCACGTGGTGGTGCACGACGGCATGCAACGGCTGGGGCTGGAACCGGTGCCGATGTATCGTCACGAACAGGCGGCGGCCGGCAGCGGTGCGGATCGCGTCACGGCCCCCATGCCGGGTCGCGTGGTGGTCGTGCGGGCTGCGCCGGGCGACAAGGTCGAGGCCGGCCAGGAGGTCATGGTGATCGAAGCGATGAAGATGGAACTGAGCCTCAAGGCGCCGCGCGCCGGCACCGTGGCGGAAGTGCGTGCGGCCGGCGGTGACTTCGTCGAAGCGGACGCCGTGCTGGTCGCGCTAGAGAAGTGACCATGGCCATGCCCTCGCACGTGCGCATCGTCGAAGTGGGACCCCGCGACGGCCTGCAGAACGAAAAGACCATCATCGGCACCGCGGATAAGATCGCCCTGATCGATCGCCTTTCCGCCACCGGCCTGCGCAGCATCGAAGCCACGAGTTTCGTCAGTCCCAAGTGGGTGCCGCAGCTCGCCGATGCCGCCGAGGTCTATGCCGGCATCCATCGGCAACCGGGTGTCAGTTATCCGGTGCTGGTTCCCAACGAACAGGGCTACGAACGCGCCCGCGCCGTGGGTGTCATGGAAATCGCGGTGTTCACGGCCGCATCCGAAGCCTTCAATCGCCGCAACATCAACGCCGGCATCGACGAGTCGCTCGCCCGCTTCGCGCCGGTGATGGAACGCGCGAAAGCCGACGGGGTGAGGGTGCGCGGTTACGTGTCCACCGTGCTTGGCTGCCCCTACCAGGGCGAAGTACCGCTGGGCGATGTCGTGCGCGTGGCGAAGGCCTTGCACGACATGGGCTGCTATGAGGTTTCGCTGGGCGACACCATCGGCGTGGGGACTCCGGGCAAAGCGCGCGCGATGCTCAAGGCCGTCGCCGGCGACGTGCCGATGGCCGCGCTGGCGGTCCATTTCCACGACACCTACGGCCAGGCGCTGTCCAACATCCTGGCCTGCCTGGAAGAAGGTGTCGCCGTGGTCGACGCCGCGGTTTCCGGCGCCGGCGGCTGCCCCTACGCCAAGGGCGCGAGCGGGAATGTCGCCACCGAGGACGTTGTGTATATGCTGCATGGACTGGGCATCGCGACGGGCGTCGACATCGACCGGCTCGCCGAGACCGGACGCTGGCTCGCCGCCCTCCTGGGGCGCGAGACCGGCAGCAAGGCAGGAAAGGCGCTGCTTTCGAAATGATGGGATCGAGATGACCAGCAAGGGCCCGCTGCGAGCCGTCGAAGCGACATCGGATGCCGATGCCGCCACGACGCTCGCGGCGCTCGAGCAGGCCTGCAACGATCCCTCCCTGCCCGCACACCTGCGCCCGTTGCTGCAGCAGGCGCGCGATGCCCTGCGCGATGCCGACCAGGCCGCGGATCTCGAGCGCAGCCGCTATCGCGCCGTGTTCGATGCCGTGCCCGACCCGGTCAGCATCATTTCCTGGGACGGCACGGTCCTCGACGTCAACAAGGCCGGCATGGCCGCCTACCAGCGCACGCGCGAGGAGATCGTCGGCAAGCCGATCGAGTTCCTCAATCCCGACCTGCCGCGCGACCACCTGCGGCCGGTCTGGGAGACGCTGCTGCGCGGCGAAACCTACGTCATCGAAGTCACCAACATGCGTGCGGATGGCACGCGCTTCCCGGTCGAGGTGCACTCGGCCGGCTTCAACGACGACGACAAGATCCACATCGTCGCCGTTGCCCGCGACCTCAGCAGTCGCCATGCCGCGGAATTGCGCTATCGCGAACTGATGGAGTCGATCGACAAGGGCATCATCGTGCGCGACGCCGATGGCCAGATCATCCACGCCAATCCCGCGGCGATGCGCATCCTCGGCATCGAGAACGAGCGCGCACTGCAGGACGACCTGCGCGAGGAAGTGTGGCTGACCTTCGACGAGCACGGCCGCGAAGTGCCCAAGGCCGACCAGCCCGCAACGTACGCGCTGCGCACCGGCAAGACCGTCGAGAGCACGGTGCTCGGCTTCTACAGCCGGCGCACGCGGCAGCTGAAATGGCTGTCGGTCACCTGCGTGCCGCAGTTCGAAGCGGGTGGCACCGCGCCGTCGCGGGTGCTGTCGCTGTTTTCCGACGTCACCGCACTCAAGCGCGACAGCACGCTGTTCGATCGCGCCCAGGCGCTGGCGCACATCGGCGGCTGGGAGTGGGACACCGGACGCAACGCGCTGTATCTCACCGAGGAAGCCCGGCGCATCCTCGGCCAGCATCCCGACCCGGCGACGATGGACGACCTGCTTGCCTGCCTGCGCGAACCCGATCGCCGGCGCCTGCGGGCCGCGCTCGACCATGCCATCGCCCACGGTCGCAGCCTGAACCTCGACCTGCAGGGCTGGCAGGCCAACGGCCACCTGTTCTGGATCCGCATGATCGGCGAGGCCGAAACCGGCAGCCCGCTCAGTGCCCACATCACCGGCACGCTGCAGGACATCACCGAGCGCAAGCAGGCCGAGGAAACCCTGCGCGTGCAGGCGCGCACGGATCCGCTGACCGGTCTGCTCAACCGCGACGCGGTACTGGAGGAACTGGAAACACGCCTGTCCGATCCCGCGTTGCAACGCGCGGCCGTCCTCTACATCGACCTGGACCGCTTCAAGATCGTCAATGACGTTCTCGGCCACGCGGCCGGCGACAGGCTGCTGTCTGCGGCCTCGCGTCGTATCCAGCGCGCCATCGGCAGCGAAGGCCTGATCGCGCGCTTCGGCGGCGACGAGTTCCTGGTGATCTGTTCCACCGGCGACGAACCCTCGCGCCCGGAGCGCCTGGCCGATGCGATCCTCGAAGCCTTCTCCGAAAGCTTCCGCATGGACGGCGAGGAATTCAGCATCACGGCGAGCATCGGCATCGCCCAGTCGCCCATCGACGGGCGCCGCGCACAGCAGCTGATCCAGAACGCCGATGTCGCGATGTACGACAGCAAGCGCCGCGGCCGCAACGACTGGCAGTCCTTCACCGCCGAACTCGCCGAACAGCAACTGCAGCGCCTGCAACTGGAAACACATTTGCGCCGCGCGGTGATCAACGACGAGTTCACGCTCGTCTACCAGCCGCTGGTGCAGATCGACACCGGCACGGCGGTGGGTGCCGAGGCGCTGATCCGCTGGAACAACCGCCTGCTCGGCGAGATGCGGCCCGACCACTTCATCAGCCACGCCGAGACCACCGGCGACATCGTCGGCATCGGCGGCTGGGTACTGCGCGAAGCCTGCAAGCAGATGCGCCGCTGGCTCGACCGCGGACTGACCCTGGAGCGCGTCGCGGTCAATGTGTCCTACCGCCAGTTCCTGGGCGAGGACCTGGCCGAGCACGTGCGCGCCGCGCTGGCCGAATCGGGCCTGCCCGGCCATGCGCTGGAACTGGAATTCACCGAGCGCGTGCTGATCGAGGATGCGCCCGATACCGTGCGCACCTTCGCCGCGTTGCGCGACATGGGCGTGGTGCTGACCATCGACGACTTCGGCGAGGGTTACAGCGCGCTCAACTATCTGCGCCGTCTGCCGATACACGGGCTCAAGCTCAGCCAGTTGTTCGTCCAGGGCGTGCCGGACCGCAAGTCCGATGTCGCCGTGTGCCATGCCGTCACCGGCATCGCGCGCAGCCTTGGCCTCAGCCTGGTGGCCGAGGGCATCGAGACCGAGCGCCAGCGCCGCTTCCTGCTCGACATCGGCGTCGCCACCGGGCAGGGATTCCTGTTCTCCCCCGGTCTCGCGCCCGACGAACTGCAGGCCCTGTATCCACCTTCGAGGGAGTCCGATCGATGACATCCAGATGGAAGATCCGGCCGATCCAGCCACGCGACGATGCCGCCGTGGCCGCGATCATCCGCACCGTGATGCCGGAATACGGCGCGATCGGCGACGGATTCGCGATCAACGATCCCGAGGTCGACTGGATGCAGCGCGCCTACTCGCTGCCGCGCAGCGCCTACTTCGTCGTCGACATGGACGGCAAGGTCGTCGGCGGTGGTGGCGTCGCGCCGCTGGCGGGCGGCGACGAGGACACCTGCGAGTTGCGCAAGATGTATTTCCTCAAGTCCATCCGCGGCCAGGGCATCGGCAGCGAGATGCTGCGGCGCTGCCTGGACGCCGCGCGTTCGTTCGGCTTCCGCTTCTGCTACCTGGAAACGCTGGCCGGCATGAACGACGCGATCCGCCTGTACGAGAAGCACGGCTTCAAGCGCATCGGCGCGCCGCGCGGCCGCACCGGCCACGGCGGCTGCGACACCTACTACCTGCTGGAGCTGTGAGCATGCGTGCCCTCGCCGCGCTGTGGCTCGCGTGCCTGCTGGCGGTAGCCGCTCCGTCGCACGCGCAGGCCGCGAAGGATCCGGCGAGCTACCTCCTGCTTCCCGACCGGGTGTGGACCGGCGACGAAGCGGCATCGCATGCCGGCTGGGCGGTCCTGGTGCGCGATGGCGCGATCGTGGCGGTCGGCGAGGCAGCCCGCATGACGGTGCCCACCGACGCGCGGCGTATCGAACTGCCCGGCGCGACGCTGTTGCCCGGGCTGATCGACCTGCATTCGCACGTGTTCCTTCACCCGTACAACGAGACGGGCTGGAACGACCAGGTCCTCAAGGAACCCACGCCCTACCGCACGCTGAAAGCCGCAAAACACGCGCGCGATACCCTCCTGGCCGGCTTCACCACGCTGCGCGATCTCGGCACGGAAGGCGCGGGCTACGCCGACGTGTCGGTCAAGCGCGCGATCGACGAAGGCCTCATTCCCGGCCCGCGCCTGGTCGTCGCCACACGCGCGATCGTCGCCAGCAGCAGCTATGGTCCGGGCCCGCGCGGCTTCGATCCCGACGCCGACCTCCCGCAAGGCGCGCAGCCCGTCAGTGGCACCAGCGAAGTCATCAAGGCAGTACGCGAACAGGCCGCGCGCGGCGCCGACTGGATCAAGGTCTATGCCGACTACCGCGTCGGCACCGACGGCAGCACGCAGCCCACCTTCACCGCCGACGAACTGCACGCACTGGTGGAGGCGGCGCATCTGTCCGGCCGTCCGGTCGCCGCGCATGCGTCCAGCGACAAGGGCATGCGCATGGCGATCGAAGCCGGCGTCGACAGCATCGAACACGGCACCGCGGGTACCGCCGCGACATTCCGGCTCATGCGTGAACGCGATATCGCCTGGCTGCCGACCCTCACCGCGGTCGAGGCCTACGGCGAGTACTTCGAGGGCTACAAGCCCGGACAGGCGCCGACTCCGGAAATGCAGGAAGCCGCACGCGCCTTCCGTGCGGCGCTGGACGCGGGCACGACCATCGGCTGCGGCAGCGACGTGGGCGTGTACCGCCACGGCGACAACTGGCGCGAACCGGCCTGGATGGTGCGATTGGGCATGACACCCGCACAGGCCCTGCGCGCCTGCACCAGTACTGCCGCGCGCATCCTGCGCCGGGAGGACCGGATCGGTCGCATCGTGCCGGGACTGCGCGCCGACCTCGCCGCGTTCGTGGGCGATCCCAGCGAAAACGTGGACAGCCTGCGCCAGCCGGTGTTCGTGATGAAGGACGGCGTGGTGTACCGCCAGCCCTGACGCGTGGCGGCCCCGCTGCGCTCGCGACGGGTCGTGGTCCAACGGATCCGGGTGGGCCGGCTCCCGCGGCCGGGCTAAAATCGCCGTTTTCCGCCTCAGGGATCGCCCCATGCAGCTCAATTCCGTCCGCGCCATCGTCACCGGCGGCGTTTCCGGCCTCGGCCTGGCCGTCGCCAAACACCTCGTGGCCCACGGCGGCAAGGTCGCGCTGTTCGACGTGAACGACGAGAAGGGCGCCGCCGCCGTCGCCGAACTCGGCGACGCCAACGCGCGCTACTTCAAGACGGACGTGACCAGCGAAGCCGGCGTCGCCGCCAACGTCGATGCGGCGAAGGAATTCCTGGGCGGCCTCAACGCCGCGATCAACTGCGCCGGCATCCTCGGCGCCGGCCGCATGCTCGGCAAGGAAGGCCCGATGCCGCTGTCGCAGTTCCAGACCACGGTTATGGTGAACCTGGTCGGCAGCTTCAACGTCGCCAAGGCCGCCGCCGCGCTCATGCAGAACAACGAAGCGGGCGAAGACGGCGAGCGCGGCGTGATCGTCAACACCGCGTCGGTCGCCGCCTACGAAGGGCAGATCGGCCAGGCCGCGTATTCGGCGAGCAAGGGCGGCGTGGTCGGCATGACCCTGCCGATGGCGCGCGAGCTGTCGCGCTTCGGCATCCGCGTGATGACCGTTGCACCGGGCGTGTTCTGGACGCCGATGGTCGATGGCATGCCCGAATCCGTGCAGCAGTCGCTCGCCGCCACGATTCCGTATCCGTCGCGGCTGGGTCGTCCGGAGGAGTTCGCCGACCTGGTCGCCTACATCCTGGGCAACCGCTACCTCAACGGCGAAACCATCCGGCTCGACGGCGCCACGCGCCTGGCGCCGAAGTGAGCGTCCACTACGGTTCCCGCGCCGAACGCTGGGTGCGCGATCGCTGGCCGGCGATCCGCAGCCGCGGCTTCGGCCGCTTCCTGCTGCTGCGCGGGCTGCTGGCCTGGGGCGGCGTGATGACCATCGCCATGGCCGTCATGGTCTCGCTCCGGCTGGGCCTGGACCATCCGCGCCTGCCGATGGTGCTCGGCTTCACCGTGTCCCTGTGCGCCACCGCCGGCCTGCTGTGGGCGGCGCTGACCTGGTGGATCAACGAGCGCATCTTCCATTCCCTCACTTCCGATCGAATCCAATGAAGGCTTACGACGTCAAGAAAGGCAACGTTGTCGAACACAACAACGCCGTCTACCAGATCCGCGACATCGAACGCAGCTCGCCGCAGGGCCGCGGCGGCAACGTGAAGTACCGCTTCACGATGTACAGCGTTCCGGGCGGGGTAAAGCTCGACGTCAGCATGGGTGCGGAGGACGAGCTCAAGGAAGTCGAACTGAGCCGCCGCCAGGCGACGTTCTCGTACAAGGACGGCGACGCGTTCGTGTTCCTCGACGACGAGGACTACACGCCTTACACGCTCGATGCCGACGTGGTGGGCGACGCGGCCGGCTTCATCGTCGACGAGCTGTCCGGCTGCTACGTGCAGATCATCGACGACCAGCCCGTCGCGGTGCAGCTGCCGCAGAACGTGGCGATCGAAGTGATCGACACGCCGCCGGAACTGAAGGGCGGCACCGCGACCAAGCGTCCGAAGCCGGCGAAGCTGTCGACCGGCATCGAGATCATGGTGCCCGAGTACATCGGCAACGGCGAAAAGGTGCTGGTGAACACCGCGACGGGCGAGTTCGCCGGTCGCGCGGATTGATCTGCAGGATCGGCACCTCGCGCCCCCCTCGCGACGCGCCACGCGCCGCCGGAGTTCCCTTCTCCCCGCTTGCGGGGAGAAGGTCGAAGCGAGCGACAGCTCGCTGAGGGAAGGACCGGATGAGGGGAAGCTAGCGCAGCGAGCTCTGCTCCATGCAACTGCACCAATAGCGCAACTCCGCGCTCACGCGAAGCGCGTCATCCCGACCCGCCGCTCACACCAGTCGCGCCATCCACTTCACCGCCATGCGGCGCATGGATTCGTCCGCGTTCGCGTCGCCCGCGATCGCTTCGATCTCGCGCCACGCCAGCGCATGCGATTCGTCGCTGACGACGAACGCTTCGTCTTCGCCCGCGTGCACCACGTAACGCGCGTCGTAATGCCAATGCCCCGGAACGTCGCCGCGTTCGGGGATCCAGTGCCGGTCGAGGTCGAAGATGACGCCCTCGACGGTCAATCCCGGCAGCCCCGATTCTTCTTCCGCTTCCTTCAGCGCCACGCGCGCCAGATCGCGGTCGCCGTCCGCGTGGCCGCCCAGCTGCAGCCAGCGATCCAGCTTGCGGTGGTGCGTCAGCAGCACGCGTTGGCCACTGCGGTCGACCAGCCAGGACGATGCGGTGAAGTGACCCGCCAGCCGCTGTCGCATGAACGGGTCCGGGCCGGATTCACCGAGCAAGCCGCCAAACAAATCCACGACAGCCGCCTCGGCGGGCCATCGTCGCGCGTAATCCCGCAACTCATGATGCAGTGCGTCAATTCCGGAAGCGTGCGTGGCGGAAACGGCGGTGTCGTTCATGGGCATGCGACTCGTGCGGGCCGCGATTATCGCCCGTGACTGCCCCACCTTGTGCCTTCGCGCCGCCGCAAGGTATGGTGCCGCGGCTCAGGTTCCGCCCCATGCGGCAAACCGTGCGTCTGGTCATCCGCTCTTGGGGAGAACGTAATGCTGTTTCAACGCAGGAAACCGCTGGACCTGATTCTGGAGACCGCCGGCAAGCGCGCTTTGACGCGCCAGCTCGGCGCGTTCGATCTCACGATGCTCGGCATCGGTGCGGTCATCGGCACCGGCATCTTCGTGCTGACCGCCGTGGCGGCCAACAAGGCCGGCCCGGGCATGATGTATTCGTTCGTCATCGCGGGCATCGTCTGCGCGCTCACCGCGCTGATCTATTCCGAGATCGCGGCGATGGTGCCGGTCTCGGGTTCCGCCTACACCTATTCGTATGCCGTGCTGGGCGAACTGATCGCCTGGATGGTCGGCTGGGCCCTGATCCTCGAATACGCCGTCGCCGCGGGTGCGGTGTCGGTGGGCTGGTCCGGGTACGCCAACGGTTTCCTTGCCCAGCATGGCTTGGGATTGCCCGATTTCCTCACCGCCGGCCCGTTCTGGATCGAGCACGTCAAGGACCAGGGCGATGCAGTCCACCTGGTCGACGGCGTCGCGCACAAGGGCGGCTTCAACCTGATCGCCTTCCTGCTGGCGCTCGGCGTCACCGGACTGCTCGCCGCCGGCACTTCGAAATCGGCCAAGGTCACCGCGGTGCTGGTGCTGATCAAGATCGTGGCGCTGATGGCCTTCATCGCGCTGGCCTTCCCGAAGGTCCAGGGCGCCAACTTCGAACCGATGCTGCCCAACGGCTGGGGCACCCCACTGTCCGGCGTGGGCGTGCTCGGCGCGGCGGCTTCGATCTTCTTCGCCTACGTCGGTTTCGATGCGGTCTCGACCGCCGCCGAGGAAACCAGGAACCCGAACCGCAACATCCCGATCGGCCTGATCGGCTCGCTCGCGATCTGCACCATCATCTACCTGCTGGTCGCGTACACCGCGGTCGGCTCGATGGGCGCCCAGCCGGGCGGCCCGCTGTCGGAAAGCAAGGAACCGCTGGCCTTCGTCCTGCGCCAGATCGGCCATCCGATGGTCGGTGACCTGGTCGGCTTCGCTGCCATCCTGGCGCTGCCGTCGGTCGTGCTGATGATGATGTTCGGCCAGACGCGCATCCTGTTCACCATGTCGCGCGACGGCCTGCTGCCGGACAAGCTCTCCGCGGTGCATCCGAAGTTCCACACCCCGCACGTGATCACCTGGATCACCGGCATCTTCGTGGCGTTCTTCGCGGCGCTGTTCCCGGTCGACATCCTGGCCGACATCTCCAATGCCGGCACGCTGTTCGCCTTCGCGGCCGTCGCCATCGGCGTGATGGTGCTGCGCAAGACCGAGCCGAGCCGCGCACGTCCGTTCCGCACGCCGCTGGTGTGGATCGTCGGCCCGCTCGCCGTCGCCGGCAGCCTGCTGCTGTTCTTCAGCCTGGGCTGGAACCCGACCATCAAGTTCTTCGTGTTCTGGGCGATCGCCGGCCTGCTCGTGTACTTCCTGTACGCGCGTCGCCGCAGCCACCTGGCGCCCGGCAACGAGCACCTGCTGCACGGCCTGGGCGCCGAGCGCCTGGCCCCCGATCCGCTGGTGCACGAAGGCCCGAGCACCGGCCCGTAACCGGCGCGGTGGTTTCGTCCTGAAGAGCCCGGCTTCGGCCGGGCTCTTCCGTTATGGGGCCGTGGCCATGCCCGCCGACGCGGATTGCTAAACTGCGTGCATGAATGCGGCCCTCCCCTACGACTCCGACCGTCTGGCGCAATGCGCCCGGGACATCATCGTCAACGTGCGCGAACTGTCCGCGCGCGGCTGGACGCCGGCGACCAGCAGCAACTTCTCGCAGCGCATCGACGCGCACCACGTGGCGATCACCGTGTCGGGACGCGACAAGGGCAAGCTGACCGAGTCCGACATCATGGTCGTCGACGTGGACGGTCGCCCGGTGGCGACCGAGCTGAAGTCCTCCGCCGAAACCCTCCTGCACACCCAGCTCTACAAGCGTTTCCCCGACATCGGCTGCGTGCTGCACACCCATTCGCACAACCAGACCGTCGCCTCGCGCCTGTACGCGGGCATGGGCCACGTGCACCTGGAAGGCTACGAACTGCTCAAGGCCTTCAGCGGCAACACCACGCACGACACGGAAATCGACGTACCGGTGTTCGCCAATACCCAGGACATGCACACACTCGCCGCCCAGGTCGATGCCCTGCTCGATCGCCAGCCGCTGTGGGGTTACCTGATCGACGGCCACGGCCTGTACGCCTGGGGCCGCGACATGGCCGAGGCGCGACGGCATCTGGAAGCCTTCGAATTCCTGCTCGGCTGCGAGCTCGACCTGCGCCGCCTGCGGTCGTAGGGCGGTCTTGACCCGCCGCTGCCCATGCGACGGGGCTCGAACTGCCACTGCCCTTGCGGTGGGGCTTGAGCCACCGCTGCCTCTTTCGGCGGGTCAAGACCCGCCCTACGGAAAACGACCATGAGCCGCCTGAGAATTTTTGCCGAAGACAATCCCCGCGAGCCGCTGCTCAGCACCGAGGACCAGGCCGCGATGACCCGCGAACTGGCGACGATCAACGTCGGCTTCGAGCAGTGGACAGCCGGCAAGGCCGTCGCGCCTGGCGACGCGCCCGACATCATCCTCGATGCCTACCGCACCGACATCGACCGGCTCATCGCCGAGCGCGGCTTCAAGACGGTGGACGTGGTGAGCATCGCCCCCGACAACCCGCAGAAGGAAACGATGCGGGCGAAGTTCCTCGACGAGCATTTCCACAAGGAAGACGAGGTCCGCTTCTTCGTCGCCGGCTCGGGCCTGTTCACTCTGCACGTGGGCGACAGGGTCTACGAGATCCGTTGCGAACAGGGCGATCTGATCTCCGTGCCGGACAGCGCGCTGCACTGGTTCGACATGGGGCCGGAGCCGAGCTTCGTCGCGATCCGTTTCTTCACCGAGCCGGACGGCTGGGTCGGGCATTTCACCGGGACGGATATCGCGCAGCGGTTTCCACGTTACGAGCCGGGGGCCGCGGGATAGCCGTCGTCCCAGCGGAAGCCGGGACCCATTTTGCTTTTGCTTCGGTGCCCTCCGGGCGAATGTCGTCAGAAGCAAGGGCAACGGCCAAATGGATCCCGGCTTTCGCCGGGATGACGAGCAACGGCAACAAAAACAACAGCTGCAGCTGCAGCAACAGCAACAGCAACAGCAACAGCAACAGCAACAGCAACAGCAACAGCAGCAGCAGCAACAGCCACGCAGCAGCAGCAACAGCAACGCACGAGTCCGCCATGCCCATTCGCGCCATCCTCACCGACATCGAAGGCACCACCAGCAGCATCTCGTTCGTCAAGGACGTGCTGTTCCCGTACGCGCGCCGCGCGCTGCCCGCCTTCGTCGCCGCGCGCGGCAAGGAGCCGGGCGTGCGCCGCTGGCTCGATGCGGTCGCGACCGAGAACGGCGGCATGTGCGACGACCGCATGATCGTGGAAGTGCTGCAAGGCTGGATCGACGAAGACCGCAAGCACACCGCCCTCAAGGCGCTGCAGGGCATGGTCTGGGCCGACGGCTACCGCAGCGCCGACTTCACCGCGCACATCTATCCCGACGCGGCCCCCGCGCTGATGGCCTGGAAGGAAGCCGGCCTGCCGTTGTACGTGTACTCCTCCGGCAGCGTGCCCGCGCAGCGTCTGTTCTTCGGGCACAGCGACGCCGGCGACCTGACCCCGCTGTTCTCGGGCTGGTTCGATACCGAAGTCGGTGGCAAGCGCGAAGCGGACAGCTACCGCCGCATCGCCGCAGAGATCGGCGTCGCACCCGGCGACATCCTGTTCCTGTCCGACGTGGTCGAGGAACTCGATGCGGCCCGCGAAGCCGGCCTGGCCACGGTGCTGGTCGACCGCCGCGAGGATTACCCCAACCCGCGCACCGGCGAAGCCACGCATGGGCATGCGCGGGTCGAATCCTTCGCGGACATCGCGCTGACGGCCTGAACGCGGGACATGGAGGGCCCGGCCGCCGCTCCGTGCCGCGAAAGCTGCCCCCGTGTCGCGTAAGCCACGGCAAAGCCCGCATCCTCGCCGCATTTGATCCCGATCAAGGCGGGCTACCCGCTCCCCGCCTAACGTGCAGGCCATGGACACCATGGTCTTCGATCCCGACCTGCTGCGGCGCTACGACCGCCCCGGGCCGCGCTACACCTCGTACCCGACCGCGCCGCAGTTCCATGCGGGTTTCGGCGAGGCCGAGCTGCGCGACGCGGCCGCCGCGAGCAACGGCGACCCCATTCCGCGGCGGCTGTCGCTGTACGTCCACGTGCCGTTCTGCACCAGTCCGTGCTTCTACTGCGGTTGCAACCGCATCATCACCCGCGACAAGGCACGCGGCGAAGCCTATCTCGCCCGTCTGTACCGCGAAATCGCGCTCACCGCGCAGCTGTTCGATCGCGACCGCGAGGTGATCCAGCTGCACTTCGGCGGCGGCACGCCCAACTTCCTCTCGCCGCAGCAGCTGCGCGACGTCGTCGACACGCTGCGCAGCCATTTCCGTTTTTCCGGTTCGCGCGAGCGCGACATTTCCATCGAGCTGGACCCGCGCTTCGTCACCCCGGACGACATCGCGCAGCTGGCCGACATCGGCTTCAACCGCGCCAGCTTCGGCGTTCAGGACTTCGACCACGAGGTGCAGGTCGCGGTGAACCGCATCCAGAGCGTGGAAGAAACCCGCGCCGTCGTCGATGCGTGCCGCGCCAACGGCTTTCGTTCGGTGAACGTGGACCTGATCTACGGCCTGCCCAGGCAGAATCCCGACGGCTTCGCGCGCACGCTCGACATCGTCACCGACATGCGCCCCGACCGCATCGCGGTCTACAGCTACGCGCACCTGCCGCAGCTGTTCAAGCCGCAGCGGCAGCTCAATGCGGAAGACCTGCCCGATGCCGAAACCAAGCTCGCGTTGCTGCAGCTGGCCATCAGCAAGCTCACCGCCGCGGGTTACGAATACATCGGCATGGACCACTTCGCGCTGCCCGACGACGACCTGGCCGTCGCGCAGGCGCGCGGCGGGCTGCACCGCAACTTCATGGGCTACACCACGCACGCCGACAGTGACCTGATCGGGCTGGGCGTGAGCGCGATCAGCCACATCGGCGACAGCTTCAGCCAGAACCCGCGCGACCTGATGAGCTGGCAGATCGCCCTGGACGAGGGCCGCCTGCCCGTGTTCCGCGGCATGCGCCTGACCGAGGACGACCAGCTACGCGCCGACCTGATCCAGGCTCTGATGTGCCAGGGCGAGATCCCGGTGCGCGCGCTGGAGCGGCGCTATGGCATCGATTTCGCCGCGTACTTCGGCGACGCGCTGGACAAGCTGCACCCGCTGGCCGAGGACGGCCTGGTCCGCGTGGAAACCGACCGGATCGCCGTGACCTCGCGCGGGCGGCTGCTGTTGCGTAACATCGCCATGTGCTTCGACCACTACCTCGACCAGCCCGCCGCCGTGGCCACGCCGCGCTTCTCGCGCGCGATCTGAGCCGCGCATGGAGTCGGGCGTGAATCACGCGGAATTCCCGCGCAACGACGCACGCACGCTGTCGGACGACGGCGACTCCCTGCACTTCTGCTCCACCTGTGCCTTCTCCAGCGCCTGCCTGGCCGAGGGCATGGACAAGTCCTCACTGATGGACCTGCACGTGCTCGTCGAACATGTCGGGCCGTTCCATGCCGGCGAGCACGTCTTCCGCGAAGGCGATCCGTTCGAAGCCATCGCCGCGGTGCGCGCGGGCACGGTGAAGACCTACGTCATCGACCGCGACGGGCGCGAGCACGTGCTCGGCTTCCACCTCCCCGGCGAGGTCATCGGCCTCAACGCGATCGACGGCGACCACTACCCGTGCAACGCGGTGGCGCTGGACACGGTGATGCTGTGCCGCTTCTCGTTCCCGAAGATCGCGGTGCTGGCGGCGCGACTGCCCGGGCTGCAGCGGCAGTTGTTCCGACTGCTCAGCCGCGACATCGGCCGCGCCGCGCTGCTCGCGGGCGACTGGTCGGCGGACCAGCGCATGGCGGCGTTCCTGATCGGCGTGTCGCGGCGCCTCGCTGCGCGCGGCTTCTCGGCCAACCGCTTCCAGTTGACGATGGCGCGCACCGACATCGCCAACTACCTGCGGCTCGCACCGGAAACGGTCAGCCGCGTGCTGCGGCGGTTCCAGGAAGAAGGACTGCTGCGCGTGGACCGGCGCGAACTGGAACTGGTCGACCGCGTGGCGCTCGAAGCGCTCGCCGCGCCGGTGCTGCGCGACTGAGCCATACGCGTCCCCGTAGCCCGGGTAAGCCGAAGGCGCACCCGGGTGCGTTGCACGAAGCGCGATAACGGGCATCACATCCGCTTCGCAAAGCCCCCCGGGTGCGCTGCGCTTACCCGGGCTACGTTGCAACGAATGCGGAGCTTGGTGAGCGCGTGATGCGCGTACGCGTCTCGACTCGCGCTTAACCACGCCCACCCTAAGGTCGGTCGCACGCGGCGCCGGGGACCTTGACCTGAATCAAGGCGTGTCGCGCGCTCCGGATCGACCATGGCAGGACGAAATGGGAGAACCATCATGAGCAATACGAGGAAGTTGTGGCTCGGCCTGGCGGCCCTGCTCATCGTCTCGTTCGGCGTGCTGTTGTGGGCCGGCACGGAGATCTTCCGCGCTGCACCGCCGGTACCAGAACGCGTGGTCAGCGAAAGCGGCCAGGTCATCTACACCAGGGCCGACATCGAACGTGGCCGCCAGGTGTGGCAGTCGATGGGCGGCATGCAACTGGGCTCCATCTGGGGCCACGGCGCCTACGTCGCGCCCGACTGGAGCGCCGACTGGCTGCACCGCGAAGCCACCAACGTGCTCGACCTGTGGGCGCGCGCCGACGATGCGATGGCCACGTACGCGCAGCTGCCCGCCGAGCGCAAGGCCGCGCTGCAAGGACGCCTGCAGGAGATGATGCGCCGGAACACCTACGACGCCGCGACCGGCACGATCACACTCGACGCGGATCGCGTGGTCGCGCTGTCCAACGTCGCCGCGCACTACGAAAGCCTGTTCGGCAACGACCCGGCCACGCAGTCGCTGCGCGAGGCCTACGCGATGAAGAACGACACGGTGCCCGACGTGGACAACCGCCGCGCGCTCACCGCGTTCTTCTGGTGGACGGCCTGGGCCGCGACCACCGAGCGCCCGCGCGAACCCGGTGATGCGATGGTTCCCACGCAGTCCGGCGTCGTCGACCAGCAGGTGACCTACACCAACAACTGGCCGAGCGAGCCGCTGGTCGGCAATCGACCGGCCGCGCCGCTGTGGCTGTGGTCGGCCTTCAGCGTGCTGTTCCTGATCGCGGGCATCGCCCTGCTCGGCTGGCACCACGCGCGCACGCACGACGAGGCGCCGGCACAGCTGCCGAAGACCGATCCGCTTGCGATGCTGCGCATCACTCCGTCGATGCGCGCCACCGCGAAGTATTTCTGGGTCGTGCTGGCCCTGTTCCTGGTGCAGATCCTGCTCGGCGCGATGACCGCGCACTACCAGGTGGAAGGCCAGGTCGCCTACGGCTTCAATCTCTCCAACGTCCTGCCCTACTCGATCACGCGCACCTGGCACACGCAGCTGGCCGTGCTGTGGATCGCGGTCGCGTGGCTCGGCACCGGCCTGTACATCGCGCCGGCGCTGAGCGGGCATGAACCGAAATTCCAGCGGCTGGGCGTGAACTTCCTCTGGGTCTGCCTGCTCGTCATCGTGGTCGGTTCGTTCGCCGGGCAATGGATGGCGGTGATGCAGAAGATGGGCCTCGACCTCAACTTCTGGTTCGGCCACCAGGGCTGGGAATACGCGGACATGGGCCGCTTCTGGCAGTGGTTCCTCTTCATCGGCCTGCTGCTGTGGCTGACCCTGGTCGGCCGGGCGCTGTGGCCGGTGCTGCGCGGTCCGCAGAGCGACACCAAGGCGATCGTCGGGCTGCTGTTCCTGTCGACGGTGTGCATCGGCCTGTTCTTCGGCGCGGCACTGATGTGGGGCGAGCACACGCACATCTCCGAGGTCGAGTACTGGCGCTGGTGGCTGGTGCACCTGTGGGTGGAAGGCTTCTTCGAGGTCTTCGCCGCCGCGGTGATGTCGCTGATCTTCGTCAAGCTCGGCCTGGTCAACACGAAGACGGCGACGACGGCGGTGCTGTTCGCCACGATCGTGTTCATGGCCGGCGGCGTGCTCGGCACGCTGCACCATCTGTACTTCGTCGGTACGCCGACCGCGGTGGTGGCGCTGGGCGCGAGCTTCTCCGCGCTGGAAGTGGTGCCGCTGGCCTACATCGGCTTCGAGGCCTACCACACGTACAAGCTCGGCAAGGCGACGCCATGGATGACGCGTTACCGCTGGCCGATCCTGTTCTTCATCGCGGTGTCGTTCTGGAATCTGGTGGGTGCGGGTCTGTTCGGCTTCCTGATCAATCCGCCGCTGTCGCTGTACTACATGCAGGGCCTGAACCTGACGCCACTGCATGGCCACACCGCGCTGTTCGGCGTGTACGGCATGCTCGGCATCGCACTGGTACTGTTCTGCCTGCGCGGACTGCGTGGGCAGATGCAGTGGGATACGAAGGCACTGAAGGTCGCGTTCTGGTGCTTCAACATCGGCCTGGGAATGATGGCCGCCTTCACCCTGCTGCCGCTGGGCACGATGCAGCTGCTGGCGGCGATCGAGCACGGTTACGCGTATGCGCGTTCGGCCGAGTTCATGCAGAAGCCCATCGTCGACATGCTGGTGTGGATGCGCGTGCCGGGCGACACGGTGTTCAGCGTCGGCGCGCTGGCGCTGTGCTGGTTCGTGTTCCGGCTGTGGGTCGCGCCGCGGCGGTTGCCGGTGGAAGGTGGTGCGGGCGAATTGGAGCGGTAGTCGGTCTCGCTGATAAAAGCGACTTTCTCTTCTCCCCGCTTGCGGGGAGAAGATGCCCAGCGGGCAGATGAGTGGGAGCGAGCGCAGTGAGTTGTTTTTGCTTCTGCCGCGCTGCCTCGGCCCCGACGGGACTGCGAAGAGCAAAGGCAGCTCGCTGCGCTCGCCGCCCCTCACCCGCCCTTCGGGCACCCTCTCCCCGCGGTGCGGGGAGAGGGATATTGGCTTCCCTTCTCCCCGCTTGCGGGGAGAGGGATATCAATAGCGCCCAACGTTCCCAACGTTCCTGGTGTTCCCGCTGTCTGCCAGGTGCGTAGCGCTAACGTCCACCATTTCGCGTCGCAGCCTGACTTCCTCTTCTCCCCGCCTGCGGGGAGAAGATGCCCAACGGGCAGATGAGGGGCGGCGAGCGCAGCGAGCGCTTTTCGTTGCCGTCCCTCGTCCGCACCCGCAGCATGACTGACCTGGATCAAGGCGCCTTCGCGACCCCGGGACGACACTGGCGCCACTCCCAACGAGTCCCCGCCGATGGAATTCCACTATCACCGCACCGGCCCTTCGCCGGACCTCGCCACGATCGAACAGGCCATCGCGCAACTGGATCCGGCCGTGCTGGTCGATGCCGACGACTTTGCGCGCGTGCGCATCTCCACGGTGCTGGACGAGTACGCGCTGCTGGATTGCCTGTGGCGTGCGGGCGTGCAGGTCGCCATGGGCGAACTCGAACGCCAGCCCTCGGTGTGCTGCGGAGGCTGCGGTGGATGATCGGGTGACGCCTGCGCTGCGCGCACCGCTCTCGCCCGCGCTGCTGGGCGAGGCGCCGCACCGGCTGATGTTCTTCGTCGGCGCCAGCAACGTGCTGCTGGCGATGCTGTGGTGGGCGGCATGGCTCGTGTCCGCGCGCTGGCCGCAACTGCTGTCGCTGCACCAGCCCTCGCCCTACGCGGGTTGGCTGCACGCCTTCGTCATGCAGTACCAGATGCTGGCGAGCTTCATCTTCGGCTTCCTGCTCACGGTATTCCCGCGCTGGATGGGCCTGCGCGAATTCGAACGCTGGCGCTACCTGCCGGTGGGCATCGGCCTGTTCGGCGGGCAGCTGATGACGCTGTTCGGTGCGCTGGGCTGGAACGCCGGCATCACCGTCGGACTGCTCATGACGCTCGCCGGCTGGAGCGCCGCGCTGGCGACGCTGGCACCGCTGCTGTGGCGCGAGAAGGGCACGACCTGGCACGCGCGCTCGTGCTTCGCCGCGCTCGTGCTGGGCTTCATCGGTCTGCTGGCATGGACGGCGTTCGTGCTCGGCGCCTCGCCGATCTGGGCCTTCGCGAGTATCAAGCTCGGCAGCTTCGGCCTGCTGCTGCCGGTGTACGTGAGCGTGGCGCACCGGATGTTCCCGTTCTTCGCCGGCAACGTCGTGCCCGGATATCAGCCGTGGCGGCCGCTGTGGCTGCTCGCGGCGTTCTGGGCACTGGCGCTGCTCCATCTCGCGCTGGAACTGGTGCACGGCTACGGCTGGCTGTGGCTGGCCGACGTGCCGCTGTTCGTGCTGACGATTGCCCTGTGCGTGCGCTGGTGGCCGGCGGGACGCAAGCCGGCGTTGCTGACGGTGCTGTTCATCGGTCTGGCGTGGCTGCCAGTCGCGTTCGTGCTGTATTCGGCGCAGAGCTTCGCCTACCTGTTGACGGGCGCGTATGCACTGGGCCGGGCGCCCGCGCATGCGCTGTTTGTAGGCTTTTTCGGCAGCATCCTGGTGGCGATGGTGACGCGGGTGACGCAGGGGCATTCCGGCCGCGCCCTGGTGATGCCGAAGGCCGCGTGGTTCGCCTTCGTCGCGATCCAGGTCGTGGCGGCGCTGCGCATCGGGGCGGAGTTCGCCCGCGATACGATGCAGTGGCAGGCCATCGCGGCCCTCGGCTGGCTGGTGGCGATGACGCCGTGGATCGCGCGCATCGGCCGCATCTACCTGTCGCCGCGCAAGGACGGAAAGCCCGGATGAACGAGTTCTACCCGCAGATCCGCCAGTTCCACATCTTCGTCGCGCTGCTGAGCGGCTCGCTGTTCGCGCTGCGCGGGGCGTTCCTGCTCGGCGGTGCGCGCTGGCCATTGGCATTGCCGGTGAAGTGGTTCAGCTACGCAGTCGACACGGCGCTGCTCACCGCCGCGCTGATGCTGGTCACGATCCTGCCCGGCGCGATGTTCGCCAACGGCTGGCTGATGGTGAAGATCGCCTTGGTGGTGCTGTACATCGTGCTGGGCGTGTTCGCGCTGAAGCGGGCAAGAACGCGCCGGGCGCGCATCCTGTGCTACTTCGCCGCGCTGGCCGTGTTCGCGTCGGTCTACGCGACCGCGCGCACGCACCAGCCGCTGGGCGCGCTGACTTACTGGTTCAGCTGAATGATGCGGCGCTGAATCCGCAGGCCTCCATTGCCGCGGGCCTTGATCCGGATCAAGGCCCGCGGAATGCGTCGGCGTAGCCTTCCATCAAGAAGACACGCTGATTGAAACGAGCTGAAACGAGGCCCACCGATGAACACCGCCCTGATCACCCCCGTCGTGCAGACCCCGGCCCATGTCGCGCTGGACACGCACCACGCCACCCGCGACTGGTCCGACCGCGTCGCCTACGGCATCACCCGCGGCCTCCGCTTCCTGGCCGATACCTTCTTCGCCAAGCGCTACGGCAACCGCGCGATCGTGCTGGAAACCGTGGCCGCCGTGCCCGGCCTGGTCGGCGCCGCGCTGATCCACCTGCGCTGCCTGCGCTGGATGAAGCACGACCACGGCTGGATCCGCGCGCTGATGGAAGAAGCCGAGAACGAGCGCATGCACCTGATGACCTTCATCGAGATCGCGCGCCCGAACCCGCTGGAACGCGCGCTGGTGCTCGCCGCGCAGGCCGGCTTCTTCACCTTCTTCCTGCTGCTGTACCTGCTGACGCCGCGTACCGCGCATCGCCTGGTCGGCTACTTCGAGGAACAGGCCGTCGTCAGCTACAGCCAGTACCTGCAGGAAATCGATAGCGGCCGCGTCGCCAACGTGCCGGCGCCGAAGATCGCCCGCGACTACTGGCAACTGCCCGCCGATGCGCGCCTGCGCGACGTGGTGCTGGCAGTGCGCGCCGACGAGGCCGGCCATCGCGACGTCAACCACGGCTTCGCCAACCAGCTGCGCCCGGACATGCGCCCGGCACGGCTGGCTGGCTGAAGAAGGCAGCAAACGCTTGGAAGGTCTTCCGGGCCCGGCAACGGGCCCGTTTTTTTGTCGCGTCCGCGCCATGCATCGAGGAGCGAACGCAGCGCCATACCGGCCGCAAACCGCGCCGTTTTGATCTGGGTCAACGCCGTCACGCAGCGCCGTGCCTACGCTGGCCTCACGTCATCACGAACACAGCCGCGTCGGACGCCGCCACGGAGACCGCCATGAACCTCCCCCTCGCCGTCGTCCCTGCAGCAAACGAGCCGTCCGGTCTCGGCCACGATGCGTTGGACGCCTGTTTCCTGGGTCCTTACGGTGAGAACGATTCGCTGCTGGAAAAGCTCGTCGTCGAATTCCTGCGCGACCACGTCTACTGGCGACGCAACTTCCATCCCGAGGATCCGCCCGCGATCCCCACGCGCGCGGCGCAGCAGCCGGGCTACCAGGCCTTCGAAGCCCACATGCGCCGCGAACTGCATGCGCTGTCGGCAGCGTTGAAGAAATCGGTGCCCTTCCACAGCCCGCGCTACATCGGCCACATGGCGTCCGACCTGCTGCTGCCGGGCCTCGCCGCGCAGTTGCTCACCCTGCCGTACAACCCCAACAATGTCAGCGAAGACGCCGCGCCCGTCACCGTCGAGATGGAAGTGCGCGCCGGCCTGCAACTGGCGCGCATGCTGGGCTATCCCGACGATCCCGCGCGCGTCGACTGCGCGTTCGGCCACCTCACCTCCGGTGGCACGCTCGCGAACTACCAGGCCCTGCGCCTCGCACTCGCGCTGAAGGCGTTTCCGGTGGCCTTGCGCGCGGCGGGTGTGCCGCGTTCGGAATTGCCGGATCTGCCGATGCCCGGCGACGACTGGCAGGCCTTCAACCTCGGGCCAACGGCCAGCATCGCCCTGCTGGATGCCTGGCAGAAATGGCTCGCCGCGCTGCCGCCGGCGCAACGGCGCGAATGGCATGCGCGCGTACAAGCCGAGCGCATCGAAACGCTGGGGCTCGCCGAGTTCTTCCAGCGCCACGCGTCGCTGCAACCGCCGCGCGTGCTCGCGCCGGTCACCGCGCATTACTCCTGGAGCAAAGGCCTGAAATTGCTCGGGCTCGGCCGCGCGCAGCTGGAACTGCTGCCCGAGCGCGGCATGCGCCTGGACGCCGACACGCTGCGCGCCACGCTTGAGCGCTGCCTGCGCGAACGCCAGCCGGTGCTGATGGTGGTCGGCGTGCTCGGCACCACCGAGTACGGAACGGTGGATCCGGTCGACCGCATCGTCGCCGCGCGCACCGCCGTGCAGCCGCGCGGACTGGGTTTCTCCGTGCACGTCGATGCGGCGTGGGGCGGCTATCTCGCCACGCTGTTCCGCAACGGCGACGGCAGCCTGCGCAGCCGCGCGGAAGTTGGCGCCGGATTCGAGCGCTTCCCGCAGCCCGAAGTGCACGCCGCCTTCGCCGCGCTAGGCGACACCGACTCGGTCACCGTCGATCCGCACAAGCTCGGCTACCTGCCCTACGGCGCAGGCGCGTTCGTGTGCCGCGATCACCGCGCGATGGCGCTGCTCGCGGAAGAAGCCGATTACGTCTTCGACGGCGCGGGCGCGGACGACTACATGGCGCGCTACCGCCGTCTGGGCCAGTTCATTCCCGAAGGCTCCAAATCGGGCGCGGCGGCCGCGGCGGTGTACGTCACCCACCGCGTGCTGCCGCTGGATCACGCGCATTTCGGGCAGCTGCCGCGGCAGACGGTGCTCGCGACCGAAGCCTTCCATCGCCGCGCGCAACGTTTCGCTGCGGAGCTGGGCGACTGCGTGCACGCCTGCGTGCCGTTCGCGCCCGACAGCAACCTGGTGTGCCTCGCCCTGAACCCGGCGGGTAACCGCGACGTCGCCGGCGCCAATGCCTTCGTGCGCCGCCTGCACGAGGAGCTGCGCTGCGATCCGCAACGCCCGCTGCAGCTGAAGGAATTCTTCGGCTCGATGACGACATTGCGACCCGAAGCCGTGGGCGCGGAAGACATGCGCCGCATCGCCGCGCAGCTGCAGCTGGATCCGGCGACCTTCGACGAATCCGCGGATCGTCTCGTGATCCTGCGTCACACGCTGATGAATCCGTACCTGATCGATCGCGAGAACGGCATCAGCTACATCGATCGCTACTTCGACTACCTGGCCGCGCGCGTGCGCGCGCTGGCCTGAGGAATGACGATGCCCAAGTCCGTCGCAACGGCTTGCACGCCTGCCGCTTCGTTCGCGCATGCCGGCACCGTCCAGCGCGACTGGTGCGGCGATGCACTGGCGAAACTGCGGCAGGAAGCCGCGCGCTCCGCCGACACGCACCTGCTGAAACTCGACCTGCCCGGTTTCCCCGGCATCGCCTTCTACTTCAAGGACGAAGCCGCGCATCCGACCGGCAGTCTCAAGCACCGGCTGGCGCGTTCGCTGTTCCTGTATGCGCTGTGTAACGGCCGTCTGCAGCGCGGGCAGCCGGTCGTCGACGCGTCCTCGGGCAGCACCGCGATTTCCGAAGCCTGGTTCGCGCGTCTGCTAGGCCTGCCCTTTACCGCGGTGATGCCGGCCTGCACCGCGCCGGGCAAGATCGGCGATGTCGACGCGCTCGGCGGCACCTGCGATCTCGTCGACGACCCGGCCGACGTGCATGCGCGCGCCGCCTGGCACGCGGCGCGCGGCGCCTGCCACCTCGATCAGTTCGGCCTGGCCGAGCGCGCCACCGACTGGCGCGGCAACAACAACATCGCCGAATCGATCCTGCAGCAACTGGCGCTCGAACCCGATCCGGAACCGGCCTGGATCGTCTGCGGCGCCGGCACCGGCGGCACGTCGGCGACGATCGGCCGCTACCTGCGCTACCGCGGTTTGCGCACACGACTGTGCGTGGCCGACCCGTCCGGCAGTGGTTTCGCCAACGGCTGGCATTCGCGCGACCGCGCCGCGCGCGCGACGCAGCCCACGCTGATCGAAGGCATCGGCCGTCCGCGCGTCGAGCCGGGCTTCGTCTTCGAAGTGGTCGATGCAGTGCTCGAAGTCGACGACGGCGATTCGATCGCGGCGATGTGGCTGCTGGAGGACCTGCTGGGCCGCCGCTATGGCGGTTCCTCGGGCACCAATCTCGTCGCGTGCCTGCGCCTGGCCGCGGACATGCGTTCGCGCGGCGAACGCGGCAGCATCGTCAGCCTGTTGTGCGACCGTGGCGAACGCTACGACCGCACGCTGTTCGACCGCGAGTGGTTGCGCGCACGCGGCATCGATCCGCGGCCGGCGCGCGAACGTCTGGCGCGCCTGGTGGCAACCGGCGCGCAGGTCGGCAGTGCGATGGCTCCCTGACATGGTGTCCGGCAACGCCGTCGCCGGGTTCACGTTATGGTGGCGGCGCTCGACGCGCGGCGTCGTGCACAGTTGCCGTGTGCCCGTGGACTGCCGTGCGACACAGGAGGTGCTGGTGCGCATGCGCATCGCCGCGCTGGCGCAGACACTGGCGGTGCTGACGCTGGCGTGGATCCCCATGGATCTGCTCTGGCTCGATCCCGCGCATTCGCTGCGCGTGCTGCCGTTGCGCGTGGCGATGGCGTCGGTCCTGCTGTCGATCGCACGCGGTGTCGCGCGCCTGCCGGCGTCGATCGCCCTCACCCTGTTCGTGTGGTCGCAGGCGATCGGCTTCGGCGCCCTGCAATGGCAGGTCGGACCGGCACCGCATGGTGCGATCGAAATCGGCTACGGGCTGTTTCCGTTCGTGCTCGTGGCGCAACTGGCGGTGCTTCCGCTGCCCTGGTGCCGCACCGTTCTCGCCGCGCTTGCGCCTGCCGCGAATCTCGTCGCGAAACTGCTGCAGCGCGAGCCCGAGCCGGCCGATGCGTGGAGCGAAGCCTGGCTATTCGTCCTGCTGGCGGCAACGGCGGCGTGGGCCGGGCACGCACAATTGCGGCTGCTGTTCGGCCTGCTCGGCGCGCGCCGCGATGCGGCCCATGACGCGCTCACCGGGCTGTCCAACCGGCGCAGCGCGGACGCGCGGCTCGAAGCCGAACGCACGCGCGCACAACGCCTGGGCGAACCGCTGTCGGTGCTGATGATCGACATCGACCGCTTCAAGGCCGTCAACGACCACTGGGGCCACGCGCAGGGCGACCGCGTCCTGGTCGCGCTCGCCGACGTGCTGCGCGACGAACTGCGAGGCGCCGACCTGGCCGCGCGCTACGGCGGCGAGGAATTCCTGGTCATCCTTCCCGATACCGGCATTGACGCCGCGCTCGACGTGGCCGAGCGCATCCGCCAGCGCATCGCTGCACTGCACGCCGAGCGACAGGACCCCGCGCTCGCGATCACCGCCAGCGTCGGTCTGGCCGAACTGGCCAAGGGCGAGGACGCGGCCACGCTGGTCGCGCGCGCGGACGCCGCGCTGTACGCGGCCAAGGCCGGCGGACGCAATCGCAGCGTTGTTGCGCCCGGGGCCGGTGCTGCGGGTGCATCACTGCGTGCGGATGTGTGAGGCGGGTATTGCGCTGTACGCACGCGATCGCCGCGCGACGTGGCGGGTCGCGCGTGGCGTGTCACGGCGCGGGCATGGCCCGCTCCTGCCAGCACCGCAAGGCGCGACACCGCGCGGCTTCAACCGCAACTACCGCAGCAGCCGCAGAATTCGTCACCGTTGTCGCCGCCGCGCTCCAGCATGGTGATGTCCATGACGAAGGCGCCGGGCTGGCGCTGCCGCGCCTCCACCAGCAGGCCGTCGCCGTAACGTTCGCGCAGCTGCGCGAGCAGCGGCAACGGCTCATGGTCGTTGACGAAGCGCATGGTCTCGCCGGGATTGAGCGCATCGAGCGCGCCGAAGATCGCCGCGTGGCGGAAGCGCCGGCCGATGCCGCGCGCGTCGAAGGGATGGAGCATCCGGGTGGGGTCGGTGGTGAGCATGGAAGGTGTTCTGCAGTGCGGGAGCACAGCATCGCCTGGCGCAATGGCGAAGCCATTGACCTGGATCAGGTCGGATCAAGTTTGCGCTTGTGCCACGCAGGCCGCATTGGCGTCCGCCTTCACCCCGCAAGCGGGACGAGGGAAAGTTCCTCGCCGTGCGGGCAGAACGGGGGAATTCCTCTTCTCCCCGCTTCAGCGGGGAGAAGATGCCCGAAGGGCTGGGGCGCTCGTTCGCGCTTCTCAGCGCCGCCTCAGTGCTGTTCCGGCGCGTGCTCCACCTCGCGTGTACGGTCGAACTGCCGGTCGTACTGCGCCAGCGCCTCGCGCATCGGGGCGATTACGTCAAGTCGCGACGGGTCCTGCCGCAGCGTGGCCGCACCAGACAGCAGCGGCGCCAGCACTGCGTGCAATGCCGCATCCGCATCGGGCGGCAGCTGGCATTGCGCGATGATGTCGGCGGCGTGGTCCTGGATCTTCATCGCGACGGCGACAGCCTGCTGCGGCGTCATATGGCCGTGTTCGTACTGGCCCAGCGCGTCGACCGCCCGGCGGATGGCGCGCATGTTGCGACGCAGGTTCGCATCGACCGGCCAGCGTGGTGCGTCGGGCATGGTTGCACCGGGAGCCGGCGCAGCCGGCGCAGGTGCTGCGTGCTGGCGGGCGTGTGCCGTCGGGATGCAAACGGCGAGCACGAGGATCGACTGAAGCAGGATCAGGGGCAGTCGCATGGCGATTTCCTCAATGACTTGCATGGATGCTCGCTCCATGGGCCGGTGCCTGCCCTGATCCGGATCAAGCCGCGGGCGGCCTATCGCAGCGCTGTCGCGTGCCGCATCCCTTCGCCATCGCATCCGGCGCGCCGCATCCCCGTCCGGATCGGTCGAATCCCCATGCGAAGCGCATCGCGACCCGTACGAGAGCGTCATTCCCCGCCCCGCGAATACTGCCGGTGCCCCACCCACTCCACCTGCACCCACGCCTTCGTCGTATCGCGCGCGAAACCGTCGGCGCGATAGTCGGCGATCTTCACCAGTCCCTTCAGTTGCGCGCCCAGCGGGAAACCCAGCGCAGCGTTCCATTCGCTGCCGTAACGCCCGCCCGTGTCGGCGCGGTAGTCGTGCCAGGCCAGCTGCCAGTCGAAGCGATTCGTCGCGAACTTTCCGGCGGCGCCCAGATAGCGGTCCTCGAGGCCGCCAACGGGCGTGACGCCGAACTTGTCCGCCCAGCCATTGAAGGCGTGCAGCGTCGCCAGCGGCGTCTGCAGGGCATGGCGGCCGTCGCCCCCCAGGTGTTCCCAGCCGGCGCGCCAGGCCACGCCGCGGCGCGTGATCGAAGGTTCGATCAGCCAGTACGAATGCGAGAACGACAGCGGCGAATTCGCGTAGTCGCGTTGCCGCGCCAGTTCCAGCGACAGGCCCCAGCCGTTGCCGTCGCGCACGGTGGACGTGGCCGAACGCAGGCCGTACGTCGCGGTTGATGCCGTGGCGACATCTTCGTCCTCGTGCAGCCACGCATAGGCGGCGAGCTGCTGCACATCGCGTTTCCAGGCCAGTTCGAACAAGTGGCTGTCGAGCGCGCGCTCGCGGGCCAGCGGATCGATCGCGTCGTCGCCGTTGACCCGGTGCACGCGCTGCAGCCACGCGTAGCGCGCGGTCAGATCCGGGCGCGGCGTAGCTTCGAGCAACAGCGCGTCGAAGGTCTGCTCGTTCTGTCGCCAGCCGCTGTTGCCGATCCAGCGCTGGTTGTCGAACAACAGACGCTGGCGCCCGACGGTGGCCTGTACGCGCGCGTTCTTCCACGCCAGCCAGGCCTGGTTGAGTTCGGCCCCCTCCGCATCGACGACGAGCGGGTACGCGCTGCGGCCGTTGGCGCCGCTGTTGTAGGCATCGCCGGCAGCCGCGATGCCCTCGCCTTCGACCAGCGCGCTGAAGCCGCCGCCCGGCTGGAAGCGCACGCCGGCCCGCAGGCGGGCCGTCGTGGCGTCCGCATCGCGCGCAAAGGCATCGTCGTCGACGCGTTCGGTGCGCACGCGCAGGTTCCATTCGATCTGGACACGCGGGACCTCGTCGGCGGTCGCCACCGCCGGCACGAGGCCGGCCAGCACGAGGGGAAGCAGGCGTAATCTTGGGGCCATGGGAGCGCTCCGGCTTGGCATTGGGGTCGGCGCGCAGGCTCCGCCTCGGGTCCCGTGGCGACCTTGACGCAGGTCAAGCCGGTCGCCGGGACCGTGGACGTGCGCATCGCCGTTTGATCCAGATCAGGCCCGCGGAGGGGACCGCGGCGCAGACTGCCTCCGTCGAAAGCCGATTAGCCAAACGTCAGGAGTCCACCGTGAAAGACCTGAGCACCTATGCCCTCTGCTATGTCGCCCTGCTCGGCGCCGCACTCGCCGTCGCCGGACTGATCGCCAGCACGCGCGATCCCGCACCGCCCGCCCCACCCAAGGTCGCCGTCCAGCAAACCGCGACGCACGCCGCAGTCACCATGAACACCCCGTTCTGACGACAGGAGCCCGTCCATGAAGACAAGGATTCCCGCACTCACCCTGGCTGCAGTGCTTGCGGCGGTCGTACTCGCGGGTTGCGGCGGTTCGCGCAACGCCGCGGACGCGCCGAAGGAAGCCGTGGCGACCGACACCGGCGGTTCGCTCAAGGGCGACTTCGGACCGCCGCAGGGCCAGCCGATCAACGCGGTGCTCACCAGCCCGCCGAACGTGCCACCGCCGCTCAACCGCGACCATCCGGCGAAGGTCGTCGTCGAACTCGACGTCGTCGAAAAGGAAATGCCGATCTCCGAAGGCGTGACCTATACCTTCTGGACCTTCGGCGGCACCGTGCCGGGCAGCTTCATCCGCGTGCGCCAGGGCGACACCGTGCAGTTCCACCTGCGCAACATGCCCGACAGCAAGATGCCCCACAACATCGACCTGCACGGCGTCACCGGTCCCGGTGGCGGCGCGGCTTCGAGCTTCACCGCGCCGGGGCACGTCTCGCGCTTCACCTTCAAGGCGCTCAACGCCGGCCTGTACGTCTACCACTGCGCGACCGCGCCGGTGGGCATGCACGTGGCCAACGGCATGTACGGCCTGATCCTGGTCGAGCCGCCGGGCGGCCTGCCCAAGGTCGACCGCGAGTACTACGTGATGCAGGGCGACTTCTACACCACCGGCAAGTACCACGAGAAAGGCCACCAGCCCTTCGACATGGAGAAGGCGATCGAGGAGCACCCGACCTACGTCCTGTTCAACGGCAAGGAAGGCGCGCTCACCGGCGACAACGCCCTGAAGGCGAAGACCGGCGAAACGGTGCGCCTGTTCGTCGGCAACGGCGGCCCGAACCTGGTGTCGAGCTTCCACGTGATCGGCGAGATCTTCGACAAGGTCTGGTTCGAAGGCGGCACGCGCTTCCAGGAGAACGTGCAGACCACGCTGATTCCTTCCGGCGGCGCGGCGATCATGGATTTCCACGTCGAAGTGCCGGGCAGCTACATCCTCGTTGATCACTCGATCTTCCGCGCCTTCAACAAGGGCGCACTGGCGATGCTCAAGGCCGAAGGCGCGGAGCGCGCCGAAATCTATTCGGGCAAGGAAGTCGACGCGGTGTACACCGGCGGTCGCGCTTCGCCGAATCTGGCCGCGGTGGCCGAAGCGGCGACAGCGGCGAAGGCCGGCGCGCTGACCCAGGAAGACCAGGTGAAGGCCGGCCAGGCGCTGTTCGCGGGCACCTGCTCGACCTGCCACCAGGCTAACGGCGAAGGCCTCAAGGGCGTGTTCCCGCCGCTGGCGAAGTCGAGCGTGCTCAAGGAGAACCCCAGGCGCATCGTCGACATCGTGCTGCATGGTCTGAGCGGTCCGGTGACGGTGAACGGCGAGCAGTACAACTCGGTGATGCCGCCGATGAACCAGCTCACCGACGACGAGGTGGCCAACATCAGCACCTACGTGCTCAACAGCTGGGGCAATCCGGGTGGTCGCGTGGAGAAGGCCGAAGTCGCGGCCAGGCGCGCGGCCGGTGGCGGCGCCAACAATGCTGCGGAGCACTGAACCATGCGCCGGCTCGCCACCCTGCTGCTGTGCGTGCTGCCCCTCGCCGGCCTCGCGGCCGGCGTTGCGGGCCGCTATGCACAGTTGCCGGGCGGCAGTTTCCGCACTGCGCTGAAGTACGAGGATCGCAAGGGCGCGGATGTGCGTATCGCGCCCTTCGCGATGATGACGAAACCGGTCACCAACGCGGAGTTCCTCGCCTTCGTGCAAGCGCACCCGCAATGGCGGCGCGATCGCGTCGCCGGTGTGTTCGCCGAGCCGCGCTATCTATCGCACTGGCAGGGCGCGACGCAACTGGGCTCGAAAGCGTTGCCCGAGCAACCGGTGACCTGGGTGAGCTGGTTCGCGGCGAACGCGTACTGCGAATCGCAGGGTGCGCGGCTGCCGACCTGGAGCGAATGGGAATACGCGGCCGCCGCCGACGAAACCCGTCGCGATGCACGGAGCGATCCGGCATGGCGCGAGCGCATCCTCGTCTGGTATTCGCGGCCGTCGACCTCGGCCCTGCCGCGCGCGGGTCTGCAGGCGCCCAACGCCTACGGCGTGCAGGACCTGCACGGGCTGGTGTGGGAATGGACCGACGACTATTCCTCGCTGCTGGTGTCCGGCGACAACCGCAACCAGGGCGATGCCGACCGCACGAAGTTCTGCGGCGCGGGCGCGCTGTCGATGGACGACCGCGAGAACTACGCGGTGCTGATGCGCGTGGCGATGCTGTCCTCGCTCGAGGCCCACGACGCCACCGCCAACCTTGGCTTCCGCTGCGCGAGGAGCGCACGATGAAACGATTCCGCGCCTTGTTCTTCGCCGTGGTCGCCGGCAGCGCATTGACGCTGCTGAGCGCGGCGGTGCTGGCGGGCAATGCCCCCGCCGCGAAAGCGGCCGCCCTGCCCCGCGACTCCGTCTACCAGCTGCCGCTGGTGCTCACCGACCAGTCGGGCCAGGCGCGCGACTGGCGCACGCGGCGCGGACAACCGCAGCTGGTGTCGATGTTCTACACCTCGTGCCAGTTCATCTGCCCGCTGATCGTGGATTCGGGCAAGGCCATCGACCGCAGCCTCACCGCGGAGCAGCGCGCGCGTCTGGGCGTGCTGCTGATCAGCATGGATCCCGCGAACGACACGCCCAGGGCGCTGCAGTACATCGTCGACAAGCGCCAGCTCGACACGCGCCGCTGGACGCTGGCGTCGCCGCCGCCCGGCGACGTGCGCGCGGTGGCCGGCGTGCTCGGCATCCGCTACCGGCAACTGGCCGACGGCAACTTCAACCACACCAGCGCGCTGGTGCTGCTCGACGCCGACGGCCGCATCCTCGCGCGCACGGAGAAGGTCGGCAGCCGGCCGGATCCGGAATTCATCGCCGCCGTGCGCCAGGCCACGACGCCGTAACGCTTGCGGCCCACCACCACCGACGAACAAGCCGGGCCTCCGTCAATCGCGACGGTGGTGGGGGGCCGACCTTACTTCACCTGCACCTTTCTTCGACACAGGATGGATCACATGAAACATGCTGCTTCCTTCTTCCTCGGCTGCGCGCTGCTCGCGGGGGCCACGTTCGTCCAGGCCGCGCCCTCGTGCACGATCCGGCTGAAGGCCAACGATGCGATGCAGTTCGACCTCAGAACCGCGACGGTCTCAGCGTCGTGTCCGAAGATCACGATCGAGTTGACCCACACCGGCAAGATGGCCGCGCAGGTGATGGGCCACAACGTCGTGGTCAGCCAGACGGCGGACATCAACGCCGTCGCCAGCGCCGGAATGAAGGCCGGTGCCGCGGCCGGCTACGTGCCCAAGGGCGATGCGAAGGTGATCGCCGCGACGCCCGTGGTCGGCGGCGGTGCGAGCACGAAGGCGTCGTTCGCAGGGAGCAAGCTCAAGGCGGGCGGGGATTACAGCTTCTTCTGCTCGTTTCCGGGGCACGCGGGGTTGATGAAGGGGACGCTGGTGGTGACGAAGTGAGGTTGATGTTGCGGCAGGACGATTCCGTCCTCGTGGCCATGGGCCGCTCCTGCAGGCGATCGTAGGAGCGTCCATGGGCGCGATGCGATAGCACCACCATCGATCGCTGCTTCCTCCACTACACCAGCCACGCCACCACCGCGAACGCGACCACCATCGCCGCAATCCCCGGCAACAAGCGCAGCGCGTAGCCGCGGCCGCCGGTCAGCAGCGCCAGCACCAGCTTCACCACCGAGTTGGCGGCGAACGCCAGCGCGATGCCCGGCACCGCCGTCGCGGCGTCGATGCGTCCCACCGCCACCAGTTGCGCCGCCGACGCCGCGGCCGCATGCACGTCGGCGATTCCGGAGGCACCGAGCGTCCACTCCAACGCCGCATCGCCCAGCCAGGCGAGCATCGCCGCCGACAGCAGCATCACCGCGGCCACGATCGCCACGAACAGCAGCGCGTGCTTCGGCTCGAAGGCGCGCCCCCGCAGCGGCGCGCCGTGCGCATCCACCTTGCGCGTGGCCCAGGCGGCCAGCAGCGCGAACACCACGACAACCGCACCCGCCGCGATGATCGGCGGCCACAGCGCGCGCAGCAGCGGCGGCGACAATGCGCCGGAGATCACCGCGAGCTGCACGACCGTGCTCACGTTCGAGACGACGCCCGCCCCCGCGCAGGCCATGGCCAGCCGCGGATTCTCGCGGGCCTGCGTACCCATGCTCGCGATCGTCGCCGTGCTCGAGGCAAAGCCGCCGGCAAGTCCGGCCAGCAACAGACCGACCCGCGCGCCGAACGCACGCAGCGCGACGTGGCCAGCAGCATTGATCGCCATCACGATTACCGCGAGCAGCCACAGCTTGCGCAGGTTCAGCACCTGCCACGGATCGACCGCGCGATCGGGCAGCAGCGGCAGCACGATGGTCGCCGCGGCGGCCAGCAGCAATGCATCGTGCAGTTCCTGCTCGGTCAGCACCGTGCTCGCGAACCGGTGCACGCGCGACTTCGACGCGAGCAACAGCGCGACGGCGACGCCGAGCCCGGCGGCCAGGATCGTCTCGCGCATCGCCAGCACGCCGAGCAGGAACACGACCAGCATCGCCACTTCGGTGGTGAGCCCCGGATCGCGGTTGCGGCCGAGCCGATAACTGGCCAACGCCGCGAGCGCGGTGAATGCGCCGGCGACCGCGACGCCGACGCCGCCCAGCAAGGCCGCCACCGCACCCGCGAGCGCGATCAGCGCGAACGTGCGCACGCCGGCCGCGGCCATCGAAGGACCCTCGCCCTTGCGCCGCTCGCGCTCGATGCCGACCAGCAGGCCCACGCCCAGCGCGACCGCCAGCCCCTTGACCACGTCGATGTCGACCATGCCGTCAGCTTCGGCCAGTCGTGCACGCGACGCAATTGCGGGTTGATCCGGATCAAGGCGGGCCGCGCCCGGCGGGCGCAGATTGATCGCGTCCATCCCGGAGAGCACGCCGATGCCACTCCTCCAGGTCACCGTCGGACAGCTGGAATCCTTCCTGCTGTGGAGTGCACTGCTGAACTACGCAGTGCTGCTGGTCGCCTTCCTCACCTGGTGGCTCGCCGGCGATGCACTGTGCCGGCTGCACGCACGCTGGTTCCGGATGGAACCCGCGCAGGTGCATGCCGCCGTCTATCTGATCCTCGGCCTGTACAAACTCGGCATCTGGCTGCTGTTCCTCGCGCCGTGGCTGGCGCTGCGCATCGTCTTCAGTGGAGGTACGCCATGAATCGCGTCGAAGGCAAGACCTGCATCGTGACCGGCGCTGCACTCGGAATCGGCCGCGCCTGCGCGTTGCGGCTGGCGCAGGAAGGCGCGCGCGTCGCGTTGTTCGACGTGCTCGATGCGGAAGGCGAAGCGTTCGCGCGCGAACTGCAGGCGCGGGGCGCGGAAGCCGCCTACTGGCACGTGGACGTGGCGCGCGAGGACGAAGTCGCCAGCGCGATCGACGCGGTTGCCGCGCGCTTCGGCGGCGTGTACGTGCTGGTCAACAACGCCGGCATCGCCGGCGCGAGCAAGCCCACGCACGAAATTACCGAAGCCGAATGGGATCGCGTGCAGGCGGTCAACGTGAAGGGCGTGTTCTTCTGCACCAAGCACGCGATCCCGCATCTGCGCCGCGCCGGCCACGGCAGCATCATCAACCTCTCCTCGATCTACGGACTCGTCGGCGCGCCCGACGTGCCGCCCTACCACGCGGCGAAGGGCGCGGTGCGGCTGATGAGCAAGACCGATGCCCTGCTCTACGCCGCCGAGTGCATCCGCGTGAATTCCGTGCATCCGGGCTACATCCGCACACCGATGGTGGAACAGCACCTGCGCGACAGCGGTGCGACCGACCTGGAAGCCGCGATCGCCGAAGTCGGCCGCCTGCACCCCTTGGGTCACATGGGCGACGCCGACGACATCGCCTGGGGCGTGGTTTACCTGGCCTCGGACGAGGCGAAGTTCGTCACGGGTGCGGAGCTGGTGATCGACGGCGGCTATACGGCGCGGTGAGCGCGCCGCGCCCGAATCCGCGCTCCGGACCTGCGCTGCGCGCCCCGCAGGAGTGCCCCATGGGCGCGACCCGTCGCGGCAGGGTGCACGCCGGTCGGGCGCGGGCATGGCCCGCTCCTACGGATGTCGATGCCTGCGCTAATGCCGCAACAGCAGCGGCAGATCGTCCTGCTGGAGCATGTAGCGCGTCACGCCGCCCAGCACGCGTTCGGAAAAACGCGAGCGGCCGTAGGCGCCCATCACCAGCAGGTCGGCGTACGCCGCGCGGGCAGCGTCGTGGATCGGCGCACCCTTGTCGGCCTCTTCGTCGAGCACTTCGAATTCCACCGCGAGCTCGTGCCGCCGGCACCAGGCCTCCAGCGCGAACTCGGGCGACGGCACCGACGCCAGCAGCGTCTTGCGCTGCCCCATGAGCAGCACGATCCGCTGTGCACGCCGCAGCAGCGGCAGCGCACCGTGCAACGCACGGATCGCCTCGATCGAGCCGTTCCAGGCCACCGCGATGCACTCGAGCTTCAGTTCCGTGCGACCCGGCGGCACGACCAGGCAGGGCTGGCCCACGTGCAGCACGATGGAGGCCAGCGCCGCCGGGCTGCCCCAGGGATCGGCGGCATCGCGCGCCAGCACCACCAGGTCGTGCCAGTTGCCGGCGTAATCCAGCGCATCGCCGACCTGGCCATGGGTCACCAGCCAGCGCGGCGCGACCGCGCCGAGCGAGCCCGCCCAGGCCTCGAACGCCGGCCCGGCGGCGCGGGCATCGCGCAACTGCTCGTCGATGGCGCGCAGGTACTCGGCGTAGAGCAGGCCCGCGTCGTATTCCCAGACGGGCGGGATGCCGCCTTCGACCACGTGCAGGGTCGTCAGTCCGGCGCGCAGCTGGCCAGCCAGGCGCGTGGCGAACACCACGCCGGGATCCCAGTCCGGGTAGCGGGTAGCGCGAACCAGCAGATCCATGAGGACGCTCCCATGGCAGGGGGAAATTCTGCCGCCGGACCATGCTCCATCAGGCGAATTCCGGGCGACTTGATCCGGATCAAGTCGCCCCCGATCCGGCTTCCGAAAATACGCCTGTCATTCCGAAGGAAGCCCCCATGACTGCGAACGATGCCGCGCAACCGCTGGCCGGCGGCGCGCCGTATTCCTTGACCGGCACCGAGCCCGCGGCGCCGCGCGACGGCTATTACAACGACAGGGTGGTGCTGCAGTTCTCGGTCGCGACCGTGGTCTGGGGCATCGTCGGCATGGCGGTGGGCGTGCTGATCGCCGCCCAGCTGTACTGGCCGACCCTGTTCGAGGGCATCCCGTGGCTCAGCTACGGCCGCCTGCGTCCGCTGCATACCAATGCGGTGATCTTCGCGTTCGGCGGCAGCGCGCTGTTCGCCACCTCGCTGCACGTGGTGCAGCGCACCTGCCATGTGCGGCTGTTGTCGGATCGTCTTGCCGCATTCGTCTTCTGGGGCTGGCAGGCGGTCATCGTCGCCGCGGCGATCACCCTGCCGATGGGCCTCACCCAGGGCAAGGAATACGCCGAGCTGGAATGGCCGATCGACTACCTGATCACCGTCGTCTGGGTCGCCTACGCGGTGCTCTTCTTCGGCACCATCGCCAAACGCAAGGTGAAGCACATCTACGTCGCCAACTGGTTCTACGGCGGCTACATCCTCGCCATCGCGCTGCTGCACATCGTCAACAACGTCGCGATCCCGGCCGGCCTGTGGAAGTCGTACCCGGTCTACAGCGGCGCGGTCGATGCGATGGTGCAGTGGTGGTACGGCCACAACGCGGTGGGCTTCCTGCTGACCGCAGGCTTCCTGGGGATGATGTACTACTTCGTGCCCAAGCAGGCCGGACGCCCGGTCTACTCGTACCGGCTGTCGATCGTGCACTTCTGGGCGCTGATCGCCGTGTACATGTGGGCCGGCCCGCACCACCTGCAGTACACCGCGCTGCCCGACTGGGCGCAGTCGGTGGGCATGGTGTTCTCGCTGATCCTGCTGGCGCCGTCGTGGGGCGGCGCGATGAACGGCATCCTCACGCTCTCCGGCGTGTGGCACAAGCTGCGCACCGATCCGATCCTCAAGTTCCTCATCGTCGCGATCAGCTTCTACATGATCGCCACCTTCGAGGGACCGATGATGTCGATCAAGACGGTCAACTCGCTGTCGCACTACACCGACTGGACCATCGGCCACGTGCACGCCGGTGCGCTGGGCTGGGTGGCGATGATCTCGATCGGCTCGCTCTACGCGTTGCTGCCGCGCCTGCTCGGCCAGGCCTCGATGTACTCGACGAAGTGGATCGACACGCACTTCTGGGTGCACACGCTCGGCGTGCTGCTCTACATCGCCTCGATGTGGATCGCCGGCGTGATGCAGGGCCTGATGTGGCGCGCGACCAATGCCGACGGCACGCTGACCTACAGCTTCGTCGAAGCGCTCAACGCCACCTATCCCTACTACCTGGCGCGTTTCGGCGGCGGCCTGCTGGTGCTCGCGGGCATGGGACTGATGGCGCTGAACACCTGGAAGACCTTCGCCATGGCGAAGGACCGCACACCGCAGCCGGTGCTCGCCCCCGACATCAGCGATGCGCGCGCCTGAGGACTGGACATGAGCGACAACACGCAACACAACGGCAACGCACACGAGAAGATCGAGAAGAACGTCGGCCTGATGGCCGTGCTGATCGCGGTGGTGGTGTCCTTCGGCGGCCTCGCCGAGATCGTGCCGCTGATGCACCAGGCCGAGACGATCAAGCCGCTGCCCGGCGTGAAGCCCTACCCCGCGCTGCAGCTCGCCGGCCGCGACGTGTACGTGCGCGAGGGCTGCTACAACTGCCACTCGCAGATGGTGCGCACGCTGCGTTTCGAAACCGAACGCTACGGCCACTACTCGCTGGCCGGCGAATCGGTCTACGACCGCCCGTTCCAGTGGGGCTCCAAGCGCACCGGGCCCGATCTCGCCCGGGTCGGCGGCCGCTACTCGGACGACTGGCACCGCGTGCACCTGACCAATCCGCGCGACGTGGTACCCGAATCGAACATGCCGAGCTTCCCGTGGCTGGCGAAGAACGAACTCGACGGGAAGGAGATCGCCGCGCACATGCACGCGCTCAAGGCGCTGGGCGATCCCTACACCGATGCGGAAATAGCAAAGGCCGCCGACGACGTCGCCGGCAAGACCGAACTCGACGCTGTGGTCGCCTATCTGCAGGCGCTCGGCAAGCACGCACCGCGGGGGGGCTGAGCCATGGTGTCGGGAATCGTCACGGCGACCTTGCTGGTGGTGTTCCTGGCCGGCTGGGCGTGGGCGTGGAGCCCGCGCCGCCGCAGGGATTTCGAGGAAGCGGCGCGACTGCCGCTGGATGAAGGCGACACGCTGGGTGAAGGCAGGGAGAACGAACGATGAGCAGCGGCTGGTCGTGGTACGTCATCGCGCTGATCGTGCTCAACATCGGCGGCTGCGCGTGGCTGCTGTGGTGGACGGCCAAGCGCCGTCCGGGCGATCCGAAGCCCGAAGACACCAGCCACGTGTGGGACGGCGATCTCACCGAGTACAACAAGCCGCTGCCGAAGTGGTGGATCAACCTGTTCTGGCTCACCATCGTCTTCGGCATCGGCTACCTGGCCTGGTATCCGGGGTTCGGCAATTTCGCGGGCTATGCGCGCTGGTCGTCGCAGCAGGAACATGCCGATCGCAAAGCCGCGTACGACGCGACGCTGGAAGGCACGTTCGCACCGTTCAGGAACCAGCCGATCAACGTGCTGGCCGCGGATCCGGAAGCGACGCGACTGGGCCGCTCGATCTTCAACAACACCTGCGCGACCTGCCACGGTTCGTCGGCGCAAGGCGCGGTCGGCTATCCCAACCTCACCGACGACATCTGGCACTGGGGCGGCGCGCCCGAACGCGTGCTGGAAACCGTGCTCGACGGCCGCGAAGGCGTGATGCCCGAATGGGGCACGGTGCTCACCGGCATGGGCGGCGAGAACGCGGTCGATTACGTCGTCGCCTATGTGCGCACGCTGGGCACGCCGGGCCAGTCGCTGCAGAACGACTACATGGCCGCGCAGGGCAGGAAACTGTACGAGGGCATCTGCGTCGCCTGCCACGGCATCGACGGCAAGGGCAACCAGCAGATGGGCGCGCCGGACCTGACCGACGACTACTGGCTGTACGGCAGCAGCAATGCGGCGATTCACCAGACGATCGCGAAGGGACGGCACGGCTCGATGCCCGCGCACCGCGAACTGCTCGGCGAGACGCGCGCGCGCCTGGTGGCAGCCTACGTGTGGTCGCTGTCGAACCCGCCGCAGGGCAAGGGTGCGGCGCATGCGACCCAGGCCGGAAAGTGAAGGGCCGCGCATCGTGAGCACGCCAGCGCCCGGGTTCGATCATCCACCGCGCCCACTCGCGCAGCGCATCGGCGCGATTGCGTGGCCCAGCTTCTTCGCCGCTGGCGTGGCGACGATGGTGTTCTTCGCCTTCGTCGATCCGCTGGCGCTGCGCGACATGACCTTCCCGTCGCTGCAGATCACCCGCGAACTGGGCTACACGGTGGGGTTCTTCATGTTCTGGCTCGCCACCGCCTCGTCGAGCCTGTTCACCTGGTGGCTGCTGCGGCCGGCGAGCCGGTTCAATCAGGCGTTGCGGTGAAGCGCAACCCGGGTGCGGCCTACGGCCTTAGCCGGGCTACGCAATCCGGCCGCATGCGAAGTTGTTGAAGGAATCGTGGAGTTGAACAAGTCGATCGACATCGCCCTGACCGAGACCGAGGGCTCGTTCTACGTCAGCGAGCGCAAGGTCTACCCGCGCGACGTCAGCGGCCGCTTCGACCGCCTGCGCAAGGTCGCGGTGGTGTGGCTGCTGGGCATGTTCTACGCGTTCCCGTGGCTGCGCTGGGACGGGCGGCAGGCGGTGCTGTTCGATCTGCCGGCGCGCAAGTTCCACGTGTTCGGCCTCACCTTCTGGCCGCAGGATTTTCCGCTGCTGGCGTTGCTGCTGGTCATCGCCGGCGTGTCGCTGTTCTTCTTCACCGCGCTCGCCGGGCGCCTGTGGTGCGGCTACGCCTGCCCGCAGACGGTGTGGACGGAAACCTTCCTGTGGATGGAGCGCTGGACCGAAGGCGATCGCAACGCGCGCATCAGGCTCGACGCCGCGCCGTGGTCGGCCCGCAAGCTGCTGCGCAAGGGCGCCAAGCACCTGCTGTGGCTGGTGTTCGCGCTGTGGACCGGCTTCACCTTCGTCGGCTTCTTCACGCCGATCACCTCTTTGGGCGCGCGGCTGGTGCCGTTCGCATGGGGCGGGTGGGAAACCTTCTGGGTGCTGTTCTATGCGCTGGCCACCTGGGGCAACGCCGGCTTCCTGCGCGAGCAGGTGTGCAAGTACATGTGCCCCTACGCGCGCTTCCAGAGCGCGATGTTCGATCGCAACACCCTGCTGATCGCCTACGACCCGATGCGCGGGGAGCCGCGCGGTCCGCGCAAGCGCGGGCTCGGCGACATCGTGCAGCGTGGCCGCGGCCTGCTGGAGAAGGCGCTGGCCTACGACTACGTGTTCCGTGCCAGCCGCCATCCCAGCGCGGCCGATGCGCGACTGCAGGCGCACGGCACGATCACCTTCGACCAAGCCGCCTTCGATGCCGGCACCGACGTCCAGCCCTTGCCGAAATTCGCGCCGGAGCAGCTGGGCGACTGCATCGACTGCACGATCTGCGTGCAGGTCTGCCCGGTCGGCATCGACATCCGCAACGGCCTGCAGTACGAGTGCATCGCCTGCGGCGCCTGCGTCGACGCCTGCGACGAGGTGATGGACAAGATGGGCTTCGCCCGCGGCCTGATCCGCTACACCACGCAGAACGCGCTGGACGGGCGCCCGACCCGCGTGCTGCGGCCGCGCATCTTCGTCTATGGCGGTCTTTTGCTGGTACTGCTCGGTGCCTTCGCCTGGGGCGTAGGCACGCGCGCGCCGCTGATCGCGGAAGTGCTGCGCGACCGCAACGCGCTCTATCGCGAAACCGCCGACGGCATCGAGAACGGCTACACGCTCAAGCTGGTGAACAAGACCGAGCGCGCGCAGGACTACCTGATCTCCCTGCGCACGGATGACGATGACGGACGCGCGAACCGCGACGAACACGAACACGACGATCGCAACGACGCGCTGCGCCTGCAGGCGCCGGCGTCGGTCACCGTGGCGGCCGGCGAAGTCGCCTCGGTGCCGGTGACCGTGCTTGCCGACGACGACGTGCATGGCCGGAAGGAAGTGCACTTCGTGGTCGCCGCGCGCGACGGCAGCGTGCGCAAACAGGTGGAAAGCAGCTTCTTCGGACCGACGCCATGATGACCCTCGACAACCGCGTGAAGGGCACCGAACGCCGCAGCGCCTGGCGCGAGCCGATGGTGTGGCTGATCGCGGCGATTCCCGCGGCCGCGGTGATCGCCACCATCGCGCTGCTGGTGACCGCGTCGCGTTCGCCGGGCACCGACGATGCCGTGGCCGACCGGGTGACGCGCACCGCGCAGGTGCAGGTCGCCGACCTCGGTCCGGATGCGAAGGCCCGGCAATTGCACCTGAGCGCGATCGTGCGCACCGGCAAAGGCACGGTCGAAGTGCTGCCGGTGGATGGTGCGTTTGATCGCGCGGCGCCGCTGCTGCTGTCGCTGCACCATCCCTCGCGCGCCGAACTCGACCGCGACATCCACCTCGCCGCGTCGAAAACCAGTTGGCGCGCGCAGGCCGACGTCGACCTGTCGCACGACTGGAACGTGCAACTCGGGCCCGACGACGGCGCATGGCGCCTGCAGGGACGCTGGGCCGCGAAGCAGCAGGCCGCCTACCTGCATCCCGCAGTCGGCGGGAACTGAACATGGCCGCCGTGCACGCCGCACTGGAAGCCACCTCCGCAGCAGCGGCCACGGCCGTCGTCGCCACGTGCTTCCACTGCGGCGAAGCCCTGCCCGCCTTGCCGGCGCTGCTGCGCGTGGACGGCCACGACCGCGCCTTCTGCTGCAGCGGCTGCGCAGCCGCAACGCAGTGGATCCGCGACGCGCGACTGGACGATTACTACCGCCTGCGCAGTGCGCCTTTGGCGCGCGTCGATGCGGACGATGCCGACCTGGCGTTGTGGGATCGCGAGGACGTGCTCGCCGGACACGCCCGCACCATCGACGGCGGACGCGAAATCACGCTGCTCACCGACGGAATGCGCTGCGCGGCCTGCGCGTGGCTGATCGATCGCGCACTTGCGCGCGAACCCGGCGTGCTCGAAGTCAGCGCGAACGCCGTCACCGGCCGCATCCGCATCGCCTGGGATCCGGCGCGCACCGCGCTGTCGCTGCCGTTGCGGCGCCTGCACGCGCTCGGTTACCGGCCCTACCTCGCCACCGGCGAAGCAGCCGAACGCGCGCGCCGTACGGAGCGCAACCGCTGGCTGCTGCGGTTGGGCGTCGCCGGGCTCGGTGCGATGCAGGCGATGATGTTCGCCGAAGCGCTCTATCTCGATACCAACGCCACGATGTCCGTGGCGATGCGCGACTTCCTGCGCTGGATCGCCTTCCTCGTGTCCACGCCGGTCGTCTTCTACTCCGGCTGGCCGTTCCTCGCCGGCTGCGTGCGTGAACTGCGCCATCGCCGCCTGGGCATGGACACGCTGGTCGCGACGTCGACTCTGCTTGCCTATGGCGCCAGCCTGGTCGAAACCGTGCGCGGCGGACCACAGGTCTGGTACGACGCGGCGGTGATGTTCGTGTTCCTGCTGCTCGCGGCACGCATGCTCGAGCAGCGCGCGCGCAGCGTCGCGACGGCGCAGGTCGATGCGCTGGCGCGTGCGCGTCCCGCGTTTGCCACGCGCGAACGCGCCGATGGCACGCGTGAGCAGGTGCCGGTCGGGATGCTCGAAGCGGGCGACGTGGTCTGCATTCCGGCGGGCGACAGCGTGCCTGCCGATGGCGTGCTGCTGGACACGCAGGCGAGTTTCGAGGAAGCGCTGCTGACCGGTGAATCGCAGGCAGTGGCCAAGGTCGCGGGGGCTGACGTATTCGCAGGCACGGCCTGCCGTGAGCGTCCCGCCCGGATCCGCGTCACGGCCACCGGCGCAACCACGCGCCTGTCGCAACTCACGCGCCTGGTCGAACAGGCGCAGGCGCACCGTCCGCCACTCGCGCGTGCGGCCGACCGGATCGCGGGCGGGTTCGTGCTGGGGCTGCTGGTCGCGGCGGCCATCACCTATGGCGCGTGGCGGATCCACGATCCCGCGCGCGCGTTCGAAGTCACGCTCGCGCTGCTGGTGATCAGTTGTCCGTGCGCGCTATCGCTGTCGGTGCCCGCAGCGCTGGCGGCCGCGAACGGCGCACTCGCCCGTCTCGGCGTGCTGCCGCTGCAGGCCGATGCGCTCGACCGCCTCGCCCGCATCAGCGACGTGGTGCTGGACAAGACTGGCACGCTCGGCGACGGCCGACCGCGAGTGGAACGCGTGGAAACTTTCGGCGGGCTGCAGCGCGACGACGCGTTGCGCATCGCGATGGCGCTGGAACGCGACAGCACGCATCCGCTGGCGCATGCTTTCCGCGAGGCGTGCGCGGATGGCGGACTCTTCATCGTCGCCACCGACGTCGCCGCGCATCCCGGCGTCGGCATCGCCGGGCGCGTCGACGGCCGCCACTGGCGGCTGGGCCGCGCCGGCTTCGCCTGCGAAGGCGAGGACGACGGCGCGGTGTGGCTGGGCGACGGCCATTTCGCCCACGCGCGATTCGAGCTGCGCGAGCGCGAACGTACGGATGCGCAAGCGGCATTGCGGGCGTTGCGCGAAGCCGGCATCGCCTTGCACCTGTGCAGCGGCGATGCGGTCGATGCCGTGCAGCGCTTCGCCGTACGCTGCGACATCGCCGATGCACGGGCACGCCAGGCGCCTGAAGACAAGCTCGACTTCGTGCGCGGCCTGCAACAGGCGGGCCGCCGCGTGGCGATGGTCGGCGACGGACTCAACGACGCGCCCGTGCTCGCTGGCGCCGACGTGTCGATCGCCATGGGCGAAGGCGCCGCGCTGGCGCAGCGCGCTGCCGATCTCGTGCTCACCTCGCCTTCCCTGCTGCGCCTTCCCGCCGCGATCGCGCTGGCGCGACGCACACGCCGCATCGTGCGCGGCAACCTCGCCTGGGCGCTGGGCTACAACCTGCTGGCGCTGCCGCTCGCGGCGATGGGACTCGTCACGCCCTGGCTGGCGGCGCTGGGCATGACCCTGTCGTCGCTGGCGGTCACGCTCAACGCGTTGCGTCGGGCGCGAACCGGCCGCTCGCGCGATCCCGCGGCGACGACCGCGACGGCACGCGAGGTGCCCGCATGAACATCCTCCTGCTGCTGGTACCGCTGAGCGTCATGCTGCTCGCGCTGGCGATCGGTGCCTTCGTGTGGGCGGTGAAGCGCGGGCAGTTCGACGATCTGGACACGCCCGCGCTCGACATCCTCGTCGACGAAATTCCCGACGGCCGCGATCCCACCCCCTCGCGCAAGCAGGACTACCGCGATGCCGATTGACTGGATGGTCCTCGCCGGCGCGTTGCTCAGCGGCCTGCTCGGTGGCGCGCATTGCGCGGCGATGTGCGGCGGCATCGCCACCGGTCTGTCGGTGCGACAGCGCGGCGGCTGGTGGATGGCGCTGCAACCCAACCTGGGCCGCGTGGGCGGTTACGCGCTCGCCGGCGCGATCGTCGGGGGCATCGGCCACGGCCTGCTCGATCTGGCGCGCATGCCGGAACTCACGCTCGCTTTGCGCGCCACGGTTGGCCTCGTGCTCATCATGGCGGCGCTGCGTCTGCTCGATCGGAACGGACGGCTGGGCTTTCTCCATTCCGGTGGCGGTCGCGTGTGGCATTGGCTGCGTCCCTTGCAACGGCGGCTGCTGCCCGCCGACACGGCCGCCCGGCGCATGGCGCTCGGCCTGCTGTGGGGCTGGATGCCGTGCGGCCTGAGCACGACGCTGCTCGCCGCGGCCTGGCTGCAGGCCAGCGCGCTGCACGGCGCGATGACGATGACGGCCTTCGGCCTGGGCACATTGCCGGTCATGCTGCCGCTGACCTGGGCCGGCGCCCGCCTCGGCCAGCGACTGCAGCGCGGCGGCTGGCGCACGGCGATGGGGGTGTGCGTGATGTCGGCCGGGGTACTCACGCTTGCGGCACCGCTGTTGATGCAGGTGCCGGTCGTGCACGGCGTGCTCGGCGCGTTGGGGTGCCGGAGTCTTTCGGTCTAGCTGGTGTGCAGGCCCCGGTTCGACGGCCGGTTGGCGAAGCCGCGCGTTGGACGCCATCGGCGTACAGATGCCGCCGATGCGAGATGCATGAAGCCGGCCGGAATTCATCCTTCCCGGCAATGGGCGACGTTGCTCAGGCGCGGCCGCGACGCCGCGGCTCCTCGTGCTCGGCGTTATGCGCGAGGCGGTTGAGTTCGACCGGATCGCGGATCTCGACCTGGCGGCCGACGACCTCGATAACGCCGTCTTCCTGCAGCTTGCCGAAGCCGCGGCTGACGGTTTCCAGCGCGAGGCCGAGGTAATGCGCGATGTCGTCGCGGCTCATCGGCAGCTTGAACCGCGTGGCCGACTGGCCGATGTTGCGATAGCGCTCGGCGAGACCGTGCAGGAACAACGCAATGCGCTCTCCGGCCTGGCGCCGCACGAGGATGCCCAGATGGTCCTGATCGCGTCCCACGCTCTGGCCTATGATGCGCAGCAACTGCTGCTGCAGGCTCGGCAGTTGCGAGGCCACGAATGAGAGTTGGTCGAATGGCACCTCGCACACGTTGGCCGTGGTGAGGGCGACGGCTTCGCAGCGGTGCACGCCGGCACCGAGCGCATCCAGCCCGATGAGTTCGCCCGGCAGGTGGAAGCCGACGACCTGCTCCTCGCCCTCCTCACTGATGCTGACGGTCTTGAAGGCGCCGTCGCGCGCGACATAGACGGCATTGAGCGCGTCGCCCGGGCGGAACAGCCGCTCGCCACGCTCGACCGGACGCCGGCGGCGGACGATGTCGTCCAGCTTCTGCAGATCCTGCGCACCGATTCCCGCCGGCAGGCACAGCTGCTGCAGCGAACAGTGCGCACAGCCTCGGCGGAGGCTGGCCAGGTCGAGGACGGGGGCTTCGCTCATGGGCTTATGGTGCCACTGTGGCGGGGCTTTGGACGGTGGGTTCTGGCGGTGGGTCCTGGGCGCAGTTTTTCAGGTGTTCGCGGCCGACGCTCTCCTTTCCCCCGCCCTGCGGGGAGAAGAAAAAGGCCCGAAGCGGACACGGAGCGCAAGAGCCCATGCTCTCTCCTTCTCCCCGCCTGCGGGGAGAAGGTGCCGAAGGCGGATGAGGGGGAGCGAGCGCAGCGAGCTGCCTTTGATTTGCGCTGTTGCTTCCGATGCAACGACAGGAGCAACTCGCTTCGTTCGTCGTTCGATGCTGGAAGAGCTGCCCGGGATCCGCAATCCGATCGGCCTCCAAGGTTGGTCCATGGGCGACGCGTCATGAACGTGCTCAAACGAAGTCGTGTGCCTCACGCTCGCGATAAGCGGTCCCCACCGCACTGGGGGTTGCGGAGAGCAGGCCATGGATGGCCTGCAGCCCGACTAAAGGCAGGGACTGCCGTCCGGAGGGTCGGAGCAACCCCCAGTGCGGTGGGGAGCGCGTCGTTCCGAAGCCCGTACGGCACTCGTGTGGCAATCGCACAAACAAAGGCAAAGGCACTGGATCCCCGCTTTCGCGGGGATGACGAGCAAAGGCCAAAGAGCAACGCCCTTGGATTCCGCTTGCGCGGGGATGACGAGCAAAAGCCTGAGAGCAACGCCCTTGGATTCCGCTTGCGCGGGGATGACAAGCAAAAGCCTGAGAGCAACGCCCTTGGATTCCGCTTTCGCGGGGATGACGAGCAAAAGCCAAGGAGCAACGCCCTTGGATTCCGCTTGCGCGGGGATGACGAGCAAAGGCGAATAAAGGCACGAGCAACGTCCCCGGATCTTCGTCTGCACGGGACGGCGAGCAACGCAGCAAAAAAAGAAAAAGCGGGCCGAAGCCCGCTTTTCCGTAACGCTTGCGATGCGGAGGCTTACGCCGCCGGCACGCCCTCGCCTTCGTCTACGGCCTTCATCGACAGGCGGATGCGGCCCTGCTTGTCGACTTCGAGCACCTTGACCTTGACCAGGTCGCCTTCCTTGAGCTTGTCGGAGACCTTCTCGACGCGCTCGTTGGAGATCTGCGAGACGTGCACCAGACCATCCTTGCCCGGGAGGATCGTGACGAACGCACCGAAGTCCATGATCTTGGCGACCTTGCCTTCGTAAATGCGGCCCGGCTCGACGTCCGAGGTGATCTGCTCGATGCGGGCCTTGGCGGCCTGCGCAGCGGCGGCATTGACCGAAGCGATGACGATGGTGCCGTCGTCCTGGATGTCGATCTGGGTGCCGGTTTCCTTGGTGATCGCCTGGATGGTCGAACCGCCCTTGCCGATCACTTCGCGGATCTTGTCCGGGTGGATCTTCATCGTCAGCAGGCGCGGCGCCCACTCGCTCAGCTCGCCACGCGGGGTGGTGATGGCGTTGGCCATCTCGCCGAGGATGTGCAGGCGGCCTTCCTTCGCCTGGGCGAGGGCCGTCTTCATGATCTCTTCGGTGATGCCCTGGATCTTGATGTCCATCTGCAGGGCGCTGATGCCGTCCTTCGAACCGGCGACCTTGAAGTCCATGTCGCCCAGGTGGTCTTCGTCACCCAGGATGTCGGACAGGACGACGAAGCGGTCGTCTTCCTTCACCAGGCCCATCGCGATGCCCGCGACCGGCGACTTCACCGGCACGCCGGCGTCCATCAGCGCGAGCGAGGACCCGCACACCGAGGCCATCGACGAGGAACCGTTCGACTCGGTGATTTCCGAGACCACGCGGATCGTGTACGGGAACTCTTCCAGCGACGGCATCGTCGCCAGCACGCCGCGCTTGGCGAGGCGGCCATGGCCGATTTCGCGACGCTTGGGCGCGCCGAAACGGCCGCACTCGCCCACCGAGAACGGCGGGAAGTTGTAGTGGAACAGGAAGTTTTCCTTGTACTCGCCGGCGACGGCATCGATGATCTGGCCGTCGCGCGCGGTGCCCAGCGTGACCACGACGATCGCCTGGGTCTCGCCACGGGTGAACATGGCCGAACCATGGGTACGCGGCAGCACGCCGACCTTCGAGGTGATCGGGCGCACGGTGGTCAGGTCGCGGCCGTCGATGCGGATCTTGGTGTCGAGCACCGAGTCGCGCATGGTGCGGTATTCGAGCTCGCCGAATTCCTTCGCCATGTCGGCGGCGCTCCAGCCGTCGGCTTCGGCGCGGCCGGCGAGCGAGGCCAGCACGTCCTTCTTGATCGCGGCGATCGCATCGCGACGCTGCAGCTTGTCGCGGATCTGGAAGGCGGCGGCGAGCTGGGTGCCCACGGCTTCCTTCAGCGCAGCGATCATCGCGGTGTTCTTTTCCGGAGCGACCCAGGTCGACGGCTTGGTGCCGGCTTCGACGGTCAGCTCGTTGATCGCATTGATGACCTTCTGCATCTCGCGATGACCGAACATCACCGCGCCGAGCATCACGTCTTCCGACAGCATCTTCGCTTCGGATTCGACCATCAGCACGGCGTTGGCGGTACCGGCGACGACGAGTTCGAGGTCGCTGTCCGCCAGTTCGGTGGCGGTCGGGTTGAGGATGTACTGGCCGTTCCTGTAACCGACCTTGGCGGCGCCGATCGGGCCCTGGAACGGCGTGCCGGCCAGCGCGAGTGCGGCCGAGGCGCCGATCATCGCCGGGATGTCACCGTCGACTTCCGGATTCAGCGACATGACGGTCGCGATGATCTGGACTTCGTTCTTGTATTCCTCGGGGAACAGCGGGCGGATCGGACGATCGATCAGGCGCGAGATGAGCGTTTCCTTCTCGGTCGCGCGGCCTTCGCGCTTGAAGAAGCCACCCGGGATGCGGCCACCGGCGTAGAACTTTTCCTGGTAGTCGACGGTGAGCGGGAAGAAGTCCTGGCCCTCGCGCGCGCTCTTGGCGGCGACGGCGGTCACCAGCACGACGGTTTCGTCCATCTTGACGATGACGGCGCCGCTGGCCTGGCGGGCGACTTCGCCCGTCTCGAGCGTCACAGTGTGGTTGCCGTACTGGAAGGTCTTGGTGATTTTTGCCACGTTGGATATTCCTGGTTTCTTGATTCGTTCCACGCGGGCCCCTGCCCGGCGCGGTTTGGCTGCGTGCAGCCGTGTCCCTGGGTGTTTCGCGTTGCGGCTGGTGGGACGGTGTACGCCTGCGGCGGTTAAAGCGTCGTTGTTCGCCTTGCATCGGCCGCTGCGGCGGCTTGTGGTGTTCCGCAACCAGACTGGATCGCGCCGCTACGCGTGCGAAAAAAACCGCGGCGCATCGCTGCGCCGCGGTCGGGTGTTGCTTATCGGCGCAGACCGAGCTTCTCGATCAGGGCCTTGTAGCGCTCGTTGTCCTTGCGCTTGAGGTAGTCGAGCAGGCTGCGACGGCGGTTGACCATCTGCAGCAGGCCGCGACGGCTGTGGTGGTCCTGCTTGTGAACCTTGAAGTGGCCGGTCAGCTGCTCGATGCGGGCGGTGAGCAGGGCGACCTGGACTTCCGGGGAACCGGTATCGCCGGCGCCGCGCTTGTGTTCTTCGATGATCTTGCTGGTGTCGATGGACATCGTGTTTGCCTTGTAGATGCGAGGCCTGCAGAACGCGAATCGGCAAAAGCATTGCCGACGCACCGCCTGGTCCGCCGTTTTCTGGGTGATGGAAGCTTTCCAAAGTCCTTGAAAAGCGCGCGGATTGTAGCGCGCCGCGGGGAACCCGGGCAATGACGGCGAGCGGAGGCCGTAGGGTGGGTCTTGCCCCGCCGTGAGGGGCCTGGACTGCGTGAGGAGCTTGAACTGCCGAACGGCGCCCACTGGAGCAGGCATCAGGAAGACGGGGAAACCCGCCTTACGCTTCCGGTCCGGCCCCGCTCGCCCCTTCCGTGGCCCAGGTGAACAAGCGGCTGGGCCGCAGGATCGCGTCCGCATCGATTTCGCCCAGCCCCAGCACGCGCCCGGCCTGGTCATGGATGGCGACGCAACCGGCGGGGCCGGCGCCCTCCAGGCGGAGACGCTGCCCCTGCCCCAGCCGTCGGGCCTGCACCGGATCAAGCCGCACCTGCGGGAAGCCGCCCAGGCCGGCCTCGATCGGGAGCAGGCAGGCCTCCAGCGCCGCTTCGCCCCGCCCTTCGGCGATCGCCTGCAGCTCGTCCAGCGTGAACATGCGCGGGGCGGTGAACGGGTCGACCCACAGCCGGCGCAGCGTGGCCACATGGGCCCCGCAGCCGAGGTTCTCGCCGAAATCGCGGACCAGGCTGCGGACGTAGGTGCCCGAGCCGCATTCGACCAGCAGCCGGACCCGGTCGGACGCGCGATCGAGCACGCGCAGCTGGTGGACCTCGACGTCGCGCTCGGGCGCTTCGACCGCTTCGCCGCGACGGGCCTTGGCGTAAAGCGCTTCGCCGCCCTGCTTCAGCGCCGAATAGATCGGCGCGCGCTGGCGGATCCGGCCGCGCAGCGGCGCCAGGGCCGCTTCGATGCGCGCATCGTCGAACCCGGGAACATCACGACGCAGCAGCGGCGCACCGTCGGCGTCGTCGCTGTCGGTGGTCAGGCCGAGCACCGCGGTGGTTTCGTAGGCCTTGCGCGAGCCCAGCAGCAGGCCGGCGATCTTGGTCGCCTCGCCGAAGCAGACCGGCAACAGGCCGGTGGCGAGCGGGTCGAGGCTGCCGGTATGGCCGGCCTTCTCCGCACGGAACAGATGGCGCACGCGCTGCAACGCCTGGTTGGAGCTGAGCCCCTGGGGCTTGTCGAGCAGCAGGATGCCGTCGAGCTTGCGGAAGACGGTGCGCGGTTTCCTGTTCATCGCAAAGGCTCGGATCGCGACATTGGGCGGGCTGCAGCCCGCCTTCTGCGAATAGCGACGAGTCTGGGGCCCGTCCCATGGTTATGGCGAACGGCGGCGCGCCGGGGCCCGCCCTACCGTTACTCGTCGCTGGTCGGCGGGTTGTCGCGCAGCAGGTTGCCGATGCGCTCGCCGCGATCTACCGAGTCGTCGTAATGGAAATGCAGCTCGGGCACGTGGCGCAGCTTCACCGCGCGCCCCAGGGCGAAGCGGATCTCCCGCGACAGCCCTTGCAGCGCCTTCACCGCTTCCTTCGAGCGTTCGCTCTGCAGTGCGGTGACGAAGACCTTCGCATGCGCGAGATCGCGGGTGACCTCCACGTCCGAAACGCTCACCGACGGCAGCCCGTGCTCGCGCACGGCGGCGTGCACGATCGCACCCAGCTCGCGGCGGAGCTGGGCGGAAACGCGGTCGGTGCGGTGGAACGATTTGCTGGGCACGTGGAATAGCCGTGATTCGTGATGGGTTATTCGATAGCAGCGCGAGCGCGATCGGGATTTGCTTTTCGCTTTTACGAATCACCAATCCCGAATCGCGAATCCCGGCCTTACAGCGTCCGCTGCACCTCGATGCGTTCGAAGCACTCGATCTGGTCGCCGGCCTTGACGTCGTTGTACGCCTTCACGCCGATACCGCACTCGGTGCCCTGGCGGACTTCCTCGACGTTCTCCTTGAAGCGGCGCAGCGACTCCAGTTCGCCTTCGAAGATGACCGTGTTGTCGCGGAGCACGCGGATCGGCTTGTTCTTCTTGACCACGCCTTCGACCACCATGCAGCCGGCGACCGCGCCGAACTTGGAGCTGCGGAACACGTCGCGGACCTCGGCGGTGCCGATGATCTCTTCGCGGATCTCCTTGCCCAGCACGCCGGACGCGATCTGCTTCACCTGGTCGATCACGTCATAGATGATCGAGAAGTAACGCAGGTCGACGCCGTTGCCTTCGATCACGCGGCGCGCCGACGCGTCGGCACGGACGTTGAAGCCGATGATCGTCGCCTTCGAGGTCGCGGCGAGCGTGGCATCGGACTCGGTGATGCCGCCGACGCCGCCACCGATCACGTTGATGCGGATCAGGTCGTTGGACAGGCCGGTGAGCGCTTCGCGCAGTGCCTGCACGGAGCCGTGCACGTCGGCCTTGACCACCAGGTTGAGCGTCTGCTGGCCGGCACCCTCGCCCATCTGGGCCATGATGTCTTCCATGCGGTTGCCCGCCTGCGCGACCAGGCGCGATTCGCGGCGCTTGGCGTCGCGCTGCTGCGCGACGTCCTTCGCCAGGCGCTCGTCCTCGACCACGACGAAGTCGTCGCCCGAATCCGGCACGCCCGAAAGGCCCAGCACCTGCACCGGGATCGACGGGCCGGCCTTGTCCACCTGCGAGCCGGTCTCGTCGAACAGCGCACGCACGCGGCCGTACTGCACGCCGCAGACGAGGTAGTCGCCCTTCTTGAGTTCACCCTGCTGGACCAGCACGGTCGCGACCGGGCCACGGCCCTTGTCGAGCGAGGATTCGATCACCACGCCGGTGGCGCGGCCGGTCGGCACGGCCTGGAGGTCGAGCACTTCGGCCTGCAGCAGGATGGAGTCGAGCAGGTCGTCGACGCCCTGGCCGGTCTTGGCCGAGAGCTCCACCATCTGCGTGTCGCCACCGAAGTCTTCGGCCACGACTTCTTCCGCCAGCAGCTCGTTCTTCACGCGCAGCGGATCCGCGTCCGACTTGTCGATCTTGTTGATCGCCACGATCAGCGGCACCTTCGCCGCCTTGGCGTGCTGCACGGCTTCGCGCGTCTGCGGCATCACGCCGTCGTCGGCCGCGACCACCAGCACCACGATGTCGGTGAGCTTCGCGCCGCGCGCACGCATCTGCGTGAAGGCGGCGTGGCCCGGAGTATCGAGGAAGCTGATGACGCCCTTCGGCGTTTCGACGTGGTAGGCGCCGATGTGCTGGGTGATGCCGCCGGCTTCGCCGGAAGCGACCTTGGTGCGGCGGATGTAGTCCAGCAGCGAGGTCTTGCCGTGGTCGACGTGGCCCATGATGGTGACCACGGGCGGACGCGGAGCCTTGTCGCCCTGCGCTTCTTCCACGTGCGCCAGCAGCGCATCTTCGGCCGTGTTTTCGCTGGCCTTGACCACGGTGTGACCGAGCTCTTCGGTCACCAGCGCGGCGGTGTCGTGGTCGATGCTCTGGGTGATGGTCGCCATCACGCCCATCTTGAACAGCGCCTTCACCACGTCGCCGCCCTTCAGCGCGAGCTTCTGCGCGAGATCGGCCACGGTGATGGTGTCGCCGATGGCGACTTCGCGCACGATCGGCGCCGTCGGCTTGGAGAAGCCGTGCGCGCCGCCGCCGGAACGGGCCTGTTCCATCTGGCGCCGCGGCTTGGGCTTGCCACGCGCACCGGTGGTGCGACGGGCACGCTCCTGGGCGCTCAGGTGCAGCTGGCCGGCGAAGCGGCTGGCGGCATCGTCGTCTTCCACGCCGGCGACCATGACGTGCGAGCCGCGGGTCTTGTGCTTGGGCGCGTTGCGATCGTCCACGCGCGGCGCGACCGGGGCCGGATGCTTGGGATGGCCGTGGCCGGTGGTCTTGCGGGCAGCGCCGCCTTCATCGTCGGCGACGGCCAGCGCGGCTTCGGCCGCGATGCGCGCATCCTCTTCGGCCTTGGCGCGCGCGGCTTCTTCCGCGGCCAGGCGGGCGCGTTCCGCCTCCTCGGCACGACGCTTGTCGACTTCGGCGAGCTTCTGCTGCTCGGCGAGGTTGCGCTGCTTGGATTCCTCCAGCTTGCGCAGGATCTCGGCGCGCTCGTCGGTCACCGGTCCGGTGGCCGCCTTGTCGGCGCCCGGCTTGACCAGCGTGACCTTCTTGCGCACGACGACGTCGACGGTCGCCTTGTTCTTGCCGCCGCCGACGGTCAGTTCTTCCTTGCGGCTGCGGTTGAGCGTGATCTTCTTCGGCGCCTCGCCGGCCTCGGCGCTGTCCGCCTTGCCGTGCGAGCGCTTGAGGAAGCCAAGCAGCTTGACCTTCTCGATGCTGGTGACGACCTGGTCGGGCCCGCTGAACTTCATTCCGGCCTCGGCCAGCTGCTCCAGCAGCTTCTCGACCGGCGTATTCACCAGTTCAGCGAGCTTGCGGATGGTGGTTTGCTGCGACATTCGGTTTCCGGTTTCCTTTGGCCACCCCGGCGGTCCAGGGGGGCGATTGTAGGGCGGGCCCGGGCCCGCCGCATTCGCGTTGGCGGGCCGGGGCCCGCCCTACGTGGTGCTTACTCGAACCAGTGCTTGCGCGCTTCCATGATCAACGCCTTGGCGCGCTCTTCGTCGACGCCGTCGATGTCGGTCAGCTCGTCGGTGGCAAGGTCGGCCAGGTCATCGCGCGTGACCACGCCGCGCGAAGCGAGCGTGAAGGCGAGTTCCTCGTCCATGCCCTCCAGCTCGAGCAGGTCGGCCGCCGGCTGGTGTTCGTCGAGTTCCTCTTCGGCGGCCAGGGCTTCGTTGAGCAGCGCGTCGCGGGCGCGCGAACGCAGCTCCTCGACGATGTCCTCATCGAAGCCTTCGACGGCGAGCAGCTCGCCGACCGGCACGTAGGCGATTTCTTCGACCGTGTTGAAGCCTTCCGACACCAGGATGCCGGCGATTTCCTCGTCGACCTCGAGCTTGTCCATGAACAGCTGGCGCGCGGTGGCCTGCTCGGCTTCCGACTTCGCGGTGACCTGGTCCTGCGTCATCACGTTGAGCTGCCAGCCCGACAGGCGGCTGGCGAGACGCACGTTCTGACCGCCCTTGCCGATGGCCTGCGCGAGGCGGTCCTCGGCGACGGCGAGGTCCATCGAGTGCTTCTCTTCGTCGACGATGATCGACTGCACTTCGGCCGGCGCCATCGCGTTGATGACGAACTGGGCCGGGTTGTCCGACCACAGCACGATGTCGACGCGCTCGCCGTTGAGCTCGTTCGACACCGCCTGCACGCGCGAACCGCGCATGCCGATGCAGGCGCCGATCGGATCGGTGCGGTTGTCGTGCGCCTGCACGGCGATCTTGGCGCGGTCGCCCGGATCGCGGGCGCAGGCCTTGATCGAGACCAGCCCCTGGCCGACTTCCGGCACTTCGAGCTTGAACAGCTCCATCATGAATTCCGGCGCGGCGCGACTGATGAACAGCTGCGGGCCGCGCGGCTCGGAACGCACGTCGAACAGGTAGCCGCGGACGCGGTCGCCGGCGCGCAGCACGTCGCGCGGGATGCCCTTGTCCTTCGGGATGATCGCTTCGGCATTGCCGCCGAGGTCGACGTAGATGTTGCCGCGCTCGGCGCGCTTGACCACGCCGGTGACGAGCTCGCCCACGCGATCCTTCCACGCGTCCACGACCTGCGCGCGCTCGGCTTCACGCACGCGCTGCACGATGACCTGCTTGGCGGCCTGGGCGGCGATGCGGCCGAACTCGGGATTCTCGATCTGCTCTTCGATGTAGTCGCCGATCTCGACGCCTTCGGCTTCGTCGATCGCGTCCATCATGCGGATCTGGCGGTCGGGCGATTCCATCACCACGTCGTCGGCCACGACTTCCCAGCGGCGGAAGGTCTCGTAGCTGCCGTCCTTCTGGTCGATGGAAACACGCACCAGCACGTCCTGGTCGTGGTAGCGCTTCTTGGCGGCCGAAGCCAGCGCAGCCTCGATCGCCTCGAAGATGACTTCGCGCGGGACGCCCTTTTCGTTGGCGACCGCATCGACGACCAGCAGAAGTTCCTTGCTCATCTCTACTTACTCCGCACGGGACGGCTTCTTCGCCGCCGGCTTGTTGGTGGATTTCTTGCCTGCCTGCTTTTTTGAAGCACCCGGCCCCTTGCCGGGCCTGGGCTTGTCTGCGCTCAGGCCGAGCGCGGCCCAGTCGGGGACCAGGCGGGCCTTTTCGATGTTGTCGGCGCGCACGGTGAACTCGTTGCCGTCGACGTTGAACGTGATGTCCTCGCCCGCCACGCGCACGATTTCGCCCTGCAGGCGGCGCCGGCCGTCCTGCGGCAGGCGCAGTACGACCTTGGCCGACTCGCCGGCGAAGCGCGCGAACTGCGCGGCGCCGAACAGCGGGCGATCGATGCCAGGCGAAGACACTTCCAGCGTGTAGTGACTGCTGATGGGGTCTTCGACATCGAGCTGCGCGGAGACTTCGCGACTCACGGCCTCGCAGTCGTCGATGGTCACCGAGCGGGCGTCGTCGCCCTGCGCGGCATCGGCGGGAACGTCGATGTACAGGCGCAGCATCGCGCCGCCCGGCGAGGGCAGGTATTCGGCGCCGAGCAGCTCCAGGCCCAGCGACGCTACCGTCGGAGCCAGCAATGCGGCGATTTCGTTGGCCTTGTCCGTCATGTCTTCCCTTGAAAGTCCCGCGATGCGGGCGCTTGCACAGGAGTGCGAAGAAACGTTGGTGCCTTGCGCGAAACTGACAGCCGGATGAACCGATCAGCACGTAGCAATACAGAAACGCGAAAACAACAAGGGGCCCGGCGGGCCCCTTGTCCGTTACCACTGGATTTCGGTGCAGCGATTGCCGATGTACCGGCATCGCTGCAAAGCCCGAGCCTTGCGACCAAAAAGAAAAGCCTCCAGGGAGGCCTTTCTCCAGCCGAAGCTGGTAGCGGGGGCAGGATTTGAACCTGCGACCTTCGGGTTATGAGCCCGACGAGCTGCCAGACTGCTCCACCCCGCAGCAGGAGCGGAATTATGACGGCTTGTGAAAATCCTTGCAAGCCATCGGATGAAGAAAATTTCGCAAGGCGCGGAAACCCCTGGAATTGCAGCGGTTTTTACGCACCGAACGCGTACTTGCACCAGGCCATGATCGGGTTCCAGGCGAAACCCAGGGCCAGCAGCGCGAGCGCATTGACGCCGAACAGCACGCGCAGCGGCCGGTCCTCGCTGGGGGCATGAAGCTCGCCCTGCGGCTCTTCGAAATACATCGCCTTGACCACGCGCAGGTAGTAGAAGGCGCCGACCACGGCGAAGACCAGGCCGATGATGGCCAGCCACCACATGCCGCCTTCGAAGGCCGCGCGCAGCACGGCCAGCTTGGCCCAGAAGCCCAGGAACGGCGGCACGCCGGCCAGCGACGCCATCACGCAGAGGATCAGGCCGGCCAGCCACGGGTTGCGGGCATTCAGGCCGCGGTAGTCGTCGATGTTGTCGGCTTCGAAGCCCTTGCCCGCGAGCACGACGATCGCGCCGAAGGCCGCCGCCGACATCACCGCATAGCTGATCGCGTAGAACAGCGCGGCTGCCATGCCCTGCTCGCCGCCCCCGGCCAGGCCGAGGAACAGGAAGCCCACGTGCGAGACGGTCGAGTACGCGAGCAGGCGCTTGAAGTTGCTCTGCACCATCGCGCTGAGATTGCCGATCACCAGCGAGGCGACCGCCAACGCGGCCAGCAGCAGGCGCCAGCGGTCGTCGAGCGGGCCCGCGCCGGTTTCGAGCAGGCGGAACGCCATGCCGAAGTACGCCAGCTTGGGAGCCGAGCCGATGAACAGCGTGATCGGTGTCGGGGCGCCGTGGTACACGTCCGGCAGCCACATGTGGAACGGGGCCGCACCGAACTTGAAGGCGATGCCGGCGACGGTGAACACCACACCGGTCACCAGCAGGGTCATGTTCGACGTCGCGCCGGCGGCAGCGCCGATCGTGGCCAGGTCCAGCGTGCCGGTCGCGCCGTAGATCAGCGACATGCCGTACAGGATCAGGCCCGACGCCAGCGAACCGAGTACGAAGTACTTGATCGCCGCTTCCGAGGCGATGGGACTGTCGCGATCCGCCGCGACCAGCGCGTACGAACACAGCGCCAGCATTTCCAGGCCGAGGTACACCATCACCAGGCTGCCCGCCGACACGAGCAGCATCATGCCGGCGATGGCGAACAGCATCAGCACCGCGATCTCGCCCTGGTACAGGTTGCGCTGGCGCAGGTAGGGCCAGCCGTAGACCAGCGCGAACGCGCTCACGCCGCAGATCGCCACCTTCATCACGTCGGCCGCCGTGTCGCGCACGAACATGCCGTTGAGCACCGTGCCCTGCCCGCCCACACCGGTGGCGATCATGCCGATCACGACCACGAGCGTGGCCACCGAAAGCAGGTGCGTCACCACGCGGTGGCGCGCTTCCAGGAACAGGTCGAGCATCAGCCAGGCGAACGCCGCGCCGACGAGCACCAGCTCGGGCAGCAGCGGCATCAGATCGGCGACGGTGGGCGTGGTCATCTGCATGTGTGGAATCTCTGGCGGCAAACGCGCGGGGCGCGCCTTACAGCTTGGAAGTCGCGATCTGGGTCGCGAGATTGGCGATGGAGGGCTCCATCAGGTCGGTCAGCGGCTTGGGCCAGATACCCAGCGCCAGCACGCCGGCCGCGAACACGCCCAGCACGATCGCCTCGCGGAAATTGAGGTCTTCCATCTCGGCCACCTGGGCATTGCCCACCTCGCCCCAGATCACGCGCTTGACCAGCCACAGCGTGTAGCCGGCGCCGATGATGAGCGTGGCGGCCGCGGCGAACGCGATCAGCGGGTGCTTCTGGAAGCTGGACAGGATCACCATGAACTCGCCGACGAAGCCCGACGTGCCCGGCAGACCCGAGTTGGCCATCGCGAACAGCACGAAGAACGTCGCGAACCACGGCATCACGTTCACCACGCCGCCGTAGTCCTTGATCATGCGGCTGTGCATGCGGTCGTAGAGCACGCCCACGCAGGTGAACATCGCGCCGGAGATGAAGCCGTGGCTGATCATCTGCACCATCGCGCCCTGCAGGCCGAGACGCGCCGCGTCGTAATTGCCGAAATCGCGTACCAGGGCGAAGGCGATGAACGTGCCCAGGGTGACGAAGCCCATGTGCGAAACCGACGAATAGGCGATCAGCTTCTTCATGTCGTCCTGCACCAGGGCGACCAGGCCGACGTAGATCACCGCGATCAGGCTGATCACGATCACGAACATGGACCAGTCGGTGCCGGCGTCGGGCACGATCGGCAGGGTGAAACGCAGGAAGCCGTAGCCGCCGATCTTCAGCATGATCGCGGCCAGGATCACCGAACCCGCGGTCGGCGCCTCCACATGCGCATCCGGCAACCAGGTGTGGACCGGGAACATCGGCACCTTCACCGCGAAAGCCGCGAGGAGGCCGAGGAAGATCCACTTCTGCTCGGTCGCCGACAGCTGCAGCGCATACATGTCCGCCAGCTGCCAGCTGCCGCCCTTGATGTACATGTAGATCAGCGCGGCCAGCATGAACACCGAGCCGATGAACGTGTACAGGAAGAACTTCACCGCCGCATACACGCGACGCGGTCCGCCCCAGACGCCGATGATCAGGAACATCGGGATCAGCATGGCCTCGAAGAACACGTAGAACAGCATGGAATCGAGCGCGGAGAACACGCCGACCATCAGGCCTTCGAGGATCAGGAACGCGGCGTAGTACTGGCTGACGCGCTTCTCCACCGAGCCCCAGGCCGAAATCAGCACCAGCAGCGAGGTCAGCGTGGTCAGGCCGATGAGCGCGATCGAGATGCCGTCCGCGCCGAGGCTGTAGCGGATGTCGTACGCCGGGATCCACGCGTGCTCTTCGCCGAACTGCATGCCCGGGTTGGCATGGTCGAATCCGGTGAACAAGAGAACGCTCAGCAGCAGCGTCGCGAACGCGACGGCGATGCCGAACCAGCGGGAAGCATTGGCGCGCTCGTTGCCGAACGCGAGGGTGCCGAAGCCACCGAGGATCGGCAGCCAGATCAGGAGGCTAAGCAAGGGCCAGGAGGTCACGTTGCGAGGTCCTTGTCGTAATCAGCGCCAGTAACGGATGACAGCGGCCAGGGACAGGATCAGGCCGATGATCATCGCGAACGCGTAGTGGTAGAGGTAGCCGGTCTGGCCGCGACGCACGAGGCGCGCGGTGAAGTCCGTGACGCGGGCGCTGGCGTTCACCAGGCCGTCGATCACGTTGGTGTCGATCCAGCGCGAGAGCTTGCCGATGAGCACGCCGCCGCCGGCGAAGCCGCCGATCCATAGCGTGTCCATGCCGTACTTCTCTTCGAGCACGCGCACCGGCAGCGCGAACATCTTGCGCAGCTTGCCCGGCAGTTCCGGCTTGATCAGGTACAGGAAGGTCGCCAGGGCGAAGCCCGCGAAGGCCAGCCAGAACGCCGGGGCGGTGAAGCCGTGCAACGCGAACTTGACCGGACCGTGGAACTCTTCGGCCAGCTTGCCGACGGTGTCCTGCGCCGCCGGAAGATCGATGGCACCAAGGAAGAACGGCAGCTGTTTCGCATGCCCCAGCATGTCGGTGCCGAACAGCATCGGGCCGGCGGTGACGAAGCCGATCAGGACCGACGGGATCGCCAGCAGGATCAGCGGCAAGGTCACCACCCACGGCGACTCGTGCGGGGTGTGCGCGTGCTCGTCGTGGCCATGGCCATGGGCGTCGTGGCCGTGGTGCGCCTCATGCTCGTGGGCGAGCGCGGTTTCGTGCTCGGTCGAGTCGGCTTCCGGCGCGACGTAATGATCCGGCGCCGGATCGTGGAAGTGTTCCTTCCCATGGAAGGTCATGTACAGCAGGCGGAAGCTGTAGAACGCGGTCACGAAGGCGCCCAGCAGCACCGCCCAGTAGCCGTAGGTCGCCACCCAGTTGTGCGCTTCCTCGGCATGCTCGGCGGCGGCCTCGATGATGGTGTCCTTCGAGTAGAAACCGCTGAAGAACGGCGTGCCGACCAGGGCGAGCGTGCCGATCACCATCGTGATGTAGGTGATGGGCATGTATTTCTTCAGACCGCCCATGCGGCGCATGTCCTGCTCGTGGTGCATGCCGATGATCACCGAGCCGGCGCCAAGGAACAGCAGCGCCTTGAAGAAGGCGTGGGTCATCAGGTGATACACCGCGGCCGAGTACGCCGACACGCCCAGCGCGACGGTCATGTAACCCAGCTGCGACAGAGTCGAATACGCGACGACCCGCTTGATGTCGTTCTGCACGATGCCGATCAGGCCGGTCCAGAACGCCGTCGTGGCGCCAATGAACAGGACGAAGTTCAGCGCGGTCTCGCTCAGCTGGAACAGCGGCGACATGCGCGCGACCATGAAGATGCCCGCGGTCACCATCGTCGCGGCATGGATCAGCGCCGAAATCGGGGTCGGGCCTTCCATCGAATCCGGCAGCCACACGTGCAGCGGCACCTGCGCCGACTTGCCCATGGCGCCGATGAACAGGCAGATGCAGATCACCGTCGCCACCGACCACTCGTGGCCGTTGATGATCGAGATGCCGGTCTGCGCGATCGTCGGCGCGTTGGCGAATACGGTCGCGTAGTCGAGCGAACCGAACATCAGCAGCACCGCCGCGATGCCCAGCAGGAAGCCGAAGTCGCCGACGCGGTTGACCAGGAACGCCTTGAGGTTGGCGAACACCGCGGTCGGTCGCTTGAACCAGAAGCCGATCAGCAGATACGAGACCAGGCCCACCGCCTCCCAGCCGAAGAACAGCTGCAGGAAGTTGTTGCTCATCACGAGCATCAACATCGAGAAGGTGAAGAGGGAGATGTAGCTGAAGAAGCGCTGGTAGCCCGGATCCTCTTCCATGTAGCCGATGGTGTAGACGTGCACCAGCAGCGACACGAAGGTGACCACCACCATCATCATCGCGGTGAGCTTGTCGATCATGAAGCCGACATGCGCATCGATGCCGCCGACCTGGAACCAGGTGTAGACGTTCTCGTTGAACGGCGCGGCGCCCTGCGACACGAGTTGCCATAGCACGTACATCGACAATGCGCAGCTGACCGCCACGCCGCCGATGGTGGCGCTGTGGGCGCCGACGCGGCCGATACGGCGGCCGAACAGGCCAGCCAGGATCGCGCCCAGCAAGGGGGCGAGCACGATGATCAGCAGATGGGTTTTGGAGATTGCCATTGTTTATCCGATGACCAGCCGTATAGCGCGGACCAGTTGCGTTCTTGTTGCTTCTTGTTGCCGGGTTCTACTGCTGCCTTCCATGACGAACGGTGCGGGCTTCGGAGGCCCGGCCCGGACATCCTGCCCGGACGTTCGCGGTCGCGCGCAGCGGCGCCGCGCAGCGACCGCTCACCCCTTGAGGCTGTCGATCTGCCCCACGTTGATCGTGCGGCGGTTGCGGAACAGCGTGACCAGGATCGCCAGGCCGATCGCGGCTTCCGCTGCGGCCACGGTCAGGATGAAGAACACGAACACCTGCCCCGCCGCGTCGCCCAGATGACGCGAGAACGCGACGAAGTTGATGTTGACCGAGAGCAGCATCAGCTCGATCGACATCAGCAGGATGATCACGTTCTTCCGGTTCAGCACGATGCCGGCGATGCTGATGCAGAACAGCGCGGCGCCCAGCGCCAGATAGTGGCCCAGGGCCACGCCTTCACCCAGAAGACTCACGGCTGCACCTCCTCACCCGCGGCCGGAGCCTGCGGCTTCACGGCGTCCATCTTCACCATGCGGATGCGGTCGGCCGCGCGCACGCGGGCCTGCGCCGACGGATCCTGGTGGCGCGCACCCGGACGGCGGCGCAGCGTCAGCATCACGGCCGCGATGACGGCGACGGTCAGGATCACCGCAGCGACCTCGAACGGCAGCATGAAGCCGGTGAACAGCGCATTCGCCAGCCACTTCGTGTTCGGGATGTCGCCGGCGTTGGCCGCGTTGTCGGCGAACGGCGTCGCCATCGCGGCCTTCGCCCCGATCAGCGTCAGCATCTCGGCCAGCATCAGCACGGCGACGACCAGTCCCACCGGCAGGTAGCGGACGAAACCTTCGCGCAGCGGCGCGACGTCGATGTCCAGCATCATCACCACGAACAGGAACAGCACCATCACCGCACCGACGTAGACCAGGATCAGCGCGATGCCGAGGAACTCGGCGCCCGAGATGATCCAGGTGCAGGCGACGGAGAAGAAGGTCAGCACCAGCAGCAGCGCGGCGTGCACCGGGTTGCGGACGCTGATGACGCCCAGCGCCGCGATGGTGGCCAGCGCGGCGAAGGCAAGGAAAGCAATCTGCACGAAATCCATGGCAGCCCTCAGCGGAACGCGGCGTCGGTGGCGCGGCGCTCGGCGATCTCGGCCTCGAGCCGGTCGCCGATCGCCAGCAGCTGCGGCTTGGTCACGATGTTCTGGCCGCGCTTTTCGAAGTGGTATTCGTGGATGTGCGTCTCCACGATCGAATCGACCGGGCAGGACTCCTCGCAGAAGCCGCAGAAGATGCACTTGAACAGGTCGATGTCGTAGCGCGTGGTGCGGCGGGTGCCGTCCTCGCGCTTGGTCGAATCGATGGTGATCGCCAGCGCCGGGCACACGGCCTCGCACAGCTTGCAGGCGATGCAGCGTTCTTCGCCGTTGGGATAGCGGCGCAGCGCATGGATGCCGCGGAAGCGCGGCGACTGCGGCGTCTTCTCCATCGGGTACATCAGCGTGTACTTCGGCTTGAACAGGTACTTCAGCGTCAGCCAAAGGCCCTGGCAAAGCTCGATGAGCAGCAGGCTCTTGAAGTAGGAAACGATGCGGTTCATGTGGGTCTCAGCGTTTCCTGTCTCACTCGAACGGCAGGAAGATCTTGTAATACGCCAGCAGCGCGGTGACGCAGATCCACGCGATGGTCAGCGGAATGAAGACCTTCCAGCCCAGGCGCATGATCTGGTCGTAGCGGTAGCGCGGGAACGAGGCGCGGAACCAGATGAAGCAGCTGGCGAAGAAGAACACCTTCGCGAGCAGCCACCACCAGCCGTTCGCCGACAGCAGCGGGATGCCCAGGCCCTGGAACGGGCTGAGCCAGCCGCCGAGGAAGAAGATCGAGACCAGGAAGCTGATCAGGATCATGTTCGCGTACTCGGCGAGGAAGAACAGCGCGAACGCCGAACCCGAGTACTCGACCATGTGGCCGGCGACGATTTCCGATTCGCCTTCGACGACGTCGAACGGTGCGCGGTTGGTTTCGGCCACGCCCGAGATGAAGTACACCACGAACAGCGGCAGCAGCGGCCACATGAACCATTCGAACGCGCCGGCGTTGCCGGCCTGCGCCATCACGATCTCGGTGAGGTTGAGGCTGCCCGCGGCGATCAGCACGCCGACCATGGCGAAGCCCATGGCGATTTCGTAGCTCACGACCTGCGCAGCGGCGCGCATCGCGCCGAGGAACGCGTACTTCGAGTTCGAAGCCCACCCGGCGAGCACGATGCCGTAGACGCCCATCGAGGTCATCGCCAGCAGGTACAGCAGGCCGGCGTTGGCGTTCGACAGCACGATCTTCGTGTCGAACGGCACCACCGCCCACGCGGCGAACGCCGGCGCCAGTGCCAGCAGCGGCGCGAGCTTGAACAGGAACGGCTGCGCGCGCGTGGGCTGGATGACTTCCTTGAACAGCAGCTTGAAGACGTCGGCGAAGGCCTGAAGGATGCCCTTGCCCACGTACATCGGGCCGCGGCGCACGTGCATCCAGCCGATCAGCTTGCGCTCCCACACGACGTAGAACGCGACCGAGATGATCACGGGCATGGCGATCAGCAGGATCTTCAGCACGATCCACGCGACGTTGCCGCCCCAGCCCAGGCCCAGCATCCAGTCGCGGAAACTATCTACGGCCTGCATCACGCCCTCCCCGCCTGCACGCGGCCGGCACCGAGCGGCGCGGTGGCGCCGTGGCCGCTTTGAATCCAGATGGTGCCGCGCGCGACCGTGTCGCTGACGACGACCGGCAGCGTCGCCGTGCCGGCGGCAGCGGTGAACTTGCCGACCACGCCTTCCGCGAGACCCAGGGCCTGCGCATCGGCCGGATGCATCACGGCCCGCGGTTCGACGCTGAGCGGATGCGATTGCAGGTTGGCGGCGCGGCGCACGACGGCGTCGCAGCGGTAGATCGCGGTGCTGACCGCCAGCTCGAGGCCGTCACCGGAAACGGTCGGTGCCGGACAGGCCACCGCACGCGCATCCTGACGATGCATCCCGGCGCGCAGGCCCGCCAGATCGGTGAAGTCGAAGCCCGGCAGACCCAGTTCGCCACCCAGCGCACGCAGCACGCGCCAGCCGGCACGCGCGTCGCCCGGCAGCTTGCCGCCCGCGACGGTGCCCTGCTCGAAGCCTTCCAGGTTGGTCAGCGTCGCTTCGATTTCCGGCAGCGCGCCGATCGGCAGGATCACGTCGGCCACGGCGCGCGTCGAGCGGCAGGCGAACTGACTGAAGGCCACGACCTGCGCCGAAGCCAGCGCCTTGTTGGCGGTCGCCACGTCGGCGAAGTCCAGGCCCGGCTCGATGCCGTAGAGGATGTAGGCCGAACGCGGCTGCGCCAGCATCGTCTGCGCGTCGCGCGTACGCGGCAGCACGCCGTGCTTGGACAGGCCCACTGCGTTCGCGCCCTGCGGAATGCGGCAGACACCCGCATTGGTCGCGGCGGCGAGCTCGGCCGCGGCCTTGCGGATCGCCGCAGCATACGGACTGTTCTCGGCCACACCGCCGACGATGACGACGGCTCGCGTCGCATCCTTCAGCGCATCGCGCAGGCCCGCATCGGTCAGGGCCGCGGCGATCTGCGAAGGTGCGACGATGCGATGGCTCGCGGTCTTGAAGGTGAAATCGAAGTCGACCGGATTGACGACATGCACCTTCGCGCCACGCGTCCACGCCTTGCGCACGCGGGCGTGCAGCAGCGGCACTTCATGGCGCAGGTTGCTGCCGACGATGACGATCGCATCGGCATGGGCCAGGTCCGCGACGGGCACGCCGAAGGTCTCAGCGGTGGCACCGTCGGAGAGGTCGCGCTGCGAAATGCGGTGATCGATGTTGCCGGTGCCGAGCGCCTCGGCGAGGCGCGCCAGCAGGGCGCCCTCCTCGTTCGACGTCGCCGGGTGCACCAGCACGCCGAGGTTGTCGGCGCCGTTGTCGCGCAGGATCTGCGCGGCGCGGGCCAGCGCTTCCTCCCACGAGGCCTCGCGGAAGTCGGCGCCATCCTTGATCAGCGGCCTGGTCGCGCGATCGGACGCGTACAGACCCTGGTGCGAGTAGCGGTCGCGGTCCGACAGCCAGCATTCGTTGACGGCATCGTTGTCGCGCGGCACGGTGCGCAGCACTTCGCCACGGCGCACGTGCAGGAACAGGTTGCTGCCCAGCGCGTCGTGGTAGCCCAGCGACTCGCGCGCGGTCAGCTCCCAGGGACGCGCCTTGAACTGGAACACCTTGTTGGTCAGCGCGCCGACCGGGCACACGTCGATGACGTTGCCGGACAGCTCGGTGGTGAGCGGCTTCCCGTCGTAGGTGCCGATCTGCAGGTTCTCGCCGCGGTACATGCCACCGAGCTCGTAGGTGCCGGCGACTTCGGCCGTGAAGCGCACGCAGCGCGTGCACTGGATGCAGCGCGTCATCTCGGTGGCGACCAGCGGACCGATGTCCTCGTCCGGGACCACGCGCTTGCGTTCGGCGAAGCGGCTGACCGAGCGGCCGTAACCGAGCGACAGATCCTGCAGTTCGCACTCGCCGCCCTGGTCGCAGATCGGGCAGTCCAGCGGATGGTTGATCAGCAGGAACTCCATCACGTTGCGCTGCGACTTCAACGCCTTTTCGCTGCGCGTGGTGACCTTCATGCCGTCCATCACCGGCGTGGCGCAGGCCGGCGCCGGCTTGGGCATCTTCTCGACTTCGACCAGGCACATGCGGCAGTTGGCCGCGACGCTGAGCTTGTCGTGGTAGCAGAAGCGCGGGATCGGAATGCCGGCCTTGTCGGCGGCCTGGATGATCATCGAGCCCTTCGGCGCGGCCAATTCGACGCCGTCGATGAAGACGGTGACGTGGTCGGGCGGAAGATTCGGATTGACGGGCTGGGCGCTCATGCCAAGCCTCCGAAAAGCGGGAATGGGGAATGGGGAATGGGGAACGAGGCGCAAAGGACATCCGAAAGCGTCCGCGTCGAGGTCGAACTTTCGTTCCCTACTCCCTCTTCCCTGTTCCCGCACTTGAAAGTCGTCATGCCGCCACCTTCTCGACTACCGTCCCGGCGCGCTGGTCGTCGACCAGGAAGCGCTTGTTCACGATCGCGTATTCGAACTCATCCCAGAAATGGCGCAGGAACCCCTGCACCGGCCACGCGGCGGCCTCGCCGAACGCGCAAATGGTGTGGCCTTCGATCTGGCCGGCGGCGGCGCGCAGCATCTTGAGGTCGTCGAGCGTGGCCTGCTTCTCGACGATGCGGGTCAGCATGCGGTACATCCAGCCGGTGCCTTCGCGACACGGCGTGCACTGGCCGCAGCTTTCCTTGAAGTAGAAGCGCGAGATGCGCTGGCAGGCGCGCACCATGCAGGTGGTGTCGTCCATCACGACCACGGCGCCCGAACCCAGGCCGGAACCGGCCTTCTGGATCGAGTCGTAATCCATCGTGAGGCCCATCATGGTCTCGCCCGGCAGCACCGGCATCGAGGAACCGCCCGGGATCACCGCCTTGATCCTGCGACCGTCGCGCATGCCACCGGCGAGCTGCAGCAGCTCGGCGAACGGCGTGCCCAGGCGGATCTCGTAGTTGCCCGGGCGGGCGACGTGGCCCGACACCGAGAAGATCTTCGGGCCGCCGTTGTTCGGCTTGCCGAGGTTGAGGAACCACTCCGCGCCGTTGCGGATGATCGCCGGCACCGAAGCATAGGTCTCGGTGTTGTTGATCGTCGTCGGCTTGCCGTACAGGCCGAAGTTGGCCGGGAACGGCGGCTTGTAGCGCGGCTGGCCCTTCTTGCCTTCCAGCGACTCCATCAGCGCGGTTTCCTCGCCGCAGATGTAGGCGCCCGCGCCCAGCGCGTTGTAGATGTCGATGTCGATGCCGGAGCCGAGGACGTTCTTGCCCAGCCAGCCGTGCCTGTAGGCCTCGGCGAGGGCTTCCTCGATGTGCTCGAACGGCTCGTGGTGGAACTCGCCGCGCAGGTAGTTGTAGGCGACGGTCGAACCGGTCGCGTAGCACGCGATCGCCATGCCTTCGATCACCGCATGCGGGTTGTAGCGCAGGATGTCGCGGTCCTTGGCGGTGCCCGGCTCGGATTCGTCCGAGTTGCACAGGATGTACTTCTGCGTGCCCGAGCCCTTGGGCATGAAGCTCCACTTCAGGCCGGTCGGGAAGCCCGCGCCGCCGCGGCCACGCAGGCCGGACTGCTTGACCATCTCGACGACGGCCGCCGGGTCGATCTTCTCGGTCAGGATCTTGCGCAGCGCGCTGTAGCCGCCGGTCTTGAGGTAGTTCTCGTACGACCAGGGCTTCTCGAAGTGCAGCGTCGTGTAGACGACGTTGTGCTCCTGCGGCACCGGGCCGACCGGGCCGTAGCCCTGCGAATAATCGTGGTGGTTGTCGTGCGCCATCAGCCCAGCCTCACTTCAGACCGTCGAGCAGCTCGTCGACCTTCGCGACGTCGAGCTTCTCGTGGTAATGGCCGTTGATCACGACCACCGGCGCGCCGCAGCACGCGGCCACGCATTCTTCCTCGCGCTTGAGGTAGACGCGGCCGTCCGCGCTGGATTCGCCCAGCTTGCAGCCCAGCTTCTGCTCGGCGTGGCGCACCAGGTCCTCGGCGCCGTTGAGCCAGCAGCTGATGTTGGTGCAGAAGGCGACGTTGTTGCGGCCGACCTTCTCGGTTTCGAACATCGAGTAGAACGACGCGACCTCGTAGGCCCACACCGGCGGGATGTCGAGGTACTTGGCGACCGCGGCGATCAGCTCGTCGCTGAGCCAGCCGCCGTTCTGTTCCTGCGCAGCGTGCAGGCCTTGCAGCACGGCCGAGCGCTTGCGGTCCGGCGGGAACTTGGCGACCCAGTGGTCGATGTGCGCGCGGGTCTTGTCCGACAGGGCGACCATCGGATCGACATTGCGCGCGTTTTCGAAATTGCCGGTGGCTTTCATTGCGGTTGTTGTTCCAAAGGCGGGAACGGGGAACAGGGAACGGGGAAGCAAAGGCAGCGGAGCGTGGAAGCTGTTGCTTCCCCGTTCCCCGTTCCCTGTTCCCGCTTTTCCTTCACCATCACCGATCAATCTCACCAAACACGATGTCGTACGTACCGATCATCGCCACGACGTCGGCCAGCATGTGGCCCTTGACGATCTCGTCCATCGACGACAGGTGCGCGAAGCCCGGGGCACGCAGCTTCACGCGGAACGGCTTATTGGCGCCGTCGGAAACCAGGTAGCAGCCGAACTCGCCCTTGGGTGCTTCGACGGCGGCGTAGGTCTCGCCGGCCGGCACGCAGTAACCCTCGGAGAACAGCTTGAAGTGGTGGATGAGGGCTTCCATGTCGTCCTTCATCTCTTCGCGCCTGGGCGGCGCGACCTTGAAGTTGTCGACGATCACGGGGCCCGGATTGGCCTTCAGCCACTTCACGCACTGCTGGATGATGCGGTTGGACTGGCGCATCTCGGCCATGCGCACCAGGTAGCGGTCGTAGCAGTCGCCGTTGACGCCGACCGGGATGTCGAAGTCGACTTCGGCGTACTTCGCATACGGCTGCTTCTTGCGCAGGTCCCAGGCGATGCCCGAACCGCGGACCATCGGGCCGGTCATGCCCCACGCGAACGCCTGCTCCGGCGACACCACACCGATGCCGACGGTGCGCTGCTTCCAGATGCGGTTGTCGGTGAGCAGCGTCTCGTATTCGTCGACGCGCTTGGGGAAGTCCTCGGTGAAGCGCTCGAGGTAATCCAGCAGCGAGCCTTCGCGCCATTCGTTGAAGCGCTTGAGCTGCTGGCCCTTGCGCCACGGCGATTCCTTGTAGCGCGGCATCTGCGCCGGCAGGTCGCGGTAGACGCCGCCCGGGCGGTAGTACGTCGCGTGCATGCGCGCGCCGGAGACCGCCTCGTAGCAGTCCATCAGCTCTTCGCGCTCGCGGAAGGCGTACAGGAACACCGCCATCGCGCCGAGGTCGAGCGCGTTCGAACCGACCCACATCAGGTGGTTCAGGATGCGCGTGATCTCGTCGAACATCGTGCGGATCCACTGCGCACGTTCGGGAGCCTCGATGCCCAGCAGCGTCTCGATCGCACGCACGTAGGCGTGCTCGTTGCACATCATCGAGACGTAATCCAGGCGATCCATGTAGCCGATCGACTGGTTGAACGGCTTGGACTCGGCCAGCTTCTCGGTGCCGCGATGGAGCAGGCCGATGTGCGGGTCGGCGCGCTGCACGACTTCGCCGTCCATCTCGAGGATGAGGCGGAGCACGCCGTGCGCAGCCGGGTGCTGCGGGCCGAAGTTCAGCGTGTAGTTGCGGATCTCGGCGTTGAGCACGCCGGACTGGTTGGAACCGGAAAGCACGGAGCTCACTTCTTCACCTCCGCCTTCTGCGCAGCTTCGCCGGCGGCGGTTTCATAACGCGCGTCGTCGCGGATCACGCGCGGCACCAGCACGCGCGGCTCGATCGAAACGGGTTCGTACACGACGCGCTTCTTCTCGGCGTCGTAACGCACTTCGACGTTGCCGATCAGCGGGAAATCCTTGCGGAACGGATGGCCGACGAAACCGTAGTCGGTCAGGATGCGGCGCAGGTCCGGATGGCCTTCGAAGACGATGCCGTACAGATCGAAGGCTTCGCGCTCGAACCAGTTCGTGCCCGCCCACACCGACGTCAGCGAGGCCACGACCGGCAGGTCGTCGTTCTCGGCGAAGGTGCGCAGGCGCACGCGCCGGTTGTGCTGGTACGAGAGCAGGTGGGCCACGGCCGCGAAACGACGTTCCGGCGCGTTGGCGGCACCGTTGGGGGCTTCACCCCAGACGAAGCGGCCGGCGCTCTTGCCTTCCACGCCGCGCGAGAAGCCTTCCGACGAAACGTCGGTGTCCCATTCGTCGCTGCCGTAGCTCAGGTAATCGACGCCGCTGACGTCGACGCACTGCTCGAAACCGAACTCATCGCGCAACGCCCGCGCGGCCGCAAGCCACGCGCCGGCGGCAACATCGATGGTGACTTCGCAGCGCGGTTCGGCGACGGCGACCATCGCTTCCGGGAAACGCGCGCGCAGGCGATCGGCAAAAGAGGATGCGGTTTCCATGTCAGCGCACGCCCTGCTTGTTCTCGCCGAAATTGGTGCCCCGGCGGATCTTCTTCTGCAGCTGCAGGATGCCGTAGACCAGCGCTTCCGCAGTCGGCGGGCAGCCCGGCACGTAGACGTCGACCGGCACGATACGATCGCAGCCGCGCACGACCGCGTACGAGTAGTGGTAATAACCGCCGCCGTTGGCGCACGAGCCCATCGAGATCACCCACTTCGGGTCGGGCATCTGGTCGTAGACCTTGCGCAGCGCCGGGGCCATCTTGTTGACCAGGGTGCCGGCCACGATCATCACGTCGGACTGGCGCGGCGACGGACGGAACACGACGCCGTAGCGGTCGAGGTCGAGGCGCGCGGCGCCCGCGTGCATCATCTCGACCGCGCAGCAGGCCAGGCCGAAGGTCATCGGCCACATCGAACCGGTACGCGCCCAGTTCCACAGCGTGTCCAGGTTGGTCGTGACGAAGCCCTGCTGCATCACCGGGTTCTGGTCTTCGGGCAGCAGCAGGTCGTCCAGCCGCCCTTCCGGCAGCGGGTTGTGCATCAGGCCCGAAACTTTCTGGATCACTCCCATTCGAGCGCGCCCTTCTTCCACACGTAGACGAAACCGATCACCAGCAGGGCGAGGAACACGCCCATTTCGATGAGCCCGAACACGCCGAGCTCCCGGAAAACCAGCGCCCACGGGAAGACGAAGGCGATTTCCAGGTCGAAGACGATGAACAGGATGGCGATGAGGTAGTAGCGCACGTCGAACTGCATGCGCGCGTCCTCGAATGCGCCGAAGCCGCATTCATAGGGCGCGAGCTTTTCGACGGAGGGGCGCTGGGGACCGAGCAGGCGGCCTACTACCAGCAGGGCGACGCCGATGCCACCGGCGACGATCAGGAACAGCAGGGTCGGCAGGTATTCGGCCAGCACTCGCGTTCTCTCGGCTATGCCGCGGTAACGCGGCGTTGGCTCGGCATCTGTGTGCCGTTGTTGCTAACGCTGAAGGGGCCGCACGCCGTGCGAACTCTCGCCGTGCGAACCCCTCCAGAAGTTTGGTGCCCAAGGGGGGACTCGAACCCCCACGACCTAAGTCGCTACCACCTCAAGGTAGTGCGTCTACCAATTCCGCCACCTGGGCTGAAAACACTGGCCTTCCGGCCGCTTCCGCTCGCCGCCGAAGCTTCGGCGTCGAACGGCACCCGGCGGATCCATGCCGGGTTGGAAAGATGCATATGGTACCGCGTTTGCCCCGCTTAACCGCCAGAGGCAGGCTGTGCCGGAGCAGGCTGTTGCTGCGACTTCGGTTCCGGATTCGCAGGCGCGTTGCCCGCCGGCGCCGCGGGAACCGTCGTCGCCGGCGCAGTCGAGGCGGGCGCCGCGGGAACCGTGGCGGGTGCCGACGGCACCGTCGAATTGCCCGTGGCCGGCGCCGCCGGAGCGGCAGGCACTTCGGACATCAGACCCTTGTCCTCGGCGGCCGGGGTTGCGGCCCGATTGCCATGGCTGGCGTTCCAGGCCATGAAAAGGCTGATGACGAAGAAGGCGATGGCCAGCCACTTGGTCGACTTCGAAAGGAAATTCGAAGCGCCGCGTGCGCCGAACACCGTGCCCGACGCGCCCGCGCCGAAGCCCGAGCCCGCCTGCGCACCCGCGCCGCGCTGCATGAGGATCAGCGCGATCATCGCGATCGCGATCAGCACATAGATGACGTTGAGGAACAACAGCATCGTGGGAAAACCCGAAATTGGTTATGCCGCCGCGGCGACAATCGCGTTGAAGTCGGCGGCGACCAGCGAAGCCCCGCCTACCAGGCCGCCATCGACATCCGGCTGCGAGAACAGCTCGGCGGCGTTGTCGGCCTTCACGCTGCCGCCGTACAGGATCGGCAGCGAGCCAGCAATTCTAGCATCGTATTGCGCGATTTCGCCACGGATGAATGCATGGACCTCCTGCGCCTGCTCCGGCGTAGCGGTCCTGCCGGTGCCGATGGCCCACACCGGCTCATAGGCGATGATCGCGCCCTGCACTGCCGCGGCACCGCGTTCGAGGATCGGCGCCAGCTGCTCCTGCAGCCGCCATTCCATCTGGCCGTTCTCGCGCTCGCGCAGGGTTTCGCCGACGCACAGGATCGGCACCAGTCCGGCCGCCTTGGCCGCGAAGAACTTGCGCCCCACCATCTCGCTGCTCTCGTGGTGGTACTGGCGCCGCTCGGAATGCCCGACCAGGCCGTAGCGCGCGCCAACGTCGACCAGCATCGTCGCGGAGACTTCGCCGGTATAGGCGCCCTTCTGGTTGGCGCTCACGTCCTGCGCGCCGAACTGCAGGCCGCGCGCCTCGTAGCGCTCGACCAGCTCGCCCACGTAAGGCAGCGGCGGCAGGATGATGCGCTCCACGCCCGCCGGGGCGTCGACCGCCGCCACCGCATCGAGCAGCTCCAGGGCGAACTTGCGGTCGCCATGCAGCTTCCAGTTTCCGGCGACGATCTTGCGGCGCATGGGCGACCCCTCGGATGCGAAAGGCGCGCAGTTTACAGCGGCCGCAGCCATTCCTCAGCTGCCAGAATAGCGACAACCTCACCACCGGCTTCGCGCGATGCCCGCCCCGTCCGCTCCCCGCCTTCCGATCCTGCCGTACCGGAAACCCACGGAAGGCCGCGATTACTGGATCCTCGACAACGCACTGCCCGACCCCGACGCGGTGCGTGCGCGGCTGCTCGCCCGAAGCGACTGGTACGAGGGCTATCCGCGCAAGCCGGAAAGCTGGCCCGGGCTGCGGGCGATGCCGGCGCTGGAGCCTGCCCAGCTCGAACACATCGAAGCCTGGGTGCGCAAGGCGACGGGCGCGTCGAAGCTGTGGGTACAGGCGTCGGGCGACGGTGGCACGCTCAACCACAACTGCGTGCAGGTGGTCGGCTACAACGAATGCGAACCGCGCCCGCACACCGATTCGCGGGCGCTGTGCCGCTACGCCGCAGTGCTCTATCTCAATCCTGCGGTTCCCGACGAATGCGGCACCAGCTTCTACCGGCAGCGCCTGCCCGGCGGGCAGCGCGGCGGCAACATCGTGCAGCCGCCGCACAACAACCTGGTGGAAGCGCTGGGCACGCGCTTCGTCGACGTTACCGCCTTCGCGGAAGACGTCGCGATCCCGCATCGCTACAACCGCCTGCTGGTGTATCGCGCCAACCTGATCCACAGCGCCACGGGCTACTGGGGACAGACGCTGGAAAAGAAGCGGATGGCGGCGGTGTTTTTCTGGATGGCTTAGGAAATCGCCGGCCGCTTCCGCAGAGCGGTGCTCTTTCTTGGATGGCCCAGGAAGCCGCGCCTTTGCGTCCACCTGCGCGGATACGAGTGACGGATTTTCACCGGCGGCAACCACCCGGAGACAGTTGCCGCTCCCGGCAAATCGCCCGCCCTACTTCAGCTTGATTTCCGACAGCCGCTCTTCGAGGTACCCGTGCGCCGTGATCGGCTGCGGATAGCGACTCGGGTTGTCCGGGGTGATGCACGAGGGCAGCACGTCGATCAGGAAATCCGGGTTGGGGTGCAGGAAGAACGGCGTCGAATAACGTGGCTGGCGCGCTTTCTCGCCCGGGGGATTCACCACGCGGTGCGTGGTCGACGGATACACGTGGTTGGTCAGGCGCTGCAGCATGTCGCCGATGTTGACCACGATGGTGTCGGCGTCGGCGGTGAACGGCACCCACTCGCCCTTGCGCGACTTCACTTCCAGGCCTTCCGAACTCGCACCGACCAGCAGGGTGATCAGATTGATGTCTTCGTGCGCGCCCGCGCGCACGTTCGGGATGTCGTCGGTAGTGATCGGCGGATAGTGGATCGGCCGCAGGATCGAATTGCCCGAGTCGGTCTTGTCGGCGAAGTAGCTCTCCGGCAGGCCGATGTGCAAGGCCAGTGCGCTCAGGACGCGCGAACCGAGCTGGTCGAGCGCGGTGTAGAGGCCATAGGCGAGCTCGCGGAATTCGGGGATTTCCTCCGGCCACAGGTTCGCCGGCATGACGTCCGCGTACTTCGAATCGCGCGGAATCTCGCGGCCGACATGCCAGAACTCCTTGAGGTCGAAGTACTTCGAATCCTTGGCGGTCTCGATGCCGAACGGCGTGTACCCGCGCGCACCACCACCACCAGGCACGTGGTACTTGCGCTTCACATCCTCGGGCAGCGCGAAGAAGCGCCTGAAGACGTCGTACGAACCGTCGATCAGGGACTGCGGGACGCCGTGGTTGCGGATGCCTGCGAAACCCCATTCGCGATAGGCCGCGCCGAGTTCGGCGACGAAGGCTTCGCGGTCGGTATCGAAGCGGCGGATGTCGAGGGTCGGGATCTGCGACGCCATGGTGTGCTCGGTGTTCCGATGTTCGTTCGTTGGTTTACTTCGCCGCCGCATGCACGGCGGCGGCCAGTGCATCGAGCGTTTCCTGCATCAGCGTCGCGTCGTCGGCTTCGACCGTGACGCGAACCACAGGCTCGGTACCCGAAGGGCGCAGGAAGGCGCGACCGCGACCGGCCACCGCGGCCTGCGCGCTGGCGAGGGCCGCCTGCACGGATGCCGCTTCGGCCGGGCGCGAAGTACCCGCGTAACGCACGTTGACGGTCTTCTGCGGCACGCGCTCCAGGCCCTGCAAGGCTTCGCTCAGCGAGATGCCGCGACGACCCAGCACTTCGAGCACCTGCAGCGCGCTGACGATGCCGTCGCCGGTGCCGCTGCGGTCCAGGCACAGCATGTGCCCCGACGCCTCGCCGCCCAGCACGCCGCCGTTGGCGACCAGTTGCTGGTGGACGTAGCGGTCGCCGACCTTGGCGCGGATGAAGCCGATGCCTTCGCGCTCCAGCGCGCGCTCCAGGCCGTAATTGGTCATCAGTGTTCCAACCACCGGACCGGCGAGGCGACCGCTCTGCTTCCAGTCCTTCGCCAGCACGTACAGCAGGTCGTCGCCGTCGCGGACGTTGCCGTTCCCGTCGACGAACATCACCCGGTCGCCATCGCCATCGAAGGCGATGCCCAGGTCCACGTCGGTTTCGCGCACGCGCGCCGCGAGGGTTTCCGGATGCGTGGAGCCCACGCCATCGTTGATGTTCAGGCCGTTGGGATCGACGCCAATCGCATCCACGCGCGCGCCCAGTTCGCGCAGCACGAGCGGACCGAGCTGGTAGGTCGCGCCATTGGCGCAATCCATCGCGATGCGCATGCCGCCCAGGTCGAAGCCCTTGGGCACCGAACTCTTGCAATGCTCGATGTAGCGCCCCAGCGCGTCGCGCGTGCGCACGGCCTTGCCGAGCTGCTCCGAGGTCACGGTGCGGAACGGCTGGTCGAGCGCGGCTTCGATCGCCAGTTCGGTGGCGTCGTCGAGCTTCTCGCCACGCGCGGAGAAAAACTTGATGCCGTTGTCGTAGTGCGGGTTGTGCGAGGCCGAAATGACGATGCCGCCATCGGCGCGCATCGAATGCGTCAAGTGCGCGACGGCCGGCGTGGGCATCGGCCCCATCAGCTGCACGTCCACGCCCGCGGCGACCAGACCGGCTTCGAGCGCGGCTTCGAACATGTAGTTCGAAATGCGGGTGTCCTTGCCGATGATGACCTGCGGCTTGCGCCAGTCGCGGCCTTCGTAGGCGCGGGTCAGCGCGTGGCCGTAGGCATTGCCCAGGCGCAGGACGAAGTCGGCGGAAATGGGACCTTCGCCGACGCGGCCGCGGATGCCGTCGGTGCCGAAATACCTGCGGCTCAAGCCAGCACCTCGTTGTCGTCCTGCGGCACCGGCTGCTTCATCAGCAGCGCCAGCAGGTGCGCCAGGCGATCGCGCATCTCGCGGCGGTCGCAGATCTGGTCGATAGCGCCGTGGTCGAGGAGGAACTCGGAACGCTGGAAGCCTTCCGGCAGCTTCTCGCGCACGGTCTGCTCGATCACGCGCGGGCCGGCGAAGCCGATCAGCGCTTCGGGTTCGGCGAGGTTGATGTCGCCGAGCATCGCGAACGAGGCGGAGACGCCGCCGGTGGTCGGATGGGTCATCACCGAGATGTACGGCAGCCCCTTGGCGCGCAGGCGCGCAAGCGCGGCGGAGGTCTTGGCCATCTGCATCAGCGAGAACAGGCTTTCCTGCATGCGCGCGCCGCCGCTGGCGGAGAAGCATACGAACGGGCAGCCGATCTCGGCCGCGCGCTCGGCCGCAAGGGCGAATCGCTCGCCGACCACCGAGCCCATCGAACCGCCCATGTACGCAAAGTCGAACGACGCGGCGACGAGGTCGCGGCCCTTCAGCTTGCCCTGCAAGGCGATCAGGGCGTCGCGCTCGCCGGTGGACTTCTGCGCCGCCTTGATGCGGTCGGAGTACTTCTTCTGGTCCTTGAACTTCAGCACGTCGGTGGGGCCGAGTTCGGCGCCGATTTCGCTGGTGCTGTCGGGATCGAACAGGGACGCCAGCCGCGCCCGGGCGCGGATCGGCATGTGGAAGCCGCACTTCGGGCAGACCTCGAGGTTTTCCTCGAGCTCGGGGCGGTACAGCACGACGCCGCAGCGGTCGCACTTTTCCCAGAGCCCCTCGGGGACACTGCGGCGCTTGGCCGTGCCGGATTCGGTCCGGATGCCGGAGGGCATGAGTTTCTTCAGCCAGGACATGCTTTGGGTGTTCCCCTGATCAGGCGCTAATGGCGAACGTCCAGTTTAGCGCGTGCGGGGTAGCCCGGTCCGGGCAGGAGGTCCCGACCTCCTGTCGGGCAGAGGCCGCGATTCGCCGCCAACGCTAGCCGTCGAGGGCTTCGCGCAGCGCGCGCAGGAACGTCGTGGCGGAGGCGGCCGGGTCTTCGCTGCCTTCCAGGGCGGACACCAGGGCGCTGCCGACGACGACGCCGTCGGCCTCGCTGGCCATCGCCCGCGCCGATGCGGCATCGCGGATGCCGAAACCCGCCGCGACCGGCACCGGGCTGCGCGAGCGGATCGTCCGGAGGCGTTCGCCGGCCGCCGCGGTATCGAGCCGGTCGGCGCCGGTCACCCCGGCGAAGCTGACGTAGTAGAGGTAGCCGCTGGCCTGCGCGCACAGCGTGGCCAGACGCGCATCGCTGGTGGTCGGCGCCGCCAGCAGGATCAGTGCGAGCCCGTGCGCGGCGAAGGCGGTGCGGAAGTCCGCCGCTTCCTCCGGCGGCAGGTCGACCAGCAGCACACCATCGACGCCCGCCGCGGCGGCTTCCCGGCCGAAGCGGTCGGCGCCACGGATTTCGACCGGGTTGAGATAGCCCATCAGCACGACCGGTGTATCGGCGCCGTCCTCGCGGAAGCGGCGCACGCAATCGAGCACGTACGACAGCCCCGCGCCGCGCGCGAGGGCGCGTTCGGAACTGCGCTGGATGGTCGGACCGTCCGCCATGGGATCGGAGAACGGCACGCCCAGCTCGATGACGTCCGCGCCGGCGGCGGCGAGTGCGTGCATGACCGGAACCGTCGCGTCCAGCGCAGGATCGCCGGCAGTAACGAACGGGATCAGCGCCTTGCGGCCTTGCTTCTGCAGTTGGGCGAAACGGGTGTCGATGCGGTTCATGGAGAGGGGAACAGGGAACAGGGAACAGGGAACAGGGAACAGGGAACAGGGAACGATGAATCACCGGCTCGCGGAAGACTTCCGTTTTCGTGGGTTGGCTACTGGGGAGCGAAGGGGCGCTGGAAGTTTCTTTCCCTGTTCCCCGTTCCCTGTTCCCGCCTTCCGTCAGAACGTAATTCCCTCACGCCCCGCAATCGTGTGCACATCCTTGTCGCCACGCCCCGACAGGTTGCACAGCACGATCGCGTCCTTCGGCAGTTCGCGCGCGAGCTTGATGGCCTGCGCGATGGCGTGGCTGGATTCGAGCGCCGGCAGGATGCCCTCGGTACGCGCCAGCTGGTGGAACGCCGCGAGCGCTTCGTCGTCGCTCACGCCGACGTATTCGGCGCGACCGGTGTCCTTGAGGAAGGCGTGCTCGGGACCTACGCCCGGATAGTCCAGTCCTGCCGACACCGAGTGGGTCTCGATGATCTGGCCATCGTCGTCGCACAGCACATACGTGCGGTTGCCGTGCAGCACGCCCGGCCGGCCGGCCGACAACGACGCGGCATGGTGGCCGGTGGCGATGCCCTCGCCCGCCGCTTCCGCGCCCACCAGGCGCACGCCGCGATCATTGAGGAAGGCATGGAACACGCCGATCGCATTGCTGCCGCCGCCGACGCACGCAGTGACCGCATCGGGCAGGCGGCCGTATTCGGCCAGCATCTGCGCGCGCGCCTCGCGGCCGACGACGGCGTTGAAGTCGCGCACCATGCGCGGATACGGATCGGGACCGGCGACGGTACCGATGATGTAGAACGTGTCCTGCACGTTCGTCACCCAGTCACGCATCGCTTCGTTCAACGCATCCTTCAGCGTCGCCGAGCCGCTCGTCACCGGCACCACGGTCGCGCCGAGCAGCTTCATCCGGTAGACGTTGATCTTCTGGCGCTCGATGTCGGTAGCACCCATGTAGACCACGCATTCCAGCCCGAGGCGCGCCGCGACGGTCGCGGAGGCGACGCCGTGCTGGCCAGCGCCGGTCTCGGCGATGATCCGGGTCTTGCCCATGCGGCTGGCCAGCAAGGCCTGACCGATGGTGTTGTTGATCTTGTGCGCGCCGGTGTGGTTGAGGTCCTCGCGCTTGAGCAGGATGCGCGCGCCGCCGGCTTCGCGACTGAGGCGCTGCGCGAAATAGATCGGGCTCGGTCGGCCGACGTAGTGCGCGAGGTCGTCGTCGAAGGCCGCGATGAAGGCGGGGTCGACCCGGGCCTCGTCGTAGGCCTGGGCCAGAGCCTCCAGCGGACCGATCAGGGTCTCGGCCACGAAGCGCCCGCCGTACCGGCCGAAATGCCCGCTCGCGTCGGGATAAGCGTGGAAGTCGGGGATCTCGGGGTAATTCATGGTGCGCGTGCGAAGGCCGGATCTGTTCACTTTATCTCCGCCTGCCGGTCCCCAAAACCAATAAAATCTCGTCGACCTGTCAGGAATACTCACACAATGAGTCGCGACCTGCCTCCGCTCAATGCGCTCCGGGCCTTCGAAGCCGTGGCCCGGCTGGACAGCGTCAGCCGGGCGGCGCAGGAGCTCCATGTCACCCACGGCGCGATCAGCCGCCAGTTGCGGGTACTGGAGGAGGCGCTGGACGCCCCGCTGTTCGTCCGTCAGGGACGGGGGCTGGCGCTCACGCCCGCCGGTCGCCGCCTGCACGAAGCGGCTGAGGCCGCGCTCGCGCCGCTGCGGTCCACCTGGGCCGAGCTGCGGCACCGTCAGTCCGGAGCGCCGCTGGTCCTCGGTTGCCCCGGCAGCGTGCTCGCGCGCTGGGTGATCCCGCGACTGGAACGCCTTGCGCGCGAGGAACCCGCGCTCAAGCTCCACCTCTCGGCCAGCGACACCCCGCCCGATGCCGCGCTCACCGGGCTGGATGCCGCCCTGCTGATCGCGCAACCGCCGTGGCCGGCCGAGTGGCGCGTGCACCTGCTCGCCCCCGAGCGGATCGGGCCGGTGGTCAGCCCGCGCCATGCCGGGTCCGAACGCTTGCGCGGCGCGGCGCCCGAGGTATTGCTGGAACTCCCGTTGCTGCACACCGCATCGCGACCGCAGGCCTGGAGCGAATGGGCGAGCCGCGCCGGCCTGGATCCGGAGGCATTGCGTCTCGGCACCGGCTTCGAGCACCTGTACTACCTGCTGGAAGCCACCGCCGCCGGTCTGGGCGTCGCGATCGCGCCGGAACCGCTGGTGGCCGCGGACGTGGCCTCGGGACGACTGCTCGCGCCCTGGGGATTCGTCGAAACGCAGGCGCACTGGATCCTGTGCGAGCCGGGGCGCCGCGAAGACCATCGTGTCGCGCGGCTCGCCGCATGGTTGCGTGCTGCACTCGCGGACAGCGACTGATCGGCGAGCGCCGCGGCGTTGAGCCTGTTGCCGACGGATCGCTAGAGGTTGTGGCAATCCGCCCTGCGCACTTCCTCGACGAAGCTGCGCATGCGGTCGCCGTCCTTGATGCCCGGCGACAGCTCGATGCCGCTGGATACGTCCACGCCCCACGGGCGCGTGGCGACGACTGCGTCGAACACGTTCTCCGGCGTCAGCCCGCCGGCGAGGAGCCACGGCTTGCCCGTGTCCTGCGGAATCCGCGACCAGTCGAACGTCTTGCCGCTGCCGCCCTCGCCGCCGGGCGCGTGGCTGTCGAAGAGGAAGCCGGCCGCACCGGGAAAGCGCGCGCGCAGCGGAATCGTGGTGCGCGCTTCGCCGCCCATCGCGATGGCCTTGAGGTATGGCACCCCGAAGCCGCGGCAGAACGCGTCGTCCTCGCTGCCATGGAACTGCAGGATGCTCGGCCGCACGTGCCGCACGATCTCGCGCACCTCTTCCTGCGTGTTGTCCTTGAACAACGCGACCGAATCCACGAACGGCGCCAGGGCGGTGCGCATCGCGCGCGCCTCCTCGGGTTCGATGCGACGCGTGCTTTGTCGGGCGAACACGAAGCCCACGGCGTCGACGCCCAGTTCGCTCGCCAGCCGCACGTCGCCTGCGCGCGTGAGGCCACAGAACTTGATGCGGGTGCGGAAGAAGTTTGGCTTCACGTACTCCTCACAGGCGGACATGCTCGGGCAGGCCGAAGCGGGCGACGACATCGGCGGGATAGCGGGGTCCGAGGAAGACGAGCCCGCTTGCCGGCGCCGTCGGGCCGGCTCTGGTGCGATCGCGACCGGCGAGAAGCTCCGCGATCCAGCTATCCGGGGCATCGCCGCGGCCGACCACCAGCAAGCTTCCGACAATGTTGCGCACCATGTGGTGAAGGAAGGCATTGGCCTGAACTTCCACGGTCACCACGTCGCCATCACGGCGTACCACTATTTCCTGCAGCTCGCGCCGCGCGTGCGGGGCCTGGCAGTGCACGGTGCGGAATGCGGAAAAGTCGTTTTCGCCCAGCAGTGATTGCGCGGCGCGGTGCATCGCATCGGCGTCGAGCCGGCGACGTTCCCAGGTCAGCACGTGCCGGTTGAGCGCCGGCCGCACCTGGCGGTTCAGGATCGAATAACGGTAGCGCCGCGCGCGCGCCGAGAAGCGCGCGTGGAATTCGTCGCTTACCGGCACGCACCACAACGCACCGATCGCCGGCGGTAGCTTGCTGGTGGTGCCCAGCACCCAGCCGCGCGGATCGCGCTGCACCGGACTGTCGAAATGGACCACCTGCCCCGCGGCGTGCACACCGGCATCGGTGCGACCCGCGCAGATGGTCTCGATCGGCGTGCCTGCGACGAAGGACAGGGCCTCCTCGATCACCGACTGCAGCGTCGTGTAGCCCTCCGGATCACGCTCGCCATGCTTGCTCAGCCGCTGCCAGCCGCTGAACTCGCTGCCGTCGTATTCGATGCCCATCGCGTAGCGCTGCAAGGGCGCCGCGGCAGCAACGGGGGTATCCGGGAGTGATCGAGGCATGCGTGCGCGCGTGCCGGCAAGGCACGCTCAGGTCTGATAGTGCTGTCGACCTCGCGAGGTGCGGCGGCGACGGCCAGGGTGATGCCGGGCAGGACCCGTGGTCCGGCCCGGCGCGGTCATTCGAGTTCGCGCAACATCCGCTGCGCCTGTTGGCGCGCGGCATGGTCGCCGTTGATCACGATCTCGCCGAGCAGCTGACGTGCGCCGGCAAGATCGCCCAGGTCGAGATACGCGCGGGCGAGTTCGAGGCGCTCGTGCGCGGCCTGCGCCGCCGGATCGAGCAGATCGCGCTGCGCTCCGGTATGCCAGGCCGGTGCCGTGCGCTGCGGAGGCTCGGGGGCGCGCATCGGAGTGGCGACGGCCGCGGCCACGGGTTCGGGTTCCAGCTCTGGTTCCGGCTCGGCTTCGACCCGCTCTTCACCGATGCGCGGCGCGAACGCGTCGGCGATCGACGGCGCCGCGGCCACCGGCGCACGGAAGCTCGGCGCGGCCGCATCGCGGCGACGCAGGAACCACGCGATCAACCCGCCCAGCACCAGCGCGCCACCGATGCCGACGGCCCAGGGCAGCATCGACGCCTGCGTCTGCTGCTTCTGCGTCTGCGCGAGGCGCTGCTGCGCGGCCGCCAGTTCGCTGTCCTTCATCGCGAGCAACTGCTGCTGTTGCTGTTGCAGCTTTTCCAGTTCGGCGACGCGGCTCTTGAGTTCCTGCGTCTCGGCCTCGCGCGCGGCGAGGGTCTCCTTCGTCTGGGTCAGTTCCTGTTCGAGCATCGCGCCCTCGCCTCCGGCGCTGAAGCCGGACTGTGTGCCCGCCTTGGTCGCATCGCTGGCGCCGGGCGGAACGATTTCCAGACGTGCATCCGCAACGCGCTTGGAAGATGAAGTGGAAGCCGCCTGCGTTTCCGCGCGACCCGACGTGGAAGCCGAGGCCACCGCGCCTGCGGCCGGCTGCGGCGCGGCGCGGCGCGAAGCGCGCCATTCCTGGATCTGGGCATGGACGATCGCCCGGGCCTGCTGCGCATCCAGCTCGGTCATCGCGGCATCGCCGGGCATGCGCAGCACCGCACCGGCCTTCAGGCGGTTGATGTTGCCGTCGATGAAGGCTTCGGGATTGGCGCGCAGCAGCGCGATCATGGTCTGGTCGAGCGTGCCGCCGCCGACGCGCCCGGCGATCGCGGACAGCGTGTCGCCGGCGCGCACCTGATAGTCGCCGGCGATGTCGGGCGCGGGCTGCGCGACGGGTGCTGCGGTCGCCACCGGCGGAGGCGGCGCGGTCGGCTCGATGGCAGTGCGGTCCTGCGGAGCCGGCTCACTCGGCGGCGCCGCTTCGGCTGGCGCCGGCGTGGCTTCCGGTTCGGTGGCAACGGCGGGCGGTTCGGCCGGACGTTCGATGACGGCCGGCGCTTCCACCGTCGGCGCGGTGATGTCCGGCTGCAGGGGCGCGGAGACCGTGCGCGGTGCGTCGATCAGCGCGGAATACTCGCGCACCAGCCGGCCCTGCCCCCAGTCGACCTCCACCAGGAAGGTCAACAGGGGCTCGCTCACCGACTGCGTGCTGGTCACGCGGAGGATCGGGTTGCCGCGTGCGTCCAGCGCCTGCGTGAACTGCAGTTCGGCAATGATGCCGACCGGCGGGCGCAGACCGATGCGGGAGAACGTTTCCGGCGATGCGAGCCCCGCCCGCAGTTGTTCCAGCTCGGTCGGGTCGTTGCTGATGATCGGGATCTCGGCCAGCAGCGGCTGGCCCACTTTCGACTTCACGACGATCTGGCCGAGCCCCAGCGCGGATGCGCCGAAGCTGGCGAAGATCGCCACGAGCGCCAGAACTGTTCCCGCGATTCGCTTCACGTTCGGCCTCACGCCTTTCCCCCGCGCGACTCTAGCCCCCACTGCAGGCGATTTGCAATGAAGCTGCTGCAAATGATTGAGCGGGTTCAGGATTTTTTGCGGGACTCCGCCCCTCATCCGCCCCTTCGGGGCACCTTCTCCCCGCCGGGCGGGGAGAAGGACAAGCTCAGGGTCCCGGAGCTTCCTGCCGGTGCAGGAAGCAAGACGCCTCAAAGTTCCTGGATCACCAGCTCTGCCAGTTGCACGGCATTGGTCGCCGCGCCCTTGCGGATGTTGTCGGCCACGACCCACATGTCCAGGCCGCGCGGATGGGAGACGTCCTCGCGCAGGCGGCCCACGTAGACCGGATCGTTGCCCGACGCGTGGGTGACCGGGGTCGGATAGCCGCCGGCCTTGCGCTCGTCGACGAGCTCCAGTCCCGGCTGCGCGGCCAGCAGTTCGCGTGCCCGCTCGACGCTGAGCTTCTCGCGCGTCTCGATGTGCACGGCTTCCGAATGTCCGTAGAACACCGGCACGCGCACCACGGTGGCGTTCACCAGGATGCTGTCGTCGCCGAGGATCTTGCGGGTCTCGGTGACCAGCTTCCATTCTTCGGTGGTGTAGCCGTTGTCGAGGAAGTCGCCGCCGTGCGGGATCACGTTGAAGGCGATCTGCACCGGATAGACCTTCGGCTCGACTTCGCGGAAGTTGAGCAGGTCGGCGGTCTGCTTGCCGAGTTCCTCCATCGCCTTGGCGCCGGTGCCCGAGACCGACTGGTAGGTGGCGATGTTGATGCGCTCGATGCCGACGGCGCGATGGATCGGCGCCAAGGCGACCATCAGCTGCATGGTCGAGCAGTTCGGGTTGGCGATGATGCCGCGCGGGCGGTTCTTCACCTGCCCGGGGTTCACTTCCGACACCACCAGCGGCACGTCGGCATCGCCGCGGAAGGTGGACGAGTTGTCGATCACCACCGCACCGGCCGCGGCGAACTTCGGCGCGTATTCCTTCGACACCGCGCCGCCGGCGGAGAACAGCGCGATGTCGACTCCGGCCGGATCGAAGGTGGCGAGGTTCTCGACCACCAGCTGGCGCGCGCCGAATTCGACCTTGCTGCCGGCCGAGCGTTCGCTCGCCAGGACGTGCAGCTTGCCGACCGGAAACTGGCGTTCGGCCAGCACCTTCAGCATGGTTTCGCCGACCGCGCCGGTGGCACCGACGACGGCTACGGTGTACGTCTTGTTGCTCATTGCATGTTTCCTGTGGATTGGCGACGCGCGGCGGATGGAATTGTGCGCCTGCCGGTCGCGGAATTGAGGGAATCGGGCGAAACGGTCGCGCGGCGCGGCTGCAACGGCACTTCCCGGACCCGGGTCCGGAAAGCGGCAAGCAACCGGCCGCTATCGTTTTTTGCCGGTCGCTTTCGCCGGAATGCGCGGCGCGATCTCGCCCACGTCGCCGCACTGCGCGCGGTGGCGCAAGGCCTGGTCCATCAGCACCAGCGCGACCATCGCCTCGCAGATGGGCGTGGCGCGGATGCCCACGCAGGGGTCGTGGCGACCGGTGGTGACGACTTCGACGGCGTTGCCGGCGGTGTCCAGGCTCTGCACCGGCAGGCGCAGGCTGGAGGTCGGCTTGAACGCGGTGGACACGCGGATCGCCTGCCCCGTGCTGATGCCGCCGAGAATGCCGCCGGCATGATTGCTCAGGAAGCCGTCCGCGCTGATTTCGTCGCGATGGAAGCTGCCCTTCTGCGCAATGGCAGCGAACCCGTCGCCGATCTCGACGCCCTTCACCGCGTTGATCGACATCATGGCCGCGGCGAGTTCGCCATCGAGCTTGCCGTAGATCGGCTCGCCCCATCCGGGCGGCAGGCCTTCGGCGACGACGTCGACGCGCGCGCCGACCGAATCGCCGGACTTGCGCAGCGCGTCCATGTAGCTTTCCAGCTCCCCGATCTGCGATGCGTCGGGCCAGAAGAACGGATTGGCTTCGACGGCGGCCCAGTCGATGTTTTCCGCATCGAAGGCGTGCGGCGTGATGTCGCCGATCTGCGTCAGGCAACCGCGCACCTGCACGCCATGGTGCTGCGCAAGCCACTTCTTCGCGATCACCGCGGCGGCCACGCGCATGGTGGTCTCGCGCGCGCTCGAACGCCCGCCACCGCGCGGATCGCGGAGGCCGTACTTCTGCCAGTAGGTGTAATCGGCGTGTCCGGGACGGAACTGCGCGGCAATGTTCGCGTAGTCCTTGCTGCGCGCATCGGTGTTGCGGATCAGCAGCGCGATCGGCGTGCCGGTGGTGACGCCTTCGTATACGCCACTGAGGATTTCGACTTCGTCGGCTTCGTGACGCGCCGAGGTGTGGCGGGTCTTGCCGGTGGCGCGGCGCTCCAGGTCGTGGCGGAAGTCCTCCGGTGCGATCGCGATGCCCGGGGGGCAGCCGTCGACCACGCAGCCGATCGCGGGACCGTGGCTTTCGCCGAAGGTCGTGATCGCGAAGAGCTTGCCGAAGGTGTTGCTGGCCACTTCGAGTCCTGCGCCGATGGCGCGCCTGGATCAAGGGAACAAGGCGCCGAATATACGGGATAAGCCTGCGGGCCGGCGCCGCCGCCACCGCATGCGCTTATGACGTGTCGCCATGCGCGCACGGCCCGTGCCTCGCGTGCCGATACGTCGCCGGCGGACTACTTCTGCCCGCTGCAGGCGCTGCAGATGCGCTCGACGCGATACCCCTTCGCGCGCAGCTTTTCCACGACGCCGTCCTGGCCGAGCAGGTGCATCGCACCGACGACGACCAGCGTGTTGCCCTCTTTCGCGCCGTCGAGCATCTGCTGCAGCTGCGGCACCCAGGCGTCGTTGCGCTGGACGTTGATGATCCGGTACGTCACCGGCGTGTCGGTGCGGAACTGGTCGATGGCGAGTTCGCCCAGCCGCTTCGCATCGCCGTTGCGCCATGCCTCGTGCGTTTCGGTCAGCAGCTTCTGCGCTTCGGCAGGGTCGGCGAGAAAATCGCGGAGGCCGGCGACCTGTTCGTCCATCGGCGTCGAATCCAGCACCGCGAGTTGCTGATCGGCGGTTTCCAGCCCCGCGACGGGCTTGCTGGCCGCTTCCGCGCGCCGCGCGAGGTGCAGGTCCAGCCCCTGGTCCGGCTGGAACCCGAGCTTCTGCGATACCCCGATCAACAGGCCGAGGTTGATGAACCACGGCTCCATCGCTTCGAGCTGCGACACGTGCTCGGCACCAAGCACCTGTTTCATCTTTGCCAGGACATCGACGGGCACCACCTGGCTCAGCGTGCGGCCGTCGCTGTAGCCGGCCAGCTGCGCCATCTTCAGTCCGAGCGCGGGGTCGGACAGTTCCGCCGGGGGAACTTCGAACACGAGTTTGTCCGCCTCGGCGAAGGCCTGCTCGATGTCCGACGACAGCGGATAGTCGTCCGCCTTCAGCAGGTGGAACGAGCCCAGCAGGTAGATCGAATTGTCCTGATCGGACACCTTCCACAGCAGCGGCTTTGGCGCCGGCCGACTCGCCGCGGCAGGCGCCGCGGTGGTCGCGGCCGGGGAATCGGCGTGCGCGCCGCCGACGGCCAGCGAGCAGGCCAGAAGGCAAAGCGCGAAGGCGCTGCGACGGATGCAGGGTGTCATGACTTCTTCTGCGCTGCGGCGTGGTAGGCCTTCTCGCCCGCAACGATCTCGAGGTCGAGCCGGTTCTCCGGCGGCGGGAGCGGACAGGTGGCAAATGGGGTGAACGCGCACGGCGGGTTGTAGCTCTTGTTGAAATCGATCGTCACGTTGCCGGCGGCATCGGGCTTGGGCGCATCCAGGAAACGCCCGGCCGGATAACTGCCGTGGCCGCTGGTGCGGTCGGCGAAGATCAGCGACAGGCCGCCATCGCCTTCGTCGAGGGCTTCGATGCGATACGCCTTGTCGCCGCGCCGGAATTCGATCGCGCCGGGATTCGGCACATCCTCGGTCGTCCCGACGATATTGGCGATCGGGAGGGTCTTGCCGGGCGCGTTGGGCACGAACCGCGCCTTCACGATCCACTCCTCGCCGCCCGGCCAGTACTCGATCCCGGTGAAGCCGGTGCGCGTGGGCGCATCGGCGTGCTTCACCCGCAGGGCGTAACGGTCGGCCCGCTTGATCACGGTGATCAGGCCCTTGCCTTCGTCGAAGCCGATGGTGCTGGGGCCGTTGTCGTCCGCATCGCTCAACAACGTGACCGGTCCCTGGAGCGGCTGACCGTCGAGCGTGAGCACCGCATCCTTCTCCGGAACGAAGCGGATCCGGTCGCCATCGCGCGAGATCATGCCGACGTGCGCGGGCCCGACGGCGAGGCGGATGCCGTTGTCGGCATCGCTGCCCAGGTAGTGCTCGCCCTTGTCGAGCCAGTGCAGGCCGACCAGGCTGGTCCAGCCGTCGGGCTGCAGCAGCTTCGCCCGGCGTTCGGCACGCCACGGCGCCTGGGTGGCATTGAACGCCTGCACCTTGGCTTCGGCGGCCTGGCGGATGGCCTCCTTGTCCTCGCACGCGGTCGCCGCCAGCGCCAGCACGAGCAGCGGTAGCACACGGAAGTTCAGTCGCGACATCAGCGTCCTCGCAGGAACCAGCGGTCGATTTCGGGAAGGGAAAAACGCGCCCAGGTCGGGCGGCCATGATTGCATTGCCCGGAGCGCTCGGTCACTTCCATTTCCCGCAGCAGCGCGTTCATTTCCGGCAAAGTGAGACGCCGGTTGGCACGAACGGCGCCGTGGCAGGCCATGGTCGCCAGCAATTCGTCGCGCGCCGCCGCCACGCGACGGCTTTCCCCGTGTTCGCGCAGGTCCGCGAGCACGTCGCGCAGCAGCGCTTCGACGTCGCCGTGCGCGAGCAGCGCCGGGACCGCGCGCAGCACGAGCGACTGCGGTCCGCTGCGGGTGAGCTCGAAGCCCAGCGTCGCCAGGGTCTCGGTTTCGCGCTCGGCCACATCGGCCTCGCGCTCCGACACGGCAACGGTCAGCGGGACCAGCAGCGGCTGCGTGCGCAGGCCTTCGCCGTCGTGGGCGCACTTGAGTTTTTCGTAGCCGATGCGCTCGTGCGCGGCATGCATGTCGACGACGATGAGACCCTCGGCGCTCTCGGCGAGGATGTAGATGCCGTGCAGCTGGGCAATGGCGTAGCCCAGCGGCGGCATCGTCGCGTCGTTGCTTTCGGGCAATGCCTGGGCCGGGATGGAGTCGCCGTGATTCGCTGGCGATGCGGCCGGCGCGCCGTACAGGGCGGCGTAGCCCGCGCGCACTTCGGCCACCTGCAGGCCGAGCGGCGACTGCGGCGCGGTGGCGTTCCATCGCTGTGCTTGTGCGGGTGTTCCGGCCTCGAGCGCTGCCACGGGAATCGTCGGCGCGCTGCCCGCGCGCGTTTCCGCCAGCGCATCGTTGAGCGTGCGGTAGACGAAATCGTGGATCAGGCGCGCGTCGCGAAAACGGACTTCGTGCTTGGCCGGATGCACGTTGACGTCGACGCGCCGCGGATCGAGTTCGAGGAACAGCACGTACGCCGGCTGCCGGCCGTGGAAGAGCACGTCGGCATAGGCCTGTTTCACGGCGTGCGCGACGCTGCGGTCGCGTACGGCGCGGCCGTTGACGTAGAGGTACTGCTGGTCGGCACTGGCGCGGTTGTAGACCGGCTGCGCGATCCAGCCGTGCAGCCGCAAGCCTGCGGCGCTGTGGTCGATGCGCAGCGCATGGTGGGCAAACTCCTCGCCCAGCGCCTCGTGCAGGCGCACTTCGGAAAGCAAATCGCCCTCGCCTTTCCAGCGCCGCGACGCCTTGCCGTTGTGGGACACGCGCAGTTCGACGTCGGGTCTGGCCAGCGCGAGCTGGCGCAGCCATTCCTCGATGTGTCCTAGTTCGGTGCGTTCGGCCTTGAGGAACTTGCGGCGCGCGGGCACGTTGAAGAACAGGTCGCGCACCTCCACGGTGGTGCCCTGCGGGTGCGGCCGCGGCGTGACTTCGCCGACGCGGCCGCCATCGATTTCCACCGCGGCGCCGTGCGAGGAACCGTTGTGACGCGACACCAGGGCGAAGCGGCTCACCGAGGCGATCGACGGCAGCGCTTCGCCGCGGAAGCCCAGCGTCGCGACGCCTTCGAGGTCATCGAGCGAGGCGATCTTGCTCGTCGCATGGCGCGATACCGCGAGCGGCAGGTCCTGCGCGGGAATGCCGCCGCCGTCGTCGCGAATGCGGATCAGGCGGACGCCGCCCTCCTCCAGGTCGATGTCGATGCGGCGCGCGCCGGCGTCGAGCGCGTTCTCGACGAGTTCCTTGACGACGGAAGCGGGTCGTTCGACGACTTCGCCGGCGGCAATCTGGTTGATGAGGGTATCGGGAAGCTGTCGTATCGCCACGGCAGGAACGGCGTCGCGCGCCGTCGGAAATGCTGAGCCGGGATGATATGCGGCGCGGCGCGCCAATCCCACCGTGCGCCGGTCAGTCGGTGCCCAGCCCCGCGCCGGCCGCACCGATCGATCCGGAGGACGCCTGCGCCGCGTACAGGGTGCCCGGCGGCGGCTGCCGCAGGAAGAACGTGTTGACTCCGTCGAGCACCGCGCGCGCCAGCTGGCGCTGGTAGGCGGGATCGCTCAGGCGCCGTTCTTCTTCCGGATTCGAGATGAAGGCGGTTTCCACCAGCATGGCCGGCATGTCGGACGTGCGCAGCACGGCGAAGTTGGCCCGCTCGATATGCGGCTTGTGATTGCGGCCGATGCGGCTGAGGCCGTCCAGCACGTGCGTGGCCGCGTCCTCGGAGGCCTTCATCTGGCCGCTCTGGGTCAGGTCGATCAGGACCGAAGCCAGCGTGCCGCTGGTCTTTTCCAGGCGCACGCCGCCGATCAGGTCGGAGGCGTTTTCCTTGTCGGCAAGCCAGCGCGCGCGCTGCGAGGACGCGCCCTTCAGCGACAGCACGTACACGGAAGAGCCGCTGGCCGAGCGGTTTTCGGCCGCGTCGGCATGGATGGACACGAACATGTCCGCCCCCGCGCGGCGGGCGAGTTGCGCGCGGTTGTTGAGCGGGATGAAGACATCGGTATCCCGGGTGAGGTATGCCTTGAGCCCGGGCGTCGCGTTGATCTGGCGCGCGAGTTCGCGCGCGACTGCCAGGGTGACGTCCTTCTCGCGCTTGCCGTGCAGACCGGTAGCACCGGGATCCTGCCCGCCGTGGCCGGCATCGATGGCGATGATCAGGGGACGCATGCCGCGACTGCGCATCACGTCCTTCATGGTTTTCACCGCATCCACCGGCGGCGAAGACGGTGTCGATGCCGGCGCCTTGGTCGAAGCGGAATCGGTCGACGCTGCAACTGTCGCGGTCGCAGCGGCAGAGTCGCCCGTCACGCCGTTAGTTGCGCCGCTGCCCGGGACCGCCGACGTTCCCGTCGAAGCGTCCCTGGGTGCGGTATCGAACTTTTTGACTTCGCTGCGCGCAGCGAGCTCGGAAATCAGCCGGGTCGTCGCGGCATTGGAGGCTGCGACGTCCTCGGGCGTGGACGCTTCCGTCGCGGCGCCCGGGGTTCCGGGCGCCGTCTGGCCACCCTGGGATTGCGGTGTCGCCTTGCTGGCCGCGGCGAGGCTTTCAGCACCATCGCCCGGCCATTCCAGCACCAGCTTCGGGCCGGCGGCGCCCTGCTCGATGTGCGGGTTCAGCACGGCGACCGGCTGGGCGAGATCGAACACGATGCGGGCAGTGCCAGGCTGTGGTTGGCCGCTGCGGACCGACCGGACCACGCCGACGCCCGCCGGCAACGCCAGCCCGCGACGGATGCCGGTGGCAGGCAGGTCGATCACCAGCCGTTCGGGAGCGGAGAGGCGGATGACCTTGAAATCGACGTTCCGGTCCAGCGCAATCTCGGCACGCGTGCCGGTGGCCCCGGCGGTCAGTTGCAAGCCATTGATTTCACTGGCATGTGCGAGATTCCAGGCAAGCGCGAAGAGCAGCGCCATGCCAAGCAGGAATTTCTGGACGGTAGCCCCCGATACGCGCATGGCCGGTAGTCAAGCACCGGCCATGGGGGAACGTCAAGCATTTTTTCCTTACGAATCCGGCACCTGCCGTCCTTTCCTTCCGGATCGTTCAGGAGTCCGCCGCAACTCCCTGCTGTCGTACGGTCTGCATCCGCCGCAGCCAGGCCTGTCCCGCTTCGGTCATGGGGGTCACCCCGGCGCGGCGGCCATCGCCAGCCACGGCCAGCTCGATCTTCAGATCCGCCGGTGGCAGCAGGCCGCCCCCGCGTTCCGGCCATTCGACCAGCCACAGGGCCGCCTCATCGCTGTCCAGACCGAGAAATTCGAGTTCGCCGCCGTCGGCGATGCGGTAAAGGTCGAGGTGCCACGCCTCGCCCCCCGTCGAGAGGGGATACCGCTCGACCAGCGTGTAGGTGGGGCTGCGGATGGCGCCGGTGACGCCGAGTTCGCGCAGCAGCGCCCTGGCCAGCGTGGACTTGCCGGCACCGAGGTCGCCGTACAGGTGGAGCACGCCCTTTGCGGGGCGCGCGCGGGCCAGCGCGACGCCCAGTGCGTTGGTGGCGTCGGCGTCGGGAAGCAGCATCGAAATCACGTCCTCGCTCCGGGATTCGCCCATCGCCGCAGCCAGGGCATCAGGTCCGACGGCAGCAGTCCGCGCTCACCGTCCTCCGCGGCCGCATCACCTGCCAGTGCATGCAAGAGGGCGCCGGCGCCGGCGGCATCGAAGGCCTCCAGGCCCTGCGCGCGCAACGCCGCGATCGTGCCGGTGAGCACATCGCCCATGCCGCCGGTGGCCATGCCGGGGTTGCCTGCATCGATCACGCACGGCAAGCGATCCGAGGAAGCAACGATGGTCCCGGCCCCCTTCAGCACCACGGTGCAGCGATAGCGCAAAGCGAGATCGCGGGCGGCGCCGAAACGGTCGGCCTGCACCTGCGTGGTCGAACTGTCCAGCAATCGCGCCGCTTCGCCCGGATGCGGCGTGATCACCGCATCCGCCGGCAGGCGCTGGCGTGATATCGCCACGAGGTTCAATGCATCCGCATCCAGCACCAGCGGTTTGCGCGAAGCGAGGCAGCGCGCATGGAGCGCCCTGCCCCAGTCTTCCTGCCCCAACCCCGGACCGATCGCGATCACGTCGGCGCGCTGCGCCAATGCGTCGAAGCCATGCTCGTCGTCGATCGCATGCGCCAGCGCTTCCGGCGTGCGGGCGAGCAACGCGGGAACGTGTTCCTTCCGGGTAGCGACATCGACCAGCCCTGCGCCGCAGCGCAGGGCCGCCTGCGCGCACAGCAGGATCGCGCCGCCGCCACCGAAGTCGCCGCCGACGCACAGCACGCGCCCGTTCGCGCCCTTGTGCGAATCGCGACGGCGCGGATGCAGCCAGCGCGCGAGGTCGTCGCCCCGCAACAACATCGCGCCGGCAGGCGTGTCGGCCACGAGGCCCGGGGCGAGATCCAGCGACGCCAGAGCGGTATGGCCGCAATGATCGAGCGCGGCTCCGGTATGCAATCCCATCTTGTGGGCGATGAATTCCAGCGTGCGGGTGGCGAACACGGCGTTGCCCGGCACGCTGCCGCGATCGCTGTCGACGCCGCTGGGCACATCGAGCGCGAATACCGGCGCTTCGTGGCGGTTGATCGCCTCGATCAGTGCATTGCCCTGCGCATCCGGCGCGCGCGCCAGGCCGATGCCGAACAGGGCATCCACGACCACATCCGCCACGGGCAGGTGGCCTTCGAACGACTGCACGCGACCGAATGCGGCTTCGTAATCGCGGCACGCATGCATCGCCAGTTCGCTGCGCGGCGCATGCTCTGCCAGTCGGAACACCTCGACCTGCCGTCCTGCCATCAGCGCATGGCGTGCCAGCACGTATCCGTCGCCGCCATTGTTGCCGGGGCCGCACACCACGACGATGCGCTGCGCCTGCGGCCAGGCCTGCAGCAATTCGCGCCAGGCGGCCTGCCCGGCCCGGCGCATCAGCTCGAAACCATCACCCAGCGCGCTGGTCGCGCGCGCTTCCACGCCGCGCAGGGCGGCGACATTGAACAGGTGTGAGGGGCCTGGCATCGCGCGATTTTATACTTGCGTCCCATGAGCGACCGTTTCACCCGGCCCGAACCCGACTATGCCGCATTGGCTGGCCGCATCCGCGCGCTCGCAGGCGAATTCGGTTTCCAGCGCTGCGGCATCGCCGGCATCGAACTGGGCGAGGACGAGGCATACCTGCGCGACTGGCTGGCGAAAGGCCTGTACGGCTCGATGGACTGGATGGCGCGGCATGGGGAGAAGCGATCGCGTCCGGAAGACCTCGTCCCCGGCACGCTGCGGGTGATCTCGGTCGGACTCGATTACGGCAGGCGCGACGACGAAGAAGCCTGGCAGACGCTGGCCGACGGCGAGCGCGCCTACGTCGCGCGTTATGCGCTGGGACGCGACTACCACAAGCTGATGCGGCAGCGACTGCAGAAACTCGCCGACCGCATCGCGGAGGAAGTCGGCCCGTTCGGCCATCGCGTGTTCGTCGATTCGGCGCCGGTGCTGGAACGCGCGCTGGCACGCAATGCCGGGCTGGGATGGATCGGCAAGCACACCTGCCTGATCGACAAGGACGGCGGCTCGTGGTTTTTCCTCGGCGAAATCTACGTCGACCTGCCCTTGCCCATCGACGCGCCGGCGACCGCCCACTGCGGCACCTGCACGCGCTGCATCGACGTCTGCCCCACCGGCGCGATCGTCGCACCGCATCGCCTCGATGCGCGGCGCTGCATCGCCTACCTGACCATCGAGCACGAGGGTTCGATCGACGAGGAACTGCGCCCGTTGATCGGCAACCGCATCTTCGGTTGCGACGACTGCCAACTCGTGTGCCCCTGGAACAAGTTCGCCCGGCGCACCGACGAACCCGATTTCCGCGCCCGCAACAACCTGGACGAAGCGACGCTGGTCGAACTTTTCGCGTGGGAGGAGGCGGAATTCCTGCAACGCACCGAAGGCACCGCGATCCGTCGCAGCGGCCACGAGCGCTGGCTGCGCAATATCGCCATCGCGCTGGGCAATGCTCCGACCACGCCCGGGATCATCGCCGCCTTGCAGTCGCGGCGTGGCAGCGACAACGCCGTCGTGCGCGAGCACGTGGCATGGGCGCTCGCACGTCACGGCGTGCAGTAGCGCCGCGATCGTCTCCGCTTACTTCGCCAGTTCGGCCAGCAGCGTCCGCGTCACCGCGTCGTCCGCCGCCGCTTCGCCGCGCACCGCGGGCAGCAGCCGGTTGGCGACCTGCTTGCCGAGTTCGACGCCGAATTGGTCGAACGGATTGATCCCCCACAGCACCGCCTGCAGGTAGACGCTGTGCTCGTACAGCGCGAGCAGCGCGCCCAGCGCGCGCGGTGTGAGCGCATCGAGCAGGATCATCGTGCTGGGACGGTTGCCCGCGTACGCGCGATGCGGATCGGCGTTGCCCTGCCCGTTCGCGAGCGCTTCGGCCTGGCCCAGCAGGTTCGACAGCAGCGCGTCGTGGTTGTCGCGATAAGGATCGTCGCCGTGCGCGACGCCGACGAAATCCACCGGCACGATCTGCGTACCCTGGTGCAGCGCCTGGAAAAAGCTGTGCTGCGAATCGGTGCCGACACCGCCCCACCACACCGGCACGGTCTGCACGTCGACCGGCGAGCCGTCCAGCTTCACCGACTTGCCGAGGCTCTCCATCACCAGCTGCTGCAGGTAGTTCGGCAGCAGCCTGAGGCGCTCGTCGTACGGCATCACCGCCTGGGTGGCGAAGCCGCGCGCATTGACGTTCCACACCGCAGTCAGCGCATGCCAGGCGGCCAGGTTGCGACGTGGCGCGGCTTCGAGCACGTGCGCGTCCATTTCGGCGGCACCGGCCAGCAGCTCGTCGTAGCGGTCCGGTCCGATGGCCAGCGCGATCGGCAACCCGACGGCAGACCACAGCGAGTAACGCCCGCCGACCCAGTCCCACATCGGCAGGATCCGGTCGACCGCGACGCCGAATGCGGAGGCGGCGCGCGCCGGGTTGGCGGTGATCGCGAACAGGCGCGAATCGTCGCCGAGCCACTGCCGCAGGATCGCGCCGTTGAGCAGGGTCTCCTGGGTGCCAAAGCTCTTGGAGATCAGCAGTACGGCCGTGCGGGCTGGATCGAGGCCGGCCAATGTGCGCTGCGCGGCGGCGCCATCGACGTTGGAGAGGAAGTGGACGCGGAAGCGGCCCGGCACCGGCGGGGACAGCGCATCGACCGCGAGGCGCGGGCCCAGATCCGAGCCACCGATCCCGACACTAACGATGTCCGTGACCTCGCTCCCGGCCAGCGCCTGGATCAAGCCGCGCATCCGGCGGCGTCCCTCCTGGGCCTGCGCGTGGGCATCGGCGGCGACCGGTCCCGCCGCCAGGTTGCCGCGCAGGGCCGTGTGCAGGGCCGGCCGGGATTCGGTCGGATTCACCGTCTCCCCGGCGAACAGCGCGTGCAGGCGCCCCGGGCCGCTGGCGGCGTCGAACTGGTCGAACAGGACGTCCAGCGCCGCCCGGTCGTACCCCTGGCGGGCGAAGTTGGCGTAGACCGGGCCCACCCGCAGGGCAAAGTCCTGCGCGCGGGCCGGATCGGCCCGCAGCATCGAATTCAGATCCACTTCCGCCAGGCGCTGTGCCTGGGCCCTGAGTTGTTCGAACCGATGCTCGGCGGGCATGGCGCTCCGATCAGGCCGCGGCTTGTTGCGGCATGGAGTGGTTGGTGTGGGTCAGCTGGTTCTGGCGGTCGACGTAGACGCAGGTCGGCTTGTACTTGGCGACCTCGGCCTCGTCGCACACACCGTAGGCGCAGATGATGACCAGGTCACCCGGCTGCGCGCAGTGAGCGGCCGCGCCGTTCACGGAAATCACGCCGCTGCCTTCCTCGCCGCGGATCGCGTAGGTGACGAAACGGGCGCCGTTGTTCACGTTGTAGATGTGGATCTGCTCGTACTCGCGGATACCCGAGATGTCGAGCAGACGGCCGTCGATCGCGCAGGAGCCTTCGTAGTGCAGCTCGGCGTGGGTGACGCTGGCGCGGTGGATCTTGGCTTTGAGGACGTTCAGTTGCATGTCGGGTCTCCGGCCGCCGGGCTTGGCGGCGAGAAAACCGCAGTTTAGCAGCGCATGGCGCGGTGCAACATGGAACGCGGCGTCCCGTCACCGTCCGTTTGGCTGGCCGGCGGCTCAGGCCTCGAATTCGAGGTTGTCGATCAGCCGCGTGCGTCCCAGACGTGCCGCAATGAGCGCCACGCGCGGCCCGGGGCCGTCCGGCAGGTTGAGGTCCGGGTCGCGGATCACGGCGTAGTCGACCCGGAAACCGGCCACCTCGAGCCGCGCCACCGCGTCGGCTTCGACGCGTTCGCGCGGGGCGCCCGCGCGCACGGACTCGCGCATCGCCTGCAGGCAGCGGTGGATCCCGGCGGCGACCGGCCGCTCGTCGGGCGAGAGGTACTGGTTGCGCGAACTCATCGCCAGGCCGTCGGCTTCGCGCCGCGTTTCGGCCGCCACGATCTCGATGGGGAACGCCAGGTCGCGGACCATGTAGCGGATCACCGCCAGCTGCTGGTAGTCCTTGCGACCGAATACCGCCACGTCGGGCTGTACCTGGTTGAACAGGCGCGCCACGACCGTCGCCACGCCGTCGAAGTGCCCGGGGCGGTGCTCGCCTTCCAACGTGGTGGTCACGCCGGGAACGCTCACCCGCACCGTGGCATCGACGCCAAACGGATACATCGCGTCCACGGAAGGCAACCACAGCAGCTCACATCCGGCGGCGTCCAGCCCCGCGGCATCGGCCTGCGGCGTGCGCGGATAACGGCTGAAATCCTCGTTCGGCCCGAACTGCGTCGGATTGACGAACACGCTGGCCACCACATGGTCGGCATGGCGACGCGCCAGTTCGACCAGCGAGTAATGCCCGGCGTGGAGATTGCCCATCGTGGGAACGAAGGCGACGCGCTGGCCATCGCGCTTCCATCCGGCCACGCGCTCGCGCAGGGCCGGCAGTTCGGTGACGACATCGATCATCGGGGCTGTGCGTCAGTCGTAGGAGTGGGCCGCGTCGGGAAAGCGCCCCTCGCGCACGGCGGCCGCGAATGCCGCGACCGCACCGGCCACGGTGCCGGCTTCCGCGAGGAAATCCTTCACGAACTTCGGGCGGCGGTGTCCGCTGTTCACGCCCAGCAGGTCATGGAGCACCAGCACCTGGCCATCGCAATGCGGGCCGGCACCGATGCCGATCGTGGGAATGGTCAAGTCGGATGTGATCGCCTGCGCCAGCGCACTGGGGACGCACTCCAGCACCAGCATCGCCGCACCGGCCTCCGCGACGGCGCGTGCATCCGCGCGCAGTCTGGCCGCGGCCACCTCGTCGCGTCCCTGCACCTTGTAGCCGCCCAGGCGCAGCACCGACTGCGGCGTCAGGCCCAGGTGCGCGCACACCGGAATCTCGCGCTCGACCAGGAAACGGATGACATCGAGCTTGTGGCCCGCGCCTTCCAGCTTGACCATCGTCGCACCGGCCTGCAGCAGCGTGGTGGCGGCGTCCAGGGCGCGTTCGGGAGTCGCATCGGACTGGAACGGCAGGTCCGCCACCAGCAAGGCCCTGGAAAGTCCGCGCGCGACGCAGGCGACGTGATAGGCCGTGTCGGCCACCGTCACCGGCAGCGTGCTGCCATGGCCCTGCACCACCATGCCCAGCGAATCGCCGACCAGGATGATGTCGGTGCCGGCCGCCTCGAAAGTGCGCGCGAAGCTGGCGTCGTAAGCCGTCAGCATCACCAGCTTGCGGCTGTCGCGCTTGGCATCCGCGAGCATCGGCACGGTCCAGGGTTTGTCCTGCGGCGTGGAGGTATACATCCGGTTAGCCTAACGCTTCGACGTCCGTGGGTTCCATTGCAGCAAGCATCGCGCGCGCCGATCCGATGCCGGGAATCATCGCATCCGGCGCCACTTCCACCAGCGGCACGAGCGCGAAGCTGCGTTCGTGCAGCCTCGGGTGCGGAACGTGCAATCCCGGCTCGTCGATCACCGCGTCGCCGTACAACAGCAGGTCGAGGTCGAGCGTGCGCGGCCCCCACCGATCGTCTTCGCTTCGTTCGCGACCGGCCTCGTGTTCGATCGCCAGCATCGCATCGAGCAGTTCGCGCGCGTCCAGCGACGTCTCGATCATCGCCACGGCGTTGATGAAGTCGGGCTGGTCGGTTCGCCCCCAGGCACGGCTGCGATACAGCCGGGAGGCGCGCAGCAGACGGGTGTGCGGCAGCGCGTCGAGCGCCTGGAACGCCTGGCGCAGCGTGGCGGCGGCGTCGCCCAGATTGCCGCCGAGCCCGATCAGGGCAACGGTCGCTGCGCTCACTCGCCGCCCGCCGAAGAACCGCCGCGACGCCGCCGGCGACGCCTGCGCGGTGCGCCCTCGGCATCGTTGGCGGATGGCTGCGCGTCGAGCTGGGCCGCCAGCGCGTCTCCGGGCTGCTGCTGTGCTTCGCGCCAGAACGCCACGTCGTCCGCGTGCTCGGGCGATGCGGAAAGACGCAGACTGAAGAAGTCGAACGCTGCGCGGAAACGAGGATGCGCCAGCAGGCGGAAGACGCGCTTGCGTTGGCGCTGCGAGAACCGCGACTGCAGCAGCCAGATTTCCTGCATCGGCAGCGAAAAGCGGCGCGGCAGCGCGATGGTGTTGAGCTGGTGGACGGTGACCCGGTCCGCCGCGCGACGCTCCGCTTCCGCCGTATGCATGCCGCCGCTCTGCAACTGCGCCAGGGCGCGGCAATAGGCCGGCCACAGCAACAGCGCGAACAGGAACGCCGGCGACACGGGTTCATCGTTCGCCACCCGTGCATCGGTGCCACGCAGGCCGGCGATGACCATGCGCCGCAGCGCACCGCTCCGGTTCGACTTCAGGGCAAGCGCCGATTCCGGGAACAGCACGTCGAGCAGACCGTGGCGCTCGAGTCCTTCGAAGCTCGCCGCCGCATGTCCGGTGAGGAACAGCTTGAGGCACTCTTCGAAGAGCCGCGCCGGCGCCGCTTCCGCAAGCAGTGGCGCCAGGCGCGGGAGGGGCGCGGCGGTCGCGGGTTCTATCTGGAAGTCGAGCTTCGCCGCCAGACGCACGGCGCGCAGCATGCGAACCGGATCTTCGCGATAACGCGTTTCCGGGTCGCCGATCAGGCGCAGGACGCGGTTCCGCACGTCTTCGAAACCGCCGACGTAATCGCGCACCGAGAAATCCTCGATCGCGTAATACAGCGCGTTGGCGGTGAAGTCGCGGCGGACGGCGTCGTCCTCGATCGAACCGAATACGTTGTCGCGCAGCACGCGCCCGCCTTCATGCGTTTCGCGATCGCCGCTGCCGTCATCGGCGTTGGCGCGGAAGGTAGCGACTTCGATGATCTCGCGACCGAACACCACGTGGGCCAGGCGAAAACGCCGGCCGATCAGCCGGCAATTGCGGAAGAGCTGCTTGACCTGTTCCGGGGTGGCGTCGGTGGCGACGTCGAAATCCTTGGGATGCCCGCCCACCAGCAGGTCGCGTACCGCGCCACCCACGAGGTAGGCGCCGAAGCCGCTTTCGCGCAACCGGTACAGGACGCGCAGGGCATTGGGGCTGACGTCCCGGCGCGAGACGTTGTGCTGGTCGCGCGGAATCACCCGCAGCGTGGTAGGGATGTTGTGGAATTCGGACATCTAGGTTTCGTGCCGCGGTCCCTGTCGGACGGGAGTGAACTGCGCTCGCGCGCCACCAATTGCCCGGCGGCAATGGCGCTGCGTATACTAGCAGTCTGCGTTCAGGCGGATGCCGGGACGCGAGGTGCAGGGTTCCTGCTCCCAAGCTTCATGCTCCCTTCGTCTAGAGGCCTAGGACGTGGCCCTCTCAAGGCTAAAACACGGGTTCGAATCCCGTAGGGAGCGCCATACCGCAGGCCCGAATTGAGATAGGGTCCTGGACAGAAACCCGGCCTGGCCGGGTTTTTTGTTGCCTGGCGATTGCGTCGACCGAACCGCGAATCGCTAAACTAGCCGGCGCATTCAACACATCGCTCAAGGGAAGCATCCCATGCCCTTCGTCGTCACCGAGAACTGCATCAAGTGCAAGTACACCGATTGCGTCGAGGTGTGCCCGGTGGATTGCTTCCACGAAGGGCCCAACTTCCTGGTGATCGATCCGGACGAGTGCATCGACTGCACGCTGTGCGAACCCGAGTGCCCGGTCAATGCGATTTATCCGGAGGACGATGTCCCCGCCGGCCAGGAAGCGTTCGTCGCGCTCAACGCGGAGCTCGCAAAGGCATGGCCGGTGATCACTACCCGCAAGGACGCCCTGCCCGACGCGAAGGAGTGGGAAGGCAAGCCGGGCAAGATCGACCTGCTGGAGCGCTGAGCTTCCTGCAAAAAAACGGGCGCCAGGCGCCCGTTTTTTCATGTGCGTCTGCCGGCCCTCAATTGCCGCCCAGGGCCGTCTTCAGCGCCGCGATCGCCTTTACGGCCGCCTCGCCGGTTGCCGGCTGTCCGCGCGGGTCGACCGCCGCCACGTAGGCACCGGCATCGACGGCGCTCACGCGCACCAGGAAGTTGCTGCCTTCGTAAGCCACGTCGTACACGCCCAGCAGCTGGGCGCGACTGGCGATCGAGAGACCTTCCACCGCAGCCAGCGCATCGCCGACTTTTGCGAAGACCTCGTCGCGGCTGCCCGCAACCGTGAACCCGTTCGACACCCCCGCGACCGGCGCCGTGCGACCCGAGGCGGTAACCGGCGCGCCGGGAGCCACGACCGCACCTTCGGTACGCGGCATGTCGAGATCGGGCGGGACCTCCAGCGGACGGCTGCTGGGATCGGCCGCGTAAAGCTTGTTTTCCCGGCGGAACCAGCTGCAGCCGGAGGTCGCAAGGACGGCTGCCAGGACCACGGCAACGGTGGCGAAACGGGTCAGGCGCATGGAGGTTCTCCTGGATAAGGTCAGGCCGCGTCGGTGCAGGCTTGTTCGAGCTCGCGCACCCGCAGGGCGATGGCGGACGCCGCATCGGCATGCGCGGCGGACAAGGAAAGCAGGGGAAGGCGTAGACCACGGCCGACGCCGTGCAGTTCCAGCAGCGCCTTCACCGGAACGGGGTTGGGTTCGACACCGAGGAAATCGAACACCGGCTGCAGTTGCGCATCGAGATCGCGCGCTGCGTCGACCTTGTGCGCGCGCGCCAGGTCGCACAACTTGCGCATGGCCGCCGGCAGCACGTTGGAAGCCACGGAAATCACGCCGTCCGCTCCAGCCAGCATCGCGCGGCACGCCGTCGGATCGTCGCCACTGAGCACGACGAAATCGCTGCTGCGCAATTCCAGCAACGCAGTCATGCGGTCCGCTTCGGCGCGCGCTTCCTTGATGCCGACGATCTGTGGGTGCGCGCACAGTTCCGCGACGGTTTCGGGAAGCAGGTCGCCACCGGTGCGGCCCGGCACGTTGTAGAGGACCACCGGAAGCGCCTCGTCGTCGGCGATGGCGCGATAGTGCGCGATCAGCCCGGCTTGGGTCGGACGTACGTAAGGCGGGGTGACGACAAGCGCGGCATCCGCGCCGAGTGCGGCAGCACGGCGCGTCTGTTCGATGGTCTTCGCGGTATTCGAAAGTCCCGTGCCTGCCAGCACGGGAATGCGGCCCGCGACGAACTCGACGGCGCTGCGCAGCAGGATGTCGAATTCGCCGTCGTAGAGCGCGGCCGCCTCGCCGGTCGAACCGGCAACGACGATGGCCTGCGTGCCACCATCCAGCTGCTGCCCGAGCAGGCGTTCCCAGGCGTCCAGATCGAGTTCGCCCGCGGCGTTGAACGGTGTCGCCAGCGCAGTGATGCTGCCGGAAAGTCGCAAGTCGGTAGGCCTTGGAAGAGCGTTGATGAAGTCAGATCGCGCGGAGTCTTCGTGTCCGCGTGATCCGGCGCTGGAAGCGGCAATCAGGCTCCCGGAATGGACCTGAATGTTACTTGCGGCGCGAAACCGCGGGCAAGTATGCTGGCCGCGTTCCCGACCCTGCTGCCGGGACATCCTGTTCCAACGATCCGGGCATCCTGCCCCCACTGCCCAGGCGCCGCCTTGACCGACAACGCTCCCCGGCCGTCGCCGAACGAAAACCACCTCCTGATCAACGCCTACACGACGCATCCGGAGTCGCCGCTGCTGTCGGTGACCCGACGCATCACGGACAGCGGCTGCAACCTCGTCGATGCACGGCTGTCGACAGTGGGACGCGATGTTTCGGTCACGGCACTGGCCGTCGGTCCGTGGGACGCGGTGGCCAAACTGGAAGCCATGCTCGCGCGCCTGGAGCGAGAAGAAGGGCTCAAGCTCAACTGGTATCGCACGGGTCCCAAGCAGATCCAGTCGAACCTGCTTCCGTATGTCGTCGAAGTCGTGGCCGCCGACAAGCCCGGCATCCTGTTCCAGCTGGCCGATTTCTTCGACCGCCAGGGCATCACCATCGAGAGCCTGCATTGCTCGCGCTACCGCGCCATGCAGACCGGTGCGGACATGTTCTCCGCACAGGTGACGATCGGCGTGCCGGCGAGCATGCACATTGCTGCGCTGCGCGATGACTTCCTCGAATTCTGCGATCACCTTAACCTCGACGCGATCATGGATCCGATGAAGTTCTGATGATTGCGGTGCCGGAACGACTCCGGCACGCTGGCACCAAGCGCGACACCGCACCGCAACCACCGGTGCAACAGGCAGAGAAACCGATGCTGGACACTGGCGACAAGATCCCCGACCTGCCCATCGCGCTTTCCAGCAGCACGACCTCCGCCGGCACGAGCGGCCGCCTGTCCGATTACAAGGGCCAATGGCTGGTGCTCTACTTCTATCCGAAGGACAGCACGCCCGGCTGCACCACCGAGGGCCTGGACTTCAACGCGCTGCTACCGAAATTCAGGAAGCTGGGCGCCACCGTACTCGGCGTCTCGCGCGATTCTCTCAAGTCGCACCAGAACTTCTGCGCGAAGCAGGGCTTCCGGTTCGACCTGGTGAGCGACACGGACGAAACCCTGTGCAACGCCTTCGGCGTCATCAAGCCGAAGAAGCTCTACGGCCGCGAATACATCGGCGTGGAGCGCAGCACCTTCCTCATCGATCCCAAGGGCGTCATAGTCCAGTCCTGGCGCCCGGTAAAAGTCCCCGGCCACGCCCAGGCCGTGTACGACGCACTCAAGGCTGCCGCAACGAAGTGATCACCCAGTGTTTCATCGACTCCACCACCCCGCCGCGCGGGATCGTGGTGGCCTGCCTCTGCCCGGCTTTCGAGCGGTTCGCCTCCAGGAAAGCATGATGACCCGAAGCAAGCGCATCTACGTCCTCGACACCAACGTGCTGATGCACGATCCCACCGCGCTGTTCAAGTTCGAGGAGCACGATGTCTACCTGCCCATGCAGGTGATCGAGGAACTGGACAACGGCAAGAAGGGCACCAGCGAAGCCAGCCGCAATGCGCGACAGGTCAGCCGGTTCCTCAACGAGCTGGTCGAGAGCCACGGCACGCGCTCGATTTCCGAAGGCATTCCCCTCACCCGCCCGCAGGGCCTGCAGCTGCGTGGCGCGCAGAGCATCGGCAGGCTGCGCTTCCAGACCGGCGATTTCGATTCCGGCAAGCGCTTCGGGGCGGTCATCCCCGACAACCACATCCTGGGCGCGATCCTCGCGCTGAAGGAGGCCGAGCCCGGATCGCCGGTGGTGTTCGTCTCCAAGGACATCAACCTGCGCATCAAGGCGTCGATCGCCGGCATCGACTCGGAGGACTACGAGAACGATCGCGCGCTGGACGACTTCAGCCTGTTGTACACCGGCTCGACCGCTTTGCCGGAAGACTTCTGGCAACGCTACGGCAAGGACCTGCGCTCCTGGACCGAAAAGGGCCGCACGTTCTACGAGATCCGCCGGGGCGAGAGCGACGACTGGTATCCGAACCAGTTCCTATACCTGCCCGGCGACGAGGAAGCGGAGCTGAAGGTCGCGCATGTCGAAGGCGAACGCGTCATCCTGCAGATCGTCGACGACTTCCGCCACAACCAGCATGCCGTCTGGGGCATCACCGCGCGCAATCGCGAGCAGAACTTCGCGCTCAACGCACTGATGGACCCGGAGATCGACTTCGTCACCCTGCTCGGCACGGCGGGCACGGGCAAGACGCTGCTCGCGCTGGCCGCCGGTCTGGCGCAGACGATGGATCAGCAGCGTTACCGCGAAATCATCATGACCCGCGCGACCGTCAGCGTGGGCGAGGACATCGGCTTCCTGCCCGGCACGGAGGAAGAAAAGATGACGCCATGGATGGGCGCGCTCACCGACAACTTGGAAGTGCTCACGCACAACCCGGAAGGCGGCAGCTGGGGACGCGCGGCGACCAACGACCTGCTGGCTTCGCGCATCAAGATCCGTTCGCTGAACTTCATGCGCGGTCGCACCTTCCTCAGCCGCTGGCTGATCCTCGACGAGGCGCAGAACCTCACGCCGAAGCAGATGAAGACCCTGATCACGCGCGCCGGCCCCGGCACCAAGATCGTGTGCCTGGGCAATGTCGAGCAGATCGATACACCGTACCTGACGGAGACGACGTCCGGCCTGACCTATGCGGTCGATCGCTTCAAGGGCTGGGCGCACAGCGCGCACGTGACCCTGCGCCGTGGCGAACGCTCGCGACTGGCCGATTACGCTTCGGAAGTCATGTAACGCTCCATGGGTGTGCAGCTTCCCCGTTGGGTCTGGGTCGGGGCCGGCTCGCTGGCCTGCGTCGCCGGGATGGTGAACGTGGTCGGTTACCTCGGCTTCGAACACCAGGCCGTGACGCACCTCACCGGCACCACCAGCCTGCTTGGCGCCGCCATCGTGGCTGGGGACGAGCGCGCCGCCGGCCAACTGCTGGGGGTCGCAGTCGCGTTCACCGTCGGCGCCGCGCTGAGCGGCATGATCGTCCAGGACAGCACGCTCCGGCTCGGGCGTCGTTACGGCGTCACCCTGACCATCGAATCGATCCTGCTGTTCGCCGCGATGTTCCTGTTCAAGCAGCACCAGTCCGCCGGCGCCCTGCTGGCCGCGATGGCGTGCGGCCTGCAGAACGCGATGGCCACGACCTTCAGCGGCGCAGTGGTGCGCACCACGCACCTGAGCGGGATGTTCACCGATCTCGGCATCGCCCTGGGGCACCTGCTGCGCGGCATGGCGCTGCCACGACGGCGACTGGCGTTGAGCGGATTGATCATCAGCAGCTTCTTCTCGGGCGGCATCGTGGGTGCCGGGCTCTATCGCCATCTGGGCTACGACGCGCTGGCCGTGCCGGCGGTGCTGACCGGACTGGTCGGCATCGGCTATGCGGCCTTCCGCCACTGGCACACCTTGCAGCATGATGCCGAGGACGCTGGGCCGGACAGGCCGTCGGAGTCGTAGCCGACCCGGCCCGCACCGCCGCATGCCCGGGGGATCCGTGCAAACACCTCAACTCACCGTCAGGTACTACCTGTCGTTGTTCGTGCCGAAGTCGTACACGGTGTTGCGCGGTGGCTACAGCCTGCGCGAATTGCGCGCGGACGTCCTCGCCGGCCTGACCGTCGCCGTCGTGGCGCTGCCACTGGCCATGGCCCTGGCGATCGCCAGTGGCGCCACGCCCGAAAAGGGACTGCATACCGCGATCGTCGCGGGTTTCCTGATCTCGGCGCTCGGCGGCTCGCGCGTGCAGATCGGCGGACCGACCGCGGCCTTCATTCCCGTCGTGTTCGTCGTGATCCAGCAGTTCGGTTACGGCGGGCTGATCCTGTGCACGCTGCTTGCCGGCCTCATGTTGATCGCGGCCGGCCTGCTGCGACTGGGCACGCTGATGAAGTACATGCCGCAGCCGGTGATCACCGGCTTCACGGCCGGCATCGCGGTGAGTATCTTTTCCAGCCAGATCAAGGATGCGCTCGGTCTGCAGATGGGCGCGGTGCCCGCGGAATTCCTTCCGCGCTGGACCGCCTACGCGAAGCACATCGCGACCGCGCAGCCCGCCGCCATTGCGCTGACCGCACTGGGGTTGGCCGTGATCCTGGCGGTGCGGCGCTGGCGGCCGAACTGGCCGGTGTTCCTGATCGCACTGCTGGCCTGCACGCTGGTGAGCACCGGCCTGGCGCTGCCGGCGGAAACGATCGGCTCGCGTTTCGGCGCCCTGCCCTCGGCGCTGCCGACTTTCGATTTCCCGCATATCCCCTTCGAACGCACGCGCGAACTGCTGCCCAGCTCGCTCACCATCGCCTTCCTTGCCGGCGTGGAATCGCTGCTGTCGGCCGTCGTCGCCGACGGCATGACCGGCGGCCGTCACCGGTCCAACGCGGAACTCGTCGCGCAGGGCGTGGCCAACAGCGCCTCCGCGCTGTTCGGTGGACTGCCCGCCACCGGCGCGATCGCCCGCACCGCCACCAATGTGCGCGCGGGCGGCCGCACGCCCATGGCAGGCATGGTGCACGCCGGATTCCTGCTGGTGTTCATGCTGCTGCTGGCGCCTTTCATGCGCTACATCCCGCTGGCAGCACTGGCTGCGGTGCTGCTGGTGGTGGCCTGGAACATCAGCGAGGCCGAGGCCTTCCGCCACACGCTCTCGGCCCCGAAGGGCGACCGTCTCGTGCTGCTGCTGACCTTCCTGCTCACCGTCTTCTTCGACCTGACCATCGCGATCGAAGCGGGCCTGGTAACGGCGGCGTTCGTCTTCATGTTCCGCATGGCGGACGCGTTCGAGGTCAGCTCGGGAGTGAAACTGGTGGAGGAAAACGGCGCGGACGACGCCACCGAAAAGGCTCCCTCGCAACGCGACCGGCTTCCGCCGGGCGTGGAGGCCTTCCAGATCAGTGGTGCGCTGTTCTTCGGCGCGGCCAATCGCCTCGACGACCTGCTCGACCAGTTCCGCGTGCCGCCCAAGGTTTTCATCCTGCGCATGCGCCTGGTGCCACTGATCGACGCCAGCGGCGTGCATGCGCTCAAGGCCCTGCTGGAACGCTGCCATCGGCGCGGCATCGTCCTGGTCGTTTCGGGTCTGCAGCCGCAACCGCAGCGCGTGGTCGCACAGATGCAACTGCATCCGCGCGAAGGCGAACTGCACTTCGTCTCCGATTACGAAGCCGCACTGGCACTGGCACGGCGGCTGGTTGCCGCAACTAACGACAACCGATGAATTCACCTCACCCCGTTTCCGCACTGACCATTGCCGGTTCCGATTCCGGCGGCGGCGCCGGCATTCAGGCCGACCTGAAGACCTTTGCCGCGCACCGCGTGCACGGCCTGAGTGCGATTGCGGCGCTGACCGCACAGCACACGCGGGGCGTCACCGCCGTGGAAGTGCCGCCCGTCGAATTCCTGCATGCGCAGGTGGACGCCTGCTTCGCGGATTTCGACATCGGTGCGGTGAAGCTGGGCATGCTCGCCACGGCCGACGTCATCCACGCCGTGGCCGATGCGCTGGAACGCCATCGGCCGCCGCATGTCGTGCTCGACCCGGTAATGGTCGCGACGTCCGGAGCAAAGCTGCTGCGTCCCGACGCACTGGACGCGCTGCGAAACCGGCTGCTGCCGCTGGCGACGCTGGTCACACCCAATCTTCCGGAAGCGGAACTGCTGCTGGGGTGGGAGATCGCGAACCACGACGCGATGCGCCGCGCCTGCGAGGCGCTGCTGCAACGGGGCGCGCGCGCCGTGCTGCTGAAGGGCGGCCATCTTGCCGATAGCGGCGACGTGGTGGATCTGCTCGCCCACGGCGCCGGAATCGTCGAATTCCGCCATGCGCGGCTACAGCTGGAAGCGCATGGCACGGGATGCACGCTGGCCTCCGCGGTCGCCGCGAACCTGTGCCGCGGGCTCGCGCTGGACGACGCCTGCCGAGCCGCCGGCGATTACGTGAACGCGGCGCTGCGCGGCGGCTATCGTCCCGGACGCAGCGACGTCGTGGTGCTCGATCATTTCGGAGCCGCCCCGCGTGGCTGATCTCCCCGTGCAGGCCAACGACGTAAAGACGATCGACGTGCAGGCGGCGGACGGCCATCGGTGGCAGTTGCTCGCAACCGTCCCGGCGCGCGCGCACTCACGATTGTTGTGGTTGCCGGCCATGGGTGTGGCGGCACGGCACTATCTGCCCTTCGCCCAGGCGCTCTGCGCACGTGGCGTCGCGGTGTTCATCCACGACTGGCGCGGCATCGGCTCCAGCAGCCTGCGGCCGGCGCGCGACAGCGACTGGGGGTATCGCGAGCTGCTCGCGTTCGACCTGCCCGCCAGCGAAGCCGCGGTCTCCGCGCATATGGACGGATTGCCCCGCATCCTCGGCGGCCATAGCCTCGGTGGGCAGCTGGCCTGCTGCCATCTTGGAATGAATCCGGACAGCGCATCGCGGCTGTGGCTGGTCGCCAGCGGTTCGCCGTATTGGCGCAGCTTCCCGCCGCGCACGCGCTGGTGGCTGCCGATGGCATATCGCTTCCTGCCCTGGCTGGCGGAGCGGCGTGGCTTCCTGCCGGGCCGCAGCATCGGCTTCGGCCGCAACGAATCGCGCAGTGTCATCGCCGATTGGGCACGCTCTGCGTTGAGCGGGCGCTACGCCGCGCGTGGACTGGAGGTCGACCTGGAGGCCGGGATGGTGCGCCTCGACGTGCAGGCGCATGCGGTGGTGTTCGCGCGGGATTGGCTGGCGCCGGTCGGTTCGAGCCACTACCTGTTGTCGAAGTTGCCGCGGACGCGCCATCGCATCGACTGTCTCGCAGCGGACCAACTCGGAACCCGGGCCGGGCATTTCGAATGGATGAAACAGCCGGCAGCGGTCGTCGATGCGCTGCTACGGGATGAGTGAGGACGATCCCCGGCTCATTTCGCAATAACGGCGCAATTCGTCGCGCGCGAGCTCGCGCCCCTGCGCGAGCATCAGTTCCACCTCCGCGCGCGCGGGTATGCTCGCCTGCGCACCCATGCGCGTACAGGCCAGGGCGGAGGCAGCGGCAGCGCGGCGCATGGCTTCAGCGAACGTGTCGCCCGCGGCCAGCGCCGCCACGAAGGCGCCACAGTAGGTGTCGCCTGCGCCGGTCGTGTCGACCGCGTCGACTTCGAATGCCGGCTGCAGCACCCAGCCACCCTGCGTATGCGCGCAACTGCCGCGGGCGCCCAGGGTGACGATGACGTCGACTCGCCCCAGCCGGGCCACGGCGGCCGCCATGTCGTCTTCCACACCGGTGACCGCGGCGAGTTCGCCCTCGTTGGCGATGAGCACATCGACGCTCTCCAACAGGGTCTGCGGAAGCGCTTGCGCCGGCGCTGCGTTGAGCACCACGCGCACGCCTGCCGCGCGCGCGGCCTGCGCCCAGGCCAGCACCGGATCCAGGGGCGTTTCCAGTTGCAGCAGCAGGTGCGTGACGCCGGCGAGATCGGGCAGATGTTCGGGGCGGAGCTGGCTGTTGGCGCCGGGCGCCACCGTGATCGCGTTTTCCGCTTCGTCGGACACGCAGATGAAGGCAACACCGGTGGGCTCGCCCGTGCGGACGATGTGGGCTTCGACGCCCGCTTCGCGCAACGAATGTTCCAGCGGCAATGCGTAAGCATCGTTACCGAGCGCAAGCAGCATGCGGGTGCGGACGCCGCCCGCGCGCGCGCACGCAACCGCCTGGTTGGCGCCCTTGCCGCCGGGAAACGTGCTGAAGTCGCTGCCCAGCACGGTTTCGCCCGGAGCCGGTATATGCGGCGCACGTACGACGAAATCGAGGTTCGCCGACCCTGCGACCAGCACCGTGTTGCCTGATGTCATGCCTGCTCCCATGGCGGCTCCGGCCGCGTGTTGCAGAACATAGCCGATGGCAACGGAGCGCGAGGCACGACGCCCTGCGCGACGGCGTGAAAAAACAAAAGGGTCGACGGTTTCCCGTCGACCCTTTTGTTTGTGTGGCGCGCCCGGAGAGATTCGAACTCCCGACCACCAAGTTCGTAGCCTGGTGCTCTATCCAGCTGAGCTACGGGCGCAAAAGCTAGAAGCGGAATTATGCTCAGTTGTTATCGCTTCGTCAAACGCTTCAGCGATAAAACTGGCGGAGACTGAGGGATTCGAACCCTCGATGGAGCTTTTGACCCCATACTCCCTTAGCAGGGGAGCCCCTTCGGCCTCTCGGGCAAGTCTCCGCGGCAACTTCGCGGGGCGCAGAGCATAACGGCTCTGCGCATGGGCGGCAAATTTTTTTAGCCCCCATCTCCCTTGCGATCCTGTTCCGAGGCGCCCTCACCACGCTGTATGCGCTGGTAGATCTCCTCGCGATGGACCGCGACATCCTTGGGCGCGGTGATGCCGATGCGCACCTGGTTGCCCTTTACACCCAGCACGGTGACAGTAACCGAGTCACCGATCATCAATGTCTCGCCGACGCGACGCGTCAGGATAAGCATGTAAATCTCCTCGATACCGGCCAAGATCGCCGGTCAGGGCGCCCGTTCCCTCAAAGGCGCCTTACTTCCTGAAAACAACGCCGGCCTCCCATCGACCGCTGCCGCGGCCCGGAAGTTCGGCGCCCCCTGTCACATACCACATTCAGCATCATGCCAGTTTTTGCGCGACCCAGTCCGTGACGCTGGACAGTGCCTGCCGCAGCGCCGGGCCATCCTCGCCGCCGCCTTGAGCCATATCCGGGCGGCCACCGCCCTTGCCATTGATCTGTGCTGCCACATGGGACAGTAGCTCCCCGGCCTTGACCTTGCCAGCGGGCGAACCGCTGACCCCCGCGATCAGCGCAGCCTTGCCTTCGCTGGCGCCCGCAAGCACGACCACCGCGTCGCCGAGCTGCTGCTTGAGTCGGTCCACCGCCTCCCTCAGGGCCTTGGAATCGAAGCCCTCCAGTCGCGACGCCACTACCTTGACACCACGGACGTCGACTGCCGAACCGGCCAGATCGGCGGTGGCGCCGGACGCCGCCTTGGCCTTCAGCGATTCCAGCTCGCGCTCGAGCTTCTTCTGCCGATCGAGCAGTCCACGGATCTTCTCGGGCACGTCGGCTGCATTGCCCCCCAGCAGGTTCGCGGCCTGTTCGAGCCGGCGCTCTTCCTCGGCGACATGGTCGAGCGCACCCTGCCCCGTCAATGCCTCGATGCGGCGCACGCCAGCCGATACGCCGCCTTCGGAAACGATCTTGAACAGACCGATGTCGCCGGTGCGCGCCACGTGCGTGCCGCCGCACAACTCGGTCGACGTATCGCCCATGCGCAACACGCGCACGCGCTCGCCGTACTTCTCGCCGAACAGCGCCATGGCACCGAAATCGAGCGCTTCCTGCATGTCCATGTGATGGATTTCGGCCGCATGGTTGCGGCGAATCTCGGCGTTCACCTGTCGCTCGATCTGCGCGAGTTCGGACGCGGTCACCGGCTGGAAATGCGAGAAGTCAAAGCGCAGGCGCTCGGGCGCGACCAGCGAACCCTTCTGTGTCACATGCGTGCCCAAGACGTCGCGCAGTGCGGCGTGCAGAAGGTGGGTGGCGCTGTGATTCAGCACCGTGGCGGCGCGACGGGCGTGGTCGATGGCACCGACGATGTGATCGCCGCGCCTGAGCATGCCGGCCGTAAGCGTGCCGGCGTGACCATGGAACTGCCCGGCCAGCTTCTGCGTATCGCGCACCTGGAACATCACGCCCTGCTCGGCCAGCTGGCCGGTGTCGCCCACCTGACCGCCGCTTTCGGCGTAGAAGGGGGTGCGATCGAGGATGACGATGGCTTCATCGCCTGCCTGGATGGCATCGACGGCCTTGCCGTCCTTCAGCAACGCAACGACTTCGAGGCCGCCCGCTTCGAGGTGCTCATAGCCGACGAACTCGGTCGGCTGCAATTGCGAAATCAGCTCCGCCGGAATCGTAACGCCGCCGCCGAACTTGCCTGCGGCGCGAGCGCGTTCGCGCTGCTGCTCCATCAGACGTTCGTAGCCGACCATGGCTTCGGGCTGCAACTCGGTGCCGCGCTCGCGCAGGATGTCGGCGATGAGATCCGGCGGGCAACCGTAGGTGTCGTGCAGGAGGAACAGCTGTTCGCCATCGATCTGGCCACCCGCTTGCGCCAGATAGCCTTCCAGGCGTTGCATGCCGGCATCGAGCGTCTGCGCGAATGCGGCTTCCTCGGCCTTGAGCGAACGCTCGACGAGGTCGCGCTTCTGCACCAACTCCGGATAGGCCTGCCCCATCACGTCGATGAGCGGCGCCACCATGCGCCAGAAACTGCCCTCGGCGCTGAGCGCACCAAGCTTCCAGAAATGCCGGACCGCGCGACGCACGATGCGACGCAGCACGTAACCGCGGCCCTCGTTGCTCGGCAGGACACCATCGACGATCAGGAAGCTGCAGGCACGGATGTGGTCGGCGATGACGCGCAGCGACTTGTGTTCCAGGTCGGTCGTGCCGGTAATGACGGCGGCAGCCTTGATCAGGTGCTGGAACAGATCGATCTCGTAATTGCTGTGCACGTGCTGGAGCACGGCGGAGATGCGCTCCAGGCCCATGCCGGTATCGACGCAGGGTGCGGGCAAAGGCACCAGCGTGCCGTCCGGCTGCCGGTCGAACTGCATAAAGACGTTGTTCCAGATCTCGATGAAGCGGTCGCCGTCCTCGTCCGGCGAGCCGGGCGGGCCGCCGGCGATGTGCGCACCATGGTCATAGAAGATCTCGGTGCACGGGCCGCAGGGCCCGGTATCCGCCATCTGCCAGAAATTGTCCGAGGCATACGGGGCGCCCTTGTTGTCGCCGATGCGGACGATCCGCTCGGGCGGCAGCCCCACCACCTTGTTCCAGATGTCGAAGGCCTCGTCGTCGGTGTGATAGACGGTGACGAGCAACTTCTCGCGCGGCAGCTTCCAGACTTCGGTCAGCAGTTCCCACGCCCAGGTGATGGCGTCCTTCTTGAAATAGTCGCCGAAGCTGAAATTGCCCAGCATTTCAAAGAACGTGTGGTGGCGGGCCGTGTAACCCACCTGGTCCAGGTCGTTGTGCTTGCCGCCGGCACGCACGCAGCGCTGCGAGCTGGTCGCGCGCGTGTAGCTGCGTTTTTCGGCGCCAAGGAATACGTCCTTGAACTGGACCATGCCCGCGTTGGTGAACAGCAGGGTCGGGTCGTTGCCGGGAACAAGGGAACTGGAAGGGACGACGGCGTGCCCCTTGGAACGGAAGAATTCGAGGAAATCGCTACGGATTTCAGTGGTGGTTTTCATGCCTGGCGCGCAATTGAAGGCTGGGCAGGTCGCAACGACCGGCCGGCCTGCCAAGATGGCGGCGGAAGGCCGGGCAGGCAACCCAGTCGGAAAGCCTTCTAGCCTAACAGGCAGCGCGGTCCGGCGCAGTCGGCCGGGCCTTGCTCAATCCGTCTCGAAGTCGGCCCGAAGGGCCGACCGTACGCTGGCGCCGTCGAACCCGCGCCGCATCAGGAAATCCGCGGCCTTGCGCCGCTGGTTCAAATCAAGGGTGGCGACCGGGCCGTAGCGCCGACGGACGAGGTCGGAGGCGGTTTCGGCCCAGTCGCCATGGAAAGTGTCCAGGGCAGCTGCAATGGTGTCGGCGTCGAGACCGTGGGTGGCGAGTTCGGCGCGGATCCGCGCCGGGCCGTAGCCGTTGGAGATGCGGCTGCGAACCAGGCTCTCGGCGAAACGGCCATCGCTCTGCCAGCCATCTCCGGCCAGCTTCGCCACCGCGTGTTCCACCTCGGCGGCGTCCATGCCACGCGAGGTCAATTTGCGGGTCAACTCCTTCCTGGAATGCTCGCGTCGGGTGAGCAGCCCCAGAGCCCGTTGGGTGGCCGTCAGCTCCCGGGGCTTTCGCCGCTGCTGGGAGCGACTACCGCTCTCGACGCTGCCGTCATCCATTCGCCGTCAATCCGTCGCTCGCATCAATCCTCGGCGTCGTCCTCGCCCTCATCACGGCGAGCTTCAGCCGGCTGGAATTTCTCGCGTAGCGATGCTTCCAGCTGGGCCGCAAGAGCGGGGTTGTCCTTCAGGAACTGGCGGGCGTTCTCCTTGCCCTGGCCGATACGTTCACCGTTGTAGCCGTACCAGGCGCCGGACTTCTCGACCAGCTTGGCCTCCACGCCCATGTCGATCAGTTCGCCTTCGCGGGAAATGCCTTCCCCGTAGAGGATTTCGGTAACGATCTGCTTGAACGGCGGGGCCATTTTGTTCTTCACGACCTTGATCTTGGTCTGATTGCCGACGATCTCGTCGCCCTTCTTCACCGAGCCGATGCGGCGGATATCCAGGCGCACCGAGGCGTAGAACTTGAGCGCATTGCCGCCGGTGGTGGTTTCCGGGCTCTGGCCGGGCATCATCACGCCGATCTTCATGCGCAGCTGATTGATGAAGATCACCATGCAGTTGCTGCGCTTGATGTTGCCGGTGAGCTTGCGCAGGGCCTGGCTCATCAGGCGGGCCTGCAGACCCGGCAGCTGGTCGCCCATCTCGCCTTCGATTTCGGCCTTCGGGGTGAGGGCCGCGACCGAGTCGACCACGACCAGGTCGACCGCGTTGGAACGCACCAGCATGTCGGCGATTTCCAGCGCCTGCTCGCCGGTATCCGGCTGGCTGACCAGGAGGTCGTCGACATTGACGCCCAGCTTGGCGGCATAGGTGGGATCGAGCGCATGTTCGGCGTCGACGAAGGCGCAGGTGCCGCCAGCCTTCTGGCATTGGGCGATGGTCTGCAGCGTCAGCGTGGTCTTGCCCGAGGATTCGGGACCATAGATCTCGATCACGCGTCCCTTGGGCAGGCCACCGATGCCCAGCGCGATGTCCAGCATCAGCGAGCCGGTGCCGATGACCTCGGCGGGTTCGGCCACCTGGTCTCCCATGCGCATGACCGCACCCTTGCCATACTGCTTTTCGATCTGGCTCAGGGCGGCAGTGAGGGCGCGCTTCTTGTTCTCATCCATCGTGGCGGTTCCTTGGTTCGAAGTTTGTGTGCGTTGGAATCAGGTTAGCGGGCGTGTATCGCAGGGGCTGAGACGCAAGCGGGCTGCAGAAAAATTCTTCATCCCGATCCATGGCGAAGAAAGCAGTGGAAGCCGTGGGTCCGCGTAGGAAAATTCCACGTCTGCGGGCTCACCGGTTCGGCCGCACGAGGCCGCAATACAGCCCTTCGATCGCGAAATCCTGGTCCGGCAACACTTCGATCGGGGCGTAATCCGGATTGCGGGGCAGCAGGCGGATGCGGTCCTTCCCGATCTTGAGCAGCTTCACGGTGATTTCGTCGTCGATCCGCGCCACTACGATCTGTCCGGTACGGGCTTCCGTGGTGCGATGCACGCCGATCAGGTCGCCGTCGAAAATCCCCTCGTCGCGCATGGAATCGCCCTTGACCTTGAGCAGGTAATCCGGCGCCGGCGCGAAGAAATTCTTGTCCAGCAGGACGTAGTCGTCCGGTTCGAGTTCCGCCCCGGCGCCGATCGGCGCACCGGCGGCGACGCGGCCGAGCACCGGCAAACGCAGGGCATCGTCGTTGGCCGCCGGCCTGGCCTGGGTGAGACGGATGCCGCGAGCCTGACCGGGCACGCGCTGGATGGCCCCTGCCCGCTCCAAAGCCTCCAGGTGGTACTGGGCCGCACGAACGCTGCTGAAGCCGAAGGCCGCGGCGATCTCGGTCTGCGATGGCGGCACGCCTTCGCTTTCGATCCGCTCCGCGATGAGGGCCAGGATGGCGCGCTGGGTGTCGGTCAGGTTCATTAGTAGCAATACTACTAATGGCCATTTTCGAAAATCAAGCCCTACCCGGCCAGGCGCATCAACCCATGCAGGGCCACTTCGACGGTCTGGCGGCGAACGGCTTCGCGATCGCCCTCGAAATGGAAGACCTCGGCGGTCGCATACCCGCCGCGCCGTTTCCAGGCGACCCACACGGTTCCCACCGGTTTGTCGGTGGTGCCGCCGGACGGGCCGGCGATACCGGTCACCGCCACCGCGAGCGTCGCGCCGGAGTGGACGAGCGCGCCGGACACCATCTCCAGCACGGTTTCGCGGCTGACCGCGCCGTGGTGCTCGAGCGTTTCAGGACGCACGCCGAGAAGCGCCTGCTTGGATTCGTAGCTGTAGGCGGCGATGCCGCATTCGAACCAGGCCGACGAGCCGGCGATGTCGGTCAGCACCTTGGCGATCCAGCCGCCCGTGCAGCTTTCGGCGGTCACCAGGGTGTGGTGGCCGGCTACCGCCATCGCGCCGAGTTGGCGGGCCAGATCCTGCAACGTCTTGTCGGAAGCGGTTTCGTCCATAGGCCGCGCACTATAACGGCCCCGCCGGAAAAGACGACGGCCCGCCGAAAGCGGGCCGTCGCAAGATCGAAGTTTCGTCCCGTCAGTAGCTGACGCGGAACGTGACGCCGTAGGTGCGCGGTGCGCCGAGGAAGGCGTTGTACGAATTCAGCGGATCGCCCGGCAAGGCCGTACCCGGCGCCTGCAGCGGCGCGTCGAACGCGACCTGCATGTATTCCGCGTCGGTCAGGTTCTGCGCCCACAGCTCGACGGCCCAGCGCCGATCCCTGCGTCCGATGCCGATGCGCGCATTGACGAGGGTGTAGGCGTCCTGCTGCTTTTCCGCATCCAGGTCCGAACCGGTGTTGTATTCGGACGTGTACTTGGCGCCGAGGTTGAAGCGCGCGACCAGATCGTTGCCGAAGCCCCATTCGTAGGTGACCGCTCCGGAACCGGACCACTTCGGCGCGAAGCTCGCCTGGTTGCCCGGCAGCTTGTACAGCGAACCGGGCGCATTGGCCGGCACGTCGCTGAATTCCGCGGTCGGCCGCTCATCGCCGTACCGGGTGTCCGCGTAGGTCAGACCGCCCTGGAAGCTCAGGCCCTCGACGCCCGTCTGCCACAGCAATTCCATGTCCACGCCCTTCGACACCACTTCCGGAATGGAACGCACCACGAAGCTGGTGCCAAGGAAGCTGTTGAGCTGGAAATCCGAGTAGGTCTGGTGGAACAGCGTGGCGTTGAACAGGAGGTTGCCGTCTGCCCAGGTGGTCTTCGCGCCGAGTTCGTAGCTGTCCACGAACTCGCCGGGGAACGAGGTGTCGTCCACCGGGAGCACGCCCGCTCCGCTGCTCGACTGCCCGTCGGCCGATTGCACGCGGTCCAGGTTGAAGCCACCGGCCTTGTAGCCGCGCGCGGCCGAGAAATACGTCATCAGGTTGTCGTTCCAGCGGTAGGCCGCCTTGAACGTGCCCGACCACTCCTTCTCCGTGCGCTCCTGGTGGGTCACGCGGCCGTCGTGCAGCGCATTCGCCCACGGCAGGCACATGAAACCGGCGACGGTCGGCGCCACCGCGCCGATGATGGCGGCCTGCTGCGCGGGAGTCAGCGCGGCCCAGTTGGCGATGCGTTGCGACAGCGCGGTGCCCACGCGCAGGCCCGGATTGGCCAGCACGGAGCCGCAGCCAATGCTGCCGTTGGGATTGCTGAAGACCGAATCGAGCTCCTTGTCTTCCTGCGTGTAGCGCAGGCCCAGGGTCAGGTCGAGCGCATCGGTCGCATGCCAGGTGTTGTTGGTGAAAAGCGCCTTGCTGGTGGAGTTCTGGCGGTGTTCGTCGAGGGCGCCGAAGCCGGCGAAGATCGTGCCGAACGGCTGTCCGCTCACTTGCGACAGGAACGTAGCCGGGTTGCTCGCATCGACCGGCAGGCCCATCGCGGCCAGCGCACCGAACACCCGCGAACCCACCAGCGTCGACAGGTACGGTTCGTACGCCGCGCCGATCCGGTAGGAATCGTTGCGGTCCAGGTCTTCGTCCGAATAGAAGGCGCCGATCATCCAGTCGACGCGATCGGTGGACCCGGTCAGGCGGAACTCCTGGCTGAAAGTCTTGAAAGCGGTCAGCGATTCGTCCTCGTCCGGATTGCGGTAGAGGATGTCCGCGGTGGTGAAGTCGAAATCCAAGCCGTTGATCGCCTGCCAGTCCCGCGACGCGGTGATCGAGGTCAGCGTCGCGTTGTCGAACCACGGCGTGATCCAGGTGACCTCGGCCTGCACGCCCTTGTCCTTGATGTCCTGCTCGGTGCTGCGATTGCTCCAGGCCTGGCGGTCATACGGATCGCTGCCTGCGGGCGCGACGCCCTCGTCCGCCGCCAGCGCATCGATGATCGCGGCGGTGGCGCCGCGCACGATGGTGACTGCCCCGCAGCAGTTCTCCTCGCGGCTGGTGAAGTCCGCCATCAGGAGGATGTCGAGATTCTCGGTGGGTTCCAGCAGCAACTGGCCGCGCAGCGAATGGAAGTTCTGGTCGCCGTCTTCCTCCTCGACACGCGGACCGGCGCCGGTATGCACGTCCAGGAAGCCGTCGCGCTTGCGCTTCACTGCATAGACGCGCATGGCCGCGCGATCGCCGAGCGCCGTGTTGAAGGCGCCGGCGGCACCGAGTGCGCTGTAGTCGCCGACAGTGAGCTCGCCTTCGACGGAGGTTTCGTAGCTGGGGCGACGGGTGATCACGTTGATCACGCCGGCCGACGTGTTCTTGCCGAACACCGTGCCCTGTGGCCCCTTGAGGACCTCGATGCGTTCCAGTTCGCCCAGGTCGCCGAAGCCGACGCTGTTGCGCGGGCGGTACACGCCGTCGATGACCACGCCCACCGAAGATTCCAGGCCGGCGTTGTCGCCGACCGTGCCGATGCCGCGGATGCGGGCGGTGGTGATCGCTTCGTTCTGCGTGCTGGTAACGATCAGGCCGGGCACCAGGATCTGCATGTCCTTGATGTCGCGCACGCCGGTGTCGCGCATCAGCTGCTCCGGCAGCGCCGTCAGCGAGATCGGCACGTCCTGCATGGTTTCCTCGCGCTTCTGCGCGGTGACGACCAGTTCGGAGAGGGTCGTGGCCTTCTCGTCTGCATCCGTCCCCGCGGCCTTTTGCTCCTGGGCCCGGGCCGGCGCGGCGGCCAGCATCGATGCCATGGCGCTGGCCACGGCGAGAGACAGCAGCTTCTTCTGGATTCCGTTCGGATGCATTGCGCGCCCCTTCCTCGAATGAGCCGCGCAGCCTGCGTTGCGCAGCTGGTCCCGTCGTTTCCGCGCCCCGCGCGCGGCCCCCTGTCTGTCCACGAACGCATACGCGTCCGCAGTCCGGCCGAACCTACCACAGCTTTGCGACAACGGGCATGGAAACCGACGGGTGCCGTGCGGCACACCATCGCCCCGTCGCTGCTGTCATCATGTCGCGCGTGGCACGCGCCTGCGGGCGCCCCTGATCGATGGAAAGCAAGCCCCTCATGCACGGCAATACCCCCGGCCCGACGCCCGAACACACCCCCCTGATGAAGCAGTTCTTCGCCGCCAAGGCGGAGCATCCGGACGTGCTGCTGTTCTTCCGCATGGGGGACTTCTACGAGCTCTTCTACGACGACGCGCGCAAGGCCGCGCGCCTGCTGGACATCACCCTGACCCAGCGGGGCAATTCCGCCGGCCAGCCGATCCCGATGGCCGGCGTCCCGCACCACGCCTACGAAAGCTACCTCGCCCGCCTGGTCGCGCTGGGGGAATCCGTGGCGATCTGCGAACAGATCGGCGACCCCGCGCAATCCAAGGGCCTGGTCGAACGGAAGGTCGTGCGCATCGTCACCCCGGGTACGGTGACCGACGAGGCGTTGCTCAACGAACGACGCGACACCCTGCTGCTGGCCGTTGCGCGCGGGAAGAACGGCTACGGCATGGCATGGGCCGATCTCGCCGCAGGCCGCTTGCTGGTGAACGAAGTCGCCGGCGAAGACGCACTGGAGGCCGAACTGGCGCGCCTGGAACCGGCCGAAACGCTGATCGCCGACGAAGAAGGCTGGCCGGGGTTCGTCGGCACGCGCAACGGCGTGCGCCGGCGCGCGCCCTGGCTGTTCGATGCCGACAGCGGACGGCGGCAGCTGCTGCGCTTCTTCGGGCTGCACGATCTGTCCGGGTTCGGGATCGAAGACAAGCCGCTCGCCGTCGCCGCGGCCGCCGCGCTGCTGGGCTACGTGGAGGAAACGCAGAAGCAGCGGCTTCCCCACCTGACCTCGATCGCGGTGGAATCCGGCGACGGCGCGATCGCGATGAATGCCGCCACGCGCCGCCACCTCGAGCTCGACAGCCGTGTCGACGGGGACACGCGGACCACCCTGCTCGGCGTACTCGACTCGACCATCACGCCGATGGGCGGGCGCCTGCTGCGACGCTGGTTGCACCGTCCCCTGCGCGACCGCGGCACGCTGCACCTGCGGCACCAGGCGGTGTCCACGCTGATCGACTCCGGCGTGGCCGAACGCCTGCGCGAGAGCTTCCGCTCGCTGGGCGACCTCGAACGCATCCTCTCCCGCATCGCGCTGCGTTCGGCACGTCCGCGCGACCTGTCGACCCTGCGCGACGGCCTGGGCCTGTTGCCGGCCGTCCGCTCGCTCCTCGAACCCCTGGATTCCCCGCACCTGCGCGCGTTGTCGGACGAACTCGGCGAGCACGACGCGCATGCGCACCTGCTCGCGTCCGCCATCGTTGCACAGCCGCCGGTGCTGGCGCGCGACGGCGGCATCTTCGCCGAAGGCTACGACGCCGAACTGGACGAACTGCGCACGCTGTCGACAAATGCGGACCAGTTCCTGATCGATCTTGAAGCGCGCGAACGCGCCGCCACCGGCATCGCCACGCTCAAGGTGGGCTACAACCGGGTCCACGGCTACTACATCGAGATCAGCAAGGGCCAGAGCGACAAGGCGCCGACGCACTATTCGCGCCGGCAGACGCTGACCGGCGCCGAGCGCTACATCACCGAGGAACTCAAGCAGTTCGAGGACAAGGTGCTGTCCGCGCGCGAGCGCGCCCTCGCCCGCGAACGGCTGTTGTACGAACAACTGCTGGACGCCCTGAACGAGCGCCTGGAACCGCTCAAGCGCTGCGCCTCCGCCCTGTCCGAACTCGATGTCCTCGCGTGCTTCGCGGAACGCGCGCAGACCCTGGACTGGTCGCAGCCCGAACTCACGGAAGAACCCGGCATCCGCATCGAGCGCGGCCGCCATCCGGTCGTCGAAGCCGTGCGCGCGGAACCGTTCGAGCCCAACGACCTCGTGCTCGACGGCAGCCGTCGCATGCTGGTCATCACCGGCCCGAACATGGGCGGCAAGTCGACCTACATGCGACAGAACGCACTGATCGTGCTGCTTGCGCACATCGGCGCGTTCGTGCCCGCCGCGCGGGCGGTCCTCGGCCCGATCGACCGCATCCTCACCCGCATCGGCGCCGGCGACGACCTGGCGCGCGGGCAGTCGACCTTCATGGTCGAGATGAGCGAGACGAGCTACATCCTCCACCACGCCACCGCGCAGTCGCTGGTCCTGATGGACGAGATCGGACGCGGCACTTCGACCTACGACGGCCTCGCTCTGGCCGAAGCCTGCGCGCGCCGCCTCGCGCACAGCAATCGCGCGTACACGCTGTTCGCGACGCACTACTTCGAACTGACCACGCTCGCGGAACCGGGCAGCGGCATCGCCAACGTGCATCTGGACGCGGTCGAGCACGGCGATGCGCTGGTCTTCATGCATGCGGTCAAGGACGGTCCGGCCGATCGCAGTTTCGGTCTGCAGGTCGCGGCGCTCGCCGGACTGCCGCGCGCCGTGGTGCAGCAGGCGCGCGGCCGGCTGGCCGAACTCGAGCAATCCAGCCGCAATGCGCCCTCCACGCCCATGGCTCCGGTCGCCCTCGACCAGCCGCAGCAGTTCGGTCTGTTCGCGCCGTCTTCGGCGGCCCTCGATGCGCTCGCGGCCGTCGAGCCGGACGAACTGACGCCGCGACAGGCGCTGGAAGCGCTCTATCGGCTGAAGGGATTGCTCTGACCGTGCCGCCATTGTGCGGCACCGATGGCGGCGCGATCGGTTGGTAGGAGTCCACGCGCAGGAACCGCCGCCGGCGATCGACCAATTCGCGCGGAGAGCGACGTGTTGCAGCGGCATCGACGAGTTCGCACGAACACGCTGCCTCGTACACGCCGTGCTCCTCGAACAGGTCTAGCATCGGCTCTCCCCTCCAGGAGCCATGGCCATGACCGGATCGCTGAGCAACGACCTCATGTCGCAACTGCAGGGCGCACCTGCGCAACAGATCGGCGAGCAACTCGGACTGTCGCCCGCGCAGACCCGGGATGCGATCGGTGCCGCACTGCCGTTGCTGCTGGGGGCGCTCGGACGCAATGCCAGCCAGCCGCAAGGGGCGGATGCGCTGTTCGGTGCCCTGCAGCGCGATCACGCCGGCATCGATCTCGGCAGCGTGCTGGGTTCCGTGCTCGGCGGCGGTGGCCAGGGCGCGGAGATTCTCGGCCATGTGTTCGGCAGGCAGCAGAACAATGCCGCCCAGGGCCTCGGGGCCGCTACCGGGCTCGGCGGATCGCAGGCGAATTCATTGCTGAAGCTGCTGGCACCGATCGTGCTGGCCTATCTCGCGCGGCGCATGTTCGCGCAGGGAAATGCAACGCCACAGGGATTGGGACAGGTGCTGGGACAGGAACATCAGCAGATCCGCCAGCAGGGCGGACTCGGTGGCGGTTTGCTCGGCGCCGTGCTGGACCGCGACGGCGATGGCGACGCGGACTTTTCGGATCTGATCGGGCTGGCCGGCTCGGTATTGGGCGGACGCCGCTGAGGCCGGCGATTCCCGGCAGGCGGTGCCGAGGTTCACCCGATCGAGTCCTTCGAATTCGGCGCGGCGCGCCTACGCTTCCTTCGACTTTGCCGATGCGCACCTCAGCACGAACGGAAGTCGAAGCGGCGAACAACAAGCCCCAGCGGGCTCAGGTCGCGTCGATGTCGCCCAGCGCGCGAATCAGGCGTCGCGCCCGCTTGTCGGGCCTGGTTTCGGGCGCGCGATAGCCCGCGCGTTCGGCGGCACGTTGCGCGCGTGCGCTGTCCCGGCGCAACCGGGACGCTTCGCTCTCGGCGTACAGCGTCTGCGCGATGCTGGCAGGGCCGCGCACATCGCTGAGCGCGCGAACTTCGACTTCGAAGATCTCCTCGCCCCGGGCGATCCGCAGCGCATCGCCGATACGGATCGCGCGCGACGGCTTTGCGCGCTGATCGCCCACTTCGATCTTGCCGGTTTCGATCGCGTGTTTGGCCAGCGCGCGCGTCCTGAAGAAGCGCGCGGCCCACAACCACAGGTCGAGGCGGACGCTTTGCGTGGATGAGGCGTCGTTCATCGGGCGAATTATCCCGCCATGCGGCGTGAGGAAACGACAAGACCGGACAGAGCGACCGCAAAACAAAACGGCCGCCTTGCGGCGGCCGTTCGCGGCGCAGGGCGCCTGATGTTTCCGGGAATTACTCGGCCTTGGCCTTCGCGTAGGCGGCGAGGTCTTCCTTGATGCGGGCCTTCTTTCCTTCCAGGCCACGCAGGTAGTACAGCTTGCCGGCGCGGACCTTGCCGCGGCGCTTCACTTCGACCGAGTCGATGATCGCACTGTGGGTCTGGAAGACGCGCTCGACGCCGTAGCCGTGCGAGATCTTGCGGACGGTGAACGAGGAGTTCAGGCCGGCGTTCTTGGTGCCGATCACCACGCCTTCATAGGCCTGGACGCGTTCGCGGTTGCCTTCCTTGACCTTCACGTTGACGACGATGGTGTCGCCGGGGCCGAAATCGGGCAGCTTGCGCTGCATCTGTTCGGCTTCGAAATTCTGGACGAGCGTATGGATCGACGGCTTGTTCATGGCTATGGCCTGTTGGTGTAGTTGTAGCGCGAGTGCACGTGGACCCGCGTCTGGCATCGGTGGAGCTGAGGGTGGAGCGAGCCGCGCATTATAGCGGCAAATTTCCCTTGTGGCGCCATGGGTTAGCAGCAGCCGCCAGGGTCCACAGCGTCCGGAATGGGCGCCCTGGCCCCGCCGCCGACTACACCAGCAGCGCCACCAGCAGCGCCGGGCGCGTTCCGGCGACGCGAACAACGGAGCCCGCAGGCGCCATTACCCGTCGGAATCGTCGCCAATTTCCGCCAATCTGCCCCGATATTCGTCGAGCAGGCGCTGATCTGCCTTCGACAGTGCCGTCTCGTCCAGCAGGTCCGGGCGCCGTTGCCAGGTGCGGCCCAGGGCCTCCTGCCGGCGCCAGCGGGCGATGTCGGCATGATTGCCGGACAACAGGACATCGGGAACCCGTCCCAGCTCGTGCTCGACCGGGCGGGTGTAGTGCGGGCAGTCCAGCAGGCCGCACTCGAAACTGTCCTGCTCGGCGGACTCGGCGTCGCTCAAGGCGCCTTCCTGCAGGCGCGCGACCGAATCGATCACGACGGCCGCCGCCAGCTCGCCCCCGGACAGGACGTAATCGCCGATCGAGAGCTCCTCGTCGACCTCTGCTTCGATCAGGCGCTCATCGACGCCCTCGTAGCGACCGCACAGCAGGATCAACCGCTCGCGCGCGGCCAGTTCGCGCGCCCTGGCCTGGGTTAGCGGCGCGCCTTGCGGGCTGAGATAGATCACGCGGGCGGGCGTCGGATCGGCCGCGCGCGCCGCTGCGAGGGCGGCCCGTAGCGGATCGATCAGCATCACCATGCCCGGCCCGCCGCCGAACGGCCGGTCGTCCACGCGCCGGTAGTTGCCTTCGGCGTAATCGCGGGGATTCCAGGCGTGGAGCGAAACCAGCCCGCGCTCGCCGGCGCGCCCGGTCACGCCGAACGCGGCGCACTGGGCGATGAAATCGGGAAACAGGGTGATGACGTCGATGCGCATGGCGATCCTGGGTACTGGCGACGGCGACGCAGGCCGACGGGGCTCCGGCGGCGAAAGTGGTCGAGCTTTGCCGAGGATCCGGATTCTAGAACTCGGGGTCCCAGTCCACCGTGACCACGCCCGCTTCGAAGTCGACACCGGTCACGTACTGCGGCTGGACGAACGGAATCATGCGCTCACGCTCGCCGTCGTGCGCGACCAGCACGTCGTTGGCTCCCGTGGAAAACAGATGCGACACGGTGCCGAAGTCGACACCCTCGACGTTCACCACACGCAGGCCTTCCAGGTCGACCCAATAGAACTCGCCCGGTTTCGGCGGTGGCAACGCGGATCTAGGTACGTAGATTTCGGTGCCACGCATCGCCTCGATCGCATCGCGATCGGTGACGTCGGGGAAATGGGCGACGACGTGCTTGCCGCTCTCCTTGCCGCGCACGCCGCGCAACTCGCGTTCGTTACCGCGCGCGTCGCGCAGGATCCAGGGCTGGTAGCGGAAGATGGCGCTGCGCGGCTCGGTCCAGGACTCGAGTTTCGCCTCGCCACGAACGCCAAAGGCGCCGATCACCCTGCCCAGCAGGATGCGGCGCCCTTGATCGTTGCTCATGTAGATTGCGGAATCGGCCGCGCGGCGTGCGCGCGGCCATGCAATCAGGCAGCGGCCTTGGCCGCTTCCTTGTAGAGGACGGCGACCTTGTCGGTCAGCTGCGCGCCCTTCGACACCCAGTGCTTGACGCGCTCCACGTCGAGTTCGACGCGCTTTTCGGCGCCCTGCGCGACCGGGTTGTAGTAACCGACGCGCTCAATGTTGCGACCGTCGCGGGCGCTACGGCTGTCGGTGACGATGATGTGGTAGAAGGGGCGCTTCTTCGCGCCGCCACGGGTGAGGCGGATCTTGACCATTGCTTTCTCGTATTGCCCGGCTGCCGGAATGGCAGGGTAAGCGCGGGATTGTAAGCCATTGATTCGCCCGAGGAAACTGCACCGACCCGAAAAACCGGCCTGGCCCGGAGCTTCCGCGCCTACGCCCGGCTGGAAAACCGGCGCCCGCACGCTTTTTGGGGCTCCCAGGCCCGTTCGCTCAGCCGGCCAGCGCGAACCGGTCAGCCCGGGCCACGGCCGCCGCATCGCGGGCGATATCGCCCGGCCGGTTGCCATACCCCGTCAGCACCCCCGCCACTCCATGCCCATGTAGCCGGCGGTGAGTTCCAGCATCCGCGCGAAAGGCTCGGCCACGCTCGAATCTTCGTCGCTGACCACGCAGACGGCGTGAAGTCGCTTGCCGGTCATCTGGTTCCTGAAATCCAGGCCAGGCACGCGCAGCCATGCGCTCCAGTAGTCGAAGTACAGCTTCACGCTGGCGGGCACGCTGTACCAGTACAGCGGTGCGGCGATAATGATATCCGAGGCATCCAGGGTCGCTTCCGCGAGCACTCTTTCGTTGCCCTGTGGCGGCGGATAGATGCCGACGCTATGGCGGATATCGCGGAACGCCGGCAACGGATAGTCGTCCAGGTGCAGCGTGCGGTGATTCGCCGACGGCGGCAGCGCCGCGGCCATGCGCCGGGCCAGGAACTGGGCGTTGCCGCCTTCGCGCGCGCTGCCCAGCAGAAACAGGACGTTGTGAGTGGTAGCGGACATGAGCTGCTCGCCGCGGATGACGGCCCGAACTCTAGGCCAAACCCGCCGACGCGCCGCCGTCGGCCACGGCACGCATCATTCCACCGCGTCATTCCACCGTTGAAACGACGCGCACCGCCTCAGCGGAACGGCATTCCGCCGCGGCCGCCCATCATGCCCTTCATGCCGCGCATGAGGCCCTTCATGCCGCCGCCGGAGAGCTTGCTCATCATCTTTTCCATCTGCTGATACTGCTTCATCAGCTTGTTCACGTCGGCCGGCGTGGTGCCGGAGCCGCGCGCGATGCGGGCGCGGCGCGAACCGTTGAGCAGGTCCGGATTGCGGCGTTCCTTCGGCGTCATCGAATTGATGATCGCGACCATGCGCGGCACTTCCTTGCCGGTCACCTGGTTCTTCACGCTGTCGGGGACCTGGCCCATGCCCGGCAGCTTGTCCATCAGGCCGTGGATGCCGCCCATGTTCTGCATCTGCTCGAGCTGGTCGCGCAGATCGTTGAGGTTGAAGCGCTTGCCCTTGGCGACCTTCTCGGCGAGCTTCTGCGCCTTGTCCTTGTCGACCTGTTGTTCGACCTGTTCGACCAGCGACAGCACGTCGCCCATGTCGAGGATGCGGCTCGCGATGCGGTCCGGATGGAAGACGTCGAGACCATCGGGCTTTTCGCCCACGCCGATGAACTTGATCGGGCGGTGGGTGATGTAGCGCACCGACAGCGCGGCGCCGCCGCGCGCGTCACCATCGGTCTTGGTCAGCACGACGCCGGTGAGCGGCAGCGCTTCGGCGAAATGTTTCGCCGTCACCGCGGCGTCCTGGCCGGTCATCGAGTCGACCACGAACAGCGTCTCGACCGGGTTCACCGCGCCGTGCAGCGCCTTGATCTCGGCCATCATCGCTTCGTCGATGCTGGTGCGGCCCGCGGTGTCGACGATCAGCACGTCGGCGTAGGTCTTGCGCGCTTCGTCGATGGCGGCCTTCACGATTGCCTCGGGCTTCTGCGAAGCCTCCGACGGGAAGAACTGCACGTCGACCTGCTGCGCCAGCGTCTTCAGCTGTTCGATCGCGGCCGGACGGTAGACGTCCGCCGACACCACCATCACCTTCTTCTTGCGCTTTTCCTTCAGGTGCCTGGCGAGCTTGGCGACGGTCGTGGTCTTGCCCGCGCCCTGCAGGCCAGCCATCAGGATCACGGCGGGCGCGGGCACATTGAGGTTGAGGTCGCTCGCGGTCGAGCCCATCACCGCGGTGAGTTCGTCGCGCACGACCTTGATCAGCGCCTGGCCCGGGGTCAGCGACTTGAGCACTTCCTGGCCGACCGCGCGCACCTTGATGCGTTCGATCAGCGCCTGCACCACCGGCAGGGCGACGTCGGCTTCGAGCAGGGCGATGCGGACTTCGCGCGTGGCCTCGCGGATGTTCTCCTCGGTCAGGCGACCGCGGCCGCGCAGGCGGTCGATGGTGCCGGAGAGACGCTGGGTGAGGGACTGGAACATGCGGGAAGCCTGCGTGCAGTGAGCGAAAACGGGCGCGAATTATACGTGTTGCGGGGACACGCCCGCCCTGCGGCTTCGGCCACGGCCGCGCGACCGGCCGCTTGAGCCGGCCGTATGCGACACTGCGGCGATGACAATCGTTCTCATCGCGATCGCTCTTTATCTGCTCGCCTCCGGATTGCTGGTCGCCCAGCTCCGCCATGACCGACGCGGCGGGCTGCGCTGGCTGCTTCCGGCGATCGCCGCCGCAGCGCTGCATCTGGCGACGCATGCGCTGGCCTGGCGCGCGGCCGGGGGTGCGGACATGCATTTCTTCTCGGCGCTGTCCCTGGTCGGACTGGGCATGGCCGCGATGACCACGCTGTACGGCGCAAGCGGCCGCATGGCGGCACTGGGCGTGCTGGTCTTCCCGATTGCGGCGGCCTCGCTGGCCGCGTACGCGGGATACGGACACGTCAATGCCGAAGCACTCGACTGGCGGCTCCAGCTGCACGCCTGGTGCGCCCTGCTCGCCTACGCGACGCTGGCCATTGCCGCGCTGCTGGCCATCACCCTGTGGTTGCAGGAGCGGGCGCTGCGACGCCGCGAATTCCACGGCTGGCTGCGCGCGCTGCCGCCGCTGGTCGAGCTGGAGAGCCTGCTGTTCCGGACCATCGCCGTCGGCTTCGTGCTGCTCACGGCGACCCTGCTGACCGGGGTGCTCTTCGTCGAAAACCTGTTCGCGCAGCACCTGGTGCACAAGACCGTGCTGAGCGTGCTGTCCTGGCTGCTGTTCGGCGGCCTGCTGCTCGGACGCTGGCAGCGCGGCTGGCGCGGCGTGGTCGCGGTGCGCTGGACGCTGGCGGCCATGGCCCTGCTGGTGCTGGCGTTTTTCGGCAGCAAATTCGTACTGGAGCTGCTGCTCGGGCGCACCTGAACGCGCATCCCGGCCACTTGGGCCACATCGGCCCAAATAGGGACAGCAGAATCCCATTGCTGAAACAATATTTGCATTGACAAATATTGCCATGGCGAGCAAATTGCGCCGCCATGAAAACCCCGCCCCCCTCGTTGCGTGAACGGCCCCCGTCGAACCTGCCCATGCTCCTGCGGGAAATCCGCGCGGCCTTCTGGACGCAGATGGAGTCCGAACTGCGCGCGGCCGGCCACCATCTGAACTTCAGCCAGTTCATCACCCTCAAGCACCTCGCCGAGGGCACGGCCAGCGTCACCGACCTGGCCGGCATCGCCCAGCTGAATCCGGGCGCGATGACGCGCCTGCTGGACAAGCTGGAACAGCGCGGCATCGTCGCCCGGGTCGCCGACCCGACCGACCGCCGCGCCCTGCGCATCCACCTCACCGAGGCCGGGATCGCGACCTGGAACGAGATCAACCACTGCGGCCAACGGGTACGCGAACGCGCGACCCGCGGCATGGACGACGCCGACCGCGACACCCTCACGCGCCTGCTCACCCAGGTGCGCGACAACCTTTCTTCTCCGGAAAGCTGACATGTCCCTCTCCCCTCCCCGCCAGCTCCGCGCGCCGCTTGCCATGGCGTTGTCACTGCTGGTCGCCGCCTGCGCCAGCACCCACGGGCTCGAACCCCAGGGGCTGCTGTTGAGCCCCGATTCGCTGGAGGCCTCGCGCGCCCTCGGCGCCCGCTCCGATGCCGGCTTTCCGCAGCAGGACTGGTGGAAGTCCTTCGGCGATGCGCAACTCGATACCCTGATCGACGAAGCGCTCGCGGGAACGCCATCACTCGATGCAGCCGACGCGCGGGTGCGCCAGGCGATCGCCCAGGCCGGCCTGGCCGAGGCCGCGGGCAAGCCGACGCTCGGCGCGACCGCGCAGTATTCCGGCGTGCAGATCCCCGAAACCGTCGCGCCTCCGCCCATCGGCGGCGACTACGTCGGCGTCACCCTGCTCGGCCTGCAGTTCAAGTACAGCCCGGACATCTGGGGCGGGCATCGCGCGCGCACGCAGGCCGCACTCGGTCAGGCGCGCGCCGCCGAGGTCGAGGCCCAGGCCGCACGCCTGACCCTGTCCTCCAACATCGCCCGCACCTACGTCGCACTGGCGCAGGCGCACGAAGCCGCGGATGTCGCGAAGGCGGATGCGCAACGCGCGTCGCACCTGCTCGATCTGGGCCGCCAGCGCGTCAAGGCCGGCCTGGACAACCAGTTGCAGATCCGCAACGCCGAGGCCGCCGTTGCCAGCGCGCAACAGCAGGAACAGGCCGCGCAACAGCAGATCGACGCCGCGCGCAACGCCATCGCCGCGCTGCTGGGCAAGGGACCGGATCGCGGCCTCGACATCGCCCGGCCGACGCTGCTGGCCGCACCGGCGCCGCAGGTTCCGGGCGTGGTTCCGAGCGAATTGCTCGGCCACCGTCCCGACGTCGTCGCCGCACGCTGGCGCGTCGAGTCCGCGCGCCACGGCATCAAGGCGAGCAAGGCCGAGTTCTATCCGACGGTGAACCTCAGCGCGCTGGTCGGCGTCGCCGCCGGCAACCTGTCGGACCTGTTCTCCAGCGACGCGTTCCTCGCGCAGGGCGGCCCGGCGATCAGCCTGCCGATCTTCGACGGCGGCCGCTTGCGCAACAACCTGGCGAAGAGCGACGCGGAGTACGACCTCGCCGTCGCGACCTACAACCAGAGCCTGGTGGGCGCGCTGCGCGAAGTGACCGATGCGTTGCAGGCGTCGCGCTCGCTCGATGCACAGCTGGCATCCACGCAGCGCGCGCGCGAATCCGCGCAGGCCGCATGGCAGCTGGCCACTGCGCGTTACAAGGCCGGCCTCGGCACCCAGCTCGACGTGCTGAACGCACAGCGGCCGCTGCTGCAATTCGAGCAGCAACTCGCCGCGTTGCGCGCGCAACGGCTCGGCGCCGCGATCGATCTCGATCGCGCACTCGGCGGCGGCCTCGAATTCGCCGCGCCGTCCTCCGATACCCAAGACATCAACGACATTTCCAGGGCCTCCACGCCATGACCACCGAAATCAATCCCAACGCCACTGCCGCAGCCCAGCCGCCGAAGAGCAAGCGCAAGCGCGCGCTGATGATCCTGGCCGTCGTGGTCGTGATCGCCGGCATCGCCTGGGCGCTGTGGTACCTGCTGGTCGGACGCTGGCACGAAAGCACCGACGACGCCTACGTGCAGGGCAACGTCGTCGCGATCACGCCGCAGGCCCCGGGCACCGTCGTGAGCATCGGCGCCGATGACGGCATGAAGGTCGAAGCCGGCCAGGTCCTGGTGCAGCTCGATCCGAACGACGCCCGCGTCGCCTACGAACAGGCCGTCGCCAACCTCGCCAACACCGTGCGCCAGGTGCGCGGCCTCTACAACGCGGTCGAAGCGGGCCAGGCCGACATCGCCGCGCGCCGCGTCGCGGTGGAGAAGGCCAGCGCCGACGTGAAGCGCCGCGAAGGGCTGGTCGCGACCGGTGCCGTGTCCGCCGAGGAACTTGCGCACGCCCGCGACGAACTCGCCGCCGCGCAGGCCGCACTCGCCGCATCGAACGAAAACCTCTCGCGCAACCGCGCGCTCGTCGACGCCACCACCGTGGTCGACCAGCCACAGGTGAAGGCGGCCGCCGCGCAGCTGCGCCAGGCCTACCTCAACAACCAGCGCATGGCGATCGTCGCGCCGGTGTCCGGCTACGTCGCCAAGCGCAGCGTGCAGCTGGGACAGCGCGTGCAGCCCGGCACCACGCTGATGACGGTCGTGCCGCTGGAGCAGGCATGGGTCGAGGCCAACTTCAAGGAAACCCAGCTGGCGAAGATGCGCATCGGCCAGCCCGTGCGGCTGCACTCCGACCTGTACGGCGACGACGTCGAATTCGACGGCAAGCTGGCCAGCCTCGGCCTGGGCACCGGCAGCGCCTTCGCCCTGCTGCCCGCGCAGAACGCCAGCGGCAACTGGATCAAGATCGTGCAGCGCGTGCCGGTCCGCATCGAACTGGATCGCAAGCAGCTGGCGGAGCATCCGCTGCGCATCGGCCTGAGCATGCACGCCGACGTATTGCTGCGCGACCAGAGCGGCGCCGTATTGGCCACTGCGCCGCAGGACAAGGCGCTGCTCACCACCGATGCCTATGCGAAGCAGCTGGCCGATGCCGATGCGCTGATCCGCAAGATCGTGCGCGACAACCTGCCGCGCGGGCGCGGCTGATCGCCAGGCACGCCGCCTGACCGATGCAACGGTGCTCCCGCGTCCGGCGCGGGAGCGATTGAACCGCCTCGAGACACTCCCCCATGTCGTCCCCCGCTAACGCCAATCCCGCGAATGGCTTCCTGCCGCCGAACATCGCGCTGACCACGCTCGGCCTCGCGCTGGCGTCGTTCATGCAGGTGCTCGACCTGACGATCGCGAACGTTTCGCTGCCCACCATCTCCGGCAATCTCGGTGGCAGCGCGAACCAGGCGACCTGGGTCATCACCTCGTTCGCCGTCAGCAACGCGATCGCGTTGCCGCTCACCGGCTGGCTCACGCGCCACTTCGGCGAGCGCAAGTTGTTCGTGTGGGCCACCTTCCTGTTCGTGATCGCGTCCCTGCTGTGCGGCCTGGCCAACAGCATGGGCCTGCTGGTCGCGGCACGCGCGCTGCAGGGTTTCGTCGCCGGACCGATGTACCCGATCACGCAGGCGCTGCTGATCTCGATCTACCCGCCGCACAAACGTGGGCAGGCCATCGCGCTGCTGGCGATGGTGACGGTCGTCGCGCCGATCGCCGGGCCCATCCTCGGCGGCTGGATCACCGACAACTACAGCTGGGAATGGATCTTCTTCATCAACGTGCCCATCGGCCTGTTCGCCAGCTTCGTGGTCGGCCGCCAGCTGAAGGGACGCCCGGAACGGCTCGAAAACCCGAAGATGGACTACGTCGGCCTGATCACCCTGATCATCGGCGTGGGCGCGCTGCAGGTGCTGCTCGACCTGGGCAACGACGAGGACTGGTTCCGCTCGCAGCTGATCGTGTGGCTCGCGATCGTCTCGGCGATCTCGCTGGCGGTGTTCGTGATCTGGGAACTCACCGACAAGGACCCGATCGTCAACCTGCGCCTGTTCCGCCACCGCAACTTCAGTGCCGGCACCGCGGCGATGGTGGTCGCCTACGCCGCGTTCTTCAGCGTCGGCATCCTGGTGCCGCTGTGGTTGCAGCGCAATCTGGGTTTCACCGCGATCTGGGCCGGTTTCGCCACGGCGCCGATCGGCATCCTGCCCGTGATCCTGACGCCCTTCGTCGGCCGCTACGCGCACAAGTTCGACCTGCGCCTGCTCGCGACGCTGGCGTTCATCGCGATGTCGCTGACCAGTTTCGCGCGCTCCGGATTCAACCTCGACGTCGATTTCCGCCACATCGCGCTGGTGCAGCTGTTCCAGGGCTTCGGCGTCGCGCTGTTCTTCATGCCGGTGCTGCAGATCCTGCTGTCGGACCTGCAGCCGCACGAGATCGCCGCGGGATCCGGCCTGGCAACTTTCATGCGCACGCTGGGCGGCAGCTTCGCCGCCTCGCTCACCACCTATGCGTGGACCGAACGCGGCGCCGTGCACCACGCGCACATGACCGAGAAGCTGGCGATAACCGATCCCGGCGTCATCGACACCGTGACGCAACTCGGACGCGGCGACCTGCAACGCGGAGCGTTCGTGCTCGAACGGATGATCTCGAATCAGGCGGCGCAGATCGGCTTCAACGAGATCTTCCATCTGCTCGGCATCATCTTCCTGGTCGTCATCCTGTTCGTGTGGGTCGCGAAGCCACCCTTCGTCGCCAAGGCGGGACCCGAAGCTTCGGGTGGCCACTAGCTCGATGCCAGGGCGCTGACCAAGCGGGCAGGCGCGTCCTGGAGGCCCGGCGAACTGGTTCCGGGGTCCCGCCGGTTGGTTCCAAGTCCAGTCGGCTGGGTTTCCGAGTCCAGTCGGTTGGTTCCGGAGTCCAGTCGACTGGGTTCCCGAGTCCAGTCGGCTGGGTTCCCGAGTCCAGTCGGCTGGTTCCCGAGTCCAGTCGGCTGGGTTCCCGAATCCAGTTGACTGGGTTCCCGGGTCCAGTCGGCTGGCTCCGGAGTCCAGTCGACTGGGTTCCCGGATCCAGTCGGCTGGTTCCTGAGTCCAGTCGACTGGGTTTCCGAGTCCAGTCGGTTGGTTCCTGAGTCCAGTCGGCTGGGTTTCCGAGTCCAGTCGGCTGGTTCCTGAGTTCAGTCGGTTGGTTCCCGAGTCCGGTCGGCTGGGCTTGGTTCGGTCGGCTGGCAGGCGTTCGACAGGGTCGGCTGCCCGGCCCGCTTTCGACGCGGAACCCGTTATCTCCGGGGTCGCTCCTGGAGCCTCCGCGATGCCCCAGTACGTGCTGACCCTCTCGTGCCCCGACCGTCCCGGCATCGTCAACGCCGTGACCGGGCGGCTGCTGGAACACGGCGGCAACATTCTCGATTCGCAGCAGTACAACGACCTGGCCACCGATCGGTTCTTCCTGCGCACCGTGTTCACCGCGGCGTCCGCGACGGGTCCACTGCAGGCTTCGTTTCGCGAGCTGTCGCGTGGCTTCGGGATGGAGCTGTCGCTGCGCGACCGGTCGCACCCGCGGCGCGTCATGCTGCTCGCCTCGAAGTTCGATCATTGTCTGGCCGATCTGCTCTACCGCTGGCGCATCGGCGAGTTGCCGATGCAGATCACCGCGGTGGTGTCGAACCATCCGCGCGAAACGTTCCGGCACCTCGCCTTCGACGGCATCGACTTCCACCATCTCCCGGTGACGCACGAGAACAAGCCGGCGCAGGAAGCTGCGCTGTGGTCGCTGATCGAAGCCACGCAGACGGAAATGGTGGTGCTCGCGCGCTACATGCAGGTGCTGTCCGATGCGATGGCCGCGCGGCTGGCCGGCCGCTGCATCAACATCCACCACTCGTTCCTGCCGGGCTTCAAGGGCGCGCGGCCGTACCACCAGGCACACGAGCGGGGCGTCAAGCTGATCGGCGCCACCGCGCACTTCGTCACCGCCGACCTCGACGAAGGGCCGATCATCGAACAGGACACGCAGCGCGTCGGCCACCACGACACGCCGGAAGACATGATCCGCATCGGTCGCGACATCGAACGCCGCGTGCTGGCGCAGGCCCTGCGCTACTGGCTGGACGACCGCATCCTGCTCAACGGCCACCGCACGGTGGTGTTCGCGGTCTAGACGCCGGCGTCCAGCGCATTGGCGAGGCGTTCGACCGCGATCACTTCCATCTCGCCGACGCGCCCGCCGCGCGGTGCGTTCGCCCTGGGCACGATGGCGCGCCTGAAGCCGTGGGTCGCGGCTTCCTTGAGGCGCTCCTCGCCGTTGGGAACGGGGCGGATTTCGCCCGACAAGCCCACCTCGCCGAAGGCGATGGTCTGCTCCGCGAGCGGCCGGTCGCGCAGCGACGACAGCACGGCCAGCAGCACCGGCAGGTCGACCGCGGTTTCCTGCACGCGGATGCCGCCGACGACATTCACGAACACATCCTGGTCGCCGACCGCGATGCCGCCGTGGCGATGCAGCACGGCCAGCAACATCGCCATGCGGTTGCCTTCCATGCCGACGGCGACGCGGCGCGGATTGGACAAGGGCGACGAGTCCACCAGTGCCTGCACTTCGACCAGCAGCGGCCGCGTGCCCTCGCGCGTGACCATCACGCAACTGCCGGGCTGCGGCGCGCTGTTGCCGGACAGGAAGATCGCCGACGGATTGGGCACTTCGCGCAGGCCCTTGTCGCCCATCGCGAAGACGCCGAGTTCGTTGACCGCGCCGAAGCGGTTCTTGAAGGCGCGCAGCACGCGGAAGCGGCTGCCGCTCTCGCCCTCGAAATACAGCACCGCGTCGACCATGTGTTCGAGCACGCGCGGACCGGCGATGCCGCCTTCCTTGGTCACGTGGCCGACGAGGAACACCGCGGTTCCGGTTTCCTTCGCGAAACGCACCAGCCGCGCGGCGGATTCGCGCACCTGGCTGACCGAACCGGGCGCGGCACTGAGCGATTCGGTCCACAGCGTCTGCACCGAGTCGGCGACGATCAGCTGCGGGCGCGTGGATGCGGCGTGTTCGAGGATGCGCTCAACGCAGGTTTCGGCCAGCGCGTGCACGCCATCCAGCGGCAGCCCGAGGCGTGCGCCGCGACCGGCTACCTGCGCGAGCGATTCCTCGCCGGTGACATAAAGCCCCGGCATCGTCGGCGCGAGCTTCGTCACCGCCTGCAACAGCAGCGTGGACTTGCCGATGCCCGGATCGCCGCCGACCAGCACCACCGAGCCATGCACCAGTCCGCCACCGAGCACGCGGTCGAGTTCGCCGATGCCGGTCGAAACGCGCGCGTCCTCGTGGTGACGCACGTCCTTGAGTGCGGTGACCCTGGGCGCATCGGCCGCGCCCGCCCATCCGCTGCGGCGGGTCGCCGCCACACCCTTGGCCGCGCTGGCGGTTTCGAGCACGACTTCGCTCAAGGTGTTCCAGGCCCCGCACTCCCCGCATTGACCCTGCCACTTGCTGAATTCGGCACCGCAGTCGTTGCAGACGTAGGCGGTCTTGCGGGTAGCGATCTTGGCCATGTCGCGAGCGTTCCGAAGGATGCCGGCACTCTACCCGGCCGCCGTCTCCCGGCGCGAGACGCCGCCGGGTCGAAAAACAAAAAGCCCGCGCGAGGCGGGCTTTTCGTCGGATCGGTGGTGCCGGAAACAGGAGTCGAACCTGCGACCTACGCATTACGAATGCGCCGCTCTACCAACTGAGCTATTCCGGCGAAGGGGCGGAATTGTAGGCGGCGGGATCGAAGCGGGTCAATCGGCGCCGCACGCCCCCACATGCGGTCTGCAAAGCCGCGGCTCGAATACGGCGCTTCTTTCGCGCCTCGAATCGCGGGCGCATGCATGGCGCCGCGCCGGGCGCCTTGCGCGGAGGAATCCCGCGCCCGGCGACCAGCACTCGCGAAGGCTCAGCGGCATCGATGCGGTGGAAGCTTGCTTGCGCCTGCGCGGAAGGAGATGGACGCACCGGCGCCCGGGATTGGCGCATCAGTCGCGTTCAATGCCCGTTGCCGCCTCCCGGGTGCCTGCATCACGCCCTGCGCCAGGGACATGGGCTGCGCATGTTGGGACACCGATTGGCAGTATATTAGGTATCTTGAAGAAGCTGCCACACAAGTTGGGGCGACAGGTTCCGCACAAGGTCGCGGTTCTGGCCTATGACGGCCTCTGCCTGTATGAATTCGCGACCGTGCTGGAGATCCTGCGCGACCGGGCGCCTTCGATCCGCGGCTGGTACGACGTGCGAGTCGCCTCGATCGACGGTTCGCGGGTGCGCTCGGATTCCGGCGTCCTCGTGGACGTGGGCGGTGACGCCGCGCCACTGAGCGATGCGGACACCATCGTCATTCCCGGCTGGCGCGCGGGGCCGGTGCCGGACGATCTCTGCGAAGCGCTCCGCGTCGCCCACCGCCGCGGCGCACGACTGGTTTCCATCTGCACCGGCGCGTTTGCGATCGCCGCGACGGGATTACTCAATGGCAGGCGTGCGACCACCCACTGGAGGCATGCCGACGCCCTGGCGAGCCAATATCCGTTGATCGACGTGGACCCGGATGTGCTGTACGTGGACGAGGGCGACATCCTCACCTCCGCCGGTTCTTCCGCCGGAACCGATCTCATGCTGCATCTGGTGAGCAACGACTTTGGCGCGGTGATCTGCAACCAGATCGCGAGAGGAATGGTCACCCCGCCGCACCGCGAAGGCGGCCAGGCGCAATTCATCGAAACGCCGGTGCTGCAGGAGCAGGGCGACCAGCTGGCGAGCATCCTCGTGCAGCTGCGCCGCAACCCCGTCGCGGAATACACCGTCGAGGCGCTGGCGCGCCAGGCATCGATGAGTCCGAGAACCTTCCACCGGAAGTTCCGCGCCGTCACGGGCAATACGCCGCTCGACTGGCTGCTGATCGAACGCACTCGCCTGGCCAGGGAACTGCTGGAAACGAGCGACCTCAGCATCGACCGGATCGCCGAACAGACCGGCTTTGCCGCAGCCGACACGTTCCGGCATCACTTCCGTCGCATCGTGGGAACCACGCCGAGCAAGTACCGCGCCACGTTCGTGCCCCCACGCGCGACTTCGCAGCGGCGGGCATCGGCAGGGTCCTGACGCAATCTGCCCGCTGATTGGCAGGAATCAGGCTGGCCGGCGTCCCGATCCGATCGCAGGATCCGTTCCCACAGGGGCACTGGCCCCTGCATCGACGACACCACGGGATGCGACAGAGCGATGACTGACAAGCGCGTTTGCTTCGACTTCGAAATCGAGTTTTCCAATGGCGGCGGCATCCAGGGCCAGGGCTTCCGTCTGGACATCACCGGCGATGGCATCGATGACGATGCACTCGCGGCCTACATCATCCGTGACCTGCGCTTGCTGATGGTCGGCAAGGTGCGCATCCTCAACAAGAAGATCATCGAGGAGCGCCACAAGCGCGCCGCCAACGCCGCAATCCGCGATGCCGACGAGCATTCCACGCTGATCGACCTGAGCCATACCATCGAGGATGGAATGATCACCTACAAGGGACTGCCTGCGCCCCTGATCTGTGACCACCTCTCGCGCGAGCAATCGCGCGCGGCCTATGCCGAAGGCACCGAATTCCAGATCGGGCGCATCGACATGGTCGCCAATACCGGGACCTATATCGACACACCGTTCCACCGGTATGCGCACGGCCATGATCTCGCAGGGATGCCCTTGCCGCACGCGGCGGATCTGCCTGGCGTTGTGGTCCGGCTCGCGGGTTTCGAAGGACGCGCGATCGATTGGCAGGCATTCGCCGCGACCGATGTAAGAGGCAAGGCAGTGCTTGTGCACACCGGGTGGGACCGGCATTGGCGCACCGACGCCTATTTCGAAGGGCACCCGTTCCTGACGGAAAAGGCGGCTTTGCACCTGCGCGACGAAGGCGCAGCACTGGTGGGCATCGATTCCCTCAATATCGACGACGTTTCCGGCGGCACCCGGCCCGTGCATTCGGTACTGCTCGGTGCGGACATTCCCATCGTCGAGCACCTGACCGGCCTGGCTGCATTGCCGAATGACGGCTTCCGCTTCTGGGCTGTCCCGCCGAAAGTCGCGGGAATGGGCACGTTCCCGGTTCGCGCGCATGCGAGGATCGATGCGTCGGCGGCCTCGTAGCTCCTGCCATTCAACGCCGCGCGCACCATTCCACGAGCGTATCTCCATGAAGTTCCCCCGCATCGTGTTGCATCGAGGCGATGATCCCGGGCACGTCGATACCGTACGTGCGTTGTTCCGTGAGTATGCCCAGGCGATCGGCACCGACCTCGAATATCAGGGATTCACCGCCGAGCTGGAGGCGTTGCCCGTGCCGTATGTGTCACCACGCGGCGCGATCTTCATCGCAAGCGTCGACGATCAAGTCGCAGGCTGCGTCGCGCTCAAACGCCTGGACGAACGCTCAGGAGAAATGAAGCGCCTGTACGTGCGACCGGCCTTTCGAAGCTTCGGACTGGGGCGGCGACTCATCGTTGCCGTCATACAGGCCGCCCGCGAAGCCGGCTACGGCGAACTTCGCCTGGACACCCTGGCAAGCATGGAATCCGCCCAGGCCTTGTACCGGCGGCTAGGCTTCACCGAAATCGCCCCGTACAGCAGCAATTACCTGCCGGGAACGCGCTTCTTTGCGCTCGACTTGCGCGAGGAAATCTGATTCCCGATCGCATGACCGGGAAAAATCGCTGCGTTGGCGCCGGTACGAAGCCGGTCAATCGAGCAGCTGGACCCGCAATTCCTTGGGCAAGGCGAAAACCATGTTTTCCGGCTCGCCAGCGAGTTCGGCCACGTGCGCGGCGCCCAGTTCCCGCAGGCGCTCGATCACGCCGCGCACCAGCACTTCCGGCGCCGATGCCCCGGCCGTGATCCCGATGCGCTTGCGGCCCTCGATCCAGCGCGGATCGATCTCGATCGCACCGTCGATCAGGTAGGCCGGGACGCCTTCGCGCTCGGCAAGCTCACGCAAGCGGTTGGAGTTGGAACTGTTGGGCGATCCGACCACCAGTACCAGATCGCACTGGGCGGCCAGTTCGCGCACGGCGTCCTGACGGTTCTGCGTGGCGTAGCAGATGTCGTCGTTCTTCGGCCCCTGGATCGCCGGGTACTTGGCCCGCAGCGCCTCGATCACCGCACGCGTGTCGTCGACCGACAGCGTGGTCTGCGTGGTGTACGCGAGGTTCTCGGGCTGGCCGACCTGCAGTTCCGCGACGTCCTCGATGTCCTCGACCAGATAGATCTGGCCGGTACCCGCCTCGCGCCGCCACTGGCCCATGGTGCCTTCGACTTCCGGATGACCGTCGTGGCCGATCAGGACCACGTCGCGCCCGGCGCGGCAATTGCGGGTCACCTCCAGGTGCACCTTGGTGACCAGAGGGCACGTCGCATCGAATACCTTGAGCCCGCGCCGCTCGGCTTCATTGCGTACTGCCTGCGAAACACCGTGCGCGCTGAAGATCACCGTGGCGTTGTCCGGCACTTCGTCGAGTTCCTCGACGAAGATCGCGCCGCGGTTCTTGAGGTCGTCCACGACGAAGCGGTTGTGCACGACTTCGTGTCGCACGTAGATCGGCGCACCCAGGGTCTCCAGGGCGCGCTTGACGATCTCGATGGCGCGGTCGACGCCGGCGCAGAAACCGCGGGGATTGGCGAGCAGGACATCCATGCGCGGATTTTACCCCCGTCGTCCGGCGTCGGCCCGGCGCCCGCCGCCGAGCAGACCGAACAGCGCGATGCCGATCGCGCCGGCCACGATCGCCGAATCGGCGATGTTGAACGCCGGCCAGAAGTGGTCGCGCCAGTACCACTGGATGAAGTCGATCACCTTGCCGTGAACGAGGCGGTCGATGACGTTGCCCAGCGCGCCGCCGATCACCAGCGCATACGGCAGCGCCACGCGCCAGTCGCCGCGCGGCGTGCGCGCCAGCCAGTAGCCGAGCGCGCCGCTGATGCCGAACGCGAGCACCGTGAACAGGTATTTCTGCCAGCCCCCGGCATCGCTCAGGAAGCTGAAGGCGGCGCCGGTGTTGTAGGTGCGGTACCAGTTCCAGAACCCGTCGATCACGGGAACGGCCTTGAACTCGGGCAGCGCAGCGAGCACCCAGCTCTTGCTCCACTGGTCGAGCGCGATGACCGCGATCGAGAGGATCAGCCAGGGAAGCGCGTTGGGACCTTTCTGGTTTTGCATGGTGTGCTCGTGTCGAGTGCGGAGGGAACGAAGGGCCGGATCAGAACCAGCGGCGATCCTCGCCCGGCCCTTCCACGTTGCTCACGCATCGGCCGCACAGCTCCGGATGCTCCGCATTGCTGCCCACATCCGCGCGGCGGTGCCAGCAGCGCACGCATTTCTGCTTCGTGGTCGGCGTGGCGAGCACGGCGATGTCCTTGACGGCATCGTCGGCCAGCACTTCGACGTCGCCGCTGATGAACAGGAAACGCAGTTCGTCCGCCATCGGCGCCAGCCAGTTCTGGTCGGCGACGCTGCAGCGCAGGGCGATTTCGGCTTCCAGGGCCGCACCGATTTCCTCGGCCGCGCGCATCGGTTCCAGCGTCCTGCTGACTTCGTCGCGCAGCGCCAGCAGGCGGTCGAAGTCGGCCGCCGACAGGGGCGCGCCTTCCGGCAGCGGCGCCAGTCCGTCGTACCAGGTGGTGAACAGCACGTTGTCTTCGCGCTTGCCCTGTTCGGTGACGGCCGGCAGGTAGCGCCACATCTCGTCCGCGGTGAAGCTCAGGACCGGCGCTATCCAGCGCACGAACGCCTCGGCAATGCGGTACATCGCGCTTTGCGCCGAACGGCGGCCGCGCGAATCCTCGCGCATGGTGTAGAGCCGGTCCTTGGTGACGTCCAGGTACAGCGAGCCCAGGTCGACGCTGCAGAAATTCGACAGCGCCTGCACGATCGAGGCGAAGTCGTATTCCTCGTACGATTTGGCGATCTGCTGCTGCAACTCGAACGCGCGATGCACGATCCAGCGATCCAGCGCAACCATGTCGTCGAGCGGGCGCAGGTCGCGCGCCGGATCGAAGCCGTTGAGGTTCGCCAGCAGGAAGCGCGCGGTGTTGCGGATGCGGCGGTAGGCATCGCCGCTGCGCTTGAGGATGTTGTCAGATACCGACATCTCGTTGCGGTAGTCGGTCGAGGCGATCCACAGGCGCAGCACGTCCGCGCCCATCGCATTGATCACCTTCTGCGGCTCCACCGTGTTGCCGATCGACTTGGACATCTTCTTGCCCTGTTCGTCGACGGTGAACCCGTGCGTCAGCACCTGGCGGTACGGCGCGACGCCATCCATCGCCACGGCGGTGAGCAGCGAGCTGTGGAACCAGCCGCGGTGCTGGTCGGAGCCTTCCAGATACAGTTCGGCCGGCTTGTGCAGGCCGTCCTCGGGCCTGTGCGCGAGCACGCACTCGTGCGTCACGCCCGAGTCGAACCAGACGTCCAGAATGTCGGTGACCTTGTCGTACTTCGCGGCTTCGTCACCCAGCACCGCAGCGGGATCGAGCGAATACCAGGCGTCGACACCCTCGCGTTCCACGATTTCGGCGACCTGGCGCATGAGCTCGGCCGCGCGGGGATGCGGCTCGTGGGTTTCGCGGTCGACGAACAGCGCGATCGGCACACCCCAGGTGCGCTGGCGGCTGATGCACCAGTCGGGACGCCCTTCGATCATGTTGTAGATGCGGGCCTCGCCCCATTCGGGGATCCACTGCACCTTGCCGATCTCGCGCAAGGCATCGCGGCGCAGGTTGGCCTGCTCCATCGAGATGAACCATTGCGGCGTCGCGCGGAACGCCACCGGCGTCTTGTGGCGCCAGCAATGCGGATAGCTGTGTTCGAGCTTCGCGTGCGCGAGCAGGTGGCCGTTGGCGCGCAGCACGTCGGTGATGGCGTCGTTCGCCTTCCAGATGTGCAGTCCGGCCAGCGTCAGGCCATCCGCGGGCGGCGTCGACGGCAGGTACAGGCCGCGTCCGTCGACGGGATTCATCTGCGCCGCGGTATAGCGCTCCAGCAGGCCATAACGCTGACCGACGACGAAGTCTTCCTGGCCGTGGCCGGGCGCGGTGTGCACCACACCGGTACCGTCCTCGGCGGTGACATGTTCGCCAACCAGTACCGGGATGTCGCGATCGGCATAGAACGGATGCTGCAGGTGCTGGCCGTCGAGATCGCTGCCGTTGACGTTGCCGAGCACGACGACCTCGGCGATGCCGTAACGCGCCAGCGCCTTCGTCGCCAGCGCCTCGGCGAGCACGAGCAACCGGCGACCGCCATCCTTGCGTTGCGGCCCTTCGACCAGCACGTATTCGAGGTCCGGCCCCACGCTCACCGCGAGGCTCGCCGGCAGCGTCCACGGCGTCGTGGTCCAGATCGGCATCGCGACATCGACACCCTCTTCCACCGATACGCCGAACACGGCGGCGAGCTTCTGCGGATGACGCGCGCTGTAGGCCACGTCGATCGCCGGCGAGACCTTGTCGGCGTATTCGATCTCGGCCTCGGCCAGCGCCGAGCCGCAGTCGAAGCACCAGTGCACCGGCTTCGCGCCGCGTACGAGATGACCGCGCTCCACGATCTTCGCCAGCGAACGCATGATTCCCGCCTCGGTGGCGAAGTCCATCGTGCGATACGGATGCTCCCAGTCACCGAGCACGCCCAGGCGCTTGAAGTCGCGGCGCTGCAGGTCGATCTGTTCGGTCGCGTACTCGCGGCACCTGGCGCGGAAGGCGGCGGCATCGAGTCTGTCGCCGACCTTGCCGAACTTCTTCTCCACCGCATGCTCGATCGGCAGACCGTGGCAGTCCCAGCCGGGCACGTAGGGCGCGTCGAAACCGGCGAGCAACCGCGACTTCACGATCACGTCCTTGAGCACCTTGTTCACCGCGTGCCCGATGTGGATCGCGCCGTTCGCATACGGCGGACCGTCGTGGAGCACGAAGCTCTTCTCGCGCCCGCGGGTCCTGGCGCGGATCTGCTGGTACAAGCCCTCGCCTTCCCAGCGCGCCAGCGTTTCCGGCTCGCGCCTGGGCAGGTCGCCGCGCATCGGAAAATCCGTCGCGGGCAGGTGCAGGGTGGACTTGTAGCGGCTGGTTTCTTGGTCGGTCACAGCGGTGCGCTCAGGCGAAGGCCCGTCGGGGGTTGTTGCGGGAATCCGAGGACAGGATCGCACGCGCCTGTTCGGCGTCGCGATGCATCTGCCCGGTGAGGGAAGCCAGGTCGGGGAATTTCAGTTCGTCGCGCAGCTTCGCGACGAACTCGACCTCGATGCGGCGACCGTACAGGTCGCTCGAGAAATCGAACAGGTGGGCTTCGAGCAACGGCTCGACGCCGGCGACCGTCGGCCGCGTGCCCAGGCTCGAGACCGAGGCGTGCGGGGCATCGCCGACGCCATGCACCCAGGTCGCGTAGATGCCCGACAGCGCGGGCGTCTTGCCGCCGAAGCGCAGGTTCGCGGTGGGAAAGCCCAGTTCGCGCCCGAGTTGCCGGCCGCGCACGACATGGCCATCGATAGCGTAGGCGCGTCCCAGCAGTCGCGCCGCCCCGGCGAAATCGCCCGCATCGAGCGCGGCGCGGATGCGAGTGCTCGATACGCGTTCGCCATCGACCGCGACCGGCGTGATCTCGTTGGCCACGAAGCCCAGCGACGCGCCGACCTGCAGCAGCAGTGCGATATCGCCTGCGCGGCCTTTGCCGAAACGGAATTCCGGACCGACCCACACTTCGCGCGCCGAAAGCCGCTCGTGCAGCACGATCCGGGCGAATTCTTCCGCCGTCAGGCTGCTCAGGCGGCGATCGAAACGCAGCAGGCCGACCTGGTCTACGCCCATGGCCAACAGGCGTTCGGCCTTGGCGTGCGGGAGCAGCAGCCGCGCCGGCGGGTTGGCGGGATTGAAGAATTCGCGCGGCAGGGGCTCGAAGCTCAGCACCACCGCGGCCACGCCGAGTTCGCGCGCACGTTCGACCGTGCGGCGCACCAGCGCCTGATGCCCCAGATGCAGGCCATCGAAGGCGCCGATGCAGACCACACTGCCGTGCGGGCACCGGGGCCCGCCTTCGACGTCGCGAAACAGCCTGCTCATGGATTCTCTGATGTGTCCCGACCGAGCGGCCGGGCTGGCAACCAAAGCCCGGTCGGGCCGGGCTTGCGCGGTGCGATCAGCCGATCGCCCGTCATTCCGAAGTATAGCCGCGCCCGCCCGGTCTCAATGCTCGCGCAGATGGTGCGGGCGGAAGCCCAGCGCCAGCAGGGACACCAGATAGACCGCGCCACCGCCACCGACCAGCAGGGCCAGGTAGCCGATGCGCTGCCACTTGCCGATGACCGTGAAATCGGGAATCCAGTGCTGCGCCACGAGCAGCGCGATCGCCATCGCCGCGCAGGCCAGCCCGAGGCGCGTCAGATGCCGGGTCCATCCGGGTTGGCGTTCGTACACGCCGGCCTTGCGCAGCCAGTGCCACAGCAGCCACAGGTTGAGGTAGCTCGCCAGCGCGCTGGCCAGGCCGATCGCCAGGTGCAGGCCCGGCGTGCTGGCCAGACCGTGCAGGATGTTGCCCTGCTCCTGCGCCGGCACCCACAGGACGAACAGCACGGCGAGGAACAGCACGTTCAGCACCATGTTCGCCACCAGCGAGGCCACGCCCGCGCGCACCGGCGTCTTCGTGTCCTGCCGCGCATAGAAGGCCGGGAGCAGGATCTTCACCAACGCAAAGGACGGCAGCCCGAAGCTGAGGCCGAACACGGACATCGCCGCCATGCGCGTGTCGAACGCGGTGAATTCCTTGTGCTGGAACAGCGTCGCGACCAGCGGTTGCGACAGCAGCATCAGCCCGATCATGGCCGGCAATGCGATCAGCAGCGTCGTGCGCAGGCCCCAGTCGAGCGCCTTCGAGAAGCCCTCGTGGTCCGTATTGACGTGGTGGCGCGACAGCGTCGGCAGGATCACGGTGCCGAGCGCAATGCCGAATACGCCCAACGGCAGTTCCAGGAACCGGTCCGCCTGCGACAGCCAGGTCTGCGAGCCGGTGTAGAGCAGCGCGGCGATCACGGTGTCGAACAGCAGGTTGATCTGCGCGATGGAGGAACCGAACAGGGTCGGCACCATCAGCTTCACCACCTTGCGCACGTCCGGATGCCGCCAGCCCCACGTAGGCAGGGCCAGCAGGTCGAGCTTGCGCAGCGCCGGCAGCTGGAACAGCAACTGCAGCACGCCGCCGCCCAGCACGGCCCAACCCAGCGCCGTGATCGGCACCTGCAGGTGGGGCGACAGCCACAACGCGCCGGCGATCATGCACAGGTTGAGGATCACCGGCGTGAGTGCTGGCATCCCGAAGCGATGGAAGCTGTTGAGCGCCCCGCCCGCGAGCGCGGTCAGCGACACGAACAGGATGAAGGGGAAGGTCAGGCGCAGCAGGTCGACCGTCAGGCCGAACTTCTCCGTGTGCACGCCGCCGCCCAGGTTGAACAGCAGCGCCACCTGCGGGGTGAAGAGCAGCCCTAGCGCGGTCACCACCAGCAAGACGCCGCCCAGGGTGCCGGATACCCGCGACACGAGTTCCTTCAGGTCGGCGTGGGGACGGGTCTCCTTCACCTCGGTGAAAACCGGCACGAAGGCGGTCGAGAACGAGCCCTCCGCGAACAGCCGGCGCATGAAATTGGGGATGCGGAATGCGACCCAGAAGGCGTCGGTGGCCGCGTTCGCGCCGAACATGGAGGTGATCGAGATGTCCCGGATCAACCCCAGGACCCGCGATACCATGGTCATGCTGCTGAAGGACAGCAGCCCGCGCAGCATCTTCGGACGGGTCATGCGCCCCTCCGGACAGCCGGGCCGGGGGAAACGCCGCGGCGGGAATGGCGGTTGTTGACGCAAGCTACTGAATCGCCCATACTTTCCTGTCTGATTTCCCCAAAACCCCTCAACACCCAGTTTCCAGGATTCCTGTCGTGGCCAATATCAAGTCCGCCAAGAAGCGCGCCAAGCAGACCGTCGTGCGCAATGCCCGCAACGCCGCTCAGCGTTCGATGCTGCGCACCGCCGTCAAGAAGGTGCTCAAGGCACTCGACGCCAACGACGCCGCCGGCGCCAAGGCCGCCTTCGACGTGGCCCAGCCGATTCTCGACCGCTTCAGCTCGCGCGGCCTGATCCACAAGAACAAGGCTGCCCGCCACAAGAGCCGCCTGACCGCGCGCATCAAGGCGCTGTCGGCTGCCTGATTCGAGGCATTGCATCGTCGGCGCTTCGGGCGCCTGAAAAAGCCCCGCCTGGTGCGGGGCTTTTTTGTTGCCCCGGCGCGACGGGGCAACAGGCGGGAGATCAGGCCTCATCGGACGGATGTTCCGCGCGCCAGGCTGCGTCGTCGGCCGCGTCGTGCTCGGCCTGCTTCAGCTGATCGAAGAAGCCCATCACGTCGAGCATGATCGGCCAGGTGTTCTCGCGGCCGAGCGCGGACACCAGGTACCAGCGGTCCTTCCACCCCAGCTCGTCGATGATGGCCTGCGCGGCTTCCTGCTGCTCTTCCTCCAGCAGCAGGTCGGCCTTGTTGAGCACCAGCCAGCGCGGCTTGCGCAGCAGTTCCGGATCGTGCTTTTCCAGCTCGCGCTCGATCGCTCGGACCTGTTCGGCCGGCGTGATGCCTTCGACGCCACCCTCCATCGGGGCGATGTCCACCAGGTGCAGCAGCAGGCGCGTGCGCTGCAGGTGCTTGAGGAACTGCGTGCCCAGTCCCGCGCCGTCGGCCGCGCCTTCGATCAGGCCAGGAATATCGGCGATGACGAAGCTGCGATGGTGCTCGATGCTGACCACGCCGAGGTTCGGATAGAGCGTGGTGAAGGGGTAGTCCGCCACTTTCGGCGTCGCAGCGGAGACCGCGCGGATGAAGGTGCTCTTGCCGGCGTTGGGGAAGCCGAGCAGGCCGACGTCGGCCAGCAGCTTCAGCTCCAGTTTCAGCACGCGCTCCTCGCCCGGCAGGCCCGGCAACGCCTTGCGCGGCGTGCGGTTGGTCGAGCTCTTGAAGTGCATGTTGCCCAGGCCGCCCTTGCCGCCCTTGGCCACCAGCAGACGCTCGCCATGCCGGGTCAGGTCGCCGATGACTTCATCGGTTTCCACATTCATGACCACGGTGCCCACCGGCACGGTGATGGTCAGGTCGTCGCCGGCCTTGCCGTACATCTGGCGGCCCATGCCGTTCTCGCCGCGCCTGGCCTTGAACTTGGTCTGGTGGCGGAAGTCGACGAGCGTGTTGAGGTTTTCGTCGGCCACCAGCCAGACGCTGCCGCCGTCGCCGCCGTCGCCGCCGTCCGGGCCGCCCAGCGGAATGAACTTCTCGCGGCGGAAACCGACGCAGCCGTTGCCGCCGTCACCTGCGATGACCTGGATTTCGGCTTCGTCGACGAGTTTCATGAGGGAAGGACCAAAGGCGGGAACGGGGAATGAGGAACAGGGAACGGGAGATGCGTAGGGTCTGAATGCCTGCTCCTTCCGGAAGGCTATCGCAGGCTAGTGCGGGCAAATCACGAGGATCGATGATTCCCTGCTCCCCGTTCGCGCTCCACCTTTCCCGCCTTCAAACGAAAAACCCCGCCGAAGCGGGGCCCTTCGTCACATCGATCGCGCCTTACTCGGCGGCGACGATGCTGACCGTGCGGCGCTTCTTCGGGCCCTTGGTCGAGAACTCGACCTTGCCGTCGACCAGCGCGTACAGGGTGTGGTCGCGGCCGAGGCCGACGCCCGAACCCGGGTGGAAGTTGGTACCGCGCTGACGCACGATGATGTTGCCGGCTTCGATGGACTGGCCGCCGTAGATCTTGACGCCCAGGTACTTCGGGTTGGAGTCGCGGCCGTTGCGCGAGGAACCTACGCCCTTTTTGTGTGCCATGGCTGCTTCTCCTGCTTAGCCGGCAATGCCGGTGATTTCGATTTCGGTGTAGTGCTGACGGTGACCCATCTGCTTGCGGTGGTGCTTGCGGCGACGGAACTTCACGATGCGCACCTTGTCGGCGCGGCCGTGGCCGATCACCTTCGCGCTGACCGAAGCGCCCTTGAGCGCGTCGCCGATCTTGATGGTTTCGCCATCGCCGATCATCAGCACGTTGTCGAGCTTGATCTCGCTGCCGGCTTCGGCTTCGAGCAGTTCGACGCGAAGGGTTTCACCCTTCATCACGCGGTATTGCTTACCGCCGGTGAGTACAACTGCATACGACATGACCAGATTCCTCTGTAGTTATTTTGGTCGCCTGCCGCGCCCTCGTGGGCGGACAGAAGCGGAATTCTATAGGTTTCAGGGAGTTAGGGTCAACTGACCCGGAAAGCGGCCGGACACCCGGGCAGCCCTTCCCCGCCGGCCCGGTCGCGGGGGCAGATCCGCCCGCCCCGGAAAGCCGACAAGGCCCGGGAGCGACTGCCGATCAACTCTCTGAACCGTTGGGTCCCGGCCCGTCGCAAATCCTGCGACAGGAGGAAGCCAGACTGGGGAATCCGGCCATTTGCCCCCATCTGGTCCCCTCGCTACGCTCCCCTGTTCGCCCCCGGATCCCCACTCTCAATGGCGCTGGATTTCATCCGCATCCGCGGCGCGCGGACGCACAACCTCAAGAACATCGATCTCGACCTCCCCCGCGAGAAGCTGATCGTCATCACCGGCCTGTCCGGCTCGGGCAAGTCCTCTCTGGCTTTCGACACGATCTACGCCGAAGGCCAGCGGCGCTACGTCGAATCGCTCTCGGCCTACGCGCGCCAGTTCCTCAGCGTGATGGAGAAGCCGGACGTCGACCACATCGAGGGCCTGTCCCCGGCGATCGCCATCGAACAGAAGGCGACCTCGCACAACCCGCGTTCGACCGTCGGCACCATCACCGAGATCTACGACTACCTGCGCCTGCTGTACGCGCGCGTCGGCACCCCGCGCTGCCCGGACCACCACTATCCGCTGGAAGCGCAGACGGTCAGCCAGATGGTCGATCAGGTGCTCACGCTCGACCCCGAGCAACGCTACATGCTGCTCGCCCCGGTCGTGCGCGAACGCAAGGGCGAGCATGCGCAGATCTTCGAGCAGCTGCGCGCGCAGGGTTACGTGCGCGTGCGCGTGGACGGCAACCTTTACGAAATCGACGCGGTGCCGCCGCTGGCACTGCGCCAGAAGCACACGATCGAAGCGGTGATCGACCGCTTCAAGCCGCGCGAGGACATCAAGCAGCGCCTGGCCGAATCCTTCGAGACCGCGCTCAAGCTGGGCGATGGCATGGCGGCGGTGCATTCGCTCGACAAGCCGCCCGGCGCCGATAACGGCAGCGAGCCGCTGCTGTTCTCCTCCAAGTACAGCTGTCCGGTCTGCGATTACTCGCTGCCGGAACTCGAGCCGCGGCTGTTCTCGTTCAACTCGCCGGTCGGCGCCTGCCCGACCTGCGACGGCCTGGGCGTCGCCCAGTTCTTCGATCCGGCGCGCGTGGTCGTGCATCCCGAACTGTCGCTCGCGGCCGGCGCGGTGCGCGGCTGGGACCGCCGCAACGCCTACTACTTCGCCCTGATCCAGTCGCTGGCGAAGCACTACAGGTTCAGCGTCGACACCGCGTGGCAATCGTTGCCGGAGAAGGTGCGTGAAGCGGTGCTGTTCGGCAGCGGCGACGACCTGATCAACTTCACCTACACCAGCGAAAGCGGCACCCGCCACCAGCGCAAGCACCGCTTCGAGGGCATCGTCCCGAACCTGGAGCGCCGCTACAAGGAAACCGAATCGGCTGCGGTGCGCGAGGAACTGGCCAAGTACATCAGCGAGCGTTCCTGCACCGAATGCGGCGGCGCGCGCCTCAACCGCGCCGCGCGCAACGTCTTCGTCGCCGATCGCCCGCTGCCGCAACTGGTGGTGCTGCCCATCGACGAGGCGCTGTCGTTCTTCCGCGCACTCAACCTGCCGGGCTGGCGCGGCGAGATCGCGATCAAGATCGTCAAGGAAATCACCGACCGCCTGCGCTTCCTGGTCGACGTCGGCCTGGATTACCTCACCCTCGAACGCAAGGCCGACTCGCTCTCCGGCGGTGAAGCGCAGCGCATCCGCCTGGCCTCGCAGATCGGCGCGGGCCTGGTCGGCGTGATGTACGTGCTCGACGAGCCGTCGATCGGCCTGCACCAGCGCGACAACGAGCGTCTGCTCGGCACCCTCACCCGCCTGCGCGATCTCGGCAACACGGTGATCGTCGTCGAACACGACGAGGACGCGATCCGCCTCGCCGACCATGTCGTCGACATCGGCCCGGGCGCGGGCGTGCACGGCGGCGAAGTCGTGGCGCAGGGCTCCGTGCCCGACGTGCTCAAGGCGCCGCGTTCGATCACCGGTCAATACCTCAGTGGCAAGAAGCGGATCGAAGTCCCAAAGAAGCGGAACAGGCCCGATCCGAAGGCGACGTTCCATCTGCACGGCGCGAGCGGCAACAACCTCAAGGACGTCGACCTGGCGATTCCGGCCAGCCTGTTCACGTGCATCACCGGCGTGTCGGGCTCGGGCAAGTCGACCCTGATCAACGACACGCTGTACGCGATCGCCGCGAACGAACTCAACGGCGCCTCGCACACGCCCGCGCCCTTCCGGTCGCACGAAAACCTCGACCTGTGGGACAAGGTCGTCGACATCGACCAGTCGCCGATCGGCCGCACCCCGCGCTCGAATCCCGCGACCTACACCGGGCTGTTCACGCCACTGCGCGAACTGTTCGCACAGGTGCCCGAAGCGCGCGCCCGCGGCTATTCGCCGGGCCGCTTCAGCTTCAACGTGCGCGGCGGCCGCTGCGAAGCCTGCCAGGGCGACGGCCTGATCAAGGTCGAGATGCACTTCCTGCCGGACGTGTACGTGCCCTGCGACGTCTGCCACGGCAAGCGCTACAACCGCGAGACGCTGGAGATCCTCTACAAGGGCTACAACATCAACGATGTGCTCGAGATGACCGTCGAGGATGCGCTGAACCTGTTCGAGGCGATCCCGTCGATCTCGCGCAAGCTGGAAACGCTGATGGATGTCGGCCTGAGCTACATCAAACTTGGCCAGAGCGCGACCACGCTGTCGGGCGGCGAGGCGCAGCGCGTGAAGCTGTCGAAGGAACTCTCGCGCCGCGACACCGGCCGCACGCTCTACATCCTCGACGAACCCACCACCGGCCTGCACTTCCACGACATCGAGCACCTGCTCAGCGTGCTGCACAAGCTGCGCGACGACGGCAACACGATCGTTGTGATCGAGCACAACCTCGATGTGATCAAGACCGCGGACTGGGTCATCGACCTCGGCCCCGAGGGCGGCCATCGCGGCGGCACCATCCTCGCCACCGGCACGCCCGAGGACATCGCGATGCTGCCGCACTCGCATACCGGCCGCTTCCTCGCGCCATTGCTGGGCATCACGCCCGGCGAAACCGCGCGCAAGCCGGCGAAGAAGAAATCCGCCGCATGAATGCCGTGACCACCGACAAGCCCGTGCTGTTCCGCATGCCCGTCGCGCTGCGCTGGCGCGACCTGGACGCGTTCAACCACGTCAACAACTCCAACTTCCTTACCTACCTGGAGGAAGCGCGCATCCGCTGGTTCGCCAGCTGGGGCGGCGTGTGGGTCGACGACGCGATGGCGCCGCTGTTGGCGGCGGTACAGCTGAACTACCGGATGCCGATTCCCTATCCGTCGGACGTGGTCGTCGAACTGTTCGCCGATCGCATCGGCAGCAGCAGCGTGACCATCGGTCATCGGATCGTGTCGGAAGACGGCGCAACGCTCTATTGCGACGGCCACGTGGTGGTGGTCTGGATCGATCGCGCCAGCGGCCGGCCGATTCCGTTGCCGGACGCAGTCCGCGAGGCGATGGCGTAACGCGCTTACGGCGCGGGCTTGCGCACTTCCAGCTCGCCGCGCAATACGCCGCCGTCCTTCAGCGCGAACTCGATCACGACGCGGCTGCCTTCCTTCAGCGTCGTGCGCGGCTGCATGAGCATCAGGTGCATGCCGCCCGGCTTGAGCACGGCCGCGTCATCCGGCGCGATGCGCAACTCCGGGAGCGCGCGCATGCGGCTGACGCCATCGACCACGCGGGTTTCGTGCAGCGACACGTCGCCGAACGCCGGACTGCTCGCGCCCACGATGGTGACCGGCTGCGCGCACTTGTTCTCGATGCGGCCGAAGCCGGCCATCATCGGCATCTTCACCGGAGTCAGGCGGATCCAGCCGTCGCGGACCTGGGCCGCGCATTCGCGCGCATCCGCCGGTAGCGCCAGCACCAGGCAAGCGACAAGCAGCGAAGACTGGAGGGAAGCTCGAAACGGGTTCATGCGCCTATGATACCGGCTGCTTCCGGGACGACTTCACGCATGGGCATCGAAATCCTCCGCCACGACGGCGACATCATCGAAATCCGGCTGGCGCGCGCGCCGGTGAATGCACTCGATCCCGACCTTTGCCGCGCCTTGCGCGATGCCCTATCCGACGCAATCGCGCAAGGGGCCGCGGGTCTGGTGCTGTCGGGAAATCCGAAGGTGTTTTCCGCCGGACTCGACGTCCCGCACCTGCTCTCGCTCGGCGAGGACCGGGCAGCGCTGCTCGCGGGGTGGGGTGCGTTCTTCGAAGCGGCCCTCGCCCTCGCCGCTTCGCCGGTGCCGGTGGTCGCGGCGCTCACCGGGCACGCGCCTGCCGGCGGCTGCGTCCTCGCGCTGTGCTGCGATTACCGGGTGATGGCGCGTTCCGGCGATCCGGCGCGGCCGTTCCGCATCGGCCTCAACGAAACCCAGGTGGGCCTCGTCGCACCGGCGGGCATCCAGCAACTCATGGAACGCACCGTGGGCAAGCACCGCGCCGGCGTCCTGCTGGCCACGGGCGAACTCGTCGATGCCGAGCGCGCGCTGGCGATCGGCCTGGTCGACGAAGTGGTCGACGGCGACCAGGTGGTCGCCCGCTCCGTCGCCTGGCTGCAGGCGCTGCTGAAACTGCCGCGCCAGCCGGTGCTGGCAACCCGGGCCATTTCGCGCGCGGACCTCGTCGCCGCGATGCGTCCGGAAAACATCCGGCTGGAGCGCTTCATCGATGCCTGGACCGAACCCGATACCCAGGCCGGCCTGAAAGCGCTGGTCGCGCGCCTGGGCAAGTAACACCAGACAGCCAAGACAAGACAGCGCCGCGGCGGGCTCGCACACCCGCCGCGAACGCACTGCCGCGAAGACTCAGCCCTTCGCGACCGGCCGCGACGGATCCTCGATCCATCCGCTCCAGGATCCGGTGTAGAGCGCAGCCCCTGTAAGCCCGGCGCGCTCCATCGCCAGCAGGTTGTGGCAGGCGGTGACGCCGGACCCGCACATCATGATCGCCTGCACGGGCGCACGCCCGGCCAGCGCCTCGCGGAATTCCGCCGCGAGCTGCACCGGCGGCTTGAAGCGGCCGTCCTCCTGCAGGTTCGTGGCATAGGGCCGGTTGATCGCGCCGGGCACGTGGCCGTGCACGCGATCCATGAAGTCGTTTTCGCCACGGAACCGGTCGGCCGGCCGTGCGTCCATGAGCATCTCGCCTTCGGCCAGCCGCGCCTGCACCTGCTCCGCATCGAGCAGGCGCGAGGCATCGAATTCCCTGGCCGGGTACGTCGTGGCCGTACGCCGTACCAGGTTGCCATCCATCGGCAGACGCAGTCCCTGCCAGCGTGCGAAGCCGCCGTCGAGCACCGCGACCTTTTCGTGGCCCAGCGCGCGCATCAGGAACCAGAAACGCGAGGCCATCGCCCCATCGGCATCGTCGTAGGCGATGAGCTGGTGGTGCGGCTGGATGCCCCAGTGCCCCAGCTTCGCGATGAAGGTGGCCGCATCGGGCCACGGGTGCCGGCCATTGCCGTTGCCGCGCCGGCTCATGTCGGAAAGGTCGCGCTCCAGGTGCGCGTAGACCGCGCCGGGCAAGTGCGACTGCGAGTGGGCGAATTCGCCCGCGCCCGGACTGGCCGACGAGAAGCGGCAATCGACGAGCACCAGGTCGGGACGCTCCAGTGCGACCGCGAGCGTTTCGGCTTGCACCAGCGTATTCCAGGCCATCAGGCGTTCTCCCGTTGCGGACGGCCGATTGTAGGCGCAGCCGCCGCGCCGTCAGTCATTCGCCTGGATTCACTCGTCCAGCGCCGCCAGCCGCTGGCGCAGGTTCGACAGGATCGCGGCGGTGACGCCCCAGATGCGCTGGCCGGGATAGCGGTATTCCAGTACCTGCCGGGTCCGCCCGCGGTGTTCCAGCACCAGGCTGGCGACGTTGGCCGGATCGAGCAGGAATGCCAGCGGCACTTCGAAGACTTCGGCGACTTCGTTGGGATCGGGCCGGGCCGCGTAGTCCCCGACGATGGTCGCGACCACTGGCAGCACACGGAAGCCGGTGATGGTGGTGAAGGCGTCGAGGTAGCCGAGGGGTTCGATCTGCGTCGCTGCGATCCCGACCTCCTCGAAGGTCTCGCGCAATGCGGCCGCTACCGCATCGGTGTCCTCGATTTCGAGCCGGCCGCCGGGAAAACTCACCTGTCCGGCGTGATGACGCAGCGCCTCGGTCCGCCGCGTCAACAACACCTGCATGCCGCCGGTGCGCTGGACCAGGCCGACGAGGACCGCGGCTTCCACCAGCGGCGCGCCTTCGGGCAGCAGGTCGACGATGTCGGCGTGGTTCCAGCCGTCGCCCGTGGGCGCGTCGGCCAGCGGGTGCAGCGCCGCGACGATGCGTGCGAGCGGGACGGCGGCGCCGGTCACCCGCGGCGCGACTCGCGTTCGGGCAACACCCTTTCCATCAGGTGCAGGCGCTCGTCGTCGTTCATCTGCGACCAGCGCGCGATTTCCGCCGTCGTGCGATGGCAACCGTCGCACATGCCGTCTTCGCCCAGGGAGCACACGCCGACGCAGGGACTCAGTACGGCGCGGAAGTAGGTCGTCATCATCACGAGTGTACGGGTTTCGACGCTCCAAACGCATTGCGCCGGCACAGGGCCGGCGCGATGCGGGAAGCGATGCGGAACGCCGGTGGCGTTACTTCACGCTGACCAGCTTGATCTCGAACTGCACCGCCATGTTCGGCGGGAAGCCGCTGGCGGGGTTGTTGCCCATGTACTTCTCCGGCGGCAGGGTAACTTCCCACTTCGAGCCGGCCGGCATCTGCTGCAGCACTTCGCGCATGGCGGCGACTTCGATCTCGCTCACCTTGATGCCCGGGACCTGTCCGGCCGGACGCGCCTGCTGCGGACGGACGCCGAACGGATACGGACCGGCGACTTCGAGCTGCACGGTGCTGGCCATGGTCGGCTTGGCACCGTTGCCGGTTTCGATCACGCGGTACTGCACGCCGCTGGGCAGCGCCTTCACGCCGGCCTTGGCCTTGTTCTGCGCGATGAAGGTGTCGCTCTTGGCCTTGTTGTCGCTCGCGGCCTTGTCCCACTCGGCCTTTGCCTTCTGCGCACGCGCGATCTGGCGATTCTGGAAATTCTTGAACACCGGGGCGAGCTGGTCTTCCGGCACCGCGGTCGGCTTCTTGGCCATCGCATCCTGCAGGCCCTTGGCGACGGCTGCCGGGTCGAGCTGTTCGCCGGCGGCGGCGAGTTCCGCCAGCTTGACGCCGTGGTCATAGCCCAGCGCGTAGCTCAGCTTGCCCTTTTCGGTCGAAGTATCCTGCGCGACAGCGTTGCCGGCGAGGAGCAGGGCCGCGACGGCGGCAGCAATCAGACGCAACTTCATTCGTTGAAAACCTCTTTATGAAAAGAAGGCGGCCTGCGCCGCCCGGCAAACTGATGCCCTTGCGTCGACCTGACCGGTTGACCCCAAGAGCGCGCTAGGATAACGGCGGCAGGGCTTAACCGCCACTGACGCCTCCCCTGTGACCCTCGAGCCCGCGCGGAGTTCCGCGCAGGGCGAAAAAATCCCTACGCCCATGTCCGAATCCACGTCTTCCGCGGCTCCCGTCACCGTCTCCGACCGCGGCGCCATCCGTATCGTCACCATCAACCGGCCGGACAAGCTGAATGCGCTCAACGCCGCGACACTCGATGCGCTGCATGCCGCTTTCGATGCGGCCGCCGCGGATCCGTCGGTACGCGTGGTCGTGCTGACCGGTGCCGGCCCCAAGGCCTTCGTTGCCGGCGCCGACATCGCCGAAATGAATTCGCTCACGCCGGTGCAGGGGCGCGACTTCTCGCTGCGCGGCACCCGCATGATGCGTCGCGTCGAACGCATGCCCAAGCCGGTGATCGCGATGGTCAACGGCTTCGCGCTCGGCGGCGGGCTGGAGCTGGCGATGTGCTGCCATCTGCGCATCGCCGCGGACACCGCGAAGGTGGGGCAGCCGGAAATCAACCTCGGCCTCATTCCGGGCTTCGGCGGCACGCAACGGTTGCTGCGCCTCGCGGGCCGAGCCGCGACGCTGGAACTGTGCCTCACCGGCGCACCGATCGACGCCGCGCGCGCGTTGCAACTGGGCATCGTCAATCGTGTCGTGCCCGCCGCGGAACTCGAGGCCGAGACGATGAAGCTGGCCGAGCAACTCGCCAACGCCGCGCCGCTCGCGCTGCGCGGCATGATCGACTGCATCAACATCGGCGGCGAATGCGGCATCGAGGAAGGCCTCGAATACGAGTCGGCGCAGTTCGGCCTGATGTTCTCGACCCAGGACATGCGCGAAGGTACCTCGGCGTTCCTGGAACGGCGCAAGCCGGAGTTCAAGGGCGCCTGAGCGCGCAACCATCGCGACCGATGAGCGACACCGCCTGCCCCCTCTGCCAGTGCACCGCGCGTTCGCCGCAACACGCGATCGCCGCGGCACTGGCCGTCGACGACCTGGATGCGGCCATCGAAGCGGGACTGCTGGCGTGGGTTCCCTGCGAGACGTGCGCTGACGTCTGCGTCGCCATGGTGGCGTCCGCACGCGATGCCCGCCTGCGGGCACTCGCCGCGCGCGAACGCCATCGCGCCCGCGCAGCGCGACTGGAGCGACGCGCACGCGAACGCGTGGCGGCGCGCACGCCGCCGGCCGCGACGACGCAAAGCGAAGCCGCGATGCCGGCATTGCCTGCGGCTGCCGCGGCGGCCCTCGCCCGCGCCCAGGCGCGCGCGGCGGAACGCCGCAAGTCATGAGCGGCGCAAAAACCGCGGCAAAGAAGACCGCCAGACAGATCTCGAAGAAGGCCGCGACCAGGGCTGCCGGCAAGCCAGCGACGAAGGCGCGCGGCAAGCGCCTGTCGCCGGCGGAGATCGACGAGTTGTTCGCGCGCCTGGCGGAGCTCAACCCGAAACCGACGACCGAACTCGAATACACCACGCCGTACGAACTGCTCGTCGCCGTCACGCTCTCCGCGCAGGCGACCGACGTCGGCGTGAACAAGGCCACGCGCAAGCTGTTCCCTGTCGCCAACACACCCGCGCAAGTTGCTGCGCTTGGCGTGGAGGGACTCAAGCCTTACATCGCCACGATCGGGCTGTTCAACACCAAGGCCGCGAACGTCGTCGCGATGGCGCACCAGCTGCTGGAGAAGCACGGCGGCGAAGTTCCGCGCGATCGCGCCGCACTGGAAGCGTTGCCGGGCGTTGGCCGCAAGACCGCGAACGTCGTGCTCAACACCGCGTTCGGCGAACCCACGATCGCGGTCGACACGCACATCTTCCGGGTCTCCAACCGGACCGGTCTCGCGCCGGGCAAGGACGTGCGCGCCGTCGAAACCGAACTGGAACGCGTGGTTCCACCGCGCTACCGGCACGATGCGCATCACTGGCTGATCCTGCACGGCCGTTACGTATGCAAGGCCCGCAAACCGGATTGCCCACATTGCGCGATCCGGGACATCTGCCGTTATCCGGACAAGACGCCGGGCGAGCCGGTACCGGCGACGCGCTGATCGCCGATCATCCTTCGCGCCACGTGGCGCGCCCACACACACCGACCCGCAGCAGCGGCCCATGGCCGCGACCACGCACCGCACTGCGCGCCGATCACCGATCACCCATCGCGCCCATGGCGTTCCCGCCGACACGGACCCGTAGAGCGGCCCAATGGCCGCGACTGCCGACAGCCCGTCAGCGGATGGTCACCGCGGGGAAATAAGTCAGCACTGTCACATGTACGCAATCTTCACTACTTAGCCTGCGCGGGTCCTCTCCACGCCCTAAGGGCCAAGTCCATGAAACTCTCCCGCAGCACCCTGTCCGTCGCCCTGCTGGCCGCGCTCGTTGCGCCGGCGGCCCACGCCGAGGTCGCGCTCGACGTCATCGGCGGTTCGGAAGTCGCGTTCGAAGGCCTCGTGCAGGCCGACTTCTACGACTTCAACGTCGACGCCATCGACTACGGCGCCGATACGGCGACGGACATGGACGGCCAGGAATCCCTGCAGGAGCTGCGCCGCGCAGAACTCGTGCTCAAGGGCAAGGGCCCCGGCAACATCGAATGGGTGCTCGGTTACGACGCCAAGGACGACAAGTTCCTCGACGCCAACGTGAAGTACAAGTTCGGCAACAACGCCAACCACTTCGTCCAGGTCGGCCAGTTCAAGCAGCCTGGCGCGACGATGGAGGAGTTGTCGTCGACGAAGAACAACGACTTCATCTCCAAGTCGTCGATCACCAATTCGCTGGGCACCGCGCGCCGCGTCGGCGTCCAGTACAACGTCGGCGACGCCAACTGGGGCGTGACCGGCAGCTACTTCGGCCGTGAACTGACCCGCAACCGCGAACACGGCAGTGGCTACGCCCTGCGCGGCTACTTCGCGCCGATCAACGAACAGGGCAACGTCCTGCACTTCGGCGCGTCCTACCTCGACAAGGACACCGACGCCGACACCCTGCGCCTGCGTGCCCGTCCGATGGCCGACATGGTCGGCGCCCGCTTCGTCGATACTGGCAACCTGCGCAACGCCGACCGCGCCAGCGTCATGGGCGCCGAGGGCCTGTGGATCAACGGCCCGTTCAAGCTGCAGGCCGAGTACATGAACATCGACGTCCCGCGCTACGGCGGCTTCGACGACTTCAGCGGCGACGGCTATTACGTCTCGGGCCTGTGGAACGTCACCGGCGAGACCTGGGGCTACAAGTCGGGCACCCCGACCACCGGTCTGCCGGACGATCCGGCCAAGGGCATGTGGCAGCTGGGCCTGCGCTACGACACGATCGACCTGACCGACGGCGGCATCGTCGGCGGCGAGATGGACAGCATCACCACCGGCGTGAACTGGTACTGGCGCTCGAACTTCAAGTTCATGCTGGACTACGTGAAGGTCAGCCAGGAGAAGGGCGCGCTCGAGGACAACCCCGACGTGATCGAAGCCCGCATGCAGTTCTACTGGTAAGCGGATTCCTCCTCTCCGGAATCCCTGGGGCGCGGCTCGCACCGCGCCCCATTCTTTTGCGCGCGTTTCCGCGTCGCGCGAAGCACGACCGCGCCCACGCCGGCGACCACTGTCACCGGGCTGCAACATTCGTGACGCGGCCCTGTCATCGAACCGTTATGGAATGCAGCACGGAGCGGGCGCTGCCCGCCATTTCTCCCCAGGAGCCCATCCGTGAGTAAGTCCTTCAAGTTCCGTCTCGCCGCGCTGGCGGTTGCGACCACCTTCGCCGCCAACGCCTTCGCCGCCGATGTCACCGGCGCCGGCGCCTCGTTCGTCTACCCCATCATGTCGAAGTGGTCGGCCGAGTACGCCAGGACCACCGGCAAGAAGGTCAACTACCAGTCGATCGGTTCGGGCGGCGGCATCGCCCAGATCAAGGCCGGCACCGTGGACTTCGGCGCGTCCGATGCGCCGCTCAAGCCCGACGAACTCGCGAAGTTCGGTCTCGCCCAGTTTCCCTCGGTGATCGGCGGCGTGGTGCCGGTGATCAATGTCCCGGGCGTGGCCTCGGGCGCGATGAAGCTCGATGGCGAAACCCTCGCCAACATCTTCCTCGGCAAGATCAGCAAGTGGAACGATCCGGCGATCGTCGCCCTCAACAGCGGCCTGCAGCTGCCCGACGCGAAGATCACCGTCGTGCATCGCTCGGACGGTTCGGGCACCACCTTCAACTTCGTCAACTTCCTCTCCAAGGTCAGCCCGGAGTGGAAGTCCTCGGTCGGCGAAGGCACGGCCGTGAAGTGGCCGACCGGCATCGGCGGCAAGGGTAACGAAGGCGTCGCCGCCTACGTGAAGCAGATCAAGGGCGGCATCGGCTACGTCGAGCTGTCGTATGCGCTGCAGAACCGGATGGCCTACTCGCGCATGAAGAATGCCGCCGGCAACTTCGTGCTGCCGTCCGACGAAACCTTCGCCGCCGCCGCCGCGAACGCCGACTGGGCGAACGCGAAGGACTTCTACCTGGTGATGACCAATGCGCCGGGCGAGAAGTCCTGGCCGATCACCGCCACCAACTTCATCCTGATGTACAAGCAGCCGAAGAACGCCGCCGGCGCGAAGAACGCCAGGGATTTCTTTACCTGGGCCTACGCGAGCGGCGATGCCCAGGCCAAGTCGCTGGACTACGTGCCGTTGCCGGACTCGCTGGTGCAGCAGGTGGAGGCCTACTGGGCGGAGAACCTGATGTTTTGATCCGATTTTTTCTCGTCATGCCCGCGATGGCGGGAATCCAGCGACTTTGCTTATGACTTGCCGCCGTGAGCCAAGCAAAACGATCAACCGCAAAGAACAAAGACACTGGATTCCCGCTTTCGCGGGAATGACGAAGGTGCGAGGGCTGGGCTCCAACCTGCGTGGACGTGATCTGGAAGCAAAGGCACTGGATTCCCGCTTGACCAGCCTTCGGCTGCGATGAAGCGCCTCGCGGGAATGACGAAGATCCGAGGGGCTTGGCTCCAACCTGCGTGGACGTGATCTAGAAGCAAAGCCACTGGATTCCCGCTTGACCAGCCTTCGGCTGCGATGAAGCGCCTCGCGGGAATGACGAAGATGCGAGGGGCTGGGCTCCAACCTGCGTGGACGTGATCTAAAAGCAAAGGCACTGGATTCCCGCTTGACCAGCCTTCGGCTGTGATGAAGCGCCTCGCGGGAATGACGAACAGAGAATCCGGCAACGCACAGCCTCCCAAAGCACGCATGCACACGACACTCCCCATCCACACCCGCCGCGACGCCATCGACGCGCGCAACGACAAGTTGTTCCGCTGGCTGCTGACCGGCACCGCGCTGTTCGTTCTCGTGGCACTGGCGGGCGCCGCGCTGTCGATGCTGTGGGGTGGCCGCACCGCGTTGCAGGTGCAGGGGCTGAGCTTCTTCTTCTCCAGCGACTGGAATCCGGTCGAGGACAAGTACGGCGCGCTGGTACCCATCTACGGCACGGTGGTCACCGCGATCATCGCCATGCTGATCGCGGTGCCGGTGAGCTTCGGCATCGCCTTCTTCCTCACCGAAGTCGCGCCGCGCTGGCTGCGCGGCCCGGTCAGTTCGGCGATCGAATTGCTGGCTGGCGTGCCGTCGATCATCTACGGCATGTGGGGTTTCTTCGTGTTGATGCCGGTGATGCGCGAAACGATCGTGCCCTGGCTCAACGACCACGTCGGCACCTGGCCGGTGATCGGGCCGCTGTTCCAGGGCCCGCCGATCGGGGCCGGCATGCTCACCTCGGGCGTCGTGCTGTCGATCATGGTGATTCCCTTCATCTCGTCGGTGATGCGCGAGGTTTTCCTCACCGTGCCCACACGCCTGAAGGAATCGGCCTATGCGCTGGGCTCGACGAAGTGGGAAGTGAGCTGGGACATCGTGCTGCCCTACACCCGCTCGGCGGTGATCGGCGGCGTGTTCCTCGGTCTCGGCCGCGCGCTGGGCGAGACCATGGCCGTGGCCTTCGTGATCGGCAACAGCGTCGGCTTCACCAAATCGCTGCTCGAACCGAGCACCACCATCGCCGCGCTGATCGCCAACGATTTCGGCGAGGCGACCGAGACCTACCGGTCGGCCCTGCTGCTGCTCGGCTTCGTCCTGTTCATCGTCACCTTCGTCGTGCTCGCCATCGCCCGTCTCATGCTGCTGCAGCTGTCCCGAAGGGAGGGCAACTGATGAGCGTCGCGACCCGCACCCGCGTTTCCACCGGGCTTTACCTGCGCCGCCGCATCGCCAACGCCATCGCCATCGGCCTGGCCACCGTCGCCGCGCTGTTCGGCCTGTGCTTCCTCGGCTGGATCCTTTGGACACTGGTGTCCAAGGGCCTGGGGGGCGTGAACTGGGCATTGTTCACCCAGAACCAGCCGCCGCCGCTGGAAGAAGGCGGCCTGAAGAACGCGTTCTTCGGCAGCATCGTGATGTGCGCATTGGGCATCCTGATCGGAACGCCGCTGGGCATCGCGGCCGGCACCTGGCTGGCCGAGTACGGCAACAACCGCAAACTCGGCACCGCGGTGCGCTTCGTCAACGACATCCTGCTGTCGGCCCCGTCGATCGTGCTGGGCCTGTTCGTCTATGCCGTGTTCGTGATGCAGACCGGCGGCCGCTTCTCGGCGATCGCGGGCGCGATCGCGCTGGCGTTCATCGTGCTGCCGGTCGTCGTGCGCACCACGGACGAGATGCTGCGCCTGGTGCCGGCGCAGATGCGCGAAGCCGCGCTCTCGCTGGGCGTGCCGCAGTGGAAGGTGACCATGCAGGTCCTGTACCGCAGCGCCTCAGCCGGCATCGTCACCGGTATCCTGCTCGCGCTGGCCCGCATCTCCGGCGAAACCGCGCCGCTGTTGTTCACCGCGTTCGGCAACGAGTTCTGGAGCACCGACCTGTCCGGGGCAATGGCCGCGGTGCCGCTGGTCATGTACAAGTTCGCCGGCAGCGGCTTCGCCAACTGGGAAGCGATCGCCTGGGCCGGCGCGCTGGTACTGACGCTGTTCGTGCTCGCCGTCAGCCTGCTCGCGCGCACCTTCCTGCTGCGCAACAAGATCACCCATGACTAGGCCGCGCGCGAACGAGGATGCCATGGACGGACTTCCGCAAGCGCCCTCTCCCACTTCCTTCCGACACACCGCCGCCATGAACGACGCTCGCCTCAACGTAGTAATGCCCGACCGCAGCGGTGCCGCGGCGGCGTCGGCCACCGACAAACCGGTGAAGCTGGCCGCGCGCGGCGTGGAGTTCTACTACGACAAGTTCCACGCGCTGAAGAACATCAACCTGGAGATTCCGGAGAAGCGCGTGACCGCGCTGATCGGCCCGTCCGGCTGCGGCAAGTCCACCCTGCTGCGGGTCTTCAACCGCATCTATGCCCTGTACCCGAAGCTGCAGGCCAAGGGCGAAGTGCTGCTGGACGGCGAGAACATCCTCGACCCGAAGTACCCGATGAACCGGCTGCGCAGCAAGGTCGGCATGGTGTTCCAGAAGCCGGTGCCGTTTCCGATGACCATCTTCGAGAACGTGGCGTATGGCATCCGTCACCACGAGAAACTGTCGAAGTCGGAAATGAACGATCGCGTCGAAAGCGCGCTGCGCCAGGGCGCGTTGTGGGACGAGGTGAAGGACAAGCTCGGGCAGAGCGCGCTGGGCCTGTCCGGCGGTCAGCAGCAGCGCCTGTGCATCGCGCGCGCGGTCGCACTGAGGCCCGACGTGCTGTTGCTCGACGAACCGACCTCGGCGCTGGACCCGATCTCCACCAGCCGCATCGAGCAACTGGTCGAGGAGCTGAAAAAGGACTACACGATCGCGATCGTGACCCACAACATGCAGCAGGCCGCACGCGTGTCCGACTACACCGCCTTCATGTACCTGGGCGACCTGGTCGAACATGGACCGACCGAAACGATCTTCTCGCAGCCGACCAAGCAGCAGACCGAGGACTACATCACCGGGCGGTTTGGATAAGGCGGAGGGAATAGGGAATAGGGAACGAAACAATCCTGACACCCACCCTCGCCGCAGCCATCCGTTCCCCCTTCCTTACTCCCCATTCCCGCTTTTCGAGTTCCCCACCATGCACGACCACATCGTGAAGAGCTACGACGACGAGCAGAAGCGCCTGCTCAACGAGACCCTGCGCATGGGCGAGATGGCCGCCGCGCAGCTGGAAGCCGCGCTCGACGTGGTCCAGCGCCGCGACGACAAGGCCGCCGAGCGCATCATCGCCAACGACGAAGCGATCGACGCGCTCGAGCACGAAGTCAGCCACGACGTGATGAAGCTGGCGCTGCGCGGCCCGATGGCGCGCGACCTGCGCGAGATCCTCGCCGCGATCCGCATCGCCGCCGACATCGAGCGCATCGGCGACCTCGCCGCCAACGTCGCCAAGCGTTCGCGCGCGCTCAACCTCGCCCCGCCGCTCCCGCATATCGCCGGCCTGCATGCGCTGGGCACGCTGGCCGTGCAGCAGGTGCGCGACGCCCTCGCGGCCTACCGCGACAGCGACATCGAACAGGCCCAGCGGGTGCGTGCCCGCGATGCCGAGATCGACATCGCCTATACGGGCCTGTTCCGCGAACTGCTCACCTATATGATGGAAGACGCCCGCAGCATCACCGGCTGCACGCATCTTCTGTTCATGGCCAAGAACATGGAGCGCGTCGGCGACCATGCGACCAACATTGCCGAGAACGTCTGGTTCCTGGTCAAGGGCGACGAACCGCTGCCTCCGCGCGAGAAGCGCGACGAGTCCATCTCGACACGCGCCTGAGGGGCGCTGTTGCTGCTGTTGCTGTTGCTTCGCCCCTCCCCTCACCCTGCATCGCTAGCGCGATGCTGTCCCTCTCCCCGCAAGCGGAGCGAGGGGACGCTTCCTCCTTCTCCCCGCACCGTGGGGCGAGGGGTGCTTCCTCCTTCTCCCCGCACCGCGGGGAGAAGGTGCCCAACGGGCGGATGAGGGGCGCTCTTGCTCTTGCTGTAGCTGTTGCCGTTGCTTCGCCCCCTCACCCTGCATCGCTGCGCGATGCTGTCCCCCTCCCCGCAAGCGGGGCGAGGGGTTGCTTCCCCTTCACCCCGGCGGGACGAGGGGGTCCAGTCTTCCTTACCCGCCGGCAAGGGCGGCAGCCCTCACCTGCGGCATGGGTAAACATCAGCTGAATACAGGCGTGAAGGCGACCTTCACGCCCGCACCTTTTCCGGCCTTCCCCCACTCTTGGGATATGCACGCGCCCCGGGCGGCGCGCATTCTCCGGACCCGCGAGGGAAGACACCGACATGGAACTGGCACTGGCCACTGGCGACCTCGAGGCGGCGCGCACCGGCGACCGCAACGCGCTCGAACGCGTCCTGACGCACTCGCGCCAGAACCTGCGCCGCTACGCCGAGTTCCACTGCATCGTCAACGACGTCGAGGACGCCGTGCAGGAGAGCCTGCTGCTGGTCTCGCGCAAACTCGGCAGCCTGCGCGAGATCGAATGCTTCACCTCGTGGCTGTTCCGCATCGTCAAGCGCGAATGCAATCGCCTCAAGCGCGGCCGCAAGCTGCTCACCGGGCAGGACATCCCCGAATGCCTGATGCCGCTCGTCTATCCGGAGCCGATCGAATGGCGCCAGGACGTGGCCGCGGCGCTGGAGTCGCTGCCTATGCACTACCGCGAAGTCATCCTGCTGCGCGACCTCGAAGGACTGACCATCGAGGAGATCGCCGCGCAACTGCGCCTCAGCCGCGAGGCGGTGAAATCGCGCCTGCATCGCGCGCGCGTGGTGGCCCGCGAATACCTTGCCGCCTGACCGATCCCGGCACCCTTTTCCAAGCCGTTCCGTACATACTCGGCCGGCCTCATCCGCGGGGCCCTGCCCCAAGTCCCAGCAACAGGAGCACACCATGTCCACCAAGCAGACCAACAAACCGCTCGCCCTCGCCGTCGGCGCCGCCCTCGTCGGTGGTCTCGCGCTGTCCGGCTCCGCCTTCGCCATGACCGACCTCGCCGGCGGCTACATGATCAGTGCCAGCCAGGCGGCGGGCGATGCGAAGTCCGACAAGGCCGCCGAATCCAAGTGCGGCGCGGACAAGAAAGCCGAAGCCAGCTGCGGCGCCGACAAGAAGGCCGAAGCCAGCTGTGGCGCCGACAAGAAGGCCGAAGGCAGCTGCGGTGGCGACAAAAAGGCCGAAGGCGGCTGCGGTGGCGACAAGAAGGGCGAAGGCAAGTGCGGCGTCGCCTTCATGGACGCCGACAAGGACGGCAAGGTCTCGTCCGCCGAGTTCGGTGCGCATCACGACGCGGCGATGTTCTCCATGCACGACACCGATAAGGACGGCTTCATCAGCGCCGACGAAATGAAGGCCACCGAAGGCAAGTGCGGCGAGGGCAAGTGCGGCGGCGACCAGAAGCCGACCGACGAGAAGGCCAAGATGGAAGGCAAGTGCGGCGAAGGCAAGTGCGGCGGCATGGCCTGATGTGAACCGGCGGCGGGAGGAACATCGCCTCCCGCCGCTCCTTCCCGTGATGCACTCGCTTCCTGCAACAAGCATTGGCCTGGGCCTGCGTCGATCGCTGATCGAAGCGCTGCGTTCGGCGCCTGCCGGCGATTTCGATTTCCTCGAATGTGCGCCGGAGAACTGGATCGGCGTGGGCGGCAGGTTCGGCGACGCGCTCGAAGCGCTGGCGGCCCGGCATCCGCTCGTCTGCCATGGCCTGTCGTTGTCGCTCGGCGGCTTCGCGCCGCTGGACGAAACCTTCCTCGGCCGCGTGCGCCGCTTCCTCGACCGCCACCACGTCGCGCTGTACAGCGAGCACCTGAGCTACTGCGCCGACGACGGCCAGCTCTACGACCTGCTGCCGATCCCCTTCACCGACGAAGCCGTGCACCACGTGGCCGCGCGCATCCGCCAGGCGCAGGACATCGTCGGCCGTCGCATCGCGGTGGAAAACGTCTCCTACTACGCCGCGCCCCACCAGGCCATGCGCGAGATCGACTTCATCAACGCCGTGCTCGCCGAGGCCGACTGCGATCTGCTGCTCGACGTCAACAACATCTACGTCAACGCGATCAACCATCGCTACGACGCCCACGAATTCCTGTCGCAGCTGCCCGGCGAGCGCGTGGCCTACATCCACGTCGCCGGCCACTACGACGAAGCCGACGACCTCAAGGTCGATACGCACGGCGCCCCGGTGAAGGACGCCGTGTGGCAGTTGCTGCGCGCCGCGTACGAGCGCTTCGGGCCGCGCCCGACGCTGCTGGAGCGCGATTTCAACATCCCGCCGTACGCGGAACTGGTGGCCGAGCTCGACACCATCCGCGCGACCATGCACGGACTGGCGCCCGTTGTCGCATCGGCACACGCACAGGCACGCCATGTCCGCGGCTGACGCACACGCTTGCGCCCCCGCACGGTTGCGCGAGCAGCAGCTGGAACTCACCCGCCACCTGCGCGATCCGCAGCACGTCCCCGCTCCGCCCGGAATCGAGGACCGGCGGCTGGCGATCTATCGCGAACTGCTGGCCAACAACATCGAAAGCCTGTTGGCCGGCAACTTCCCGGTCATCCGCCGGACGCTCGGCGCCGCGCGCTGGCAGGCGCTGGTGCGCGATTTCTATCGCGACCACCGCAGCCAGACGCCGCTGTTTCCCGAGATCGCCCGCGAATTCCTGCGCTATCTCGAATCGCTGCCGGAGCTGGATCCGCCGTTCCTGCGCGAACTCGCGCACTACGAGTGGGTGGAACTGGCCCTGCAGATTTCCGAAGCGCGCATCGAGGACGTCGCCCACGATCCGCACGGCGACCTGCTTGCGCGCGCGCCGGTGGTGTCGCCGCTCGCCTGGCCGCTCGCCTACCGCTGGCCCGTGCATCGGCTGGGGCCCGACTACCAGCCCGCCGCGCCGCCGGATGCCGTCACCTGCCTGCTGTTGCGTCGCGAAGCCGACGGCAACGTGCGCTTTTCGGAACTGAGTGCGCTGGCCTACCGCCTGCTGACGCTGCTGGAAGAACAGCCGCGGGCGAGCGGACGCGAGCAACTGCTCGTCCTCGCACAGGAAGCCGGGATTCCCGCCGACGACACCTTTCTCGCGCAGGGGCGCGAACTGCTCGAGCAGATGCGCGGCAACGGCACATTGCTGGGCACGTTGCCCTAGCGTCCGTCGCGCATACGGCACACCGGCCTGTGCGCATCCGGCTACACTGCCCGGATGCAAGAAGCCGCAAAGAAGTCCGTTTCCCCGCTCGCCACCCGCTTCCGCGGATTTCTTCCGGTCGTGGTCGACGTGGAGACCGGCGGCTTCGACTGGAACCGGCATGCGCTGCTCGAGATCGCCGTCGCGCCGATCGACATCGACGGGAACGGGCAGCTTTTCGTCGGCGAAGTCACCAGCAGCCACGTGGTACCGGCCACGGGCACGGAGATCGATCCCAGGTCGCTGGAAGTGACCGGCATCATTCTCGACCACCCCTTCCGCGACGCCAAGCCGGAGCGCGCCGCGCTGGACCTCGTCTTCGCGCCCGTGCGCGAAGCCATGCGCCGGCACAACTGCCAGCGCGCGATCCTGGTCGGGCACAACGCGCATTTCGACCTGAATTTCCTCAACGCTGCGATCGCTCGCTGCAACCACAAGCGCAGCCCGTTTCATCCCTTCAGCGTGTTCGACACCGTGACGCTGGCCGGCGTGGCTTATGGACAGACGGTGCTCTCGCGCGCGGTGCAGGCGGCAGGCCTGGAATGGCGCAACGAGGAAGCGCATTCGGCGGTGTACGACACCGAACGCACGGCGCAGCTGTTCTGCCGGATCGTCAATGGCTGGCCGATGCTGAAAGCGCCTGTCGCCGACGCGACGCCGCCACCGACAGGCGAAGAGAGCGATCCGCACCTGGTGTAGGCGCACGCCGAATCCGTTCGTGTTCGGCGTGGTGGTCCACCCTTCCCTACGGAGTGGCCAGCTTCAATCCGACCAGACCCGCGACGATCAGCACCACACTGCCGATGCGCAGGGCATTGAGCGGCTCGTCGAACAGCACGATGCCGAGGATCACGGTGCCCACGGCGCCCACGCCGACCCACACCGCGTAGGCCGTGCCGACCGGCAGGGATTTCATCGCGATGCCCAGCAGCCCGAGGCTGACCACCATCGCGCACGCCGTTGCGATGGAAGGCCACGGGCACGTGAAGCCTTCGGTGTATTTCAGGCCGATCGCCCAGCCGACTTCGAACAGTCCGGCGAGCACGAGGATGAGCCAGGGCATTGCAGTTCTCCCGAGTGAGGGGCCGTCCCCGTATGAGATGGAGCGGCGGGGTCGTCCCCGGCCTCCTGCTTACGCCGCGATTCCAGCACGAATCACCACCGCCCATGTCGCGGCCATGTGTCGACACCGAGCCATCACCCTTCCCGAACCAGGTCGCGCCCTTCGCTCTTGGCGCGATACAACGCGACGTCGGCGCGCTGCATCAGACGCTCGCGGGAATCGCCGGCCCGGTACTCGGCCACGCCGGCACTGAAGGTCACGCGCAGGCCGGCGATGCCGGCCCAGTGCCGGCGTTCGCGCACGCTTTCCTGCAGGCGTTCGCAAAGCGCCCGCGCTTCCTCCAGACCGGCATCGGGGAGCAGCAACGCGAACTCCTCGCCGCCCAGTCGCGCCAGCAGGTCGGACGCGCGGCTGTCGACCGCGAGCACCTGCGCCGTTTCCTTCAGCACCGCATCGCCCACGCTGTGCGAGTACGTGTCGTTGACGCGCTTGAAGTGGTCGATGTCGAGCAATGCCAGCGAGAACCGATGCCCGCCGCGCGCCGCCTGCGCGAGATGACGGGCTAGCACTTCGTCGAAGTGGCGGCGGTTGGGCAGCCCGGTCAGCGCGTCCTCGCGCGCCTGGCGGCTGTAGCCTTCAGCCTGCTCGCGCAGGCGCTGCAGCAACTCGTTGCGCTCGCGATCGACGGTGAGCAGACGCTCGGCCTGATCGCGCAGGTCGCGCGTCCGCTCATCCACCAGGCGCGCCAGCCGCAGGTTGCGCGCGCGGTACCGGCGCACCCGGTACCGGTACAGCGCGAACAGGCCCAGCAGCACGACGAACCCGAGCGCCGCCTGCGTGTCGCGACGTTGCCACCACAACGGCCGGATGGTGAATTCCCAGCGCGCCGCGCGCGTGCTCCATTCGCCGCCGGGCTGCGCTGCGGAGACCAGCAGCGTGTAGTCGCCGGGGGGCAGGCCGATGAATTCCACGTTGCGCTGCTGTCCACGCTCGATCCAGTCGTGATCCAGGCCGACCAGGCGCGTGCGATACCGGATGCGCTCCGGCAGCACGTAGCCGAGCGCGACGTACGCGACGTTGATGCGTTCGCCACCCGGGAGCGAGGTCTGCCGGCGCCAGGGGAAATCGCGACTGTCCAGTTGCACGTCCTCGATCACCACGGGCGGCGGCGGGCGCACCAGATAGCGCGGCAGGCGCGCCGGATCCGCCGTCGCCAGCCCGGCTGCGGTCGCGACCCAGAGCGTGCCGTCGCGACGCAGGATCGCCGCCGGCGCGGAACTGCCGTTCGCCTGCGAACTCACCAGTCCGTCGGCTTCGGTGTAGCGCTCCGCGTGCACTGCGGCGCGGCGACCGTCGGCCGTAGCCTGCAGTTCGTCGAGACGGACGCGCAGCACGCCGCGGTTGCTGCTGATCCAGGCATTGCCGAAGCGGTCCGCGACCAGTTGGAACACCGTGTCCACCGGCAGGCCCTGTTCGAGTCCGACGCGCGTGAGGCGGCCGTTGCGGTAGCGGTACAGGCCGCGGTCGGTGGCGATCCACACGTCCTGCCCGACCTTCTGGAAACCGAATACGGAACGCGCGCCGCCCGGCCGCTCCAGCGCGAGGCGCTCGACGCGGTCGCCACGCAGCACGCTGGCGCCTTCGACCGAACCGATCCACAGCGCACCGTCGATGTTCGCCAGCGCCGTGATCAGGCCCTGCGGCATGTCCGGCGCTTCGGCCGGCATCGCGCGTCCCGCCTCGAGTCGCGCCAGGCCGCGTCGCGTGCCGGCCCAGACCGCGCCGTGGTCGTCGACGACCAGCGCGCGCACGTGACCGCTCGGCAATCCCTGCGCCGGCCCGTAATGCGCCAGCGGGCGCCCGTCGCGCAGGTGGAAGACGCCGTCGGTGTAGGTGCCCACCCACAGATCGCCGGCGTGGTCTTCGGCGAGGCTCAGCACCGACAGCGCGTCGGCATTGCGACTGCCGAGCGGAACCGGACGGATCGTGCCGTCGCCGTCCATCCGGTCCAGGCCGCCACCGCCACCGATCCACAGCACACCGCGGCTGTCTTCGAGCACCGCGCGCACGTAATCGCCGGAGAGCCCGTCATGCCGCGTGTAACTGCCGAAAAGGGTTTCGCGCAGGCGGAACAATCCGCCGTTCGCGCCCACCCAGATGCTGCCTTCGTCATCCTCCAGCAGGCTGGCGATGCGGCCGTTCGGCAACACGTCGCCGGCGGACAGGCGCTCGATACCGTGCGAACCGGCGCGCACGATGCCCTTGTTCTCCGTGCCCAGCCATATATCGCCGTTGCGATCCTGCAGCATCGCAGTGAAATGGCCCAGGCCGGGCAGCGCGTACATCGGCACCGCTTCGCCCGCCTGCATCCGGTAGACGCGGCCGTCGGCCAGCAGCCAGATCGCGCCGTCCGGGGCGAGGTAGGGCCAGACGAGTCCGTGCGGCAGGTCGAGGCGCGCCGGCGCGCGATGCCATCGGCCGTCGGGTTCGCGGATCGCCAGACCGTCCAGCGTGCCGACCCAGATCCGGTCCTGCGCGTCGATCGCCATGCGCGGGAAGCTCGCCTGCAGCGGGATTCCCGGCGGCGGCGCGAAGTATTCGAAACGCCCGTCCGGATGCACGCAGCCCAGGCCATGACCTTCGAACAGCAGCCAGAGCCGGTCGCGGCTGTCCATGGCCATGTCGTGGATCAGCGCTTCGGGCCAATCCTTCGTGCGCGTCCAGTACGTCCATTGCCCGTCGGGCTGCTGCCGGCCGAGGTTGCCGCGCGAATCGCTCAGCCACAGCCGGCCGTGCGGATCGACGTACAGCGAGCCGATGCCGTTGTCGCGCAGGCCCGACTGCGTGCCGCGCGCGATGACGGTGAACCCGGCGCCGTTGTAGCGCACGGCGCCTTCCCAGGTGGCGAACCACAGGTAGCCTTCCGGCGTCTGCGCGATATCGCGCAGCGAGTTGTGCGGCAGGCCGTTGCGCGAACTCCAGGCGTCGACGACGTAATCGCGCAGCGGCGGCGGCCCGGGAAATGCAGTGGCGCTGGCCCCGACCGCAAGGGACAGCATCGGCAAAGTCGAGAGGCAGAGCGCGGCGAGCCACTGGAGCGCCCTGCGCCTTGTCCACCTGCCTGCCGCTGTCCGCATCGGTTCCCCCGGAAGTCCGCAGGCGTTATCGGCGCGACGCCCGCAAGATCAAGCCCTTTGTCGCACCGCCTCGAACAGGACGACGCCCGAGGCGACCGAGACGTTGAGGCTCTCCACGTCGCCCGCGCCGGGCATCGGGATCTTCACCAGCTGGTCGCAGTTCTCGCGCGTGAGCCGGCGCAGGCCATCGGATTCGCCGCCCAGCACCAGCGCGACGTTGCCGCGCAGGTCGAGCGACCAGAACGAGGCCTCCGCCTCGCCGGCCAGACCGTAGATCCATACGCCCATCTGCTGCAGATCGCGCAGCGTGCGCGAAAGATTCGTCGCCGGAATCACCGGAATGCTGTCCGCTGCACCCGCCGAAGTCTTGCGCACGGTCGCGTTGACCTGCACGGCCTTGTCCTTCGGGAAGATCACCGCGGTCGCGCCGGCGGCGGCGGCACTGCGCAGGCAGGCGCCGAGGTTGTGCGGATCCTGCACGCCGTCGAGCACCAGCACGAGGGCCTTGCCTTCCGCGGCTTCGATGAGGCCCTGCAGGTCGTTCTCGCTGTAGGTCTTCGCCGCGGCATAGCGCGCGACCACGCCCTGGTGGCGCAGGTTGCCGACCACGCCGTCGAGCGCCTGCGCGGCGACGCGGCGCACGTCGATGTCCTTGCGGCGCGCCTGCGCCTCGATCTCCGTCAGGCGCGGGTTCTTGGCGCCGGCCTCGATCAGGACTTCGCGTACGTTGTCGGCGTCGTGCTCGACGGCGGCCGACACCGCGTTGATGCCGGCGATCCATTGTTTTGTGCTCATGGGGGCGTACTTTAAGGGCGGGAACAGGGAACGGGGAACGGGGAAGCAAGGGCAAAGGCCTGGATTCCCCGTTCCCCGTTCCCGCCTTTGGAGTCAGTACTTCTGTTTCACGCGCTTCGCCGGCTTGCCGCGTGGCGGCAGCGGCTTCACGCCGCGTTCTTCCACCAGGCGGAAGTCGATGCGCCGGTCCTCGACGCTGGCCTTGAGCACGATGATCTCGACGCGGTCGCCCAGGCGGAACTCGCGCCCCGTGCGCTCGCCGGTCAGCGTCTTGCGGATCGGATCGAAGTGGTAGAAGTCGCTCGGCAGCTGCGTCACATGCACCAGGCCGTTGACCTTCGAGTCGTCCAGTTCGATGAACAGGCCGAAGCTGGTGACGCCGCTGATCACGCCGGCGAACTGGCCGCCCACGTGCTGTTCCATCCATGCGGCGCGGTAGCGCTCGTCGACCTCGCGTTCGGCCTCGTCGGCGCGGCGCTCGCGCTCGGAGCACTGCAGCGCCAGCGCCGCCATGTCGCGCGGCGAGTAGAAGTCGGCCGGCTTGCCGCGCCGCAGGGCGTGCTTGATCGCGCGGTGCACGAGCAGGTCCGGATAGCGGCGGATCGGCGAGGTGAAATGCGCGTACGCCTCCAGCGCCAGGCCGAAGTGGCCGACGTTGTCGGGCGAATACACCGCCAGCGACTGGCTGCGCAGCAGCACCGACTCCAGCAGCGCGGCGTCGGGGCGTTCGCGGATCTTCTTCAGCAGCGCGGTGAAATCCTTCGGCTGCACCTTCGCCCACGGTGGCATGCGCAGGGCGAATTCCTTGAGGAATTCGAGCAGGTCGGCGTATTTCTCCTCCGGCGGCCGCTCATGGATGCGGTACGGCGCGGGGATGCCGTGCGCGAGCAGGAACTTAGCCGCCTCGACATTCGCCGCGATCATGCATTCCTCGATCAGCTTGTGCGCGTCGTTCCGCTGCAGCATGCCGGCCTGCACGACCTCGCCCTGGGAGCCGAGCACGAAGCGCACTTCCGAGGACTCGAACTCGATCGCACCACGGTGTTCGCGCGCCTTCGCGAGGACGCGGTACAGCTGGAGCAGATGTTCGACGTGCGGCAGGACGGCCTCGCCGATCTGGCCGCGGGCCTCGGCCTTCACCTCCTCGGGCACGTCGCCGACCGCGTTCCACACCAGCGTGTAGGTCAGGCGCGCGTGCGAGTGCATCACCGCTTCGTAGAACTTCGACTTGCTGACCTCGCCGTTGCGGTCGACCTGCATGTCGCAGACGAAGCACAGGCGATCGACCTTCGGATTGAGCGAGCAGATGCCGTTCGACAACGTCTCCGGCAACATCGGCACGACGAAGCCGGGGAAGTACACGGACGTGGCGCGCTTCTGCGCCTCGTCGTCCAGCGGCGAACCGGGACGCACGTAGTGCGAGACATCGGCGATCGCGACGACCAGACGGAACCCGTCGCGATTGGGCTCGCAATACACCGCGTCGTCGAAGTCCTTGGCGTCCTCGCCGTCGATGGTGACCAGCGGCGTATTGCGCAGGTCGACGCGGCCCTGCGCCGTCGCCGCATCGACGGTGAGGGGCACAGCGGCGGCTTCGTTCAACACCGGCTGCGGGAATTCGTGCGGCAGTTCGTGCCCGTGGATCGCGGCCTGCACCGCCAGCGATGCGGTCAGGCGTTCGCCCAGCACCGTCAGCACGCGGCCGATCGGCGGGCGCCACGAATCCGGCGGCTGGGTGATCTCGGCAACGACCAGTTGCCCGTGTTTCGCGTCGCCGCGCGCATCGGGCGGAATCTGCACGTTGCGCTGGATGCGGCGATCGTCGGGCACGACATAGCTGATGCCCGATTCGATCTCGAAGCGGCCGATCAGACGGTTGAGCCGCCGCTCCAGCACCTCGACGATCGCGCCTTCGCGGCGACCGCGACGATCCATGCCGGTGACGCTGGCGAGCACGCGATCGCCGTGCATGGCCTTGCGCATCTCGAACGGCGGCAGGAACAGGTCGTCGCCGCCCGTGTCCGTGCGCAGGAAGCCGAAACCTTCCGGGTTCGCGATCACGGTGCCGGGGATCAGGTCCAGGCGCTCGGTCGGCGCGAATTCGCCGCGCCGGTTGAGCAGCAGCTGGCCGTCCCGGAGCATCGCGGCCAGGCGCTTGTTGAGCGCCTCGAAACGGTCGGGTGCGGCGAGGTCGAGCCGTTGCGCCAGCGCGTCCGCCGTCGCGGGGCCGTCGCCGAGCAGGCGCAGGATCAGTTCGCGGCTGGCGATGGGTTGTTCGTAGCGACTGGCTTCGCGCTCGGCGTGCGGATCGTGGAAGTCGCCGCCCTGGAACGCCGCCGGATCGATGCCGCCGGGCGGGATCCCGCCACGCGACGGCGGCCGGAGCGCCTTCCCGGCGCGGAAGGAACCACCGGTGGTGCGCTTGTCGCCCTTGAACCCGCGCGGCGGCGGCTCGGGCATCCACGCCGGCCGCGGGGCCGTGCTTTGCGGGCGTGCGCCCTTCTTTCCTGTCTTGCCGGCCGGCCTGGCCGGACTTCCCGAGCGGCCGGAGCCGGCACCGTGGCCGCTGCCCGCCGGGGTCTTGCGACCACCCGTGGTCTTCTTTTTCATCGCTTCATGGTCGCACATCGCCATGAAGGCGCGGTCGGGATGAATGGAGCAAGCCGCGCATGCACGCAGCGCGTAACAAGTCGTTGACAAGCGTGCCGCCGCAACGCAACATACGCGGCCTCGCACGGCGCAAGCCGACAGCGAAGCCCAGGTGGCGGAATTGGTAGACGCACTAGTTTCAGGTACTAGCGGGTAAAACCGTGGAGGTTCGAGTCCTCTCCTGGGCACCAACGAGTTCGCGATGAAGCCCTGCAGAAATGCGGGGCTTTTTCTTTGCGCAAGGCCGCCACTGCGGCCTGTGCTTTCCCCGCCAGGCGCAGCCCTGATCCGAAGAACACCGCTTTCGGGATCGCTCACCCGATTCACTGATTCGCGAGCCATCAACGCGCGCGTCCGCGATCCACCGTCAGCCCGTAACCGGGACCGCCCCAACACGAGCCACCGGATATTGCGGCCGGCCTGGCCCGTAGCCATCCGGCCCGATCGCCCCGGGACGCCTCGCCGGCAGCCCCTCAAGTCCGCCCCGCCATTCGCCGTTACCATGGCGGCGCACCAGCTGCGCAAGGACGGGCTATGAGGCTACTGCGCTACCTGACCATGCAATGGAGATCGGTCCTGCGGCGCGGCGGCGAACGACGACGTCCGCTGGCGTTCGGTTTCGCGGTGCTCGTCCTGGTTGCCGGCTCCGCCGCTCTGCTCACGGCCATGGTGGTCCAGGCGAATGCCGGCGCCACCGGCTACATCATCGGCGAGAGCCATTGGTCGAAGGCGCAGCAGGATGCGGTCGCCAGCCTGTACCGCTACGCGCACAAGGGCCATCCGGCCGACCTCGCCCGCGCGCGCCGGGCATTGCGCGTGCCGCTGGGCGACCGCGAGGCGCGCCTGGCGCTCGAACGCGAACCGGCCGACGTGGACGCCGCGCGCCGCGGCTTCATCGAAGGCCACAACGCGCCCGAAGACGTCGACCGGCTGATCTGGATGTACCGCCATTTCGCCGGCGCACCGTATTTCCGCGACTCGGTGCGGATCTGGCGCGAAGCCGAGCCCGACATCGAACGCCTCGGCGCCCTGGCCGGACAGATGCAGGCGGCTTGGGCGAACGGGTCGCCGTCGACTGTCGTCATCGAAGAATTCCAGAGCCAGCTGCTGCGCATCGACCGTCGCCTGCGGCCGATGGAACTGGCGTTCTCGCAATCGCTCCGGCGCGGCGCGCAGGCGATGCGCTGGCTGCTGCTCGGGGTCGCGGGCTCGATGTTCCTGATCGTCGCGATCTGCGCCGTCACGCTGATGAACTGGGCGATGCGCCGGGTGCGCGAAAGCGAGGGCGTGTTCGGCGCCGCGTTCCACCAGGCCAATGTCGGCATGCTCAAGATGCGACCGGACGGGCTGCTGGTCGAAGTGAACGATGCCGCCTGCCGCATCTTCGGCCGCGCGCGCGAGTCCTTGCTGGGCCGGCGTTTCCACGGCCTGCTGCATCCGGAGGACCGCGCGCTGCTGCGTGCCGGCCGGCGGCGCATCGCCTGGCAGGAACTGGGATCGCGCATGCAGAACCGCTTCCGCCGCGGCGACCGCAGCACGCTGTGGGGACGCTGGACGGCGACCACGGTCCGCATGGGCGATGGCGATGCGCGCGTGTTCGTGGTGATCGAGGACGTGTCCGAAGCGCAGGCGCTGGCGACGGAAATCGAATACCAGGCCAGCCACGACGACCTCACCGGGCTGATCAACCGGCGCGAGATCGAACGGCGGCTGCAGGCCGCGCTGGATTCCGCGCGCAGCACCGGCGCGCGGCATTCGCTGTGCTTCATCGACCTGGACCAGTTCAAGCTGGTCAACGACACCTGCGGCCACGCCGCCGGCGACGTGCTGCTGCGGCAGCTCGCGTCCAACATCGCCTCGCACCTGCGTTCCAGCGACTGGCTGGGACGGCTGGGCGGCGACGAATTCGCCATCCTGCTGTGCGACACGCCGCTGGCCGGGGCCGAGCGCGCGGCGCAGAAGATCAACGAAGCCGTCGCGGCCGGCGGATTCACCTGGGGCGAGCGCCTGTTCTGCCCCACCTGCAGCATCGGCGTGGTCGAAGTCACGGCCGACGCGCCGGACATCGGCTGGCTGCTGCGCGCCGCCGATACGGCCTGCTATCTGGCGAAGGAAGCAGGCCGCAACCGCATCCGCGTCTACCAGGAGAGCGATGCGGCGCTGATCCGTCGCGTCGACGAGATGGAATGGGTCGGCGAAATCCGCCGCGCCATCGCCGACGAGCGCCTGCTCCTGTACGCGCAACGCATCGCCCCGCTCAACGGCGATCCGACGCTGCACTACGAAATCCTGGTCCGCCTGGTGGATGTGCAGGGCCGCATCTACCAGCCCGGCTCGTTCCTCGCCGCGGCCGAACGCTACGACCAGGCAACGGCGATCGACCGCCTGGTGGTCGCCATGGCGCTCGAGCAGCTCGGCAACCACCCTCGCCACGTCGCGCAGCTGGGCCTGTGCCACATCAACCTGTCCGCGCAGTCGGTCGCCAATCCGGAGTTCCGCAGTTACCTGGCGACCATGCTGGACCGGTCGAACGTGCCCGCCGACAAGCTCTGCTTCGAAATCACCGAAACCGCCGCGATCGGCAACCTGACCGAGGCGCGCATCTTCATCGAGGCGATGCGCCAGCGCGGCGCATGCATCGCGCTGGATGATTTCGGCAGTGGGTTGTCGTCCTTCGCATACCTGAAGGACCTCAGCGTCGACATCCTCAAGATCGACGGGATGTTCGTCCGCGACATGGTCGAGGACCGCGTGGACGATGCGCTGGTCAATTCGATCAGCAGCGTCGGCCGCGCACTGAGCAAGCCGACCATCGCCGAATGGGCGGAATCCGAGGAAGTGCTGGCGCGCCTGCGCGAGGTCGGCGTCGACTATGCGCAGGGCTACGCGATCCACCGCCCCTGTCCGCTGGCCGAGCTGATCCGCGAGAGCGAGGCGGCGGCGCTGCCGCCACCCGCCACCGTGGCGGCCGCGGGCTGATCGCACCGCCCGGACACGCGTTGCGGGCCCGCCGCGCCGGCACCGGCCGCGGAAATCCTGCGGGCAGATCGCGCACCGGCCTGCGCCGGGCGCGTCGCCGGTAGAATCCCGGTTCCAGTCCCGCAGGTCCGCAACACTCCATGAGCGATACCGTACGTCCGGTCTTCCACGGCTTCGAACAGATCCCGCTTCGCGAGTACGCCGAACGCGCGTACCTCGATTACTCGATGTACGTGGTGCTCGATCGCGCCCTGCCCTTCCTGGGCGACGGACTGAAACCGGTGCAGCGCCGGATCATCTATTCGATGAGCGAGCTCGGGCTCAACGCCGGCGCGAAGCCGAAGAAGTCGGCGCGCACCGTCGGCGACGTGATCGGCAAATACCACCCGCACGGCGACAGCGCCTGCTACGAGGCGATGGTGCTGATGGCGCAGCCGTTCTCGTACCGCTATCCGCTGATCGAGGGCCAGGGCAACTTCGGCTCCAGCGACGATCCCAAGTCGTTCGCGGCGATGCGCTACACCGAGTCGAAGCTGACGCCCATCGCCGAAGTGCTGCTGGGCGAGCTCGGCCAGGGCACGGTCGACTGGGATCCCAACTTCGACGGCACGCTGGAAGAGCCGACCTGGCTGCCCGCGCGCCTGCCGCACCTGCTGCTCAACGGCACCACCGGCATCGCAGTGGGCATGGCCACCGACGTGCCGCCGCACAACCTCAACGAGGTCGTCAGCGCCTGCGTGCGCCTGCTCGACGATCCCGACGCGACCACGCGCGACCTGTGCGAGCACATCCTTGGCCCGGACTACCCGACCACCGCCGAGATCATCACCCCGCGCAGCGAGCTGGTGAACATGTACGAAACCGGCCTGGGCAGCGTGCGCACGCGCGCCGTGTACCAGAAGGACGGCACGAACATCGTCATCACCGCGCTGCCCTACCAGGCCTCGCCGAGCAAGGTGATCGAGCAGATCGCCACGCAGATGCGGGCCAAGAAGCTGCCGTGGCTGGAAGACATCCGCGACGAGTCCGACCACGCCAACCCGACCCGCATCGTGCTGGTGCCGCGCTCCAACCGCGTCGATGTCGAGCAGTTGATGGGGCATCTGTTCGCCACCACCGACCTGGAGAAGAGCTACCGCGTCAACTTCAACGTGATCGGCCTCGACGGCCGCCCGCAGGTGAAGGGGCTCAAGGCGTTCCTGGGCGAATGGCTGAAGTTCCGCATCGACACGGTCACGCGCCGCCTCAAGCACCGCCTCGATAAGGTCGAACGCCGCCTGCACCTGTTGGAAGGCCTGCTCATCGCCTTCCTCAACCTGGATGAAGTGATCCGCATCATCCGCACCGAGGACGAACCCAAGCCGGTGCTGATCCAGCGCTTCAGACTGAGCGACGACCAGGCCGACTACATCCTCGAAACCAAGCTGCGCCAGCTGGCGCGTCTGGAAGAGATGAAGATCCGCGGCGAGGAAGCCGAGCTCGATGCCGAACGCGACCGCATCATCGCCACGCTGGACAGCAAGGCGAAGCTGAAGAAGCTGGTGAAGGACGAGCTGCTCGCCGACGCGAAGAAGTTCGGCGACGCGCGCCGCTCGCCGCTGGTCGCCCGCGAGGCCGCGCAGGCGCTGTCGGAAACCGAACTGGTCGCCAGCGAACCGATGACCATCGTGCTCAGCGAGAAGGGCTGGGTGCGCGCCGCGAAGGGCCACGACGTCGACGCCGCCGCGCTCAGCTATCGCGAAGGCGACGGCCTGCTGACTGCGGTGAAGGGCCGCAGTACGCAGCAGGTGGCTTTCCTCGATTCGACGGGGCGTTCGTATTCGACCTTGGCGCACACGCTGCCCTCGGCGCGCGGCAACGGCGAACCGCTCACGGGCCGCTTCTCGCCCGCGCCGGGCGCGTCGTTCCAGGCGGCGGCGACCGGCGACAACGACACGAAGTTCGTGCTCGCCTCCTCGCACGGCTACGGTTTCGTCACCCGCTTCGAGAACCTCACCGGTCGCAACAAGGCGGGCAAGGCGATGCTCTCGCTCACGCCGAACGCGAAGGTGCTGCAGCCCGCGCAGGTCGCCGCCGGGGACAAGGACCGCGTCGTCGCGGTGACCAACGTCGGCCACCTGCTCGCCTTCCCGGTGGCGGAGCTGCCCGAACTCGACAAGGGCAAGGGCAACAAGCTCATCGACATCCCCAAGGCCAAGCTCGGCACCGAACGCGTGGTCGCCGTCGCCGTCGTTCCGCAGGGTGGCACCCTGGTGGTGAACTCGGGCGCGCGCACGATGTCGCTGTCGTTCAAGGACCTCGACGAGTACGTGGGTGCGCGTGCGACGCGCGGCGGGTTGTTGCCGCGCGGCTGGCAGAAGGTGGAAGGCCTGGACGTTCAGTAGCGTCCGCAGCCTTCGACCCGCTGTCGTCTTTGTTGTCGTCTTTGTTGTCGTCTTTGTTGTCGTCTTCGTTGTCGTCTTCGTAGTTGTTTTTGCTGTTGTCTTTGTTGTTGCTGTTGCCCTGCTCGTCATTCCCGCGAAAGCGGGAATCCAGCGACTTTCGTTCAGGCCTGCTGGCAGCACCGAAAAACCAGGACACTGGATTCCCGCCTGCGCGGGAATGACGAGCAAAAAATCAGGAATCACGTAGCCCGGGTAAGCGCAGCGCACCCGGGACCATTCGCAAGAGATGTTGTCCTCGTTGTTGCTGCCCTGCTCGTCATTCCCGCGAAAGCGGGAATCCAGGGACTTTCGTTCAGGTCTGCATTCGGTACTGCAAAACCAAGACACTGGATTCCCGCTTTCGCGGGAATGACGAGCAAGAGCCGGGTGCGCTGCGCTTACCCGGGCTACGCACCTACGATCCGAGGAACCCATGCATCCCGATTTCTGGCTCCAGCGCTGGCACGACAACCAGATCGGCTTCCACCAGGACAAGCCGACGCCGCTGCTGCTCAAGCACTGGCCGGCGATCGGCATGCCGGCAGGCGCCACGGTGTTCGTGCCGCTGGCGGGCAAGTCGCTCGACATGGTCTGGTTCGCTTCGCAGGGCTATCGCGTGCTCGGCGTCGAGCTGTCTCCGCTGGCGATCAAGCAGTTCATTTCCGAACACGGCATCGTCCCGGAAGTGCGCGCCTCGAAGTACGGCACCCACTACATCGCCGGCAACGTCGAGATCATCCAGGGCGACGTCTTCGCGCTCGATGCCGACGCCCTGGTGGACTGCAGCGTCGTGTTCGACCGCGCGGCGCTGATCGCCCTCCCGCCCGACCTGCGCCAGCGCTACGCGCGCGAGGTGTATTCGCTGCTGCCGCAGGGCTGCCGTGGCCTGCTGATCACGCTGGAATACCCCGAAGGCGAAAAGCAGGGCCCACCCTTCAGCGTGACCGAGGCCGAAGTCCACGCGCTCTTCGATCCGGACTGGCACGTCGAAGTGCTCGAACGCCGCGACATCCTGGCGCAGCAACCTTCGTTCGCCGCAGAGGGCGTGACCGCGCTGGATACAGTCGTTTACCGGTTGATCCGCCGCTAGGCGAAGCCGGCTCAAACGCAGCGACATCATCCTTACGCGGGGCACGTGCGGCGGTCCGCGTCGAGCGGAAAGCGCGCCGCATCATGCGATCGCCTGCGGTCCTAAGTCCGCAGGCCGTGCACGCCGCGTCGCGGGCATGGCCCGCTCCTGCACGACCTCCCGTAGGGAGCGCTCCATGGCGCGACCACCCACACCGGATGACCCGGGTCAATGATGCCGCCGCTCCGCCCACTCCGAAGCCGGGCGGGCGCGCGAGAACAGGAAGCCCTGCCCCAGTTCGCATCCCATCTCCAGCAGGCAGTCGCGCTGCTCGTCGGTCTCCACGCCCTCGGCGATCACATCCATGCCCAGCGTGCGCGCCATCGCCAGCACCGCGCGTACGACCGGCGTGCTGCCGCCGCGCTCGTTGCGCTGCAGGGCACTGACGAACGAACGGTCGATCTTCAGTGCATGCAGCGGGAACCGGTGCAGGTAGCTCAGCGACGAATAGCCGGTGCCGAAGTCGTCCAGCGCCGCGACGATGCCCGATTCGCGCAGCTCCTCGAGCGTCACCCGCACCTGCTCGGGATTGTCGAGCAGCGCGCCTTCGGTCACTTCCAGGCGGATGCGGTCGTGGCTGAGGTTATAGGTGTCGAACAGCTCCAGCATCTGCCCCGCCAGCGTCGGCGAGCGGAAATGCCGCGGCGACACATTGAGCGTGACGTAGCCGCTGTCCTCGCCGAGCATGCCGATCTCGCGGCAGGTGCGTTCGAACAGTTGCCAGTCGATCTGCTCGACGCTGCCGTTCTCTTCCGCCACGTCGAGGAACTCGCCGGGCGCCACCAGTCCGCGCCGCGGATGGCGCCAGCGCAACAGCGCCTCGTAACCGACGACATGGCGATCGGACAGGCGCACGATCGGCTGGAAGTGCGGTTCGAACTCGTAGCGCTGGAGGGCGCGGCGCAGGTCGTTCTCCAGCTCGAGCAATTGCAGCGCCTCGCGATGCAGGCGCTCGTCGAAGATCTCGAAGCGCTGGCGGCCGTGTGCCTTGGCCCGGTACATCGCCACGTCGGCATCGCGCAGCAGTTCTTCCGCGCGCCGGTAGCGCGCGTGGCCCAGGGCGATGCCGACGCTGGCCGACGTGAACAGCTCCTTCCCGTCGATGTGCATCGGCTCGCTCAGCGACTCGATCGCGCGTTGCGCGACGTGGCAGGCTTCCTCGGGCAGGTTCACGTCCTCCAGCAGCACTGCGAACTCGTCGCCGCCCAGTCGCGCCACGACGTCGAACGGCCGCACGCAGGCCGCCAGCCGCGACCCCGCCTGCTTGAGCATCTCGTCGCCGGCGAGGTGGCCGACGCTGTCGTTGATCACCTTGAAGCGGTCCAGGTCGAGGAACAGCACCGCGAAGCGGTGATCGGGATTGCGCACCATCCGCGCCAGCGAGCGTTCCAGCGCCTCGTACAGGAAGCTGCGGTTGGGCAGCCCGGTCAGCGAGTCGTGCATCGTCTCGTGCATCAGCTGCTGCTCGGCGCGCTCGCGTTCGCGGATCTGCTCGCGCAGCTCGCCGACCGCCTTGGCGAGCTCGCGGGTGCGATCCATCACGCGGTGCTCGAGTTCCGACTGGGCCTGCTTCCGGTCGAGCGCGGTGAGGATGTGCTGCGCCACATAGGCCAGCAGCGCGCGGTCCTCCTCGCCATAGTGTTCGCTGGCGTCGTAGCTCTGCACCAGCACCGCGCCGCGCACGGTGCCTTCCGACACCATGGGCACCCCGAGCACGTCCTCGGACACGGCACCGACGAACACGCCCTCGGGGATGCCGAGCTGACGGGCAACCTGCGAAGGATGGCCCATCATCGTGCGGCCGCTTCGGATCACGCCCAGCGTCATGGTGTCGCGCAGTTCGGCCTGGGGGATGTCGACTCCGGTCTGGATCAGGTCGGGATCCTTCTCGTCGGCGTGGTAGATCACGCGCAGGGTTTCGCGCTCGGTGTCGTACATCGCGATGATCAGGTTGCGCGCGTACATCAGCTCGGCGACGACGCGGTGGATGCGTCGCAGCATCTCGCTCATGTCCAGGTCGCTGCTGGCGAGATCGGCGATGCTGTAGAGCGCGGCCTGCAGCTTCTCGCCGCGCTGGCGCTCCACGACCTCCTCCATGAGCGCGCGGGTGCGGTCTTCCACGCGGTGTTCGAGTTCCATCTGCACCTGCTTGCGCTGCAGCGCGATCAGGATGTGCTGGGCGACGAACCCCAGTTGCGCACGGTCGGCTTCGGTGTAGCGCACGCGACGGTTGTAGCTCTGCACCACCATCGCGCCGCGGACCACGCCGTCGGACACCATCGGCACGCCCAGCCAGTCGACGCTGTCGGGGCCGAATTCGCCGGCCATCTCCAGACCGAACTGCTCGCGCAACTGTTTGGAGGGACCCATCGCCGGCAGGCCGCTGCGGATCACCGCGAGCGTCAGGCTGTTCTGCAGTCGCTCCGCCGGCACTTCCTGCCCGACGGAGAATCCGTGCGTGCCGTTCTCATCGGCGACGTACACGAATCGCACGATGTCGCGTTCCGGCTCGTACAGCGCGATGAGCAAGTTCTCCGCGTACATCAGCCCGGCAACCACCGCATGCGTGCGGCGCAGCATCTCCTGCATGTCCAGGTCGCTGCTGGCGAGGTCGGCGATGGAATACAGCGCCGTCTGCAGTTGCGCGGCCTTGCCGATGCGCCCGGTGGCGTTATGCGCGGCGAGCAGTTCGATCTCGGCACGCATGCGCGCCGCCAGCAGGGTCAGGAAATCCAGCAGGCCCGGTGGCGTACCGCCCGGTTGCGCGCAGGCTTCGGGCCACTCAGCGAGGAACACGGCCCGCGCGTAGTCCAGCGCGTGCGCTATGCGTACCCAGCCATCGCGCACCGTCGTGCTCGCCACGCTGGCGTGGCGGCCCAAGGCCTCTTCGATGAGTTGCGCCTCTTCCTGCGACAGCGGCGTGGTCGGCCACTGGTGCCGGCGCAGCTGGCCGTCGGCCGTCGTGCCCGAGACCCAGACCAGGCGCGCGGCGCGGCAACCGAACACCGCTTCGGCCATGCGCAGCACGATGGCATCGACCTCCCCCGGCCGGGTGGGCGCTTCCGGGATCGACACCGCTTCCAGCGCGCGCACGGAGACGCGCTCGGCTCGCCCGAGTCCGCGCGGCGTCTGGGAAGACCTGGCCATACCACTGATCCAACGCCGCGCGAGGCAGGGAGCGGCCGCTGTCCGAGCGACACAGCGCCGCTCAGGCGAGCGCAGCGGCGTGCACGCCCGCGACCGCCCGTCCCGAGGGATCCGCTCTCCCCGCGAATGCCGTGTCCCAGGCGATGGCTGCCGGCGAGGAACACGCGATCGACTTGCCGCCGGGCACGGTATGCGCGCACGCCGGACCGGGGAAGAACTGCTCGAACAGATGACGGTAGAGGTACGCCTCCTTGCTCTGCGGCGGGTTCACCGGAAACCGGCTCGCCGCGGCGGCGAACACGCGATCGCTGACCTGCGCTTCGGCGTGCGCCTTGAGGCCGTCGATCCAGCCATAGCCGACGCCGTCGCTGAACTGCTCCTTCTGCCGCCACAGGATCGCTTCGGGCAGGCAACCGGCGAACGCCTCGCGCAGGATCGCCTTCTCGATCGGCATCGCCGTGTCCTGCGCCGCATCGGACCGCGGTCGCGCCATCTTGAATTTCGCATCCATGCGCATCGCGACATCGAGGAATTCGGTGTCGAGGAACGGCACGCGCGGCTCCACGCCCCAGGCCATCATCGACTTGTTGGCGCGCAGGCAGTCGTAGTGATGCAGCGCATCGAGCTTGCGGATCGTTTCCGCGTGGAATTCGCGCGCGTCCGGTGCCTTGTGGAAATAGAGGTAACCGCCGAACACCTCGTCGCTGCCCTCGCCCGACAGCACCATCTTCACGCCCATCGCGCGGATGCGCCGTGCGAGCAGGAACATCGGCGTCGATGCGCGGATGGTGGTGACGTCGTAGGTTTCGATGTGGCGGATCACCTCCGGCAGCGCATCCAGGCCTTCCTCGAACGTGTAGGTGAAACCGTGGTGCACGGTGCCGAGCGCTCCGGCGGCGATCTTCGCGGCGGCGAGATCCGGCGAACCCTCCAGGCCGATGGCGAACGAATGCAGCCGCGGCCACCACGCTTCTGAACGGTCGTCCTCCTCCACGCGACGCCGCGCATAGCGTGCGGCGACCGCGGCGACGAGCGAGGAATCCAGGCCGCCCGACAGCAGTACGCCATAAGGCACGTCGGACATCAGCTGGCGGTGCACGGCGCGCTCGAAAGCCTCACGCAATTCCTGCTTCGACACTTCCACGTCCCGCGTCGCCGCATAGTCGCGCCACGGCCGATCGTAATAGCGCCGCAGGGCGGGTCTCGACCCGCCGTCCTCCATCGCGACCACGCTCCCGAGCGCACTGTCGTAGCAGTGTCCCGGCGGAAACGGCGCCACGTCCGCGCAGACATCGGCCAGCGCCTTCATCTCCGACGCCACCCACAGACGTCCGTCCGCATCATGCCCCCAGTACAGCGGGCACACGCCGATCGGATCGCGCGCGATCACGCAACGCTGCCGCGCGCGATCCCACAGGGCGAACGCGAAGATGCCGTTCAACTTGCACAACCACGTCGCGAGGTCGCCGCCTTCGCGGTACAGCGCGTTGATCACCTCGCAGTCCGATCCGCTCTGGAAGGCGTACGGCAGCGACAGTTGCTGCGCAAGGTCGCGGTGGTTGTAGATCTCGCCGTTGACCGCGAGCACCAGTTCGCCATCGGCGGAACGCAGCGGCTGCGAACCGCCGGCCGGATCGACGATCGCCAGCCGCTCGTGGACCAGGATCGCGCCATCGTCCTGGTGCACGCCGCTCCAGTCGGGGCCGCGATGACGTTGTCGCTGCGAGCGCTCGAGCGCACTGCGGCGCAGCGCGTGGAAATCGTCGCCGGCCTGCAGGCCGAAAATGCCGAGGATGGAACACATGGGCGGTACTCCTTGGGGTGGTCTTGTGGGTGAGGGATTCGGGAGGCGAAAACGACGAAGCCCGCGCTTGCGGCGCGGGCTTCGTGAGCGATGAGCGGTCGTTCTAACGCGCGCTAATCGCCGGCCCGCGGGAGGCTGGCGTTATTGCGGTTGTTATTCAGGCCGACCACGGGCAGACGGCCGCGCAGCGCGGCGGCGGTCATGCGGGCAAGGGCCTGGACGGAGGTCATGGGCCGATCCTGCTTGAGCCCGCCGCGGCTTGCAAGCCGAGGTTTCCGGCGCAACCACTCCGCGCGCCGTCGGCTAAGCTCGGCCGCGGAGGGAATACCCATGCTGAAGTGGATCCGACGCGGCCTGCTGGCCCTGTTGCTGTTGTTCGTCGTCCTCGCCCTGACCGCGTGGTGGCTCATGCGCGGCAGCCTGCCCCGGCTGGACGGCGAATTGTCGCTGGCGGGGCTGTCCGCGCCCGTCACCATCCAGCGCGACCGTCTCGGCGTGGTGACCATCGAGGCGGCCAATCCCGCCGATGCGATGCGCGCTCTCGGTTACGTGCACGCGCAGGAGCGCTACTTCGAGATGGACCTGCTGCGACGCACCGCCGCGGGCGAGCTCGCCGAGCTGTTCGGCCCCATCGCGATCGACGTCGACAGGCAGCATCGCGTGCACCGCTTCCGCGCCCGCGTCGATGCGGACCTGGATGCGATCCTCGGCACGCATCGCGCGGAGATGCAGGCCTATGTCGACGGCGTGAATGCCGGACTGGGCGATCTCGACGTGCGTCCGTGGCCGTACCTGCTGCTGCGCACGCAGCCGGAGAAGTGGACGCTCAGCGACTCGGCGCTGGTCGCCTACGCGATGTATTTCGACCTGCAGGATGGCCGCAACGAACGCGAGCTCGCGCTGTGGAAGCTGCGCCCGCACCTGCCGCCGCCGCTCTACGCCCTGCTCACCCACGACGGCAGCCGCTGGGACGCGCCGCTGACCGGCCCGGCGCGCGGCGATGCCACGCTCCCGACCGCGGACGAAGTGGACCTGCGCAAGCTCCCGTATCCGCAGCATCCGGATCGGGCGCAGCCGATGGCGAACGTGGTCGGCAGCAACAACTTCGCCGTCTCCGGCGAACTAACGCGCGACGGCCGCGCCATCGTCGCCGACGACATGCACCTGGGCCTGCGCGTGCCGAACATCTGGTTCCGCGCGCAATTGCGCTACGCCGATCCGGCCGCGCCCGGCGGTCGCGTCGACATCGGCGGCTTCACCCTGCCCGGCTTCCCGTTCACCATCGTCGGCAGCAACGGTCACGTCGCGTGGGCCTTCACCAACAGCTACGTCGACACGCTCGACTGGGCGGTGCAGGACCTGTGCGGCACGCACCCCGCGCCCGGCTGCGCCCCGTCCACACGGCATCGCGAGCAGATCGCGGTCGCCGGCCACGCGCCCGTCGATTTCGACATCGACGAAACCGCGTGGGGCCCGGTGATGGCGCACGACGCGCGGGGCCGCGCGCTCGCGCTGCGCTGGGTCGCGCACCTGCCCGGCTCGCTGAACCTCAACCTGGTCGGCATGGCGCACGCGCGCAACCTCGCCGATGCCGTGGCGATCGCGCGCACTTCCGCGATTCCCGCGCAGAACATGCTGATCGCCGACAGCAGCGGCGCGATCGGCTGGCGCTGGCTCGGGCCGATTCCCCTGCGCGACGCGCAATGCGAAGCGACGCAGCCGGTGGAATCGCCGGCCACGTGTCCACCGTGGACGATCAGCACCGCGCGCGCGCCGCTGCTGGTGCCCACGCAGGGACGGTTGTGGACGGCGAACAACCGCGTCGTCGATGACGAGGTGCTGCGCCTGGCCGGCGACGGCGGCAGCACGCTGGGCGCACGCGCGAAACAGATCCGCGACGACCTGTTCGCGAAGCAGCAACTGGACGAGCACGACCTGCTCGCGGTGCAGCTCGACGACCGCGCGCTGTTCCTGCAACCGTGGTGGCAGTTGCTGCGCGACGAAGCCGCGGCCGACAAGACACCGGCAATGCGCGAGCTCGCGGCAGCCGCCGCGACGTGGCAGGGTCGCGCGAGCACGGATTCGGTGAGCTACCGCATCGTCCGCGCCTGGCGCCGGGCGGTCACCGATCGCGTGGTCGACGGAATCACCGCGCCGGCGCAGGTGGCGCTGGGCAGGGAATTCGAGATGCCTAGCCTGCAGCAGCAGGAGAGCTTCGTCTGGCCGCTGGTGACCACGCGCCCCGCGCACCTGTTGTCGCCGCGTTACCGCGACTGGCACGCACTGTTCGAGGACGCCGCGCGCGAGGTACGCGACGAACTCGCGCAGAAGGGGCCACTCGCGGCACGCACCTGGGGCGAACAGAACACCTCGCGCATCTGCCACCCGCTCGCGCGCGCCCTGCCCGGCTTCGCGCGCGGTGCGCTGTGCATGCCGTTCGAACCGCTGCCCGGCGATGTCGCGATGCCGCGCGTGCAGTCCCCCGACTTCGGTGCCTCCGAGCGCATGGTCGTGGCGCCCGGGCACGAAGCCGACGGCATCATCCACATGCCGGGCGGCCAGAGCGGCAATCCGCTGTCGCCGTTCTGGGGGGCGGGACATGACGATTGGGTACAGGGACGGACGACGCCGTTCCTGCCCGGGGCGGCGGAGTACACGTTGCGGATGCGGCCGTCGCGGTGAGGGGTGACGTCCCCTCACCCTGTCCGCTTCGCGACTTCGCAACGCTGTCCCTCGCTCTGCCCCGGCCCTTGCGCATGGCGCAAGGGCGTCCAGTCGGACGTGCGCCAGTGGCGCACAAGCGTCCGCCTTCACCCCGCAAGCGGGGCGAGGGGTGTTGCGCACTCTCGTCGCAAGCGGGGCGAGGAGTGTTGCGCACTCTCGCCGCAAGCGGGGCGAGGATGAGCGGTGACCGTATTCTCCTAGGGCGCGCCAGGGCTTTTCCTTCTCCCCGCTTGCGGGGAGAAGGTGCCCCGAAGGGGCGGATGAGGGGGCCGCCGGCGCAGCCGGCGCGCAACACGCGAAAGTGCTAAAGCAACATCCGCCCGATCAACGCCAGATAAAGCTCCGGCAACGCCTCCAGATCCGCCACCGACACATGCTCGTCCACCTTGTGGATGCTGGCATTCACCGGTCCGATCTCGATGCATTGCGCGCCCAGCGGCGCGATGAAGCGCGCATCCGACGTGCCGCCACCGGTGCTCTCTTCCGGCGCGTCGCCCGCGAACGTCGCCAGCACCTCGCGCGCGGTCGCGCGCAGTGGGCCTTCCGGAGTGAAGAACGGCTCGCCGCCGCGATGCCACTGCACCTGGTAGTCGAGTCCGTGCGCGCGCAGCACCGTTTCGCATTCGTGTTCGAGCTGTGCCGCGCGCCAGTTCGGGTTGTAGCGCAGGTTGAACAGCACGCGCAGTTCGCCGGGAATCACGTTGTTGGCACCGGTGCCCGCGTTGATGTTGCTGATCTGCAAGCTCGTCGGCGGGAAGCTCTCGTAACCGTCGTCCCAGCGGCGCGCAGCAAGTTCGGCCAGCGCCGGCATCGCCTGGTGGATCGGATTGCGCGCCTTTTCCGGATACGCCACGTGGCCCTGGATGCCGCGCACCAGCAGCGTCGCCGACAGCGTGCCGCGACGACCCACGCGCAGCAGGTCGCCCAGCTTCGCCTTCGACGACGGTTCTCCGGTCACGCACCAGTCGATCTGCTCGCCGCGCTCGCGGAACACATCGGCGACCCGGCGCACGCCATCGATCGCATCACCCTCTTCGTCCGAGGTCAGCAGCAGCGCGACGCGGCCACGGTGTTGCGGATGCGCGGCGACGAAGCGCTCCAGCGCGATCACGAACGCGGCCACGCTGCCCTTCATGTCCGCCGCGCCGCGCCCATACAGCACGCCATCGCGGATTTCCGGCACGAACGGATCGCTCGTCCACGCCTCGCGCGGGCCCGGCGGCACCACGTCGGTGTGGCCCAGGAACACCAGCGTCGGCTCGCCCTCGCCGTGCGTCGCCCACAGATTGTCGACTTCGCCGAAGCGCAAGTGCTCGCAGCGGAAGCCGGCGCGCTGCAGGCGCTGCGCGATCAGCAGCTGGCAGCCCGCGTCGTCGGTCGTGATCGACGGCCTCAGGATCAGTTCCTTGGTGAGGTTGAGAACCTCGCTCATGCCGTCGTCGCTCACTTGCCGATACCGAAGCGCAGCTTGAAGCCGTTGTCGCTGAACCCCTGCGTGATCGCGCCGTCATCGGTGATCACGACCGGGCGGCGGATCAGCTGCGGATACTCCTTCAGCAGCAGCTTCCACTCGGCGTCGGAGCCTGGCGATTTGCGGTTCTCCGGCAGCTGGCGCCAGGTCGTCGACGACTTGTTGATCATCGCCTCCCAGCCGCCGAGCCTGTCCTTCCATTCAACCAGCGTTTCCGGCGCCTGCCGGTTGTCGCGGTAGTCAACGAAGGCATGCGCGATACCGAAGCGGTCGAGCCACTTGCGGGCCTTCTTGCAGGTGTCGCAGTTATTGAGGCCGTAGAGCGTAGTCATTACGTTTGTTTCCAGTTCTTCCGGGCGACAATTCTTCGCGATCTGGTGTCGCTAATGGCTCTGCTTGCACGTGCAGCTGCTTTTGCTCGTGCTTTTGCTCGTGCTTTTGCTCGTGCTTTTGCTCGTGCTTTTGCTAGTGCTTTTGCTCGTGCTTTTGCTCGTGCTTTTGCCCGTCATTCCCGCGAAAGCGGGAATCCAGCGACTTTGCCGTTGACGTTGCTCTGATCGAGGAAAGGCAAAGGCACTGGATTCCTGCTTTCGCAGGAATGACAGGCAACGGCGGGAAACTACTCCGCCAACCCGCGCAACAGATCGTTGATGCTCGTCTTCGACCGCGTCTTCGCATCCACCTGCTTGACGATCACCGCGCAGTACAGCGAATGCGTGCCGTCCTTCGACGGCAGCTGGCCCGACACCACCACGCTGTACGGCGGCACCGAACCATAGGTGATCTCGCCGGTCATGCGGTTGTACACGCGCGTGCTCTGGCCGAGGAACACGCCCATGCCGATCACGCTGTGGTGGCCGACGACGAAGCCTTCGACGACTTCCGAGCGCGCGCCGATGAAGCAGTGGTCCTCGATGATCGTCGGCGAGGCCTGCAGCGGTTCGAGCACGCCGCCGATGCCGGCGCCGCCGCTGAGGTGGCAGTGCTTGCCGACCTGCGCGCATGACCCCACCGTCGCCCAGGTGTCGACCATCGTGCCTTCGCCGACGTGGGCGCCGATGTTGACGAAGCTCGGCATCAGCACCACGTCCTTGCCGATGAACGAGCCGCGGCGCGCGATCGCGCCCGGCACCACGCGCGCACCGACCTTGCGGAAGTCGCTCTCGTGGTAACCGGCGAAGCGCGCCGGCACCTTGTCCCAGAACGGCGCCGGCTGCGCGTCGACCAGCTGCATCTCGTTGACGCGGAAGTACAGCAGCACCGCCTTCTTCAACCACTCGTTGACCTTCCAGCCGCCCTTGCCGTCGGGCTCGGCGACGCGGAACTCGCCCGTCTCCAGGCCTGCGATCACGCGCTCCACCGTCGGACGCGTCGAGCCGTCGATCTCGTCGATCGTCAGCATCGTGCGGCGCTCGAAGGCGCTTTCGACCATGAACTTCAGTTCCGCCGCACCAGGTCCCTTCGGCGCGGTCTTCTTCGCGACCTTGCGGGCCGGCTTCTTCTCGGTCATTGCGATTCTCCATCGAGGCAGGCGAGCAGCGCGGCGCGCAGTGCCTGCTGTTGCGTTTCATCCAGCGGCTGGTCGCGCTGGTCGGTGATCTGGAACACGTCCTCGGCGCGCTCGCCGAAGGTGGCGATGCGCGCGTCGTGCACGCGCAGGTGTTGCTGGCGCAGCACGTGCGCGACGTCGGCGAGCAGGCCGGGGCGATCGGTGCACACCAGGCTGAGCATCGTGCGTCCGGCCTTGCCGCCGGCCACGCGGTCGAAGCCGATCTGCGCGGCGATGCGGAAATGCCGCAGGTGCCGCGGCTGCGTGCGGCGCGTCGGGCGGATGTTGTCGAGCGAACCCGCCAGCGCCGCGGACAGGCGGTGCTCCACATCCTCGGCGCTGGGCGTGTGGCGCGCGTCCGCCGGGATGACTTCGAAGCTGTCGAAGATCATGCCGTGCGGACCGTCGAGCACGCGCGCCTGCTGGATGGCCAGGCCGGCGCGATCGAGCGTGGCGACGATCGCGGCGAACAGGCCGTCGCGATCGGGCGAATGCACGAACACTTCGAGCGCGCCCTCGTCGCCGCTTACCGGCCGCGCGCGCACGCAGCCCGAGCCGATCGCCACTTCGCGCAGGGAGGCCGCCTGCCAGGCGATCTGGTCCGGGCGGCTGCGCTCGAAACCGATCTGCGGCATCCGCGCGAACAGCGCATCGACGTCGGCCTCGCTGCTGCCGAACGCGGTCAGCGTGGCGCGTGCCTCGGCGCGCGTTTCCGCGCTGCGCTCGTCGGCCGCGACGGGATTCTCGAGCCCGCGGCGCAGCGCCAGGCGCGTGGCGGTGTACAGATCGGCGAGCAGCCGGTCCTTCCACGCATTCCACAGCTTCGGCGAGGTACCGGCGATGTCGGCGCAGGTCAGCAAATAGAGGTTGTCCAGACGCTCGCGGTCGGCGACGAGCGTGGCGAACCGGTGGATCACCTCGGGATCGGCGATGTCCTGCTTCTGCGCCGTCACCGACATCAGCAGGTGCTGGCGCACGAGCCATTCGACCAATGCAGTGTCGCCTTCGGACAGTTCGTGCGCCTCGCAGAACTCGCGCGCATCGACCGCGCCCAGTTCGGAGTGATCGCCGCCGCGCCCCTTGGCGATGTCGTGGAACAGGCCGGCCAGCAGCAGCAGTTCCGGCTTGCGCAGGCGTGGCCAGACCTGGTGGGCGAGCGAGAAGCGTTCGTCCGCTTCGCCCGACGCGAACGAAGCGATGTTCCGCAACACCGCGAGCGTGTGCTGGTCGACCGTGAACACGTGGAACAGGTCGAACTGCATGCGCCCGGAGACGCGGAAGAACGCCGGGATCCAGCGCCCGAGCACGCCCAGGCGCGCCATCCGCGACACGGTGGCGACGGGCGTGGGACCGCGCAGCAGACGCATGAAGCGCTGGCGCAGCTCCGGCGTCGCTTCGAAGTAGGCGGGAATCCGTTCCAGCGCCTCCGCCAGTGCGCGCGCGGTACGCGAATGCAGGCCGCGGATTCCCTCGTTTCCCGCCCAGGCGCCGAACAGCGCGAACACCTCGTCCATGTCGCGCGGCCAGCGCGCATGGCGGGCGGCGAGATAACCGCGGCGCAGTTCGAAGAGTTCGTCGAACGGCTGCGGCTCGCCCTCGCCTTCCAGTTGCTCCTCGAAACGCTGCAGCAGCCGGTCGCCGATGCGCAGGATCCGCGCGGCCGCGCGGTAGAAGCCCTGCATCATCTGCTCGACGGCGAGGTTGTCGGCGTTGTCGACGTGGCCCAGGCGCGCGGCGAGCGGTTTCTGGTAGTCGAAACGCAGCCGCTCCTCGCGCTTGCCGGCGACCAGGTGCAGGCCGAAGCGCAGCCGCGCCAGCACGCGGCGTTCGCGTTCCAGCGTGGCGAACTCGTCGGCGCCGAGCTGGCCGATCGCCATCAGCGAATCCGGATCCCAGGTGCCGATGATGCGCAGTGCGACCCAGCGCAGCGTATGCACGTCGCGCAGGCCGCCCGGGCCTTCCTTGATGTTGGGCTCGAGGTTGTCGGCGGTGTCGCCGTAACGCGCATGACGGGCGCGCAGCTCCTCGCGCTTGGCGGTGAAGTAGTCGTGCGGGGGCCAGATCAGGTCCGGGGCGATCGCGCCGGCGAGCTGCGCGGCGGCGTCGAGATCGGCGGCCAGCATGCGCGCCTCGAGCAGCGCGGTGAGCACGGTGATGTCTTCCTGCGCCGCGCGCGTGCATTCCGCGGCCGAACGCACGGCGTGCCCGATCGGCAGACCTGCATCCCAGAGCAGGCGGAAGAAGCGCGCCAGCGCGTCGGAGTGCGCGGCCTGCGCGTCGGCTTCGCCGAACACCAGCAGGTCGATGTCGGACTGCGGGAAGAGTTCGCCGCGGCCGTAACCGCCGACCGCGAACAGGGACAGCGCCGCGTCCTGCGGCACGCAATGCGACCAGGCCTCGCGCACGACGGCATCGACCTGTTGCGCGCGCGCGGCGACCAGGCGGTCGATGTCACCGTTGTCGTCGAAGCGTGCCGCCAGCGCGGCGTCGCTCTCGGCGATCGCCGTGCGCGTGGCCGCCGCCCATTGCGCGTCGGCGACCGGGTCGTGTGTGACGGTCGCCGGGGTGCTCACAGATCGTTGTCGTCCCCGGGCAGGCGGGTGAGGATTTCGACGCCGGTCTCGGTCACCGCCACCGTGTGCTCCCACTGTGCGGACAGCTTGCGGTCCTTGGTGACGACGGTCCAGCCGTCGGGCAGCAGCTTGGTGTGGCGCTGGCCTTCGTTGATCATCGGCTCGATGGTGAAGGTCATGCCCGGCTTCAGCACCAGGCCTTCGCCCGCGCGGCCGTAATGCAGCACCTGCGGATCCTCGTGGTAGATCCGGCCGATGCCGTGGCCGCAGTACTCGCGCACCACGCTGAAACGCTCGCCTTCGGCGTACTGCTGGATGGCGTGGCCGATGTCGCCGAGCGTCGCGCCCGGCTTCACCATGCGGATGCCGCGGAACATCGCTTCGCGCGTCACGTCGACCAGGCGCCTGGCCATCACCGACGGTGTGCCGGCGATGTACATGCGGCTGGTGTCGCCGTGCCAGCCGTCCTTGATGACGGTGACATCGATATTGATGATGTCGCCGTCCTTGAGGACCTTGGCTTCGCTCGGGATGCCGTGGCAGATGACGTTGTTGACCGACGTGCAGATGGTCGCGGGGAATCCCTTGTAGCCGACGTTGGCGGGGATCGCGTCCTGGACCTTGACGATGTGGTCGTAGCAGATGCGGTCGAGCTCGGCCGTGCTTACACCGGGCTTCACGTGGGGAGCGACGACCTGGAGCACTTCGGCGGCCAGGCGGCCGGCGACGCGCATCTTTTCGATCTCGTCCGGGGTCTTGATGGTGATGGGCATCCGCGAATTATCGCCCATGTAGGGCGGGCCTTGGCCCGCGTAGGCAGGACGATGCGGCATGTGAGGCCCCCCAAGGGATCCGGAGCCCCCGATCCGGAGGGTCTAGAGCCTCCGCACGCCCGGAAGTTGCCCGGGACCGCTCACCCCGGCATAATCCCGCGGCTCTGCGGCCCGTCCGCAGGCCGCCACGCCCGCGACAGAGGCGAATACACACCCGCTGCCACAGCCCGTGCCGGGGTGTCCGAGGATCCGCGAGGATCCGAGGATCTGGTCACGGAGCAGCGGGGAGGCCCAACCCCGGAACCCCGCCTTCAATGGCAAGCCGCCCTATTCCAACCGCGGCCGGTTCCCCATCGGAGTATTGCAATGCCCCAGATCACCATGCGCCAGATGCTGGAAGCCGGCGTCCATTTCGGCCACCAGACCCGTTACTGGAACCCCAAGATGGGTCCGTACATCTTCGGTGCCCGCGGCAAGATCCACATCATCAACCTCGAGAAGACCGTTCCGCTGTTCAACGACGCGATGAACTTCATCTCGGGCGTGGCCCAGAAGCGCGGCGTCATCCTGTTCGTCGGCACCAAGCGCAGCGCGCGCGACGCGATCAAGGAAGAAGCCGAGCGTTGCGGCATGCCGTTCATGACCCAACGCTGGCTGGGCGGCACCCTGACCAACTTCGCCACCGTGAAGAAGTCGGTCGCCCGCCTGAAGGAACTGGAAGCCGCTGAAACCGACGGTACCTTCCAGAAGCTGGTCAAGCACGAAGTGCTGACCCTGCGCCGCGAGCGCGAGAAGCTGGAAGCCTCGCTGGGCGGCATCAAGGACATGAACCGCCTGCCCGACGCCCTGTTCGTGATCGACGTCGGCCACGAGGACATCGCGATCAAGGAGGCCAAGAAGCTCGGCATCCCGGTGATCGCGGTCGTCGACACCAACTACGATCCGGAACTGGTCGACTACGCCATCCCGGGCAACGACGACGCCATCCGCGCCGTGCAGCTGTACGCCCGCGCCGCCGCCGACTCCGTGCTCGAAGGCAAGGCCGCCGCTCCGTCGGCCGCCTCGGTCCGCGAGGAAGACTTCGTCGAAGCCGCCGAAGGCGACGACAAGGGCGCCCGCCGCGCCCCGGCCAAGAAGGCCGCCGCCAAGAAGGCCGAAGCGGCCGAGTAAAGGCCTGCTGCGATGCAGCCGCGCCACGTTGCGCGGCTGCTTTTGCTCGTCATTCCTGCGAATGCAGGAATCCAGCGACTTTTGCTTTGTCGCTCGAAGACACTGGATCCCTGCTTTCGCAGGGATGACGTCTCAAACATTCAAGACGTCTCAAACATAGAGGTAACCCCATGGCAGAAATCACCGCTTCCCTGGTCAAGGACCTGCGCGAGCGCACCGGCGCCGGCATGATGGAGTGCAAGAAGGCGCTCACCGAGAACAACGGCGACATCGACGCCGCGGCCGAGTGGCTGCGCAAGTCGGGCCTCGCCAAGGCCGACAAGAAGGCCAGCCGCGTCGCCGCCGAAGGCCGCGTGGCCGTCGCCCAGAACGGCGGCAAGGCCGTGCTGGTCGAGATCAACTCGGAAACCGACTTCGTCGCGAAGGACGGCAACTTCATCGCCTTCACCGATTCCGTCGCCCAAGCCGCGCTGGCCTCCGGTGCCGCCGACGTCGAAGCGCTGAAGGGCTTCAAGCTGGCTTCGGGCGAAACCGTCGAGGAAAGCCGCGCCGCCGCGATCGCCAAGCTCGGCGAGAACATCCAGATCCGTCGCATGGCCCGCGTCGATGGCGACAACATCGTCGGCGCCTACGTGCACACCAACGGCAAGATCGGCGTGCTGGTCGAGCTGAAGGGCGGCAATGCCGAACTGGCTTCGGGCCTGGCGATGCACATCGCCGCGATGAACCCGCCGTACAACAAGGCCGCCGACGTGCCGGCCGACTTCGTCGCGAAGGAAAAGGAAATCGAACTGGCCAAGATGTCCGAGAAGGACAAGGCCAAGCCGGCCGAGATCCTCGAGAAGATCATCAGCGGCAAGATCGCCAAGATCGTCAACGAGGTCACCCTGTACGGCCAGCCGTACGTGCTGAACTCCGACCAGACCGTCGAGCAGGCGGTGAAGGCCGCCGGCGCCGACGTGGTCGGCTTCCAGCGCCTGGTGGTCGGCGAAGGCATCGAGAAGGTGGTCGAGGACTACGCCGCCGAAGTCGCGAAGGCGATGCAGGTCTGATCGCACGCGCCCAACCGGCGCGCACGAAAAACCCGCGGGACACCGCGGGTTTTTTGTTGCCTGCGAAATTCGCCACGCGGGCCGTTGCAACGATGGAAAAAGCGGCGTTCCCGTGAGGAGTAACCGCCCCGCTGCACCCGGTCAGGGCCATCGCAGGTGCAGCGGAGCAGCACTCGCTTGAAACGTGAAGCCGGAGCGGCGCGGAGGCGGGTCCATCCGCCTCCGGGCATGCGTTACCGCAGACGCGTCAGAACTTCACCGAGAACCGCGCGTTCACCGCGTGATCGCGCACTTCGTCGGCCAGCTGGCCGCTGTAGCTCAGCTCGAGCAGGCTGTTCTGGCTCAGGCGCGCACCCAGGCCGGCTTCGACCAGCGTCGAGTCTTCCGCGAGCGGCGTGCCGCGCACGGTGAAGACGTTGCCGCCGCTCCACGCGACCGAGGTCTCCGACGCCAGGTCGCCGCTGGCATGGCGACGGCCGATGCCGCCGCGCAGGCTCAGCCAGCTTTCGTCCTGCTGCGCGCCCTTGAGATCGACGTTGAAGCGCAGGCCCAGCGTCGACAGGTTGACCTGCTGGTCGGACGAGCGGCCCGTGAGCGCCGCGATGCCGCCGCGTTCCTGGAAGCCGTCGGTCTCCACGCGCACATGCGCCAGCTGCGCGTAGGGCTCGAGCTGCCATGCACCGGCCGCGAAGCCGTAACCGCCTTCGAGGAAGACCTGCTGGCTGGTCGCGTCGTACCCCGCGCGCGGCGTGTCCTGCACGCCCGGGAACGCGACGTTGCGCGTGCTGTCCACGTCGTGGCGCGCATAGGTGGCGCCGGCGCGCAGGCCGAAACCGCCCCAGGCCTGGCCGACATAGGCACCGATCCGCTGCTCGCGGATGGCGGCCCGGGAACCGCGCGAGTCCACGCTCAGATCGGCATGGCCCGCGCCGCCCAGCACGCCCACGCGCCAGCCGTTGGCGAAGCGGTAGTCGTAACCCAGCAGCGTGGTGTTGCCGTCGTAGTCCGCCTCGCCGGCATTGCCGTCGGAAGCCAGGCGGCCGCCATTGCGCAGGACCTCGATCCAGCCCGCCGATTCGGTTTCGCCATCCGCGGACGGTGCGAACGAGCCGGTGCCCGCCTGCGCGCGCGCCAGCGCGGCATCGCGCACGTGGCGGTTGCCGTCGATCAGCATCGAACGCAGGGTCGCGTGCTGCTCGCCGCTGAGGCTGTCCAGCGCGGCCATCGCCGGTGCCGGGAACAGCTGCGTCAGGCGCTGCAGCAACACGTTGTCGTCGGCCAGCGCATCGGCCGCCGTCGCAGTCGCGGTCTGGTTGAAGGTGCCGGCTGCGCTGGCCAGCGAGCGGCCGCGCACGACATCGACCAGCACGTCGTTGCTGCCGTAGCGCAGGACGAAGTCGAGGAACGGCGAGAACGCGCTGTCGTCGACCGCAGCGAACGTGCCCACGAGGCTGGTCGCCGAGAGCACGTCGTAGTGCTCGCCCAGCAGCATCGATTCGCCGGTCGGCAGGAACTTCACCGTGCCGCCGAGCAGGTTGGCCTGGCCGTTGACCTGGATGTGGTCGGAAGCGCCGTTGAGCCCGACTTCCGCTTCGTAGGTCGAACCGGCGGCCTGGGTGTAATCGCCGTCGATGGTCAGCGTGCCGATCGAATTGCCCGGCGCGATGGTGCCTTCGACCGTGGTCGTGGCCAGCCTGCCGGTGCCGCTCAGCTTGCCCGCGGCATGGATCCAGGTGCTGCCGGCCTGCAGGCCGTTGATGACCGCCTGGCCGCCGTTGACGTGCAGCTTGTTGTCGAGCGAGCCGTCGAGCACGAGGAAGCCGCCATCGACCTGCACGTCGCCCTTGAGCGCATTGGCGCCGTCGAGTTCGAGCACGCCCTCGCGCACGGTCAGGCCACCGAAGCTGTTGTCGCCACTCAGGCGCAGCCAGCCGATGCCCGACTTGGTCAGGCGGCCGTCGCCACCGATGTCGTTGGTCCAGTCGTCCCAGGCCGGGCCGTCCCATACCTTGGTGCCGCCGGCCTGCTGGTTCATCACCACGTCGGTGTCGACGCGGATCTGGCCCGGGCCTTCGATCGCCTTGCGCAGGTCCATCAGGCCCCAGCCGTAGATCTCGTCGACGCCGGCTTCGCCCAGGTCGGTGGCCGTGGTCAGCAGCACGTCGCGGATCTGCGGGTTGTCGAGGTACGGGAAGCGCTCCATCAGCAGCGCGAGCGCGCCGGTGACGTGCGGCGAGGCCATCGAGGTGCCGGTGTAGTTCTCGTAGCCGTATTCGGGATGCTCGGCGGTGACTTCCAGGCCGATGAAGTTGCCTTCTTCATCGCGGATTTCGCTGCCTTCGATCGTGCCGCCGACCACCGACGAGGCGATGTCGGTGCCCGGCGCGGCGATGCACCAGTCCTTGCTCAGGCCGCAGATGCTCGAGCTTTCGTCGATCTCGCCTGTCTGGTTGATGTTGGCGACGCTGAGCCAGTACTTCTCGGCATCCTTCACCCAGCGCGGCAGCGTGGCGTAGATGCCGGCGATGTCGCCGTTGTTGTTGCCGGCAGCGAAGACCTGCAGCATGCCGTGGTCGATCGACGCATCGGTGTAGGTCGCGAAGTACTCGGCCGCGCCTTCGGAGTTGTACAGCTCGTCCATCTCCTCGGCGGTCGTGGGTTCGACGCTCAGGCCCCAGCTGTGGTTGATGGCGCGCACGCCCTGCGCCGCCATCTGCTCGTACATGCTCGCCACGGCTTCGCTGCCCGGGCCGATCGCGTACGACTCGCCGCCCGCGCCGAGCAGCGACATCAGGTCGGTGTAGCTGTTGGAGAACAGGCGCGCGGCGGTGATGTCGGCGCCGTAGGCCACGCCGTGGGTACCGGTGCCGTCGCGGTTGGCGACCATCGTGCCGGCGACGTGGGTGCCGTGCGAGCCGTACTGGAAGCCGGCGATGGATTCGAGGTACTCCGGCACCCAGTCGTACAGGTAGCCAATGTCGACGAGGTACTGGACCAGCGCACGGTCCTCGTCGGTGTAATGGAAATAATCGAGAGCGACGGTGTCGCCGTCGGAGCTGAAGCAGCTGTCGGGACCGGCGAGCGCGGTCGTGTTGGTGCAGGGCGAACCGTCCTCGAGCACGTCCGCGATATGGATGCTGCGGTGGTCCTTGCCGCCGAATTCGCCGTGACGCAGATCCACGCCGCTGTCGAAGATACCCAGCCGGATGCCGCGACCGGTGAGGCCGCGCGCGTACGCGTATTCGGCGCCGATCGCACCCAGGCCCCAATCGGCCTTGAATTCTTCGGTGCGCCAGCTTGCGGGATCGCCGATCTGGCCCTGCTCCTGGTACGCCGGTGCTTGCTGCGCGACGGCGGGCGTCAGCGCGCCCAGCAGCAACGCGCCGGCAATGGCCCTGGACAATGCGGAACGCACGTGCGACTTCCCTCGCGCCGGAGAGCGCGAAGCGATTCCTTTACCTTGCATGTATTCGATACCCCTGAGGACTGGCGAAGTGGCGTCGCATCGGCCGGGGCCGCGATCGCCGGACGGCAGTCGCAGCGGCGCCAACAGCCATAACGCAGGGATGTTCCCGCCTCCCTACCCCTACTCCTGCTTTTGCGGATGACCGGCGCGAGCGGCGCGGCGGGCGGTCAGAAGCGCCGGGCGACGCTCAGCAGGTAGTAGCGTCCGCGCGGATCGTCGGAAGCGATGTCGTAACCGCCCTTGTCGACGTCGTAGTTCACCGGATCGCGGTCGCGCAGGTTGCGCACGTTGAAGGCGATCTGCCAGTCCGGCAGGCCCGCGTACGCGATGTTGAAGTCGAGCGTCGTCATCGCCGGCGTGCGGCAACGTCCGGCGTCGGCGTTGTAGGACGGACAGGCCTCGCCCGGGCGCGAGACGCGCACCTCGCCGCGGTGGTTCGCGGTCAGTGCGGTACTCCAGGCCGCGTACGCCCACTGCACGATGGCGGACGCCGAGCGGTCGGCGGTGCCGTGGCCGGCGTAATCCAGCGGCGGTGCGCCGGGCCGCGCCTGCCGCAACACGTGCGTCAGGTACTGGCCCGCCAGGTCAAAGGTCCAGCGTCCGGCGCGCGCCGTCTGCAGCCGGTAACGCGCATCCCAGTCCCAGCCGCGCACGTCCGTGCGGCCGACGTTGGCGAAGTAATCGTTGATGCCGATCAGCAGGCCGTCCTCGTCGCGCACGATCGACAGCGGAAACGCGCTGGGGTCGTCGATGGCATTGCCCGGCAGGATCTCGTTGCGGCGCTCGATGCGGAAGTGGTCGAGGCTCAGGCTGAGATCCGCGTCGGGCGCCCACACCAGGCCCAGCGTGTGGCTGCGCGAGGTTTCCGGATCGAGATCCGGATTCTCCATCGCGCCGCGCAACACCAGGCAGTACGCGTCGCCCGCCGCCAGCCGCGCCGAATACCGGCACGGGCCGAGTTCCGGATTCCACACGATGACGTCGTAGTAATCGAACACCGACGGCCGCCGCTGCTCGAACAGCGACGGCGCGCGGTAACCGGTGGCCGCCGTGCCGCGGAAGGTCAGCGCATCCAGCGCGCGCCACTTGAAGCCGATTTTCGGCGAGACCTTGCTGCCATAGCCCTGGCGATGGTCCCAGCGCGCCGCGATGTCGGCCTGCAGGCGCGACGCCAGCGGCAGGCTCAGCTCCGCGTACACGGCGGAACTGTAGCGGTGCGCGTCGATGAGGATCTTCTGCGGCCCCAGCGCGACGTCGTTCTCGAGCATCAGCGGATCGGGACGGTGGCGCAGCGCGTCGCGGTTGAACTCCACGCCCAGCGCCAGTTGCGCATCGCCGGCCGGGAGCGCGAACCACGCGCCGTTCAGGCCCGCCGAGAACTGGTCGAGCGCCGCCTCGCCCTTGGCCACCACGCGCGGCGAAATCGCCGCCAGCAATGCGGGCGGATTGTCCGGCGTGCCGAAGCGGTACTGGCCGGCGAACACCGCATCGGTGAAGACGGTCTCCCGCACGAGTCCGTCGGTCTGGTTGCGCACCGTGTTGGCGTCGTGCGACACGGCGAGGTTCCAGTCCCAGGCGCCGAGCGATCCGTCCAGCGTGACCGCGACGTCGAGCGTGCGCTCGCGGTTGTGACTGCGGATCGGGCCGATGTCGAAAAACGCGTAACCCAGCTCGGTGCCGGGAATGGCGTCAGGATGGTCCTCGGGCACGTCCACCAGTGCGTGGAAGGGCGGATTGAGCATGTCCTGCGTGGCATTGCTTGCGCGCAGGCCGATGCCCAGTTGCACCTCGTCGCCCAGCGGCTGCTGCAGATGGCCGTAGAACGAGCTGCGCTCGCTGCGCGGCTGCAGCGTGCTCCAGCGCACCGGATCGAACAGGCACCGTGCGTCGATGTCCTTCACGCCCGGCATGCAGAAGGACTGCACGAGGTTGTAGTCGAGGTCGCGATAGCCCAGCGGGATGCGCCAGTCGCCGAGCCCGTGGCGCCGGTAGTCGAGCGTGCGCCACTTGCGCTGGCGCCCGGTGAGTTCGTCGCGCTGCAGGTAGTCGAGTCCGATGAAGACGTTGCCGCCACCCGCGATGTCGAAGCCGTCGCTGAAGGAAAGGCGGCGTTCCTGCGCATCGCCGTGTTCGGAAACGCCGTAGCGCGCCGCGACTTCGCCGCGATCGCCCTGCTTGCGCAGGATGATGTTGACGACGCCGGCCATCGCATCCGCGCCGTAGATCGCCGATGCGCCGCCGCGGATGATCTCGATGCGGTCGACGATGCTCAGCGGGATCGAATCCAGGTCGGTGAGGCCGCCCAGGTCGACCGAAATCAGGCCGTAGTTGGCCACGCGCCGGCCGTCGACCAGGAACAGGGTCGCGCGCGGCCCCAGGCCATCGAGGCTGGTGGTGGCCGCGGCGGCGAACGGCTGCTGTCCGCCGTCCTGGCTGCCCTCGCTGGCGACGTCGACCGGATGGTGGCCGACCATGCCCGGCTGCACGCGCAGCAGTTCGAACAGGGTCTGGTGGCCGCTGGTCTCGATCTCGTCGCGGGTGATGATCGTCAGCGGCGACGGCGTCACGATGTCCAGGTCGCTGCGCGGGATGCGCGAACCGGTGACCTGCACCGTCGCCATTTCCGACGGCGTCGAACGCCGACGCGGCGCGTCCGCGACTTTCGCGGGTTCGGGGATCCGCTGCAGCAGGAAGGTGTTGGCGTTGACCGCGACCGCGCGCAGGCCGGTGCCGCGCAACAGCCGCGCCAGCGCCTCGGGGATGCCGAGCCGCGCCTGCAGTCCGCGCGCTCGACGGCCCGCCACGAGCTCGGGCGGATACAGGATCTGGACCCGACCCTGCGTGGCCAGCGCCTTGAGGGCCGTGTCCAGATCGCCCGCCGGAACGACCAGCGCCGTGCGCGCAGGCGCGACTTCGCCCGCCGCCTGTACGGGCGAGGCGAGGCAAAGCGACAGCGCTCCCCAGAGCAGGGCTGGAAGGTGGCGGGACGGGGCCATCGGCCTGGCGAAAAACGCAAGGCCGGCCACCATACGTAACGCCGCCTACGGCCGCAACGCACCCGATTTCATGAGGCGCGCGGTGCGCCCGCGCCCTCATCTACCCCGGCTCGCGCGCCCTACCGATCCGCCTTGTGCAGGACGATTTCGCCGTTGCCGCCACGACGGGCCTTGAGACCCCAGCCCTGCTCCAGCGCGGCGACCAGTGCCGCCTGGTCGTCGATATGGAACACGCCGCTCACGGTCAGCGCCCCGAGGGCGGGATCGGCCAGGCGCAGGGGCGTCGCCGAATAACGGTTCATCTCGGCGATCAGCTGGTCGAGGCGGCGCTCCTTGAACACCAGGTCGCCCTGCGTCCATGCGCGCGCGACGGCCAGGTCGAACGGCTGCGAAGCCTGCAGCGCGCCCTGCGCATCGATGCGGACCTGCTCGCCCGGTGCAAGAGTGTCGCTCGTGCCGGTGGCGTCGGCGGTCACCTGCACCACGCCTTCGATCAATCCGACCTCGACATCGGCATCGACGTGGCGCACCTGGAAGGTCGTACCGATGTCGCGCACGGTGCCGCTCCCGGCCTTGACCAGGAACGGGCGCGGCGACGCGGCGTGCGGCGCATCGGCGCCGACCGTGAACTGCACGCGTCCCTGCACGACTTCGACCACGCGCTGGTCGCGCGCGAAATGCACGCGCACCGTGGTCGCGGTGTCCAGGCGCATCGCGGTGCCGTCCTCCAGCGCCACGGTGCGCTGCTCGCCGACCACGGTCGTGTAGCGGCCGACCGGCACCGTCGGCGGCGGCTTGGGCCGGCGGATGACCCCGATCGCCAGCACCACCGTCGCGGCGATGGCCGCGCCCATGGCGAACCGGCGCAACACGCTGCGACGATCGATGGCGGGATTGCGCCGGGCCCGGCGCGCGGCCGCGCGCAACAGGTCGTCGGAGGCCAGCCGTCGCGCCAGCGCGTGGACGGATTCGGCCTGCAGGTAGGCGTCGACGTTGGCTTCGGATTCCGCCAGCCAGTCCTCGAACGCCGCGCGATCGGCGCTGGTGCATTCGGGCGACGACAACCGCGCCAGCCAGGCTTCCGCGCGGCCGTCGGCAGTGGGTGTCGGGGAGGGAGAGTGGTTCATGTCCGGTCCGTCGTGGTGGCGGGCACCTGTTGCAGGTCGCGACGCAGCGACTGCAGGGCCCTGCCGATGTGTTTTTCGACCGCCTTGACCGAGACGCCGCAGTGGCGGGCGATCTGCGAATAGCTCATGCCTTCGATCCGGTTCAGCAGGTAGACCTCGCGGCAGCGCGGCGGTAGTTGCAGGATGGCCGCGCGCACGCGTTCCACTTCCCGCTGGTTGTCCAGGCGCCGTTCGTGATCGGGCTCGGGCGACGGCAGGCTGTCGAATTCCTCGTCGAGGCTCACGTGCGCCGCGGACTGCCGGCTCTGCGAACGGCGGCCGGCGTCGTTCAAGGCATTGAGTGCGATGCGGTACATCAGCAGCGTGAGTTTCTCCGCAGGAAGCGCGCGATAGCGCATCAGGCGCACGAGGGCTTCCTGGGCCACGTCGTTGGCGTCGTGCTCGTCGGTGCGCCGTGCCAGGAAGCGGACCAGCACCGGCCGCTGTTCGCGCAGGAACGCCTCGAAGCGCGCGTCGTCGTGCGCGCTTCCCTCGGGCGTTGCGGCGGAATCCGTCATGGCCTCGTCCTGCAGGCTGCTCATCGCTGCGGTGCGGTCCGTGGATGTTCGAACGGCTGATGGCTGGAAGTCCAACACGCGCCTGCCCGGCCCCGAAGCAGCGGGTCGCGCGCCGCGCGCCCCTTCCCGCGGATACGCGTCCGCGGATTGCGCGGGACCGGCCCCGCACCGGCCCCGCCATGAGTAACGCAGCGGGTGTCCGGCCTCCCTACCTCGCCGGCTCCGGGCAAGCGCTTTCGAACCGCTGCGCCCCGATCGAGCCGCTCCCGCCGAACCGCATCCGAACGGGGTGCACGACGCGATGTCGGTGACGATTCCGCGGCTCACGGCAGGCCACCACGACATCTGTACACCGCGGCGCGGCGCTGGCATCGGCTACAATTCCGCCGTTTCGCCGCGCCGCCACAACTTCCGAGGTCGCCCATGTCCCAGCTCGCCTATCGCCGTGTCCTGTTGAAGTTGTCCGGCGAGGCGCTGATGGGGAACGAGGATTACGGCATCGATCCGGTCGTGCTCAATCGCCTCGCGCACGAGGTGATCGAGGCGCAGCAGGCCGGCGCCGAGATCGCGCTGGTGATCGGCGGCGGCAACATCTTCCGCGGCGCGGGCCTGGCGGCGAGCGGCATGGACCGCGTCACCGGCGACCAGATGGGCATGCTGGCCACCGTCATCAACGCGCTGGCCATGCAGGATGCGCTGGAAAAGCTCGGCGCGAAGTGCCGCGTGATGAGCGCGATCAAGATCAACGACGTGTGCGAGGACTACATCCGCCGCCGCGCCGTGCGCCACCTGGAGAAGGGGCGCCTCGCCATCTTCGCCGCGGGCACCGGCAACCCGTTCTTCACCACCGATTCGGGCGCCGCGCTGCGCGCGATCGAGATCGGCGCAGACCTGCTGCTGAAGGCGACCAAGGTCGATGGCGTGTACGACCGCGATCCGAAGAAGCACGCCGACGCCGTGCGCTTCGACAAGCTCAGCTACGACGAGGTCATCGCCCGCAACCTGCAGGTGATGGACACCGCGGCGTTCGCGCTGTGCCGCGACAGCGACCTGCCGCTGCGCATCTTCGACATGAGCCAGCCGGGCGTGCTGCTGAAGATCCTGCGTGGCGAACCCATCGGCACGCTGGTGCAGGGCCGCAATCCGGGGCTGTAAGCGCAAGGCGGATCTCGAACCCGCCGCGTCGGAAGCAGCGGCTCTCCGGGGAGCCTGCAGGTGGCGTTTGACGGGTCAAGACCCGCCTTGCGAAATAGCATTGCACCGCGCACGCATGACAGGATCGGCCGATGGGCCTTGGACACCATCACGATCATGACGGCCACGCGCACGGCCACTCCGCCACGCGCGCCTTCGCCATCGTCACCCTGATCAATCTCGCCTACACGGCACTGGAAGCCGGATACGGCTTCGTCACCAATTCGCTGGCGCTGCTTTCCGATGCCCTGCACAACCTCGGCGACGTGCTGGGTCTGGCGCTGGCCTGGGGCGCCGCCGCGATCGCGCGACGACCGCCCACCGCACGGCATACCTACGGCTGGCGCCGGGCCACGCTGCTCTCGCCGCTGGCCAACGCGCTGCTGCTGGTGGCCTTCTCCGGCGCGCTCGGCTGGGAGGCGATCCGCCGCTTTTCCGCACCGCCGGACATTCCCGCATTACCCGTCGTCGTCGTCGCCATGATCGGCATCGCGGTGAACCTGGGCGCTGCCTGGTTCGTGCGCGACGGTCACGACCACGACCTCAACCGGCGCGGCGCCTACCTGCACCTCGTCGCCGATGCCGCGGTGTCGCTGGCCGCGGTGCTCGCCGGCGCCGGGATGTGGTGGCTCGGCTGGGAATGGCTGGACCCGGTGACGGCGCTGCTGATCGGCGCGGTCGTCGCGATCGGCGCCTTCGGTCTGCTGCGCGAGAGCTTCAATGCGGCGATGGACGCGGTCCCGCGCGGCATCGACCAGAGCGAAGTCGAGACCTTCCTCACCACGCAGGTGGGCGTGATCGCGGTGCACCACCTGCACATCTGGTCGCTGGGCGCGGGCGAGATCGCGATGACCGCGCACCTGGTGCGGCCGGACGATCACGATCACGACGCCTTCATCGACCGCATCAACCACGAACTGGACCACCGCTTCGGCATCAACCATCCCACGCTGCAGGTGGAGCACGGCGCCGGCTGCGAGCACGACCGCCACGACCGCGCGCCGCACGGCCACGCGCCCCATGCCGATTCTTCCGCTGCCCACTCTCCCGGTGCCGATTCTTCCGGTGCCCACTCTCCCGGTGCCGATTCTCCCCGCGGGCACGCGCCCCACTCGCACTGAACCGGCGGCCCGATCCGGGCACCGGCACGGCCTTTAGGCTCGTCGCGCTCCCGCCGCTATAATCCCGCGCCTGTCGCGCCTCCCGGGCGCCCATCGAAAACCACGGAGCCGGCGATGCTCAACGACATCAAGAAAGACGCACAGACCCGCATGGCCAAGAGCGTCGACGCACTGCGCCACGACCTCGTCAAGGTCCGCACCGGCCGCGCGTCCACCGCACTGGTCGACACCATCAAGGTCAACTACTACGGCTCCGACATGCCGCTGAGCCAGGTGGCCAGCGTCGCCGTGGCCGATGCGCGCACGCTCACCATCACGCCGTGGGAAAAGCAGATGATCGGCCCGGTCGAGAAGGCCATCCTCGCCTCCGACCTGGGCCTGACGCCCAATACCGCCGGCACCGTGATCCGCCTCAACCTGCCCGCCCTCACCGAGGAGCGTCGCCGCGAACTGACCAAGGTCGTCCATGGCGAAGCCGAGGACGCGAAAGTGGCGATCCGCAACATCCGCCGCGACGCCAACAGCCAGGTCCGCGAGTTGCTGAAGGAAAAGAAGATCACCGAGGACGATGTCGCGCGCGTCGAAACCGAGATCCAGAAGATCACGGACAGCGCGATCAAGGACGTCGACGAAGTGGTGAAGGCCAAGGAACAGGAACTGATGGCGGTCTGAGGTCGCCCGCCGGTCCTGCGGCCATGCGCCGCTGACCGACGGCACCACCGCACGTTCCCGGCAATCACGAATGCCCCCGGATACCGCCTCGGCACTCATTCCCCGCCATCTCGCCGTCATCATGGACGGCAACGGCCGCTGGGCGCAGCGCCGTCGCCGCCCGCGCATGATCGGCCACCGCGCCGGTGCGCGCGCGGTCGATGTCTGCATCGACTTCTGTCTCGAAGCCGGCATCGAGGCGCTGACCCTGTTCGCGTTTTCCAGCGAGAACTGGGGCCGCCCCGAGGAGGAAGTCGGGGCATTGATGAAACTGTTCCTCGGCGCGCTCGAGCGCGAGGTCGACGAACTCGACCGGCGTGGCGTGCGCGTGCGCTTCATCGGCGAGCGCGAGCGTTTCGCCGAGGCGATCCGCGCACGCATGGACGCCGCGGAGACCCAGACCGCGAACAACACCCGTCTGCAACTGAGCATTGCGGCGAGCTACGGCGGACGCTGGGACATCGCCCAGGCCGCCCGCTCGCTGGCCCGTGATGTCGCTGCCGGCCGGCTGGACCCGGAAACCATCGACGAAGCCATGCTGGGCGCGCGCGTCGCCCTGGCCGACCTGCCGCCACCCGACCTCTTCATCCGCACCGGCGGCGATACGCGGGTGAGCAATTTCCTGCTGTGGCAGCTCGCCTACACCGAGCTCTGGTTCACCGAGACATTGTGGCCGGACCTCGATGCCGCCACACTGCGACGCGCCCTGGACGACTATGCCAGCCGCGAACGCCGTTTCGGCCTGACGGGCGAACAGGTGGGGCGCCCGCAGCTTCGAGAGAACGACGAATGACCAAAACCCGCCTGCTGGCCGCGCTGATCATGGCCCCGGTCGCGATTGCCGCGATCCTGCTCCTGTCCACGCCCTGGATGGTGGCGCTGACGGCCGTGGTGTTCCTCGCCGGGCTGTGGGAATGGTTCGAGCTGGCGGAGATCGAAGACACCCTCGCCCGCACCGTGCTGCTGGTCGCGCACCTGGCGCTGATGGTCGCGATCGTGTGGGCCTCGCGCTCCGCTTCCGGTTACAGCTACGTGCTGTTCCAGCTGGCGAGCATGATCGGCGTGATCTGGTGGCTGCTCGCGCTGTTGTGGCTGCGCAGGTACGACTTCGCCGGCAACCACGAGACCTGGGCGCGCGGCTTCAAGCTCGCCGCGGGCGCGCTGGCGGTGATCCCCGCGTGGTGCGCGCTGACGTGGATCCACGCCACCGGGCCCAACGGCCACATCTGGCTGTTCACCGCGCTGGCGATCGTCTGGGCCGCCGACAGCGCCGCGTATTTCGCCGGCCGGCATTTCGGCGGCCGCCTGTTCAAGGACCGCAAGCTCGCGCCGCGGGTCAGTCCGAACAAGACGATCGAGGGCCTGCTCGGCGGCGTCGCAGCCGGCGTGCTGATCGGCATCGGCGGCGCGTTGCTGGCCGGGGCCTCGGGCGCGCAACTGCCGCTGGTCGCACTGGTCGCGCTCGTGGCCACCATCGCCTCGGTCGTCGGCGACCTCTACGAAAGCCTGCTCAAGCGCCACGCCGGCGTGAAGGATTCGGGGCACCTCATTCCCGGGCACGGCGGCATCCTCGACCGCATCGACGGCGTGCTCGCCGCCCTGCCGGTCTTCGCGATCGGCAAGGCGATGTTCGGCTTCTGACATCCGCCTGGACGTCGTGGCCCGATAGAACCACAGCAATGAATTCCGCCCCCGCCCGCAACATCGCCGTCCTCGGCGCCACCGGCTCGATCGGCACGTCCGCGCTGGACGTCATCGCACGTCACCCCGATCGCCTGCGCGCCACGGTGCTTGCAGCCGGCAGCAAGGTCGATGCGCTGGTGTCGCTGTGCCGTGTGCACCGGCCGCAGCATGCGGTCGTCGCCGACGAAGGCTGCTTCGCCGCGTTGCGCGACGGTCTGCGCGATGCGGGCCTGGAGACCCGGGCCCACGCCGGCGAAGCGGCGCTGGAATCCCTCGTCGCCGGCACGTGCTGCGACACCGTCGTCGCCGCGATCGTGGGGGCGGCCGGCCTGCATTCGACGCTGGCCGCGGCGCGCGCCGGCAAGCGGCTGTTGCTCGCGAACAAGGAATCGCTGGTGCTCGCCGGCGAACTGCTGATGCAGGCGGCGCACGCCAGCGGCGCGGTGATCGTGCCGATCGACAGCGAGCACAACGCCATCTTCCAGTGCCTGCCCGACGCGCACGCGCATGCCAGCCTGCGACGCATCCTGCTCACCGCGTCGGGCGGACCGTTCCGCGGCCGCCGCCGCGACGAACTCGCCACGGTGACGCCGGAGCAGGCCATCGCCCATCCCAAGTGGTCGATGGGGCCGAAGATCTCGGTGGATTCGGCCACGCTCATGAACAAGGGCCTGGAGGTCATCGAGGCGCACCACCTCTTCGGCGTCGCGCGCGAGCGCATCGACGTGCTCGTGCATCCGCAGAGCCTGGTGCATTCGCTGGTCGAATTCGTCGACGGATCGACGCTGGCGCAACTGGGCCTGCCGGACATGCGCACGGCCCTCGCCGTGGGTTTCGGCTGGCCCGAGCGCATCGCTTCGGGCGTGTCCGGACTCGACCTGCTGCAGCACGGGCGCCTGGATTTCGAGGCGCCCGATCTCGACGCATTCCCCTGCCTGCGGCTGGCCTTCGCCGCCCTGCAGGCCGGCGGCACGGCGCCGGCGATGCTCAACGCCGCCAACGAAGTGGCGGTTTCAGCCTTTCTTCAGCGGCGCATCGCTTTCCTGTCCATCCCCGCGCTGGTGGAAGCCACCCTCGATGCATTGCCCGCCACCGCCGCCGACTCGCTGGACGTCCTGCGCGAAGCCGATGCCGCCGCTCGACGCCACGCAACGGCAGCGGTGGGATGATGCGAAGGACATCGGTCGTCGGGGGGCGGCGCAATGAGTGAAGTGATCGGTTCGATCTGGTGGCTGCTTGTCAGCCTGGGCGTGCTCGTCACCTTCCACGAATTCGGCCACTACTGGGTCGCGCGCCGCTGCGGCGTCAAGGTCCTGCGCTTCTCGATCGGCTTCGGCAAGCCGCTTTGGCGGCGTCGCGGCAAGGACGGGACCGAATTCGTCATCGCCGCGATCCCGCTGGGCGGCTACGTCAAGATGCTCGGCGAGCATTCCATGGAAGGGCACGAACTGGAGCGCGCACCCGATGCGGACGAACTCGCGCAGTCGCACGATCGCCAGCCGGTGTGGAAGCGCATGGCGATCTCCTTCGCGGGACCGGCGGCGAACCTGATCCTGTGCGTGGTGCTGTTCTGGGGCATGTTCGTGATCGGTCGTCCCGATTACGCGCCGGTGATCGGACAGGCCACGGGCATGGCCGCCGCGGCCGGCCTGCATCGGGGCGATGAAGTGCTGGCGGTGGCCGGTCGCGCCACGCCGACCTGGAGCGAGGTCAGCATGGGCCTGCTCGCTTCGGCGCTCGACCGCAAGGACGTCGCGCTGCGGGTGCGTGCGCCCGATGGCGACGAGACCGAACGCGTGTTGCGGTTGTCGAAACTCCCGCCCTCCTTCGACGAGACCCGCGCCCTGCAACAGCTCGGATTGCGCGGGCGGCACGAAGTCGCCACGCCGGTGATCGGCCAGGTGGTGCCCGGCCGGCCGGCCTGGGGCGTGCTTGCCGAAGGCGATCGCATCACCGCCATCGACGGCGTACCCATGCTGTCGCACGAAGACGTGGTCCGGATGGCGCAACGTCTCGGCAACGAGAATCGCGAGGCGATGGTCGAGGTCGAGCGCAACGGCGACCGCCTTGCCCTGCCGCTCAAGCCCGCGCGGCAGGCGGTGGACGGCGGGACCAGCTGGGGATTCGGGATCGGGCTCGTCGCGCAGGAACCCCGGCGCGATGCGGTCCTGCGCTATGGCCCGCTGGCCGCGGTACCGGCGGCGTTCTCCGAGACGGCCCGCCAGACGCGCGAACTGTTCGCCACCTTCTCGCGCGCGTTCAAGGGAACGGTGTCCGCGCGCAACACCGTCGCCGGGCCGATCACCATCGCGCGCGCCAGCAACTATTTCGCCCAGCAGGGCGTGGCGCACTACCTCCTGCTGCTCGCCCTGCTTTCCCTGAGCCTGGGCATCCTGAATCTGCTGCCGATCCCGATCTTGGACGGCGGTCACCTGCTGTATTACCTTATCGAGCTGGTCAAAGGCAGCCCGGTCAGCGAACGGGCGATGGCCGCCGGAAACGTCGTCGGCCTGGCCTTGATCGTCGGCCTCATGGGCCTGGCGTTCTACAACGACATCGTGAACAACCTGGTGCGCTGATGGCGACCGCAATGCCATCGCCGCACCGGGGAACCTGCTCACGAAAGACTGGTCCAGGAAGGGCCTGTCCGACCACCGCTTCGAGACCACAGATCAGCCCGCGGCGCCTGCCCACGGCACCCGCAATCCCCAACCGGATTTGATGATGACGCGACTTCCCAATCGCCGCCTGCTCGCTCTCGCCCTCACTGCAGCGATGGCACCGGCGCTTCCCGCCCTGGCGCAGTCGGCCGATCCGTTCGCTCCGGCGGGTGCCCAGGCGCCGCAGCCGCCGGTTCCGTCGAACGAGGCTCCGGCCAGTGCGACTTCCGCGGGCGCGTTTACCGTCAGCGACATCCGCGTCGATGGGCTGCAGCGCATCTCGGCCGGTACCGTCTTCACCTACCTGCCGGTCGAACGCGGCGACACGCTCGATTCGACCAAGGCAGCCGCGGCGATCCGTGCGTTGTACCGCACCGGCTTCTTCGATGACGTGCGCCTGGACCGCCAGGGCGACATCCTCGTGGTCACCGTGCAGGAGCGTCCGGCGATCAACAAGCTGACCGTCAGCGGCAACAAGGACATCCAGAGCGAGGATCTGCTCAAGGGCCTGAAGGAAAACGGGATGGCCGAGGGCGACACGTTCAATCGCCTCGTGCTGGACAAGATGGGCCAGGAGCTCACCCGCCAGTACCAGAACCGCGGCAAGTACGACGTCGAGATCACGCCGACCGTTTCGCGCCTGGACCGCAACCGCGTCGACGTCACGATCAACATCAAGGAAGGCAAGGCGGCGCGGATCCAGCACATCAACCTGGTCGGCAACGAGAAGTTCGCCGACAAGGACATCATCGATACCTGGGAATCGGCCGAGCACAACTGGCTCAGCTGGTACCGCCGCGACGACCAGTACTCGCGCGAGAAGCTCTCCGGCGACCTGGAGAAGCTCAACAACTATTACCTGGACCGCGGCTACGTCGACTTCAACATCGATTCCACCCAGGTTTCGATCAGCCCCGATCGGCGCGACATGTTCATCAGCGCCGGCGTCACCGAGGGCGACCAGTACAAGATCTCGTCGGTGCAGCTGACCGGCGACACGGTGTTGCCGAAGGAAGAGCTGCAGAAGCTGGTCATCGTCAAGGAAGGCCAGATCTTCTCCCGACGCCTGCTGGAGGTGACGTCCGATGCGATCGTCGCCACGCTCGGCAACGTCGGCTACGCCTTCGCCCAGGTCAATCCGGTCCCCGACGTCAACCGCGAGGAAAAGACCGTCGGCATCAGCCTGCAGGTCGTTCCCGGTCCGCGCGTCAACGTGCGCCGGGTCGTGTTCAAGGGCAACACGCGCACCGGCGACGAAGTGCTGCGGCGCGAGATGCGCCAGTTCGAAGGCAGCTGGTACTCCCAGGCGGCCATCGACCGTTCCAAGATCCGCCTGCAGGGCCTGGGCTTCTTCGAGACCGTCGACATCGAAAGCGAGCCGGTCGAAGGTACCAACGACCAGGTCGACGTCGTCGTCAACGTCAAGGAAACCTCCTCGGGCAGCTTCGTGTTCGGCCTGGGCTATTCGCAGCTCAGCGGGCTGACCACGCAGATCCAGCTGTCGCAGGAAAACTTCCTGGGCACCGGCAACCGCGTGTCGGTGCAGGCGCAGCGCAGCCGCTACCAGTCGCGCTACGACTTCTCGTTCCTCAACCCGTACTTCCTCGATAACGGGTTGTCGCTCGGCTACAACCTGTGGTGGCGCGAACTCGACTACTCCGATTTCGGCACCGCGCAGTACAGCAGCAACAGCGGCGCGGCACAGGTCGTGCTCGGCTTCCCGATCACCGAAACCGACAGCATCACCGGCCTGTTCGGCATCGACAGCAACCAGATCCTGGCCAGCGGCAGTACGCCGGAGCCGATCCGCAACTACCTCGACGCGCTCAACACCCGTACCTTCCATGCCTGGCGCGCCGAACTGGGCTGGTCGCGCAACTCGCTGGACAACCTGCTCACGCCCTCGCGCGGCATGCAGCAGCGCGTCTGGCTCGAGACCACCCTGCCCGGTTCGACCGTCGAGTACTACAAGCTCAACTACAGCATCTCCAAGTTCTGGCCGCTGTCGCGCCATTTCGTGCTCAACACGCGTGGCGAGCTGGGTTATGGCGACAGCTACGGCAACGCGACGTCGCGCAACCTGTGCTTCACCAGCGGTTCGTTCGTCGACACCGACCACGATCCCGATACGCCGCCGGTCTTCGTGCCCGGCCCCGAGCCGACCGATCCGTGCCTGACCTCCTCGCCGGACTTCCGCGGCACGGTCACCGCCGACGGGCTGCCGTTCTTCGAGAATTTCTACGCGGGCGGCGTGCGTTCAGTGCGTGGCTTCCGTGACAACACGCTCGGTCCGCGCCAGGCGCCCACGCCTACGAGCACCTTCCTGCAGCCGGTCGGCGGCGCGGTGAAGACCACCGGTTCGCTGGAAATGTATTTCCCGACGCTGCTCGACACGCCGGCGGCACGCGCCTCGGCGTTCATCGACTTCGGCAACGTGTACAAGGACGTCGACAGCTGGGATGCGGGCGAGCTGCGCGCATCGACCGGCATCGCGCTGATGTGGCGTTCGCCGATGGGCCCGATCTCGATCAGCTACGCCTTCCCGTTGCGCAAGAAGGAAGACGACGAACTCGAGCGCCTGCAGTTCACGTTCGGCGGCGCGTTCTGACGGACGCAGGCCGGACGTGGCCACGCCTTCCTACAGCGCAGCCGAACTCGCCGAACGCTTCGGCCTGGAACTGCACGGCGATGGCGCCGTGCAGGTGCACGGCGTCGGCACGCTGGCGCGGGCGCAGCCGGGCCAACTCGCCTTCCTCGCCAACAGCAAGTACCGCAACCAGCTGGCGCAATCGCAGGCCAGCGTGATCGCCATGCGCGCGGAAGACGCCGCTGGATATCCGGGCACGGCGCTGGTGGCGCGCGATCCGTATGCGGCATTCGCGCGGATGGCGGCGCTGTTCGAACCCATGCCGGAGTACCCGGCCGGCATCCACGCCACGGCGGACATCGCCGCGGACGCGCACGTCGATCCCGGCGCGCACGTGGGCGCCTTCGTTTCCATCGGCGCGCGCAGCCGGATCGAAGCCGGTGCGGTGATCGGTCCGGGCTGCGTCATCGGCGAGGACTGCGTCGTCGGCGCCGGCAGCCGGCTCCTCGCGCGGGTGACCCTGGTCACGCGCGTCCGCCTCGGCAGCCGCGTTACCGTGCATCCGGGCGCCGTGCTGGGCGCGGCCGGTTTCGGCCTGGCGATGGACGCCGGGAAATGGTTGAACGTGCCGCAACTGGGCGGCGTGGTCGTCGGTGACGACTGCGAGATCGGCGCCAACACCACGATCGATCGCGGCGCGATCGAGGACACCGTGCTCGAGGAGGACGTCCGCCTCGACAACCAGATCCAGATCGGCCACAACGTCTTCATCGGCGCGCACACCGCGATGGCGGGTTGCGCGGCCGTTGCCGGCAGCGCGCGGATCGGCCGCTACTGCCTGATCGGCGGCGCCGCGGGCGTGCTCGGGCACCTGGAAATCTGCGACAAGGTCATGGTCACCGCGATGAGCCTGGTGACCCATTCCATCCGCGAACCGGGCGAATACTCCTCGGGCACGCCCCTGATGGACAACCGCAGCTGGCGCAAGAACGCCGCGCGCTTCAAGCAGCTCGACGCCCTGGCCCGCCGGATCGGCCGGCCCGAACGGGCCAGCGAGGACTAGACCGGCGAGTCCGTGGCGCGTGTCGCGGCCCGGATCGCCCCATTCACGGTAAGCTTGGCGGCCATACGGACGCGCATGTGGCAGTGAAGCCGGATAATTGCCGATTTCGCTGCACGCTCCCGTGCGCCAGGAAGAGATGATGACCCAGCCCGTGCAACTCCCGGTCGATATCGAAGGCATCCAGAAGGTGCTGCCGCACCGCTATCCGTTCCTGCTGGTCGACCGCGTGGTCGAGCTGGAACCGAACAAGCGCGTGCTCGCCTACAAGAACGTCAGCGCCAATGAGCCCTTCTTCAATGGCCACTTTCCGGGCCATCCGGTGATGCCCGGCGTGCTGGTGATCGAAGCGCTGGCGCAGGCCGGCGGCCTGCTCACCCAGCTGTCCGGCCACGACGGCAAGGGCAGCGTGTTCTACCTGGTGAAGGTCGACAACGCGCGCTTCGCCCGGATGGTGGTGCCCGGCGACCGGCTCGAGCTCGAAGTCACGCTCAAGCGCATCATCCGCAACATGGCGCTGTACGTGGGCGTCGCCCGCGTCGACGGCCAGGAAGCGGCAAGCGCGGAGATCCTCTGCGCCGAGGTCAAGAACGACGCATGACGAGCGCCGCGCCCACGATCCATCCCACCGCCGTGGTCGAAGCCGGCGCGACGCTCGGCGCCGGCGTGAAGGTGGGGCCGTTCTGCTACATCGGCAACGAGGTCGAGGTCGGCGACGGCACCACGTTCGGCCCGCACTGCAGCGTGCAGGGTCCCACGCGCATCGGCCGCGACAACCGCTTCCACGGCCATTGCGCCATCGGCGGCGAGCCGCAGGACAAGAAATACGCCGGCGAACGGGTCGAGCTGACGATCGGCGACCGCAACGTGTTCCGCGAGTTCTGCACGGTGAACCGCGGCACCGGCGGCGGCGGCGGCAGCACCAGCGTGGGCAACGACAACTGGTTCCTCGCCTACACGCACATCGCCCACGACTGCCATGTCGGCAGCCACTGCGTGTTCTCCAACAACGCCACGCTGGCCGGCCACGTCACCGTGGGCGATCACGTGATCCTCAGCGGCTTCGCCGGCATCCACCAGTTCTGCCGCATCGGCGACCACGCCTTCATCGGCATGGGCGCGTTCGTCAATGGCGACGTGCCGCCGTTCCTGATGGTCGCGCAGGAAGGCTACGGCAAGCCGCGCGGGATCAACAGCGAAGGCCTCAAGCGTCGCGGCTTCGACAGCGAGCGCATCGGCGCGATCAAGCGCGCCTACCGCGCGCTGTACATGGCCGGCATCCCCCTCGACGAAGCCCGCGTGCGCCTGGCCGAACTCGCCAACGACAGCGCCGACGTGCGCGCGTTCCTCGACTTCATCGAAAGCGGCGACCGGCCGCTGGTGCGGTGAAGCCGTGATTCGGGAATCGTGATTCGATAAGGCAAAACCCACGCTCTCCCGGTCGATTTCCGTACACGCGCTCGGTCAGGTTCCCGCTTGTCCAATCCCCAATCCCCCATCCCGAACCCAGGCGCTCCCCGCATCGCCCTCGTCGCCGGCGAAGCTTCCGGCGACCTGCTCGGCGCGGGCCTGATCGCCGAACTGCGCAGGCGTTATCCCGACGCCCGTTTCGCCGGCATCGGCGGCGACGCGATGCGCGCGGCGGGCATGGACACCTGGTTCGACGCCTCCCAGCTTGCGGTCATGGGCCTGGCCGAAGTGCTCAGACACCTGCCCCGCCTGCTGCGCGTGCGGCGCGAACTGCGTCGGCGCGTGCTGGCGTGGCGGCCGGACGTGTTCATCGGCATCGACGCGCCCGACTTCAACCTCGGCGTGGAGAAATGGCTGAAACAGCGCGGGATCCGCACCGTGCACTACGTCAGCCCCTCGGTCTGGGCCTGGCGCGAGAAGCGTGCGGCGAAGATCGGCCGGTCAGCGTCGCGCGTGCTGTGCCTGTTCCCGATGGAACCACCCATCTACGCGAAACACCGCGTCGACGCGCGCTTCGTCGGGCATCCGCTCGCCGACGAAATGCCGGTGGATCCCGACCGCCAGGCGATGCGCGAACAACTCGGCATCGATCCCGATCGACCGGTGCTCGCGCTGCTGCCGGGTTCGCGCGTGGGCGAGATCGAACGGCTCGCGGGCGTCTTCCTCTCCGCCGCCGCACGGATGCTGGAGGAAATGCCGGAGCTGCAGGTCATCGTCCCGATCGCGAATTCGCCGACCAACCACGCGTTCCGCCGCATTCTCGCGACGCATCCGGACTTCGAACGGGTGCGCGGATCGCTGCGCATCCTGGTCGGCAACGCGCGCCGGCTGATGATCGCCAGCGACGCAATCCTGCTCGCCTCGGGCACCGCAACACTCGAGGCCATGCTCGCGAAGCGGCCGATGGTCGTCGCCTACCGGGTGGCGCCGCTGACCTACGCCCTGGTCAAGGGCCTGGGCATGCTGAAGACGAAGAACTACTCGCTGCCCAACGTGCTGGCCGGCGAGCGCGTGGTGCCCGAGCTGATGCAGGGCGACTGCACGCCGAAGAAGCTCGCCGACGCGGCCCTGGCGATGCTGCGCGACGGCGAGGCGATGGCGCGGATCGCACCGCGCTTCCGCGAACTGCACCTGCAACTGCGGCAGGACGCGTCCGCGCGTGCGGCCGATGCGGTGGCCGAACTGTTGCCGGCTTCTGCGCCGAGGCTTGCGTGAACGCGCGCCGCCCGCGCAAGCTGCGGCCGCCTTCCGAGTAGCTGCGATGCCGTCCGACGCGCCTTCTTCCGAACCCTTCCTCGCGCCGCCCTCGCCGCCCGATGCGCGTCCGCTGCGCATCGCCGGCATCGACGAAGCCGGACGCGGCCCGCTCGCCGGGCCGGTGGTGGTGGCTGCCGTGGTGTTCGCGCCCGGGCGCACGCCGGTGAACGGCCTGGACGACTCCAAGCAGCTGGATCCGGCGCGTCGCGAAGTGCTTTACGAGCGCATCGTGCAGCGCGCGCTCGCATGGCGGATCGAGTTCGTCGACGTCGCCGAAATCGACCGCATCAACATCCTGCAGGCCACGCTCACCGGCATGCGCCGTGCGCTCGAGGGCGTCGCGCACCTGGCCGATGCGGCGCGCATCGACGGCAACATCGTCCCGCCCGGGCTGTGCCGCCCGGGCGAGGCCTGGATCGGCGGCGATGCGCGCGACCGGTCGATCATGGCGGCGTCGATCCTCGCCAAGGTCGCCCGCGACCGCTACATGCGCGAGCTGCACGAACAGTGGCCCCAATACGGATTCGCCGAGCACAAGGGCTACTCGACGCCCGCCCACCTCGCGGCTCTGAAAACGCACGGTCCCTGTCCGCATCACCGCCGAAGCTTCATGCCGGTACGGCTCGCGCAGGCCGACCTGTTCGCCGAACCGGCCTGAGGGCCAGGCCGGCCCGACGCGAGCGGGTCACTGGTTGTGCGAGCGCGGCCCGATGATCACGTCCGGGTCCACTTCCTCGCCATTCACCGCGATGCCGTACGAATACTTGCCGTAGACCGAACCGGCGGTCACCTCCAGGGTGTGCTGGTCGCCGGTCTTCCTGTTGGACTTGCGAGTGACCCGTTCGTCGCTCCACAACAGCTTCAGGATGATTTCGAACGGTTCCGCGCAGGTCCATTTGATCGTGCCGCCGGGACTGACCCACGCACTGTCGGGCTCGGCCTTGGGCTTGCCGTTCTGCGTGTCCACGACGATGTCGATCTGCGCGGAACCCGGCGGCGTGTTGCCGCCGCCTCCGCCGCCGCCCTGCATCACCATGCCCATCGTTGCAAACGACAACAGGTTCATCGCGTTCTCCTTGCTGTACGCCCGTCCGCTGGGCCGGGAATTCAGCGGGCGGGATCAGCCGCCGGCTGCGGTTGCGGGGTCAGGCCCAGCAGGGGGCGAAGCACGGGCGAGGCCTCCAGGCGCGGCGCGTTGACGCCGCCCTTGCGCGCGCGCTCCAGCCAGGTGCGCGCGCCCGCCTCGTCGCCGAGCACGGCCAGCGATTGCGCCGCCCAGAACGCGACTTCGCCCGGCTCGATGTCCAGCGCCTGCGCGCGTTCGATCAGCTGGCGCGCCTCGCGTTCCTGCCCGAGATTGGCGCGGTACCACGCCAGCACCGCGATGGCATGCGCGTCGCTGGGCTTGATGTCGACGTACTGCTGCGCCATGCGCGCGGCGCGTTCGTAGCTGTCGCGCGCGCCATCCGCGCCCGACGGCAGCGCCGCCAGCGCGTCGCCGAGGTTGCCCCAGATCCGGTAGTCGCTGCCGTTCAATTTCGCGGCGCGCCGGTACAGTTCCGCGGCTTCGGCGTAGCGTCGCTGCTCGTAGCGCAGCGAGCCCAGGTTGCTCAGCGCGCCGTAGTTCGGTTCGATCGCGAGCGATCGCGAATAGGCATCGGCGGCGCGCGCGGCATCGCCGCTGACCATGTACAGGCCGCCCAGGTTGCTCCAGATGTCCGCATCGTCCGGGGCCAGCGTTGCCGCGGTGGCGAACCCGTCGATCGCCTTGGGCAGGTCGCCGCGCAGGTAGTACTCGAAGCCGAGGCCGCGATAGATCGCCGGATCCCCGGGGCGCGACTGGCGCGCGCGCTCGAAGTAGTCGAGCGCGAGATCGTTGTGTCCCTGCGCGGACTCGGCGCGCGCCAGCCCGAGGTACGCATCGGCGCGCAGGGCGAGCGACTCCAGCGCCTTGCGGTACTGCTCGATGGCCTGCGCGTTGTCGTTGCGCGCACGGTACAGGTCGCCCAGCGCGAGGCTCACCTCGCGCAGTTGCGGGTCCATCGCCGCGGCACGCTGGCACGCCGATTGCGCGCGGTCGAACGCGGCCGCATCGTGCGCGCCCTCGAAGGCGATGATCTCGGCCCGGCAGATGCCCGCCTGCGCGCGCGCGAACGACGGATCGGCCGCCAGCGCCTCGCGGAAGAACCCGATCGACTTCGCGCTCCCGGCCACCTCGTCGTCGCCGGGCTGTTCGAGTTGCTGCATGCCGTGCAGGTAGGCGTCGTAGGCGGCGACGTTGGAGGTGGGTGCCAGGCGCCGGGTGATCGCCTGCGTGTCGTGCGGCAGCACGCCCAGCAGCGACTGGACGACGTCCCGCGCCAGTTCGCTCTGCAAGGCGAAGACACCGTCGAGCTCGCGGTCGTAACTGCCCGACCACAGCGTGAAACCGGTGCGGGTGTCGGTGAGCCGCGCGTTGACCCGGACCTGGCGGCCTTCGCGCCGCACGTCGGCATCGAGCACGGTGGCCACGCCCAGCAGCTTGCCGAGCTTGCGGGCGTCGGCGCCGCGGGTTCCGCACGCGCTCGCCACGTGGCAGGCCGCGACCTTGAGGCCGGGCACGTCGGCGAGCGCACCATGCAGCTCGACCGCCAGGCCTTCGGCGAAATAGCTGTCCTGCCGGTCGGCGCTGAGGCTGGTGAACGGGAGGATCGCGATCGAGGGTTCCACCGGCTGCGGCCGCACCGGTGTTTCGGGGCGTCGCCACCACCACGCCGCGGCCAGCACCCCCATGATGGCCACGACGACGACCAGCAGCGGCCAGGCGCTCCGCCGTCGCGCCGATGGCCGCGTCGCAGCCGGCGCTGGCGCCGCGAGCGGCGCTACGGCCGGTTCATGATGGGTGTCACCCGCCGCGGGCGCCTCTTCGGGCGCCATTGGGGCCGGTTCTGCTGCGGGTGCAACCAAGGCCCGCGCGGGCGGTCCGTCCGGTTCGGGCCAGGATTTGAGCTCGCCGATGAAGCGATAACCCAGCCCGTGCTGGGTCTGGATGTACTGCGGCCGGTGCGAATCGTCGTCGAGCACATGCCGCAGCTGCGCGATGGCGCGGGTGAGCACGCCGGCCGTGACATGGCGGTGGCCCCAGACCGCATCGAGCAGTTCGTCGTGCCGCACCAGTTCGCCGGCATGCCGCAGCAGGTGCAGCAGGACCGCGAAGGCCTTGGGTTCGAGCGCCTGGGGTTCGCCGTCGCGCGTGAGCGTGTAGGCCGCCGCATCGACCAGGAAGGGCCCGAAACGGTAGCCGTCGCCCCCGTTTCGCGCGGTTCCGGGATGGCCTCCGGCATCCATCAGGAAAACCTCAGGAATGCCACGACATCGTCACGCAAGGCTGCGCGCTGCGTCGTGCACGCGTCATGACCCCGTTGCCGCGCGAACGGATGCTGGCCCCACGCCGGAACGCCGGCGTGCCCACATCCCCACGGAGCCTTTGTCATGAACGCCATGCTCGCTGCCACGATTCCGTTGCCCGCCATCCTCGACCAGCCGGCCCCGATCGGACCGGGCCGCCGCCACTGCATCGACAACTTTCATCTGACCGCGGCCTCTGTCGACCGCTTCAATGCACTGCTGGCCCGGCTGGGCCGGCGTGCCGCGCCGCTCGACTGCGACCGGTTGGCCACCGCGGCGCGCGAGTTGCGCGATGGCGTTGCCGGAACGGGGGAGCCGGCCTGCATCCTGCAACGCATGAAACGCCTCGAAGCGGCCGCCCGGATGCTCGACGACAACCAGTGGGAGCCCGTCGACGAGGCCGGCAACGTTGCCGCGCTGATGGTGCATTACGCCACCGGGCGCTACCAGTTGCTGCCCAATTCCCTGCCGACCGTGGGCCACCTCGACGACGCCATCGCCGTGGAAGCCGCCTGGCCCTCGCTGCAGGAGGAAGTCGCCTCGTTCCTGGACTACTGCCGGATCCGCTCGCTGGAAGCCTCGCTGCGCGGTCGCGACGTCGGCGGCTTCGGCTTCAGCCGCACCGACTGGGAGGAAGCGCGCCAGGCCGAATACTGGCTGGACAGGCAGCGCCGCTGCATCCGCGAGCGCAGTTACCTGCCGCTGCGCGAGGCGCGGTTCCTGGTCCACTGAGGGCCCGCGGGCCCGGTCGTGCAGACCCGATCGCGGGGCCGTCCTCCAGGACGGCCCCGCCGCATCCGCAGACAGCGATACCGCCGCAGTCAGCAACGGATCGCCCCACTGAACCGTTCGTCGGCAGCACCCTCCGGCCGGGCCACGGCGGCGCATCATCGGCATGCATCCCCGACCCGCGACCGCGCCGCGACCGGCCCAGCGCGAACCCGCGGAGGAAGGGTCTCCCCCGATGGACTGCGGCCGGACGCGAGGTGCCCCATGCGCTTGCCTCACCCCACTCCTACCAATCATCCCCTGCCGTTCGAGCACTTCCGCGGCGGCCTGACCGATGCCCTGGGCGCACCGGCGGGCTTCCCCGAAATCGCCCTGTCCGGCCCCGCCGTCGCCCGTTTCGACGATCTCGTGCACGAGCTCTATCCCGATGCCGCGCGCGTCGACCAGCCGCGCCTGCAGCAGCTGGCCGCCTGGCTGCTGTCGCTGCCGGAAGAGGAAGCCCGGCAGGAACTCGATGCACGCCTGCAATGCACGGACGACCTGCGCGCACTGTGCGAGGACGCCGCGTGGGACGTGCACGAGGCGACCCGCATGCGCATCGACAAGCTGCTGGCCTACGTCGATCGCGAGGACGACCTGATTCCCGACAGCCTGCCCTTGCTGGGCCAGCTCGACGACGTGCTGCTGATCGAACTGGCGTGGCCGGCCTTCGCCGAAGAAGCGAACGAATACCGCGATTTCTGCCAGTACCGGCAAACCGAACGCCCGAGCGGGACGCCCGAGGAGCAACGCAACGCCTGGATGCGCGACCGCCTCGCCGAACTCGAGCTGCTGCGCCAGGGCACGCGCATGGAAGACATGCACTTCGCCAACGGGCGCTCGCCCGAGGGGCCGATGCGGGTGACCGGATCGCCGCTCTGAGCCGTTTGCCTCCCTTGTCCCCGCACCGCGGGGAAGGTGCCGCAGGCGGATGAGGGGCGAGCGCAGCGAGCCCGACTTGCCTCTCCTTCTCCCCGCGCCGCGGGGAGAAGGTGCCGCAGGCGGATGAGGGGGCGAGCGCAGCGAGCCCGACTTGCCTCTCCCTTCTCCCCGCGCGCGGGGAGAAGAGGAAAGTCCTTCCGCGGCCTGCGAACGCGCACGCCGAAAGTCAACCTCCTCCCGGCGCGCCGCGACTGCTAACCTGCGGAACCGGTTTGTCCTGGTCCGCATGTCCCGCTTCGTTCATCTCCACCTCCACAGCGAGTACTCGCTCGCCGACTCGACGATCCGCATCGGCGAGCTGGTCAAGCGCTGCGCGAAGCTGCGGCAGCCGGCGGTAGCGATCACCGACCTCGACAACCTCTTCGCCGCGGTCAAGTTCTACAAGGCCGCCGAAGGCGCGGGGCTCAAGCCGATCATCGGCGCCGACATCGGCCTGGCCGACGGCAACGAGACGCCGGCGCGCATGACCCTGCTGTGCCGCGACCGCAGCGGTTACCTCACCCTCTCGCGCCTGCTCACCCGCGCGTGGATGGAAGGCCACCGCATCGACGGCGTGGCGATCCGCCCGGAATGGCTGCGCGAGGAGAACGCGGGATTGTTCGCGCTGGCCGGCCGCAGGTCGCTGGCCGGGCAACTGGTCGCCAGCCACCGCCACGAACTGGCCGAAGCCTCGCTCGCCGACTGGCGCGAAGTCTTCGGCGATCGCCTGCACCTCGAGCTCACCCGCACCGGCCGCGAAGGCGAGGACGCCTTCAACGCCTTCGCCCTGCACGCCGCCGCGCGCCGCGGCATTCCCGTCATCGCCAGCAACGACGTGCGCTTCATCGATGCCGAAGGCTTCGAGGCGCACGAAGCGCGCGTGTGCATCGCCTCCGGCCGTGTCCTCGACGATCCCAAGCGCCCGCGCGAGTACAGCGCCGAGCAGTACCTGAAGTCGTCGGAGGAAATGGCGAAGCTGTTCGCCGACGTGCCCGACGCGATCGACAACGCGGTGGCGCTCGCCACGCGCTGCAACGTCACGATGAAGCTGGGCGAATACGCGCTGCCGGCCTTCCCGGTGCCCAGCGAGCACACGATCGAATCGTGGCTGCGCAACTCCGCGCGCGAAGGCCTCGCCGCGCGCCTGGAGAAGAACCCGCTGGCGCCGGGCAAGGCCCGCGAGGACTACGACGCGCGCCTGGAAACCGAGCTGGACGTCATCATCAAGATGGGGTTCCCCGGCTACTTCCTGATCGTGGCGGACTTCATCAACTGGGGTAAGGCGCAGGGCATTCCGGTGGGGCCGGGCCGCGGTTCCGGTGCGGGGTCGCTGGTGGCCTGGGCGATCGGCATCACCGACCTCGATCCGTTGCCGTACGACCTTCTGTTCGAGCGATTCCTCAATCCCGAACGCGTGTCGATGCCCGACTTCGACATCGACTTCTGCATGGACCGCCGCGACGAGGTGATCGACTACGTTGCGCGCAAGTACGGCCGCGACCGCGTCTCGCAGATCATCACCTACGGCACCATGGCGGCGAAGGCGGTGGTGCGCGACTCCGGGCGCGTGCTCGGCCATCCCTACGGCATGGTCGACGGCATCGCCAAGCTGATCCCGAACACGCTGGGCATCTGCCTCGACGACGCGCTGGGCGAATCGGAGGCGGCGAAGAAGGATCCGAACCTCGCCTCGGCCGACCTGATCCAGCGCTACCACGCCGAGGACGAAGTCCGCGATCTGCTCGACCTCGCGCGCAGCCTGGAAGACCTGACCCGCAACGCCGGCAAGCACGCCGGCGGCGTGGTGATCGCGCCCTCGCCGCTGAGCGATTTCTGCCCGCTGTTCGCCGAACACGACGGCGAAGGCCGCGGCAAGAACCCGGTGACGCAGTTCGACAAGGACGACGTCGAAGCGGTCGGCCTGGTGAAGTTCGACTTCCTCGGCCTGCGCACGCTCACGATCATCGACTGGGCCGTGAAGGCGATCAACGCGCGCCGCGAACGCGAGGCGAAGGCGGGAACGCTGCTCCCCGGCGCGGTGGTGGGCGGCATGGAGGCCAGCGGTCCGCTGGACATCACCGCACTCCCGCTCAACGACAAACCGACCTACGAACTGTTCGCGCGCGGCGACACCGTCGCGGTGTTCCAGTTCGAATCGCGCGGCATGCGCGAGCTGCTCAAGCGCGCGCGACCCGACACGTTCGAAGACATCATCGCGCTCGCCGCGCTGTTCCGCCCCGGCCCGCTGGGTTCGGGGATGGATCGCGAATGGGTCGACCGCAAGCACGGCAATACCGAAGTCACCTACCCGCATCCGCTGCTCGAACCGGTACTCGCGCCGACCTACGGCGTGATCGTGTACCAGGAGCAGGTGATGCAGATCGCGCAGGTGCTGGCGGGCTACACGCTCGGCGGCGCCGACATGCTGCGCCGCGCGATGGGCAAGAAGAAGCCCGAGGAGATGGCGAAGGAGCGCGCCAAGTTCGAGGCGGGCTGCGCCGAGCGCGGGATCCCCGCGAGCCAGGCGAGCCCGATCTTCGACTTGATGGAGAAGTTCGCCGAGTACGGCTTCAACAAGTCGCACTCGGCCGCGTACGCGCTGGTCGCTTATCAGACCGCGTGGCTCAAGGTGCACTACCCGGCCGAATTCATGGCCGCGGTGATGTCCTCGGACATGGACAACACCGACAAGGTGGTGGGCTTCCTGGACGAAGCGCGGGTGATGGGCCTGACCGTGCTGCCACCGGACGTGAACGCTTCGGCGTACATGTTCGAGGCGGTGACGCCGGACACGATCCGCTACGGCATCGGCGCGGTGAAGGGCGTCGGCCGCGGCGCCTGCGAAGCGATCGTGGAAGCGCGGCGCGCGGGCGAGTTCACCGACCTGCTCGACTTCTGCAAGCGGGTGGACAGCAGCAAGCTCAACAAGCGCGCGCTGGAGGCCCTGATCCAGGCCGGTGCGCTCGATGCGCTGGGGAAGAACCGCGCGAGCCTCGCGCTGCAGTTGCCCGAAGTGCTCAAGGCCACCGACCAGCTCGCGCGCGAACGCGAAGCCGGCCAGGTGTCGCTGTTCGGCGGCATGGAGTCGGCCGCGCCGACCATCCACATCGAATTGCGCGAGACGGACGAATGGCCGCTCGTGCAACTGCTCAGCGGCGAGCGCGAGACGCTCGGCCATTACCTCAGCGGCCATCCCTTCGACCCGTATCGCGAAGAGTTGCGCGCCCTGGTCGGACACGACCTGGGCGATCTCGAACGCATCTGGGAATCGCGCCCCGAAAGCGCGCGCAGCGGCTGGCGGCCGGAACTGGAAACCGTGGTCGCCGGCCAGGTCGTCGGCCTGCGCAAGAAGGGCGACAGCCAGATGTTCGTGCAGATCGAGGATGGCCGCGGCCGCCTCGAATGCGCCTTCTTCGCCGAGACCTACAACGAATTCGCGCAGCTGATCGCGCGCGACCGTCTGCTGATCGTGCAGGGCGGCCTGCGCGAGGACGCCTTCAGCGGTGGCTTCGCGTTGAAGGCGCAGCGTTGCTGGGATTACTCGCAGCTGTGCGCGAAACATGCGCAACGCCTGTCGCTGCGCCTGGATTTGCGCGTGCCGGGCACGTGGGCACGCGTGGACTCGCTGCTGGCGAAGCACCGCCCGGGCGCGACCCCGCTGCGCCTGGACCTGCTGCGCGAAGGCGCGGCGGGGATGCTCGATCTCAATGGCACCCATTCGATCCGCGTCGACGCGGACCTGCCCGGCGCGCTGCGCTCGCAGCCGGGGGTGCGGACGGTGAAGCTGGCGTTCTCGCGGCCCTGGTGATTTGCAGATCGCCTACTAGGCGACACGTCCCCTCACTCTGCTTCGCTGCGCGAAGTCCCGCTTCCCGCAAGCGGGGCGAGGGCGACTTTCCTTCTTCGCGCAGGTGGCGAGGGTGACTTTTCCCTCTCCCCGCAAGCGGCGCGAGAGGTGACGCGGGGAAAGGTCGGAGCGGGCGCTAGCCCGCGGAGGGAAGGTGGCGGCGAAGCAGAAAAGTGTCTGATCCAAAACAGGCGCGGGAGCCCGCTTCCCACTGGACCACCATCGCACTTCCCGCCCCCCAACAAACACCCCCGTACGGCCCCTTTCCCTCACCTCGGCTACACTTCCGCCCCTCACCGGCCGCGGCCAGCGCATGAACCCGAACTACCTCGACTTCGAACAACCCATCGCCGACCTGGAAGCCCGCATCCAGGAAGTGCTGCATGCCAGCCATGGCCCGGCGGTCAATGTCGATGCCGAAGTGCACGCGCTGCGCGAAAAGCTGCGCCTGCGCACCGCGCACATCTTCCGCGACCTCACCCCGTGGCAGGTCTCGCAACTGGCGCGCCATCCGGCCCGCCCGTACACGCTCGATTACCTGCGCGTGATCTGCGACGAATTCCAGGAACTCGCTGGCGACCGCGCCTTCGCCAACGACAACGCCATCGTCGGCGGTCTCGCGCGCATCGATGGCCGCAGTGTCGTCGTGATCGGCCATGAGAAGGGTCGCGACACCAAGGCCAAGGTGCGCCGCAACTTCGGCATGCCCAAGCCCGAGGGTTACCGCAAGGCGCTGCGCCTGATGAAGCTGGCCGAACGTTTCGGCCTGCCCATCCTCACCTTCATCGACACCGCCGGCGCATGGCCCGGCATCGATGCGGAAGAGCGCGGCCAGTCCGAAGCCATCGCCCGCAACCTGCTGGAGATGTCCGAGCTGAAGGTGCCGATCATCTGCACCGTGATCGGCGAAGGCGGCTCCGGCGGCGCGCTCGCGATCGGCGTGGGCGACCGCACGCTGATGCTCGAATACAGCACCTACTCGGTGATCACGCCGGAAGGCTGCGCCTCGATCCTGTGGAAGACCGCGGAGAAGGCGAAGGACGCCGCCGAGCAGCTGGGCATGACCGCCAAGCGCCTGAAGGAACTCGGCCTGATCGACAAGATCGTGCGCGAGCCCATCGGCGGCGCGCACCGCAATCCCACGCAGATGGCCAGGCGCCTGAAGGCCGTGCTGATGAACGAGCTCGACGCGCTCGAACAAATACCGGTGCCGCAGCTGCTCGATCGCCGCTACAAGCGCCTGCGCAGCTACGGCGCGTACGAGGCGGCGTAAAGCGGGTGGCGGCGCAGGCGCTGCGCGTGACGAATTCCGCCTGGCCGCACCCGACATCCATGGCTCGTCATTCCCGCGCATGCGGGAAGCGTTTTACAAAACGGCGAAGCCGGTAATCCAGCGACGTTGCCCTAGTGCCCGTCATCCCTGCGAAAGCAGGGATCCAGCGACTTTGCCCTATTGCCCGTCATCCCTGCGAAAGCAGGGATCCAGCGACTTTGCCTTTTTGCCGATCATCCCTGCGGCTTCAACGAACAAATGTTCGGTCAAGCAGGGATCCAGTGAATTTGCCCTAGCCCGTCATCCCGCGCAGGCGGGATCCAGCGACTAGCCTTTGCCCGTCATCCCCGCGAAGGCGGGAATGATGAGCAAAAAACCGAAGCGGGCGGCCGCGATGAGCCTACTTCCCTGACCCCTCCTCCTCCGGCGGCGCATCCCCCGCCTTCACCGCCAGCGGACGCACGTCGTTGACCAGATGCATCAGGAACCGCCCCGGCTGCTCCTGCATCATCATGTGCGCCGAGTCGTCGAACCAGAACATCCGCTTGAGCGGTGCCTGCAACGTTTCGAACCAGCGCGCGGCCACTTCGAACGAAGTGGTGTAGTCGTGGCGGCCGTTGAAGAGGAACACCGGCGTGTCGAAGCGCGTGTTGCGGCTGAAATCCACCGATGCCAACGGCGTCAGCAAGTGCTGCAGCGAGAACAGGCTGCCCTGGTCGATCGCCGCCACTTCCGCGTTGCTGTAGTCGGGCGAAAGCTTGCGCGCGTCGTCGAACGGCTTGAAGTCGGTGCGGCCCCAGGCGAGCCCGCCGTAGTACATGTTCCATTTGCGCTGCGTGCCGATGCGCTCGATGGTGAGCTTCCCGGCCGGGCCGGGATACGGCGCCAGCGCTTCGAGTTCGCGGATCGCCTCCTGGTTGCCCTGCGTGCGCGCCTGCTGCAGCGCCCACTCGTAGCCGATCGCCTCGCTGGCGCGCATGTCCGCAATCTGCCCGGCACCGATGTACGCGTGCAGCCATTCCGGATGCCGGCGCGCGACTTCCTCACCGACCACGCTGCCCCAGGAATGGCCGAGCACGAAGATCTTCTTCTTGCCGTAGGTGGCCATCAGGTAACGAATCATCTCTTCGGCATCGGCGACCATGCCGTCGATGCTCATGCGCGGCGCCATCGCCTCGGGCGTGTTCGAAGCGAACGTCTTGCCCGCGCCGCGCTGGTCCCATTGCACCACGGTGAAGAAGTCTTCCCAGGGTCGCTGGTAGCCATAGGACTCGACCATCTCCACCGAGCCCGGACCGCCGTGGACGTACAGCAGGACCGGATTGCGACGATCGTTGCCGCGCACCGAGATCCATTGGCGGATGCCGCCGATTTCCACCGCTTTCACCTCCTCGATGCCCTGCGGCGAAAGGATTTTCCGGCTCTGGGCGATGATCGCGCGCGCATCGTCCTGTCCGAAGGGCTTGCGGGCGGTGGTCGCATCGTCGGCATGGGCCACGGACGCCGAGGCCAGCGCAGTCAACAGCAAGGACGAAGCGAAGCGTCCAATCGAATTCATCCGCATTCTCCGTGTGGGCTTGCAACGGATTGTCGCGAATGCCGGCAGCGCGGTGTCGTGCCATGCGTCACTGCAACCCTTCGCCGCCTGGCCGCAACGCGCGCCGCGCGGTGCGGCCGCGCTACGATGTCGCGATGACCACGTCCCGGCTCATTCCGGCTTCGGGCTTGCCCAGCGGCGGCGCGTTCGTGGTCGGACTCAGCGGCGGGCTGGATTCGATGGCGCTGCTGCATGCATTGGCGCAGTTGCCCGAAGTGCGGCAACGCGGCTTGCGCGCGCTGCACGTGCACCATGGACTGCACGCCGACGCCGATGCATGGCAATCGCACTGCGAAGACGCCTGCGCGTGCCTGCAGGTGCCGTTGCGAAGCGTGCGGGTGGACGTCGCACCAACCGGAGAAGGACTGGAATCGGCGGCGCGCCACGCACGTCGCGCGGCCTTTGCGTCCGAACTCCGGGAAGACGAAGTGCTGGCACTCGCGCATCACCGCGACGACCAGGCGGAAACCTTCCTGCTGCGCGCGCTGCGCGGCTCCGGCACCGACGGACTGGGCAGCATCCGTCCGCTGCAACGCTTCGGCCGCGGCTGGCTCTGGCGTCCGCTGCTCGATTGCACCCGCGCGCAGCTGCAGGACTACGCACAGGCGCAGGGATTGTCCTGGGTCCAGGACCCCAGCAACGCCGACGACCGCTTCGACCGCAACTTCCTGCGCAACCGCGTCCTGCCGCTGCTGCGCGAACGCTGGCCGCACGCCGTCGATGCCTTTGCCGCGTCGGCCGCCCTGTGCGCGCAGGCGGACGAACTGCTCGGTGCGGAAGACGCGCGCTGTCTCGCCTTGGTCCGCACTGCCGATCCGCAGGTGCTGTCGCGTGACCGGCTGCGCGAACTGCCGGTCGCGCGTCGCGCGCGCGTGCTGCGCCGCTGGATCGCGTCGCTCGGCTTGCCGCCGTTGCCTGCGCAAGGCGTGGCACGCATCGAAGCCGACCTTTTGCCTGCGCGCGCCGATGCCGCGCCCTGCTTCCGCTGGCAGGACGCGCGCATCCGCGCCTGGCGCGACCTGTTGCACGCGGCACCGGTGCAGTCGGCGCTGGCCGCATCGTGGCGACAGGCGTGGGACGGCGCGGCGCCGCTGGTACTGCCCGACGGCGCCACGCTCGCGCTGCATGGCGCCCCGGCATTCGCCGCGCCGCTGACGCTCGCCGCGCGCCAGGGCGGCGAGCGCATGATCCTGCCGGGGCGCACGCACTCGCACGCGCTCAAGCACCTGCTGCAGGACCTCGGCGTTCCGCCGTGGGTGCGCGAGCACCTGCCGCTGCTGCTGGACGCCGATGGCGAAGTACTGGCGGTCGGCGACCTCGCCTATTCCGCCGCCTTCGACACCTGGCTGCGTGAACGCGGCGCCCGGCTGGAATGGCGGCAACCGGCAACGGTCACGGCGGATCCGCGCGATTGACCGTCCCGCACCCGCCCCTCACACTTTCGCCATGGCCGCCCGCCCCCCCGACAACGAGACGCCCGCCGCTTCGCCGGCTGCAACCAGCCACGTGGCCGACTTCGAGCAGTCGCTGGACGCGCTCGAACAACTGGTCGAACAGATGGAACGCGGTGAGATGAGCCTGGAAGAATCGCTGGCCGCGTACGAGCGCGGCGTAGGCCTCTATCGCAAGTGCCAGACCGCGCTGGAACAGGCCGAGCTGCGCGTTCGCCTGCTCAGCGACCCGCAGGATCCCGCCGGCGCCGAACCCTTCGCATCGCCCGATGCCTGATTCGCTGTTCCAGCATTGGCGCGTCCGCGTCGATGCCGCGCTGCTGCGCGCCCTGCCTGCCCCGGATACGTCACCGCAACGCCTGCATGCCGCCATGCACCACGCCGTGCTGCTCGGCGGCAAGCGCATGCGACCGCTGCTGGTCTATGCCAGCGGCCTGCTGGCCGGCGCCGACGAAACCGCGCTGGACGCGCCCGCTGCGGCGGTCGAGCTGGTCCACGCCTACTCGCTGGTCCACGACGATCTGCCGGCCATGGATGACGATGCGCTGCGCCGCGGACAGCCCACGGTGCACGTGGCGTTCGACGAAGCCACCGCGATCCTCGCCGGCGATGCGCTGCAATCGCTGGCCTTCGACGTGCTGGCGGACACCGGCGTCGCCGATGACGTGCGCGTGGCGCTGCTGCGCACGCTCGCGCAGGCCTCCGGTGCCGCGGGCATGTGTGGCGGACAGGCCCTCGACATCGATGCGACCGCACTGCGGCAAGCGCCGGCGCCGCAGCGCGGCGCGGAAGACGAAACAGCCGACCGCCGCACCATCACCGTCCCGCAGCTCGAACGCCTGCATTCGCTCAAGACCGGTGCGCTGATCCGCGCCTCGGTGCGCATGGGCGCGCTGTGCGGCGGCGCCGGTGCCGACCTGTTGCAACGCCTCGACCGCTACGCGGACGCGCTGGGCCTCGCCTTCCAGGTGCGCGACGACATCCTCGACGTCGAGGGCAGCAGCCAGATCCTGGGCAAGACCGCCGGCAAGGATGCGGCCCAGGACAAGGCCACCTTCCCCGCCCTGCTCGGACTGGACGCCTCCCGCGCGCGACTGGCGGAGCTGGCTGCCGTCATGCACGACGCGCTCGCTGGCCTGGGGCCGCGTGCCGATGCGCTGGCCGCGCTGGGTCGCTTGGCCATCGAGCGCGACCGCTGATCGTCCAAAGAAAAACGCCGGCACGGGGCCGGCGTTTTCGCATGCGGATCAGGCTGCGTCACTTGATCAGGCGCAGCGTGAACGGATAGCGGTAGGTCTCGCTTTCGCTGGTCTTGACCGCCGCGATGATGCACAGGACCAGATTGGCCAGGGCCACTGCCGGCAGCAGCAGCAGGCCGATCAGGACGAACATCAGGATCCACGACACGACCATCGCGATCGCGACGGTGATCTGGAAATTCAGTGCTTCCTTGGACTGCTCGACAAGGTATCCCTTGTCTTCCTTGTCCTTGTTGATCAACCAGACGATCAGCGGCATCACGAAGCCGAGGAAGATCCCCGACAGGTGCGTGACCATCGCCAAGGTCTTGTCGTCGGAGGACGAGACTTGCTGGTTCATTGCTTTCCCCTAGCAGTGCGCGAACGGAGTCGGCACTCTCCCGCGCCCATCCGGCACTGTCAAGGGAAGTCCGCTCAGCTCTCGCCGGCGACGGTCATGCGGCCGACGAGGATCGACCCCGTGCGGATGTGCGAGCGCGGATCGACGTCGCTGCCGACGGCTTCGATGGCGCCGAACATCGCGCGCAGGTTGCCGGCGATGGTGATGCCGTCGACGGGATACGCAATTGCCCCGTCCTCGATCCAGAACCCGGCGGCGCCGCGCGAGTAGTCGCCGGTCACCGTGTTCACGCCCTGCCCCATCAGCTCGGTGACCAGCAGGCCGCGGCCCATGGCACGGAGCATGGAAGGGAGGTCGCCGGCATTCGCCGCCACTTCCAGGTTGTGCACGCCGCCGGCATTGCCGGTGGTCGCCAGGCCCAGCTTGCGTGCCGAATAGCTGCCCAGCACGTAGCGCTGCAGCACGCCGTCGCGGACCAGCGGCGATTCGCGCGTGGCCACGCCCTCCGCGTCGAAGGCCGCCGAGCGCAGTCCGCGGCGCATGAAAGGCCGCTCCTCGATGGCGAACCAGTCCGGGAACAGCCGCGTCCCCGCGCTGTCCACGAGGAAGCTCGCCTTCCGGTACAACGCGCCGCCCGACACCGCGCCGACCAGGTGGCCGATGAGCGAGCGCGCGACTTCCGCCGCGAACACCACCGGGTAGTCGCCCGTCGGGACCTGCTTCGGCGCCAGCCGCGATGCGGCCCGCTCGGCCGCGCGACGACCGATGGCGGCGGCCGATTCGAGGTCCTCCGCGGCCAGCGCATAGCTGTACCAGCCGTCGCGCTGCATGGCGTCGCCGCGGCCGGCGATCAGCGCGCAACCGATGCTGTGGTTGGTGCTGCGCTCGCGGCCGACGAAACCGTGCGAGTTCGCGTACACGCTCAGGCTGCTGCCGCTGCCCAGCGACGCGCCGTCGGAATTCTCGATGCGACGGTCCGCGTCGCGGCCGGCCGTTTCGCAGGCCAGCGCGAGGTCGATCGCCTGGTCGGCTTCGATCGCCCACGGATGCCAGCCATCGAATTCGCGCAGCTCCGTCGCCATCCGCTCGCGATCGGCCAGGCCGGCCGCCTCGTCGTCCTCGGTATGGCGCGCGATCGCGCAGGCCTGCTCCACGGTGGCGTCGAGGCTGTCCTCGCGCAGGTCCGCCGTGCTGGCGCTGCCCTTGCGCTTGCCGAAGAACACGGTGACCGCGATGCCGCGATCGCGGGTCGCTTCCACGGTTTCGACCTCGCCCATGCGCACGTTGACGCTGAGCCCGGTTTCTTCCGAACACGAGACTTCGGCCTCGCTCGCGCCGCGCGCGCGGCAGCCGTCGAGCAGGCGCCGGGCGATGTCGGCGAGGCGGTCCAGGCGGGCCTGGCTGTCGTCGTGGGCGGGGGGTGCCGGGATGATGGCGTTCAATGATTTATCCTTTTCCGGTGCCGGTCGCCCGGCATGCGATGTGAATTCCTGACGTGCCGGCAGGCACTACAACAGCCGTGGTGCCCGATGCGTGGTCGTGACGAAGAAACCGGCGAATTTTTCAGCCCCAGCCGCAGCCAGCAACGGCGCGATGCGCTGGAGGTACTGACCCTGGGTGAGAAGCTGGTGTCGCTGACCGAGGCGCAGCTGGCGAAATTGCCCGTGCCCGAATCGCTGCTGCCGCACATCCGCGAATGCAAGCGCATTACCGCGCAGATCGCGCACAAGCGCCAGCTGCAGTACCTGGCCAAGCAGATGCGACGCGAGGACGACGAGGTGCTGGCTGCGATCCGCGACGCGCTGGACGAAAAGGGCGAAACCGCCCGCCGCGAAGTCGCGGCGATGCACCGCATCGAAACCTGGCGCGACCGCCTGTTGGCCGAAGGCGATGCGGCGCTCGCACAGCTGCTGGACGAATACCCGTCCGCCGATCGCCAGTCCCTGCGCCAGCTGGTGCGCAATGCGCTGGAGGAACGCAAGCGCAACAAGCCGCCGCGTGCGTTCCGGGAGCTGTACCGGGAACTGCGCGAACTGATGAGTTCGGGTACGGAAGGCGAGGAGTCGCAGGAAGACGGCGGCGACGACGCATTCGAGGACGATCAGGATTCCTGACGCCCGCGTAGTCGAAACATCCGAAGTCGAAACATCCGAAGTCGAAACACGCGTAGCCGAAACACCCGAAATCGTCATCCCAGCGCAAGCCGGGATCCATTTTGACCTTGGCTTCATCGGCGACAACAACGGTCGTAGCAACATGGATCCCAGCGTTCGCTGGGATGACGCGTCACGGCGCTGGGATGACGCGTCACGATGCAGGGATGACGAGTCACGGTGCAGGGATGACGGGCAATGGCGTCGGGACGACAGGCGAGAGCGGCGAAGGCCAACGCGGCCCGACGCCGAGACCGCAGGCTGGTCCGCCTCGATCCCGTCGCAAGGACTGGACGACGCGCAATTGCCATCGCACAGCACCGTCATGAAACCCGCCCTCAGGCCGCCTGCGTCCCGCCCACCGTCAGTGCTTCGATCAGCAGCGACGGCTGGCCCACGCCGACCGGCACGCTCTGGCCGTCCTTGCCGCACACGCCCACGCCTTCGTCCAGCGCGAGGTCGTGGCCGATCATCTTCACGCGCTGCATGGTTTCCGGGCCGTTGCCGATCAGCGTCGCGCCCTTCACCGGCGCGGTGACCTTGCCGTCCTCGATCAGGTACGCCTCCGTGGCGGAGAACACGTATTTGCCCGACGTGATGTCGACCTGCCCGCCGCCGAAGTTCACTGCGTACAGGCCCCTCTTCACCGAGCGGAGCATCTCCTCCGGATCGTGCGTGCCCGCGAGCATGTAGGTGTTGGTCATGCGCGGCATCGGCAGGTGCGCGAAGGATTCGCGGCGGCCGTTGCCGGTGGGCGCCATGCCCATCAGGCGCGCGTTGAGCGTGTCCTGCATGTAGCCGACGAGCACGCCGTCCTCGATCAGCGTCGTGCAGTTGGTCGGCGTGCCTTCGTCGTCGATGTTGAGCGAACCACGCCGCCCCGGCAGCGTGCCGTCGTCGACGATGGTCACGCCCGGCGAGGCCACGCGCTGGCCGATGCGGCCGGCGTAGGTCGAGGTGCCCTTGCGGTTGAAGTCGCCTTCCAGGCCATGGCCGACGGCTTCGTGCAGCAGCACGCCCGGCCAGCCGGAGCCGAGCACCACCGGCATCACCCCGGCCGGTGCATCGATGGCGTCGAGGTTCACCAGCGCCTGGCGCAAGGCTTCCTTCGCCAGCGCCTCGGGCTTGCCGCCGCCGAGCAGCTCGGCATACGAATAGCGCCCGCCACCGCCGGCATAGCCGCTTTCGCGGCGGCCGTTCTGTTCGACGATGACCTGCACGTTGAAGCGCACCAGCGGCCGCACGTCGGCGGCGAGCACGCCGTCGCTGCGTGCGACCAGCACCGTGTCGATACCACCCGACAGGCTCACCACCACCTGCTGCACGCGCGGGTCGGCGGCGCGCACGTAGCGGTCGATGCGGCGCAGGGCCTCGACCTTGTCCTCGTTGCCCAGCGAATCGATCGGATCGTCGCTCGGATACAGCGCGCGCCCGTTGCCGCGCACCAGCGCGCGCATGCCCTGGGTGGAACCGTCCCGCGCGATCGCCCGCGCCGAGCGCGAAGCCTCCAGCAGCGCCGCGGTGTTGATTTCGTCGGAATAGGCGAAGCCGGTCTTCTCGCCGCTGATCGCGCGCACGCCGACGCCCTGCTCGATCGAGTGCGCGCCTTCCTTGACGATGCCGTCCTCCACGGTCCAGCTCTCGCGCCGCGCGTGCTGGAAATACAGGTCGCCGAAGTCCACGCCCGGGCCCAGCAGCGTGCCGAACGCGCGTTCGAGGCCGCCGGTGTCGAGGCCGGCAGGCAGCAGGAGGCGGGATTCGGCGAGCTGGATCGGCAGGGTCATCGAGAAACCATGGAGGGAGGGAAAGGAGCGGGGCGTGAAACGCGGGATCGCCGCGCCGACGGGCGGCGCGCGGGCGGCCAGCGCCGGTGCGGTGGCCATCATGGACCATGATGGAGGTGGCCGGGCCCGATCCCAACCCGGCACGGCGCCGCCGCTAACCCGACGGTGGCGCCACGGCCGCTTCCGCGCGGCTCTGCTCGCGCGAGATCACCTCGACCTTGGGCTCCTTCCATGGCCCGGTGACGCGGTAGGTCTTCGCTGCCAGCGATCCCAGCGGCTTGTTGAGCACGACATTGGCGGCCGCGCCGATCGCCGCCCCGACCGGACCGCCCGCCACCGCGCCGATCGCGGTCAGCAGATTGCCGGCCTTGGGCCGGACCTCGATGGTCTGGTCGTAACTCTGGGCATGCAGGTCGGCGGCGCCGCGGATATCGATCGTGGCGGCCGGTCCATCGATCACCAGCTTGTCGCTGCGCGCCTGGCCGTTGCCGAAGTGCACGGTGCCCTTCATCTCGTTGAAGGCGAAGCCCTTGGAGAACAGGTCGCGGAAATCCAGGGTCAGGCGCCGCGGCAACTGCGCAAGGCTGAGCAGGCCCAGCACGCGCCCCGCGCCCGGTTCGATTTCCAGCAGGCGGCCTTCGCGCGCATCGAGCTGCAGGCTGCCGTCGAGCTGCTCGAGCCGGAAGGCGACCGGACTGCCGGGCCAGCCGGCGTCGAACTTCACCGTGCCCTCGCCACCGCCCAGGCGCTGCCCCATGCCGAACCCGGCCAGCAGCGCGCCGAAGTCGTCGCTGCCGATGGTGACCTTGAGGCGGGTATTGGCCGCGGCTCCCTTTCCGGTCCAGTCGCCGCTGAGGTCGATGCGGTGCTTCGCGGTGCGCGTCTGCAACTGCTCGATGCGCATGCCCGCTGCCGTCGGATGCGTGCGCACCTTCGCACTGCCCAGCTTCGCATCGCCAAGATGGAGTTCGTCGATATCGATCGTCAGCGGCGGAATCCGCGCCGGATCCATGTCCTCGCCGATCACGGCGGTGCGCGCCGCCGGCGCTGTGGCGGCTTGCGGAGGCGACGATGCCGACGTCGACGCGGCGGCGGGCGCGTTCGCCGCGACGGCCGTGTCCCCGGCCGAGGTCGCCGGGCGCCAGTACACGCGCTGCAGGCGGCCGGCGATGGCTTCGTTCGCGTTCGCCGGAACCAGCAGCGCGCCCTGCAGCGCGGCGCCTTCGGCCTGGATCGCGATGGCGCCGCGCGCGGCAGGCGCCACGATGACCCGGGTATCGGCGAATTCGCCGCCGATCAGTTGCAGACGATGCGCGGTCACGTCGATGCGCTGCAGCGGCAGCGTGCTGCCGCCTTCGCCGCCGCGGGTGAGCGCGATCCAGTCGATGGCATCGAGCGTTTCGGCGCGACCGCTGGCGACCAGCCCCGACGCCGGCGCCGCCTCGTCGACGCGCGATGCGCCGAGCAGCACCCGCACGCCCGTCTGTCCCTTGCTGCTGCGTGCGCGCAAGGCCATCACGTTGCCGAAGCCGACGCGGATGTCGCCGCTGCCCAGCGGCAACGGCGTGGCGATCGAGGTCGCCATCGGCGTGGCGGCCGCCTTGCGCATCGGCGCAGGCAGGGCGAGCGCGGTGCCGACCAGATTCGAATCCAGCTGCAGCAGGGTCGGCGCGGGCTTGCCCGGTGCCGAGTGCGGGATGGCGATGCCGACCGTCCACAGCGAACGGCCGGACAGGTACGGCTTCAGCCAGCCCAGGTCTTCGGCGCGATCGATCAGTTCGGTCGCGCCCAGGCTCGCCTCGAGCCCGGCTTCGAACACATGCGCCGCATCGCGCACGTACTGCGTGCCGGCGCGCAGCGACAACCGTCCCGGCTCGCCCTCGTGGCGCACGGCGAGGTTCTCGGCCTTGAAGCCACCGCGCGAATAGACCGCGCTGCCGTTGACCTGGTCGAACGCGAGCTTCCAGCGCGGATCGGCGAGCTTTGCGTTCTTCAGTGCGACCGTGCCGTCGATCGTCATGCTCTTGCCATGGACGAACGGCAGCTTCAGGCCGAAGCCGACGTCGGCCGGCCCGCTCGCGCGCACGTTGGCGAAGGTGTCCGCGTTCTCCTTCTGCAGCGGACTCTGCCTGAGCACCGCCAGCAGCTGGTTCGCATCGCCGCTGCCCTGCGCCTTCACGGTCAGCGCACCGCCGCGGTAGTCGTCGACGCCCGCCTCGATATGACGGATGCCCACTTCACCCAGCTTCGCGGTCCCGGCCACGTCGAAACCGATGCCGGTGAAGCGCGTGTCCGCCTCGAGCCCCTGCGCAGCGGGCCAGCCCCCGTCGAAGCGGATCGTCGCGTCGCGGATGTGGCCGGTGGCTTCGAACAGGCCGGTGTTGTTGCGGAACGGCCAGTCGTCGAGATCGCCCGACACGACCGCGCGACCGCCCGTCACCCGACCCGCCACCAGGGCGGTGTCGAGCCAGTGCACGGCGGTGGGCGCCATGTCCTTGCGCAACCAGAAGCTCTTCGCGACCGGCACGGTGGTGTCGTCGACGTCGGCGGCGATGTCGATCCACGGCCGCGAGCCGTCGCCCTGCCACCACAGGCCGCCACGGGCATTGGCGCCGTAGCTGCCGAACTTCGTTCGCGCGTCGATGCGCAGGGCGGTGGTGCCTACGCGCCAGCCCGCGCCTTCGCGCCAGCCGCCGGCTTGTCCGCGCAGCTTCAGCGTGTGCACCACGCCGAAGCCTTCCGGCCAGTCGAAGCTCACTTCCGCGGCGGGATCGAAACGCAGGGTGAAGCCGTTGCCGTCGGCGTCGAGCTCGCCACCCAGGCCGTGCAGGCCCGGCGACTTGCCGACGGAATCGAAGCCGAGGTCGCTGACGACGGCATGCAAGCGCAGCGGACCGTTGCGGCGTCCGGCGAGTTCGACGTCGCGCAGCACGGCCATCGGTTGTGCCGCCTGCAGCCAGTGGCGCAATCCGGGCGACAACCTGTCGCTGAGCGCGAGCGCCGCGAACAGCGGACCGGCATCGACCTGCCGCGCCTGCACCGCGTAGTTCTCGCCGCCGGCAACGAGCAGTCCATCGAGCTTCTGTGCGTCGTCGGCGCGACCGATGCGCAGGCGCGGCGCATCCACGCGCCAGCCGCCGTCGATCAGGCGATAGGTCGCGCGCGCTTCGACATGCGGGTAGTGGCTGCGAGGCGCAGGCGTACCGCTGTCGATGGGGCGTCCGCGCAGCACGACGTTGTCCAGCATCGCGTCCACCGTGACAGCGGCGATGCGGTTGCCCTGCAGCGTGCCCCAGGCCTCGGCGCGACCGACGCCGCTTTCCACCGCGATGCCGTGCGCATGCAGCAAGGCGCCCCATGCGGCGAGGTCGGCGCGCCTGGCGCCGGCATACGCGCGACCATCGCCCTTGCGGCGGTCGAAATCGAGCACCGCATCGAGCGGCGTCGCCTCCAGATGCGGCCACGCGCGCACGCCCGCGCGCACGCGATCGCCATCGACGCGAAGGCGCAGATGCACCCGCGGTATGCGCGCGTCGATGCCCAGCGACGGCGCGATCACGGCGAGCTTGCCGCCGATCACCTGCAATTCGCCCAGGCCTTCCAGCGCGGAGAACGGATCGCTGCCCGCCTGCTGCTGTCCGGGCAGGCCACGCACCTGCCAGCGGCCGTCCGCGCTGCGTTCGAGCGTGAGGTCGAGGCCGCGCAGGCGCAGCTCGGAAAAGGCGTGGCCGGGCAACAGGCCGGCATATACCGACACCAGCATCTCGGTGTCGCCGACAGTGAACGCGCGCGCGCCTTCACCGATGCGCAAATTATCCAGTTTCAGCACCGGGCCGCGTCGGGTCCATGCGGCTTCGACGCGATCGAACGCGACCGGCCGCCCCGCACGCTCGCTGAGCCACGCCGCAATGCGCGCCGGATGACTCTCGGCCAGCGGCAACACCTGGCTGGCCGCACCCAGCAGCAGCGCCACCAGCACGAGCGCAATCGCCACCGTGTAGCCGACGCCACGACGGGCCATGCGTAGTCGGCGGCGGATCGGCGTAGGCATCAGCATCGTGCTCCGAGCGATGCCGTGATTCGCAACTCGCAATTCGTGATTGGCAGAAGCATCACGCCGCCTCGCAGCAGCAGGCCTTCGCTCTTACGAATCACGAATCCCGAATCCCGAATACCGGCCTCAAAGCAACACGACATCGAACTGCTCCTGCGCGTACTGCTCGTCGGCCTGGAAGCGGATCGACTTGCCGAGAAACTCTTCCAGCTCCGCGACCGACGCGGATTCCTCGTCGGTAATGCGCGCGACGACTTTCGGCGAGGCGATCACCAGCAGGCGCGCGGCGTCGAACTGCCGCACCTGGCGCACGATCTCGCGGAAAATTTCGTAGGTCACGGTCTCCGGCGTCTTCAGCGTGCCGCGGCCGCCGCATTCATGGCAGGGCTCGCTCAGTTGCCGCTCCAGGCTTTCCGTGGTGCGCTTGCGCGTCATTTCCACCAGACCCAGCGGCGAGAATTCGTACACCGTGGTTTTGGCGTGGTCGCGGGTCAGCGACTTCTCCAGCTGACGCAGCACCTGGCGGCGGTGCTCGGCATCGGTCATGTCGATGAAGTCGATGATGATGATGCCGCCAAGGTTACGCAGGCGCAGCTGACGGGCGACCGACTGCGCAGCCTCGAGATTGGTGCGATAGACGGTTTCCTCGAGGTTGCGCTGGCCCAGGAACGAGCCCGTGTTCACGTCGATCGTCGTCATCGCCTCGGTCTGGTCGATGACGAGGTAACCGCCGGACTTCAGCGGCACTTCCTTGTCGAGCGCGCGCTGGATCTCGTCCTCCACGCCGTACAGGTCGAAGATCGGACGCGCGCCGGTGTAATGCTCGATCTTCTCGGCCAGCCCGGGCATGTACTGCGCGGCGAACGCCTTCAGCCGCTCGCTGGTCTCGCGCGAATCGACCTTCACCTTCTCCACGTCCTTGCGCATCAGGTCGCGCACGGCGCGCAGCGGCAGGCTGAGATCCTCGTACACGCGCTCGCCGACTCTTGCGCTCGCGGACTTCTCCTCGATCAGCTGCCATGCACGGTTGAGGTAGGCGACGTCCTCGGCCAGCGCCTCTTCCGGCTGCCCTTCGGCATTGGTGCGCACGATGTAGCCGTGCTGCGCGCCCGCCGGAGACAGCGCGGTGACGTGCGTCTTGAGACGCGCGCGCTCGGCTTCGTCCTCGATGCGCGCCGAAACGCCCACGACGCGGTTGCGCGGCAACAGCACGAGATAGCGCGAGGGAATGCTCAGCTGCGTGGTCAGGCGCGCGCCCTTGCTGCCGATCGGATCCTTGACCACCTGCACGATGATGTCCTGGCCTTCGCGCAGCAGTTCGGCGATCGGCCGCGTCGGCGCGGGCGGCAGTGGCGCGACCGCGTCCTCGCCCTCGCCTTCCACGACCTGCGTCGGCTTCACGATGTCCGCCGCATGCAGGAACGCCGCGCGATCAAGGCCGATTTCGACGAACGCCGCCTGCATCCCGGGCATCACCCGCTGCACGCGCCCCTTGTAGATGTTGCCGACCACGCCGCGCCGCCAGCCGCGCTCGATGTGCAGTTCCTGCAGCATGCCGTTCTCGACCACGGCGACGCGGGTCTCGCGCGGGGTGACGTTGACGAGGATCTCTTCCGTCATGGCGTTGCCACCGGCGTGCGCGATGCCGGAGGTACCGGTTCGAGCCCGAATTCGCGCAACAGCTGCGCGGTCTCGTGCACCGGCAGGCCCATCACGCCGGAATAGCTGCCGTCCAGGCGCGTGATGAAGGTTTCGGCGAAACCCTGGATGGCATAGGCGCCGGCCTTGCCCTGCCATTGGTCGCCGCCGATATAGGCGTCGATCTGCGCGGCGCTGAGCGCGGCGAAGGTCACCTGCGAGATCGAAACGGTCTGGCGTTCGCGCGAAGGGGACACCAGCGACACCGCCGAGATCACCTGGTGCGTGCGACCGGACAACCGTCGCAGCATGCCCGCGGCATCTTCGGCATCGCGCGGCTTGCCGAAGACCTCGTCGTCGAGCACCACTTCGGTGTCGCTGCCCAGCACCAGCGCGGCGGGATTGGCCATCACCTTCAGCAGGCCCGCTCCGGCCTTCTCGCGGGCGACGCGGCGGACGTAGTCCTCCGCCGGTTCGCCGGGCGCGCGCTGTTCGGGCACGTCGAGATCGATGATGCCGAACGGCAGGCCGAGGCGGCCCAGCAGTTCGCGCCGGCGCGGGGATTGGGAAGCGAGATAGAGCATCGGGTCCTTGTGGCCGGCGCGGCCATGACAGGCGCGCGGCGGAGAATTCGCGAGGCCGGAAGAATAACCCGGGCTGACTGGTGGCCACCCCGGCCGCGATCACGTAACCCTGACCCGGCTCACGAATCGTTTACCGTACCCGCGCACAGTGCCCGCACCCCGGCGCTTCCCCCACGTCCCACACGGAGTCCGACCATGCCCCAGACGATGTCCCGCCTCGCCCTGCGCCCGCTTGTGCTGGCGGCCTTCCTCAGCCTTGGAGCCTTCACGTCGATGCCCACGAACGCCCAGACCACGCCCTTCGTCGCCACCGACGGCACGCTGCTCAACGTCTCCGCGCAGGGCGAGGCCAGGCGCGTTCCGGACATCGCCCGCATGTCGACCGGCGTGGTCACCCGCGCCACCGATGCCAACGCGGCGATGCGCGCCAATGCGGAGCAGATGGCCAAGGTCGTCGCCGCGATCAAGGCCGCCGGCATCGCCGACCGCGACGTGCAGACCAGCGGCATCAACCTCAACCCGACTTACCAGTACCGCGACAACCAGCCCCCGACGATCACCGGCTACGAGGCCAACAACACCGTCAGCATCACCGTGCGCGACGTCGCGAAGCTGGGCAAGATCCTCGACACGCTGGCGGCAGTGGGCGCCAACCAGATCAACGGCCCCAGCTTCGACGTCGACAGGAAGGACGAAGCGCTCGACGAAGCCCGCCAGAAGGCCGTCGCCAGCGCGCAGGCGCGCGCGGAGATGTACGCGAAGACCCTGGGCATGAAGGTGCGTCGCATCGTCAGCATCAGCGAAGGCGGCAGCTTCAACCCGCCGATCCCGATGATGCGCATGCAGGCGATGAAGGCCGAAGCCGACACGTCGGTGTCGCCGGGCGAAAACACCCTGAGCGTCAACCTGGACGTGGTGTTCGAACTGGGCCGCTGAGTCCGCGACGCACCTGCGTCCGGCGCATGAAGCGAAGGCCCGCCTGTGCGGGCCTTCTGCTTTTGCGGTCTGCGGCGTGGTGGTATGCCGTCACGACCTCGGCTGCTTTTTTGTCTGCCCGCCCTTCCGACTACCGCGGCTCTCGTTCTCCCGCGCAAAGATGCTCCCCTTCTCCCCGCCTGCGGGGAGAAGGTGCCGAAGGCGGATGAGGGGAGCGAGCGCAGCGAGCTGCTTCGACGCTTCAGCCATGTCATCGCGCACAGCTTCGATCACGCCGCGCATGACTTCGTCGACTCCATACGCAAGCCGGCCGATCGACCCAGTCCGATAACGCTGAACCCCATTCACCACACCGGCCCGTTGTCATCCCTGCCGACAACTTCCGGAGGTGGCAAATGGCCCAGACCCATGCCCTGCACGCACCGCGCTTTCGCATCGCGAAGCTCGACTTCACCCGCATCTCCGCCGAAGCCGGCGCATTCGCCATCAACGGCGCAGCGCTGCTGTTGCTGCTGGCGCCATTGAGCATGCATGTGCCGCTCAGGGAAGAAGCAATGCCGCCCACGATCTATGAGGTGCATCCAAGGAAGCTGCCCGAGAATCCGCCGCCCATACCGCCCAAGCGGGTCGAGATCACACCGCCACGGACGAACCCTGTCGCGCCGACGCTTCCGCAGAAGATCGAACTTCCGCAGCAGCCCGTATTCGACGAGGCACTGCCAGGAGACCTCCCGGCCGAGCCCGAGGTAGTCGCCAAGGTGGAATTCGGACGCGGCAACGACATCGCCAAACCGTTGGCCGGCGCGCATCTCGAGTATCTGGAAGCACCCGCACCGCGCTATCCGATCGAAGCGATCCGCGAGTCGCTCTCCGGCACCGTCACACTGCGCGTGCTGGTCGATGTCGACGGCAAGCCGATCGACGTGCAGGTGGAGCAAAGCAGCGGCCATCGCATGCTCGACCTCGCGGCGAAGCGACAGGTGCTGGCGAAGTGGCGCTTCAAGCCCGCGATGGAGGGCGGCCGTGCGGTGCAGGCGATCGGCCTGGTGCCGGTGGTATTCAACCTCAATCGATAGATGCAACCAGGTGGCGCCCGTGGGGCGCTCCTACGGCCGTGCACACGTAGTTGCCTGCCCGCTGCGCACCGAACGCACACGCGGACCATGGTGAGGGTCGCAACACGGCCCTCACCTCTTTCAAGGCCGTCCGCAGGAACCAGCGCGAAGACGGACTACGCCCGGTGGTACGGATGGTTCGCCAACAGCGCCGCGGCGCGATAAAGCTGCTCGGCCGCGACCAGGCGGACCAGCATGTGCGGGAGCGTGAGCGGACCCAGCGACCACTGCTCGTCGGCGCGCGCGATGACGTCGGGCGAATGGCCTTCGGGGCCGCCGATCAGGAAGGCCAGGTCGCGGCCCTGCGCCCGCCAGTGCTCCAGGCGCTGCGCCAGTTGCTCCGAAGACCACAGCCGTCCACACCCATCGAGCGCAACCACGGTCGCCTGCTTCGGCAGCGCGCCCAGTACCCGCGCCCCTTCGTCCTGCGTTGCCCGCGCGGCGTCGCGCCCCTTCCCGCGCAGGCCGGGTTCGATCTCGACGAGCTCCAGCGGCAGCCAGTGCGACAGGCGCTTCTGGTATTCGCCGAATCCCTCCGCGACCCAGCGCGGCGCGCGTTCGCCGACGGCGATGAGCTTGGCTTTCATGGCGGCATGGTAGCGGACGAGGCCGGAACGCCGTCGTCGTGCGCACTGAAGCATCAGGCGTCGCACGCATCGGCATGCCGCCCGCAGCGCAAAAAGGAACGGCGCCACTGGCGCCGTCCTGTCGGTCTTCGTGCGGCGGGCGTCAGTAACGCCCGTCGGTGCCCGTCTCGCTCGGGTAGTCCTCGACGTCGTGATGCGACGGCGGCTGATCGCCGACCGTCCACAGGCGCTCGAGCGCGTAGAACTCACGGATGCGCGGCAACATGATGTGCACGACCACGTCGCCCAGATCCACCAGCACCCATCCGGCCTCGCGCTCGCCTTCCACGCCCAGCGGCTGGACGTCGAGGTTCTTGGCGAACTTGACCACCTCGTCGGCGATGGACTTCACGTGCCGGGTGGAGGTGCCCGATGCGATCACCATGTAATCGGTGACGCTGCTCTTGCCCCGCACATCGATTTCGACCACGTCGCGCGCCTTGAGCTCTTCGACCGCGGCATGCACCGTCCTGAGCAGGACTTCCACCGGCGGCGGGGGATTGGGAAGGCGGGTCTTGATGACTTGGGCTTGGCTGGTCAAGGGGCGGAGCTCGATGGGATTGCCGGTGAATTATAGGAAACCCGAGTCTGGCGCGACTGTCGAGTACAGATCGTGACGATCGATGTAGCCGGCGACGGACGGCGGCACCCACGTGCGCCAGGCCGGATCGCGGGCGGCGATGAGCCGGCGCAGCTCGGTGGAGGATTCCGGGCGCAGTTCTTGCAAGGGCAGTACCGCCAGGCCGCCGGCCGGCGCGTTCTGCAGCGCTTCCAGCGTCGTCCATCGCGCCGCCGCTTCGGCGGCCACTTCCGGCGCGACGCACCGGAGGGTTTCCGGATCGATGTGCGATCCCGGCCGCTGCACCGCCACGACATGCGCGTGTTCGAACAGTTCGCGCCAGCGATGCCAGGTGTGCAACTGGTTGAGCGAATCGCCGCCGACCAGCCACGCGACCGGACGCGCGGGCCCGACCTGCGCGCGCAGTTCCAGCAGCGTGTCGAAGGTGTAGGACGGCCCGTCGCGTTCGAGTTCGCGCCGGTCGACCTTCAGTCCGGGCTCGCCGGCGATGGCGAGATCGAGCATGCGCGCCCGTTGCAGCGCATCGGCGTGGGTCGGCCCCTTGTGCGGCGGATCGGCCGCGGGCAGGAGGAACACCGTCGCGCGCAGTGCGTCGCGGGCGGCCCGTGCCACGGCCAGGTGGCCGTTGTGGACGGGATCGAAGGTCCCGCCGTAACAGATCAGGGCGGGCATCGCGGCGTCGCCGGCACCGGGACTCATCGCACGGCGAGCAGGCGCGACGCGCGCGGTTCGGCGACCGCGAGCAGCAGGCGTTCGAGCGCTACCCACGCATCTTCGGGCTCCTGCCCGCGGCGCGGACGTCCCTTGGCAATGCTGTCCACGCGACCGGCCTGGGCGAGGAACGCGTCCCAGCGCGCGGCTTCATGGCGCTGCAGCGCGCGCCGGTACATCGGTTGCTTCGAATCCCAGATGCGCTGGGCCTTGAACGCGCTGACGAGATTGGGCGCGCGCGCGAGCGCCGCGGCGGTCTGCAATTCCCGGATCACCATGCCGAGCAATGCCGGCACGGCCTCGCCTTCGCCACGCAGGCCGCGAAGCATGCGCGACACCTGCGCGCCCTGCCCGTTCATGGCCGCGTCGACGAGGCGGAACACGTCGAAACGGGCGGCATCGGCGACCAGGTCCTCCATGCGCGCCGCATCGAGGATGTCCCCGCTGCCGGCCGCGCCTTCGGACAGCAGCTTGAGCTTCTCGATTTCCTGCGCCGCGGCGAGCAGGTTGCCTTCGACCAGGTCGGCCAGGCGCTGCACCGCATCGCGATCGGCGCGCAATCCGCGCGAACGCAGGCGGCTTTCGATCCATCCGGGCAATTCGTGCGGCTTGATCGGCCACGCGATCGCCACGAGGCCGACGCGCGCGATCGCATCGCTCCACTTGCCGCCGTGCTGCCGGCTCCATTCGCCGGCGGTGACCAGCAGGACGATGTCCGCCGGCGGATCGGCGCAGAATTCGCTGATGACCCGCGCGCCTTCGGTGCCCGGCTTGCCCGTGGGCAAGCGCAGCTCGAACAGGCGCCGGCTCGCGAACAGGCTCGGCGCGTGGAAGCCCGATTCCATCGCGTTCCAGTCGGGCTCGCGCTGGTTCCCCTCGGCTTCGAAGACTTCGCGTTCGGTGATGCCCTGGGCACGCGCGGCGGCACGCACGGCATCGGCGGCCTCGAGCACGCGCAGCGGTTCCGGGCCGGCGATCAGATAGGCAGGACGCAGCGGACCCGCCTGCACCTGCGCGGCCAGCTGTTCCGGCTTGAGCTCCATCATTCGGTCAACGCGGCTGCGGCGGATCGGCCGGCGGCGTTTCCTGGGATTCGGGTGCCGGCTCGTCCGGCGGCGGATTCGCATCGGCGGCTTCCAGCGCCGCTTTCGCCGCGTCTTCCGCAACGGGTTCGTCCAGGCGCGATGCCGGCACCGGCGTGCCTTCCGTGCGCGCCACTGCGTCGAGCCGGCGGATGATCGACGCCGTCATGTCGCGTCGCATCTCCTTTTCCAGCAGTTCGCGTTCGCTTTCCGTGCCGATGGTGTTCACCGGATTGGAGATGTAGTCGCGCGACAGCTCCACAGCCTGGCGCGGCAGCACCTTGGTACCGTCGGCGCGGCGTACTTCGAACACGACCGCGTAGCGCAGGCTGTACTCCTGCGCGCGACCCAGCTGGTCGACGCTGAGCGGCGTGTTGCCCCAGCGTTCGGAAAGCAGGTCGAGCACCGTGGCGTTGGCATCGTCGTCCGACGCGACGGGTGCGCCGGCGCGCCGGATCGACTGGGTGAGCGAATCCGCCAGCGGGCTGTAACGATCCACCGAAGAGACCCGCAGCGGGCCCAGATCGTCGGGCAGCACCAGGGAATTGCGGAGATGGAAGCCGCACGCCGTGAGGGCCAGTGCGAGGACGATGGGCAGGCTGCGACGGATCATGCGCGAAGTCTGGACGAGGCCGGCGCAGGCGGCAAGCCGGAGTCGCGCTGGCCTGCGCCTGCACCGTTCACGGTCGGATCACGCGGGATGCGTCAGCGCCGCGGCTTCAGCACGGCGGCCATGCCCAGAGCCGCAAGCAGCCAACCGCCCCACTGGTCGACCAGGTCGCTGATCAGGAAATCGGTGCTGAAGCCGTACCAGGTCCATTGCGACACCGACACCGACAGCCAGGCGACGACGCCGAACGCGAAGAGCGTGCCCACGCGCGCGCCGTAGCTGCGCAACGCCAGGCCGCCCACGGCCAGCGCCGCCACCAGCGCGGCGAGGACGTTGCTCAGGAACTCCATCGGCAGTTCCTTCTTCATGTCCATGCTGACGCCGCCGGTGCGCACGACCAGCAGGCCGCTGGGGCCGTTGGCGACCTTGTCGGCATACGCCTCTTGCTCGGCCTCGCTGGCCCGCCTGTAGTCCAGATGCGGCACCGCGTACACGCCGTTCTCGGTGATGTTGCTGCGGAGTGTCTCGATGACGGCGGCTTCATTCGGGACCGGCTTCAGCGCCTGATCGGAGAACGGCAGCAGGACGTGCGCGACGAATCCCCACAGGAACAACAACACGCCGCCCACGACGGCCGCGATGATCGTTTTCATCAGCTTTTCCCCAGTGTCTGGATCGAATCGGAATGGCGGCCTGCCGGCACCCCTGCGGCCGCGCCGCCGCAGGGATCATATGACTGGGCCGGCGTCGTTCAGTACACGGCCTCGTGGCCCGCGAACAGCCGCTGCGGTGTCCGGAAGCCGGGCAACGCCGCGACGCGGCCAACCCAGTCGTTGACCCGGGGCCAGCATGCGGGATCGAGACCGGCCGCCTCCGCCCACGCCACGCCGTCGGACGTCGCGATGTCGAGTCCCTCACCGAGGAAGAAGAGATAGCCGCAGCAGGCCACGTCGGCGATCGTCGGGGCGTCGCCGGCGAGGAACCGGCTACCGGCGAGTTCCTGGGCACCCGACCAACGAAGGCGCAGGCAAATCACAGGCCCTGCACTCTCTGCTCCTGCTCGTCATTCCCGCGAAAGCGGGAATCCAGTGACTTTGCTCTCAGGCACCCGACCAACGAAAGCGCAGGCAAATCACAGGGGCTGCACTCTCTGCTCCCGCTCGTCATTCCCGCGAAAGCGGGAATCCAGTGTCTTCAGCCTTTTGCCCGCATTTCCGTAGAGCGAGCGTCCGGCGCCTTTGGCCAGCAGCCGAAGTTGGCTGCAGACTTTTCGGTATTGTTCGGCGAGCGACCGAGGAGCAAGTCACTGGATTCCCGCTTTCGCGGGAATGACGAGTGGGAGCGAAGCACGCAGAGCGCAGGCCCTGTGCTTCGCCTGCACTTTCGTTGGCCGGATGCCTGTGAGAGCAGAGAAACTGGATTCCCGCTTTCGCGGGAATGACGACCCAAGCGTCCCAGGCGAAGCTGGAGCCGGTAATTGCCGCCATCAACAGATGGCGGCAACCAGCCGAAGCAGGAATCACCCCACCACGATATTGACGATCTTCCCCGGCACGACGATGACCTTCTTCACCGTCTGCCCCGCGACGAAGTTCGCGACGCCCGGCGCGGCCAGGGCGAGACGCTCGGCCTCTTCCTTCGCGACGTTGACCGGCACCTCGATCGTGCCGCGCAGCTTGCCGTTCACCTGGACCGCCAGCGTGATGCTGTCGCGCACCAGTGCCGCCGGATCGGCGACCGGAAACGGTACGTCTTCCAGCAGCGTTTCGGGGTGCCCCAGCGCCTGCCACAGCGCGTGGCAGACGTGCGGCGTGACCGGATTGAGCAGCAGCACCATCGCCTGCAGCGCCTCGTGGCGCACGGCGCGCCCCTGATCGCTCATGTCGTCGAATTTCTGCACGTGGTTGAGCAGCTCCATCAGCGCGGCGATCGCGGTGTTGAAGCTGTGGCGGCGACCGTAGTCGTCGCCGACCTTCTGGATGGTCTCGTGCAGCTGCCGGCGCAGGGTCTTCTGCGCGGCGTTGAGTTGCGAGGGGTCGACCTCCGGATGATCCGGCTGCGACACGTGCGTGAGGACTTCGCGCCAGAAGCGGCGCAGGAAGCGCGCCATGCCCTCGACACCGGCCTCGTTCCACTCCAGCGACTGCTCCGGCGGCGCGGCGAACATCGAGAACAGGCGCACCGTGTCGGCGCCGTACCGGCCCACCATCAGCTGCGGGTCGACGCCGTTGTTCTTCGACTTCGACATCTTCTCGGTGCCGCCGATATGCACCGGCTGGCCGTCGGCCTTGAGCTTCGCGCCAGTGATGTGGCCGCGCGCGTCGCGCTCGACTTCGACGTCGGCGGGATTGATCCAGTCCTTCGAACCGTCGGCGTTGTCGCGGTAATAGGTCTCCGCGATCACCATCCCCTGGCACAGCAGGTTGGTGGCGGGTTCGTCGGAAGCGACGAGGCCCTGATCGCGCAGCAGCTTGTGGTAGAAGCGGAAATACAGCAGGTGCAGGATCGCGTGCTCGATGCCGCCGATGTACTGGTCGACCGGCGTCCAGTACTTCGCGCGTTCGTCGACCTGCTGGTCGGCGCCCGGCGAGGTGTAGCGCGCGTAGTACCAGCTCGACTCCATGAAGGTGTCGAAGGTGTCGGTTTCGCGCTCGGCCGCGCCGCCGCATTGCGGACACGTGGTCTTGCGCCATTCCGGATCGGCCTTGATCGGCGAGGTGACGCCGCTGAAGGCCACGTCTTCGGGCAGCACGACCGGCAGCTGGTCTTCCGGCACCGGCACGTCGCCGCACTTGCTGCACAGGATCACCGGAATCGGGCAGCCCCAGTAGCGCTGGCGGCTCACGCCCCAGTCGCGCAGGCGGTAGTTCACGCGGCGCTGGCCGCGGCCTTCGGCCTCGAAGCGCGCGGCGAGCGTGTCGAAGGCCTGCTGGTATTCCATGCCGTCGAGCTCGCCCGAATTCACCAGGAAACCGCGTTCGGTGTACGCGCCCTCTTCGGCGAGGCGGCGCTCGAAGTCGGCCACCACCTGCACGGCGGCGCCGGTGTCGTAGGCATCGATCGCGCCGCCCTCGCCCAGCGCGCTGCGCATGGGGTCGTTGTGACGCGCGACGTCGCGGCTGATTTCGGTGAGCGCATCGCGCACGTCGGCGGGCACGATCACCATCTTTATCGGCAGCTGGTAGGCGCGGGCGAATTCCCAGTCGCGCTCGTCGTGGCCCGGCACCGCCATCACCGCGCCGGTGCCGTAGTTCATCAGCACGAAGTTGGCGACGTAGACGGGGACCTGCTCGCCGGTGACCGGATGGATCGCGCGCAGGCCGGTGTCGCGGCCGCGCTTCACCTGCGTCTCGAGTTCGGCTTCGGAGACGCCACCCTGGCGCAGTTCGGCGATGAAGGCGGCGAGTTCGGCGTCCGACTGCGCGGCCAGTTGCGCCAGCGGATGCTCGGCGGCGATCGACACGAAGGTCACGCCCATCAGCGTGTCCGGACGCGTGGTGAACACGGTCAGGGGCTCGACCGCATTACCGTTGCCGTCGACCACGTCGAAACGGATCTCCAGGCCTTCGCTGCGGCCGATCCAGTTGCGCTGCATGGTCTTGACCGCGTCGGGCCAGCCGGGCAGCGCGTCCAGGCCGTCGAGCAGTTCCTGCGCGTAGTCGGTGATCTTGAGGAACCACTGCGGGATCTCGCGCTTCTCCACCAGCGCGCCGGTGCGCCAGCCGCGGCCGTCGATCACCTGCTCATTGGCGAGCACGGTCTGGTCGACCGGGTCCCAGTTCACCACCGCGTTCTTGCGATAGGCCAGGCCCTGCTTCATAAGGCGCACGAACATGCGCTGCTCGTGCACGTAGTACTCGGGGCGGCAGGTGGCGAATTCGCGCGACCAGTCGATGGCGTAGCCCATCTGCTGCAGCTGCGCCTTCATGTGCGCGATGTTGGCGTAGGTCCACTTCGCCGGCGCGGTGTTGTTCTTGATCGCGGCGTTTTCCGCCGGCAGGCCGAAAGCGTCCCAGCCCATCGGCTGCAGCACGTTGTGGCCGGTCATGCGCTTGTAGCGGCTGATGACGTCGCCGATGGTGTAGTTGCGCACGTGGCCCATGTGCAACGCACCGGACGGGTACGGCAGCATCGACAGGCAGTAGTACTTCGGCTTGCCCGACGTCTCGACGACCTCGAAAGCCTTGTTGGCAGTCCAGAAGCCCTGCGCGGCCGCCTCGACGGCTTGCGGATCAAAGGCCTTCGGATCGGCGACGGATTCGGTCTGGACGGCTTCGCTGGACACGGTCGGCAAACAGTACGGGAAAGACTGGAAAGCCTACCGCAGCGCACCATTCACCGCCATTCGCCCGGTCGGGCAGCCGGGGCGGGGGCGCGCGCAGGGTTCGCGTGCGGGCGCGCGGGCTCCGGCACTCGCCCGGCCGTGGCCGCCGGCTCCGGCGAGCCGCACGCGGCACATCGCGGGACGTACCGGTTTCGGCAAGGACGGCCGTACGACGGCTGTGCTTAGAATCGGCCCCTCATCCGCCGGGGTCCTCTGCCAATGAACCGTCTCGCCGCCGCACTGCTCGTCGCCATGGCCGTTCCCACCGCTGCAATGGCGGCGGAACCGGTCGCCCTGCATTGCGGAAAGCTGTTCGACGCCCGCAGCGGCAAGCTGCTCGACGACCGCACCGTGGTCGTGCGCGATGGCCGGATCGCCGAGGTCCTCGCCGGCCATGCCGACGTGGCGGGTGTGCGTTCGCTCGACCTGTCCGGCCACACCTGCACGCCCGGCTGGACCGACCTGCACGTGCACCTGTCCTCGGAGAGCAGCCCGAAGGCCTACGAGGAAGAGTTCCGGCTCGACGACACCGACTTCGCCTTCCGCTCGGTCGGTTACGCGAAGAAGACCCTGCTGGCCGGCTTCACCAGCGTGCGCGACCTCGGCGGCGACGTCGTCCTGCACCTGCGCAACGCCATCAACCAGGGCCTGGTCGAGGGCCCGCGCATCTGGGCCGCCGGCACCGCGATCGGCACGACCGGCGGCCACGCCGATCCCACCAATGGCTACAACGCGGAGCTGTCGCACCTGATCGGCCCGCCTGGCCCGACCGAGGGCGTGGTGAATTCCGTGGACGACGCGCGCCAGGCCGTGCGCCAGCGCTACAAGGAGGGCAGCGACGTCATCAAGATCACCGCGACCGGCGGCGTGCTCTCGTATGCGAAATCGGCCGATGCACCACAGTTCACCGTCGACGAGATCCGCGCGATCGTCGATACCGCGAAGGACTACGGCTACCGCGTCGCCGCGCACGCGCACGGCACCGAGGGCATGAAGCGCGCGGTGCTCGGCGGCGTCACCTCGATCGAGCACGGCACCTACATGAGCGACGAGGTGATGTCGCTGATGAAGCAGAAGGGCACCTGGTACGTGCCGACGATCTATGCCGGCCGCTTCGTCGCCGACAAGGCGAAGATCGACGGCTACTTCCCCGACATCATCCGGCCCAAGGCCGCGCGCGTGGGGGCACAAATCCAGGAAACCGCCGGCAAGGCCTACCGCAACGGCGTGAAGATCGCCTTCGGCACCGACATGGGCGTGGGTCCGCACGGCGACAACGCCCGCGAATTCCTCTACATGGTCGAAGCCGGGATGCCGGCCGCGTACGTGCTGCAGGCCGCGACCATCAACGCGGCGCAGGTGCTGGGCGTCGACGACCAGGGCGTGATCGAAGCGGGCAAGCGCGCCGACATCGTCGCGGTCCCGGGCAACCCGCTCGAGGACATCAAGGTCGTGCTCGATGTCGACTTCGTGATGAAGGACGGCACGGTCTACAAGCAGCCGGGCGCGACGCAATGAACCTTGCCGGCGATGGTGTCGGTTACGCCGCCGCGATGCTCACCACGCTCGCGTTCGTGCCGCAGGCGGTCAAGACCATCCGCAGCAAGGACACACGCGGCATCTCGCTGGAGATGTACGTGATGTTCACCGTCGGCGTGGCGTTGTGGCTGGCCTACGGCTTCGTGCTGATGTCGTGGCCGATGATCCTGTGCAACGCCGTCACCCTCGCGCTGGCCTCCACCATCCTGGTGCTGAAGCTGCGCTACGGCTGACGCGCATTCGCCGCGAAAGCGCCGGCGCCGATCGCCCAGGCGAACCACGCGGCGAAAGCCAGCCGCTGGGTAATGCCGGCCGGAACCAGCGCCGGCAGGACGAAAGCGAGCAGCGGCAGCGCGATCGCGACGCAAACAGACGCCGTGGCGAAGCCGCGCCGCGGACGCAGTCGGGTGCCCAGCAGCGCGGCGCCGAGCGTCGACGCCAGCAGCCACGCCATCCATGCCGCGGCGTGACGGCTGCTGCCTCCGCCATCCAGGTCGGAGGCATCCAGCGGCCACAGTCCCTGCGCGGCGAAGGCGAGTGAGGCCAGCAGCATCGATTGCGCGCCGATCCGCGTCGACCATCGTGGCGCCGGATCACCCGCGGCGTCGATCGCGCTGCGCAGGCGGATCGCCACGGTCGCAACCAGCAGGCCCGGCAACACGAATGCGAGCACGTTGAACGCGAACGCACCCGGCAAGGGCGCCGCGCCTAGCAGGGCCAGGGGCAGTTGCGCGTGCGAATAGCCCTGCACGCGCGCGCCGAACGCCATCGCCGCGGCCGCGGACAACAGGGCCGCCAGCACGCCGGCATGGCGCAGGATCGAAGGAACGCGGGCTTTCATGCCGCCATGCTAGCGTGCGCAACCGCCGAGCTTGCGTCCGCGCGCGCTCGCCCCCATCTCGCCGCAACCCCTGCCACGCCTTCCGACGATGACGACCGACACCGCCCAGCCCCATGTGTTCGACGCGACCACGGCCAATTTCGAAGCCGACGTGCTGCGTCGCTCGATCGAAACGCCGGTGCTGGTCGATTTCTGGGCCGAGTGGTGCGGGCCGTGCAAGCAGCTGGGCCCGATCCTCGAGAAGCTCGCCGGCGAATACAACGGCGCGTTCGTGCTGGCCAAGGTCGACGTCGACAAGGAACAGGAACTCGCCGCAGCCTTCCAGGTGCGCTCGATCCCGACCGTGTTCCTGGTCAAGGGCGGCCAGCTCGCCGACGGCTTCCCCGGCGCCCTGCCGGAAGGCCAGTTGCGCGAATTCCTGAAACACCACGGCATCGAACCCGCTGCGTCCACCGCACAGGACGCGGTCGAAGTCGCATCCGCACCGCTCGATCCGCATGCCGAAGTCGTGCGCCTGCGCGGCGAAGTCGCGGCCACGCCGGACGACGACAACCTCAAACTCGACCTGGCGCTCGCATTGCTGAAGACCGGCGCGGTGCGCGAGGCCGAGCAGCTGCTCGATGCGTTGCCCGCCAACCTCGCGCACGACGATCGCGCCGTCCGCGCGCGTTCGCGCCTGGGCTTTGCTGCATTGCTCGACAACGCGCCGGCGCCGGAAGTGCTCGAAGCGGCCATCGCCAGCAATCCGGACGACCTGCGTGCGCGCCACCTGCTGGGCGTGCAGCGGATCGTCGCCGGCGATTCGCAGGCGGGCCTGGAGCAGTTCCTCGAAATGCTCCGCCGCGACCGCAATTTCGACGACGGCCTGCCGCGCAAGTCGCTGATCGACGCCTTCCGCATCATCGAAGACGAGGACCTCGTCGGTGCGTATCGCCGCCGGATGTCGTCGCTGCTGTTCTGAACGAAGCGTCGCGGCAACGGCGCGCAACGGGATTCGCCGGCCAACGCTTGACTGTACGCACGCGTATGGCGAAGCTGCGCCGGCCTTCCCCACGGCAAGTACCCGATGAAGCACAGCTTCAGTCCCGGCGCCCTGCGGCGGATCCTCAACCTGTGGCCGCCGTTCCTGTTCAACGGCATCCACGTTGCCGCCATCGCCTCCGACTGGCGCAGCGCGCGGGTGGAACTGCGCGCCCGCCCCTGGAACCGCAACTACGTCGGCGTGCACTTCGGCGGCAACCTGTTTGCGATGACCGATCCGTTCTGGATGCTGCTGACGATGCACGCGCTGGGCCGCGACTACATCGTCTGGGACCAGGCGGCGACCATCGAATTCCTCAAACCCGGCCGCGGCACCGTGCATGCGGAGTTCCGCCTCGACGAGGCCGTGCTCGACCGGCTGCGCGAGGCGACCGCGGGCGGCGCCAAGCGCCTGCACTGGTTCGAGACGGACGTCGTCGACGCCTCCGGCGTGGTCGTCGCGCGGGTGCGCAAGCAGGTCTACGTGCGCCGCAAACGCGCGCGTATGGACGACGGCGAAGACCCGCGGCTGGCGGCTTAGCGGTCCATCCACGCGATCGCAACGACGGGCGCGCCACCATCGGCGCTTTTCGCGGGAACGTGCTGAAGCCTGGCCATTCGGCGATGACGATCACATTCCTGGTGCCCCGGTGGGAGTTTTCGTCCCGTGCGCAATGCGTACGCCGCGGGAACGCAGGGTATGCTTGCCCGGCCACAGGGGGCGCGGAACATGGCTGAAGAGCCGAGACACGACGACGGAACGCCGTTGCCGGAAATCGCCGGCTACCGATTGCTGCGGGTGATCAACCACGGCGGCATGTCGACCGTGTATCTCGCGCGCCAGCACACGCTGGGCCGCGACGTCGCCATCAAGGTCATGTCGCCGCAGGCGCTGTCCGACGAGACCAGCCGCCGCCGCTTCGAGAACGAAGTGCGCACCATCGCCCGCCTCGAGCACCCGCACGTCGTGCGCATCTACGAGGTCGGCCGCACGCACGAGGGCCTGCCCTATTACGTGATGCCCTACATGTCGCGCGGTCACCTGGGCCAGCGCAATTACGTGAGGAGCGAGCGGCGCGTCGTGGAGATCGCCGACATCCTGCTTTCGGTCCTGGGCTATGCCCATGCGCGAAACATCGTGCATCGCGACGTCAAGGCCGAGAACGTGCTGTTCGACGACGCCGACCGTCCGCTGCTCGCCGATTTCGGCATCGCCCTGCGCAAGGACTGGGGCGGCGCACGCATGACCGCCACCGGCCTGGCGGTGGGCAGCACGGCGTACATGGCGCCCGAGCAGGCGCGCGGCGAAGTCGTCGACGGCCGCGCCGACCTGTACGCGCTCGGCGTGCTCATCTGGGAAATGCTGACCGGCAAGCTGCCCTTCGAAGCGCCCGACGCGCTGTCGATGGCGGTCATGCACGCTCAGGACCCGATCCCGAAACTGCCCGCGCACCTCGCGCACTGGCAGCACTTCATGAACCGTGCGCTGGCCAAGCAGCCGTCGCAACGCTTCGAGGATGCCGCGCAGATGCGCGCAGGCATCGAGTCGGTCACCGAGCGCAGCCTGCTGCCGGCACTGCGCGACCGGCTGCGCCGGCTCGCGCCGCTGCAGCAGTACGCCAGGCCGATCTGGGCCGTCGGCGCGCTGCTCGCCTTCATCGGCGTGGGCGTGCTCGGGGCGGAATACCTGTCGCGGCGTCGTTCCGCGGAGGACTACAGCCCGCAGGCCGCCGATGCCGCGGCAATCGTGGCCCACAACGAAGTCACCACCGCGATGCTCAAGCCGCTGCAGGACACGCCGGCGCGCAAGGCCATCGACACCGCGCGCAAGCGCATCGCCGCCGGCCAGCTGACAGCGCCGCTGGACGCCAATGCCTACACCAGCGTGCTGGAGGCCTGGAACGCCGACGGCACCAACAGCGAAGTGCTCGCCGTCGCCGGCGAACTCATCGACGCCTTCGCCGATGCCATCGCCGCGCAGATCCGCGAAGGCAACGACGCGCGCGCGCGGGAAATCCATGCCATGGCCAGCGCGCTTGCGCAGCAGACCGGCACCACGCGATCGCCCGCGTACCAGCGCCTGCGCGGCAAGATCGAAGCCGCGGTGAAGGCCCGCTTCGACGCGGCCGCCAAGCGCTACGACCGCAAGGAAGCGGAGCGCACCGCGCTCCTCGTGCGCGATTTCGGCCTGGCGCCGCAACTGGGCACCGCACTGGCCGCACGCGCGGCGAAGATCCCGAAGATGGGCGCCGTGCTGCCCGGCGGCGGCGTGCTGCATGCGGGCGCGGAAGGCGCCGTCGCGATCAGGCGCAGCCCGGTCACGCGCGCCGATTACGTCCGCTTCGTGGAGGCCACGAAGCGAACCCCCACGCTATGCCGCGAACGCGCCTCGCTGCTGCGCGTGCTCGCGCCGCGCGACTGGCGCACGCCGGGCTTTGCCCAGACCGAAACCGAACCCGTCGTCTGCGTGTCCCTGCAGGATGCCGAGGCCTACGCCAACTGGTACAGCCAGCAGACCGGGCAGCATTGGCGCCTGCCGACCCTCGCCGAAGCGAGCGAAACCCCGGCGCAGGCCGGCAATCGCGCGCTGTCGCTGTGGTCGCGCGACTGTTCCGGCGGCTGCGCGCGCCGCATCGTCAGCGGCAAGTCCTGGCGCAGCCGCACCGACCAGCGTCCCTTGCTCGCCAACCGTGGCTACGACGACGTCGGCTTCCGGCTGATCCGCGACCTCGAGTAGCAGGCGAATGCGGAGCCCGCGCACCGCCCCTACAATGCGCGGATGACCACGCCCCCCCGCGCTCCCCGCGTCAGCTTCCAGCGTCTGTTCCTCACCGGCCTGTTGACCCTGCTGCCGATCTGGCTCACCTGGGTGGTGATCAAGTTCGTCTTCGTCCTGCTGTCCGACATCAGCCGCCCCGCCATCGGCCCGTTGCTGGAGGAAATCGCGCTCGAATCGCCGCAGGCGATGGGCTGGGTCACCGCGCCCTGGGTGCAGACGGCACTCGCGCTGGTCGCGACGCTGGGCGTGATCCTGGCCTCCGGCGTGATGGCCCGCATCGTCATCGGCCAGCGCCTGCTGCGCTGGTTCGAAGCGCTGATCCGCCGCATCCCGCTCGCCAGCACCATCTACGGCAGCGCGCGCCAGTTGCTCGACATCCTGCAGACCAAGCCCGACGGCACGCAGCGCGTGGTGCTGATCGACTTCCCGCACACCGAGATGAAGACGCTCGGCTTCGTCACCAAGGTGATGCACGAGCACGGCACCGGGCGCGAGCTCGCCGCCGTCTACGTGCCGACCACGCCGAATCCGACCTCGGGCTACCTCGAGATCGTGCCGGTGGAAAAGATCACGCCCACCGACTGGACCGTCGATCAGGCGATGAGCTTCATCATCTCCGGCGGCGCGGTGTCGCCGGATTCGATTCCGTTCTCGCCGCCGCGCGCCGCAAGCGCGCCCGTCGGGCGAGAGGATTGAAGCCGCGTCGCGGCCGATGCCGGTCAACCACCGTATCGCGCGGCCTGTAGCTGCCAGCGCGCCGGATCGGCTGCGCAGGAATCCGCACGCCGGCGCCCGGCCGACGCGCAGGATGCTTCCCCACTTCCATCAACGCAGCCCGAGGCCGCCAGAGTGAATGACACGACTTCGCCCGCGCTTTCGATTGCTCCCAGCCGCCTCCTCGACGATCGCGCCCTGCGCCTGTTCGTCATCCTCGCCGCGTTCTTCTGCGTCAACGCGGTGCTCGCCGAATTCATCGGCGTCAAGATCTTCGCGCTCGAGGACACGCTCGGCATCGCGCCGCTGCAATGGAATTTGTTCGGCCAGAGCGGATCGTTGAGCTTCACCGCGGGCACGCTGCTGTGGCCGGTGGTCTTCCTGATGACCGACGTCGTCAACGAGTTCTACGGACGCCGCGGCGTGCGCATGATTTCCTGGCTCGCCGCGGGGCTGATCGGCTACGGCTTCCTGTTCGCATTCGCCGCGATCTCGCTGGCGCCGGCGGGCTGGTGGGTAAAAGCCGCCGAAGCCCAGGGCGTGGCCGATTACCAGGCCGCGTTCGCCGCCGTCTTCGGCCAGGGCCTGTGGACGATCGCCGGCTCGCTGGTCGCCTTCATGCTCGGCCAGCTGATCGACGTCGCGGTGTTCCACCGCATCCGCAAGGCCACCGGCGAGCGGCACGCGTGGCTGCGCGCGACCGGCTCCACCGCGGTTTCGCAGCTGGTCGACAGCTTCGTCGTGCTGTACATCGCCTTCGTGCTCGGGCCCCAGCACTGGCCGATCTCGCTGTTCCTCGCGGTGAGCACGGTCAACTACTGCTACAAGATGCTGGCCGCCGTGGCGATGATCCCGCTGCTGTACGCGATGCGCCGCGGCATCACCAACTACCTGGGCGAGCGAAGGGCGGAACAGCTGCGGCTGGAGGCGGCGGAGTAAGCAAACCTGCGCGCGAGCGCGCCGGAGGGACTGGCATATGCGGTTCCGGGCGCGATGGAGAGATTTCGCCGCGAACAGCCCGCTGCCGCGGCTCCAAGCGCGCTGCGGCGCGTTCGACGGCGTCGCACGCGGGTGCTATCGCGGCGCGGCGCGGCATGACTTCCGGCCGGGTGCATCCGCGAGCCGCAGGGCCCATCCTTCCGGTTCCGCCCCGTGACCCGGAACCGTCATGACCCTGCGCCCACTCGTTCTCTCCGTCGCCCTGCTCACCGCCCTCGCCGCTTGCACGGGTTCGTCCGCCACTGCCGAAACAACACCGGCCACCGCACCGCAAGCGGCCACGCACGACAAGGCCACGCGCCTGGATGCGCTGTACGCGCAGTACTGGGAAGAATTCCTCAAGCTCAACCCGATCCAGGCCACCTTCCAGGGCGACACCCGCTACAACGACCAGTTGCCGGACTTCCTGTCCGCGCAATACCGCCAGCAGACGCACGACTTCAACACGCGCTGGTTGAAGACCGTCAAGGACATCGGCTCCGACGGCCTCGATGGCCAGGCGCTGATCAGCTACGAGATCTTCGTGCGCAACGCCGAACAGGCGCTGGAATCCGAACAGTTCCCGGACTGGATGCTTCCGTTCGACCAGTTCAACAACATCGCCGGCTTCGCCGCGCAACTGGGTTCCGGCACGAGCGCGCAACCGTTCAAGACCGTGAAGGACTACGACGACTGGCTGGCACGCGGCGCCCGCATCCCGGGCATCTTCGACACCGCCATCGCCAACATGCGCGAAGGCATGAAGGCCGGCGTGGTGCAGCCCAGGGCGCTGATGGTGAAGGTGCTGCCGCAGTTCGACGCGCTGATCAAGGACAAGCCCGAAGACACGCTCTTCTGGGGACCGATCACCAACATGCCCAAGGATTTCTCCGCTGCCGATCGCGAACGCCTCACCAACGCCTATCGCGAACTGATCGGGCAGCAGCTCATGCCGGCCTACCGCAAGGTACGCGCCTTCATCGCCGACGAATACATGTCGAAGACGCGCGCCACGCCGGGCATGGACGCACTGCCCAACGGCAAGGCCTGGTATGCGTTCAACGCGCGCAACTCGACCACGACCGACAAGAGCCCGGAGGAAATCCACCAGATCGGCCTGGATGAAGTCGCCCGCATCCACGGCGAGATCCGCAAGGTGATGCAGCAGGTTGGTTTCAAGGGTTCGCTGCAGGATTTCTTCCGGTTCATGCAGACCGACAAGCGCTTCAGCTTCAAGAGCGAGGACGCACTGCTCGCGCATTACCGCGCGCTGGAGGCGAAGATCAACGAGAAGATCCCCGCACAGTTCTCGCTGATTCCCAAGTCCCCGTTCGAGATCCGCCCGGTCGAGCCGTTCCGCGCCAAGTCGGCGGCCGGCGGCGAGTACTACCCTCCGAGCGAGGACGGCACGCGTCCGGGCATCTTCTACGTCAACACCTACGATCTGCCCACGCGTAAGACCTGGGATTCCGAAGACCTGTATTTGCACGAGGCAATCCCCGGCCACCACTTCCAGATCGCCCTGCAGCAGGAACTGACCGGCCTGCCCGCCTTCCGCCGCTTCGGCGGCGAGACCGCGTTCGCCGAAGGCTGGGGACTGTACGCCGAATCGCTGGGCAAGGACCTGGGCGTCTACACCGATCCGTACAGCTACTTCGGCTACCTGCAGAACGAGTTGTGGCGCGCCATCCGCCTCGTCGTCGACACCGGCCTGCACAGCAAGGGCTGGTCGCGCGAACAGGTGATCAAGTACATGCTCGACAACTCCGCCGAATCCGAAACGCAATCGACGGCGGAGGCCGAACGCTACATGGCCATCCCCGGCCAGGCGCTGGCCTACAAGATCGGCGAACTGAAGATCCAGGAACTGCGCCATCGCGCCGAACAGCAGTTGGGCGACAAGTTCGACATACGCGAATTCCATGCCGAAGTGTTGAAGGACGGCGCGGTGCCGCTGGCAGTGCTGGAAGCCAAGATCGACCGGTGGATCGCGGCGAAGAAGGGCTGATCACGCGCGTCGCGTTGTGCATCGGAAGGGCCGGTCGTTGACCGGCCCTTCTGCCATTCGTGTCCGCGTAATGCAGATTCCCGACGCGAAGTCGTTGGCTGCGGCGAATTCAACGATCCAGCGGACTGACCACACCCCCTGCCCCACGATTTAGGACGTGCGTATAGATCTGTGTGGTCGCCACGTCCTTGTGGCCAAGCAGTTCCTGCACCGTGCGGATGTCGTAGCCCGCCTCGATCATGTGGGTGGCGAAGGAGTGGCGCAGCGTGTGGGCGGATACGGGCTTCACGATCCCGGCACGCGTGCAGGCCGACTTCAGCGCCCGCGACAGCGTGCCATCGTCGAAATGATGCCGCCGCTCGACGTTGTCGCGCGGATCGACCGAACGCCGGGGCGACGGAAACACGTACTGCCAGCCGAACTCCCGCTCCGCATTCGGGTACTTGCGTGCCAGCGCGTGCGGAAGGTGCACCGCCCCGAGCCCCTCCTGCAGGTCCGCCGCGTGCAGCGCACGCGCGCGCTCCACCTCGCGCAGCAAGGGCTCGACCAGCGCCTTGGGAAGCACCGTGCGCCGATCCTTGCCACCCTTGCCGTTCCGCACCGTGATCTCATTGCGCTGGAAGTCCACGTCCTTGACCCGCAGGCGAAGGCACTCCATCAGCCGCAGACCGGTGCCGTACAGCAGACTGCACAACAACCAGGGCCGACCATCGAGTTGCACCAGCAGGTCCTGCACCTCCGACCGAGACAGGACCGTCGGCAACCGCCGCGGACGCTTGGCCCGCGTAACCCCCTCCATCCAGGGCAACTCGATGCGGAGCACTTCCTTGTAGAGGAACAGCAGCGCCGATAGCGCCTGGTTCTGCGTACTGGCCGCAACCTGCCCCTCCACGGCAAGCGATGTGAGGAACGTTTCGACCTCTTCCGCCCCCATCGATCGCGGATGCCGGCGGCCATTGACCTCGATGAAACGGCGGATCCATCCAAGGTAGACATGCTCCGTGCGGAGACTGTAATGCTTGGTCCGCAGCACCCGCCGAACCTCGTCGAACAGGCGCGGCGAGCGCGTTCCTCCCGAAACGGATCCGCCCGCCGGCACATCGGGCTCCCGGATGCCGAAACCACCGCGCATTACCGCGGATTGCAGTGAATAAAACATAGCGCCCCGATAGCTTGGATATGCACAGGCAGCATGCCGCCAAGAAGCGAGGATCGCAGTCGGGCAAGCGATTGATTCGGCGTAGGATTTTTCCTTGACACCACCCAAAAGCCGACCTGAATATCCCGCCCATATCCCCGTTTTTGGGGTCTACTAGGCGTTAGGCCGCAAGCAAGTCAAAAGCAGAAGGAGTGGTTTCAGGCGAGTGCCATCATTTTTGGCTGCGCTCATTGATTCGTTCGGCCATGTCCTCACGGCGCGCACAGGCAGCCGCGGGATGCGCCCGCACCTCCCACACACCAAAGTCTCTCTGCCTCGTTAGGTGATTCCCAGGATGCGCCCGGAGTCCGCTAAGCGCGCCCCGACTGGCCCGGCTTCGTCCCAAAAGCGGACAGTTGCTCGGCCCCCAACCACTACGGCACCATCGGCGGCCTAACAATTCGTTCAAGCCGAACCCGCTTCGCGGCTTCGTCTTGAACTCCTCGCAAACTGTTGCCGTCTCGCTTTCCGGCTCTTCCCGCAGCGGGTCGGCTTAACTCAGGCGTTAGGCCGCTATGACCGTTCGCAAAGTTCTGCTCTTCGCCCTTCGGATCTCGGCCTTCCTTGCTTTCGTTTGGCTTTGCCGAGAGTTCTTCGCTTTCGGAGAGGTCGACGCGTGTGTTGACGACGGTGGTGCCGCTAATCAGGCACTTGGCGTCTGCACCGACGCCCGGCACGGACAGTGGCAAATGGTCTCTGGCGGATCGTACTTGGCATGGCTCATCAGCCTAGGGCTACCCGCCCTCGTGGTGTTTGGTGCATATGCTCTCGTTCGCAGCTGGCTACTTCCCAAAACACGGGGCGCGGCCTAACAATTCGTTCAAGCCGAACCCGCTTCGCGGCTTCGTCTTGAACGACTCGCAAACTGATCGTCCGCCGTTCTCCGACTGCTGCGGCAGCGGGTCGGCTTAACTCAGGCGTTAGGCCCCGGGAGATGACCATGAGCCGGCTGATGCGATTTCCAAGTGCGGTTAAACGCGACCCGGCAGTCGATGCCTGGATGCAACAACACCCAGGGCCGCTTGGCGCCATCGCGCAACAATGGTTTGAGGTAATGCGCAGCTGTGGTGACGACGTTCGGGAGCTGCTGCACGACGGACATCCAACTGCATGCGTTGGTGATGCGGCGTTCGGTTACGTAAATGCTTTCACCAACCACGTTAATGTCGGCTTCTTCCTTGGCCCCGAGCTTGACGATCCAAAGCATTTGCTAGAGGGCACTGGTAAGTTCATGCGTCACGTAAAGCTCCGGCCGGGGCAAGAGATTGATTCAGCGGCACTTGGGCGACTGGTGATGTCCGCATACACTGGGATTGGTCACCTCCTGGCGCCGGGGCCTAACAATTCATTCAAGCCGAAGCCGCTTCGCGGCTCGGCTTAATTCAGGCGTTAGGCCGCACAAGTCAAAAGCGTCAGAGTGGGTTCTCGCGAATGCCGGCGTGCTGGCTGCGCTCATTGATTCCTTCGTCCAGTTCCTCGCGGCGCGCCCACGCAATCCGGATGCGCTCGTAGCTCCAACACGCCGGACTCTCTCGCTCCATTACGTGATTCCCAGGATGCGCTCGGAGTTCGCTAAGCGCGCCCCCAACCCTGCCGGGCTTCGGTCCAAAGCGGACAGTTGCCATCGCCCCAACCTTCCCGGCAACATCGGCGGCCTAACAATTCATTCAAGCCGAAGCCGCTTCGCGGCTCGGCTTAATTCAGGCGTTAGGCCGCACAAGTCAAAAGCGTCAGAGTGGGTTCTCGCGAGTTCCGGCACCCCGGCTGCGCTCATTGATTCCTTCGGCCAGGCCCTATGGCGCGCCCAGGCAGCAGCGGAATGCGCCCAAAGCTCCAACACACCAAAGTCTCTCGGCCTCGTTGCGTGATTCTCGGGATGCGCTCGGGGCCAGCCAAGCGCGCCCCGACTGGACCGGCTTCGTCCCAAAAGCGGACAGTTGCTCGGCCCCCAACCGCTACGGCAACATCGGCGGCCTAACAATTCGTTCAAGCCGAACCCGCTTCGCGGCTTCGTCTTGAACGACTCGCAAATTGATCGTCCGCCGTTCTCCGACTGTTACGGCAGCGGGTCGGCTTAACTCAGGCGTTAGGCCGCAAGCAATTCAAAAGCAGAAGGAGTGGCTTCAGGCGAGTGTCAGCATTTTTGGCTGCGCCCATTGATTCCTTCGGCCAGGTCCTCGCGGCGCGCCCAGACAATCGCGGTATGCGCCCGCAGATCCAACACACCAAATTCTCTCGGCTCCATCCTGTGATTCCCGGGATGCGCTCAGGGTCTTCAAAGCGCGCCCCGGCTGTCCTGGCTACGGACCGAAAAGCGGGTAGTTGCCATCGCCCCAATTCTCCCGGCAACATCGGCGGCCTAACAATTCATTCAAGCCGAAGCCGCTTCGCGGCTCGGCTTAATTCAGGCGTTAGGCCGCAAGCAAGTCAAAAGCAGAGGGAGTGGGTTCAAGCGAGTGCCAGCATTTCTGGCTGCGCTCATTGATTCCTTCGGTCAGACCATCACGGCGCGCCCAGGCAATTGCGGGATGCGCCCGCAGCTCCAACACACCAAACTCTCTCGGCTCCATTGCGCGATTCTCGGGATGCGCCCGCAGTCTGCCACGCGCGCCCCGGCGGCTCTTGGCTTCGGCCCGAAAAGCGGACAGTTGCTCGGCCCACAAGCACTACCGCAACATCGGCGGCCTAACAATTCGTTCAAGCCGAACCCGCTTCGCGGCTTCGTCTTGAACGACTCGCAAATTGATCGTCCGCCGTTCCCCGACTGCTGCGGCAGCGGGTCGGCTTAACTCAGGCGTTAGGCCGCAAGCAAAGCAAAGCGTCGGAGTGGTTCCTCGCGAGTACATGCGCTCCCCACTCTTCGGTCAGAACCTCTTCGGCAGAGTCGTTGCAAGCGCGCACTGAGTTCCTCGCGGCTTGCGTTGGCTTCGGCCAGCGTGTGGGCTTACGGGGAGCTGCTCGCTTGTCCAAGCGGTCGCTTCGGTTGGTATCGCGTGGCAGCGCGGGGCGCGCCCCGGCTATCCGGGCTTCGGGCCGGAGAGCGGTGAGTTGCCGGCGCCCCCACCTTCACGGCACCATCGGCGGCCTAACAATTCATTCAAGCCGAAGCCGCTTCGCGGCTCGGCTTAATTCAGGCGTTAGGCCGCTCCTGCTCAAACAGTTCTTGCGTAAACAGCTGGCACTTCGTGGCGTTCAATCCGGGGCATCGTCAGCACATCGCGCTCGCCAGCCTGCGCCTCTGGTTTGGCAACGCTCCAGGTGGCATGCTCGCCCGGGCACCGTTCTGCCGATTTCCATCGCCAGTTTCGGCCTAACAAGTCATTCAAGCCGAACCCGCTTCGCGGCTTCGCCTTGAATGACTCCCCAGCTCCACTTTACCGGCTCACCGATTCGTGGCGGGTCGGCTTAATTCCAGCGTTAGGCCGCAAGCAAAGCAAAGCGTTCGGAGTGGTTTCTCGCGCGTGCGAGCCGCGTGCCTGCGCTCATTTGCTGCTTCGGCCGGATTCTCGCGGCGCGCTCACGCAACCTTTGGGGGCGCCCACACTTTTCAGACATCAAGCCTTGTCGGGTTCACGCAGTGATTCCCGGGAGGCGCTCGGAACTCATCACGCGCGCCCCACTCGTCCCTACTTCGGCCAATAGCGGCATTGCCGGGCGCTTACTCTCCCCGCTAGAGTGCGGCCTAACAATTCATTCAAGCCGAACACCAATCGCTACGCGCTTGGTGTCGGCTTAATTCAGGCGTTAGGCGGCATGGGAAGATCACCGATAGCTGTTAGAGCAATATCTGCAGATGAGCGCGCCGTTCTTGAGCGTGCGCTTCAGTACGCTCCGGCCAAGTGCACCCGCATGCCCTCGCTAGACCAGTTAGATTCGCTACAGGTCGTTGGCAAATGTCAGTGTGGCTGTGCATCAGTAGATTTTCAGCACCTCAAACCCGGCGAGATTGCTGAGATAGTCGCTGATGCTATCGGCGAGACCCGCTCCGGGGAAACAGTGGACGTCATTGTCTCTGCGTTGGACGGCAACTTGGTTGCGCTGGAGATCGTCGGATACTCAGACATTCCCGCAACCTTGCCGGTACCATCTAGTGTTCGCGGTTGGGACGGCCAAGGGTCACAGGGTGCCGCCTAACAATTCATTCAAGCCGAAGCCGCTTCGCGGCTCGGCTTAATTCAGGCGTTAGGCTGCTTGTGATGAATCTCTTTCAACCACCTCAATCAGCTACCCCGAGCTCAGAACGGCGCTGGGCGCATGTGGTCGTCGCTTTCCTGTCAGCACTCTTCATTCCAGCATTGCTGGCTTACGGCGTATTGGTGCTGTGGTCCTCTAGCTACTCTGTCGTCGTAAAGCCCGAGGCAATTGGCACGATTGTTCTCGGCGCCTTCATTAGCGCCGCTGCGATCTATAGGCACAGGCGGATCCCCCTTTGGGCCGCATCGCTCATCGGGTTCCTGGTCGTAATCTTGCTGGCCGTTGCGCCTTCAATCTGGGCTGCCCTGCTTGGTCGCGGCGCAGCCTAACAATTCATTCAAGCCGAAGCCGCTTCGCGGCTCGGCTTAATTCAGGCGTTAGGCGCCACTGGGGAGTCCAACGTGACTGAGTACAAGTTCTTGCGCGGCAGCGATATCAATCGCGACGGGATGTATCTTGAGCTGTCGGTCGCGGGGGAGTCGCCTCTCGCGGAGGTCTTCTACTCGGACACATCCGCGGAGTTCTATGTCACGTGCTATGCCCAGGACATTCCCCTCAATGCTCTCGAGGAGCTCATTCAACGGGCGCGCCGTGATTTGCCGTCAGTCAGTTGATCTAGGCTCAGCCGTCGTCGGCATGGCGCGTGAATTCAACCACCAAGTGCGACAAGCTCCTCTAACCGAATAGTTTTTGCATTGGGCTGCGATAGCCATAGCGCTTCCTCGGTCTGGTGTTGAGTCGATGGGCAATGGCATCACAGTGTCTCTGC